>NZ_BMQA01000013.1 GCF_014647875.1 Streptomyces brasiliensis | reverse complement strand
ATGCGGCCAACCCGCCCCCACACCCGAACCCCACCACAGAACCTAACAAAGCCCTACTAGTGCTGTGGCCGAGCACGGAATCAGCTCGACCGGACGGCTCCTGGTGCGGCCCGGGGCGTGCCTGCCTCGGGTCAGGTCGTCGGGGTTCGGGAGTGGAGCATTCGGCTCACCTCGTCCGAGCGTTCCAGGAGGGTGTTGCGGACCACCGGGGCCGCCTCGCGGGACGCCAGTCGGGCCTGTTCGATGTACGAGGGGCCGATGGCGCGCGGTGGGAAGAGCTGGCGCGCGAAGACCATCGCCGGGATCATTCCGCCTTGGTGCAGGTGCGGGATCGCGTCCAAGTAGCGCTGGGTATAGGGGGTCAGCAAGGCGTCCTGGTCGGTTCGCCAGAACACCGTCGCCACCTGGGCGACCGAGTTGACGGGGACGGCGCGGTCCACCGCCAGTTTCTGCCAGACCTCCGCCTTCGCGGCGGGGTCGGGCAGGGCGGCCCGTACGGTGAGGGCGCGGACCCACGCGTCGGGGTCCGGGTCGCGTTCCAGGAGGCGAGCGGTCTCGGAGGAGACATCGCCTCCCCGTTCCGCCTCACGGACCAGCGCACGCCAGTGCAGGTCCACGTCGTCGCCGGCCTGTTCGCGGAGCCAGGCCAGGTCGTCCGGGTCCGTCGCGGTGCGGGCCAGGCCGCGCAGGGCGATCCGACGGCGGCCGGGGTCCGCGGCGAGGCGTCGGCAGGCCGCGGCCACCTCCGCCGTCAGTCCGGCACGTTCGCCTGGCGGCGCCCACAGTTCGGCGATGTCCGCCGCGAGCGTCAGATACGGCTCGATCACCGCGTCGGACGTTTCGGCGGCGAGGACCGCGGTGATGCATCGGCCCGCCTCCGCTGCCGTGGCCTCGCCGGTGGTCAGCATGTCCCAGACCGTCGCCGTGGCCACACCCCGGGAGATGGCCGTGGGCAGGGACGCCGCCGCACGGAAGAAGGCGTCCCGGGTCGTGGGGTCGGGGCGGGTCGTGGCGAAGGTCAGGTCGTCGTCGTTGATCAGCAGAACGTCCGCTTCGGGCGGGAGGCCGGTGACCGGGGTACGGGTCCGCGTCACCCCGACGCGTACCAGCGCCGTGCGTTCCAGGGTCTCGCCGTTCCTGCCGTACGCCCCGACCGCCAGCACCTGGGGGCGTGGGGTGCCGGCGGCGACCAGCGTGACCGTGTCGCCATCGCGTTCCAGTGAGAAGCGGTCGGTACCGGCCGTCTCCAGCCAGGTCGTACGCCAGGTGTCCAGGTCGCGTCCGCCGGCCTCGGAGAGAGCGTCGACCAGATCCTGGAGCGTGGCGCTCCCCCACGCGTGGCGGGCGAAGTAGGCGGTCATGCCGGCCCGGAAGCGCTCTTCGCCGACGTACGTCATCAGCTGCTGGAGGACCGAGGCGCCCTTGGGGTAGGTGATGTTGTCGAAGATCGACGCGGCCTGGGCGACGTCGTGGATGGGCTGGTGGATCGGGTGCGAGACGGGGCCCTGGTCGGAGAGGTACGCCCTGAGCTTGTCGCCCGCCAGATGGCCCGCCCACGCGTCGGTGAACCGGGTGGCGCGCTCGGCCGCCCAGTGGCAGGCGAACTCCGCGAACGCCTCGTTGAGCCAGAGGTCGTCCCACCAGCGCATGGTGACGATGTTGCCGAACCACATGTGCGCCATCTCGTGCAGCAGCACCTTCGCGAGCAGCTCGCTCTCGGCGGGCGTCGGCGTCGCTCGCCGCAGGAACACGTCCGACCAGGTCACGCAGCCGTAGTTCTCCATCGCCCCGCCGAACTCGGGCACGAACACCTGGTCGTACTTGCGTTGCGGGAACGGCATCGCGAAGGCCTCGGCGAAGAAGGCGAGTCCCTGGCCGGTGAGCGTGAAGATCTCGTCGGCGTCGCGGTCGAGGATCGCGGCGAGGGAACGGCGCGTGAGGAGGCCGAGGTCGTGGCCGTCGACCTCGCGGCGGATCTCGTGGAAGGGGCCCGCGTTGATGACGGTGTTGTACACGGACAGGGGCGGGGTGTCGGGGAAGGTCCAGCGCCGTGCCCCCTCCACCTCCTCGACGCGCGGGTCACCGGAGTTGCTGGTGACGGTCCACGCGGGCGGGGCGGTGACGGTGAAGGCGTGCGGGGCCTTGAGGTCGGGCTGGTCGAAGCACGCCCAGACGAACCGGGCCTCGTCGGGTTCGAAGCTCATCCACACGTAGACCTCGCCGTCCGCGGGGTCGGTCGCCTTGTGCACGCCCTGGCCCGTGGTCGTGTCGGCCTGAACGCTCTCCACGCGCAGCACGTTGCGCTCGGTGAGGTCGGGCAGCGGTATCCGGCCGTCGCCGGTGGGGGTGAGGGGCTTGCCGTTCAGAGTGGCGCTCCGCACCTGTGCCGCGCAGTCCACGAAGGTCTCGGCGCCCGGTTCGTGGCAGTCGAAGGTCACGGTGGAGACGCACCGGACCTCCGGCCCCTCGGGCAGGTCGGTGAGGTCGACGTCCACGTCGTACCGCTCGACCGTCACCAGCGCGGCCCGGCGCTCGGCTTCGGTACGGGTCAGGCTCCGGATCTCCATGCGTTCTCCCTCGGCAGACGGCGGGCGTCAGCGTACGACGGAGAACGGAGTTGGGCGCAGGGGTTTTCGGTGTGTCGGGCGCGCCGCGGGTGTCTGGCAAGGCAGGTGAGCCACGGGTCCCTGGGGGGCCGGGGGTGGTCCCGTTACCGTCACGGCTTCTCCCCCCGGCCGGCATCCGGCCCGACCGCTTGTACGTACGTCAGCCAGGGCCGTACGTCGCCTTCACCGCGCACCTCGAAGCCGGCGTCCCGGATGAAGTCGCCCAGCAGGTCGACGCGGTGGTGCGCCATGGCGTGGGCGCTGCCCAGATGCACCAGGTGGCGGCCGAGGCGGTTCGTCGGCGGCCTGAACTCGACGACCAGAAGGCGTCCGCCCGGCTTCAGCACACGGCACATCTCCCGCAGGGCGGCCGGCCGCAGCTCCTCCGGCAGGTGATGCAGCATCAGACTGGTGACGACCGTGTCGAACGATGCGTCGGGGAACCCGAGGGCCTCGGCGATCCCCTCCTGATACGAACACGGCGCGCCCAGCACGCCGGCGCTCCTGCGGCGGGCGTAGTCGAGCATGGGCGGCGACGCGTCGACGCCGGTCACCGCGCCCTTCGGCCCCACCCGAGCCGCCATGCACCGCGTCAGATATCCGGTGCCGCACCCGACGTCCAGGACGCGGTCGCCGGTTTCCGCCCCGCTGAGCGCGGCGAGTCGGGCGAAGACCCGGGGCCGTCGGCCCGCGAAACAGACCGCGCCGAAGAGCTCGTACGCGCGCGGCGTCGCGATGGTGATGCCGGGGGTGTCGGCGCGGGCTTTGCCCTGCATGAGCTGTCCGAGGTTCACGACCCCACTCTCCTTAACTTAGTCACGACTAAGCACATGTCCAACTTAGTCGCGACTAAGGAAAGGGGCAAGGGGGCATACGATGGCATCCGTGACCGAGTCCGATGTGCCCCCACCGGCCGCCGCCAGGGCCTCCGCCCGCCAGGACGGTGGCCGCACGCGTACCCGTATGCGCGCGGCGGAGCGCCGTGCCTCGATCCTGGCCGCGGCCACCGAGGTGTTCGCGGAGACCGGCTACCAGCGTGGCAAGGTGTCCGACATCGCCAAACGGGTCGGCGTCACCGAGCCAGTGGTGTTCCAGAACTTCGGTTCCAAGTCGGCGCTCTACGAGGCGGTTCTCGATCATGCCGCGACCGCGGTGATCACGCTCCTGGCGGCCGCCGCGGATGCCGGACGCCCGATCCTCGAGGTACTGACCGCCTTCCTCGACCCGGCTCACATGGACCGCTTCCACCAGCGCGGCGCCCACGGCTTCCTCTTCGCCGACGCGGCGTCCCTCGCCCACGACCCGAACCTCGGCCCGGTCGCCCGCCACGTCCACCAGCACTTCGCGGGGGCCCTGGCGGACCTCGTCCGCCAGGGCCAGAGCGCCGGCGACATCCGCCGCGACATCAGTCCGGACACCGCCGCCTGGTGGCTCGTCTCGCTGCTGGCAGGACGCGGTTTCCGCGCGGCCGTCGTCCCTGACCACGGCGTGGTGGAAGCCCGGTTGACGCAGATGGCGCTCCGATCCCTCGCACCCGAAGCGGACGGCGCCTGACGCGGGACGGCATCCGGGTGAGAACCGGACACTCACCGGGGACAGCAGCTCCACGATGCCGTCCGTTCCGTTGATCCTGGCCGACGGGTCGTGAGCGGTGACGGTGTCCGCCAACTGGCGGGAAGCACCGGAGGCCGGCAGGCGGGCCACGCTCTGCGTGGTAGGCATCCCGTGGTGGCATGCGAGGAGCGGAGCGCAGGTGATCCGGGTACTGGTGGTCGACGACGAGGCCCTGGTCCGTACGGGCTTCACACACATTCTCAACGCGGCGGGCGACATCGAGGTCGTCGCGGCGGTCCCGGGCGGCGAGGCCGTACGGACGGTTCGGGAGCTGCGGCCTGACATCGTCCTGCTGGACATCCGGATGCCGGACGTCGACGGGCTCACCGTCCTGGCGTGCCTCCGCCGCCTGCCCGACCCTCCGGTGGTGGCCATGCTCACCACGTTCGACACCGACGAATACGTGGCGACCGCCCTGCGCTCGGGCGCTGCCGGGTTCCTGCTCAAGGACACGGACCCCGACCAGCTCCCCCACCTCGTACGAACCCTCGCCGAGGGCGGCCCCGCGCTGTCGTCCAAGGTCGCCCGCACGGTGGTGGACGGTTACCTCGACCACGGCATGCGCGACCCGGCCGCCGTCCGCCTCGCCGCACGGCTGACGGAGCGCGAGCGGGACGTCCTCGTGTTCATGGCCGAGGGACTCGCCAACACCGACATCGGCGGACGGATGCATCTGAGCACCGGCACGGTCAAAGGCCATGTCAGCTCCGTCTTCGAGAAGTTGCAGGTGACCAGCCGTGTCCAGGCGGCCGTGATCGCCGAGCGCGCGGGCCTGCTGGCACCGCCCGAGGCCGGGGACGCCCGGTGAGTCCCCGGAGACCGCCGGCTTTCCTGCTGGACGCCGCGCTCGTCCTGGCCTCGCTGGGGGACGTATGGGTCCACGTCGATGTCAATGTGCGGGCGGCCATGGCCTTCGCACTGCTCGGCACCTTCTCCCTCACACTGCGCCGGCGCCTGCCGCTGACAACCTTCCTGCTGACGCTCCCAAGCGCCATGGTCACCGACGCGGCGATCGCCCCCATGGTCGCCTTGTACACGCTCTCCTCGCTCAGCCGCCACCGCCTGCTGCTGGCCGGGTGCGCCCTCACCTTCGCCACCATCGACTTCATGCCCTGGCCGTGGTCCTCGCTGAAAGCCACCCAACTCACACAGGCCGACGTCCTGTTCCACCTCAGCTACACACTGGCCACCGCGACCGCCCCCGTCTTCCTCGGTCAGCTCGTCCAGGCCCGACGCGAGCTGTCCCTGCGGATCGCCGAGATCTCCGAGGCCCGTGAGCAGGAACGGCTCCTGACCGCCCAGAGCGTCCTGGCCAAGGAACGGGCGCAGCTCGCCCGGGAGATGCACGACGTGGTCTCCCACCAGGTCAGCCTGATCGCGGTGCAGGCCGGAGCGCTCCAGGTCGGCAGCCGGGACACCGAGACCAGACAGGCCGCGGCCACGATCCGCCGGCTCAGTGTGCAGACGCTGGACGAACTCCGGCACATGGTCAGCGTCTTGCGGGCTTCGGGCAGCCGTCCCACGGAACTGACCCCGCAGCCGTCCCTCGACGAATTGCAGCGCCTGGTGCACCTCAGCGGCATCGAGGCGAAGCTCGAGACGCACCTGCCCGACGACCTTCCGCCCGCCGTGCAGCGAGCGGTCTACCGCACCGTCCAGGAAGCCCTGACCAACGTCCGCAAGCACGCCCCCGGCGCCGCGGCCACGGTCCGCATCCACCACACGGACGGCACAGTGCACACCACCGTCACGAACACGGCGCCGACCCGCCTCGCACTCGCCCTCCCCAGCGCCCACCACGGCCTTGCCGGCCTGCGCCAACGCGCCGAACTCCTCGGCGGCACGGTCGCCTCCGGCCACACGGCCGACGGCGGCTACGAACTCCGCCTGGAACTGCCGGTGGAGCCGAACTGACCCGCTTCTCCCCCGAGCACCGCACCCTCTGAAAGGCTGCGCGGCATGGGCGGCATGGGCGGACCAACCGGGTCTGTGCGGGTGCACCTGCAAGAGCTCGGGCGGACGCCGGCCGGCGCTCCGCCGGATGTCGGTCCAGGTGGGCGACGAGGTCACGGTCACCGTCAGCGGGGTCGACCGCGAACGGCCCAGGTCGTGCCTCTCCGGACGACAGGCCTCACCCGCATGGTCCGAGCCCTGGGCAAGACCCGCACGAAGTCGGACCCTGGTCGCATGGAACCGCCGAGGCGCCAGGCAGACTCTGCGTGTTGTAGACCCGTTGGCAGAAGGATGACTCAGACATGATCACGCTCACGAAGGAAGACGGCCCGGCAGATCTGGACGGAGTGACCCATCTGTCCATCGGTGTGTCCTGGGACCCCACGGCCGGCACCAGCGGCGGCGTCATCGGCAAGCTCCGCCGCAAGGCCGGCACGGACCTCGATCTCATCGCCATCGCCATGCAGGGCGGGGACCCGGTCCGCCTGGCCGGCCTCGACTCGCTCGACCCCATGGGCAACGGCTCTCTGGTGCACAGCGGCGACAATCAGACGGGGCGCGGGGACGGCGACGACGAGACCGTCACGGTCGAGTTCGCGCGCATCCCGGCCAACATCACGTCGATCGTGTTCATAGCTGCCGCCTTCAAGAAGGGCAGCTCTTTCCAGAAGGCGCGCAACATCAGCTTCAAGGTCTACGACGCGACCGGGGGGAGCTCCCAGCAGGTCGCCGACATCTGGCCCAGCCTGCTCACCCAGGACAACGGCTGCGCGGTGGCCAAGGCCATGCGGGTCGGTCACACATGGAAACTCGAAGTCATCAATGTGACGGGGAAGATCAAGCAGGGTGACGAGCACGCCCTGATGCGCTTCGCGGTCAGCAAGTAGTCCGTCCGTCTCTTGGGCCGGGCGTCCGAACCGGCGCCCGGCCCAAGGAGTCGTGCACTTACACATGGGGGAATCGGTGAGCCAGGCGCTCTATTCCGAGCGGTCGTGGAATCCACTGGCGCGGACCGTGGAGCTGACCGGGGACCGGCTGCAACGGGGCGGCAGGACCACGCCGTTGACCGAGCTGAACCTCGGCGCCATGGCCGAGGCGTATCTGCGCGGGAGCTGGCTGGGGGGCGGCGGGGCGGAGCGGCCTCTGGAACGGCTGCCGCAGGGGGCCGAGATCGTCCCGGTGACCCGGGTGACCGGGACCGCCACGCCGGTGAGGGTGCGGCAGGCCGCCGAATTCGCCCGCGTCTTGGGCGAGTTGGCTGTACGGCACTGTGGTGGGCCCGATCAGGTGGTGGCCCTGGCGGCCCGAGCCCGGGCCGAGGGCGTACCGCTGTGGATCGCCCGGCGGTTCGCGCCGGGGCCCGCCGGGCCGGTAGCCGTCGCCGTCGACCGGCGTCTGGTGCGCGTGGACGTCTGGGGACCACATGCTCCTGTCGTACGGATCCGGGCACCACACGGCTTCCACCGCGACGCCCCCGGGCCGGCCAGGGGCCTGCATCTGACGGTCGGGGACATCACGGCGGAGTTGACACTGAAGCAGAAGCTACGCAAGTCCAAGAGCTCCGCGGAGGTGCGGCTGCCCGGGCAGCGCTGGGTGCTGCGGCGGGAGAACTCGGTGAGTTCGTGGCTCCTGCG
The DNA here is from genome assembly GCF_014647875.1 of Streptomyces brasiliensis. Lineage (GTDB taxonomy): Bacteria > Actinomycetota > Actinomycetes > Streptomycetales > Streptomycetaceae > Streptomyces > Streptomyces brasiliensis. The sequence goes on along the minus strand of NZ_BMQA01000013.1, from coordinate 207,009 downwards.
CGACGAACGCCGCGTCGCCCTGCTGACGCGTCCCCCGCGCCGACCGGCGGTCGAGCCAGGGACCGTACTCCTGCCGCTCGCGGCGGTCCGGCACGAGAGCCTGGATCCGCTGGACGCCGTCATGGCGCATGCCTTCGCCGTCGCGTTCGGGCTGGGCGACACGACAGGCTCGGCCCGGTTCCGGCCGGAGCGGCGCCCGTCGAACGGAGCCGAGCCGATCGCCGCCGACGACGACTGGGACCGCCACTGGTTCAGCAACCTCGGCGAGGGCAGCGACGACAACGAGCCGGGCGGCGGCGACGGCTGGGGCTCGGACAGCGGCGACGGCGGTGGCGGCGACGACGGGGGTGACGGTGGGGGTGGCAACTAGGCCCGCTATGGCCAGTGGGAAGGCAGGACACCGGCCGGACCGCCACCCCGCGGAACCGTCGCCGCTCCACCCGTGCGGACGCCGCCACCCACTTCCGTGAACTCGCCGAGCACCGCGTGCCCGGGCACGCGGCGACCGGCATCGAGCGCGTACTCATCGACAGCGACGGCGCCGTCGTGCTCGGCGAGTTCGGTCAGACCGTCACCACCCGCCGTGCTGGTCGCGCCGGGTTCACTCTGGCACGCGGTCGTGTCGATGCGGCCCGACCCAGGGTCCGACCCGGCCCCGTTGCAATCGCGCATGTGCTGTGACTTCCCCCACCTGCTCTTGCCTCGGCCGGATAGGGTTACCTAAGTTCGGTCGTATGTCCTCCCATGGCCCCACCCAACCCGCCGATCCGGACGAACCCGACTCGGCGCGTCGGCGCGCGGCCGGGCGACCGGACGCTTCCGCGCCGCTCGACTTCGCCGTCGACCTGACCTCGCACGAGATGCTCCGCCGGGCCCACGTTCTGGACGCCCTCGGCCCCGACTGGGATCCGGTCGCGGTGCTGCGCGACGAAGAGGCGGCGTACGACCTGCTGTACTCCGGGCTCGGCGCCGAGCAGCAGAAGGTGTACGACGAGTTGGTCGCGGCCGGTGTGCTGCCGCGGAGAGGGAGCGGTCATGCTCCCGCTTGACCCGCAGGCCGACATCGGACGCCGGGCCTGGGTGGCGTGCCCGAAATGCGACGACGGGCAGGGCTGCGACACGTGCGAGCAGCGTCGTACATGTTCGGATCACTGGCGCTATCTGCTCTCCAACAACGGCAGCCTGCTGCACCTGCAGTGCCCCTCCTGCACCCACATCTGGGCCCATGAGACCGGGTTCGGCGCCACCCGATCCGGCTGGAAGCGCATCGTCGGCGGCCTGGGAGCGCACTGATCGGCGCGTGATCCTTTTCGCGCGGGCCAAGAGCCTCGAAACCTCCGCCGGCAGGCCACCTCGAGCCGCCAGACCTACCGTGGATGGTAGACAAGGGGCGGTTCGTATCGTGAGTGCGCGCGCCCGGAACAGCGACGTCAAGGACCACGTCATGTCGCGCAACACCAACTTCGCCGTCCTGGAGGGCTTCGGGTCGGCTGTGAACAGCGACCGGCTCGGTGAGCTCGACAGCTATGTCGCACCCGACTCGGTGGACCACGACCCGGCCCCGGGACAGGTCCCCGGCCCAGAGGGTTATGAGGAGATGTTCGCCTCGATGAGACGCGCCTTTCCGGATCTGCACGTGGACATCGAGCACATCATGGCGACCGACGACGAGATCGCGTTCGCGTACACCATCACGGGTACGCATCTCGGCGAACTGATGGGACACGGTCCCACAGGCAGGACGGTGCGGTACCGGGGTATACAGATCAGCCGGTTCGCGGACGGGAAGATGGTCGAGCGCTGGGGCAGCAGCGATGAGCTCGGCATGCTGCGTCAGCTCGGCTTCGCACCGTGATCACCGCGCGCCGTCCGTAGCCGAGCTCATTCGGAGACGGCTTTGAGCATCCCTGAAGGAGGCGGCCCGGCCGACGGACCGCACGGCACAGCCACGGAGGACAAGGGCGCGGCAGCGGCAGTGATCGACGAGGACGGTACCGTCGTCGGCTGGACGCACGACGCCCACCGGCTGCTGGGTTACGCCGCCGAGGAGGTACTGGGGCAGCCCTTCCCCGGTCTGCGGGAGCCCACCGACGCGGCGGGATGGTCCGGTACGGCACGGCTGCGTCACCGCCGCGGCCCCACCGAGCAGGAGGCGGTGGAACTCATCAACGCCCGTTTCCCGGCGTCCCCGTACTGACCGCAGAACACCGCCCTAGCCACCTTGGGTCCGGTGAACCCGAGCAGGTGGTCATCGCAGTACCGCACATACCGTAACCGCCTCGCACGGCGCGACGGCCCGGCGGGGCCCGAGGTCCTGATCTCCCGGCGGGCCGGCGACGTGTATGTGGCGGGCTGCTGGCACCTCCCGTCCGGACATCTGGATGGCCCATGGGAGGACATGGTCACGTCGCTGGTGCGCGAGACCAGGGAGGAGACCGGCGTCGTGGTCGATCCGGCCGATGTCCGCGCAGCCGTCACCGTGCACCACCGCTCCCCCGCCGGCCACGCGCGGGTCGGCGTCTTCTTCGAGGTCCGGCGCTGGCGCGGCACCCCGCAGGTCATGGAACCCCAGGTCTGCGATGCCATGGGCTAGTTCGGGCTCGACGAACTGCCGACGCCGATGGTCGCGTACTGCCGGGCCGGGCTGGACGCCTAGCGGGCCGCCGCGCGGATGGCCGCCATTTCCAGGAGCCCGGCGACCCGATCGCCTACGACCCAGCTGTTGACCGGCTGGTCCTGGTCCCCGACCACGGCAGCTGCGGCGTCGAACCGGAAGGCGCGATGCGCGCCTTCGCCGAGCGGGCGGTGGGCCGGATCACCGGCTGGACGGACGTCTCCTGGGCACGAGAGGAAAGCCGCATCTGGCGGGCGCACGGCGCCGAGGGCGGAACCGGGTACGTCAAGATCCACCAGAACGACCGCTTCCACCAGCGTGAAGTGACGGCGCTCCGTGGATGGGTCCCCGCTCTGGGCGCAGCCGCGCCTCGCCTGGTGGCTGCCGATGCGGGGCTGCGGGCCGTGGTGCTCACCGAAGTGGGAGGCCAGTCCCTGCATGGCGCGGTTCACCCGCCAAAGCAGCAGCGTCGCGTCTTCTACCGCATCGGGCAGCTCGCGGCGGCCTTCCACGGCAGTGCCCCGCCCCGGCAGGCCAGCGGCACACTGCCTCTGGGGAAGCTGGATCGGCACCCGGACGGTGCCCGCGCCCATCTCGCCTCCGGGGACGAGGAGTTCATCCGCGCAGCAGCCGAGGAGGCGGCCGCCCTGCCCGCCCTGGATGCAGTTTCCACGCACGGCGACTTCCAGCGGCTTCACTAGGCAAGTGGGATGTCGGAACTCAGGCTGTCGGGATCGGCGGGGCCCTGCAGCCGTGCTCGGGGCCCCTGGCCGCTCAAGCTGAGCGAGCGGTATACGGTCCGCGCCCCGGCGGAAGCCCACACGTGGTATGGGGATTGCGTAGGCGTCGATTGGTTCGTCTATGCGCCGGCGTGGAGGTAGCCCGCCCACAGGGAGGGGGTGGCCGGGTAGCGGTCACGTACCGCCCGGATGGTGTGGTGCAGTGCGGCAGCGGCCTGATCAGGATCGAGCATTCCGTGCGGGCCGGTGCTCAGGCGGGCGTAGAAGGACTCGGCGATCTCGACAGCCAGGTAGTCGTCGATGGGCCACTGCGTCCCGATCACGTGGCGGAATCCTGCGAGTTGGAAGGCGCTGGTGAGGTGGATGGCCTCGTCCAGCAGGGTGGAGCTTCCGGGGATCGCGGTGCTGCAGGCGGAGAGGTAGGCCAACTGCGCCTGTTCGAGGTTGATCTGGGCCAGTGCGGAGACGGTCAATGGCGTAGCGGCGTGGTCGTGCAGGAGCAGTCGGCTTCGCGAAGGGTCGATGGGGTCGGTGGCCCCGTGACAGGCGAAGTGGGCGATGGCGCACTGCGGGAGGCGAGCGAGGACTGCGGCCGTCGTCGGCATGTCGGGACTTCGGCAGGTCGGGGTGCCGTCAGAGCTCGGGGTGGATCCGGTGAGCTGGACCGGGCGATGCAGGAGGGCCCGGACCCGGCGGGTCTCCTCGGGTACGTTCCGTAGGTTGCTGTGACCGGGAGTAGTGGGCATAGCGACGATCAGGGACTGGGAGTGGCCGACGGCTCGACTGTGGCGCCTGCGAGCGTGCCGTAGGGCACGGATCGTCGGGGTGTAGGACGAGATGACCCGGTCCATGACCGTCCTGCGGAGTGGGCCGGACGCGGGATCGGTGTGAAAGCCCGCGGCGTGCAGGGGGAGCAGGCCGAGGGCCCCGCCGGGTATCCACCACACCCGGGACAGCGGCTGACCGTCCTGCTCCGGAGGGATGGCTTCGCCCTGCGCTGCCAAGGCGGACAGGACCGGTTCGGTGGCGGTTTCCCAGAGCCACTCCAGGATCCGACGGACTGTCTGCTGGGCGGCGATGCGATCACCGTCGGGCGCTGTCGTTTCGGCCAGGGCCCGGTAGAAGGTGGTGACCTGCTCGTTCACAGTGTCGTGGGTGAGTCTGGGCAGCGGGCAGGAGCTGATGCCGTTGCGGGTGAGCAGGATGGCATCGCTGCGGTAGAGGCTGACGTTCAACAGCACGACGGGTCCGTGTGCGGCCTCCGCCATCAGCTCCTCGGAGCTTGGCGGCAGGCCAAAGTGGGTGAACCCCTCGCAGGCCCGGATGCTCCGCAGCAGCTGCCCCAGCTCTGCCGCCAGTTGGTGGCGCACACGGCCGCCCGTCGGCTGTGCTGGGTGGCCGTCGGTCGTGGTGGCCGTGCTTCCCGGGTCCTCGTCAAGAAGCTCACGGAGTTCGGTGAAACGCTTGGCCTGTTCGGGATGTTGGGCGCGCAGGTCGGTAAGGTCGCTTCGGGTGTCCAACGCTTGGGACAGGAGTACGGCCCGCCCGGCCTCGGCCAGCCTGAGCGCTCGGACGGCTCGTTGCCGTTCGCTGCCTCTGGTGTCGGCCAGAGCCAGGGCGGTTGCGTTGGCGGCGAGACCGGAGGCGTAGCTGTCGAGGGCATGCTGCTGGTCACCGCGGCGCAATCGGCGCGGAACCATCTCCGGCAGTATCAGTACCGCCTGTTCCAGGAAGTCGGCTGCCTGGCCCGGATCCGAGGACCTGGCCAAGGCCGCTGCCCGACGTGCCGCAATGATCCGATGCCCCGGCGGACCCGCCTCCTTGGTGACGGCCTCCCCCAGTACGGACAGTGCCTCGTCCCGGAAGGCCGACTCCCCCGTGCCGTCGTACCGCGTCATCAGAATCACGCCGAGGTCGACTAGTCGTCCGACGCGGGCGGGGACGTCGTGCGGGGTGGCTTCGACGGCGTCGCGCGTCACCTCGATCGCCTCTTCCAGATCGTCTGGATTCCCCGTATGCCCGAACTGCAGCTCCAGGGCCCGGCCCAGCGTGCACTGGAGGGAGGCGCGGCTCACCGCGCCGTGAGGGATGGCCTGGACGGCGGCACGCCCCGCCGCCACTGCCTCATCGAGATCGCTCGACTGCCTGGTGTGCCAGAACCGCGTCTGCAGAGCGACGCTGAGACAGTTCATGTTCAGGGCCTGGAAGGGGTGGTCGTCGGGTGTGGCTGCGATGGCGGCGCGCATCGTCGCCACCGCCTCGTCCGCATCCCTCGGCTCGCCGGTGCGCTTGAAGCGTCGCGAGATGGCCACGCCGAGATTGACCAGGCGGAAGGTGTGCTCGGGGTTGTCGGAGGGTGTGGCTTCGACGCCGGCGCGGATCGTGGCCACCGCCTCATCCAGATCCCCCAGGTCCCCAGTGCGTGCGAAGCGGTTGTCCAGAGCCGAGCCGAGCGCCACCAGTTGCTTGCCGCGATCGGCGTGATCGTCAGGGATGGACTGGACACCGGTGCGGATCGTGGCCACCGCCTCGTCCAGATCTTTCAGCTCCCCGCTCCACTTGAACCGGCTCTCCAGGGCACGGCCGAGGCCGACGAGGAAGGCGGCGTGCTCGGGGTTGTCGGAGGGTGTGGCTTCGACACTGGCGCGGATCGTGGCCACCGCCTCATCCAGATCCCCTCGGTCCCCAGTGTGATGGAAGCGTTGAAGCAGAATGCCGCCGAGACAGTTCGCATACCTGGCATGGAAAGAGTCGTGAGGGGGCGTGGCTTCGAAACCGGCGCGACTCGCCTGCACAGCCTCATCAAGGTCCCCCAACTCACCAGTACGTACGAAGCCCTTCCCTAGGACAGCGCCGAGGTTGACCAGGTAAGGACCGCGCTTGGGCTGGTCGGGGGGTGTGGTTTCGACACCGGAGCGGAGTGTTGCCACTGCCTCATCCAGATCCCCCAACTCACCGGTGCGCTCAAAGCGCTTTCCCAGCGCGATGCCGAGGTCGACCAGGAAGCGAGCGTATTTAGGGTGGTCATGAGGGGTGATCTCTACAGCGGAGCGGGTCGCCGCCACCGCCTCATCCAGGTCCGCCAGTGTCCCGAACCGCTCGAACCGCAACCGCAGGACGTGGCCAAGAGCGTTGAGGCGCACAGCGCGGTCGGGGTGTTCGTTGGGGGTGGCGTCCGAGGCGGCGCGGCCCACGTGTACCGCCTCGTCCAAGTCCTCCACCGACCCGAACCGCTCGAAGCGGTCCTTCAGTCCGTAGCTGAGTCTGCCGAGGCGGGCGGCGCGATCAGGAACATTGTGGGGGGTGGAATCGAGTGCACCTCGATACGCCTGTACGGCCCCGTCCGCATCCGCCGCATCCCCCGTACGACCGAACCGCAACGTCAAGGAGTGCCCAAGATGGTCCAGAACGCGGGCATGGTGAGGGTGGTTATACGGGGCCACCGCGGCGGCGCGACTGGCCTCCACGGCCTCATCGAGATCGCCCAACTGCCCCGTACATGCGAACCGCGCCATCAAAGCCTCGTTGAGATTGGCTTGGAGGGCGGCGTAGTCTGGGGCGTCTCGGGACGTGGCCCTGACAGCGGCACGACCCGCTTCCACCGCCTCATTCGCATCCCCTGGCTCCGCAGTGCGCCGGAACCGCGCCACCAAGGCATTCCCAAGATTGGAAAACGCGGCGGCGTGGTGAGGGTGGCCGTGTGAGGTGGCCCTGACGGCGGCACGACCGGCTTCCACCGCCTCGTCTATGTCCCCCAACTCATGGGTGCGCTTGAAGCGTAGAAGCAGGGCGATGCTGAGATGGACAAGATTGGTGGCATGGTGGAAGTGGTCGTGGGCGGTGACTTCACCAATGGTGCGGAGTATGTCCACTGCCTCGGCCGAATCCCCCAACTGCCCAGTGCGCTCGAACTGCGCGACCAGAGTGCGGCCAAGGGTGGACAGGATCCTAAGGTGTTCAGGATGGCCGTGGGCGGCGGTGCTGAGGACTTTCACCGCCTCGTCCGCATCCCCCCAATGCTTGCTGTGTTCGAAGCGCCTCACCAGAGAGCGCCCGAGATTGGACGTCAAGGGGACATGGTCGGGGTGATCGAGCGGAGTAGCCTGGAGGGCGGCCCGACTGGCCTCTACCACCTCATCGAGATCATCCAACCGCCCGGTGCGCTCGAACCGCGCCTCCAGTGCGCCGGCGCGAATGGTCAGAATGACGGCGCGCTCGGGGTGATCGTGGGACATGGCCTCAACGGCGGCACGACTCGCCTCCACCGCCTCATCCAGATCCTCTGACTGGCCGCAGAGCCTGAACCGTACCTCCGATACAAAGCCGAGCATGCTCAGGCGCACGCCGCGTTCGGGGTGGTCGTCGGGGGTGGCTTCGACGGCGGCGCGGCTCGCCTCGACGGCCTCATTCATGTCTCCGGAGTTTCCAAACCGCGTGAACCGTTCCTGCCAGACGTGCCCGAGTGCGTACAGGCGATCTGCCTGGGCGGGGTGGTCGTCGGGGGTGGCTTCGACGGCGGCACGACTCACCTCCAGCGCCTCGTCCAAGTCCTCCGCGTCCCCCGTCCGCCGGAATCGCGTTTGCAGGACATAGCGGAGGCTGCTCAGGCAGTCGGCACGATCAGGGTGATCGTCAGGGATGTTGTTCGTGATGCGTCGCCACAGCTCCACGGCCGATGTCAGGCTCGGAGGGTCAGGGTTCGTGCATATCTCCTCCTTCAGATCCCGCGCGGCAGGGAGTGCCGTTCCGGCAAGAGTGGCGAGAAGAGACGGCGGTAGGCCCCCTACTCCCGCAACGAAGCACTCCGTGAAGAAGCGGATCGCGATCGCCCAGTCCTGCCCGGCTGCCGTCTGTGGGAGGGCATACGCGCGACGGTAGTGCAGCCACCCTAGGACAAATGCAGCCTCCAGATCCGGGGGATCGGCTTCGGCGTACGGCGCCAGCCGGTGTGCCTCCGCGTGGGCGGCCGTGGAGAGGACCGCGGATGTGTCGCCTGCGACGTTTTCCCGCTGCACGCGGTCCCAGACCGCCGTCACCAGCTCATCACGGCCTTCCACGAGCTCACCTCCCATCTGTCGGACCGTCAATTATGGAAAGAATGATGCCCGTTGCCTAACCAGGGCCGATTCGGACAGCATGAGCACTTCGACTACGGATCGGTGTCGTGATCTGCGCCACGAGACCACATGAACCGCTGTGAGGTACCGCAGAGATCGGGGGACGGTAGTGTCCGACCAAGCCAACCACTACGACGGCGGAACGGCACCGGACCTGCGCGAGGACATCGGCTACGTGTGCGACCAGTTGGACCGTATCCGCGCGGCTCTGGCGGCGTACGGCCTTGACGGCGCAGCTCCGCTGGATCGCCTGCTGGCAGCGTTGCGCGACGGGGAGGGGCTCGCCGCACCGTTGAGCGCGCTCCACGAGGCCCTGCTGGCCGCGGGCGACGCCGCGGGCGTCCGCGGCACCGCCCGCGGCCTGAACCCCATCGGCGTCGGCCCCGCCACGCCCGACGAATGGGTCCTGCTGTGCCCGACCCGTCAGTGCTCGCGTCACGCCTGGCCCGACAGCTCCGGCGCGACCCCATGCCGGATCAGCGGCCAACCCCTGCGCAAGGAGCGGTTGTAGTGGTGAACGGGTTCTTGAGCACCCTCGGGCAGAAGCTCGCCGAGCGCTGGCTGTCCCTGCTGGTGCTACCCGGGGTTCTCTTCCTCGCCACTGCCACCAGCGCCCGGATCCTCGGTCAGGCCCACGCCTTGGACTACGGCCGCCTCACCGATCGGATCACCCTCTGGGCCAAGAGTCCCGCTGCGACGACAGCCGGCGGCCAGGTGGTGCTGATCGGCGCGGTCCTCGCGGCCGCTGCCGCGGCCGGACTGGCTGCCCAGAGCCTGGGGACCCTGGTCCAGCGCACCGCACTGGCCGCCGACTGGCACACCTGGCCCCCTCCGCTGGATCGATGGGCCGGCGCCGTCGTTACACGCCGCCGCGCCCGCTGGACCGCCGCCGTACACCGCTACCGGCATCGACTCGACACAGACGCCCGATCCTTGGCCCGCACCGGGAGCCGACCCGATCCCGGACCACGCAGGGCTGCGCACGTCGCCATGCAGCGCATCGCCACCGAGGAACCAGACCGACCCACCTGGAGCGGTGACCGCATCCACGCAGCAGCCGTACGTCTGGAGCGGGACCATCACCTCGACGTGGCCGTGCTGTGGCCGTATCTGTGGCTGACTTTGCCCGAGATCCCCCGCGCCGAGATCACGGCGGCCGAGCAGGCCCTCACGCGTGCCGCCGCCCTCGGCGGCTGGGCCCTGCTCTACGCCCCGCTGACCGTCTGGTGGTGGCCCGCCGGCCCGCTCGCCGCCGCCCTTGCCCTGACCTCCAGGTACCGCTTCCGTAATACCGTCGACGCCTATGCCCAGCTCTTGGAAGCCGCCGTCCGCCTTCAGGCCACCGACCTGGCTGCCCAACTCGGCATGGACCACGGAGTTCCTCCCGACCCCGTCCTGGGCGACGCCCTCAGCCACTATCTCGGCCCCCGAGTCCCCACCCCACCCGCCTCCGGCGGAGCGTTGTCGGACTAACTTCAGAGTTTGGTCATGCCCGGCCGGAAGCCAGTGGTACGACGTATAACGACGATCTTGACTTGGGTGCCCGGGCGCGTGGCCTGGCCGGAACGGCGGCGCTCGGTGGTCGTAACGGGGAGGAGACGGAATGGCTGTCGAGGTGATCACGGACTGCGGCACGGCTGCGTGCCCGAGAGGCTCATGGGCGCTCTTCGGCAACCTGCACTTCAACACGGACGCCGGTGACAACGCCAACCGGGTCCTGATCAGTGACGAGAGCGTCGTCGACCTGTCCGCCTACGGCTTCCAGGGCAAGGGCATGTCGTTGGTGAACCGCACAGGGTATGACCTGACCTGCTACACCGGGCCCGCCTTCGTGTCCAACGAACTGGTGATTCCGAACGGGGGCGCTCGCCCGAACCTGCACGACACACGCGTGTCGAACACCAGTTGGGACTCCAGACGGTGGAGCATGAGTATCGACTCCGTGCGCATTGGCGTCCCCTCCGAGGGAGAGCTGCCCAAGAACCGTGTGTACCTGCTGGCTGAGCGGAAGTGGGGCTATCTCCTGGGCCTCGCCGACGAAAGCAAGGACAACGGTGCAGCTGCGCGGGCTACTCGAGGGAATGGCCAGGCCATTCACCAGTGGGAGCTGGCCCAGGTGGACGGCGCCCGCTTCACCCTGCGCAACGTCTTCAGCGGCAAGTGTCTGGACAACCCCGCGGGGAGTACTGAGGACGGTGCCAAACTCCATCAGTGGGAGGCCGACGGCAGCATCAACCAGCAGTGGCAGCTCACCCGGACTGCAGAAGATATCTACACCCTCACCAGCGCCGCCAGCGGCAAGCTCCTGGACGTCGTGTCCGCCGGCACCAAGAGTCATCACGTCGTGCAACATGAGGCAAGCGGCTCTGTAACGCAGCAGTGGCGCCTGATCCCGGTCGGAGAACCGCACGCCGTCATCGACCAGCAGATCAACGCCTTCTACGTGCGCGCCACGGCCGTGGTCAACGCAGACGGCACCCTGGTGCGTGCCAGGGGAGTCACCGGTGTCACCAAGCTCGGCACGGGCCGCTACGACGTCACACTGGAAGCGTCCGTGAGGCTGCGAGGAGCGGCCTACCAGGCAACACTCGACCAGAACGCAGCCCCGGGCAGCGAGGTCTACATCGGCGACTCCGACACCCCCAACAGCGTCCGCGTGATTACCGGCCGCAGCGGCAACGCCTCCGACCAGCCCTTTCACATCGCCGTCCTGTAACCCGGGGCCCAGACAGCCAGGCCCATGCTGAAGGCACCCGAATCGCTGGCGTGGCACCGGGCGGGCATCGGCCCAACGCCGCGAGGATTGCCGCCATCAAGAGAACATGACCACGTGTTGGGTATCGTCGAGCGAGACGAGGCGGTGCGTGAAGGCTGTCCGCATCGCATTGCAGCGACGATCTGCCGTGATCGGGCAGGGCGGATCTTGGCGCTGCGGCGGTCCGATACGCTGTCCCGTTTCCCGGGCTATTACGACGTGTTGGTCGGCGGTGCCGTGGACGTGGGCGAGTCGTATGAGGAAGCCGCGGCCCGGGAAGTGTCCGAAGAGCTGGGCGTTCGTGTGCCCGTGCGTTTCATGTTCAAGTTCCTTTGCCGGGAGGGGATCAGCCCCGTGTGGTTTGGGGTGCATGAGGCTGTCGTGACGGACCCTTTGGTCCCGGACCCGGATGAGATCGCCTGGCAGGACTGGTTGACACAAGCCGAATTGTGCGAGGTCGTCGATCAATGGATCTTCGTTCCGGGAGGGCGGGAAGCTCTGCGCCGATATCTGCAGTCCGGGTCCGGCAGCTGAAGAAGGAGTCTCCCCGGGCGATCTGCCGATGTCAGTGGCGGCTGCGATGCTGTCGGCATGATCCCTTGGAACCTGCTGGATATCGACAAAGCCCTGCACGCCAGTTGGGCCGCCGACACCTGTTCTCCGGACGACCTCGCTCGCTGCAGCTGGCAGCCCGGCAACCCGGCGTGGGGCCACTGTGACATCACGGCTCTGATCGTGAACGACATCTTCGGTGGCGGCCTCGTGGTCGGGGAGGTCCACTGCAGCGGGGAACAGCAAGGCTTTCACTGGTGGAATCGACTGCCCAGCGGTGTGGAGCTCGACCTGACGCGCGAGCAGTTCCAGGATGGCCAGGCTGTCACCGCAGCCCGTGACGTCAAACGCCCGCCGGGGCCTCTGCCTCGGCGCTGGGAGGAGTACCTCCTCCTGCGCGAGCGCGTCCTCAAACACCTCGGTCACCTCCCGGAATCGGCTGCCTGACCCGCGAAGATCGTGCTTCAACTGCACGTTCCGGTCACCGTGGTTCGTGGCGCGGGGGGTCGGCTGACGCGGCTTGTTCCGGCGACCGCTTCGCGGAGCCGGACGATCTCCTCGTGCTGAGCGGCGAGCCGGGCCAGGGCTTCGGTGCGGAAGTCCGTGAGACTGTCGATCGTCTGCTCCGACTGTGCCAGCCGCTCTCTGAGCTTGACGTTCTCCGTCTTGAGCCTGTTGATCTGGGCTTCGCGGGGGTCGGGGGTGTCTCCGGCCTGCTGGAGGGCCTGAAGGCGTCGCTCGAACTCGACGCGGAGGTGAGCGTAGGGGCGGGTGCCGTAGAAGGCGGTGCGGTCGACGCCCGCTTCGCGAGCGAGGGTCTTGATGTCGCACTTTCCGCTGGGCGGGATCTCGCCGCGCAGGAGGCGGTCCATGGCGGCGCGGATGCGGTTCTCGTTCTCGGTCCGCTGGGCTGCGGAGATTCTCATGCGGACTCCTCGGTCATGCTGGCGCTGGCGGCGTCGATCTCGGCGACGACGCGGCTGGCCCGGTCGAAGTCGGCCTGGAGCCGGGTGCGTTCGGTCTTGCGGGTGGTGCCGAGTTGGCCGATGAAGATCTTTGTCCTGTCGGCGTGCTCGGCCCAGACGGGCCGGTGGCAGGGGTGGTGGGTGGCCTGCGGGCAGCGGGCGGAGTCACACATCCCGATCAGCGGACGGTCTGCGGCGGGGGTGCCGGCGAGCCTGAGGCAGAGCGCCCGGGAGGGGGCGGTGAACCAGCAGTAGTTCGCCGGTCCGAGGTGGAGGACCTTGGCACGTTTGGTCAGCAGGTTGAGCACGTCGCGGTCACTGCGCTGGGCCTTCGGCGCCGGTGCGGCTGCCGGGGCGAGCTTTTCGTGGATGCTGGCGAAGAACTCGGTGAGGCTGCGGGCGCCGGGACCGGCTGACAGGATGCCCTGCTGGTAGTTGCGGAACTCGGCCAGAACCAGTTCGAGATTGCGTTGCCGTTCGTGGTCGTTGACCTCGGCCAGCAGTTCGGCTGGGGCCCGCCGGGGCGCGAAGCGCAGCCTTCCGTAGTCGCTGTACTCACGTGGTGCAGGTAAATCTTGGTCGCCGGCAGGCCGCCGGGGCGATAGGTGAGCTCGATCGCCAGCTTCCTTCGCAGCATCCTCAGCGTCAGGCGATCGCCGGGGATCGACGCGAGGCCGAGCCGCTGCCCGTCCGGTCCGTTCACCCAGTCGCGGAACCACTGGTAGCGGGATTTGAAGTGGAACCGGCCAAACAGCAGGTTGCCGTCCGCGGGGTCATCGTGGAGTTGTTCGGCGAGGCCGGCCGCCTCATAGATGTCCTGGATGACGACCCACTCGTCGAGGACGCCGCCGAGCGGCTGGCCTTTGACGAGTTTGCCGGCCAGTCCGTAGCGGACCAGTCCGGGGCCGCACTCCTCGGTGGGCTGACGGCAGCCGACCTGCAGTTCCATGAGTTCGCTCGCGCGCATGCCGGTGATCGACGCCAGTGTGAGGATCGCCGTGGTGCGGGCAACCTCCGAGCACCGCGACGCCAGCAGGGATCTCGGTCTTCACGTTGATGGCCATGGTCGCCGCATCCCCGGCTTGGTCTCCCCCCGGCACAGAGCCACGGAGGGCAAGCCGGTACGCGCAGACCCCGTAGCGCGCCCCGGCCGCCCTCCTGACGTGGCTAGTCCTTACCGGCCGCGCCCCGACGCATCGTGCGCGACCGTCTCCTGGCTCGCCCCGGAAACCGGCTCCGCGCTCAAAGCGCCCGTCGCGACTGCCGGTTCCGCCGCCCTGTCGCCGTGCCCCGGCCACCACGCCGCGTGGCCGATCAGTGCGGTGAGACTCGGCGTGAAGAACATCGCCATAACGAAGGCGGCGATCGCGATGCCGAAGGAGACCGCGAAACCCATCTCCGTGAGCAGCGAGTTGCCGGCCAGCATCATCGTGGCGAAGGTCGCCGCCAGGATGAAGCCCGCTGCGGCCACGGTCGGCCCGGCGTACCGCAGCGCCATGCCCGCCGCTTCGCGCGGGTCGCGGCCTTCGCGGGCCTCCTCTCGGAGCCGGGCGATCATCAGGATGTTGTAGTCGGTTCCGATGGCGACCACGAACAGATACATGATCACCGGGAGCATGAACATCAGGCCGGAGTGCCCCTGCCCCTCCTGGAAGATCCAGACGGTGGCACCGAGGGTGGCACCGAAGCCGAGGCCCACCGACGCGATCAGGTACCAGGGGGCGACCACGCTGCGCAGCAGCAGCCCCAGGATGACCATGATCAGGACGGCGGCCACGGGGAAGACCGTCCGGTAGTCGTGGTTGACCGCGGTGTCGATGTCCTTGTAGATCGAGGACATGCCGCCGACGAGGGCCTCGGTGCCGTCGGGCGCGTTGGAGTGCGCGACGTCTCGCACCTCGGCCACGGCGTCGATCGCCTTGTCCGTGGAGGCCTCGTACTTGAGCGTGACGGTGAAGTCGGCCGTGGTGCCGGCCTTGTTCAGCTGGGTCATCCGAGCGCTCGCGACCCCGTCCACGGCGCCGAGCTTCCTCGTATACGCGTCGAAGGCGGTCTTGTCCAGGGGCTTGCCGTCGGTGCTGGACAGATAGACATCGGTGGGCGCGGCGGCGCCGGCCGAGTACGCCTTCTGCATCTCATCCTGGACGACCATCGACTCCTTGGTCTTGGGCATGGAACCCGAGGCGAGGTCGAAGGTGGCGTTGTAGCCGAACGTGCCGAGCGACAGCGCGATCAGGACGAGGCCGGACGCCAGGGCGGTCAGCGCCGGACGACGTCGCACCCCGCGGCCGAGGGCGGCGAACCGGGCGTTCTCCGGCTCCCGCTGCCACGACTTGGAGGGCCAGAAGACCTTCGGCCCGATGAGCGAGACCACGGCCGGGATCAGGGTCAGACCCGCGACGAGGGTGGCGGCCACGGCGATGGCGAGCGCCGGACCCATCTGCTTGAGGAAACCGAGTGTGGACAGCACCAGCGCGAGGAAGGCGATGATGACCGCCCCGGCGGCCGAGGCGATGGCCTCGCCGACCCGGGCCACCGCGTTGACCATGGCCTGCTTCGGTTCGTCACCGGCCCGCAGGCGTTCGCGATACCGGAACATCAGGAAGAGGAAGTAGTCGGTACCCACGCCGAACAGGACGACGATCAGGATCGACGAGATCGAGCTGTTGGCCTGGAGGTCGAACAGCTTGGTGGCGTACGCGATCAGCCCGTTGGCGATGGCGGACACCAGGCCGATCAGGATCAGCGGCAGTACGGCCAGGATCGGGGCACGGAAGATGATCAGCAGGGTCACCAGGATGATCACGAAGGTGCCGATGCCGATCAACGCCTGGCCGCGCGTGGACGAGTCCTGCTGGTCGAGGGCCTGCGCGGCCGAACCGCCGAGCTTGACGTCGAGGTGCGTACCCTTGGCCAGTTCCTTGACGTCGTCGCGCAACACCTTGGCCGCGTCGGACTGTTTGGGCTGTCCGGCGTTCTTGCTGTCCATCTGCACCAGGATCAGGGCGTATCTGCCGTCCTTGGACGGCTGGCCGGGGACGACCTTCTGCACCTGGTCGATGTGCTTGGCACCCAGTTCGGAGGCGATCCGGGCGACGTCCTGCTGGTCCGACGCGGTCAGCTTGCCGCCGTCGGTGCGCTGGTAGAGCGCGATCGCGGACGGGGTGAAGGCGCTGGGGAACGCCTTCTCCTGGAGTTCGGCCGCTTTGATGGATTCGTAACTCTTGGGCAGGAAACTGCTCTCGTCGCTGTTCGACGGCAGGCTGGGGGCAGTGGCGACGATCGCCACTGCCGCGATCAGCCATGCCACGATCGTCCAGACGGGATGTCGGACGACAGCGTTCCCAATACTTCGGAACATGCGGAAGGTCCTCCTGGACAGGAAGATCACCGCAGCCCGGGGAGCGGACCCTGGCATCGGCGACCCCGACCGGTTCTCAACTGCGGACCGGTCGAACGGTTGTCTAGGGCTCCGATGGTAGTGAGGTCCCGCCGAGAGCATCACAGGAGCCCCGTCCTCCGGCGTGCCGCGCCAGGACAAAAGGGCTCACCTGACCGTCTTTTCGTCCGATCCGGCGGCTTCCGCCGCGTGCGCGCTGCGCGCGATGCACCGGCCCACATGGGTCCACGCCGGTTCTTCCGCGGTCTCGGGTCGCGAGCCGGTGAGACCGTCGAGGTGGTCGATGGCGTGGCGCGTGACATAGCGGTCGGGGTCGGGTGTCTGCAGATAGCGGCGTACGAGGTCGTCGTCGACCTGCTGCCGCTGAAGGTAAGCCGCCAACGCGCCGACCAGCAGATGGTTGTGGGCGAGTGCGTCGGTGAGGGCGTACAGAACCAGGCGTTGCCACTCCTCCATGGAGGTCTTGTGCTGGGAGCCGAGGTTCTGGGCCTTGGCGAGGTGCTTGCTGATGTAGCGGCAGTGATAGGTGACGGCCGCCATCAGCTCCTCGGGGACCGCGGCGGCCACGGGCCGTGGGTCCGGCTCGGCGGTACGGGCGTGACGGGCCGGCGGCAGCGCGTCGCGGATCTGCTGGAGTCCTTCGTCGGACGGCCGGGGCCCGCCGGGTTCCTCAGTACGTAGCGCTCGGCGCTTTCGCTGGTGTTGCGTCATGGCGGATCGCTCCTGCTGTTCCCACGGACCGACGTTGCAGGTGGCAAGGCCACACCGGGGAACGGTGATCGATACGGTATGTCCGGAGTCTGTCCGACCGCGGCAGACGTGGGCTGCCTCGGCACACGGTCAGGCACGGTCACGGCCTTGAGAGGTGGCACCGCTTGGTCAACGAGGTGCTCGACGACCGGTCACGCCTCGTCCCCGCCGAACAGAGAGGCGACGGTGTCACACTGCGGTCGGCGCGCTCTCAAGGGGGATGATCCGAGCCGCCGCGGTCGCCGACGCGATCGTCGCGCGCCCTGCCGGTCGTCAACGCCCCTTCGCCGGAGGCGATGTCGCCGTCCCGGTGCACCACGCGCCGTGTCCAAGGATCGGACCGGGGCGAACCGGCCGCATGAGCGACACGTCCAGTTCCCGCGTGGACTGGTATCGGTCGGACGGGAGCGTGGCGGGGAGGGCCGGACCGACCGTCACGGCCCGCTCTTCGACACCGTTTCTCGCACAGACCCGGCCTGCCGGGTTACATCCGTCGAACAGTTGGGGAAACGCTCGCCCCGAGGTCGGTCCAACTTCTTGTAGCGCACAATCTACGCGCGTATCTTCTCACCTGGCCCACAAACCGGCCTGCCACCTCCCACGGTTCAGGGGCCTCGTTCTGTCATCGACTCCTGCACGAAAGAGCCCCACGTGTCCTCACGCATACCGCCGTCCCTGCGCGGCAAAGGCGCCAAGGCCGGCCTCATAGCGCTCCCGCTCGGCATCGCCGGATCCCTGATCGGCCTTCCCCTCGTGGCCGAGGCGGCGCCGTCTCCGGACGCCGTCATCTCCGAGGTCTACGGCGGCGGTGGCAACTCCGGCGCCTCCCTCACCAACGACTTCATCGAACTGGGCAACGCGGGCTCCGCGCCGTTCGACCTGAGCGGATGGTCGGTGCAGTACCTCAGCGGCGCGCCCACCGCCAACAGCAAGTGGCAGGTCACGCCGCTCAGCGGATCCGTTCCCGCAGGTGGCAACTACCTGGTCCAGGAGGCCATGGGCACGGGTGGCGACACCGCTCTGCCCACGCCCGACGCCAGCGGCGCCATCCCGATGTCGGCGACCAGCGGAACCGTCGCGCTGGTCCACTCCACCACCGCGCTCACCTGCCTGACCGCCGCCGACTGCGCGGCCGACGGCACCGTCAGGGACCTGGTCGGCTTCGGCACCGCCGTGGTGCGCGAGGGCTCCCCCGCCACCGGGGCGAGCAACACCGCCTCCGTCGCACGCGGCACCGCTCTCGCCGACACGGACGACAACTCCGCCGACTTCACGGGCGGCACACCGAGCCCCCGCAACAGCACGGGCGGCGGCTCCGGCGACCCCTCGCCCTCCCCCACTCCGTCGCCCACCGACACCACGCCGGGAAGCCTGCGCATCCACGACATCCAGGGCAGCACCCGGATCTCGCCGCAGAACGGCAAGACCGTCACCAACGTGCCCGGCGTGGTGACCGGTGTGCGCAGCAGCGGCTCGAAGGGCTACTGGATCCAGGACCCCGACGCGGACGGGAACGCGGCCACCAGCGAGGGCATCTTCGTCTACACCGGCTCCGCCACCCCGACCGTCAAGGTCGGCGACTCGGTGCTGGTGTCGGGCAAGGTGAGCGAGTACTACCCGGGCGGCCAGAGCAGCGGCACGCAGTCCGTGACCGAGCTGACCGGCCCGAAGGCCATTGTGCTGTCGTCCGGGAACGCGCTGCCGGAGGCGGAGACCATCGGCTCGGCCACGCTGCCGGAGGCCTACGCCCCGCAGGCCCAGGGCGGAAGCATCGAGTCCCTGGAACTGAAGCCGGATGCGTACGCGTTGGACTGGCTGGAGTCCCGTGAGGGCATGCTGGTGCAGGTCGGCGACTCCCGCGTGGTGGGCGCCAGCAACGAGTACAACGAGACGTGGATCACCACCAAGCCCGAGCAGAACCCGACGCCTCGCGGTGGCACGGTACTCACCGGGTACGACGACCCCAACTCCGGGCGTCTGCTGGTCACTTCGGTCACGGGTGAGCAGCTCAAGGCCGACGTCGGGGACACCCTCGCGGGCACGACGACCGGTCCCGTGGACTACGCGGACTACGGCGGCTACAACATCCAGGCGACCGCGCTCGGGACGGTTGTGCCGGGTGGGCTGACTCCCGGCGTCGCCGAGCACGGCAAGTCCAACGAGCTCTCGGTCGCCACGTACAACGTCGAGAACCTCGACCCGACGGACCCGCAGAGCAAGTTCGACCGGCTCGCCGAGGGCATCGTCAAGAACCTGGCCTCCCCGGACATCGTGAGCCTCGAGGAGATCCAGGACAACAACGGCGCCAAGGACGACGGCACCGTCGCGGCCGACAGCACCATCAGCCAGTTCGTCGACGCCATCAAGGCGGCCGGTGGCCCGGCGTACGACTGGCGGTCCATCGACCCGGTCAACGACTCCGACGGCGGCGAGCCCGGCGGCAACATCCGCACGGTCTTCCTGTTCAACCCCGAGCGGGTCAGCTTCGTGGACCGGCCGGGCGGCGACTCCACCACGGCGGTCGAAGCCGTCCGTGACGACAAGAAGGGTGTCCGGCTCTCCGTGTCGCCGGGCAGGATCGACCCGACCTCGGACGCCTGGAAGAGCAGCCGCAAGCCGCTGGTCGGTGAGTTCACCTTCCGCGGCCAGCAGGTCTTCGTCATCGGCAACCACTTCAACTCCAAGGGCGGCGACCAGCCGGTCCACGGAGCCTTCCAGCCGCCGACGCTCGGCTCGGAGACCCAGCGCACGACTCAGGCCCAGGAGGTCAACACCTTCGTCTCCAGCCTGCTCGCCAAGGACGCGAAGGCCAAGGTCGTCGTCCTCGGAGACCTGAACGACTACCAGTTCTCCAAGCCCCTGACCACGCTGACCGCCGGCGGAATCCTCACGGACCTCATCAACACCCTGCCGGTGAACGAGCGCTACAGCTACGTGTACGACGGCAACTCGCAGACGCTGGACCACATCCTGGTCTCCCGCGCCATCAAGAAGCCGGAGTACGAGGTCGTGCACATCAACTCCGAGTTCCACGACCAGACGAGCGACCACGACCCGCAGGTGGTCCGCTTCAAGTAGTTCACGGACGACAGGCGTGGCGTGCGTGCCACGCCCGTCGCGCTCCAGCTCGCCACCACCACCGGCGCCGGCATCGAGGAAGCGGCGGCGCGCGCACCGACCACCGTTCGCCAGGTCATGCCCGCACGACTGCGCCGCCGTATCGACACCGTCCGGGCCCCGCTCGAGCCACCGCTCGAGCGGGGCCCGCAGGTCGACAGCAGCGTGCTCATGACGCTCAGCGCCCCGTCCCCACCCATGAGGTGCCGCGCTTCGACTACACCCCCGCATCCCCATCGGGAGCGGGCGACGGCGAGCGGACCGCGACTCCACCGGGCCGGGTCCGGCCCCATCACCTCGGCAATCGGGGCGGGCGCTGGTGCCTCGTCGCGTGGGACGTCGATCGCGACGACTGGCGCATTTTCCGGGCCGACCGGATCAGCCCGCGTACGCCTGCAGGGCCCCGCTTCACTCCACGCGAGCTGCCCGGCGGTGACGTGGCCGCCTTCGTGGCCGGCAGATTCCGGGGCTCCGTCGGTTCCGGAGGACCGGGCGGTTCCGGCGGCCGGCCCTTTCGCGACGAGGTGATCCTCGATCTGCCCGCCGACGTCATATCCCGCTACACCCGCGAAGGACTCGTCGAGGAGCTCGGCCCGGACCGCTGCCGGCTCGTCCTGGGTTCGTGGCCATGGACCGGCCTGGCCGCCACCGTCGGAAGGTTCGACGCCGACATCGAAGCGGTCGGACCAGCCGAGCTCAAGGACGCCTTCGCACGCCTGACCGACCGGTGTGCCAAGGCCGCGTCCGCCGCACCCCTCGCGCCGCCGGCCTCGTCCGACGCTTCACCTGCCCCTGAGGACGTCCCACGGTCACGGGTTTGAGCTGGAAACCGGTGCGCCGAACATCTTGTCGAAGACGGGCAGGACTGCGCGGAGCGCTTCGCGGTCCTCAGCGGTGAGGCCGGCCATGCGTTCTGCCAGCAGCTTGTTGCGGCTCTCACACACGTCCGCCGCCACCCGTCGCCCCACGGCGGTGATCTGCACCGTGCTTCCCCTGCGGGCCGGCCCCGAACGCACCACCCACCCCGCCGCCTCCATGCGATTGACGAGCTGGGTCATGGTCGGCGGCTGAACGCCTTCGGCGCGGGCCAGCTCGCCGATGCCCATGGGGCCGCCGCTCAGCAGGCTCAGTACGGCCCCCTGCGCGGTGGTGACCCGGAGACCGGCCGCTTCGCGCCGGACCGCCTGGCTGATCCGCAGCAGTCTCTTGCGCGTCTCGTTCGTCAACTCGTCCACGGCCCGGTCCCTCGGTCGGCGTTTATAGTTAGCCTACCTATAGATAGCGGGAGTGGCCTCGTGCCGATACGCGGACGCAGCAGCACAACGGTCGTCCTTATGGCTATGTGTCTGGGGCTGATGCTGAGCATGTTCAACTCGACGATGATCAACGTCGCGTTGCCCGACCTCGGCAGCTCGCTGCACGCCTCGGCGACTTCGCTCCAGTGGGTCGCGACGATCTACACGCTCACCTACGCGGCGGCCCTGTTGCTCGGCGGGGCGCTGGGCGACCGATGGGGGCGGCGATCCGCGTCCGATCTCCCTCTGGGTGCGTCGGCGTTCGCCGGCGGTCTGGTGAAGAACTCCTCGGTTCCGGAAGGCATGTGCGCGGTCCTATGCGGCGGTTCCGGAGGCGGCGAGGTGTGCCAGGCACGCGTCGGGCTCGGCGAACGGTTCGAGTCGGGTGGCCTCCAGGGGGGCGCTCAGTTCGGCCAAGGCGCCCCGGATCAGGCCCAGATGCAGTGGACAGACGATCGTGCCGTATTCCTCGGCGAGCTCGAGGAAGGGGCAGTGCCGTAGCCGTATGCTGCCGACCGGCCCGCCCTCGTCAGTGATCCACGGGTCGAAGCCCAAGTCCGTGAGCATCTCGGCGAGCCGCTCGAGGGCCTCCCGCGCGGTCGGGCGGCTGGAAGGGGGCCATTGCTCGACGAGATACCGCCCCCACGCGCGCCCCGCGGCGGTGGCCGCGGCCTCTGCATCGGGCCCGGTCGACTCCAACTGGCCGAGCAGGATCCGGGCCAGCAGACGGTAGCGGCGCTCTCCACCCCGGTCCATGCCCTGCCGTGAGGTGTAGACGGTGCGTGGCCGTCCCGGCCCGGACGGCTCCTCCACCGTCCGCTCGATACGGCCCTGCGCCACGAGCGCGTCCAGGTGGAAGCGCACCGTGTTGGGATGCACGCTCAGCCGGTCCGCGACTTCGGTGACGCCCGATGGGGCAGGGGCGTCCCGCACGGCGTCGAGTACGGCGCGACGGCGAGGCGACAACTCAGGTTGCCGCTCTCGTACGTGGCCCCTGGCCATGGCCGTCAGCCTCCCCGGACCCGCAACGGCTAGAGTTTCTCCAAATGTACATGTATTTAATGCCGTTGGTGGTGGACCGGGGTTTGCCGTGGCAAGCACCCTTCGCTCATCGGCGAGCCGGTGTTCGCAGGTGGGACACGCTGAAGCGGGCCGCCCTGCGGGCAGGTGGCGGTCGCCCACGGCGGTACGGGTACCGACCGGGCCGGGCTCGGCCCGGGCCACGTCGATGACGAAGGTCGAGGTGGTCAACGCGCCCGCGACGTGGACCGGCAGCATTGCCGAGCATCGGCGAACGCACCTGGCGCCGGAGCACGAGCAGGCCCCGGGCGCGCTGCGAGCGGACGGCACTGGGCCCCCGGCGCCGCAGACGACCTTCGGCCTCATCCGCCGTCAACCCCTCCACTGTCACGCCGAGCCCCGGAGAAGGTCGCCGGTCTCGGTGGTCGGCCTGGCCGGGGCCGTCGTCGTCACCACGACGGATCACGCAGCCGTGGCCGGACCAGCCGAGATCACCTCTGCGCCCGATAGCGCAAATACGACACGCCGCTGTCGAATCGGTGCTCGTCGACTGTCTCAGGCCGAACACGAACCCCTTCCGGGAAGACCGGTGTGCCTCCACCGACGGCACGGGCACGACGAACAGGTGATATTCGTCGACCAGGCCCGCCTTGGCCGCCTGCCCGGCGAGGGTCGGACCACCGACGCTGACGTCCGCGTGTTCCTTCAGCGTCCGGACGGCATCGGGGGCGAAACGCCGCTCGATCCGCGTCCGCGCGCTGGACACCACCTCCAGTGTGCTCGAGTGGACGACCTTGTCCGCGGAACTCCAGATCCGGGCGAAGTCCCGCACCGCGGGCGAGTGCTCCTCGACGGAAGCGGTCTCCCGGAAGACCATGGTCTCGTACATCCGGCGGCCGTACAGGTACGTCCCGATCTCCCTCTCGAGATCATTGATGGCGGCGAGCTCCTCCTCGTCCGGCTCGGCCCAGTCGAACCTGCCTTCGGGATCGGCCGTGCAACCGTCGAGCGACGTGATGACGGAATGGCTCGGCACGCTTGCTCCCTTCCGTCGCGAGTACAGACCGCCCGCACCACCGACATACATTTGCCCAGCACCGTCGCTCGGACGAACGTCCGCCCGACACAGACAAAGGCAGAGCTGATGACCACGCACACCCCTGACGTCGATCACGAACTCGTCGAAGTCGCGGCCCACGTCGCTCGCACGCGTTGCCAGGGCGACAACCACACCGTCGCAGCGGCGGCCCGCACCGGGGACGGGCGGATCGTCACCGCGGTGAACGTCTACCACTTCACCGGTGGCCCCTGCGCCGAGCTGGTCCTCATCGGCACGGCAGCCGCCCAGGGCGCCTACGACCTGGTCACGATCGTCGCTGTCGGCGACCGCGAGCGAGGGGTGGTTCCCCCGTGCGGCCGATGCCGTCAGGTCCTGCTCGACTACTTCCCCACCGTCAAAGTCATCGTCGGCACGGCTGACCGCGCCCGGGCCGTCCCCGTCACCGACCTGCTGCCCGAGAGCTACGTCTGGGCCGACCATCAACTCGACGACGAGTGAACGCCGCAACTGCCACTCCCTGTCATTCCGCAGCCTGCCGGGCCCGGTGTGCGGGCGTACGGTGTGAACCGGAGCACATGCGGGCGACCAGACAGCAGACAGGTCGGGAGTAGCGATGCGTCCAACCAATCTCACCGGGGAATCGGCCGACTACGTCAGTGCCCGCGAGGAGCTGCGGCAGGCCGAGATCGAATTGATGCGGCAGCGGGAGCGGGTCGCCGGCCTGCGTCGGCGGTTGCCGCCGGGACCGGTCGTCGAGGACTACGTGTTCGAGGAGGGGCCTGCCGATCTGGAGGAGGGTGACGCGCCGACGCGGACCGTTCGGCTGAGCGAGCTGTTCACCCGGCCCGGGCGCGACCTGGTCGTCTACCACCTGATGTACGGCAAGAAGCAGACCGAGCCGTGTCCCATGTGCACGATGTGGTGCGACGGGTTCAACGGAGTGGCCCAGCACATCGCGCAGAACGTCGACTTCGCGGTCGTCGCCGCGGCCGACCCGCCCGCCCTCCGCGCGCACGCCCGAAACCGGAACTGGACGAATCTGCGCCTGCTGAGCGCCGGGGCCGGCACGTTCAAGTACGACCTGGGCAGCGAGGACGCCGACGGCAATCAGGACTCGACGGTTTCCGTGTTCACGCGCGACGACGACGGCTCGGTGCGGCACTTCTACTCGGCGCATCCCCGGATGTCCGACGACATCGACCAGCGTGGCATCGATCTGCTCAACCCGGTGTGGCACATCCTCGACCTCACCCGGCGAGGGCGCGGCGACTGGTTCGCCGCGCTCGGTTACGCCTGACCACGGACGGTGGCGCTGACCCGTCACGGACACTCGGTCGTCCGGATCACGGGTACCCGACCCGCGGAAGTGACGAAGATCGCTGTCGCCGCGCGGCCCGTTTGCCCAAGCCATGAACGACCAGGCGACCCGTGACGGCGCCCGGGGGCACGGCGCGCCTCACGGGTGGGCTGCGCGGGTGAGGATGACGGCGTAACGGCACTCCGTATCGCCGGAGTTGACGAAGACGCGCTCGCAGGGTTCGCCGAGTTCGATGGTGTCGCCCGCGTCGAGGTGGTGGACCGTGTCGCCGTCGTGGAAGGTGAGTCGGCCCTCCAGGACCCAGACGACCTGTCGTACGAAGGCGAAGGCCGCCGCGGGATACGGCACGCGGGCTCCGGCCGGCAGACGGATCTCGGCGACCTCCGCGGGAAAGCGCGGGCCGGTGATCTGCCGGCGCCGGTAGCCGGTGGCGCGGTCGCGCCACTGGGCGGCGGCGGCCCCGCGCCGCACCCCTGCGGACTCCTCGGCGTCGTCCGGCGTTCCTTCGGCAAGGGCGAGCAGGGAGGCGACGCCGAGCTGGAAGGCGGCGGACAACTTCCCGAGGACGACAGCGGTGGGGCTGCTTTCGCCCCGCTCGATCCTGCTGATCATGGCCTGGGAGACGCCGGAGGCGTCTGCGAGCTGGGCCAGGGTCCACCGGCGGCGTTCCCGTTCGGTGCGGACGCGGGCCGCGATCTGCCTCACCAGAGGATCTACTATGTTGGACATGAATCCAATATACGAGAGGAACGGTACCTCTGTGACGGCGCGTGGGGCACGCCCCGGCGACGCGGAGGCGATCCGCGCGATCCGCAATCACGCGATCGAGTCCTCGACCGCTCTGTGGACGCAGACGACGCAGTCCCCTGCCGAGGGCGCGGCCTGGCTGGCCGCGCATCTGGAACGCGGGTCCGCGCTCGTGGCGGAGGTCGACGGCGAGGTGGCCGGGTTCGCGGTGTACGGACCCTGGCGGGAGCTGGATGGGTACCGTCACACGGTGGAGGACTCGGTCTACGTCCGCGAAGACCGGCACGGGCTCGGGATCGGGTCGGCTCTGCTGGCCGCGCTGGTCACCTCGGCACGCGAGGCTGGCCACCATGTGGTGATCGCCGGCATCGAAGCGGAGAACACCGCGTCGATCCGACTGCACGAAAGGTTCGGGTTCCAACGCGCGGGGACGATCCCGGAAGTCGGCACGAAGTTCGGCCGCTGGCTCGACCTGACGATCATGCGGTTGCCCCTGACCTGAAGCCTCCGTACGTCGAGGAGCGGCAAGTACGCTGTGACCACATGAGGCTCACTGTGCTCGGCGGGTGCGGTGCCTGGCCCGCCGCCGGTCAGGCGTGCAGCGGTTATCTGCTGGAGCACGACGGGTTCCGGCTGCTACTCGATCCCGGCTATGCGGTCCTGCCCAGGCTGCTGGAGCGGGCCGCCGCCGAGCAGGTCGACGCCGTGCTGATCAGCCATGGTCACCCGGACCACTGCGCGGACCTCAATCCGCTGTTGCGGGCCAGAGCCCTGCGCGAGGACCCGCCCCCGGCCCTGCCGGTACACACCCTGCCCGGCGCGATCGATGCGGTGCTGGCACTGGACCGGCCCGGCATGCTCCAAGACGCTTACCGCCTACGCGAGTTCACTGCCGGATCCGGATTCGAGGTAGGTCCGTTCCGCGTCGCCTCCTGGGATCTGCCGCACTTCGTACCCAATGCCGGCCTGCGTCTGAGCGCCGGAGGGCGGAGCCTCGCCTACACCGGTGACACCGGTCCCAGTCCCGACCTGGTCGAGCTGGCGCGGGACACCGATCTCTTCCTCGCCGAGGCGACGTACCCCTACCAAGTTCCCTGCGAGGACAGCACGTTCCTGTCCAGCGCCCTTCAGGCCGGCCAGTACGCCGACCGCGCCGGGACGGGTCGACTGCTCCTGACGCATCTGTGGCCCCGGTCCGATCCTGCTGCCGCCCTCGACGCCGCCCGTCGCGGCTGCTTCTGCCCTGTCGATGTCGCCAGAGCCGGCCAGGTTGTGGACCTTGACTGGCCGTCACCTCGCAGTTCCCTCTGACTCCGGCCGTCCGCCGCCCAGTTGGCGAACCGATCAGGTACGCCCCCGGTCCCAGGAGTTCCTCGACTATCACAGGCGCCTCCAAGGTTTCTACGGGCGGGCGGCTGCAGCAGGCCACGCCGTGGTCAGGGCGGTGTGGGCTTGAGACGTGGTCGCGTGCCGGTCACAGCCATTCGTCGATGGCGGCAACAAGCACTGTCGCTTCGTAGCGGACAGCAAGTTTGTCGTATCGCGTGGCGACGGCCCGGTGCCGCTTCAGCCGGTTGATGCCGCACTCGACGGCGTGCCGGGCCTTGTAGTCCTCCGGGTCGAACTTCGGTGGACGGCCGCCGCGGGAGCCGAGCTTCTTTCGGTTGCGGGCCTGGTCGGCCTTGTCAGGGATGGTGCAGCGGATTCTACGTCTGCGCAGGTAAGCGCGGTTCTTCCGGGAGGCGTACGCCTTGTCGGCGCGCACGCGATCGGGCCGAGTGCGCGGCCTGCCCGGCCCCATGCGGGGCACGCGGACCTTGTCCAGGACGGGTTCGAACTGCGGGGAGTCGCCGCGCTGTCCGGCTGTGACCACGATGGACATGGGCTTCTGCCCCTGCTCGGCGGCCAGGTGTAGCTTGGTGGTCAGGCCGCCGCGGGAGCGCCCGAGCCCATGGTCGTCCGGCTCGATGACGATGCCGCCGGGCGGTTTCCTTTGCGGGTCCCCCTTTTCCTTGCCCCGGCAGCGTGCTGGTGGGCCCGGACGATGGTGGAGTCGACGTTGAGGTCCCAGGTGATCAGGTCCTGGGCGTCGGCCCGGGCCTGCAGCTCGGTAAAGATCCACTGCCAGATACCGTCTCGCTGCCAGCGGCGGAACAGGTCGTACGCCCGGCCCCAGTGCCCGTACCGCTCCAGAACATCCCGACACGGCGTCCCGGTTCGGATCCGCCACCGTATGCCGTCGATCAGTCGTCGCCGAGTCCATATCACCGGCCGGCCCGGCTCCTTGCCCTTCGGCAACAGCGGCTCCAGCACTGCCCACTGCGCATCCGTCAGATCTCCTCGTCCCACGAATCAAGATCATCGCATGCTCAAGATCCACTTTCGATACACGCCCTAGGTCTCACGGATCACGCGCGCCGCGCACATCGCGTCAACCGTCGTCGTCATCAGCACGTCGAGCAGCGCCGAACGTGCCTGGCTTTCAACTGGCCCCTGCATTGCCCGGATGCCCCTGGGTAGCGGTGGTGGGGTGTGCTCGAAAGGGCGCAGCTCCACGGGGACACCGAGGGGCAACTCAGCCCACACGACCTTGCCGCCAACGCGCGGTCGGTAGACGTTCCAGCGCTTGGCGAGCTGTTCGACGAGCAGTAGGCCGCGCCCACCTTCTGTCTCAAGGTCGGGGTTCTTCCGTACCGGCGCCTGGTCGCTTCTGTCCCAGACCTCGACGTACAGGCTGGCTTCAATAGCCCGAAGCTGTATTCCGATGACGTGTTCGGCCGTGATCTGCCACGCCTTCGGCTCCGGCTCGGTAATGCCGCTCGCCTTCACGGCGTTGGTGACGAGCTCACTCATCACGAGCGTCGCCGTCTCCGCGTGATCTTTAAGCTGCCAGAGCTTCAAGGTGTGGCCGACGAACATTCGCGAGCAGCCGACAGCCGTAGGTACGGCGGTCAAGCGCAGCGAGGATGCGTACAGGGGGATCGGGTTCACGGTGTCGGCGCTCATGACACAGCACCCTTCAGCTGTGCGACGGTGCTTTGGATGACCCACAGCCGCGCGCCCAGCTCGCGTTCGATGTGGTCGCGCATGGCAGCTTGTAGACCAGGCAGTCGAGCGAAGTGCCACAAGGACGGCACGATCACGTTCTTGACGTCGGCGGTCTTGAGGGCGTCGACCAGAGCGAAGAAGGCGGACTCATCACGGGCGTCGAGTCGCTCGATGAACAGCCGCTCCAGCTCAAACCCCTCGCGGGTGGCGTAGGTCGCCAACTCCCGTTGGATCGTTTCGTTTTCGTCTGGGTCGTCACTTGCGGCGAGCCGCATGTAACCGAACATGGCAGGTCGCATCCGTTCCTCCGAGGGACTGGAACGGTTGGCGAGCGGTGGCACGGGGTTCTATCCGCTCGCCAACCTGCCAGCAGAGAAGCGGTTTGACCTGCGCAAACACCACAGCAAAGGTGCTGCACGGATGACGCATCTGTGTGGCATTCCTGGGTCTGGCCTGCACAGACGTCTCGTGCGCCACTACGGTGGTAACTCGCCCCATGCACCGGAGGGATGGGCGATGGCAAGCAAGCGCATACGCCTAGCTCAACGTCGCAAAGCGGCAGGCTTCACGCAAGAGGGGCTTGCCGAGTATCTAGGCGTCGAGCGTTCAACGGTAGGTCGCTGGGAGAGCGCCGACACGGAGCCACAAGCTTGGTTACGGCCAAAACTGGCGCGCGCACTCAAGGTGTCGAGCGGGGAGCTTCAAGCGCTCCTAGACGACGTGACGGCCACCGACGTTCGACCAAGTGAGCGGATGACGTATGCCCTGGAGAACCCAGGGTCGGCCGACCTCATGGTGGTCGCCTACCTTCACGAGCAGCTACGCAAGCTGGATGAGTCCTACGACCAAGAGGCGTCGACGGCGTTGCTTGGCCGAGCTGGTCAGCTTCACGGCCAGGTGCGGTTCCTCCGCGAGAACGCCGCGAACCCCCGCGTGCGGCGTGCGCTCTTCGCAGTCGAAGCCGACTCAGCGACGTTCATGGGACAGCTGGTGTGGGACGTCAGCCAGCGTCGCGACCACCACGCGCCGGTCCTGTACTTCAAAGAAGCGGTCGGTGCAGCGAAGCACGCTCACGACCCTTCGACCGAGGCATACGCAACACTCCGCATGAGCTTCGTTGCGCTCTACGGCGAGAAGAACCCTGGCCGGGGCGTGACGCTCGCCGAGCAAGCTGCCGAGGCCGCCAAGCTGGTCAGTCCGTCACTAACTGGTCTCTCGCTTCTTCACGTCGCCGAGGGGTACGCCATGACTGGTGCGCTTGCTGAGTGCGAGGACGCACTGAAGAAGGCCGAGACTCAGTTCGACCGGGTCCACCCTGACGATGTGGCCGCGCCGTACTACACGGTCAACGAGTTCAACCGGCTTACCGGATCGTGTTACCTGTTCCTCGACCTACCGGAGCGGGCCGAACCCATCCTCCGCATGACCTCGCGGGCGCTGGCGTCCAAGAAGAAGAGTCAAGCTATCGCGCTGGGGAACTTAACCTTGGCGCTCATCCGCCAAAGCAAGCTCGACGAGGCGGCGAGCGTCATGCACCGCACCATTGATGCCGTCGAGCTGACGCGCGGCGGAGGCGGTCTTAATCTGGCGTTCTCTGCCGGGCGGGAACTGCGGCAGTGGAGGAACGAGCCGTGGGCGCAGGAGATCAACGACAGGTTGCTTGCGCTCATGGCCATATAGAACAGGTGGGGCGTGACGGACATCGACCAGGCTAAGCAGGCCGTACGCGAGCGGGTGTGGCGACGACTCATCGACGGCGGCGGTGCACCAGCCGATTCGTACGGGAAGATCCCCGGCTTCTACGGAACTGAGGGGACCGCCGAACAGCTGGCCGGTCTGGATGAATGGCGGCGAGCAACGACCGTCAAGGCCAACCCTGACTGGGCGCAGCTTCCTGTACGTGCCCGTGCGCTCAAGGACGGCAAGCGCGTCTACATGGCCGTGCCGAGGATGGCCAGCCCGCAACCGTTCTACCTGCTCGACCCCGAGAATCTGACGCTCCCGCCCGAGGAGGCCGCCGAGAAGAAGGGTGCAGCCCAGGTTGCCCGGCGCGTCGGCGTTGAAGAGGTCGAGCCGATCGACATAGTCGTCTGCGGCAGCGTGGCCGTGAACCGCTCCGGTGCGCGCATCGGCAAGGGCGCCGGGTACTCCGACCTTGAAGTCGCACTTCTAATCGAGGCCGGCCTGGTCACCGAGAACACCGTGATCGTGGCGCCCGTGCACGAACTCCAGGTCATCGAGGACGACATCCCCGAGACGGAGCACGATTTCTCCGTGGACTACATCGTCACGCCCGGCGAGGTGATCCCGTGCCCCAACCGCAGGCGTCCGCGCGGCTTGGTCTGGGGCGACCTCACGCCGGAGAAGATCGCGGCCATTCCCGTGTTGGCGCAGCGGCGTCCGTCCTAGGCAGCCGCTAGGCTCCCCTGAACAAGAGTGCTCGACCTCCGCCGTGGTCGGGCGCTCTGTGTCGTTCAGGCGCTCTCGCTCTGCGGGTGGGGCACACCCTCCTCGGTGGGCGAGCCCGCCTGCTTCGGCAAGGGGATGACCGTCTTCATGCGCGGCTCCTTGCCGAAGAACTTGCGGTACTTCTCGACGGTGCCGATCTCCTTGATAATCTTCGCCACCCAGGTCGATGTGTACAGGTAGGAGTTGAACGCCTCACTGTAGATGCAATACCTCGCATCGGTGTCGTACGGCTTGGCGGAGTTCTTCGCAGGGCGCACCTTGAACCGCTGCCACATCTCCAGGTGCTCGCTGAACGGGCTGAACTCGAAGGGCAACTGCTCCTCGACGAGCGTGCAGACCTGCTTCGCGCGCAGCTTCGCCTTGTCCGCCACCTCCACCTGGCGGTCCCTAATGATGACGGTGCCCTTGCGCCCAGCCTCGACCATGACCTTGCGCTCCTCCTCGGTCAGCTCGTCGAGCTTCACGAAGTCGATCGCCAGGTCGGCCTCTGTCTTCGAGCCGACCATGGGCACGAGCCGGACGCGGTAGTCGTACTTAAGATCATCCAGTAGGTCGGGGTCGATGGCCGCCTCGAACTTCGCCACCAGGTCGCGGGTGTGCTTCGGCAGCTTCTTCGCCGCCTCCTGGAGCTGCTCGCGACCCTCGGCCGTGAGTGCCTGAAGAGAGATCGGGAAGCGAAGTCGATCGGCGAGGCTGTACTTGGAACCGAAGTAGTCCACCATCTC
The DNA here is from genome assembly GCF_014647875.1 of Streptomyces brasiliensis. Classification (GTDB taxonomy): domain Bacteria; phylum Actinomycetota; class Actinomycetes; order Streptomycetales; family Streptomycetaceae; genus Streptomyces; species Streptomyces brasiliensis. The sequence goes on along the minus strand of NZ_BMQA01000013.1, from coordinate 175,317 downwards.
CTGCTCGTAGTTCATGACGAGCGCCTGCGCCTTGCCACCCGTGGCGATCTTCAGGTTGTGCTCGTACCGGTGTTCCACCTTGTTGCGGAGCGCGACGAAGAGCTCGGCGTTCAAGCGGACCGGATCGGCGCTGTTGGTGTAGCGCTGCTTCAGGCACCACTCCAGATCCCACGCCTTCGGCTCACCGTCGATCAAGACGTACTGGCCGGTCTTGGGGTCCTTGTAGTGGTAGTCGATCTTGTCCATGTGGAACTCCGCGTGAAGCAGGTAGTGCCACGCCTTATGCATGTGCGTGAGGAAGTCGGAGTAGTTGCCACTTGAGCAGTTCCACTCGTCAACTGCCTTCAGGACGTGGCGCTGCGACACCATGAGGATGTGGTGCCAGCGGGCGTGTGCCATGTCGTACATCCTTCTCGTTCGATAGAGGGATCACATTCACGGTCACCCCGGGACAAGCGGTATTCCCACGGCACGTCAGGTGAATCAGGGTGATCATGGGTCACAAGATCACCCGTTTGATGAACCCGTCCTCCACGGCGCTTCACTCGTGGGGTAGAAGCCCTAGAACTGCTCCGTCTGCCCGGAAGGCGCCAGACGACCGAGGAGCGGGTTTTGCCTGGTCAACAGGGGTGGAGGCCGGTAGACTGGGCAGTGCCCACGGGATACGTAGCCAGGTTGTTGACGAAGCAACAGAAAGTGGTCCCGTCGGGGACGTCCGGCTGCTCGTAGCGCGGCTTCACGCGGGCATCGTAGCCCGGGAGTCGGCCGTGCGCCTGAGGGACAACCGAGTACCAGAAATGGGCAACAGCCGTGTGGCAAAGCCGGTTTCGCGCTGCGACGGTGGAGACCGGCAACCCGCCCTCCCCCTGACGTATGAGGAGCAACGCGACATGACCGCGCTGCCGCACGCACCCGTCTGCGAATTGGACACCGCCTACGACGGCCTGACCCCGACCGCGACCGCCGACTTCAACCGCGACGGCTTCGTCCACCTCTCCGGCGTGCTGTCCCCGGAGGCGATCGCGGAGTACGAGCCGACGATCACCTCCGAGGTGATCAGACTGAACACCCAGCATCTGCCATTGGCGGAGCGTGACACGTACGGCAAGGCGTTCTTGCAGGTGACGAACCTGTGGCGGGAGAACGAGAAGGTCAAGCGGCTGGTGTTCGCGCGCCGGCTGGCCGGTATCGCGGCCGCGCTCCTCGGTGTGCACGCCGTGCGCCTCTACCACGACCAGGCCCTGTACAAGGAGCCTGGCGGCGGCATCACGCCCTGGCACGCCGACCAGTACTACTGGCCGCTGTCCTCCGACCGGTGCCTGACGATCTGGCTGCCCCTCCAGGAGACCCCTCTCGACATGGGTCCCCTGGCCTACGCGCGCGGCAGCCACAACTTCTCCTACGGCCGCGACCTCCCCATCTCCGACGAGTCCGAGGCACGACTCGAGGAAGCCCTGGCCGAGCAGGACTTCGAGGACGTCGTCGAGCCCTTCGCCCTCGGTGACGCCGGCTTCCACCGCGGCTGGACCTTCCACCACGCGGGCCCGAACCACGGCACGGAGCCGCGCCGCGTGATGACCGTGATCTACATGGACGCGGACATCCGGGTCGCCGAGCCCACCAACAGGCAGCAGACTCGCGACCTGGGCTGGATGCCGGACACGGAAGCCGGCCGAATCCCCAGTACCCCGCTCAACCCCGTGTTGTACGACGGCCGCGCCGACTGACGCGCCTGGTCGGACGGCAGAAGCCGGACAGCGCGAGACTTCAGGACCCGGCGGCGACAACGGCCGCGTCCGGCGCGCCCTGCACCGGGTCCTGGGTCAACCTGTCCACGGCGTCCTGCATGTGCTCCTCCATCAGCCGCAGCAGGTGTTCCTCGTCGCCGTCCCGGATGGCCTGGATGATCGCCGCGTGCTCGTCGACCATGACGTCCGGCACCGGGTACTTGTCCTGGAGTGCCGTGATGCACATGCGGGTCTCCACGAAGAGCGTCTGCGCCATGCGCTTGAGCCGGGGGCTGCCGGACTCGTCGACGAGCACCTGGTGGAGCTCGGTGTCGGCAGCACTCAGCGCGGTGTGGTCACCTCGTTGCGCCGCCTCCGCCATGGCGCCGTGCACGAGCGCCAGGCGGTCCGCCGAGCCCTGGGGGTCGCGTCCGAGGATGAGCCGGCAGGCGGCGGACTCGACGGCCGTTCTGGCGAGGTAGATGTCCCGGACGTCGTCCTGGGTGAGGGTGATCACGAAGACGCCGCGGTGGGGCTCGCTGCGGGCGATGCCCTGCTGCACGAGACGCTGCATCGCCTCCCGCAACGGCCCCCGGCTGACACCGAGTTCCGCGGCCAGCTCGGCCTCTCCGAGCTGGGTGCCGGGCGGCAGCGTGCCGTCCATGATCGCCTGGGTCAGCTGGTGGGCGATCGACAGGGCGGCGGGCTCGCGCTTGACGGGCTGCAGCCGTTTGGCTCCCGGCATGTTCACTTCTCCTTCTTCCGTTCCACCGTCATCTTGCCGACGGAGGCAGGGGCGTGACCTGGCGGAACAGCCGTCCGAGGCCGTCCCGCGCGGCGGTGTCGCCCGCGAGCCGGAGCCCCTCCCAGACGGTGACCTGATTGGCCGTCAGGACGGTCTTGCCGACGGCCTGTTCGAGATCGTCCAGCCATGCCGCGGTGTGCAGGGCGGTGTCCGGCAGCAGGACCGCCTCCGCGTCCTCGTGGTCATTGGCCTGGGCCAGGTCCAGGACCTGCTCGCGGGAGAGCGTACCGACCTCGGCCGCCGTGATGATGCCCCGCCCGGACACCTGGGCCACCCGGATCCCGGAGTCCTCGAGGAAGCGGACGAAATACCCGGCGACGTCCTCCGGATAGGTGGCGGCGACGGAGACGCTGCGCACGCCCAGCGCCTGGAGCGCGTCCACGAAGGCGAAGGAGGTGCTGGACGCGGGGACGCCCGCCGCCTCCGCGAGTTCCTCGGCCTGCTGGCCGGCGCCCTGGCGCCCGTAGATGAAGCTGGCGCTCGTGCAGGCCCACACCACGGCGTCGACGTCGTAGCGCTTCAGCTCGGCCAGGCCCCCGGTCAGCCGGTGGATGGCTCCCATCTCCCGGAGGGCGTCCACGCGGTGCGCGTCCTCACCCATGTCCGTGTGCACCAGGGGGAATCGGACTCCCCCGCCGATCAGGCGCTCCAGCCGTGGGTAGTCGTCCTCCGCGGAGTACCCGGGGTAGAGGAATCCCACCGTCGTCGTGCGGTCAGCCACGTGCACCCGCCCTCCCCGCATAGAAGTGTAGATTGTTGACAATCCTACAGAGCTGGTCCTACGGTGTCAATCGGTGGGCGCGCCCGGCCGGCCGCGCGCGCCGCGCGTCCCGCCTGCGCCGATCCTGATGCAGGTACGGGATCGTGCCGAGCCCGCGTCGCAGCGACCCGAAGGGCTGCCATGAGGACAACCGAACTCCCCCTCGTCGTGGTGCTGGGAGACCAGGAGCCGCCGCTCCTCGACCGGGTCAAGGACCGGGCGCGACTGCGGCGGGTCGGCGAGGCGGACCTCGCCGAGGCGCTGCGCGAGGCAGACGCCCTGCTGGTGTGGGACTTCCTCACCGAGGCCCTGCCCGCCGCCTGGCCCGAGCACGGCGGGCCCCGCTGGGTGCACACCGCGAGCGCGGGCGTGGACCGCCTGCTCTTCCCCGCGCTGCTGCGCTCGGGCGCCGTCATCACCAACTCGCGCGGCGTTTTCGAGGAACCGATCGCCGAGTACGTGGCGGGGCTGGTACTCGCCATGGCCAAGGACCTGCCGGGCACGCTGGACCGCCAGCGCTCCCGTATCTGGCAGCACCGGGAGACGGAGCGCGTGGCGGGCACCCGCGCGGTCGTGGTCGGCGGCGGCCCCATCGGCCGGGCCGTCGCCCGGGTGCTGAGCGCCCTCGGGCTGCGGGTCGCGCTGGTGTCCCGTACGGCGCGCGGGCGGGACCCGGACTTCGGCCGGGTGTACGGCTTCGGCGAGTTGGCGGGGCTGCTGCCGGACGCGGACTGGGTGGTCTGCGCCGCGCCCTTGACGGACGAGACCGCGGACATGTTCGACGCGGCCGCCTTCGCCCGAATGAAGCGAGGTGCGCGGTTCGTCAACGTCGGGCGCGGACCGCACGTCGTCGAGGCCGACCTGGTGGCCGCGCTGCGCGACGGCCGGCTCGGCGGTGCCGCGCTCGACGTCTTCCGCCGGGAGCCGCTGCCGCCGGACAGCCCCCTGTGGACCGCGCCGGGGCTGCTGATCTCCCCGCACATGTCGGCCGACACCCACGGCTGGCTGGAGGATCTCGCGGAGTTGTTCCTCGCCAACTTCGCGCGCTGGACAGCGGATCGCCCGCTGCGCAACGTCGTCGACACCACGTTGGGGTACGTGCCCATGAGCGAGGCACCGGGCGGCACCCCGCACACCGAGGAGGGCTCGCCATGACCGCACCCACCGACCGTGCCGCGGGCGCCGGGCACCAGGAGCGGGACGCCGTACACGACGACCTGTGTGCGCGCACCGCCACCGACCTCGTCGCGGGCTACCGGGACGGAAGCCTCTCGCCCGTCGAGGTCGCCGACGCCGTACTGGCGCGCATCGAGCGGCTCGACCCCCTGGTGAACGCGTACTGCCTGGTCGATCCCGAGTCGGCCCGTCGCGACGCCGCCGCCTCCGCGGAACGCTGGCGGCGGGGCGAGCCGTGCGGCCTCCTCGACGGGGTGCCGGTGTCCGTCAAGGACCTTCTGCTGACCAGGGGTTGGCCCACACTCCGTGGTTCTTTGAGCACGGACCCCGGCGCCCCCTGCGATCAGGACGCCCCGTCGGTGGCGCGACTGCGCGAGCACGGCGCGGTCCTCGTCGGGAAGACGACGACTCCGGAGTTCGGCTGGAAGGGGGTCACCGACAGCCCGCGCACCGGCGTCACCCGCAACCCGTGGGACGTGGCGCGTACGTCCGGCGGGTCGAGCGGGGGCAGCGCGGCAGCGGTCGGGGCCGGCCTCGCACCACTCTCCGTGGGCACCGACGGCGGGGGCTCGGTCCGTATCCCCGCCGCCTTCTGCGGGATCTTCGGGCTCAAGCCCACGTACGGGAGGATTCCGCTCTACCCGGCGAGCCCCTTCGGCACGCTCGCGCACGCCGGACCCATGAGCCGTACGGTCACGGACGCGGCGCTGATGATGGACGTGCTGTGCGGGGCCGACGACCGCGACTGGTCCGCACTGCCGCCGCAGGAGGGGGATTTCCGCGCCGAGTTGGACGAGGGCGTGCGCGGGCTGCGCGTCGCGTACAGCCCGACCCTCGCGGGCGCGCCCGTCGACCCGGAAGTCGCCGCGCGCGTGCGGCACGCGGTCGACGTGCTGGCCGGTCTCGGAGCCGAGGTGGAGGAGGCGGAGCCCGGCTTCACCGATCCCGTCGAGGCGTACCACACGCTGTGGTTCTCGGGCGCCGCCAAGGTCGTGGAGCACCTGAGTCCGGAGCGGTTCGAGCAACTCGACCCCGGGCTGCAGGAGGTGTGCCGTCAGGGCGCGTCGATGAGTGCGCTGGACTATCTGGGCGCCGTCGACGTGCGGATGGCGCTCGGCGTGCTCATGGGCCGGTTCCACCGCACATACGACCTGCTGGTCACGCCCGTTCTGCCGGGCACCGCCTTCGAGGCGGGCCACGAGGTCCCGCCTGCCGGCGGCCTGACCCGGTGGACGGGCTGGACACCCTTCACGTACCCGTTCAATCTCACGCAGCAGCCGGCGGCCAGTGTGCCGTGCGGAGTCGCCGCCGACGGACTGCCGGTGGGTGTGCAACTGGTCGCGGCACGGCACCGGGACGGACTGGTCCTGCGCGCGTCGCACGCGCTGTTCGAGGCGCTGGCGGCCGAGGGCACCGTCTCGGCGGCGCCGGTGACCCCGCGCGCCTGAGAAAGACGCGGGTTGCGGCCGCCCCGCCGCAGCCCGCGTCGTCCGGGTCAAGCCCGCCGGAAGGTCAGTGACTCGCCGATCACGCCCGACAGCCACAGGTCCTGCGCCGCCTCCGCCATGCGGTCGAGGCCGTCGACGATCGTGGCGAAGATGTTGGCGGGCACGAAGCCGGTGTCCGGATTGAGCAGCAGGTTGTTGCGCTCGTAGAAGACGGCGAGGTCGACGATGCGCTCCGCCGCCTGGGGCCGCCCGCCCTGGGCGTAGCCGTGCGAGCTGGTGTTCAACTGCCAGTTGTCGAAGGTGAAATAGGCGACGTCGCCGGGGATGGGCGTGATCGTCGGGTTCTCCGTGCCCGGCTCCTCGGGCGCGAACGCCGGGACCAGCGTGTAGATCTCGTTGCGCGCGTACTTGCCGTGGAAGACGTCCTTGCCCAGCGGCAGGGCGTTCCAGACGGCCGCGCAGGTGCGCGGCGCCCGGTCGTCCAGGAGCTTGGCGACACAGCTGACGCCGCGCTTCTCCAGCGCGATCTCGATGTGGCGGTCCATGGGCCACGCTCTCCGTTCCCCGGCCTGCGGGCCGGTCCCGTTGCTCGGTCGTGTGCGCTTGCTCGTCCTCGGTGGGCCGTCCGGTGGTGGCCGGGAGTGCCGCGGTCCGGCCACCGGGGACGTCAGGGCGACGGCATCGCCAGGTAGCGGGTCTCCAAGAACTCCTCGACTCCCGCCCGGCCGCCCTCGCGGCCGAGCCCGGACTGTTTGACGCCGCCGAACGGGGCGGCGGGGTTGGAGACGACCCCCTTGTTCAGGCCGATCATCCCGGTGTCCAGCCGTTCGGAGATCCTGAAGGCGCGCCGCAGGTTCTCCGTGAAGAGGTACGAGACGAGGCCGTACGGCGTGGCATTGGCGGCCGCGATCACCTCGTCCTCGTCGTCGAAGGCGATGACGGGCGCCACGGGTCCGAAGATCTCCTCGTGCAGCAGCGCGGCGTCGGCGGGGACGTCCACGAGCACGGTGGGCGCGTAGTAGTAGCCCTCGCCCGGCGGGGACTCGGCGCCGGTCAGTGCCTTGGCACCGCCGTCGAGGGCCTGGCCGACGAGTTCGCGGACCTTGCCGCGGCCGTCCTCGTCGATCAGCGGCCCGACCTCGACGCCGGGCTCGGTGCCGCGCCCGACGGCCATGCCGCCCATGCGCCGGGCGAGCCGCCGCGCGAACTCGTCGGCCACGCCCGCGTGCACGTACAGGCGGTTGGCGGCGGTGCACGCCTCACCGATGTTGCGCATCTTGGCCTGTACGGCGCCGTCGACGGCCGCGTCCAGGTCGGCGTCCTCGCAGACGATGAACGGGGCGTTGCCGCCGAGTTCCAGCGACACCCGCAGTACCTCCTGGGCGCTCTGGGCGATCAGCAGCCGCCCGACGGCCGTGGACCCGGTGAAGGACACCTTGCGCACCCGGCCGTCCCGCATGAGCGGTTCGACCACCGCGCCGGGGCGGCTGGTGGTGATGACGTTGAGCACACCGTCGGGCAGCCCGGCCTCGGCCATGATGCCGGCGAGCATCAGCATGGACAGCGGGGTCTGCTCCGCCGGTTTGACGATCATGGTGCAGCCGGCCGCGACCGCGGGCCCGATCTTGCGGGTGCCCATGGCGAGCGGGAAGTTCCAGGGCGTGATCAGCAGGGCGGGGCCGACCGGGCGGCGCATCACCAGCAGCCGGTCCTTGCCGTCCGGTGAGACCGCGTAGCCACCGTCGATGCGTACGGCCTCCTCCGCGAACCAGCGGAAGAACTCGGCGGCGTAGGCGACCTCCCCGCGTGCCTCCGCCAGTGGCTTGCCCATCTCCAGGGTCATCAGGAGGGCGAGGTCGTCGATGCGCGTGTGGATCAACTCGTAGGACCGGCGCAGGATCTCGCCGCGCTCCCGTGGCGGATGGGCGGCCCAGGACTCCTGCGCGGCGTGGGCGGCGGACAGTGCGTCGAGGGCGTCGGCGGCATCGGCGTCGGCCACCGTACGCAGCGGCCGGGCGACGGACGGGTCCTCGACCTCGAAGACGGCTCCGGAGGCGGCGGGCCGCCAACGGCCGCCGATAAAAAGGCCCGTGGGGACGGCGTCCACCACCGCCCGCTCGTGTTCGGCCTGTGTGGTCACTGTGCAACCCCCTGTGCTCTGGGCGGTTTCCCGTGCGTGCTTTCCGGCTTCCCGGATCGGACGGGGACATGGACAACGGCCGTTGTCCATGCTTGCATGCATGCAGGTTGTTGACAATCCTACGATCAACAATCCTCTTCGATCCCGAAGGAGCCGACCATGAGCCAGCTCTCCCCCGCCCTCAAGCAGGCCACCCCGGTGATCGCCGCCCGGGCCGAGGGCGTCCACGTGTACGACGAGGACGGCCGCGCCCACCTCGACTTCACCGCCGGTATCGGTGTCACCAGCACCGGCCACTGCCACCCGCGCGTGGTGGAGGCCGCCCAGCGCCAGGTGGCCACGCTGATCCACGGGCAGTACACGACGGTGCTGCACCGGCCGCTGCTCTCGCTCACCGAACGGCTCGGCGAGGTGCTGCCCGAGGGCCTGGACTCGCTGTTCTTCGTCAACTCCGGCAGCGAGGCGGTGGAGGCCGCCATGCGGCTGGCCCGGCAGGCCACCGCGCGACCCAACATCGTGGTGTTCCAGGGGTCGTTCCACGGCCGTACGATCGGCGCGGCGTCGCTGACCACCTCGGCGACCAAGTTCCGCTCGGGCTTCGGTCCGCTGATGCCGGGCGTGGCGATCGCGCCGTTCCCGAACGCCTTCCACTACGGCTGGGACGAGGCGACCGCCACCGAGTTCGCGCTGCGCGAGCTGGACCAGCTGCTCGCGACCGTCACCGCACCGGCCGACACGGCGGCGTTCATCGTCGAACCCGTACTCGGTGAGGGCGGCTACGTTCCGGCCAACACGGCGTTCCTGCGCGGCCTGCGGGAGCGGGCCGGCCGGCACGGCATCCTGCTGATCGTCGACGAGGTGCAGACCGGCTTCGGCCGCACCGGACGGTTCTGGGGCCACGACCACTTCGACGGGCGTCCCGACATCGTCGTCACCGCCAAGGGTCTGGCCAGCGGTTTCCCGCTGTCAGCCATCGCCGCGCCCACCGAGCTCATGGCCAAGGCGTGGCCCGGCTCGCAAGGCGGGACGTACGGCGGCAACGCGGTCGCGTGCGCGGCCGCGATCGCCACCCTCGAGGTCATCCAGGACGAGAAACTGGTCGAGAACGCCGCCGAGCGCGGCGCCGAACTCCTCTCCGGCCTGCGTGCGGTCGCCTCCCGCTACACGCCGGACGCCACCCGGGGCATCGGGGACGTGCGCGGTCTCGGCCTGATGGCCGGCACCGAGTTCGTCACCGCGGACGGCCGCCCGGACGGCGAGACCGCGGCCCAGGTGCAGGCCGCCGCCGGCCTGCGCGGGCTGCTGCTGCTCACCTGCGGCGCCCAGGGCCAGGTCGTCCGCATGATCCCCCCGCTGGTGGTCACCGCCGAGCAGGTGCGCCAGGGCCTGGGTCTGTGGTCCGGGGCGGTGGCGGACGTCCTGGGCTGACCGCCGTAACACCCCCGCTCCGTCGCTCAACTCGGCGGCCGGCCGGGCGACTTCGAGGAGAGTCCGCAGTCCTCAGCCCTGCCGGGCCGCCCGCCGCAGCCCCAGGACCAGCGCGTTGATGACAGGGTCGGCCGCGCTGCCCGCCCGCTTCGCGATGGAGACGGTGCGGGTCAGCCGAAGGTTCTCCACCGGGCGCAGCGTCACATCCGCGGACAGCTGCTCCACCACGAGGCGCGGCACGAGTGATACGCCGAGGCCCGCCTGCACGAGCGCGAGCACCACCGAGTAGTCGTCGCTGGTGTAGTCGAGCCGTGGATCGAAGCCCGCGCTCGCGCAGACCCGCTCCAGCACGGTACGCAGCGAGTCGTCGCGGCGTGGCGCGATCCAGCGTTCTTCGCGCAGCGCCTCCATGGTGTACGCGCCCTCGGTCTCGCCCCGGGTGTGCCCGCGCGGCAGGGCCAGCAGCAGCGGCTCCTGGATCACGGCCTCCAGTTCGACGCCCGACTGCGGCAGCCGCGGCAGCAGGTTGTACTCGTACACGAGCGCGACGTCGGTTCGGCGCATGCGCAGGTCGACCAGGCTCTGCGCCGGCTCCTCCTCGATCAACTCCACGTTCAGGTCCGGGTGGTACGCCTGGCAGGCGGCGATGGCGGGCGCGGCGAGCGCGCTGGCCGCGCTCGGGAACGCCGCGAGGCGTACCGTGCCCTGCACCCGGTTCTCGAGCGCCGACACCTCGGCGCGGGCCCGCTCCAGCTGGGCCAGGATGATCTCGGTGTGCGCGACCAGCACCTTCGCGGCCTCGGTCAGCAGCAGCCGCCTGCCGTCGCGGACGAACAGGGGGGTGCGGGCCTCCCGCTCGAGCAGCGACAACTGCTGCGAGACGGCCGACGGGGTGAGCGCGCATGCCTCCGCGGCGGCGGCAACCGTTCCATGCGCGGCAAGCTCTCTGAGCAGTCTGAGCCGCCGTACTTCGAACATGTAGAAACACTAACGGCATCCGTGGGAAATCCTTGCTGGTCCTGCGATCGCGGCGGACCTCACACTGGCGCACGTGAGCACCGAAACTCCGGCAGCGGCCGAGGTCACCGCGGCTGTGGCACGCCTCGACAGCCACGCGTACGCGAGCAGGGTGGCCGCCCTGCGCGACGCCATGCGCGAGCGCGGCCTGGCGGCCGTGGTGCTCGCCGGGCCCGAGAGCATCTACCACCAGACCGGTCTGGATCACCTTGGGTACTTCGCCCTCACCCTGCTCGTCGTGCCGGTGGCCGGGCCCCCGGTACTCATCGCCCGGCAGATGGAGGAGCACACGCTGCGCGCCCAGGTCCCGCATGTGCGCCACGCCGCCTACACGGACGGCGAGGACCCGGCCGAGGTGGCGGCGCGCACGCTCCTCGACAGCACGCCGCCCGGCTCCCGTGTCGGCGTGGAGGAACAGTCCATGTTCCTGCCGCCCGCCCTGCTCCACCGGATGCGCGCGATGACGCCGGACCTCGTCTGGACCGACTGCTCCGCGCTGCCGGCAGCCCTGCGCATGATCAAGACGGACGCCGAACTCGACTGCGTCCGACAGGCCGCCGAGGTCTCCGACGTGGCCATGCGGACGGCTCTGGCGACCGCCGCGCCCGGCGTCAACGAGCGCACCGTTGCGGCCAGGACCCACCAGGCGATGATCGAGGCCGGCGGCGAGCCGCCCGGATTCGTGCCGCTGATCCGCTCGGTCGCACGTCTCCCGCAGGAGCACGTCACCTGGTCGGACCACGTCCTGCGGCACGGCGAGGCCCTCTTCGTCGAGCTGTCGGGCTGCGTGCGCCGCTACCACGCGCCGATGAGCCGCGTCGTCCACTGCGGCGAGGCCGCCCCCGGCGCCGAGCCGGCGGCCGAGGCGGCGCGGGCCGGCCAGGAGGCGGCGCGCGCCGCTCTGGTCCCCGGCGCGTTCACCCGTGAGGTGTACGCCGCCTGGGAGGACACCGTCGCCGAGGCCACCGGCGTACGGCAGCGAAGACACCACTGCGGCTATCTGACCGGGATCGGCTTCTCGCCGAGCTGGGTGGGCGGCGGCGACGTGCTCGGCATCCGCGCGGACGGCGGCACCGTGGTGCGCGCGGGCATGGTCTTCCACCTCATGTCGTGGGTGACCTCGCCGGTCTCGCACGTGGTGTCCGACACCGCGGTGGTCACCGAGGACGGATGCAGGCTGCTGACCAGGACCCCACGCGAGCTCGTCGTCGCCCCAGCCGCCCCGGACCGGCCGGCCCGCTCCCCGTGACCGGCTCCCCTGCCCCGGACACGTCCACCACGAGCCCACGGAGACCCAGATGCGCATCACCGCCATCCGCGCCACCCCCGTCGCGGTTCCCTACCGCACCATCGAGACCTGGGCCTTCGGCCGCCGCAGCGGCATGGTCAGCGTGCTCGTGGAACTGGAGACCGACGAGGGCCTCGTGGGTCTCGGCGAATGTGCGACCTATCCCTCCACCGGGATCGTGCTGAGCGTCCTCGACAGCCTCAAGGGCCTTGTCGTGGGCGCCGACCCGTTCCGTGTCGAGCGGCTCGTCCAGCGCATCGACGTCGTGGGCACCTGGCACCACGTGAAGGCGACCAGCCCCGCCATCGCCGCCGTCGAGACCGCCTGCTGGGACATCGTCGGCAAGGCGAGCGGCCAGCCCCTGGTCAACCTCTTCGGCGGCCGGTTCCGCGACAGCGTCGAGTACTTCTACTACGTCGCCTCCCCCGACATCGACGCCGTCGCCGACGAGGGCAGGCGGGCCGCGGCGGCCGGCTTCCGCACCTGCTACCTCAAGGTCGGCTCGGAGCGGATCGAGACCGACGTCGCACGCGTCGCCGCCCTGCGCGAGGGCGCGGGGCCGGACATGAGCATCCGGGCCGACGCCAACGAGGCGTGGTCGGCGGGTGCCGCGATACGCGCCGTCCGCGCGATGGAGGAGTACGGCCTCGAACTCGTCGAGCAGCCCGTCTCGGGCCGGAACCTGACGCAGATGGCGTACGTACGCGGCCGTATCGACACCCCGCTGCTCGCCAACGAGGCGTCCTGGACCCGCTACGACCAGCTGTCGGTGATCCAGCACGGGGCCGCCGACGTGCTCTCGGTGGACAACCAGATGGACGGCGGTCTGCTCAACCTGAAGCGGTCCGCGGGCATCGCGGCGGCTGCCGGCATGACCGTGCTCAAGCACAGCCTCGGTGAACTCGGCGTGGCACTCGCCGCGGCGACGCATGTCATCGCCGCCACCCCCAACTTCCGCCACGCGAACCAGGCTTACGGCGCCCTGCTCACCGACGACATCACCGTCGGGTTCGGCGGCGGCGCCGAGAACTACCGGTCCGGCCACCTGCCCGTGCCGGACGGCCCCGGACTCGGCGTCGAACTCGACCGCGACCGGGTCGAGCGCTACGCGGAGCTGTACCGCACGAAGGGAGACGCCGAGTTCACGTTCCACCATCCGCAGGCTCTGACCAGCGCGCCCGCGCTGCCCAAGTTCTAGCGGGCGCACGCGCACACCGTTCCAGCGGGCTCCCCCCATGCAGGCCCCACACCCCCACGTTTCGCCGTCACACAGCACTCCTCACCAAGGAGTCCCCATGGACATCACGTTTCTCGGCGGTCCCGCTCCCCAGCGGGGCGTCGGAGTCGTCGCACCCTTCGACTTCGCCCTGGACCGCGAACTGTGGCGCTGGGTTCCGGACGACGTCTCCCTGCATCTGGCCCGCACACCGTTCGTGCCCGTCGAGGTTTCCCCGGACATGGCCAGGCTGGTCAGCGAGCACCGGACCCTGCGCGACGCGGCGCTCGCCCTGAGCGCCGTCGGTCCGGAGGCGGTGACCTATGCGTGTACCTCGGGCAGCTTCATCGGCGGCATGGCCGGCGAGCGCGCGATGTGCGCGGCGGTCCGGGACGTCGTACCCGTGCCCGCGACCACCACCTCGGGCGCGCTGCTCGACGCACTGGCGGAGTTCGGCGTGCGCCGGGTCGCGGTGATCACTCCCTATACGAAGTCCCTGACCGACGCACTGGAGGACTATCTCGCCGAGGCGGGTGTGGCCGTCACCGGACGTGAATACCTGGGACTGACGCGGGAGATCTGGCGCGTGCCGTACCAGGCGGTGCTCGACATGGCGCGCGGCGGCGTCGCCGAGGGCGCCGACGCCCTGTTCATCAGCTGCACCAACCTGCCGACGTACGACGTGATCCCGCAGTTGGAGGCGGAGCTGCGGATCCCGGTCCTGTCCGCGAACCAGGTGACGATCTGGGGCGCGCTACGCAGCGTCGGCATCCCGGCCGTGGGCTCCTACCAGGCGCTGCTCGACCCGTCGGCGCGTTCGGCTCTGTCGGGCCCCACCAGGCCGCCCACCAGACCCATCGGTCCACCGCCGACCGCGCTCGGCAGCGCGACGGACGGGCCCCTCCACACGGACGCAACCCTCCACGACGGCGAGGGCTTCGACACTCCGGCGGCATGACGGCGCCCGTCCCTCGGGAGATCCCACCCGTGCACCGTCGAACGTGAACACCCGCGCCGGGCCCCGGGCAACATCCCCGGCGCCCGGCCGCGGCGGCGATGTCAGTCGGTGGCCACCGGTACGGCCGTCGCGGGCACCCCGCCCCGCGGGCCGTGCTCCGCGACACCGGCGGTACCCGGCACGGCGGTACGGCCTGCAGGCACCCGGCGGCTCACGCGGTCGGTGTCCGTCCGGTCACAGCAGCCGGCGGATGTCACCGCGCACCCGGTAGAAACCACCGGAGGCCGGGTGCAGGGCGTCGACGACATAGCGCGTCCCGGGCTCGCGTATCGCGCGCGGGAACTGGACGTTCCATGACGGGTCGTAACCCTCGGACACCACGTGCACACGCAGCCGGCCGTTGTCCTGGAAGCACTCGACCACGACCGCACCGGCGGAGGCGTGCGTCACGGTGGACACCGCGCTGGCGGCTGTGGCCGGGGCGTACACCGGCAGGGCCGCGGCGAGCTTGATGTCCCGGGCCACCGGCACGGTGCCCTGCTCGGCCGCGCGGATGGCCGCTTCGCTCGCGTCGACGCACACCAGCGAGCCGTCCGTGGTCACCAGGTACAGCCGCTCGTCGCGGTACTGCATCGACAGCGCCGAGCCGCCGCCCGTGCCGAGCTTCCACAACCGCGTACCGCTCCGGTCGAAGCAGTAGACGGAGGACGCCGCGTCGCCGGCGAAGACGAACCGCCCGCCGGGCGAGGTGGCGCACGAGTACACGGCGCTGTCGCAGGCGTAGGTGGCCTCGACGGCACCCGTGCGCTTCCACAGGCGCTGGACCACGCGGTGCGCGGTGCCCGCGTAGACGGAGTCGCTCTCCTGCCAGCCGAACAGCACGCCGCCCCGGGTGGGCGTGTGCCACAACTCCCCGCTGCCGTCCGGGGCGTAGGCGGTGACGCCCCGGTGGTGACCGTGATAGACGGCCCCGTCGTCCGCGCGCACCATCCAGGCGTGCTCGCCCTGACTGCGGCGGGCCCACTGGTGCTCGTCCTCGTGGTCGATCACGGTCAGCCGGCCGGCACGGTCCGAGACGTCGAGGATCCCCTCGTGGATGTCCAGCCAGAAGATGTCGACGTCGGCGGCGATGTCGTACGCGGCGAACGGCATCTTGGACGACAGGTCGTACACCTTGCCGTCGTCGCAGCCCGCGTAGATCCAGAACTCGTCGGCGACCAGGCACTTCACGCCGTCCGGCAGGCTGAAGCGGGCCAGGACCGAACCCTCGTGGTCCAGGGTGAAGACGTCGCCCGCCTGGTTGCCGACCCAGCAGCGCTCGTCGTCGACATGGATCCCGAACGCCGCCGATCCGGTGCGGAAGCGCCACAGCACCGGTGCCACGGCACGCGCGGTGGACGGGGCCGACACCACCTGACGCCGGGTCACGGCGCGCGGGGCGCGCTGTCCGGGTACGGCCGGCGCGTATCCCTTGCGGACCTTCTCCCCGACCTTCTTCGTCGCGGCCGCCTGCGCCTTCTGCGGGGTGGAGAACGTCGTCGTCTGCGTCTGTCCGCCGGCCCCGATCCGCCCGTACCGCACCGTCACCACCAGGCCGTCGACGACCACCTCGTAGAACTTGTGCGCACCGCCGCCTTCCTGCGACAGCTCCAGATACGTCGTCGACACCGCGGTCCCGGCAGCCATGGCAGACCCCTCCCCACAACGGACCCGCAGCCCTTTTCGCAGGTCCCACTGCTCACACCGTAGGAGGAGCCACTGACAATCCCCCGGGACCGCCGTCGCGCCACTCCACCCTCGGCAACGATCAACCGCATGTTCCGGTGGCGGAGTTGAGGAGATCGTTTCCCTGATGGTCGAGGTGTGATGCGGCTGCGTTCATCTGAATTGCAAAGAATCAGTCATGGGCATGCCTCGCGTTCCTTGTGGCATGCCCATCACCTTGTAAACGATCAGGAAGGGCTGTTGCCGATGTGGCCTGCGTGGCAGCGAAGACGGCGGAGCGGCGGACCGGGCGGACGACAGCTCACGGGAGCGGTCCTCACGGCACTGCTCCTGGTGAGCGGGAACCTGACCACGGCGTACGCCGACAACGGTCCCGGGCAATCGACGTCGGCGGAGAGCGACTCGGCGGACTCGACGAGTCTGCCGACCCTCGTCCCCGGTGACGGGACCTATCTGGAGGGCACGGAGAAGGCCGTCGCCACGCCGACACTCACCGATGACTCCGTGACGCGACTCGCGGTCGACGGAAAGGCGATCGACGCCGAGCGCACGGTCGGGACCTCCCGGCTGACGTTCGACGTGGGGTCGAACTCGACAGAGGCCCGCTACCACAACTACGTGCTGTTCAACGGGGATTACCGGGCCGACATCGGCGACCTCGTCAACCAGCGCGGCACGATCGAGATCCCGAACGACAAGCTGCTCAAGGGCGAGAACCGGGTCGAGATCTTCGCCGGCACGGTCGACAGCTCGTGCGGCACCAACTACGACGACTTCGTGCTGTCCGACATCAGCCTGGAGCTGCTCGGCGAGGTCGCCGACGGCGAGGAGAACGAGTACACCTACTCCTTCGGGGACGGCAGCTGCGGCACCAACACCTCGCTGCTGACGAAGGCCACGCTCAGCTTCTTCGTCCTGGGCGACCCGCAGGGCACCACCGGTCTCAAGGGCGACCTGGACACCACGAAGCTCGCCAACGGCGAGCACGCCCTCACCGCGACGACCACCTCCGGCAAGACCGTCACGAACAAGGTGACGGTGAACAACGCCCCGGCGGGCGCACCCCGGTTGCTGCCCAAGGACGGCACGCTGGTGAAGGGCCGTCAGCCGGTGTTCGCGAGCTTCCCGGCGGGGACCGAGGGCGAGCTCGAGTCGCTGACCGTGGACGGCGACGCGCCCGTCACCGACCCGCACCTGGGCAACGGCGCGGCGACGTTCGCCTTCGACGTCGGTTCGAACTCCATCGACGACCGGTACGACAACTACCTGCTCGTCAACGGCAAGCGCATCGACCTGGGCGGCACCTGGGTCAGCCAGCGCGTCGACATCGCGGTCCCGGCGCGCTTCCTGGTCCCCGGTGACAACGTCATCAAGGTGGTGACCAGCCCGTACAAGGAGAGCTGCGGCAACAACCGCGACGACTTCGACATCTCGGGACTCGCGCTCGGGCTCGACAGCGGCACCGTGACCGGCCACGACATCGCGGACTCGTACCCCATGGGCGACGGCAGCTGCGGCAGCAGCACCACCCGCCTGCGCGAGGTGGACCTGCGCTACACGATCGACGCCCCGGCCGTGCCCGTCTCCGACACTCTCGGCTCCGGCAACGCGACCCTCGGCTTCACCGTGGGCAGCAACTCGATCGAGGCCCGCTACCAGAACTACCTTCTGGTGAACGGTCAGAAGCACGTCCTCGACGGCGACTTCGTCAGCCAGAAGGTCGATCTGACGTTCCCGAACGAGTGGCTGGTCCCCGGCTGGAACACGGTCGACCTCGTCACCGGCACCTTCCCGACGTCGTGCGGCGACAACCACGACGACTTCGCCGTCTCCGACATCACGCTGACTCCGGCGAACGGCACCGCCGCCGGCCGGATGCTCAAGGGCTCCTACAGCCTGGGCGACGGCAACTGCGGCGACAACGTCAACCCGCTGACCGAGATCGATCTCGAGTTCTTCGTCGAGGGCCCGGCCCAGGGCCTGCGCGCCGACCTCGCCACCGCGAAGATCGACGACGGCAAGCACACGCTGGCCGCGACGTCGAAGACCGGCGAGACCGCGACCCGCGTCCTGGTCACCGACAACTCCGCGCCCGAGGTGGCCTCCAGCGTCCCCGCCGCCGGGCAGAAGATCACCGCCTCGGTGGTCCTCGACGTCCGGCTCGACGACCTCTCCGGCGTCGTGAACGGTCCTGCCGTCGAGCTCGACGGCAAGCCCGTCCAGCTCGGCATCGCGGTGGGCCCCGGCCTGTCGGCGGGTGAGCACAAGCTCACGGTGTCCGGCACCGACGGACTCGGCAACACCGGCACCCGCGAGGTGTCGTTCACCTCCGCCGGCATCCCCGACGTCCCCGCCGACCTCACTCCCAAGTCCGGCACCAACGACGCGGGCGGCGACGTCAGGCTGTCGGCGAAGGTGGCCGAGCCCGACGGCGGCGAGGTGGACGCCACGTTCTCCGAGGCCGAGATCCTGACCCCGAACCAGGTGTACGAGGGCACTGCCACGTCCGTTCCCACCACACTGCGCGTCCAGGGCGAGAAGAAAGTGAAGGCCGCCGGCCTCGCTCCCGCTGACGGCGCGACCCTCGACGCCCCGGCCGGCAAGGACGTCACGTTCCAGCGGTTCGACGTCCAGGTGAAGGGCCACGTCGAAGCGCCGGTGCTGCGCTGGGAGGGCGTCATCGACCCCGAACGGCTCGCCGCGCTGCGCGTCTGGAACACCGGCACGGAGAAGTGGGACGTCCTGACCAGCGCCCGCGGCGCCGCCGAGGGCAACACCGTCCTGACCGCCGTCGTGGACCGCGCGTACGTCGACCACCAGCAGGTCCACGTCATGGTCACCGGTGAGGACCCGTTCGCCGACGACATCGACCCCGGTGACCCGAACCGGTTCGCCGATCCCGAGTCGTACGACTTCTCGATCGTCCACTACACCGACACGCAGTACCTCTCCGAGGGCGCGGTCGAGCAGGAGACGCCCGAGGAGCGCGCGGTCTGGGAGAAGGCGTACGGCGATGTGTCGCGCTGGATCGCCGCCAACAAGGACAAGCGGAAGATCGCGTACGTCGCCCACACCGGCGACCTCATCGAGAACAACATCCGCAAACCCGCCGACGAGGCGACACAGCGTCAGGTCGTCGGGGAGCTGGAGGTGTCCTCGGAGCAGCAGAAGATCATCGACGACGCGGGTGTGCCGAACGGTGTGATCGCGGGCAACCACGACAACCAGTCGGGCACCGAGAACGGGCCGGGCGCGATCTACAACCAGTACTACGGCCCCGACCGCTACCAGGCGCTCTCCAAGGGCTGGAAGCACGCCGAGTACGGCGGCCCGTGGCGTGCGGGCGACAACCAGAACCACTACGACCTGTTCTCGGCCGGTGGCCTGGACTTCGTCGTGGTCGGCCTGTCGTACGGGGTGACGCGCGAGGAGGCCGAATGGGCCGACTCGATCTTCAAGCGGTTCCCCGACCGCAACGGCATCCTGCTCTCGCACGACTACCTCGCGCCGAGCGGCAACCCCGACGGACGCGGCGCCCCGTTCTCCGCGCCCGACGGCTCGATGCTGTACAAGAAGGTGGTCCAGGACAACCCGAACGTGTTCCTGATCCTCGCCGGTCACGAGCACGGCGTGGGCACCAATGTGAAGCCCAAGGTCGGCAAGGTCGCGCACGACGTCGTCGAACTCCTCGCGGACTACCAGTTCTACACGGTCTCCGCGGACCGGCTCGGACTCACCGAGATCGGCGGCTACCAGCCCGACGACCAGCTGCAGTTCGGTGCGAGCTTTTTCCGGATGCTGCAATTCAACGTGAAGCGCTCCGAGTTGACCGTGGACACCTACTCGCCGCTGCTCGACGAGTTCGGTGCCACCGAGTACGACACGGACCACCGCTACAACGGCAACGAGGACAACATGGTGCTGCCGGTCGACCTCGGCAGCCGCAAGACGACCTTCAAGACCGACTCGCTGGCGCTCTACAACCCGGTGAGCGTCGTCGGCAAGGCCACGGTCGACTCCGGTGGGACGGCCTCGGTGACCTGGCGGAACCTCAAGCCGGGCACGACCCACGCGTGGTTCGTGACGGCGCGCTCCACCGGCGGCGGCGTGACCGCCTCCGAGCCGAGCGTCTTCGTGACCAAGGACGCGCAGGGCCGCCCCGGCACCTGGGGTCCGGACGCGTCCGAGTACTCGTGGTTCACCTCGTCCGACGACCCGGCGGAGACCGGCTGACCCGCCGGTAGCACCCGCCCCCTCGCCCGCCGTCCCGGACCCGACCGGTCCGGGGCGGCGGCCCATCCCCGTCCTGGACCGGGCGGCCGGCCGCCGCTGTCCGCCGCCCGGTCCACGAGAAGAGAGCCGAGATCCGTATGCGTCCCACGCCCCGGCGCCGGTTGCGCGCCGCGCTCCTGACCGTCGTCATGGCCCTGGTGGCCCTGTTCGCCGCCGGCCTCGCGCGTCCGGCGCCGGCCGCCGCGCACGACGCGACCTCGACCGCGTACGTCGACGTGCGGGGCACCGGGACACGGGTCGAGGCGACCCTCGACCTCGAGTACGACCTGCTCATGAAGTCCGCCTGGCTCTATGCCGAGGCGTACGGCGCCAAGGCCCGCTCCGAGCAGCTGCACCAGCTCGAGAAGAACGCGGACGCGGTCACCGAGTACGTCTCCGGACGCTTCGCCGTCGGTCACGACGGCTCGGCCTGCGCACCCCGCCCGGCCGGCGAGGCGGGCGTCCGCACCCGCGGCACCCGGCCGTTCGCCGTCCTCACCCTGGCCTACGCCTGCCCGGGCGGCGCCGACGGCAGCTACACGATCTCCAGTGCGCTCTTCCCCGACGCGGAGAGCTTCGTCCACAGCACGCAGACCATCGTCCACTACGACATCGGCGGACAGCGGGGCTCCCAGGTCCTGACCGCCGCTGCACCGACCCTGCAGACCGCCGGGCACCACGAGTCCCACCAGATCGCTGAGTTCTTCCTGCTCGGCACCGAGCACCTCCTGTTCGGCCTGGACCACATTCTCTTCCTGCTGTCGCTGCTCATCGGCGCCCGCACCCTGCGCAACGTCGTCCGTACGGCGACCGCGTTCACCGCCGCGCACAGCGTCACCTTCCTGCTGGCGGCCGCCGGCGTGGTGCACGTGCCCGGAGCGGTCGTCGAGCCGGTCATCGCCGCCTCCATCGCCGTCGTGGCCGTCGCGGGCATCGTCCTGCGCGACCGCGAGGGTTCCGGGCACTGGCGGCTGCCGGTGGTGTTCCTGTTCGGTCTCGTCCACGGCCTGGGCTTCGCGGGAGCGCTCGGCATCGACAAGAGCTGGTCGTGGGAACTGCTGCTGTCGCTGCTGAGCTTCAACGTCGGCATCGAGGTGGTGCAACTGGCCATCATCGCCGCGGTGTTCCCGTTGCTGGCGCTCCTGCGCCGGATGCCCGCACACCGGTGGGTCCTGCCCGCGCTCACCGCGCCGATCGTGGTCGTCAGCCTGTACTGGTTCGTCGACCGGCTGGCCGTCGTGGCGTGACGTGAAGCCCCGCAGCAGGGCGGACCTGGAAGTCCTCGTGCGATCGCCCTCTCGTCGGTACGGTGACAGCGGCGCCGCGACGGCAGAGCACCCGCGGCTCAACGCCGTTGCAGGATTCCGGACTCCAGTGTCGAGGCGGTCAGGTGCCGGTATCCGACGCTGGTGAAGTACACGAGGAGCTCGTGGTCGTCCCGGCTCAGCAGGCGGCCCTCTCCCCAGAGCCGATGGCGCACCGGAACACCGCCGGAGACCGTCGGACGCGGTGCCGACGCGGCCCGCGCCTCATGGTCGTTGTCGCAGTTCCCGCAGGGCGGCGCGTAGTCCTCACCGAAGTACGACAGCAGCTCGGCACGACGGCACCGCGCACTCTCCGCGTACTGACGTGCCGCGTCGAGCCGACTGGCCAGGACCGCCTGTCGTCGCGCGTCCTTCTCCACGAGCTGGCGGGTCAGGTCCGCCGGGGCCGGATGCCGCGCCGGCTCGACGACTCGGTGCGCACCGGATCCGCTGAGCCCGATGAACCCGAGCTCCGCCAGCTCGTTGACCACCCGGTCGACGGCACGCGCCGATGCCTCGGCGGACCGCACCAGGTCCGCGACCTCGATGCGGCACCCCGCGTTCTCGAGGGCGTCGACGACGTCGTGGAGCGTCTCCTCGCCGAGATGCGTACGGGCCGCGAGGCTGCGGGGAATCCGGATGGTGCGGGGATCGTGCACGAGGACCGCGGCAGCCGGCTCGCCGTCGCGGCCCGCCCGCCCGATCTCCTGGTAGTAGTCGTCGATGCTGCCGGGCACACCGGCATGCACCACGCTGCGGATGTCCGGCTTGTCGATGCCCAGACCGAACGCGCTGGTCGCGACCACGACGTCGAGCCGCCCCGAGAAGAACGCGTCTTGCACCTCCGACCGCTCCCGTGCCGCCATGCCCGCGTGGTAGGGAGCCACTTCGAAGGCGTCGAGGCGCAGCCGGCCGGCCAGGGACGCGCAGCGCGCGCGGGTGAGCGCGTAGACGAGGGCGGGGGTGTCCTGCTGGATCAGCACGTCGACGCACCGGTCGTCGAGAGCGCGCGCCTCGGGCTCGCTCGGCTGCGTCCGTCGTACGGCCAACGAGATGTTCGGCCGGTCGAAGTCCGCGACCACCACCTCGGCCGACCGCATGTCCAGGCGGCGCGTGATGTCCGCCTGGACGGCCGGTGAGGCCGTGGCGGTCAGCGCGAGGACCGGTGGCCTGCCGAACTCGGTCACGGCGTCCGTCAGCCGCAGATACTCGGGCCGGAACTCCTGACCCCACTCGCTCACCAGATGCGCCTCGTCGACGACGAACAGACCGATGCCCCGGGCGCCGCACCGCACCGCGGCCCGGGTCTCGGAGTTCGTGAGCTGTTCGGGCCCGACGAGCAGGAAATCGAGGTCGCCCCGGGAGATACGCGACAGGGTGTCCTGCCGTTCGTGCCCCTTCTGCGCGGAGTTCAGCAGCGCGGCTCCGACGGTGCGGCCGCTGCCGTAACGGCGTCCGGCGAGCGAGCGGATCTGGTCCCGCTGCAAGGCGATCAAGGGCGAGACGACCAGCGTGAGGCCGCCGAGCGACAGACCGGCCACCTGGTAGATCGCGCTCTTCCCGCTGCCCGTCGGCAGGACCGCCAACGCATCGCGGCCCGCGACGACCGCGCCGACGGCCTGCCGCTGGGAGGGCCGCAGCGTGAAGTCGAACAGTGAGTCAGCGACCTCCGCGACCGTCAGGCGAGATTCAGGCATACGCGACAATGTACTCAAACGTTCCGAGCCGGAAGGAGGACGTCGTCATGAACACGCCTCCGATCGTTTCTCCGCAGGAGTGGCAAGCCGCGCGACACAACTGCTGGTCGAAGAGAAGCAGGTGACCCGCGCTCGGACGGCAGGAGACCTGGGCGGACTCGCCGGAAGGCTATCCGCAGACCCCGCCGTACGTGCCGGCGCTGCCGCGCACGGCGGTGACGGCGGCTTCGACGACCGCGAGGGCGCGCAGCCGGGGCCCGGCGGCGATCGTGTCGGCGAGGGCGGTGCGGGCCGGGTCGAGGCCGTCCTCATCGTCGCCGTAGGCGTCGGCGACCTCCTGGGCGATGAGCTGCGGGGCGTTGGCGATCGGATGGAAGTCGAGGGCGAGGCAGTTGACCGCGTCGAGGATCATGTCGAGCTTGTCGCGGGTCAGTTTGCGATGCCGTTCGCTGCATCGCGGCCAGGAGATCTGAGGGTGCCGGCGAGGCGGGCTGAACTTCGCTCCGGCTGAAATGTGGTCATTCGTTTGGCGGAGTGCGGCGCGCGTCGGCTTGTGTGAACAGGCCGCGCCCGATGGTCTGCGTCACGTCAACCAGCCTGTCCGCTGTCAGCCAGCATCTCCGCTGGCGGGCGGCTACCTCGGGAGTTATCTTATCGTGCGCGCACGAAGCCTATCTGTCGCGGCCGCAGCCGCTGCTCTCGTCCTGGCCCAGCAGGGCCTCGCCGTCGCGGCGGACGACCCCAGCACCACAGTCACGTACACCGTCACGTCCGGCGCATTGACGCTGTCGGTACCGGCCAGCGCCAACCTCGGCTCGGGAGCGCCCGGCACCACGATCAGCGCGCCGATCGGCCCCGTGACCGTCACCGACGATCGCGCCCTCCTCTCGGCCTCCTGGACGGTAACCGCGGCGGAGACGGACTTCACGAACGACGGTGCGCCGACGATCCCCGCCACCGACGCTACCTACGATCCCGGGACGATTACGACGACCGGTACCATCACCGCCACCGGAACGTCCGTGACGCTGAGCAACTCCGCGCAGACGGTAGTCACCGGGACCGACGGGGTCGGAGACAACACCGCGAGCTGGAACCCGACCGTCGCCGTTCACGTGCCCGCCGGCACCGTCGGCGGGACCTACACCGGAACGCTGACCCAGTCCGTTGCCTGACGGAATGAAGGGTGCGCGCCGGTACTGGGTTCTGCTGCTGGCGCTGGCGTTCGTGCAGGCGGCCGGGGTGATGCCGGCAGCGGGACACGGAGCGCCCGGGGCGCCCTCCGGCCGGCACCCTGCTGCGGGCAGGACCATCGGTATCAAGCTGCTCGACGCTCCGGAAAGCCGCCGTGCCGATCCCAGGGCGCAGGCCTACATCGTCGACCACCTCGCGCCCGGCTCGACCATCGAGCGGCGGGTGGAGGTCACCAACGAGTCGTCCACACCGATGCACGTCAACGTCTACGCCGCGGCAGCCACCATCGCGAAGGGTAAGTTCACCTTCGCGCCGCAGCGCACCCCCAACGAGCTGACCGGCTGGACGTCACTCAATACGGCGGACCTTGAGCTGGCAGCCTCCGAAACGGCGCGGGTACGCACCACCATCCGGGTGCCCAGGGACGCCGCCGCCGGGGAGCGATACGGCGTCATCTGGGCGCAGACGGGCACCGGCACGGACCGCTCGCACAATCTGACGATGCTGGGCCGGGTGGGCGTCCGCATGTACATCGACGTCGGTCCCGGTGGTGAGCCACCCTCGGACTTCAAGATCGAGCGGCTCTACACGACCCGAGCCCGCGACGGGCGGGGGGAGGTTCGCGCCCGGATCCACAACACGGGGGGCCGTGCCCTGGACATCAGCGGGGCACTCTCCCTTTTCGACGGGCCTGCTGGACTGCGCGCTGGACCGTTCTCGGTCAAGACGGGCACCACACTGGCTCCGGGCGACCTTGGGGAGGTGGTCGTCCCGCTGGACGCACGGCTGCCGGACGGCCCGTGGACCGTGGCGCTCACACTCAAAAGCGGCCTGGTCGCGCACACCACGCGCGCCACCATCACCTTCCCGACGACTCCCAGTAGCGCCGGAGCAGTCGCCGCGTCGGCCGCCCAGCAAGAGCACTTCCCCACCCCTGTGGTCGCCGGGCTCTCAGCCCTCGCCCTCACCGCTCTGTGCCTTCCGCTCTCCAAATTCCTCCGGCGCCGCCGGTGACCACTCCGACCGAGCCCCGCAGCCGGCTGATCTGCTCGGTGGGTGACGCATGACGTCGTCATCGAGCGCGTCACCGCTCCTTTTGCGCCGTCGGCACCCTTGCCGGCGCTCCGACCTCGGCGCACCACTCGCCCACCCGCTGTGTTTGTCGAGTCTCGTGTGCTCGCCGCGATCACCGTCGTGTCGTATGCGCGAGCCCACTCGCGGAAGCGTAAAGATGAGCATCTACGGCTTGTTATCGACGGTTTGGAAGCGGAGATGTCGGTGTTCAGGCATGGGAGAGGGCGGGCTGGAGCAAGCCGCGGCACGGGAGGTACGGGCGGCATGTTCCGATTGCGGCTGAGGGTGCGGACCCGCAAGACGGGGGCAGTCATGATGGCCAGGCTGGCCGTCCTGGCGATCGTCCTGGCCACAGCGGTGCCCGGGTCGGCGACGACCGCCTCGACGGCGGCCCAGGCCGACGACGGGACGGTGCCTGTGAACGACACCTTCACCACCACCGGCCACACCGAACCCAGTGGAACCGCCACCACTGACCCCGGCGGCACCGACAGCACCGACAGCACCGGCCTCACATTTACGGTCGTCCCAGCTCCACCCTCCCTGACCATCGCCAAGAGGCACGCGGGCACCTTCATCCGGGGCGAGGACGGCGTTTACACCATCACTGTGGGTAACCGCACCGCGGCCGGCCCGACCAATGGCACCACGGTCACCGTCCACGACACCCTCCCCGCAGGTCTTCGGGCCTACAAGATCACCGGCAAGGGATGGCACTGCACTCTGGCCACCCTCACCTGCACACGCAGCGACGTCTTGCCCGCCGGGCACCGCTACCCGCCCGTCACCCTGAAGGTCCACGTCTCCTGCAACGCCCGTGCACGGGTCACCAACACCGCCACCGTCACCGGAGGCGGCGACACCACCACCCACACCGCCACCGACCCCACCACGATCAGGCACCACGGGCACCACGGCCACCACAGACGTCATGACCACTGCGATCGCCACGACCACTGACAACACCCAGCCCGCGTGGGCGTAGCGGAAGGCGTGCAGGTCCTCCGTCTCTGCCACAGCCGCTTCTGCTGGGGCCTGCGGCTGCACCTGGTGTGCACCGTGCAGGGCCTGCCGATCGCCTTCGCCCTGACCGGGGCCAAGGCCCACGAGCGCGAGACCCTGCTGGACCTGCTCGCGGCCGAACCGCACCTCGTCGCCGCCCGGCCCGGCCAGACCCTGATCGGCGACAAGAATTACTTCGGCCGTGACTGCGGACAAGAACTCGCCCGGCAGGGAATCCAGTTGCTACGACCGACCCGCAAGGGCGAACGGCAGCGGCCCGGCGGATCCCTGTTCAAGCCATTGCGGCAGGTCATCGAGTCGGTCAACGAGACCTGCAAGGGACAGCTCGACCTCGAACAGCACCGAGGACGCACACCCCGCGGTGTCATTGCCCGCGTCATACAGCGCATACTCGCGCTGACCGCCGTGATCTGGCACAACGATCACACCGGACAAGACACCCTCCGTTCGCTGACTTCGTATGATCACTGACCCCTTGGAATGGATCATCTAGGCTGTCCCCCGCAGCGGCACGACCCGAGGAGCGCAAGCGTGTTGGATCCGGCACCGGAGCACCCGTACCCCGACGCCCACCGGCCGGACGAGGAGCCCGCACCGCACGAGCTGCTCACACCTGTGCTCGGCCTCCTGGGCACCTGGCACGGCCGTGGACGGGGCGGGTACCCCACGCTCGACGGGGACTTCGCGTACGCGCAGGAAGTCACCTTCAGCCATGACGGCCGGCCCTTCCTGCACTACGAGGCCCGGGCCTGGCTGGTCGACGCCGACGGCGCGCCGCTGCGGCCGGCGGCCCGGGAGAGCGGCTGGTGGCGGCTGCAGCCCGAGGGCAGGGTGGAGGCGCTGATCACCCAGCCCACCGGCATCGCGGAGATCGCGGTCGGCCGGGCCGACGGCATCACGGTGGACCTCGCCACGCATGAGGTGGCCCTCACCCCCACGGCCAAGGAGGTCGACGCCACCCGCCGCCGCTATACCCTGGCCGACGGCGACACACTCGAGTTCGTCCACGACCTCGCGGCGGTCGGGCAGCCGTTGCAGCACCATCTCTCGGCGAGCCTGCGGCGCCTGCGGTGAGCCGTGCGGCCCGCACACCCCCGCCGTACGGTCCTTTTCATGGCACGGCAGAGCGTGCGGAGTCCCGAGGCGCACCTGCGCCGTGCCGATCGCGTTCTGTGGGGCGGTCATCGATGCGGCGGTACGCGAGGGCGGCGCCCTTCCGACGCCGGAGAAGTTCCTCGGCGACGATCCGGAGGAACTGCGTCAGGCGGTCGGTCCGTCCAGAGCCAAAGTGGCGTCCCAGCGTTCGCTCGCCGAGCACATCGTCTCCGGGGAGCTCGAACTGGAGCGGTTGCGCGACCTGCCCGACGCCGAGGTGGTCGCACAGCTGGTAGCCGTGAAGGGCATCGGGGCGTGGACCGCAGACATCTTCCTGATGTTCCGCCTGCGCCGGCCCGATGT
This sequence comes from Streptomyces brasiliensis, assembly GCF_014647875.1. GTDB lineage: Bacteria > Actinomycetota > Actinomycetes > Streptomycetales > Streptomycetaceae > Streptomyces > Streptomyces brasiliensis. Next base: position 147,607 of record NZ_BMQA01000013.1, on the reverse strand, counting down.
GCTGCCGGTCGCCGACATCGGCCTCCGGCGTGCCGTGGAGAGGGCGTACGGACTGCCGGGGTCGCCGGGCCCCGCCGAACTCGAGAAGATCGCGGAGCCGTGGCGCCCCTGGCGGACGCCGGCCTGTATGTATCTCTGGCACATGGCACGGTGCACGCCCCCGGTCCAGGGGTTCCTCACGCGTTGCGGACTGCGAAGACCGCTCAGACGCGCCCCCGCGCCCCGTCCCGCCGGACGACGACCAGGGCCATGTCGTCGTGCAGCGCGCCGCCGACGTACTCCCGCACGTCCTCGGCAAGCCGTCGGACCAGGCACCCCGGCGCCAGGTCCGCGCAGTCCATGGCACGCTCGGCGAGCGGATAGAACTCGCCCTCGGCGTCGCGGGCCTCGCTGACGCCGTCGGTGTACAGCACCAGCCGGTCGCCGGCGTCGAACGGGAAGGTCGTCGTGACGTACGTGCAGCAGGGTGTCACTCCGAGGCCGATCGGCGGGGCGGGGTCGCACACCTGGAGCAGGGACGCGGTCGTGCCGTGCAGCAGGAGAGGCGGGGGATGGCCGCAACTGATCACATGGACGACCGGTTTGTCGTCGGGGATGTCCAGCAGCAGGGCGGTCACGAAGCGCTCGGCGACGTCGTCGTCGGTCCCGGAGAACTCGGCGAGGCCCCAGCAGACCGCGTCCTCCACGTAGGCCACCAGCTCCTGCAGCGGCATCGTGCGGTGGGCCGCCGCGCGGAACGCGCCCAGCACGACCGCCGTGTCGCTGATCGAGGCCAGGCCCTTGCCGCGGACGTCGCCGATGATCAGCCGGGTGGAGTCGGGGGTGCGGGCCACGGCGTAGAGGTCGCCGCCGATCCAGGTGTCGGCGTCGGCGCTGCGGTACGCCGAGGCGAGCGACACCGGCCCGGCCTGCTCCGGGAGAGGCCGCATGACGACCCGCTGCGCGGCATCGGACACCAGGCGCGCCCTGTCGAGTTCGCTTCTTCGCCGGTCCCGTACGTACGTGAAGATCACCAGGAAGACGGCGAGCGCGGCCAGAGCACACAGCTCGACGAGGACGCTCTCGGTGGTGAGGGTGCGGCGTTCCGCTCCTGCGGCGATCAGGGACAGCACCGACAGGCCACCGATCAGCGCGGTGATGCGCGGTCCCGTGCCGACAGCGGTGAGCGCAAGGCCCACGACCAGCAGATGCGCGATGTGCATGTCGGGGGGCAGGAACGCGTCGGCCACCGGGACGGCGACGACGAGCACCAGAGGAACGACCAGCCACAGCGGCTGTGGCACGGTGCAGCACAAGCCCCGCACCTTGCGTGCCAGAGCTGTCCTGATGGTCGCAGCGCTCACATGTTGCTCCGTACTCGACGTACTCGACGCCCTTCGCATGAGCAACAGTAAGCCGACCGGCAGCCGTCCCTGCACGGCCGTGACCGGTCACAGACTCAGTGCGATCGCGGCTCCCACACCGCCGAGGCCGAGGGCTACGGCCGCCTCGCCCCAGCCGCCCTTGCCCCAGGGCAAGAGCCGGTCCAGGGCGAGCCGGCCCGGACCGATGGCCGCGACGGCCAGGGCCACGACGCAGATGGTCACGTTGTACTCCACTCCCCCGTCGGCGTCCCACAGACCGTGCGCGCCGGAGACGGTCACCATGGCGTTGAGCATCACGCCGATCAGGGCGGCGGCCGCGAGGGGCGTGAGCAGTCCGAAGGCCAGACCGAGGCCACCGAGGAATTCGGACAGACCGCCGATCACGGCATAGACCTTTCCCGGGTGGAAACCGAGGTCGGCGAACACTTGCCGGTCGCCGTCAGGCCGTTGCCGCCGAATGCGCCGAACAGTTTCTGGGCACCGTGCCCGGCCATCAGCAAGCCGACGGTCAGTCGAAGTAGCAGCAGTCCCCAGTCGGCGGCGGACGCCGGTGGCGCGGCGGTGCCGTCTGCAGGCGATCCGGCGGGGGACGTACGGGCGGAACGGGAGAACATTCGGTTCACATGCATGTCAATGATCCGGAAGGAACGCCGGAGAACGAGCGATACCCCCAGCTCGGGCAGACACCGAGACACCGGCCGGCGACGGACCCCGCACGAACCGCGGTCTCCGTTCTCCCGATCCTTCGACGATGCATCCGCGCACGGACAGCGACCCGGGACCACCGGAGCCGAGGTCGGCGTACAGCGCCCGTTCACCCGACTGGCCTACCGCCGCCGACGGCGCCATGGGTGTCACCCTACCCGGACACGCCGCTCCAGCCAGGCGGGGGAGGCCGTCGAGTGATGCCGGCGCGACGGGCTCGCGGCTGGTGTGCGGTTTCGGACCGCGGGCATCCGGGTGACGATGGCGACAGGAGGCGCCGGTACGACGCCCGCCGGCCCCTCTGCCCTGCGTGCCTGCTTCCGCGCCACGTGGTCACCGCGACACGCGGCAAGCCGTACAGGGAGGCGACCATGGTTCTGGCCCTGGTTGTTCCGGTACTGATGCTCGCGTTGCTGCTGGGGATGGACCTGTTCGAGGAATTCCTCTTCGGCTCGAAGCCGACGCCCCCACCACCCCCGTCCGACGGAAGCGACGGCACGCCCCCGGCCATCCCTGAGCAGCCCCCGCGCCGCCCGGGCTGACGAGACCCTGTCCGGAACACATCGGCACCGTCCGGTTGTTCATCTCGATGCTTGATCGCGCAGCCAGTGCCCTCGAGCGCAGGGGCGTCTCCTCCACGGAGCGGACGCCCTCGAAAGAGGCCTCCGTGAAGATGCCGTCGGTACATCAAACAAGGACAGGACGTTCATGTTCCACCGCATTCTCGTCGCCATCGACGCCGGTCCCACCCGCCACTCCGCCGTGCGCCTGGCCGGTGACCTCGCCAAGCTGACCGGCGCCAAGGTCAACGTGCTGCACATCGCCGCGTCCGCGGCCACCCTCGCCGCCGTCGTTCCCCTGGAGGACGACGCGGAAGCCAAGGCGGTCGTCGAGGAGGCCGTCGCCGCGCTGCGCGACTCGGGCGTCGACGCCCAGGGCACCGTCGGCAGCGGTCTGACCAACCAGATCGCCGAGACCATCTCCACCACCGCGGAGGAGTTCAAGGCCGACCTCCTGGTCCTCAGCCCGCACCACCGCGGCACGCTCGAAGCCCTCATCAACCCCCGCATCAGCGACGCGGTCGCCCACGCCAGCCGCATAGCCGTCCTGCTGGCCCCCGAGGACACCGACCAGAAGTAGCTCCGGGTGAGTGTCCGGCCGGGGAAGGACGCCTGCTGCACCGCGCCCTCCCCCGGCCGGACACGGCAACACCCTGCCTTGAACGTCGACTCCACGGCTTGAAGCTGACTGCCGAGCAGGAACTACGTGCCACACGACGGCCGGAACGCCGTGGGCGCCGAAGACCCGGTCATCACGCACGCCCGGCCGCGAGGAGCGCGTCGCGGACACGTACGACGTCCGGGTTGTCGGGTCTGTCGGGGCGCTGGACGAGATACGCCGTGTTGATGGGTGGGTCCTCCGGTTCGTGGAGGGGGACCAGGATCCCGGAGGCGAGTTCGTCCTGGCAGAGATAGCGGGGCAGCACCGTGAAGCCGGCTCCCGCGGCGACGGCGGCGAGCACCCCGCGCAGGTCCGGGACCGTGACGGCGGCGGGGCAGGACAGGCGGGTGCCGAAGACGTGACGCCAGTAACGCCGGGCGATGGGCAGGTCTTCGGCATATGCGACGAGTGGGACGGGGCGCAGTGCGGCCGGGCAGTCCGTGGTAAGCCCTTCTTCGAGGCGTTCCGCCCAGGATGGAGCGGCGACCAGGACGAACTCCTCGTCCATCAGCGGTACCGCGGTCAGGGCCCTGCCGCGTGGGCGGACGGTCGCGATCACCAGGTCGTGGCGTCCCGTGCGCAGTTCGTCCAGGAGCGGATCGGTCAGGCCCGACGACACGCGCAGGCGTACGCCGTCACGGACCAGTGGGGCGAGGGTGGGCAATACGCGGGCGCACAGCAGCTCGGCGGGACCGGCGAGATGGACCGGAGCCTGCCGCTCGGTCGCCGCCGCCCCCACCCCGGTCGCTGCGGCGAGCGCGTCGAGCGGCGCGGCCACGCGGGTGGCCAGGTCGTGGGCGACCAGGGTCGGTGCGACGCCGCGCGGCAGACGTTCGAACAGTTCGCGTCCCGTCTGCCGCTCCAGCGAACGGATCTGGGTGGTCACCGTCGGCTGCGACAGGCCGAGCAGTCCGGCGGCCGCGGTGAACGAGCCGGACCGGTACACGGCCAGGAAGGTGCGCAGGAGGTTCAGATCCGAGACGGGTGCCGCCGCACCCGGGCCATCGGAATCCCTATGTCTCACAGAGCAAGCCTAGGTGATTCGTATGGCGAGGCACGGGCGTCGGTCGGTGGCCACCGGGAACCAGGGATGGCCAGGTCGTCGGCGTACGGGTGCGGCGCCTCTGTGCGCCAGGCCCTCGCTGACGAACGGGCCGCAGGAGTCGGCGGTGTCGATGAAGGTGACGCCGAGTTCGACGGCGCGGCGCAGGCGCGGTCCGCCTCGTCCGGGTCCTCCGGGTCCTCCGGGTCGCTCCGGACACCGGGGCCGCTGAGCTGCACGGCGCCGGAACCGGCACCTGGATCGATCACTGACACGGCTCCACCGCGAGGCTGTGGTCGGTGGCCGGAGGCGCGGTGGCCAGCAGGCCGGTGAGGAGGGCGCCGGTGGCCGGGGCGAGCAACTCCCTTCCGCCGTGCACCGATTCGAGTCCGGTCACCAGGGCGATCGCGATGTCCGCTGCCCGGCCGGGTTCCGTCCCGGCGGCCGTACCGGCCTCGGCGAACAGGCCGACGAGCAGGCACCGCAGGTTCCGGGTGAAGGCGGTGCGGATCTCGCCGAAGAGCCGGGCCTTCTGGTCCAGCAGTCCGGCGGTGTGGGGTGAGGGACCGCTGAGGTCGAGAACGAGGTCGAACTTGGCGGCGAGAACGCCCCGGATGCGTACGGCGTACGGGGCGTCCTGCGCCGCCGCCAGCCGGGCCCGGGCGAGCGCCCGGTCGTGGAGGCGGGCGGCGAGCTGCCGGAAGGCGTCGTCCTTGCTGCGGACGTACTGGTAGACCGCCGACCGGGAGACGCCCATGGTGGAGGCGATGTCGTCCATCGTGGTGCGCCGTACGCCGTACCGGGTCAGGCAGTCGTACGTGGCGTCCAGGACCTCGTCGAGCCGGTCGGCGCCCATGGCTCAGCCCAGCTTCTTGAGGACCTCCGCCGCCAGCGGGGCGGCCGAGGCCGGGTTCTGGCCGGTGACGAGGTTGCGGTCGACGACCACGTGCGGCGCCCACGGCTCGCCCACCTGCACGTCCACGCCCGCATCGCCGAGCCGCGTCTCGAGGAGCCACTTGGCCTTGTCGGCCAAGCCGGCCTGCGCCTCTTCCGCGTTGGTGAACGCGGCCACCTCGTATCCGGCGAAGGCGTTGGAGCCGTCCTCGGTGACGGCGGCCAGCAGCGCGGCCGGGGCGTGGCAGACCACGCCGAGCGGCTTGCCCGAGCCGAGCGTGTCGATCAGCAGCCTGCCGGACGTGCTGTTGACGGCCAGGTCCTCCATGGGGCCGTGGCCGCCCGGGTAGAAGACGGCGTCGTAGTCGTCGAGCCGGACGTCCTCGAGGCGGATCGGGTTCTCGAGCTCGTTCATCGAGTCGAGCGCGGCAGCGATCTTCTCGGCGCCCTCCTGTCCTCCGTTGAACTCGGGCGCGAGGCTGCCCTTGTCGACGGTGGGCACGACGCCGCCGGGGGTGGCTACGACGATCTCGTGTCCGGCGGCCTTGAACGCCTCGTACGGGGCGACGGCCTCCTCGGCCCAGAAGCCGGTCGGGTGCTTGGTGCCGTCGGCGAGCGTCCAGAAGTCGGCGCCGGTCAGCACGAAAAGGATCTTCGACATGATCGTGTTCTCCAGAGGGCGGGCCTCGTCCGGTGAGGCCCACGAATGGGGGGTCGCCCGCTCCGGCACGCCGCGTCCGGCGGACGCTTGGCAGCTGACGCTGTGCGCGCAGATCGTCAGTGCGGCGACGTCTTCGACGCTATGCCCACCTCCGGACAGATTCCAATGAAGAACCCGATGCCTGCCATTGGCGTTCCGATGGCTCGGCGGGAATATCCGCGCGGCATGCTTGACCTGCGGCGATGCCCCTGTGCGACGTGACCTGCAGGGTCAGGGGAACGGGCGAGGGGCGACCGCCGAGGCCGGCCGAGTGACAGTCGGCTCAGACCGCGCCCTTGGGGGCGCCGTAGCGGAGGCCGTCGATCAACAGGGCGATCATGCGCTGTGTATGGCCGCCGTCGCCCTCCCGGTCCGGCAGGGTCAGGTTGGCCACGGCGCGCAGCAGGTCGTAGGGGTGCCGCCCTGCCGTGGCGCGGCGTGGACCGGTCGGCGCCGTCTGCCGGGCGATGGGACGCCGCGTCGTGCTGCCACTGCGACGACCACTCGGGGCATCTCGGGGACTGCGTCACCTGGCTCGTCGTCGGTGTGGCGGTGCTCCTCGTCGCCATGACCGCGTAGAGCGCCGCGCGGCCGGGCCGCCCACCCGGACCTTCATGCCGCGCGGCTGTCCTTCAGGACTTCGTCGCGTAGTTGGTGGCAGCAGCGGCTGATCAGGCGTGAGACGTGCATCTGCGAGATGCCGAGTTGCTCGGCGATGCTGCTCTGGGTCATGTCCTTGAAGAACCTCATGTACAGGATGGCGCGTTCGCGCTCGGGGAGGGCTTCCAGGCGGGGCTTGACCGCCTCCCGGTCCACGACCGTGTCTAGGGCCGGGTCGGGCGAGCCCAGGGCGTCGCCCAGTGAGTAGCCGTCCTCGCTGCCGGGGAGTTCGGCGTCGAGCGAGAGCGTGCTGAAGCTCTCCAGCGCCTCGAGACCGATCCGCACCTCCTCCTCGCTCAGATCCGCCTGCGCGGCGATCTCGCTCACACCGGGCCGGCTGTCCGAGACGCTCCGGGACAGCTCCTGGCAGGCGGCCCGCACACGATTGCGCAGGTCCTGGACCCGGCGCGGTACGTGCAGGGTCCACATGTGATCGCGGAAGTGCCGCTTGATCTCCCCGGTGACCGTGGGGACGGCATAGCTTTCGAAGGCGTTGCCCCGCTCGGGGTCGTAGCGGTCGACCGCCTTGACCAGTCCCAGGGCGGCGACCTGGCGCAGGTCCTCATAGCTTTCGCCACGGCTGCGGAACCGCCCCGCGAGCCGGTCCGCCATCGGCAGCCACGCCTCGACGATCTCCTCACGGAGCGAGTCACGCCGCTGGCCCGGAGGCATCGTGGCAAGCGTGTGGAAGGCATCCTCGGTGTCGGGGGCGTCGTCGTGGGGGTGGCGCTGCGTGCTCGCTCGAGTTCGCATGGTGCGTCGAACTCCCTTGTTTGGTGGTGGGACGATCCCCATGGGGTGCGACAGATCCGCGGGCAACCTCACCCGGGCGACGAGTCCGTCGCTCCCACAGGCGTGCCTCCTGTCCGAAACACTCCTTTTTCCCTTGCCCCTCACGACGGACCACAAACACCGGAACAGAATTTCCGGAAAACTTTTGCGCTTCGCATGCCTTCCGGGCGGTCCGTGCGCATAGGTGCCTGTCCCGGGGGTACCACGGGCGGCGTCCGGAGGCCGTGACCACACCACCCGTGGAAGGGAGGCAACCAGCCGTGACAGATCACGGCTCACGGAGACAGGCCGACGCACTCGGGCACCAGAGAGTCACCGATCCACTGGCTGATGATGACCGCTGCGCGAGACCACCGCCCTGTGGGACGTGCACACGGCCGTACGTCGGGCGGCTCGGGCGAGGAAGCGGCGGGCCGCGGACGACGAGGCCCGCCGGACCGTAACGGAAGGACGATGAACCATCATGCGTATCGCGTTTCTGACCGCACCCGAAGGCGTCGAACAGGTCGAGCTCACCGATCCCTGGCAGGCGGCGGCCGACGCGGGTCACGAGCCCGTGCTCGTGTCGACCAAGCCGGGTGAGATCCAGGCCTTCCACCACCTCGACAAGGCGGACACGTTCCCGGTGGACGTGGTCGTGGACGAGGTGTCGGCCGATGCGTTCGGTGCGCTCGTGCTGCCCGGTGGCGTGGCCAATCCCGACGCGCTGCGGCTGAACCGGAAGGCCGTCGCTTTCGCCAAGGGCTTCTTCGACAACGGCCGTCCGGTCGCCGCGATCTGCCACGCACCGTGGACGCTGGTCGAGGCCGACGTCGTGCGCGGCCGGACGCTCACCTCGTGGCCGAGCCTGCGGACCGACATCCGTAACGCGGGCGGCACTTGGGTCGACGAGCAGGTGCGGATCTGCGACGACGGTCCCAACACGCTGATCACCAGCCGCAAGCCGGGCGACCTGAAGGCGTTCCGCGAGGCGTTCCTGGAGGTTTTCTCACAGCGGACCGACTGATGCGCTCGCGCGTATGCCTGAACTCCACATTCGGGGTTACCCGCAATTCAGGAGGTTCAAGTCATGATTCCCATCCTGCTCGTTCTTCTTCTGGTACTGATTCTCTTCGGCGCCGGGTTCGCCGTGAAACTTCTCTGGTGGATCGCCCTGGCGGTGCTGGTCATCTGGCTGCTGGGATTCCTGGTACGCGGAACCGCCGCGGGCGGTGGCAGGTCCCGGTGGTATCGGTGGTGACGCACCGTCAGCCCGGCCAATCGGCGTGAGCCGACCCGAATTCCTTCTGCGGCGGAGGTGTTCACCCATGCCCGAATACGGTTACTTCCTCGCGTGCGAGGAAATCGGTCCCGCCGGCCTCGCCGAACAGGCGAGGTCGGCGGAACAGGCCGGATTCCAGTCGCTGTGGATCTCCGACCACTACCACCCGTGGAACGACTCCCAGGGCCAGAGCCCGTTCGTCTGGTCGGTGATCGGCGCGCTCTCGGAGGCGGTCTCCCTGCCCATCGAGACCGCGGTGACGTGTCCCACCGTGCGGATCCACCCGGCAGTCGTCGCGCAGGCCGCAGCGACCTGTGCGGTGATGACCGGCGGCCGCTTCCGCCTGGGCGTCGGCACGGGTGAGGCGCTCAACGAGCACATTCTCGGCGGTTCTTGGCCGCCCGCGCAGGTCCCGCATGGAGATGCTGGAGGAGGCGATCCAGGTGATGCGCCGGCTGTTCTCCGGCGAGGAGGTCAGTCACCACGGCACCCACTGCACCGTGGAGAACGCCCGTCTCTACACCGTCCCCGACGAGCCCGTGCCGATCGACGTGTCCGGCTTCGGCCCCAAGGCGGCCGCGCTCGCGGCCGGCGTCGGCGACGGCTACATCACGATGACGCCCGACGAGTCCCTGGTGTCGCAGTTCCTCAAGGCCGGCGGGGCCGGCCGGACGGTCAGCGGCGGCACCAAGGTCTGCTACGACACCGACCGGGAGGAGGCCGTACGCACGGTACACCGGTTGTGGTCCAACCAGTTGCTGCCCGGCGAGATGGGGCAGATCCTGCCCTCCCCCAGCCACTTCGAGCAGTTGGAGCCGCTCGTCACCGAGGAGATGGTCCGCGAGAACACCGTGTGCGGGAACGACGTCGACGAACATCTCGCCGCGCTCGACGCGTTCGCCGAGGCCGGCTTCGACCGGATCTACGTCAACCAGATCGGCCCGGACCAGCGCGGGTCCTTCGACTTCTACCGTACGAAAGTGCTGCCGCAGCTCCCGCACGACCACCGATGACCACGGGCACCCAACGGAGGGGTCCACGATGAAACTCCATCGACCCGCCGTCTCCGTGTACACCGTGCCCACCGACGCACCGGAGGCGAACGGCACGCTGGCTTGGGACTCGACGACGATGGTGCTCGCCGAGGTCTCGGCCGGCGGCGCGACGGGCACGGGCTGGACCTACGGCCCGGCCTCAGTCGGCCTGATGCTCGGCGAGCACCTCGCCACCCTGGTCGAGGGCCAGGACGCGCTGGACATCCCGGCTCTGCACGACGCGATGTGCAGGTCCGTGCGCGAAGCGGGCCGTCCCGGGATCACCGGGTGCGCGATCTCGGCGCTGGACATCGCCCTGTGGGACCTCAAAGCGCGGCTCCTCGACCTCCCGCTCGTCAGCCTCCTCGGCGCGGCCCGCACTCGGGTTCCGGTGTACGGCAGCGGCGGTTTCACGACGTACCCCGAAAAGTGCCTCGCGGACCAGCTGGGCCGCTGGGTGCACGAGCAGCGCATCCCCCGCGTCAAGATCAGGATCGGCACGGGCTGGGACCAGGGGTTCCACAGGGACCTCTCCCGAGTCCGCGCCGCCGGCCGGGCCATCGGCCCCGGGACGGAGTTGTACGTCGACGCCAACGGCGCCTACAACCGCAAGCAGGCGCTGCGCATCGGCAGCGCCCTTGGCCACTACGGCGTCAGCTGGTTCGAGGAACCGGTCTCCTCGGACGACCTGACCGGCCTGCGGCTGCTGCGCGACACCCTGGACTGCGATGTGGCGGCCGGTGAATACGGTTACGACCTCCCGTACTTCGCCCGACTGGTCACTGCGGGCGCCGTGGACTGTCTCCAGGTCGACGCGACGCGCTGCGGCGGCATCACCGAGTTCCTGCGCGCAGCGGCCCTCGCCCTCGCCCACGGCCTGGAGATCTCCGCGCGGTGTGCCCCGAACGCCCATGCGGCAGCGGCGGCCGCCATCCCCAACCTCCGCCACATCGAGTGGTTCCACGACCACGTGCGTATCGAGTCGATGTTCTTCGACGGCACGCTGGACCCTACGGGCGGCACGGTCCAGCCGTCCCAAGGGCCGGGCCACGGGCTGACGTTGCGCAGGCAGGACGCGGAGAAGTACCGGGTCGCCTAACGACGGCGGCGGGCCACGACCAGCAGGTCCACTGCGGCCACCAGGGCAAGGCCCGCACAGATCGCGGCGAGGGTGATGAGCGGGGTGCGGCCGGGGCTGTCGCCCGGACCGGAGTGCGCGGCCCAGATACCGAACAGGGCCGCTGCCGCGGCGAACAGGGGCAGGAAGATGCTGCTCAGCAGCAGCCGCAGACGTACAGCGCTGCGGGCGGTGGCCGGCTCGGTTCCGGTGCGCGGGGAGCGGCGGCCGATCAGCCCTGAGCGCGCCCGCGGGTCCGGTTGACGGCTTCGTCGGGCAGGGTCGTGGTTCATGGTCATCGTCCTCCGCGTGCGGTCACTGCTCGCTTGTATGCCGGTGCCGTACCCACAGTGGCCAGCCGAACCAGCACAGCAGGTACCAGAGCACCACCACCGCGACCAGCAGGAGTACGTAGTCGGCCTGGGTGGCGACCCTGAGGACGAGCAGGAGCGACGAGGTCATCGTGGCGAGCAGCAGGACGAGGCCGACGAAGGTCAGACGGGAGGCCAGGCTCACCGCCTGCGGTTTCACCCGCCGCCCGGACACCAGGCGGTGCAGGGACACCGGGCCGATCAGGGCGCCGGTCGCGGCGGCGCCGAGGACGACGGTCACGATGTAGATCACCCGGTCCGTGTGGGCCAGACGGGCGAAGGCCGGGGTGAACACCACGGTGAGCAGGAAGCCGAAGAGGATCTGGACGCCCGTCTGCGCGACCCGGACCTCCTGGATCAGCTCGACCCACATCCGGTCGGCCCGCTCCTCCGCCGTCTCGTCACGCCCGGTTCGCTTGCCGTCTGCGCCACGTGTGGTGTTCATCGCTGACACATCCCTCGTCGACACGGCCGGACAGGGACCGACCACTGCCCGGTACCCGATGCGATGATGCGTACACGCGGTACGGTCGCGCACCCCGAGTACCCGTCAGTCCGCCATTGCCGTCACTCCCCCGTCGCCGTACGCCGCCTCGGCCGACGCCAGGTGCATGCGCGTGGCCGACAGACAGACGATCAGCGCCGAGGCGGCCACCGCGGCCATACCCGGCACCAGTCCCGCCGCGCCCACGATGAAGCCGATCACGGCCGGGCCGACCAGCAGACCGGTGGTCCCCATCGCGGCGACCAGCGCCAGGGCGTCGGAGCCCTTCGCGGCCGCGGCGACGTACACACGGTGTGACGGCGGCCGCGCCCAGACCCACGCACGCGAAGCCCGCCAGAGTCGGCACCACCCCGCCGGCCAACAGGGCGAGCGCCAGTCCGATACCTGCCACCGCGCTGCCGACCGCACGACGTGCCCGTCAGCCCAGCGGCTGCGCCAGCGGTCGGCGAAGATCCGGGTCGGCAGCATCATGACCGAGACGACCGCGATGCCCATCGAATTCGAGCAGGCCCTTCGCTTCGCCGGGCGAGACGGCGCCCCGGACCACGACGTAGCCGTATGTCTGCCAGAAGGCGAACTCCTCCTCGGACAGCACGCGCAGGGGCCGGGACTTGCCGATGTGCGGCAGGGGTGTCTGCGCGAGATAGGTCTCGCCGTCCGCGCTGAAGTAGGGGCGCTCCGAGGGGGCGCGGCAGAGGTAGGGGGCATGCGTCGGCATGCGATCACTCCAGGGATCGAGTTCTTCGGCGGCCGAGTGGCTGAATGCCGGCGCCGCGATGATCGAACCGAGGTTCCCTCAGCTTGGACCAGACCACTGAGCGATGTCAACGCGAACCCGCCGAAGCTGCCGCCGAATGCCTGCGAACTGCCGGTCGCCGGGGCCGTGTTCAGTACGGCCTACCCCGGAGGACCGAAGGCCCCCGGCGCGTCCGCGCCAGGGGCTCTGCGGCCGTGCCACGTCCGCGGTCAGCCCGCTACGACGGCCTCCGCCGCGGCCACTCCGCAGACCCGGGCGGCACCGTGCGTGGCGATGTGCACGGCGCCGCGGGGAGGCGACTGCGGTATGCCCATCTCCACGACGATCGTGTCCGGACGCGCGGCGAGGACGACATCCAGGGCCGACCGCATCCAGGCGTGCCGGTGCTCGTCGCGGACGACGGCGACGATACGGCGGTCGCCGGCCGCGGCCAGGGCCTCGGCGCCCGCCTCCGCCCCGCTGAAGGAGCCGGTCGTGGTGCCCGGCAGCAGTCGCCCCAGTTCGCCTCCGACGCCCCACGGCGTGATGTCGCCGACGGCGATGTTGGGGACAGGATTGAACGTCGCGACGTACACCGGTCCGTCCAGGGGCGACGCGGGACCCTGGCGCCGTACGGCCAACGCGCGGCGGGCCGCGAGCAGTCCGACCTCGCGATCGGGTGCCGCGTCCGCTTGCGCGCGCCGCCTCGCCGCGACCGTCCACCGGGCCAGCCGGCGCACCCGGGCGGCGGCGTCGGCCAGCCGCTCCTCCGGCATCTCCCCGCTGCGGACGGCGGCCACGAGGGCGTCCCTCAGCCGCAGCACCGTGTCCTCGTCGCACAGTCCGCCGCCCACGCAGATCGCGTCGGCCCCGGCCGCGATCGCCATGACGACGCCGCGCTCGAGGCCGTAGGCGCCCGCGATGGCCCGCATCTCCATGCCGTCGGTGACGATCAGCCCGTCGTAGCCCAGCTCACCGCGCAGCAGGTCGGTGAGGACCCGGCGCGACAGGGTGCCGGGGCGTTCCGGATCCAGCGCGGGGACGAGAATGTGCGCGCTCATGACGGCCTCGGTGCCTGCCGCGACGGCCGCGCGGAACGGGACCAGCTCCCGCTCGCGCAGCGTGAGTTCGTCGACGTCGATGCGCGGCACGGCGTGGTGGGAGTCCACGTTGGTGTCTCCGTGCCCGGGAAAGTGCTTGGTGCACGCGGCGACGCCGCTGGACTGCATGCCCTCGACGTAGGCCGCCGTGTGCCGGGCCACCAGGTGGGCGTCCGCGCCGAACGAGCGCACACCGATGACCGGGTTGTCGGGGTTGGCGTTGACGTCCGCGGAGGGCGCCCAGTTGAGGTTCACGCCGCACTCCGCGAGCCGGCGGCCGAGTTCGCGGGCTACGCGCCGGGTGAGTGCGGGGTCGTCGACGGCACCGAGCGCGTGGTTGCCGGGGAACGCGGAGCCCATGTGGACGTCCAGGCGGGTGACGTCGCCGCTCTCCTCGTCGATGGCCACCAGCAGATCGTCCCGCTCCGCCCTCAACTGCTCGGTGAGGGAGGCGACTTGATCTTCCGCGCCCGAACAGGGCCACGGAGGCGAGACCTTCCCCGACGCGTCGGCGCACCCAGTCCGGCGCGGTGGTGCCGGCGAACCCGGGCTGCAACACCGCGAGGGCGTCGCGGGTGAGGGTCTCGTTGCCGGTGGCGATGGTGGTCATCAGAGGCGTCATCCCTTCACGGCGCCGCCGGGCGGGCCGAGCGCAGCCGCGTGTTGCCGAGGTGGGAAGCAGAGACGAGGGCGGGATCTCGCCACGCTATTGGTGTAGACCTGCACGAGGAAACCTTGGCCTAGACTTTTATGCAGCGTCAAGGCCGCCGGTGCGGTCGAACTGCCCCGCTACGCGAGGAACATCCCCACCGAACGCGCTCGCGGATCGCGTTCCGAGTTGGACTACACCAAAGACCGGTTGCGGGCTATAACGGGGTCCGGCGAATCGACCGTCCTGCCCGGAGCGGCGTCCGCTGCCGCCGGCGGAGACCATGCGCGCTCGGAACACTGGGGTCTGATCACCCGTAACACCGTCGGCTCTCCCGTCGCCGCACTGCGGAACGGCCCGTACGGGTCCTTCAATGTGACGGGGGCCGCCGCCAGGCCGCCGTACGGGACGGGAAGCCAGGGAATCGAGGTGGCGGACCACTCCACGTCGCTCGATCCTGCTTCCGAGAGGGCGGACTTCGGCAACGAGGTCGACTTCCTCGGCGATTCGGTGCTGGGTCTGAGCGAGGTCGGATTCCATGTCTTCCGGACCAGCGAGAATGTCTCCCACGGCGGCGCGCAGAACATGCCGGACATCAGGTTCGAGATCGCCCCGAACGTGAGCGCTCACCCCGGCGACAACTATTCGGCTCTGGTCTGGGTGCCGGACGCGGTCCCGGTGACCGATCGCCGGAGCGGGAACATCGACGCCACCTCCACCGGCTACTGGTTCCTCACCGGCGGCGAAACCGCATGCACCCCGGTCGCCAGGTGCAGCTTCGACCGACTGAAGGCCTCACTCGACGACGGCGGCGAGCGGCCGACCATCTACACCGTCTCGGTGGGCACGGGCCGCGACTTCATGTGGATCGGCGCCGTCGACGGCCTCAGGATCAACCGGAACAGCTACGACTTCGAGGCCAACGGGGTCAACGTCCGCCGCGGCCAGCAGCGTGCGGGTGGAACGCCCCGGGCTCCGGCGAGCGGCGCCCGGGGCGTTTGCCGCTCCCGCTCAGCCGAACTGGCCCGGCTGGTAGTCGCCGCCTGCCTGGCGGGTGATGACGGACAGGCGGTTGGAGGCGTTGATCAGGGCGATGAGGCCCACCAGCGCGCCGAGTTGTCCCTCGTCGTAGTGCTTGGCGGCGTTGGCCCAGGCCTCGTCCGTGACGCCGCCTGCCGCGTCGGCGATCCGGGTGCCCTGTTCCGTGAGCTCCAGGGCCGCCCGCTCGGCCTCGGTGAAGACCGTGGCCTCACGCCAGGCGGCGACCAGGTTGAGGCGCACCGGGGTCTCCCCCGCGTGCGCGGCGTCCTTGGTGTGCATGTCGGTGCAGAAACCGCAGCCATTGATCTGGCTGGCGCGGAGCATCACCAGGTTCTGGGTCGCGGTCGGCAGCGTCGAGTCCTTGATGAGGACCATGCTCGCCGAGGCGATGTACTTCATGGACTTGGCCATGAGCGGGCTGCCGGTGAGGTTCAGACGGGGTTCCATGGTGACTCCTTGCCGCGGTGGGCGGATACACCCCTCTGAGACGAGACAGCCCGGTGCGCTGTGACACGAGCGCCCTGCTCGACGAGCCGTGCCGGCCGGCGCCCGCCGCTGCGGGGCGCCGGCCGGCCGCCGGGTCAGGGGAACTGCGTCAGCTTGGACGGGACCGTGCCCGTTCCCGACGTCGGCGCTCCCGCGTCGTTGACGACGTGGGCGTACTGTCCCTTGCCGCCCAGGGAGATGACGAGGATGTCGTGCATCTGGATGCCCGTCTTGACGGGCACCTGGAAGCCGTGGGCCTGGACGATCGTCGGATCGGCCGTGTAGTTGCAGTAACTGCCGAGCCCCCATGCCTCGTGGACGTTCACCGTGTCGGCGACCTTGTAGGCCGCGTAGCCCACGATGCCGTCGTGGGTGATGGCGGCGGCGTCAGGAGCGTCGTAGGCCTTCTCGTTCTGGAAGAAGATGGTGCGCCCGCGCTCGCCGCTCCACAGCACGTCGTACTTGGTGAAGTGCTCGACGAACAGGCCGGTGGCCAGGACGTCGTCGCCGTTGACGCGCAGCCCGTAGTCCGCCCGGTTGGTGTCCCAGCCGACGCCGTCGCCATGGTCGGCCCGCCAGATCCAGGTGTGGTCGATCACGACGTCGTCGCTGTTGACCACGACGGAGTTGGTGGCCAGGCCGGGGCCCGCGCCACCGATGCGGATGAACACGTCCTGCATGGTGGTGGGGTTGGCGGCGTGGTCGGCCGAGGCGCCCGCCGGACCGATCTGGAGGAGCGTGTCGGAGTTCGTCGCGCCGGCGTCGATGAGGAAGCCCGCGAGCCTGACGCCGTCGACGTCCGCCACATGCATCGCGTCGACACCGTTGTCCGGGACGAGGGTGGCCAGGCCCAGACCGAGCACGACCGTGTCGGCGCGTGTCACGTCGATCGTCCGGTCCAGGTGGTAGACCCCGGGCGTGAACAGCAGGTTGAGGCCCTGGGCCAGGGCGGCGTTGATGGTCGCCGCGGTCGCGCCGGGCTTGACCACGTAGAACTGGTCCAGCGGGAGCGAGGTACCGGCGTCGCCGGGCCAGGACACGCCACGCGCGTTGGTGCGCTTGGCGGGCACGAAGACCTTGTAGGCACTGCCGTCCAGGTAGAGGAACGGCTTCTCGCGCGAGATCGGCGTGGTGTCCAGCGTGGTGTACGGCCCGGAGTCGAAGTTGGTCGCGGGGGCGCCCTGGACGCCCGTGAACGTCATGTTCCACACTCCGTTGGTCCAGCCGCCGACGGAGCTGTCGCGGGTGTACCACTGCTGCTGGGAGTACGGCCCGACCGTACCGTCGATCTTCGAGTCGGCGATGTAGCCGCCGGAGGCCCAGCCATAGCCGTTCGGGGCGAGGTTGAGGCCGCCCTGGACGTGGATACGGCGGAACGGCGCGGCCTGCGCGACGGCCCACCGGTCGTCACCACTCACGGGCCGGATGGCGAGGTTCTCGGCCGAACGCCAGAAGTTCTGGGTCGCGTTGCCGTTGAACCAGCCCGCGTCGACGGTGATGTCACCGTTGATCTGGGTGTCGTCGGGGTTGAGGCCGAGGCCGGAGATCGAGGTGTAGAAGCCGAGTTGGGCGTTGATGCCGTTGTAGGTGCCCGGCTTCAGCAGGAACTGGTAGCGGCCGCTGCCGAACTGGCTGGACTCCTGCTGGGCGAAGACCTGGTCGAACTTCTGCTGGAGATTGGGCGTCGAGGGGTCGACGACGATGACGTTGGGACCGAGGTCGCCGCCGCCCTCGACGGGAGGCGTGGTGCCGCCGGAGCCCGTGTGGACGGCGGCTTCCCACAGGGAGTACCCGTAGGCGCTGCCGCGCACGGTCCCGTAGACGCGGACATAGCGGCCCGAACCGCTGACGTCGTAGGAGGCGCTGCCGCCGGTCGCGCCGGTGACGCTCTTCAGCGTGGTCCAGTTCTGGCCGTCCGTGGACGCCTGGATCTGGAACTCCTTGGCGTACGCGGCCTCCCAGCTGAGGTCGACCTTGCAGATGTCCTGGACCGAGCCGAGGTCGACCCGCACCCACTGCGGGTCGGAGAACTGGCTGGACCAGCGGGTGCCGGCGTCGCCGTCGAACGCTGCGGAGGCGGGAGTGCCCGCGTTCTCCGTGGAGGAGGCGGCGGCCGGCCTGCCCTGCGCGGCGTTGGCGGTGCCGCAGGTGGGCGCCGCGCCGCCACCGGTCGTCCCGAAGACCTGGAACTCCCAGAGCGAGTAGCCCCATTGGGTCGCGCGGTGGATGCCGTACATCCGGACGTAGCGGCCCTGGCCCGAGACGTCGAGCGTGTCGATGCCGCCGTCGCCGCCGGTGACGGACTTCAGGTCGGTCCAGTTGCTGCCGTTCTGGGAGACCTGGATCTTGTAGTCGCTGCCGTAGGCGGTCTCCCAGTCGAGGGCGACCTGGGTGATCGAGGCCGAGGTGCCGAGGTCGACCTGGAGCCACTGCGTGTCACTGGCCGCCGACGACCAGCGGGTGCCGGTGTTGCCGTCGACGGCGGCGGTGGCCGGGGTTGCGGCGTTCTCCTCGGACGACGAGGTGGCAGTCCTGCCCTGGGAGAGCGGGGTCTCGGCCGCGGCGGCCGGTGAATGGGTGACGGGCAGGGTGATCAGCGCGGCCATGGCGGCCAGCGCGACACCCAGGGTTCTCAGTCTCATGTGGGACTCCCCTGCGGGTGCGAAGGGTCGGTGGTCACGACGAGCGGTGGCACGAGGTGCGGCCCTGCCATGTGCACGAACGGCCGGCCGAACGGCCGTCTGTGTTGCCCCGGTCGCATGTCGGTCGAACAGGCCCGGGAATTCGCTTAGTTCAAGACTTGATTTAACTGATGAGTCGTCTGGGCGGGCAAGCCCTCGGACGCAGGAAACTTTCAACTTCCGACCGCACGCCCGGCCGAGTCGAGGGCGCGCGCGTTCAAGAAGTGGCGCGAAGAGGGCGACCCAACTTCCCGCCGGGCGCGGTCAGTTCATCGTAAAGAGCCTTGACAGGTGATTGGTCTAGTCCAAGCATGGCTGTCCTCGCCCGCCCACTTCGCCCTGGGAGCGTCCATGAGACGATCTGGCCCCGTCCCCGCACGCTGCTGTCCTGCGTGAGCGTCACCGCCCTGTCCACCGCGCTGGTCGCTCTCGCGAGCGGCGGCGCGGACGCCTCGACGCGGACGCCGTCGCATGCCGCGCGGCCCATGCCCGCACAGGTGGCAGCGCCGTACTTCGAGGCCTGGACCGGCGAAAGCCCGGCCCGACTCGCTGCCGCATCCGGCAACAAGTACCTCACGATGGCCTTCCTCCAGACGGCCGAGGCCGGTTCGTGCACCGCCTACTGGAACGGCGACACCACCCAGCCGATCTCCAGGGCCTCCTTCGGCGCGGACATCGCCGCGATCCAGGCCCGCGGCGGCAACGTCATCCCGTCCTTCGGCGGTTACAGCGCCGACACCACCGACACCGAACTGGCCGACAGCTGCACCGACGTCGACGCCATCGCGTCGGTGTACGAGAGCCTCGTCACGACGTACGGCGTCACACGCATCGACCTCGACATCGAGGCCGACTCCATCACCGACGCCGCCGGCATCGACCGCCGCAACAAGGCCATCGCCGAGGTCCAGCACTGGGCCCGACGCACCGGGCACCACGTGCAGTTCTCCTACACCTTGCCGACGACGACCACCGGACTGGCACCCAGCGGGGTGGCCCTCCTGCGCAACGCCGTCGACAACGGCACCCGGGTGGACGTCGTCAACATCATGACGTTCGACTACTGGGACGGTGCCACGCACGACATGGCGGCCGACACCGTGAGCGCCGCGACCGGCCTGCACGGCCAACTGGCCGCCCTCTACCCGAAGAAGAGCGCGGCGAAGCTCTGGAGCATGATCGGTGTCACCGAGATGCCCGGTATCGACGACTACGGCCCAGAGGAGACCTTCACGACGCAGGACGCGGTCGCGGTCGTGAAGTGGGCCGAGGCCAGGCGCATCAACACCCTTTCCTTCTGGGCGCTCCAGCGCGACAACGGCGGCTGCGTCGGGACCGCCGGGGCCAACTCCTGTTCCGGGATCGCCCAGGACACCTGGTACTTCAGCCACACCTTCGCACGGTTCACCCGGAGCGGCGGCGGCCGCTGACGGGCGAACACACGCGTGCACCGGTCCGGTTCACCCTCGGGCGAACCGGACCGGGAAACGATGTCTTTCAGTCGAAGTAGTCGGGCTGCGTCTGCACGTTGAGCTCACCCAGGTGGATTCGCTTCGCCGGGTCCGTGCGCCGGTCGCCGATCTTCAGGACGTCGAAGCCCTTGGCGATGTCGTTGGAGTAGATGTAGCCGTTGTAGTAGTACGCCGACCACGAGCCGCCGATCTCAAGACTGTCGGTGGTCAGCGGGCCGCGTTCGAAGTAGCCGATCTCCTCCGGGTGGGCCGAGTCGGTGAAGTCCCAGACGGAGACGCCGCCCTGGTACCAGGCCTGGACCATGATGTCCCGGCCCTTGACCGGGATCAGCGAGCCGTTGTGGGCGACGCAGTTCTCGGTGTCCGCCTGATGACGCGGAATCTTGTAGTAGTTCCGGAAGACGAGTTTGCGCTTGTCGCCCTTGCCGACGATGTCGTAGATGCCGTCGGCGCCGCGGTCCGGGCCGATCGCCTCGTTGCAGGTGGCCGCGCCGCCGCCACCCAACTCGTCGGTGAAGACGACCTTGTTCGCCTTCTGGTTGAAGGTCGCCGAGTGCCAGAACGCGAAGTTCACGTTGTCCTGGACCCGGTCGATGACCTTCGGGTGCTCCGGGTCCTTGATGGACAGCAGGATGCCGTCGCCCATACAGGCGCCCGCCGCCAGGTCCTGCGAGGGCAGGGCCGTGATGTCGTGGCAGCCGGTGGTCTTGGAGACGCCCGGGTTGGTGGGCGCGCCGGGGTTGCCTCCGCCGTCCGGGCCATCGCCGGGGAACAGCACCGGGAAGCCGACGACCGCCGCCTTCTCCGGAGCGTTGCGCGGAACCTTGATGACGGAGATGCCGTCGTGCGGCGGCTGGCAGTCCGGGTAGGCGGCGTTCGGCGAGTACGAGGAGACGTAGATGTAGACGTCCCTGCGCTCAGGCACCAGCGAGTGCGTGTGCGACCCGCAGGCGGTCTCGACGGCGGCGACGTACTTCGGGTTGGACTTGTCGCTGATGTCGAAGACCTTCATGCCCTCCCACGAGGACTTTTCGGTCACCGGCTGGGTGGTGCTGTTGCAACTGCTGTCGCTGCGCGAGGAGTCGGTCGACAGGAACAGCAGGTTCCCGGAGACGGAGACGTCGTTCTGCGAGCCGGGACACAGGACCTGGGCGACCGTCTTCGGTGACTTCGGGTTGCTGATGTCGAAGATGCGGAAGCCGTCGTAGTTGCCCGCGAAGGCGTATCTGCCCTGGAAGGCGAGGTCCGAATTGTACCCGGGGAGCGCGTCCTTGGGGATGTTGGTGAGGTGCTCGATGTTGGCGGAGTGGACGATCTCGTCCTGGCCGGGGATCTCACCGCTCGCGACGGCGGCCCGCGCCTTGGCCTGCGCGCTCGTGGAGACGTCCTTGCCGGTGGCCGGCGCGTCCCCGGGATCGGGGGTCGCGGTGGCCGGGACGGCGGTGAGGAGAGCGGCCAGCAGTCCGGCGGCGACTGTGGCGACTCCCATGCGTCTGCGGCGCGTTCGTGGGTCGTTCAACAGAATCACTGTTTCCTCCCTTGTTCCGTTCACCTCGGAACGGTTCACGCATCCCGCAGTATGGTCTTTCTCATGTACATACCAACAGAGGGCAACAGACTTGTAATGAAGGTTTTTGATCGGTAACGCGCGGAAGCCTGCTAGGAAGTGCCCACCCCCACGAGGTGTTCTCCAACTCGCCTGTCACAGGAGGTCGTTGTGCCGCTCCGCCGTGCGTCGCTCGTCACGATCGTGCTGTCCGCCGTGGCCGTCCTCGGCGGCGGGGGGTGCGACTCCGGTTCGGCGGCGAAGCCTGCCGCGGCCAACGGCCCGTCGGTAATCGCACCGGGCGAACCGGGGGAGGCGAACCGGACCCTGTCCGCGGAGGATGCCGCCTCGCAGCGAGCGGAGGACGACTCCCCCAACTCGGCGGACGTCTCGTACGCGCAGATGATGATCCAGCACCACGCCCAGGCCCTGGAGATGACCGAACTCGCCCCGGAGCACGCCGCTTCCGGGCAGGTCAGACGGCTCGCCGAGCGCATCGCAGCGGCCCAGCGGCCGGAGATCGGGTCCATGCGCGGATGGCTGAAGTCGTACGGCGAACCGGAGAAGGCCGACGGCCACGAACACATGCACACCGCCATGCCCGGGATGGCGAGCGAGGCGCAGTTGAAGAAGCTGCGGGCGGCCGAGGGCAAGGCCTTCGACCAGTTGTTCCTCACGCTGATGATCACCCATCACGAAGGCGCGATCACCATGGCCACCGATGTGAAGGCCCAGGGCAACAACATCCGGATCGAGGAGATGGCCGACGACGTGATCTCCCAGCAGACGAGCGAGATCACGCGCATGCGCACCATGCTCTGAAGAGTCATCACGTAATTCACGTGACGTCCGATGGCTGGGCAGAACGCTCCGGCGTGGGCCTTGTGCCGCGTGGTCGCGGGTCGGGTCTCATCCGGGGTTGTGCTGCTTCCCTGTCGGATGTGCCGAGCAGCAGGTGGAGCAGCTGCCGCAGCCGGCAGCCCGAAGGTGTGCCGTGGCATCGCGGTTGACTCGACGGGGCCTCCTGCAGCCCCGGAGAGATCCTGCGGCAACCGTCGTCCGACCATCGGGCACTTTCGCGATTACGTGATGGCTCTCAGGGGGACCGGTCACCGCGCGCATCGCCCAAAAGGAATCAGCGCGCGGCGCCGGCGCCCTCCGGGAGCAGGGCGAGAAGCTGCGCCGTGTGGCCGGGCAGCTCCACCGCCGCGAGGCCCGTGATCAGGTCCCGCAGCGGCATCGGCCGATCGACCAGGACCGTGCCCTTGGACAGGAGCAGCGTGGGCACCGGTGTGTCGAGTTCGGCGTCGCTCAATGCCGGCCCGCCGAGCGCGCACAGCGCGTCCCCCTGGAGGCGGATGCGCTCCCGGAGCCCCGCGTTTCCCCCGGCGAGCGTGATGACCCGGTCGATGGTCCAGGCGTCCTGGGCCATGCGGTTGTCGTACGTCGTGTTCGCTCCCGCGGCGACCGAGGAGGCGGCCGTGAGGGTGGCGGCGTTGACGAGGGCGACGTGCGCCAGGATCTGTTCGGCGTTCCACTCGCCGTCCGGCGGGACGGGGCTCGTGTCGGCCGCGTCGGCCACGGTGGCCGCCGCGTCGAGCAGCGTGCGGTAGGCGTCAGCCAGCGGGGTGGTGTCCATCATGTCGTCCCTCTCTGCAGTCCTGCGCGCACGGACCAGCGGATCGCATACACGAGGGGTCCTGTCAGGCGTGCGAGCGGTACATCTCCCACGGCGCCTGCGGCAGGACGTCGCCGGTCTCGAGCAGCGACTTGAGGTTGGCCAGCACGGCGGGCCAGCCCTGCGAGATCCCGTTGAGCATCTCCTGGTCCGCGAGCTTCTCGTGGGTGACCGTGAGGCGGACGATGTCCTCGTGCGGTTCGACGAGGAACGTGACGACCGACGCCTCGCGCGGCGATTCGGGGTCCGGGACGTCGTCGAAGGTGATGACCAGGCGGGTCGGGGGCTCGGCCTCGATCACCCGGCCGACGACGTCGACCTTGCCCGATCCGTCGACCCGCCGGTGCTCCCAGGCCGAACCGGGCTGCCAGTCCGAGACGTTGGCGTGTCCCCAGTAGCGTGCCGTCAGGTCCGCGTCCGTCAGCGCCTGCCACACCTGTTCCGCGCGGGCGCGGATGTAGGTGACGTAGACGTAGGTGGGCACGGCGGTGGGTTCGTTGCTCATGGCGTACTCCTCTGCCTGGTTCTTGATGGCGCTGATCGCCTGTAGCCGCGGCTTGTCGAACCCCGAGATCCAGCGCTGCTCGATCTCGTGGATCGGTGTCGGGTTGAGGTAGTGCAGCCGTTCCCGGCCGCGCCGCACGACCGTCACGAGGTTGGCCCGCTGCAGGACGTCGAGATGCTGGGTCACCGACTGGCGGGCCATCTCCAGGCGTTCGCACAGGTCGCGCAACGTCTGGCCGTTGTGCTCGCGCAGTCGGTCGAGAAGGAGTCGTCGGGTGGGGTCGGCCAGCGCTTTGAAGACCGAGTCCATCGCTCCGGCTTCTGGGCTCATCTCCTCATTATGCAGGTGAATACCTGCATAATGTCAATGCGAGATGGCCGGACCACGACCCCGGTGACACCGGCCCCTCCCGGCACCGGGGGACCTCTCCTCGCGCCGACGCGCGAGACGCAGGCATACTCGGGCCCTGCGGACGTGTCCGTGTCCGTGAGAAACAGGAGGTGGGCGATGGTGTCGTCGTCGGTGTCGGGGACCGAGCCCCGGAGGGTCACGATCCATGACGTCGCCCGGTCCGCCGGTGTGTCCCGTCAGACCGTGTCGCGGGCGCTGAACGACAAGGGCGAGATCGACGGAACCACCAAGCAGCGCGTCCTGGACGCGGCCCGCGCGCTCGGCTACCGGCCGAGCCGGTTCGCGCGCGGTCTGGTCCGGCAGGACACCACCACGATCGGGCTGGTCATTCCCGACCTGCTCAACCCGTTCTTCACCGAGGTCGCCGCGGCCGCGCTGGAGGCGGCCCGGGCCCGGGGCTGGCACGTCGTCGTATACGACACGGCGGACCGGGCCGAGGAGGAGCTGGGCACGCTGCAGGTGATCGGCTCCCAGGTGGACGCGGTCGTGGGCTACTTCAGCTGCCCGGAGGACGAGCTCGAACTGTTCACCCGGGGCATGCCGGTGGTGCTCATCGGCCGGGAGCACCACTCCGCGCGGTTCAGCTCGATCCGGATCGACGGCGAGGAGGGCGTCCACGCCGCCGTCGCGCATCTGGTCGCGGCGGGCCACACACGGATCGGCATGCTCGACCACCAGGCCCGCGCCGAGCCGAGCGTCCGGTACGAGTGGTTCACGGCGGCCGCGGCGTCGTACGGGATCGACCCGGACCTGGTGGTCGGCGCGGACCAGTCGGCCGACGGCGGCGGGACCGCGCTCAGGACGCTGCTCGCCGCCCACCCGGACGTCACCGCGATCCTCACCTTCAACGACATCATCGCGATCGGCGCCCTGCGCGAGGCGCGCCGGATCGGCAGGAGCGTCCCCCGGGACCTGGCCGTGATCGGTTTCGACGGCCTCCAGCTCGGCGCGCTCGTCGAACCCCCGCTGTCCAGCGTCGCCCTGGACACGCGCAGGCTCGGTGCGCTCGCCATCGATCAGGTCGCACGGCTGCTGACCGGCGTGGATCCGCTCACTGCCGACGATCTCGTCGTGCGGGCCGAGCTGCGCCTGGGCGAGTCCGCTTGACCCTCCTCCGATCGTCTGCGAATCGGAGCCTTGACACTCCAGTCCACCGGAGCGCACACTTCCGAACACTTCGCAACGCCGTCCGTGAACGTTCACGTGAGCGCTCACGTGAACGTTCACGGATGACATCGAAGACCTTGTTGCCAATCGCCTAGCACCGTCGCTAGTCGTTCTCTGGAACGGACACTATGAGCAACACAGTCACGCGCGTCCGCCTCGCCCTCGTCGCCGCGGCGGCCAGTGCCGTCGTACTCGCCGGATGCTCGTCGCCCGCGCCGTCGGACAAGGCATCCGCGGCCTCCTGTACGCCCGCGAAGGGCAAGGTCACCCTCCAGTACTGGAACACCGTCCCGGGCATGGACAAGGTCGTCGCCCTGTGGAACGAGAAGAACCCGGACATCCAGGTCCAGACGAAGAACATCTCCAACGACCAGTACGGCACCCTGGGCAACGCCCTCAAGGCAGGCAAGGCGCCCGAGCTGGCCCAGGTCGGCTACGACGAGCTGCCCAGCCTGCGCACGCAGAACGCCTTCGTGGACGCCTCGGCCTGCTCGGCGGCCAGCGCGGCCAAGTCGAAGTTCGTTCCGTGGACCTGGTCGCAGACCAGCTTCGGCGGCACCGGAGTGTTCGCCCTCCCCCAGGACACCGGCCCGATGGCCCTCTACGTGCGCAGCGACATCTTCAAGAAGCACGGGCTCGCGATCCCGAAGACCTGGGACGAGTACGCGGTGGACGCGCAGAAGCTGCACAAGGCGGACCCCGACCTCAGCATCACGTTCTTCGACCCGAACAACGCCGAATGGTTCAACGGGCTGCTCTGGCAGAACAACGCCGAGATGTACGGCTACTCCGGCGACAAGTGGCACGTGACGGTCGAGTCCGACCAGAGCAAGCAGGTCGCGGAGTACTGGCAGAAGCTGATCTCCGACAAGCTCGTGCGCACCGACCTCGCCCACGGGTCGACGCAGATGTACGCGGCGTACCAGAAAGACCAGATCGCCACCTACGTCGGCGCGGCCTGGGGCTACAGCATGTTCCGCGACAACCTGCCCAAGCAGGCCGGGAAGTGGACCATCGTCCCGATGCCGACGTGGGGCACGAACGGCGCCTCCGGGGACTGGGGCGGGTCGACCGTCGCGTTCATGAAGGGCAACAAGCATCTGCACGAGTCGGTCAAGTTCAACACCTGGCTGAACACCGACCCGGAGGCCCTCGCGCTGGAGAACAAGCTCGGCGGTCTCTACCCGGCGGCCAACGCCGGTCTGGAGCTGCCGGCCCTGTCGAAGGGCGTTCCGTACTACGCCGACGAGAAGATCTTCGACGTCTTCGCCGACTCGTCCAAGAAGATCGACACCAGCTTCTCCTGGGGCCCCACCCAGAAGACGGTGAACCTGGCGCTCCAGGACGCGATGGCCAAGGCGGCGGCCGGCAACGGCGCGCTCACCGACGCGCTCTCGGCGGCCCAGGAGTCGGCCCTGAAGTCGATGAAGGACCAGGCGATCCCGGCCGCGGCGGGCAAGTGACCGCAGCATGACCGACCTCGCAACCCGCGCGACCCGCGTGGTGGCACCGGCCCGGAGCCGCCGTCGTCAGCTCGGCGGCGGCCCCCGGGCGCGCACCGTCGTCGCGTTCCTGATCCCGTTCTTCCTGCCGTTCGTGCTGTTCTACCTGGTGCCCGTGGGCTACGCGCTCTGGCAGAGCTTCCTCGTCGTACGGCGCACCGGCGGCCAGTACGGCACGTCCTACACGACCTTCGGCGGCTTCGAGCAGTACACGCAGGTGTTCCAGAACGCCGAGTTCTGGGCCAGCATCGGCCGCATCGGACTGTTCGGCATCGTGCAGGTGCCGGTCATGCTGTTCGTCGCGCTGATCATGGCGCTGCTGCTCGACACCCCCCTGCTGAAGGTCAAGGCGTTCTTCCGCGTCACGGCGTTCATGCCGTACGCCGTGCCCGGTGTCATCGCCGCGATCATGTGGTCGTACCTCTACTCGCCCCAGCTCAGCCCCGTCGTCGACCTGTTGAAGGGTGCAGGCCTGCACCCGGATTTCCTCGGCGCGGGCGCCGTGCTGTGGTCGGCGGCGAACGTCTCCACCTGGCTGTGGACCGGCTACAACATGCTGATCATGTTCTCGGCGCTGCAGTCGATCCCGCAGGAACTCTACGAAGCCGCCAAGATCGACGGTGCGAGCAACTGGACGATCGCCTGGCGGATCAAGGTCCCGGTCATCGCCCCGTCCATCATCCTCACCACGGTGTTCTCGATCATCGGCACGCTGCAGCTCTACGCCGAGCCCGCCGTGCTGCGCCAGATCTCCTCGAACATCTCGAGCACGTTCACCCCGAACATGCTCGCGTACGCGGTGGCCTCCGGGAACAACTACCAGCAGGCCGCGGCGATCTCGGTCGTCATCGCGGTCATCACCTTCGTCCTGAGCTTCGGGTTCCTGCGACTGACCACGAAGAGGGCCGGACTGTGAGCAACCCACGCACGATCCGCGAGAGCCGCGTCAGCCGTACGACCGCCATGGCGTTGATGCTCTTCCTGGCGATCTACTTCCTGCTGCCGATCTACTTCCTGATCGTGGCGGCGACCAAGCGGCAGGGCGATCTCGCGGCCACCAACGGCCTGACGTTCTCGCACTTCAATCTGTTCGACAACCTGGACACCCTGTTCACCCGCAGCGACGGCATCTTCGGACGCTGGGCCCTCAACACCGTGATCTACGCGGTGCTCGGCGCGGCCGTCGGCACGCTGATCTCGGCGCTGTGCGGCTACGCGCTCGCCAAGTTCCCCTTCCGTGGGCGGGAGTTCCTGTTCTCCGTCATCCTCGGCGGCGTCCTCGTCCCCACCACCGCGCTCGCGCTCCCGCTGTTCCTCCTGTTCTCGGCGACGGGGATCGTCAACACCTACCTCGCGGTGTTCCTGCCCAGCATCGTCAGTCCGTTCGGCGTCTACCTCGCGCGCATCTTCGCCAACGCCGCCATACCCCAGGAACTCATCGAGTCGGCACGCCTGGACGGCGCCGGCGAGTTCCGCACCTTCTTCTCGGTGGCGTTCAAACTGATGACACCGGCACTGGTGACCATCTTCCTCTTCCAGTTCGTCACCATCTGGAACAACTTCTTCCTGCCCATGGTGATGCTGCAGAAGGAGTCGTTGTTCCCGATCACGCTCGGCCTGTACGAGTGGAACGGCCAGACCGCCCGCGCGCCACTCCTCCAGGAGTCCGTGATCACCGGTTCGCTGGTCTCGATCGTGCCCGTGATCATCGTGTTCATCCTGCTCCAGCGGTTCTGGCGCACCGGGCTCGCCGCGGGCTCCCTCAAGTGACCGTCCCCTCTGCACAGAAGGTTCCTGCCGCCATGCCGAACTCCGCCGTCTTCGTACCCCATTTCCACTGGGACCGGGAGTGGTACGAGCCGTTCCAGGTGTTCCGGCACCGGCTCGTCGCCGCCCTCGACACCGTGCTGGAGACGGCCGAGGCGAACCCGGACTTCCGGTTCACCGTCGACGGGCAGATGGCCGCGATCGAGGACTACCTCGAGATGCGGCCGGAGAACCGCGACCGGGTCGCGGCCCTGGTCGGCGGAGGTCAGCTCGCCATCGGTCCCTGGCTGATCCTGCTCGACGAATTCCTCTGCTCCGGCGAGACCATCGTGCGGAACCTGCAGATGGGGTGGGCGGCCGCGGCCGGGCTCGGCGGCTCGATGCCCATCGGCTATCTGCCGGACATGTTCGGCCACATCGCGCAGATGCCGCAGATCCTCGCGCGCGCCGGCATCGAGCACGCGGCGCTGTGGCGCGGGGTGCCCGGCTCCGTCGACGGTCACGCCTTCCGCTGGCGCGCGCCCGACGGCTCCGAGGTGCGCACCGAGTTCCTCTTCGACGGCTACGACAACGGGCTCGACGTCCTGCTGGTCCCTGACCGGATCGGGCGCGCGCTCGGCGACTACGCGGAGATGACGGCCGGGCGCTGGGGCAACGACCCGGTGCTGGCGATGGCCGGCACCGACCACAACGCGCCGGACCCGCGGCTCACGGCGTGGCTGCGACAGGCGTCCGGCGAGGAGCGGGCCATCACCATCGCGACGCTCGACGAGTACATCCGCAAGCACGTCCGCGACGAGGTGTCCGCCGTCGTCACGGGTGAGCTGCGCAGCCACGTGCGCGGCAACATCCTGCCGGGTGTGCTGTCCGTGAGACTCGGGCTCAAGCAGCGGATGGCCGTCGCCGAGCGCACGATCGACCACGCGGAGCGCGTGAACGCCCTGTGGTCACGGCGTGACGACTCGCCGTTCCTGACGCTCGCCTGGCACAAGATCATCGAGTCGACCGCGCACGACTCGGTGGTCGGCTCCGGCACCGACGAGACCTGTGAGCAGGTGGAGGCACGGCTCGCCGAGGCCACGCAGACGGCCCGCGCCGTCCGGGACGCGGCCCTCGCCGAGCCAGCCGCCTCGGTGCCGGGCGACGGCCACCTGGTCGCCAACACGCTCCCCTTTCCCCGTACGGCATTGGTCGAGGCGGACGTCGTGGCCCCGCCCGAGGGCACCGCGCTGGTCGCAACCGCCGCCGACGGCACGGCTCGGCCCGTGCAGCTGGTCTCCGAGGCGCCGACCGTGCTCAGCGACGAGCGCATGGACGCCTCGCAGCTCGAGCGCGTGCTGCGCCGTATTCATCGTCGCGAGCTGTTCGGCCGGCTGATCGACCACTACGACCTCACCCCGGGCTCGCTCGTCTTCCATCTCGCCGAGGTACCGGCCGCCGGACCGTTCGACCTGCTGATCCTGCGCCGCGAGGTCGCCGCCGCGGCCGCCGCGCATCCCGGTGAGTGGCGGGTGCTGACGCTGGCGGAGGCACGGGCGACCGCGCTGGTGCCGGTGGTGGTTCCCGCGTCCGGGCTCGCGAGCTTCCGGGTCGAGCCGAGCGACGGGCCCGCCGAACCGTCGCCGACGCTCACCCCCGCGGCCGCAACGCCCCGCACGCTCTCGAACGGGCTGGTCGAGGTCGAGGTCGCCGCCGACGGCACCCTCGACATCACGGGCGCCGACGGCACGGTGCTGCACGGCGTCGGCCGCCTCGTCGACGGCGGTGACCGGGGCGACAGCTACAACTACGCTCCTCCGGCCCACGACGTGCTCGTGTCGGAACCGACGGAGAGCACCGTCGAACTCCTCGAGAGCGGCCCCCTGCGGTCGCGGCTGCGGGTCACCCGCGTCTACGCATGGCCCACCGCTCTCTCGTCCGACCGTGACGTCCGCGCCGGCGAGACCGTGCCGACGCCGGTCGAGACGTTGGTGGAGGTGCGCGCGGGTGAGCCGTTCGTCCGGGTCTCCACATCGTTCCTGAACCAGTCCGCCGACCACCGGCTGCGCTTCCATGTGCCGCTGCCCGAGCCGGTGAGCACGTCCGCGTCCGCAGGTCAGTTCGCCGTCACCGAGCGCGGGCTGACCTCCGAGGGCGGCTGGGGCGAGTACCCGATCCCGACCTTCCCCGCGAGCGCGTTCGTGTCCGCCGGGGCAGCCACCGTCCTGCTCGACCACTCCAGCGAGTACGAACTCGTGGGCGATGGCACCGAGTTGGCCATCACGATGCTGCGGGCGATCGGCTCGATCAGCGTCAACATCCATCCCCTGCGCGACGAGCCCGCCGCGAGCGAGATCCCCGTACCGGGTGCGCAGGACCTCGGGATGCGGATCGAGAACCGCTTCGCCGTCGTGCCCTCGGCGACCGGCTGGCAGGGTGCCGACGCCGTCGCCCTCGCCGAGGAGTTCCGCAACGACGTCCTGGTCACCCGCGGCACCGCGCCCGTCGGCGGCCAGTTGCCGCCGGGCGCGACGGGGCTGCGCGTCGTCGGCGAGGACGTGTTCGTCTCCGGTGTCCGCCGCGTCACCGACGCCGAGCGCGGAGCCGGCGTCGAAGTGCGGCTGACCGCGCTGAGCGACACGGGTTCGTCCGTCCGCATGACCGGCGCGTTCACCGAGGCCACCACGGTCGACCTGCTCGGCCGGCCGCTCTCCGAGTCGCCCGTCGCGGACGGGCTCGAACTCGCCCTCGGCCCCTGGGAGATCCGCACGATCGTGGTCCGGTAGGCCCGGCAGCCCCCGTTCGCGTCCCCCCACTTGCTACCAAGAAAGAGTCGTGACCTCGTGCTCTCCGAGCTTTCCGCGTACGTTTCCGACACCGCACCAGGGCGCGGCGCGCTGCGCCCGGCACGCTCGTGGCTGCACTCCGACGCGCCGTCCCGGTCGCTGAACGGACCTTGGCGCTTCCGTCTGTCCGCCACGGCGGCGGCGGAGGACTTCGCGGCCGACGGCTTCGACGACCACGGCTGGGACACCGCCCCGGTGCCCTCCCACTGGGTGCTCCAGGGCGACGGGACGTACGGCAGGCCGATCTACACGAACGTCCAGTACCCGTTCCCGATCGACCCGCCCCACGTCCCCGACGAGAACCCCACCGGCGACTACCGCCGTCACATCGGCATACCCGCCGACTGGTCGGACGCCGAGCGGATCGTGCTGCGGTTCGACGGGGTCGAGTCGGTCTTCAAGGTGTGGGTGAACGGCGTCGAGATCGGCACCGCCAGTGGCAGCCGGCTGGCCCACGAGTTCGACGTGACGTCGGCGGTGCGGCCCGGCGACAACATCGTCGCCGTACGGGTGCACCAGTGGTCGGCGGCCAGCTATCTCGAGGACCAGGACCAGTGGTGGCTGCCAGGCATCTTCCGTGACGTCACGCTGATCGCCCGTCCGGCCGGGGGCATCGAGGACGTCTGGCTGCGCACCGGGTACGACAACGGACGCGGACGGGTCGATCCGGAGGTCACCGCCGACACGACGGCGTTCCCGGTCACGCTGCGCATCCCCGAACTCGGCGTCGAACGGATCTGGTCGACGGCCTCCGACGTGTCGCCGTTCGACATCGAGGGTGTGGAGCCCTGGTCGGCCGAACGGCCCCGCCTGTACGACGTCACCGTGTCGACGGCGGCGGAGAGCGTCGCCCTGCGGGTGGGGTTCCGTACGGTCGAGATCCGCGGTGACCGGTTCCTGGTCAACGGCCGGCGGGTCGTGTTCCACGGCGTCAACCGTCACGAGACGCACCCCGAGCGCGGCCGCGTCTTCGACGAGGAGCACGCCCGCGAGGACCTGGCCCGTATGAAGCGGTTCAACGTGAACGCGATCCGCACCAGCCACTACCCGCCGCATCCCCGGCTGCTCGACCTCGCCGACGAACTCGGCTTCTGGGTCGTCCTCGAATGCGATCTCGAGACACACGGCTTCGACGCGGTCGGCTGGACCGGCAACCCGAGCGACGACCCGGCCTGGCGCGAGGCGTACCTCGACCGCATCCGGCGCACCGTGGAACGCGACAAGAACCATCCCAGTGTCGTGCTCTGGTCGCTCGGAAACGAGGCGGGAACCGGCAGCAACCTCGCCGCGATGTCGGCGTGGGTCCACGCCCGCGACGCCGGCCGCCCCGTGCACTACGAGGGTGACCACGCCGGTGAGTACACCGACGTCTACTCCCGCATGTACGCGTCGGTGCCCGAGACCGAGCGCATCGGCAGCGACGACTCACGCTCCACGCTGCTGAACTGCACGCCCGCGCAGAGCGCCCGGCAGCGCACCAAGCCGTTCCTCCTCTGCGAGTACGCCCATGCGATGGGCAACGGCCCGGGAGCGCTCGATCAGTACGAGGCGCTCGTGCACCGACATCCGCGCCTGCACGGCGGCTTCGTCTGGGAATGGCGCGATCACGGCATCCTGACGACCGCCCCGGACGGCACTCCGTACTTCGCGTACGGCGGCGACTTCGGCGAGGTCGTCCACGACGGCAACTTCGTCATGGACGGCATGCTGATGAGCAACGACGTCCCGACTCCCGGCCTCCACGAGTACAAGGCGGTGGTGCAGCCGCTGCGCTTCGCCTTCACCGGCGACGACATCGCGATCGCCAGCCTGCGGCACTCGGCCGACACATCCGACCTGCGCTTCCACTGGCGGGTCGAGCACGACGGGACGCTCGTGGAATCCGGGGAGTTGAAGGTCCCCGTCGTCGCGGCGGGCGAATCGGAGCGTGTGCCGCTGCCGGAGATCCCGGTGTCGCGGGACGCGGAGACCTGGTTCACCGTCGACGCGGTACTGGCGGCCGACACCCCCTGGGCGCCTGCCGGGCACGTGGTCGCGACGGCTCAGCTGGATCGCTCGACGCCACGTCCCGTGCCCCGTGTCCGGCACCGCACCGACTGGCGGCCGGACGGCGGAACGCTGACGCTCGGAGTCGCCGAGTTCGTCGACGGGACCCTCGTGCGCCTCGCCGACCGTGCGGTGGCGGGCCCGCGTCTGGAGTTGTTCCGTGCGCCGACCGACAACGACGAGGGCGTGTCCGACGCCGTGGAGGAGAGCGACGCGAGCATCGCCGGCGTGTCCAACGCCGAGCTGTGGCGTCGCGACGGTCTCGACCGACTGACCACGCGGCGGCTGTCGGTGGAACGCGCGGCGGATGCCCTGCGCACCCTCGACAAGGTCTCCGCGGCGAACTCCGCCCTGTCGGTGCTGGTCGAGTCCGTCTGGTCGATCGAGGGCGACGGGCTGGAACTGCGTGTCGAGATCGAGCCGTCGAGCGGATGGCGGACGGTGTGGCCGAGGATCGGGATCCGCCTCGACCTGCCCGACGGCACGTCTCCCGTCGACGGGGCCGACTGGTTCGGCCTCGGACCTCACGAGTCGTACCCCGACAGTCTCCGGGCTGCACGCACCGGCCGCTTCTCGGCCGGCGTCCGCGACCTCTCCGTCGACTACGCGCGCCCCCAGGAGACCGGTCACCGTTCCCACCTGCGACAGCTCACGCTGACGAGTGCCGGCGCCACCGTGCTGCGCGTCGTGGCGCTCCCCGACCCGCGCGGGCGTCGCCCCGGCTTCACGCTCAGCCGCCACACCCCGCAGCAGATCGCGCAGGCCGGTCACCCGTTCGAGCTGCCGGACTCGACGACGAGTCACCTGTTCGTCGACGCCGCTCAGCACGGGCTCGGCTCGCGGGCCTGTGGACCGGACGTCTGGCCCGACTTCGCGCTGCGTCCCGAGGCCCGCACGATCCGGTTGCGCATCACGGCGGGCTGACCACCGCCGGCGGCTGTCCTCACCGTTCGGAGTCCCCGCATGCGGGGACTCCGAACGGTGCGCTGAGTGGGACTCACGGGTCTCGTGACGATAGTGAGGGGCGGTGATCGTATCGGTGGTGTCGATGCCGGACGGAACCGTCACTCGCACTGATGTCTCCGAAGCTCGCGAACGCCTCGCCGTGTCCGATTTCCTGCTCGTCGACGTCCAGCTGCCCGACGGCACGCCACCCGACGAACAGCACCTCGCCCGCCGGCTCGGCATCGAAGGAGGGAACCTGTCCTGGTTCGGCAGGGCGGGTGAACCCGTGCGGGCCGATTTCCTCGGGGACAGCGCGAACTTCGTCGTACCGTCGGTCGACGGGAACCGGATCACCCACATCCACGCGCTGGTGACGGAACGGCACCTGATCATCGTCCACCGGGGACCGGCCGCGCCGCTGGACAGCCTGACGGCGCAACTGGGGCAGGAGAGGCCCGCCGACACCGTGGCCGTGCTGTTCCTGTTCCTGTTCCTGCAGGAGGCACTGGAGACCTTTCGCCGGGCGGCGATCCACGACCTCCTGATGGTGGAGGACCTCGAGGACGACATGTTCGACAAGCGGCGCCCCGAGCAGGTCTATTGGCTCGCCCAGCTGCGCCGACGGGCCGCCCGGCTGCACCACTCGCTCCTGCCCTATCTCCAGGTGACGGACGAGATCTTCACGCGGAGGATGCTCAGCCGCAGCTTTCCGGAGCAACGCCAGCAGTTCGCCCGCGAGTCCCAGCACGCCGCCCGGCTGGTCCTCACCGACATCGAGTCCCTCCAGGACGCCGCCCGGCGCGCCTTCGCCGGCTATGCCTCCCTGGTCTCGGGCGAGCAGAACGGTGTGATCAACCGGCTGGCGATCGTGTCCACGATCTTTCTTCCGCTGTCGTTCCTGACCGGGTACTTCGGCATGAACTTCACGTACCTGACGGACGAGCTGGAGAGCCGGGCGGTGTTCTGGATGCCGGCCGTCGGACTGCAGGTGTGCGTCCTGTTCGGCGCTCTCTTCGTGCTGCGCCGCACCCATCTCTGGCGGCGGCTGCGTGACGAAGACGGCATGGAGGACCGGTGACGCCGGTGGCACGCTGTCATCGTGCGCCGTCCGTCCGGCGCTCGCGGGCGGCGAGTTCCGGGATGACGGGTGATAGTGGACGTGTGCCAGTCTTCCCCCGTCACCTCAGGGAGGCCCGTTGACCAGGACGGTCGGCGGTTCGCGCGTGGTGATCGTGATGGGCGTGTCGGCAGCCGGGAAGTCCACCGTCGGGGCGCGGCTCGCCGACTGGCTCGGCGTGCCGTTCCTGGAGGGCGACGACCTCCACCCCGCGGCCAACCGCGCGAAGATGGCATCGGGCCGGCCCCTCGACGACGCCGACCGCGAACCGTGGCTCGAAGCGCTCATCGCCTGGATCCGCGCGACCGCGGCGAGCGGAAACGGCGGCGTCGCCACCTGCTCCGCGCTCAAGCGCGAGTACCGCGACCGGCTGCGGGCCACGGGAGCGGACCTGTGCTTCGTCTATCTGGCGCTCGACCCCGAGGTGGCCGCGGAGCGGATCGCCCATCGCACGAAGCACTTCATGCCGCCGAGACTGCTCGCCTCCCAGTACGGCGTCCTCGATCCGCTGGAGCCCGAGGAGCCGGGCGTCACCGTCGACGCGTCCGGCAGCGAGGAACAGGTCGTGGCGGCGGCGCTGCGCGCGGTGGCCGGGCAGGACCGGTAGCCCGCCGCCCACCGCGCCGAACGGCCGGCGGTGGCCGCAGCGACTCCCGCCCCAGGAGGTGCGGATGCTCCTGATCCACTTCCGCATGGTGATGCCGTCCGCTCTCACCCAGCAGGTCGTCGACTCTGAACGTGGTCGTCCCGGTGATCGTCGGCCTGCCCACGCCGCGTGTGCAGCAACGTCTGTGGCGGCGCGCAGCCCGTCGTGCCGCCGTACGGCCGCAGGGCCGGCGGAAGGCCGGCATCCCGCCCCTGACCAGCCCGTACGGTGCGAAACTGGTTCGGCGGGCCGGAGCCGGGCCCGCGGCTTACGCTGACCGGAGGGGGTGCATTCGGGTGAACCGCACGCCGAAAGGGGCGCCCCGATGGACGACTACCCACTCATCGAGAACCACGGTCTGATCGGCGATCTGCAGACGGCGGCCCTGGTGACCACGGACGGGACGGTCGACTGGCTCTGCCTCCCTCGGTTCGACTCCCCCAGCGTGTTCGGTGCGCTCCTCGACAAGGACAAGGGCGGCCACTGCACGGTCCGGCCCCTGCACGCGGCGTACGCCACCAAGCAGTTGTACTGGCCCGACACCGCGATCCTGGTGACCCGGCATGGGGCACCGGGGCTGGCAGTCGCTGCTGACGAACCTCGACTGGCTGGTCGACCACTGGGACCAGGCGGGCGAGGGCCTGTGGGAGACGCGCGGCGGCCGCAAGAACTTCACCTACGGCCGTGTCATGTCGTGGGTGGCGTTCGACCGCGCGCTGCGGCTCGCCGAGTCGAACGGCCGGCCGTCGGCGTCCGCGCGCTGGAGCGACGAACGGGACGCGATCTACGAACAGGTCATGACCAAGGGGTGGAGCGAGGGACGGCAGGCCTTCATCCAGCACTACGGCAGTGACGTGCTCGACTCCTCGCTGCTGCGCATGGCGACGGTCGGGTTCCTCAGCCCCGAGGATCCGCTGTGGTCGTCGACCCTCGATGCCATGGAGGAGAAGCTGGTCAGCGACAGCCTGGTCTATCGCTACGACCCCTCGGCGTCGCCGGACGGCCTGCGCGGCTCGGAGGGCACCTTCTCCCTGTGCACGTTCATGTACGTCGACGCCCTGGCCCGCGCGGGACGGACCGAGAGGGCGCGGCTGGTGTTCGAGAAGATGATGGGTTACGCGAACCATCTGGGCCTGTACTCCGAGGAGATCGACCCGACGGGCCGTCAACTGGGCAACTTCCCACAGGCGTTCACCCATCTCGCCCTGATCGATGCGGGCCTCACCCTGAACGACGCGCTCGACGGGCAGTAGTCGGGAGCCGGTTCAGCCGGCCGGGGGCGCGGGGCCGAGGAGCACGAGGGTGTCGCCCTCGGCGGTGGGGACCGGCACCGGTCCGGTCGTCGGTTCCAGCCGGCCGTCGCGCCGTACGACGAACAGGGTGTCGTGGCCCGGCGGGAGCGGCGCCGACGCGGGCTGCACATGGAAGCGGGCCCCGCGCTCGTGGTGGCCCGCCACGGTGTGGCGCAGGAGTGCGGGGCCGAAGAGGGTGTCGCCGGCGGCGTAGGGGCGACGACGCCCCCGCTGTCGGGTGGCGGGCCGACGCGGTGGACGGGGCCCTCGACGCTGTCCTCGAGGACGACGGCGGCGAGCGCGTTGAAGTCGTCGTCGTCCGTGAGCAGGAAGACCGAGGTGACGCCCTCCAGCCTGGCCTGCGGATCGGTCACCGCCCCCATGAGTTCACCCGCGGCCAGTTCGACGCCCGCGTCCTCGATCCGGGCCCTCTCGCGAGCGCCTCCCGCCCACATCAGCACGTCGATACCGGCGGTGCGCAGCGCCCGGGCGAGTTCGACGACCCAGGCATCGCCGCCGACCAGGAGCGGGCGGGCCCGTGCGGGGCGGGTGACACCGAGCCGCGCGGCCACCGGCCGTGCCGTGAGCGAGTAGACGACGACCGTCCCGACGATCACCAGGAAGGTCACCGGAAGGATCTTGTCGGCGCCGCTCAGTCCCGCGCCGGTGAGCGAGGCGGAGAAGGTCGTCGCGGTGGACGCGGCGACGATGCCGCGCGGTGCCATCCAGCCGACGAACGCGCGTTCACGCGCCGCGAGATCGGTCGTGAGGGTGGACAACAGGGCGACCAGGGGTCGGACCACCAGGACGAGGGCGGCCACGAACGCGAAGGTGGGCAGCAGCACCGGAACCACGGAGTCCGGGGTCACGGTGGCCGAGATGGAGACGAACAGCAGACCGATGATCAGCTGGACGAGCGTCTCAACTCGAAGGACAGCACGGTACCGGTGACGACCCCGATCGCGAACTGGACCGCCATGACCGCCGACCACCGCCGCGCCAGCAGCAGCGCGGCCGCGTCGCCGCGGCGCAGGCCGTAACCGTGCATGATGAGTGTGATCAGCGGCAGCGCCACGCCGAAGGGCACCAGGATGATGTGCGAGGCGAGGGTGAACGCCATCATCGATCTGGCCGGGAGCAGCTGCGCCGGCGCGTCCGCCGCCAGCAGGGCCGTGTAGTGCATGTGCGGGTCTCCGGGGGCCGACGCGAGGTGGAGGGGGTCAGCCGCCGGTGGCGAAGCCCGGGAAGAGGGTCATTCCGCCGTCCACTTGGGGGCTGTCGCCCATGGCGACCACCGTCCTTGCCTCCGCGGTCTCCGGACACCGCCGGGACCGGCCGCAGCTCGTGCCCCTCTTCGAACGTACGCGTCGCGCGGCCCGGCGGCACCCGGAACCGGCCGCGTCCCGGCACGCTCACAGGACTGCGATCGGGTTCACCGGGGAGCCGGTGGCCGCAGGCAGCCGCAGCGGCGCCACGACGCACAGGAAGTGCCGGCGGCCCAGCTGTTCGCAGGCCGGTACCAGTTCCTCGAAGTCCAGGTAGTCCATGAGGTGCAACCCCAGGGCGTTCACGGCGAGTACGTGAACCGGGAACGGGACCTCGGCCACAGGGCTGGGGGCGGTGTCATTGTTGCCGTCCGACCCCAGGAGGGCCACGCGCCGCTCGGCGAGCCAGCGCGTCGCCTCCGGATGCAGGCCCGCCCGCGCCTGTGCCGCGTTCCAGGGACCGAGGGTCCGGCGCCTGCGGCGATGCCCGACGCGCACGAACAGCAGATCGCCGGGGCCGACCGTGACATCCTGGGCGGCCTCGGCGGCCATGAGGTCGTCGGTGGTGACGTCGTCGCCGGGCTCCAGCCACGGCACCCCGCGCAGGCGGGGGATGTCCAGGAGGACGCCCCGTCCGACGATGCCGTCCCGCACGAGGTCGAGCGAGAGCGCTCCGGCGCCGCCCGGTGTCACCGTGCTCGCCGGGACACCGCCGTGGAGTTCACCGTCGTAGATCACATGGCACAGCGCGTCGAGATGGCTGTCGGCGTCCCCGTGCACGTTCATGGCGAACCGGTCACGGGCGAAGTGCAGCCCTGGCGCGTCGATCTCCTCAGCGGTGGGTGCCGTCATCCGGTGGGACGCGGGCTCCGGGTCGTCCGGTCCCGCGACGGTCTCGATGGGGGCGGCCAGCGACACACTGAGTCCACTCCGCACCTCGCCTGCGGCGGCCACCACCCGCTCGGGTGTCAGATGCCGTAGCGCTCCGCGCCGGTCGTCCGGGCCGTCGTACGCCTGCGCACACAGCCGGTGGTACAGGGCCACGAAGTCCGCCTCGGACATGCCCCGCGGCTCGGCGTCGCGCGAGATCGCTGGATCCGGGTGCCGGCTCATGGTGACCGATGGGACGACTGCCGGGCGCTCACCGTGGCGGGCGGGTCGACGTCGGCCCGGTCGCGTTCGTACGAACCGTCACGTGGGCTCCTCCTCGTCGGCGCAGGCTCTGCCTCCAATGTCGGCCCGCGCCGCCGGCTACGCATCCCGGCAGTCGTCGGGCGTGGCCCGCCACCCGGGTTCGAGCCGGTCGAGAAGAAGACCGTAGGCGGTGGTGGCGCGCTCCCAGTCGCCGGTGGCCAGGGGGACGAAGAGGAGCCCGAAGCCCGCGTCCACCAGGACGGTGGCCTCGTGCGCGGCGCGCTCCCCGGACAGGCCCAGACCTCGGAGCAGGCCGGCCACGAGGTCCGTCCACTCGGTGAGGAGATCACGCATGAGCGGACCGTAGCGATCGGGGTGCAGCAGGCTGGTCGTCATCATCTCAAGGTAGAGCGGCAACGCGGCGCGCAGGTCGGGGCAGCCGAACTGCCGCCACATCCCGTCGAGCAGGCGGCGCAGACCTGCTGCGTCCTCCGGTGGACCGGCCGCGGCCACGGCCTCGCGGATCCTCAGGAGAGGTCGCCGTTCGTCGATGGCGAGGGCCTCCGAGACCAGTCGTTCCTTCGTGCCGAAGTAGTACAGGAGCATCCGGTCGCTCGTGCCCAGGGCGCGCGCCAGGGGGCGCAGGGACAGGTCGGAGAGTCGCTGTCACTCCTCGCGCGCTTCGGCCGGTTCGTCCACGGGCGGCACCGAACGCCCCTCGGGCAGCAGCTCGACCGTCATGAAACCCACCACCGCCGCGAGGATCACCACGGGAATCATGTCGGCGCTGCCCAGCAGCAGGACGATCAGCACCACACTGCTCACCGGAAGCCGCAGCGCGGCCGCGGAGGCGGCGGCCATGCCCGCCGCCAGTCCGGGTACGACTCCCAGCCCGGGCAGCGGAGCGAGCAGCACACCCGCCGCGGCTCCGAGGAACAGCGCCGGGAAGATCGGGCCACCGCGCAGACTGCCGAGGCACAGCGCGTACGCCGCTCCCTTGCACAGCAGTACGGCGACGAGCGCGCCGACGCCCCAGGCGTGGGGGTCGGCGGCCAGCAGGGCCAGCGGGGCCTGGCCCGAGGAGGCCACGTCTTCCGGCGACCGGTCGACGGCCAGCGTGTAGACCGCGGCACACGCTCCGGCGGCCAGGGCACACAGCAGCGTATGGACGACGGGCCGTCGGGCGACGAACGCCGCGGCCAGGCGGCCCGTGGACAACAGCAGGTGGACCACGACGGCGATGGCGACGGCCATCAGCACCGACCACACCACGTCCCCGGCGTCGAGGTGCGGGAACGGGACTCCCAGCGTCAGTGACAGGCTGCCCGTCTGCAGTCCGGTCCAGCGGCCGAACCCGGTGAACACCAGCGCCCCGATCCCGCTGGACAGCAGCGCGGGCAACATGACCACGAACAGTTGCGGGCCGCCCACTCCCGCCACCTCGATGAGGATCACCGCGCCGATCAGTGGATTGCCGAAGATCACGGACAGGGCCGCCGCGGCACCGGCCGCGCCCAGGAGCGCCTTGCTCCGCGGAGTCATCGGTGCACGCGCCAGGTCCGCGAAGAGCAGGGCGAGGCCGCCACCCAGCGCGATCAGCGGGACCTCCGGGCCGAGCGTTGCACCGAGGGGCAGGCTCGCGGCGGCGGCGAGGATCACCCCGGGCAGGGCGGCTGAGGACATCCCCCCGGAA
The DNA here is from genome assembly GCF_014647875.1 of Streptomyces brasiliensis. Taxonomy (GTDB): domain Bacteria; phylum Actinomycetota; class Actinomycetes; order Streptomycetales; family Streptomycetaceae; genus Streptomyces; species Streptomyces brasiliensis. The sequence goes on along the minus strand of NZ_BMQA01000013.1, from coordinate 106,237 downwards.
TGCAGCCCCGAGGCGGGAACGTGCCCGCCGGCGCCCGGCAGATACGCGACGACGAGGCCGACGATCACGCCCGCGACGGCCAGCAGCGGCAGCGGCCACCACCACGGAGGCGTGTCCCAGCCCAGGTCCTCCGGCAGCCCTGACCACAGCAAATGTTCCAGCTCATGGAGCCCGGCGAGGAACCAGAACGCGATGAGGGACACCGGGATGCCGATGAGCGCGGAGAACGCGAGGGTTTTCTGGTACGCCGGATTGCGCAGCAGATCGCGCAGTCGGTCGGCCTCTTCCGGCTGCGTGCCGACCTCGGATGCGGCGGAGGGCTCCGGCTCCCGCACGGCCCCGTTCCTTCCGCGTCAGCCGAGGACCTGGCGCTTCTGGGCCTCGAACTCCTCCTCGCTGAGCACTCCTCGGGCCTTGAGGTCGGCGAGCTCCTTCAGCTGGTCGATCTTGCTGGTGATGTCGTCGGCGACGGGCTGTTGCGCCGTGGGCTGCTGTTGCGGTTCGGGCGGAGCCGGGGCGGCCTGCTGCTGGGCGTGTTGGCGCTCCTGGTCCTGCTGGGCCCAACGGCCCGCCTGGCGTCGCGACACACGGTTGGACACCGCGGTGGCCGTACCCGAGATCACGGCGGTGCGGGCGACACCGCGAAGGAGTCCTGGCATGCTCACTCATCTCCCAAGTGATCCGTGCGGACGCACGGCACACGGCCGGTCGCGTTCTCGCACGGCCGTTTCTTCAGGCGGCGGCCACGGGTCCGCTCGGCGGCGACGTCGATTCGGTCGCATCCAGCGACGCGAGCAGCGCCTGCACGGAAATGCGCCCGCTCGCCACCATCTGGGCCCCGCTGCGGCGCAGCGCACGGGCCAGCGGCGCGGCCCACACGTTCTCGTAGACGATGATCGCGGCGGAGTTCCCGGGCTCCAACGCGGCACCGGCCTCGTCCAGGTCGCTCTGGTCCAGCAGCCCGGAGGAGGCTCCTTCGAACACCGTCAGGTCGAGCTCGTCCCCGATCTCCTGCATCTCCAGCGCACCGACCGTCCCGTCGGTCTCCTTGCGCAGGAAGACGAGGTCGATGATGCGGATGATGCCGCTCTCGACCAGATCGATGAGCAACGGGAAGGCCTCACCGGTCATGCGATTGCCGGGGAACTCGATGATCACGTAGTCGACCGGCCCCATTTCCTCGAGGTCCTCGTTCATGGCCACTCCTCGGAGGCGGTTGTGGACCCGGGCCGGCGCCCAGGACGTCGGTCGCGAGCGGCGCAACCGGAAGGACGGCCCCTTCAGCCATTGCAGCACTGGGCCCAAGGCCCCGCACTTCCAGGAGAGGGAGGTGCGGGGCCTTGGGCCGGTGCCGTCCGGAGGGCTGCCGGTCCACCGCCACGAGCAGCCACTGCGGGTCGGCGTGAGCGATGAAGGAGGGCTGTCCTGCCACGTCGTCGTGCGGGAATTCGCCGGCGAGGCGATTGATGGCGTTGTCGTGCCAGAACTTGGCGTCGTGGTCGGCCGGCACGGCCTTGTAGTGCCGGCCCGGGTCGGCCTGCTGATCCGCCGGGAGCGTCGCGACGTGGCGGTCGAGTGCGGCGCACCTGTTCGGGTTGCGGGCCAGGGACGCGGCGCAGCCGAAGATGTCCGAGGCGGCCGCGTTCACGCCGGCCGACGGGGCGTAGGCGGTGAAGTAGTCGGCGTTGGCACCCCGCGTGGCTGAGAGCGTGCTCTCCCCGCGTTTTTACCCCCGCCGGTACCGCGGTCGGCAAGTGAAGGAGAAACGGGGGGTGTTGGGGTTCGAGCGCGGCATTGCGACCGGTTCCGAGACGCTCGGCCGCGCCGACGAGTCCGGCTCGTACAGGTCTTGCAGTCCGCCGGCGGTTCCGTAGGCTGACCGCCACACCTCACCCCCGCAGAGGACCGTATGCCGACCATCAGACTTGTCACGTTCCTGACACGCTTGGGCGTGGCCTTCGCCCTGCTGTCGACCGCGGCACCCACCGCCGTCGCCGCCACCGTCTCCGAACCCACCGCTCGGACCTCCGCGGCGGACGCCTGGCAGCCTCCGTTGTCCACCCGGGGCCGTTACATCGTCGACGCCCGGGGACAGCGCTTCAGACTGAAGGCGGCCAACTGGGACGGCGCCCAGGGGTCGTGGACCGGCAGCGGCGACGTCGCCGATCCCGCCAACCACCACGCCGGCCAGAACTCCTACGGCATACCCCTCGGCCTCGACCGTGCCCCGCTCCCCCAGTTGCTCGCCGACTTCCGTCAACTCGGCCTCAACAGCATCCGGTTGCCGTTCTCCGACGAGATGATCCACACGACGGCGCGGTACCGGACGCCGCCGTGGCCGCCAATCCCCAGTTGCGCGGGAAGACGCCCCTGCAGGTCTACGACGCCGTGGTGGCGGCACTGACCGGGGACGGGTTCGCGGTCGTGCTCAACAACCACACCAACACCACCCGTTGGTGCTGCGGCATCGACGGAAACGAGCGGTGGAACAGCAGCCAGTCCACCCAGCAGTGGGCTGACGACTGGGTGTTCATGGCCCGCCGCTACGCCGATGACCCCCGTGTCGTCGGCGCCGATCTCTACAACGAGGTGCGCCGCGACGTCCTGGACGACCCCAACTGGGGCCTGGGAGACGGCCACGACTGGTACGCCGCCGCCCAGCTCGCCGCCGACCGTATCCTCACCGAGGCCGATCCCCGGCTGCTGATCGTCGTCGAGGGCATCAACTGGACCGGCCTGCCCGTGGACGGACTGCCGCACGACCGGCCCACGCTCACGCCCGCGCGCACGCTCTCGCACACACTCGTCGACGCGCACAAGCTGGTCTACTCGGCCCACTTCTACGGCTACACCGGCCCCCGGCACAGCGGCGCCACCGGGATCGGCGAGACCCACGACCCCCGGTACCAGGACCTGACCCGCGACCAGCTGTACCAAGTCCTGCACGACCAGGCCTTCTTCGTCACCGAGGAGGGCCGGCACTACACCGCGCCCCTATGGATCAGCGAGTTCGGCATCGGAGCGGGCGAGACGGGAACGGCCGCCCGGACCTGGTTCGGCAACATCACCGACTACTTCGCCGACCACGACACCGACTTCGCCTACTGGCCGCTCGTCGGCTGGGAGGGCCACGACGACTGGGCTCTGCTGCGCTACGACTCCGCGGGGCGACGGTACGGCATCCTCGACCCGGGTGACTGGCGCGCAGGCGCCTGGGACCACCTCGTCGGCTCTCCGACGCTCACGGAGTCCGTCGCTCCCGTACCGGTCTGGCGCATGCTCACCACGGACCACGGCGACCACGTCGAGTCCCTGCGGGTCCGGGCGGGCGGTGACTGGGATGCGGGGGCGTACAAGGCCGCCTGCCCCGACGGCCTCCGGCTGATCGGCCTCAGTCACAGCGGCGGCCGCGGCCTGTGCACCGACACGAACACCGGCGACCTGTGGGCCACGGGCACCGCACAGACCGTCGTGACCGACGAACGGTACGTGCCCGGGGGCGGCGACTGGGCCAGTGGGTACACCAAACTCCAATGCCCCGCCGGGCAGTTCGTCATCGGCTACAGCCGTCGCGGCGAACGGGTGTCGGCGGCCCTGTGCGTGCCCCCGCGGGCCGCGCTGGGCTCCGGCGGGCGAACCGTCTGGTTCGACCGGTCCGACAACCGGCCCTCCGACACCGCCGGCGACGACTTCGCCCACGGCCACTACAAGGGCCAGTGCGCCGCCGACGAGTACGCCGCCGGCATCGCCTTCACGACCCGCCTGGGCAGCAGCACCGGCCCCGCCGCGCTGCTCTGCAGCCCGCTGCGGTCCTGAGGACGGACGCGATGGGCCCATGAGGCGCGCGTGGCCTCGCCCGGCCGCTCAGGCGGATCCGGACGCGCTCGTGGCTGCTGCGGGCCGGCGTCGAGCGCGAAATGCCGCCGCAGCGCGCCTGGTTCACCGGGCAGAACGCCGTCGTGGGCTTCCTCGCGGCTCGGGTCCTGCGGCCGGGCAGGTGGCGAGTGCCCCCCACGCCTGTCAACGGCCGGCCCGCGGTGATCGTCGACGAGCATGTGGGCGGCGGCCGTCACGAGGCGCACGGCGTACAGATCCTCCCCCTCGTCGGTCCACGGATCTCCCGCATCACGGCGTTCAACAACCCGGACCTGGTGCCCGTCTTCCGGGACACGGCCGTACGGACATCCTGCCCCTGTGCGTGCCACCGCACACCGGACACCGCACGGGCGGCAGGAGCGAAGGGGGTCCCGGACAGGGCGCGGCAGAAGCTGGTCTTCCGCGCGGACCGGGAAGCGGTGACGACACCGCTCATCGACTGCGCCATGAGCCGTCCCGAGACCGACGGCGACAGGGTCGCCCTGTTCGGCCACAGCCTGGGCGGCTGCCTCGTCGCACGCGCCGCGGCCTTCGAGCACCGCGTCGCGGGGTCAGCCCCGTACGGCGAATGCGGCCGCGATCACGTCGCGTCCCGCGCCGCCCGCCAGCAGCAGACGGAGCAGGACCCGTGCCTTCCACGGGTCGAGCATCCCGCCGTCGATCAGACCCCTGGACAGCAGATCGGTCTCCGAGCCCGGGGAACGGTAGGTGTCGCGCAGGACGGAACCGCCGCCGGTCCGTGAGGTCAGGACGACCGGGATACGGTCGGCCAGGGCGCCGAGGCGGGGGGCGAGGGCGCCCGCGACGTGCCCGACCCCGAATCCGGCGACCACGAGCCCCTGCCGGCCGCGTGCGAGGTCGTCGACGAGTGTGCCGTCGTCGTCGAGGACCGCGGTGTACACGGCGACCCGGTTGGCGGCCAGGCGCTGGGGATCCGGCCGGTACGGCAGCGGCTCGTGGCGCGGCGGCACGGTCAGGATGCGTACGCGGTCCTCGACGACATGGCCCAGCGGGCCGGTGTCGGGCGAACGGAACGTCGCCGTGCTGGTGCTGTGCGTCTTGCGTACCCGACGGGCGGCGTGGACCTGGTCGTTGAAAGCCACCAGCGCGCCGAGCCCGCGGGCTTCCGGGGCGATGGCGACACGCACCGCGGCGAGCACGTTCGCCGGTCCGTCGGCACCGGCGAGCGAGGTGTTGCGCATCGCGCCGGTCAGGACGAGGGGCTCGGCGTGCGGCCACACGAGGTCGGCCAGGAACGCCGTCTCCTCCAGCGTGTCCGTGCCTTGCGTGACGACCGCTCCGGCGGCACCCTCCGCGACCGCGCGCGACGCGGCGGCCACCACGTCGAGCACATCGGTGAAGGTCAGGCCTGAACTGGGTACCGCGCGCACGTCCTGGACGTCGATGTGTGCGCCGAGTCCGTCCAGGCCGGGCACCTGGGCGGTGATCTGTTCGCCGGTGAGTCTGGGGGTGCCGCCCGCGACCGAGATAGTGCCGCCGAGCGCGAAGAGCGCCACCCGCATCCGTACTCCCCCGCACAGTGCCCGGCGCGGACGCCGGCGGCGGCGCGCGCCGCCACCCTACAAGGTCACTCCGTCGGGGAAGGACGGTACCTCAGGGACACCAGCCCGGGGTCGGCTCCGGGACCGGCCGAGACCAACTCCCAGGACCGGGAGGGGGTGCCGGGACGGTGGAACGTGGCGCCGTCCACGAAGACGGGGACGACGGTCAGGCTCAGCTCGTCGACGAGTCCGGCGTCGACGAGCGTCTGCCCGAACCGGCCGTGGCCGTAGACCATCAGATCCTGGCCCGGGGTCCGCTTCAGCCCGGTCACGGCTTTCGCGGGGTCGCCCGGGACGACGCTTGTGTTGTTCCACCCGGCGTGCTCGAGGGTGTTGGAGAAGACGTACTTCCTCATCGCGTTGATGTGCTCGGCGTAGGGGCCGGAGGCGGCCGGCCACTGGCGGGAGAAGATCTCGTAGGTGCCGCGGCCCATGAGCAGGGCGTCGCAGCGCCGGAGGATCTCCAGGGAGCGGGCCGCGCTGCCGTCATGGAAGTACGGTCCGGCCCAGGTCAGCGGTTCTTCGACGACTCCGTTCAGCGACACGAGGACGGCCTGCAGGAGCCTTCGGGAGGTCTGTTCGTTCGGCTTCATACCAGTGTCGACCGCCGGCGGGCCCGAAAGGAATCGGTGTCCGGGCGGTCCCTTTCGCTCGCCGAGCCCGCACCCACCGGCCGGGGAAGCCGGACCTCCCGCGCCTCTATGCCGTGGTGAAGCGGAATGCGCCCGTACCGCTGCCCAACGTCAGCCAGACGTGCTGGTCCTCCCTGACCAGGCGCAGGGCGATGTAGGCGCATCCGGGGCAGCGGGCGGTCAGGCCCGGATCGGGGCCGTAGACGTGCAGCTCGGCCAGGGTGCCTGTCTGTCCGCACTCGGGGCAGCGCCACCAGGCGGTGGTGGGTTCCACGGAGAGAATCTCCGAGAGCGGGCCGGCGAGGCAGTTGCCGTCCCGGTGAGCGGCGGTGTCTGCCATGAGCTCCTCCGGAGTGGTGGTGGGCGACGGGTCAGCCGAAGCGTTCGGTGCGGATGGTGGCCGGGTCGAGTCCCATGCCGGTCAGCAGGTCGCCGACCACCTCGACGAAGGCGGTGGGGCCGCAGACGTACACGGGGCTGGTGGGCTTCAGCCGTGCGGCCGGTCCGGCCAGGTCGGCGGCGGTGATCCGGCCGGGGAGGCGGTCACTGCCGGGCGGGGCCTTGCGCGTGTGGATGATGCTCACGTCCAGCGACGGGTCGTCGTCGGTGAGCAGGCTGCGGTACCAGACGTCCTCGGGCGCGCGCACTGAGTACAGCAGGTGCAGGGGGCTGCGTGAGCGGACCCGCCGGTGGGCGCCGATCATCGCGGCCAGCGGGACGACGCCGGAGCCGCCGGCCACGAGCAGTGCGGGCTCGGTCTGCGCGGGCCGCCACACGAACCAGTTGCCGAGGGGCCCGCGCACCTCGACGTCCGCGCCGACCGGCAGGGCGTCGGCGAGATACAGCGAGACCTCCCCGTCGGGCACGGACTGCACACCCAGCTCGATGCGCTCGCCGTTCGTCGGTGCGGCGAGGGAGTAACTGCGGACGGCCTGGTAGCCGTCGTCGGCGGTGAGCCGTACGTCGACGTGCTGGCCGGGGAGATGTCCGGCCCAGCCCGGCACCGAGAGGACGAGCGTGCGGGCGGTCGCGGTCTGCGCGTGGCGTTCCAGGAGCCGGGCCGGGCGCCAGGTCAGGGCCATGGTCAGTCGCCCCAGTTGCGCTGCTCGCGACAGGGATCGCCGTAGTTGTGGTAGCCGACGCTCTCCCAGAAGCCCGGCTCGTCCTCCGGCGTCAGGCGCAGGCCGTGCACCCACTTGGCCGACTTCCAGAAGTACAGGTGGGGCACGAGCAGCCGGGCGGGGCCGCCGTGCTCCGGAGACAGCGGGAAGTCGTCGTAGGTGTGGACGATCCAGGCCTTGCCGTCGAGCAGGTCTTCCAGCGGCATGTTGGTGGTGTAGCCGCCGTAGCTGCTGACGACGGCGAAGTCGGCCGCCGTCTCGACGTCCTCGAGGAATGCGTCGAGGGGCACGCCGCGCCACCGTGTGTCGAACTTCGACCAGCGGGTCACGCAGTGGATGTCCTGCACTGTCTCCTGCTGCGGCAGGGCCATCATCTGGTCCCAGGTCCAGCTGTGTGTCGCGCCGAGTTCCGTGGTGACGGTGAAGGCCCAGCTGTCCGTGGGCACCTTCGGTGTCGGGCCCGCGGACAGCACGGGGAACGACTCGGTCGGGTACTGGCCGGGGGGCAGCCGGTCGGCCAGGCGGCGGCCGCGCCCCTGGAAGCCTGGTGAGAAGGAAGTCACGACGTCATCTCCTGAGCACGTCCACCACCGTCACGTGCGAGGTTCGGCATCCAGTGTCGAGGGGCGGCGGGCATTTCACCACTCGGCCGCACGGATTCACCGCTCGGTCGTGGTGACCGGCCGGCCGGCCGTAAGGGTTCGCCGGCCGGGGGTTCACCCTCTGGTCGGACGGGGCGGGAACGTCGCGGCGTCCCCGCCCCGCCGCGCCGGCGGGCGTCCGCGATCGGGCGGATCAGGCGGAGTGCAGCGCCGCGCGCAGCGTGCTGACGGCCTGGGTGATGGCGGCCTCGGCGGCGTGGGTCTCGCGCAGGGCGTTGAGCATCACGAAGTCGTGGATGATGCCCTGGTGGCGGACCGTGGTGACCGGCACGCCGGCCTCGCGCAGCTTGTTCGCGTAGGCCTCGCCCTCGTCGCGCAGGACGTCGGCCTCGCCGGTGATGACCAGGGCCGGGGGCAGACCGGTGAGCTGCTCGATGGACGCGCGCAGCGGGGACGCGGTGATCTGGGCGCGCTCCGCCGCGTCGGTCGTGTACTGGTCCCAGAACCACTGCATGCCGTCGCGGCGCAGGAAGTAGCCGGTGGCGAACTGGTGGTAGGACGCGGTGTCGAAGCTCGCGTCGGTGACCGGGTAGAACAGCACCTGCTGCACCAGCGGGATGCCGCCGCGCTCCTCGGCCATCAGGGTCAGCGCGGCGGACATGTTGCCGCCGACCGAGTCACCGGCGACCGCGATGCGGCTGCCGTCCAGCCCCTTGCTGCCGCCCTCCTCGACGACCCAGCGGGCGACCGCGAAGTTCTGCTCGATGGCGACGGGGTAGCGCGCCTCCGGGGAGAGGTCGTACTCGGGGAAGACCACCGCGGCACCGATGCCCACGGCGAGCTCGCGCACGAGACGGTCGTGGGTGTGGGCGTTGCCGAACACCCAGCCCGCGCCGTGGATGTAGGCGATCGCCGGGAGGGTCCCCTCGGCGCCGACAGGCTTGACGATCCGTGCCCGGACGGTGCCCGTGGGGCCGCCCTCGACAGTGATCCACTCCTCGTCGACGTCCGGCTTGGCGATCTCACCGGACTGCACCTCGTCGAGCGCCTTGCGCACAGGTCGCGGAACCGCAGCAGGTCCGACGAGTCGCCGTCCGTCAGCAGCCGATAGCCGCCCGCCTCGCGCACCAGCCACCGGCCCATGGCGCAGGCCGGCAGCCCGGGTTCGAGGAGGCGCCGCAGCAGGCCCACATGCCGGCGGACGACGTTGACCGCGCTGTGCGGCGGCCGGGCGCCCCACAGTACGTCGACGATCTCGCTCACGGTGACCGGACGGCCCGCCCCGGCGAGCAGCAGGGCCAGCAGAGTCCGCTGCTGCGGCCCTCCCTCCCCAGCTCCAGCTCCGTGCACCCCCTCCAGGCCCGTACAGGCCCGAGAACTGTGAACCGCACCGGCTCCAGCGGCGCTCCGTCCCCCTCCGGTTGCTTCCCCGACCTCGACTCTACGTCGCCTGGGAAGTTACCGGGAGTTACGGGTGCCGCCGACGCCGTTGTCGGGAGCCTCAGTACTTCTTCGCTCCGGCCACGATCGCCTCACGGATGCGGTGGTAGGTGCCGCAGCGGCAGACGTTGCGGATCTCGTCGAGGTCGACCTCGCCGATCTCGCGCCCCTCGTCCCGGGCCTGGCGCACCTTGGCGACGGCGGTCATGATCTGGCCGGGCTGGCAGTAGCCGCACTGGGCGACGTCGTACTCGAGCCAGGCCTCCTGCATCGGGTGCAACTCCGCGCCGACGGTGGCGGGCAGGCCCTCGATGGTGGTGATCTCGTCGTCCGCCCTGATGTCCTTCACCGGTACGGAACAGGGGTTGAAGGCCTTGCCGTTGATGTGGCTCGTGCAGGCCTGGCACACGCCGAGCCCGCAGCCGTACTTCGGTCCGGTCACGCCCAGGACGTCCCGAAGCACCCACAGCAGTCGTACATCGTCCTCGATGTCCACGGTCACGGGCTTGCCGTTGAGGATGAAGGTGTGTTCGGGCACGTTGGCTCCTAGTAGGCGCGGTCCAGTCCGTCCGTGGGCGACGCGGGGACGGGCGGGGAGACGGGCAGGGGCTCGAAGCCGAGCGGCTCGGCGTGGTTGATCGGGAACTCGGTCGGCATGGTGCCGGTGGCGCGCCCGTAGGCACAGGCCACGGCCGCTGCCGCGCCCGCGACCGCCAGTTCTCCGGCGCCGCCGGGCTTTCCGGTGGTCGGCGGCATGACGACGATCTCGAGCTCGGGCGGTGTGTTCCACTGCCGGGTGTAGAAATAGTTGTCCCAACTGCCCTCCGCGAAGTGCCCGTTGTCGAGGTGGAGACCCGAACTGAGCGTGATGGCGATGCCGTCCATGACGCCGCCCATCATCTGGGCCTCCAGACCACGGGGGTTGACGGGCAGGCCCACGTCGACGGCGCAGACGACCTTGGTGACACGGGGACCGGTGTACGCGTCGGGGATCTTGCGGCCGGTCGTCTGCGGCCGGCAGTCGATCTCGGCGAGGACCGCGACGAACGCGTGGTACTCGGGGTGGATCGCGATGCCCTGCGCGGTGCCCGCAGGCATGTTCCGCCCCCAGGAGCCGACTTGGGCGACCTTGTCCAGGACGGCCCGCGCCCGCGTGTCCTTGAGGTACGTGCGGCGGAACCGGTAGGCGTCCTTCCCCATGTGCTTCGCCAGTTCGTCGACGATCAGCTCCTGCGCGCACCGGACGTTGGGCGAGTAGATGTTGCGCATGGCACTCGTGTTGAAGCCGTTGTCGGTCTCGTTGAGCAGCTGGGTGACGACCCCGAAGTGATAGGGGGTCTGCTGGGTGAGCGCGAAGATCGTCTCGGAGAACGCGAGGCCGGCGACGGGCAGGCTTGCCGCCTCGGCGGTAATGATCTCTCCGACGCCGTGGCCGAAGTCGGTGGCCACGGAGGTGTGGTGCTGCTGGTAGGTCAGCACCTGGCCCAGCGCGTAGGTGGCCCGGGCGCGCGAGGTGGCCATGGGGTGGGTGCGGCCGTGCCGGAAGTCGTCGGTGCGGTGCCACATCAGTTTGACCGGCTTTCCCATCTTCTGGGAGATCTCGGCGGCTTCTTCGGCGGCGTCGTAGAACAGCCGGCGGCCGAAGGAGCCGCCGCCCTCGGTGACGTGCACCTTGACGGCGGTCACCGGCAGACCCAGCTTCAGCGCGATCTGCTCCTGCGCGGTGATCGGCGTCTTCAGGCTCCCCCAGATCTCGGCCGAGTCCTCGCGGACGTCGGCGACGGCACAGTTGGTCTCCAGCGCGCTGTTGCTGGCGAAGTGGAAGGTGAAGCGGGCGTCGACGGACTTGGTGAGCAGGTCCAGTGCCGGGAGCGGGAGTTCGGCCTTGCGGAGCTCCTCGCGGATGGTGGCGTCGGACTTGCCGTCCTCGGGTCCCGGCCCCCACGTGACCCGCAACGCCCGGACGGCGTCGATGCACTGCCCGAAGGTACGGCCCCGGACGGCGACGCCGGTCGAGACGGTCACCACGTCCGTGACGCCGGACATGGACCGCACCTCGTCCAGGTTCTGCACCGAGCGGACCGTGCCGTTGATCGTCGGCGGCCGGCACACCATGGCCGGCAGCGCACCGGGCACCTGGAGGTCCATCGCGTACTGCTTGCGGCCGGTGACGGCGTCGAGCGCGTCGATGCGTGACTGCGCGGTGCCGATGACCTTGAAGTCGGCGGGCTCCTTGAGGGCGACCGAGACCTGGGTGGTGCTCGTCGCGGCCGCCTTCTCGGCCAGATCGCCGTAGCTCAGACTCCGGCCGGACACGGTGGACATGACGACCCCGGCCTTCGCGGTCAGGATGTCGATCGCCTCGCCCAGTTCGAGGGCCGCCGCCTTCAGGAGGCGGCCGCGGGCGACGGCGGCCGCGACCCGGATCGGCGTGTACATGGAGATGGTGGTGTTCGATCCGGCGGTGACCTGGTTGAACACCAGTTCCGGCCGGGCATCGGCGAGCGAGACGCGGACCATGTCCAGGGGCAGGTCCAGCTCCTCGGCGATGAGCATGGCGCTGGAAGTGGTGATGCCCTGCCCGACCTCGGCCCGGGGCAGCGCGAAGGAGGCCGTGCCGTCCGTCTCGAGGCGGATCGTGATGAGGTTGGCGGTGAGCAGGGCGGCGTGGGTGAGCATGTCGTTGAGGTCGTAGATCTCGGCCGGCCCCGGCACGGAGGGCACCACCGCGGCCGCCTCGGAGGGGGCGACGACGTTCTCGCCCAACTGGGCCGCCACGGTCAGGGTCGAGGCGGCGACCACGTAACCGAGGAATCTTCTCCGTCCGATGCCGTCCGGGCCGACGTCGGCCTCGTGCGGTCGCGGCTGGCGGTGAACTCCCATCAGCTGTCCTTCCCGACCACGAAGTGGGGTGCGCGTTGCTGCACCGCGAAGCGGGCAGGCGGACGCCCTGCGTGGCGGGCCCATTCGCCTCGTTCACAGCGGAAACCGACTCTGCACGCTGGGAGTTCACGGCGGAGGATCTCCCGGGCATCTCCTCCTAAGTCTCACGCCACTTCACATATGAAGCCGCAGGGGAGCGCTACCGCCGAAGCCTCTCGGAGGCGGCCGGGCGGGGCCCACGTCCCGGGCTCCTGAGCCGTTTGCCTCAACTGCGCCAACTCCACGGCGGCCCCGGGAAATTGAGCGCCAGCCTGATCACGGGTGACGCGTGGACCGGCGGTCGTCGACGTAGACCGGGCCGACCCCCCTGAACCATGGCGCAGCCGCCCGCGACGAGTCACGGTCGGGGGATGCCGGGCCGTGCGGCACACCGAGCCCGACGGCGTCGTGTGCGTCGCTCGACCCGCTGTCCCCCGGGCTGCACCCGCGTCAGGCTTTGTCGGACCGGATGCCCGGCGTGCCGAAGTGCGCACAGCCGTCCTGAGCGACCGCGCCGGGCTGCGCGTGGAGTTCGCCGAGCGCTCCGGATCCGCTCCCGTCACCCACACCGACCCCTTTGCCGCCACCGCCGCCCAGACCTTCACCCACCTCGCCCTGGAGGTGACCGACCTGGACGCCGCCTCCGCCCGGCTCACCGGCGAACGCGGCGCGGGCCACGTGTCACCGCCCGCCCCGGCGTCACCGGAGGCATGCGCTACGCGTACGTCCACGACCCGGAGGGCAATCTCGTCGAGCTGATCGAGACCTCGGCCGCCGATGTGTGACGACTCCGCACCCGGAACGGTGAATGACCGGCCGCGTCGCCGCGATGTCTCACACCAGGAGTCGGTTCAATGAAAAGATCCTCGACAGTCCGGACTGCGGAGGGATGCCGATGGAACTGCACAGTCACGTATGGGGAACGGGTGACCGGGTCGCCGCCCTCGTTCACGGGATCATGTCGGACCACAGAACCTGGCGCCGAGTGGGACCGGCGCTGGCGGACAAGGGCTACCGCGTCATCGGTGTCGATCTGCGCGGGCACGGGGAGAGCGGGCGCGGCGAGTACGGCGCCGAGAGCTGGGCCGACGATCTGGTGGAGACCCTGCCCGCGCGGCCGGACCTGGTTCTCGGGCACTCGCTAGGCGCGATGGCGCTCGCGCTGGCCGTCGAGCGGCTCGCTCCCGCACGAGCCGTCTACTGCGACCCCGCGTGGGCGCTGCGGCAGGAGGCCGGCGCGGGCGCCCGGCGCTTCACCGCGTTCAAGGACGCGACCCGGGACATGATCGTCGACCTCAACCCACGCTGGGACGAAGCCGACGTGAACATCGAGCTGGCCACGCTCGCGGCCTGGGATCCGCGGACGGCCCACGCGCTCGCCGACGTGTACGCGGTCGACCGTACCCCCGCACGGCCACTGGTGCCGTCACTGGTGCTGGTGGCCGACCCGAGCTCCCTCGTGTCCCCCGGGATGAAGGACGAGTTGACGCGGCGCGGGTTCGAGGTGCGGACGGTCCGCGGTGCCGGGCACACCCTGCATCGCGACGACTTCGACGGCTTCCTCGGCGCGCTGGACGGGTGGATCTGAGGCCGGGGATGACGGTGGGCCGTCCGGCCGGCACAACTGCCATGAGCAGGCGTGCGACTTGAGCCCGTACGACGTCGCCCACCGGGTGTGCGCCGAGCGGCCCGACGCCATCGGCCGCGCGGGCGACCTCCCGGCCCCGGCTGCCGCCGCCGGTGGCCCGCGGAAGGGACCGTGTCCTCGGTGCCGAGTGCCGGTGCCTCGTGCCCCGTACGGAGAGAGGTCCCCATGTCCCGACTTCCACGCCTGGCCGGTGTCACCACGGCCGCTGTCGCCCTCGGCGTGCTCGCGTCGGCTCCCGCCCTGAGCGTCGAGCCGCCGGTGTCGGACCCGCGTGTCGTGGCCCGCTTCGACCTGGCCGGCCGGCAGACACCGGACAACATCACCCTCGAGCGGGACGGCTCCGCCGACGTCACCCTGGCCTACGCCCGTCAGGTCGCGCACGTCACCCAGGACGGGCGGCAAAGGATCCTGGCGACCCTGCCGCCCGAGGCGAACCCGCGCACCCCACTGGTCGGCGACGCCGTGGTCCTCGGCATCGTCGCCGCGCACGACGGCACGCTCTTCGTCACCTACGCCACCGGGACCGCCAAGACCGGCGTCTGGCGCATCGGCCCCGGCGGCGGCCGGAAGCAGATCGCTCAACTGCCCGCCGACGGGCTGCCCAACGGCCTGGCCCTCGACGAGCGCCGGGGCCTGCTGTACGTCGCGGACTCGGTGCTGGGCACCGTCTGGCGCATCCCGCGGCAGGGCGGCAAGCCGTCCGCGTGGGCCAGGGCGGCCGCGCTCGAACCCGGTTCCGGTTCATCGAGCGGCCTCGGCGCCAATGGCGTGAAGGTGCACCGGGACGCCGTATGGGTGTCCAACACCGACGGGGGGACGCTGCTGCGCATCCCCGTCCGGCCGGACGGGGATGCGGGCCCGGTCGAGACCCGGGCGAGCGGTCTCGACGCGATCGACGACTTCGCCTTTCCCGGCCCCGGGAGCACCGTCTTCGCAGCGCTGGTCGCGAGCAACCAGGTCGCTCTGGTACGGCCCGACGGCACCCACACCGTGGTCCTCACCCAGCGGGACGGCCTGTCCAGCCCGACCTCCGTCGCCGTACGCGGCCGGACCGTCTACGTGCCCAGCGCGGCCTACTTCACGAAGTCGCAGCCGAACCTGCTGCTGGCCCATCTGCGCAGGCAGTTCAGCCGGTAGCCGTCGTCAGCCTCGGCGCATCCAGGCACGCGTGCCGAAGGAGGCACAGGAGCGCGAGGCGACCTCCGCCGCCCGGGCGAGCGCCACGGCGAAGGGGCGATCGCCCGGGCCCCAGTAGTACGCGAACGCGCCGTGCAGAAAGTCCCCCGCGCCCACGGTGTCGACCGCTGACACCGGCGGCACGCCGATCGTGCCCTTGCCGTCGGGGCCCGACCACACGACTGGATCCGCGCCACGGCTGACGGCGGCCCGGGCGACTCCGTGATCGTGCAGATATTCCAGCGTCTCCGCGGGAGTTGCGGTGCCGGGCGGGTGGAAGTCGGCCGAGCACAGGGCGACGTCGACCGAGGGCAGGAGCGACTCCGTGCCGGTCTTCCAGCTTCCGCCGTCCAGCAGGGTGCGGCGGCCTGCGGCACGGGCCGCCCGCGCGGTGGCGAGGGCGAGTTCCATGTGATGGCCGTCCAGCTCCACTAGGTCGCAGGCGGCCACGAGGGCGTCGAGTCCGTCCGGCGGGCGCAGGCGGTGGCCCAGGGCGTTGGTCGAGGCCACGGCACGCCGGCCGCTCGCCGCCGTCACCAGGACCGACGACACGGCGGGCGGTTCGACGGCGCCGGCCGCCAGGTCCTCCACCACCACACCCAGCTCACCGAGGTCGGCCTTGGCCGCCCGCGCCAGTGGGTGACCGCCGATGCCGGTGAGCAGCGTCGCCCGTGCGCCCAGATGGCTGAAGACGGCGGCGGCGTTGGCGGCGGGTCCGCCCGCGGCCACGACCTGGTCCCGGGCCCTCACCTTCTCGTCGGCGTCCGGCACACGGTCCACGAGCTGGATGACGTCCAGGGTGCACAGACCGACGAACAGTCCCTCGGTGGATTTCCCACCCGCACGCCCGGCCACCGGCTCCTCCTCACGCCCCGTCCACCGTCCCCGTCATGCCTTCCCGCCGAAGAACACCTGCACGTCGTGGATCAGGCCCTCGCGTACGGTGATCGCTTCCATGTTGCGGTATCGCTCGCCGGTGGTGAGTTCGTACTCGTAATAGACCAGGACGAGTTCGGGACTCGCGGGCGTGACGGTCAGCAGCCGCTGCTGCCTGAACCGGCTCGCCGTCGGGAAACAGCGGTCGAAGAAGGGCGCCTTGCCGATGTGGTCGTCCTGCGGGCTGGTGAAGGTGAAGTCGTCGGCGTACAGCGGCAGGGCCGCGTCACGGTTCTGCGACCTGTAGTGACGGAAGGCGGCCTCCACGACCGCGACCGGGTTCGGGTCCATGACCCGATCGTGTCACGCGCGCAGGCCGTCGAAGCCGATGTTCAGATGACGGGGGCCGCGCAGGACCGCGTTCTGCCGGTACGGCGGCGGATCCTCCAGGAGGCGCGGGTTCTCGAGGCGGCGGGTCAGTTCGGTGAGCGCGATCTGGGTCTCCAGGCGGGCCAGGGGCGCGCCGAAGCAGCTGTGGATGCCACTGCCGAAGCCGAGGTGCTGGATGTCCCCGCGGTCGGGGTCGTGGAAGCGCTCGGGGTCGCGGTTGCCGGCGGCGAGGACCAGCCAGATGCGGGAGCCCTTCGGGATGATGACACCGCGCAGCTCGATGTCGGCGATGCAGGTGCGCTGCGGAACGAGCTGGACGGGCGGCTCGTAACGGAGCAGTTCCTCCACGATGTTGACGGCCAGGCCGGGGTCCTCGCGCAGCCGGTGCAGAAACTCCGGGTGGCGCAGCAGGGTCAGCATGCCGTTGGTGATCAGGTTGACCGTGGTCTCGTGGCCCGCGATGAGCAGGAGCACGGCGGTGCTGAGCACCTCCATCATGGTCATGGCGCCGTCCGGGCCGTGACTGGTCACGAGGTCGGACAGCATGTCCTCGCGGGGTTCCTTGGTGCGCTCCTCGACCAGCCCGGCCAGGTACATGCCGAGCTGCATCCGGGCCTCCTGCGCGGTCTTCGCGGCGTCGGCGCTGGTGCGGGTGTCGGGGTCGAGGCCGGCGACGATCGGGTCGACCCAGGCCCGGAAGCGCGGCTCGTCCTCGCGCGGCACGCCGAGCAGGCGGCAGATCACGGTGACCGGGAAGGGATAGGCGAACTGGTCGACGAGGTCGATCTCCCGTGCGTCGCCGATGCCGTCGATCAAGTCCGTGACGATCTGGGCGAGTTCGGGGCGCATCGAGTCGATCCGGGTAGGCCGGTGCGGCGGGCCGAAGGAGCCGTTGGCGATGCGGCGCAGCCGGTCGTGCTCCGGCGGGTCGAGCCGGATGAAGCTCGGCGGCAGCCCCGTCTGCTCGGCCCCGTTCAGTTCGTCGTCGCCCGCGGCGGCGAGGTTGGTGGCGTCGGAGCTGATCCGCGGGTCGTGGAGCAGGCCCTCGATGTCCCAGTACGAGCTGATGAGGAAGGGGCCGCCCTCCTCGTCCTGGAGGACCGGCGTCTTGCGGAGCTCCTCGTAGAGCGGATACGGGTTGGCGCGATTGCTGTAATCGGTGATCCGGCGCAGGAGCGAGGCGTGCGTCATGGGCGGTCCTTGGGCGTGGGGTGTCGAGGCGGGCCGGGCGGCCGTCAGTGGTGGGCCGGGGTGAAGACCAGGCTCCGGTCGGCCGGTGAGTAGCCGCTGAGGGTGACGGTGGGGCCGTGGGTCGGCAGGGACGGGTCGGGGAAGTCGGCCGGCACCGGCCGACGGCCCTCGGGGCGGCGGTCCACGGTCGGGAACTCCACGGGGAACGGCGCGCCGGTCTCGATCTGCCGTTGGTAGAACTCCAGCCAGCGGGTGTTGTCGAAACTGACGGCGGCAATGATCCGGCCCTTGTAGCCGTACACGCCGACGAAGCGGCGCTCGGCGAGCGAGCCCTGCGTGATCATGATCTCCTCGCCCATCGGCGGGACACCGACCGACTTGATGTTCACGCCGAACTGAGAGGACCAGAAGGCGGGCACCCACAGGTGCGGGCGCCGCTCGGCGCTCGGGCTGATCATGTTGTGCGCCGCGATCTCGGCCTGGGCGACGGCGTTGCCCCAGTGTTCGAGGGAGAGGAACTGGTAGCCGAACAGGGCGTGCGGGGAACGGGCGACGTCCCCGGCGACGAAGACGTCGTCGGTGACGATGCCCCGGAAGTCGAAGGCACGGCAGCCCGCGTCGCAGGCGATGCCGCGCGGGCCCGCACCGAGCCCGGATCCGGTGAGCCACTCCGTGTTGCGCAGGGCGCCCAGCGAGACGACCACGACGTCCGTCTCGACGACGCTCTCGTCCGACAGATGCGCGGCCCGCACCCGGCCCGCCGAGTCTCCCTCCAGGGCGGTGACCATGACGCCGGTGCGCAGGTCCACGCCGTTCTCGCTGTGCAGCTCGGCGGAGACGGCGCCGATGACCCCGCCGAGGGCGCCCACCAGGGGCGCGCCGGCCCGCTCGGCCACGGTGACCTCGATGCCCATCTCCCGGCAGGCGGAGGCCACTTCGCAGCCGGCGAACCCGGCGCCGATGACGAACACCCGGCGCGGTCCGGCCTTCAGCCTCCGATACAGGGCGGCCGCGTCGTCCCGGCCGCGCAGGACGAACACGCCGTCGAGTTCGGCCTCCGCCTCCTTGGGCCAGGGGCGGGCACGCGTGCCGGTGGCGATCAGCAGGCGGTCGTACTCGACCTCGTCGCCGTCGGCGAGCCGTACCCGCTTGGCCGTCATGTCGAGGGCGGTCGCCGCGACACCGAGCCGCCACTTCGCGTCGATCTCGCGGCGCCGGGGCAGTTCGGTGTGGAGCGGGGAGGCTTTGCCGAGCAGGACGGACTCTGGTGCACAATTCCTGACGCGGGGTCGGCTGGTTGCGGCATGATCACGGGTGCGGTCGCTTCTGTCGTGCGTCCGCGGGGGTGATGTGCTTTGTCGTTGCAGCCCAGGGGCCTGCCGCCGGTTCCGGAGCAGACCGCGAAGACGGCCCGTGCCGCCTTCCCCAAGGGAAGCCTGCCGATGCGGGTCCGCGACCATCTCGCCGGGGTGTTCGCGGATGAGCCGTTCGCTGACGCGTTCGGGGTGCGCGGGGCCCCGGGGTACTCGCCCGGCGTTCTCGCGCTGGTGACGGTCTTGCAGTTCGCCGAGGACCTCACCGACCGGCAGGCCGCGGCGATGGCGGTGCGGGCCATTGACTGGAAGTACGCGATCGGGGCGGAGTTGACCGATACCGGCTTCGACCACACCGTGCTGCCCCGCTTCCGCGCCCGCCTGGCCGAGCACGGCCTGGAGCGGGAGGTCTTCGACCGGCTGCTGGCGCACTGCAAGGACACCGGGCTGGTCGCTGCCGGGGGCAAGCAGCGCACCGATTCCACTCATGTCATCAGCGCGGTAAGGGACGTGAATCGCACCGAGCTGGCCGGGGAGAGCGTGCGCGCGGCCCTGGAGGCGCTAGCCGTGGCAGCTCCGGCCTGGCTTGCCGGCGTGATCGATGTGCCGGAGTTCGCGCACCGCTATGGCGAACGCGTCAACGGGTGGACGATGCCCGCCTCGAAGACCAAGCGCGACCGGCTCGCCCAGGTCTTCGGCATCGATGCGCTGGCGCTGCTGCGGGCGGTGCATGCCCCCGACGCTCCACCATGGCTGCGCGAGATCGAGGCCGTGGAACTGCTGCGGCAGGTGGTGGTGCAGACCTACTACGTGCACACCGACGCGCGGGGGCGGGAGGTGGTCAGGAAGCGGGAGGCCGACACGGATGGCGTCCCGCCTGGCAGTATCCGTCTGGCCTCGCCCTACGACCCCGACGCCCGCTGGGCGGCCAAGGGGGAGGAGCTGTTCTGGCTGGGCTACAAGGTCCATTTGACCGAGACCTGCCGCACTCCCCTCGAAGCCGAAGCCGAAGCCTGGTCGGTGTTGCCACCGAATCTGATCACCGATGTGGCGACCACGGACGCGACGGTGCCGGACGTGAACGCCACCGCTCCCATCCAGCAGCGCCTGGACGACCACGGCCTGCGGCCCGGCGAGCACCTGCTGGACTCCGGCTACCCCTCCGCCCACCTCATCCACGCCGCCGCCCGGCAGGGCACCACCATGGTCACCCCCGCCCTGCTCGACCACTCCCCGCAGGCCCGCGCCGCCGACGGCTTCGACAAGAGCGCCTTCACCATCGACTGGAAGGCCCGCCAGGCCCGCTGCCCCCAAGGCCGCACCAGCACAGGCTGGTACCCGGTCACCCAGCACGGCCGCGACGCCATCGTTGTGGACTTCGCCAAGGCCGACTGCCGCTCCTGCCCCTCCCGGCCCCGCTGCACCACCGGCCGCCGCGTCAACCGCATGCTCACCCTCCAGCCCCGGGAACTACACGAGACCCTCGCCGCCGCCCGCACCGCACAGCGCACCGACTCCTTCAAGACCCGCTACGCCCTGCGGGCCGGCGTGGAGGGCACCATCAACCAGGCCCTGGACGTCACCGGGATGCGCCGGGCCCGCTACCGCGGACTGCCCAAGGTCCGCCTCCAGCACGCCTTCTCCGCGACCGCGGTCAACATCGTGCGGCTCGACGCCCACTGGAGCGGACACCCCCTCGACCGCAACCGCACCAGCCGCCTCACCCGCCTGAGCCACCAACTCACCCGCTGAACAAGCGGAATTGCGCACCAGAGTCCAGGACGGCCTTGGACAGCGGCGGCCGGTCGTACGGTTCGTACGGCTCGTCGCCGATCATGGTGAGGGAGCCGGTGAAGCCCTCGGCGCGCAGCGTCTCGGCGGCCCGCAGCCCCGCGAGCGAGGCGCCGACGACGACGATACGGCCCTCGCGCCTGAGCCATTCCAGGTAGTCAGCGGCCATCGGGCGACTCCCCGGCGGATCCGGCGGGGACGGCGCCCGGGGCGTCCAGACCGTCGACGGTGATCGCCCGCACGGGGCAGGCGGCGACGGCGCGTGCCACGTGCTCGCGCTGTTCCTGTTCGACGCGCGGGTTGTAGATCAGGGACTCCTCGCCGTGCATGACGAAGACGTCCGGCGCGAGGAACGCGCACTGGGCGTAACCCTGGCACTTGTTGAGATCGACGACAAGCCTCATCAACGCTCCGCCCTTTCGACGGCCAGGTCCCTCGTGCACCACCCGCGCGGCGAGGCAGTTCGGGACGGCGGTCATCTCCCCCAAGGCCAGCATGGGCGCCGCGGGACGGCGCATGCGCGCCGGAGCCCGCCGATCGAGTGACCGGCTCCTGGTCACAGCGTGCGGCCGCTGACCACGAGGATGTAGACACTGAGGGCCAACGACCAGGCAGGGAAGGCAAGTTCGACCCAGGGCACGTTCGAGGAGACGAGCAGGAGGATCAGGGTGGTGAGGAAACCGAGGACGGTGAGCCAGCGCGGCAGGACTCCGAGGCGGTGCCCGATCACGGACATGGAGCAGGTGAAGACAGCGGCCATCCGCATCGCGTAGCCGGTCATCAGGGTGTACGCGAGGTGCCGGCCGAAGTCCCAGGTGGGGAGTCCGGGCGTGCTGCCGGGAGGATGGGCGGTGTCGAGCACGGCGAGGGCCGCCGCGGCGGCGCCGAACAGCGTGGCGACGAACACCAGCCCGCTGCCGAGCAGGACGGTGGCGAGGAACCGGTCCTCGGCGTCACCGACGTGCGAGCGTACGACGCCCACGAACCACAGGAAGAAGATGCCGGCGAACGGTACGAGCCTGAGGGCCGTCCGTACGGCGGTGCGCTGTGCCGAGTCGGTGAACCCCTGGACGGTGACCGCGCCGGCACCCTCCGGGATGCCCAGCCGGATCAGGACGATGGCCGCGGCAAGCAGCAGCGCGAAGACGATCCCCGCCAGTCCGGCGGCCCGCGGGGTCTGCAGCACGCGCTCCCCGGACGCCGTTGTCTGCATGCGCGGCCCACTTCCACTCCGTCGGCTGTTGCCACCAGCAAGCAGCCGACGGGCGGGTACCGCCACCGGAGGACGGCCGAACGGCAGAGCGTGTCGCCGCTAGTCCTCGGTCCAGCCGTGCTTCTTCGCGAACTGGGCGAGTTCCTGGCGGACCTGGAGGATCTGCTGCCCGGTCATGGTGGGGGCCGCGCGCAGGAGGAGTTCGGTGATCTCGGCCGTGAACTCGGTCGTCCGCAGCACGTCGCACAGCGAGTCGTCGGTGACGCCTCCGGCCGACGAGGGGGCGAGCCGGATGGAGGAGGCCTTGGGGCCGCGGTCGCCGTCCTCGATGTCGAAGTCGACGACCAGTCCGGTGCGCACCATGGATTCGGGGATGAGGAGGTCGTTCACATGGAGGAAGACGTCCTCGCCACCGTCCTCCGGAGCGATGAACCCGTATCCCCGCGTGCTGTCGAACCGCACCACACGCCCTGCGACCACACCGACCCCCAGACACCCCCGGGCCACTCGCCCGAAATATTTCGCGGGCGAGTCTAGCAGCAGGCCGGAGTGCCTCTCCGAGCGGCGTACGACGACGAGGACGACGTGGTGCGGATCGCCGTCACCTGAACGGCTCCCCCGTCGGCTTCGACGGCCCGTTCGGCGGCTAGAGGGCGAGCGGGACAGAACGTGAGTACACGGTCGTCGGCCTGACGGGGCACGTCGAGCACAAGACGATCACCCGCCGACGGGCTTGACATCCCGGCGGTGGTTCACGACCATCGTCCGACGGCTGAAGTGACCGCTGTGCGGACATTCGTCCGATAGTGCGGTCCCATACGCGGCGCCGCACCGGACGTCGTCGACACGGAAGGTCACTCGGATGAGCCTCGGACTGCTGATACTCCGTTTGTTGCTCGCCGCCCTGCTGTTCGGCCACGCGACGCAGAAGCTGCGCGGGTGGTTCGGCGGCGGCGGTCTCGTCGGCACCGGGGCCGCCTTCGAACGGCTCGGGTTCGTACCCGGTCCGCGGATGGCGCTCGTAGCCGGCCTGGCGGAGCTCGTGGGTCTCGCCTCCGTCGCCACCGGGCTGCTGACGCCGGCCGGCTGCGCCGTCGTCATCGGCACCATGACGGTGGCCGCGGTCTCGACCTCGGTCAACGGTTTCTGGGCCCAGCGGGGCGGCTGCGAGGTGCCGTTCTGGTACGGCGCCACCGCCGCGGTCCTCGGTTTCACCGGCCCCGGCGCCTGGTCGCTCGACGCCGCCCTCGGCCTGGACGAGTGGTCCCACTACGCTCAGGGTCCGGCCGCGCTCGCCGTCGGCCTCCTCGCATCCGCCGTTCCGCTCGTCGGCCGCGCCCGCGTCCTGCGCGACCGGGCCGCAGCGCAGGGCACGGACGGACCCTAGGCCACGTGAGCCCCGACCACCGGTCTCTGACCGGTGGCGCGTCAGGCACTCGGTTCCAGGCCCCGGGCTGCGACCGGCTGGTCCACCACCGTACGAACCAGTGAGAATGACCGGGCGGCCTTGACGGACAATCGTCCGTCAAGCGCGAACGCTGCTTCGCTGGGCGCAGAATGAGCGAGCCGTGGAGGGCTCTCAATCCCATCCGCAAGTTCGGTAGTGACGCCTCCCGAAAAAGGCGGACAGCCGTCCGAAAGCCTTTGTCACGCCAAGCGACGTGTTACGGTCACGCCCGGCTTCGGCGTGCCGTTGCACGGGGCGAAGGGCGCGGGCAACCCTGGGTGGCGGAGGACGGCGGCCCTCACGCGCCGTCGCAGACCCCGGACAACAGGGAGCGGCGATGAACACCCGGTGGAACGCGCGGACGGGCAGATTCGAGACATCGGCACGCGGACGGGCCGTCCTGGCCGACCCCCGTCTCAACCGCGGCACGGCCTTCACCGCACAGGAGCGGCGTGAACTGGGCCTGGACGGCCTGATCCCGCCCCGGATCCTCACCCTGGACCAGCAGGCGGAGCGCGCCTACGCGCAGTACACCGCACAGCCCACCGATCTGGCCAAGAACGTCAACCTGTCCGCGCTGCACGACCGGAACGAGATCCTGTTCTACCGGCTCGTCGCCGACCACCTCTCCGAGATGCTGCCCATCGTCTACACGCCGACCGTGGGCACGGCCATCGAGCAGTACAGCAACGAGTACCGCCGTCCCCGGGGCATCTACCTGTCCGTCGACGACGTCCAGGACGTGGAACGGGCGCTGCGCGCCTCGGGGTTGACGGCCGACGACGTCGATCTGGTCGTGGCGACCGACGGCGAGGCGATCCTGGGCATCGGCGACTGGGGCGTGGGCGGCATCCACATCTCGGTCGGCAAGCTCGCCGTCTACACGGCCGCGGGCGGCCTCGACCCAGCCCGGACCCTCCCCGTGGTGCTCGACGTCGGCACGAACCGCAAGCAACTCCTCGACGATCCGCTGTACTTGGGCAACCGCCATCCGCGCGTCGACACGGAGACCTACGACGCGTTCATCGACGCCTTCGTCACCACGGTGGGCCGGCTCTTCCCCGACGCGCTGCTGCACTTCGAGGACTTCGGCGCGGCCAACGCGCGCCGCATCCTGGAGCGTTACCGCCACGACCGGTTCGTCTTCAACGACGACATCCAGGGCACGGGCGCGGTCAACCTGGCCGCGGTGCTGTCCGGCGTACGGGCCAGCCGGCTGCCGCTGGGTGAGCACCGGGTGGTGGTCTTCGGCGCCGGGACGGCCGGCATCGGCATCGCCGACCAGCTTCGGGACGCCATGGTGGGGGCGGGCCTGTCTCGCGAGGAGGCCACCCGGCGCTTCTGGACCGTCGACCGCCACGGGCTGATCACCGACGACCAGGACGGTCTGCGCGACTTCCAACTCCCCTACGCCCGCCCGGCGCAGGAGGTCTCAGGCTGGCAGCGGGACGCGGCGGTCTCCGGTATCTCCCTGGAGGAGGTGGTCCGCCAGGTGCGTCCCACCGTCCTGATCGGCACCTCCGGGCAGGGCGGATCGTTCACCGAGACCGTCGTCCGTGAGATGGCCACGCACACCGAGGGCCCGATCGTCCTGCCGGTGTCCAACCCGACCCGGCTGGCCGAGGCGGTCCCGGCCGACCTGCTGGAGTGGACCGACGGGCGGGCACTGGTGGCCACCGGCAGCCCGTTCGCGCCGGTCACTCGCGACGGCGTCACCTACGGCATCGGTCAGGCGAACAACGCACTGGTCTTTCCCGGCATCGGCCTGGGCACCGTCGTGGCCCGCGCCACCCGGATCACCGACGGCATGCTCTCCGCCGCCGCCCAGGCCGTCGCCGGGCAGGTCGACCCCACCGCACCCGGGGCGCCGATCCTGCCGCTCACCGGCGAACTGCGCGCCACCTCCGCCGCGGTGGCCGTCGCCGTGGCCCGGGCGGCGGCCGAGGCCGGCGTCGCGCGCGCGACCGTCGACGACACCGTCGAGGAACGGGTCCGCGAGGCGATGTGGGAGCCGGTCTACCGGCCCATCACCGCGATCTGACGGACGCGGGAGCGGTTGCCGACGGGCGTCCAGATGAGCCAGCCGCCGAACTCGGGCGCGCCGTCCCGTGCGGCCCGTACGACCCGTGCCGGCTCGGCATAGTCCCCCGGCACGTCGGCGAGCAGCGCGTCCCGCAGCAGGTCGGCGCGCTCGCGCAGCGCGAGGGGGCCGAGCTGTCCGGCGGCCGCCCGCAACACGGCCGGTTCCGCACCGGGGATCACGGTGTGGACGGCCCGGGTCAACGCCTGCGCGGTCCGCTCGTTGATGAGTTCGTCGGCGAAAGGCATGGCGGCATCCTCTCAGCGGGCCACTTGGGTGATGCGCCACAGCCGGCGGGGCAGTTCCCCCTCCTCGAAGGCGTGTACGTCGACGAGGTCCCAGCCGACGGCCAGCTCGTCCACGAGGCGGCGCGGAAAGAAGTGGACTGCGAAGCCGCCGTGCTCGTGGATGTCGTCGCCGTGGGCGATCCCCGTGCCGTAGTGCGCGTCGCCCGTGTGGCGGACCGTGTAGACGAACACGCCGCCGGGCCGCAGGACGCGCCGCACCTCGCCGACGAGGGTGTGGATCTCGGCGGTGGACAGGGCCATGCACAGCAGCATGTGGGCGAACACCGCGTCGACGGAGGCGTCGGGCAGCGGCAGCGGTGCGCGGACGTCGTGCACCGTCGTGGTGACCCGCTCGGCGAGGGCCTCGGCGCGGGCGGCGGCGTCCAGCTGCCGCAGGCCGACCGGGCTGAAGTCGGTGGCGTGCACGGTGAAGCCCTCACGGGCGAAGTACAGGGCGTCGCGGCCGTGTCCGGCGCCCAGTTCCAGCACGGTCGCCGCCCCTGCCCTACGGAAGACGTCGGCGGCGTGCCGTGCGGGTGCGGACGGTGTGCTGCCGTACATGCCGGGGTGGTCGGTGTAGGTGTGCTGCCAGTGCTCCTGCTGGGCGGCGGCGAGCTCGCCGTGGTCGTCCCGCATGATGGTGGTGCTCTCCCGCCGCTCGTGCTCGACCCGCCTGGTGGATGGGCTCCCCGCCGATCCTTCCACGGGCCGGCGCGACGGGTCGCGGGAGGTGTACGGCCACCTGTACGGCCCCCGGAGCGCGCCCTGCGGCGAGCGCCCGGTACCCCTACCGGGTATTCTCGCCGGAGACCACGGCAGTCGCCAGGAGCGGAGTCGGCATGGACAGCGATCGCACGCGCGGTACGGGCACGGCCCGGCTGCTCGCGTCGTGCGCCGTCCTGCTCGGTCTGTTCCTCATGCACGGGTCCCCGGTCACGGCCTCCGGTGGCTGCCACGGCTCGGCGCGCGCCACCCTCACCGCCCACGGGGAGCACACGCCGACCGCCGTCGTGCCGTCCGGTCCGGACGCCGCTCGGGTCCAGGTCGTCGACGGTACGGCCGCTCACGGGGCGCAGTGCGTCGCGATTCCGGTCGAGCGCCACCTCCCGCTGCCCGCCGCCCCGTTCGTCGCCGTCGTCGCCCTCGCGGTGTTGGCCGGCTGGGCGTTGCGGCGTGCGTGGAGCCCCGGAGGTACCGGGCGGCGTGGTCCACCGGGCGGGCGGGGTCTGATGCTCCAGGTGTGCGTCGCGCGCATGTGACAGGACCGCGCCGGAACCCGCCGCCCTGTGCGCGGGGTCCGGTCACGGCGTCCTGATCACCTCGCGCGCCACCGGCGTGGTGCGCCGCCTGGAAAGACCTCACAGCGATGTTCGTTTCCCCTCGTGCGGCCGTGCGCCGCCGTGCCCTCGTGGCGGCCGGTGCGGCCGCCGTCCTCGCCCTGGCACTGCCCGCCTGCGGCTCCTCCGACGACAACGCCATGCCCGGCATGCACCACGACGCGTCGGCATCGGCCACGCACTCCGCCGACCCGTCCATGAGCGGCATGCCCGGCATGGATCACGCGGGCGACGGCAACGGCCTGGCCGCCGCCAAGGACGGCTACCGACTCACCAGCGCCGACAGCACGCTGACCGCCGGCCGGCCCGCCGCCTACCGGTTCACCGTCACAGGCCCGGACGGCAGGCCCGTCACGCGGTTCGCGCTCGACCAGACCAAGCGGATGCATTTCTACGCCGTACGCTCCGACCTCACCGGTTTCCGGCATCTGCACCCCGCCATGGCCTCCGACGGCACCTGGACCGCCGCCCTGCCGGCCCTCGCGCCGGGCTCATGGCGCGTGTTCGCCTCGTTCACCCCGGACAGCGGGAGCGGCAAGGGCGAGGACCTGGTGCTCAGCCGGACTGTCACGGTCCCCGGCAGGGCGACCGACACACCGCTGCCCGCGGCGACGACCAGCACCGAGGCCGACGGATACACGGTCACCGTGACGGGGCGGCCCATGGCCGGCATGGCACACCCCCTGACGGTGCGCATCACCGAGGGCGGCGAGCCGGTCACCGATCTGCAGCCCTACCTGGACACCTACGCCCACCTCACGGCCTTCCACGAGGGTGATGCTGCCTTCGCCCACCTCCACCCCACCACCGGGGTCGACGGCGGTCACGGCGGTCCGGACCTGTCCTTCCACGCCGAACTGCCCGCCTCGGGCAACTGGCGGCTGTTCCTGCAGTTCCGGACGGGCGGCACGATGCACACCGCCGCCCTCACCCTGCGCATCTCCTGACACGTGGGCCGGCCGGCACCCTCCCGGGGTGCCGGCCGGCCCGACCACCGACTACCCGCCAGCCGGGCGGAACCCGCGCAGCCGGAGGCTGTTGCGGACCACGAAGACCGAGGAGAAGCCCATGGCCGCTCCGGCGATCACCGGGTTGAGCAGGGCGGCCGCGGCGAGCGGCAGGGCGGCGACGTTGTAGGCGAAGGCCCAGAACAGGTTGGACCTGATGGTGCCGAGCGTCCCCCTCGGACGACGTCCCGAAAGATCAGCTCTGCAACGGAAGACCGCCCAGCAACGGGTTGTGCTGGTTCAGCGCACCGGTCACGCCTTTGACTGGTCCTGAAGACGCAGACCGTCCCGGCCGGCCGGGACGCCGACCTGCGCTTCACGGTCGTACGCAATACGACGGGCCGCGCGGTCACCGCGTACGAGCCGAAGCACGGCAAGGAACTGCACCTGATCGTCGCCTCGCGAGATCTGACCGTCTACCGTCATCTGCACCCCGTCCGCGCGGACGACGGCCCCTGGTCCACGCCCGTCGACCTGCCCAGGGCGACGGGATACCGGGTCTTCGCCGACTTCACCCCCCGGCGACGGTGAGGGACTCGCCCTCGGCACCGACCTCACGGCGACCGGGCCGAGGACGACGTCCGCGACTCCCGCACCGCCCGTGTCGACGACTACCGGGTCACGCTGCACGGAGACCTGGTCGCGGGCCGGCCCGCCGAGCTCACCCTGAGCGTGGCGAAGGACGGCGAGCCCGTGCGCAACCTCGAGCCGTACCTGCAGGCGTACGGCCATCTCGTCGCCCTGCGCTCCGGCGACCTCGCCTACCTGCACGTCCATCCGAACGGCGAGCCCGGCGACGGCACGACCCACCCCGGACCGGACGTCTCCTTCACGGCCACGGCACCGAGCGCGGGCACATACCGGCTCTTCCTCGGCTTCAGGCACGACGGGAGGGTCCGTACGGCGGCGTTCACCGTGCGGACGGACGCACCGGCCGACGCGTCCGACACCACGCACCCGAAGACCACGGCCGGACACGGGCACTGAGCCGGACACCCCGGGCGGCCGCGTCACGCCTGCGCGATGGCCGGTCGGCCGGGGGTGGGGCACGCTTGATGCCATGGGCCCTAGGCGGAGCATCGCCGCTCTCCGGCAGCCGTGGCTGTCGAGTCACGCACTGCTCCTGCTCCCGGTCGCGTTCGTCGTGATCATCACCGCGGTGGACATCCGCACCCCGGAGACCATCCATCTCGGACCCTCGCTGATCATCGCCCCCGCCATCACCGCGTCGTTCGCCGGGGCCTGGACGACAGGGCTGGTCGGGGCGCTGGCGCTGGCGGCCCAGATCGTCGCCGCCGCCTTCCACGGCGGGCTGATGACCCCGAATCACGTCGTGCAGATCATCACCCTTGCCGTCCTCTCGGTGATGATCGTCGTCTACCGCGCGATCCGCGACCGGCACCAGGCACAACTGGCCCAGGTCCGGTCGGTCGCCGAGGCCGCCCAGCACGTCCTGATGTGGCCGCTGCCGGAACACATCGGCCCGCTGAAGATCGCCTCCCTGTACCTGGCCGCCGAGGACGAGGCCCAGATCGGCGGCGACCTCTACGCGGCCACCCGGGCGGATAGCGCCATACGTGTCCTGATCGGCGACGTCCGCGGCAAAGGCCTGCCCGCGATCGGCGAGGCGGCTCTGCTGCTCGGGGCGTTCCGCGAGGCCGCGCACCGGCACACGGCACTGTCAGAGCTGGCCACCACCCTGGAGCAGAGCATCTCCCGCTACACAGCCGACTTCGAGCCGGCCGAGGAGATCGGCGAACGCTTCGCCACGGCGCTGCTGGTCGAGATTCCCGACGACGACCCGATCACCCGGATGACCAGTTGCGGCCACCCTCCCCCGCTGCTGCTCAGCCCCGGACACGCGGTCACCGTCCCGAGCCTCCATCCGGCGCCCCCCTTGGGGGTCCACAGCACAAAGCCCGCCGACTACACGCTGGACGTGTTCTCCTTCGAGCCCGGCGACACCCTGCTGCTGTACACCGACGGCGTCATCGAGTCCCGCGACGCGAGCGGCCGCTTCTATCCGCTCGCGGAGCGGGTGGCCCAGTGGACCGACCTCAGTCCCGAGGCCCTCATGCACCACGTCCGGCGCGACCTGCTCGCCCACTCCGGCGGCCGCCTCGACGACGACGCCGCGCTCATCGCCCTCCACCGCACGTCGACCACCGCGCACCACCACGGCAAGACCATCAGCGCCGAGGACTTCCACCCCAGCCACTGAACGGCACGCCGAGCGGGGTGGCCGGTCACGGCATGCCGGGCGTCACGGTGTGCGGGCCACCGCGCCGTACATCGCGATGTCCTCGTCCCGGATGCCGTCCTCGCCCTTGCCGTCCGGATGCCACTTGTGCACCTGGACGATGCCGGGCTCCGCCGGCTCCAAGCCGTCGAAGAACTCGTGGGCCTCATCGATGGTACGCAGGCGCATCGGCATGGTGCGGGCCGCGTACTCGCGGTCGACCCGGCCCACCTCGTCGGGCGCGAACTCGGCGGTGCCGATGGACATCGCCGGACAGCTGCCCGGGGCAGCGGCTATGGGAGACGGCGTACGACACCGACCGCGTCGTCCTCGTCGAGCATGAAGGGGACGACGGCGATCACCGTGAGCGCCACCGGCCGGGCGGGGGTCTCTCGCAGCTCGGGAGCGTCCAGGTCGTTGTCGGCGTAGACCACTCGGGAGCCGGGCGACACCGACTGGGCGATCTCGTGGAGCTTCGGGGAGGTGGGATGCCGGTACCGATGCCGAGGAACTGTTGGGCAAGGGTTCCTGCTGTGCGACGCACGGCCCGGACCGCGGTAATGGCGTGGCCCGGGCCGCGTATCACGGTGTCCTGTCTAGGCCGCCGTCGTATCGGGAGCCGCGCACCGCTGCCGTGGCGTCACGGTCATGACCAGGGTCCGGGGCCGTACCGTCGCCCTGGCCACCGGCTGCACCGTCTCTCCCGGAGCGAGCTCCAGTTTCCAGCGTCGCAGCAGGGTGGAGAGCGCCGTGATCAGTTCCGTCGTGGCGAAGCGGTCGCCGATGCACTTGTGCTTCCCCGCGCCGAAGGGCACGAACGCGCCCGGCGGGAGCGACTGGTTCTCGTCCAGCCAGCGGTCCGGATCGAAGGTCAGGGGGTCGGGGTAGAAGGCGGGGTCGCGGTGCAGGGCGTGCTGGCAGTAGGCCAGTTCGGTGCCCGCCGGCAGTGTCCAGGGGCCGAGCCTCGTCTCGGTGATGGTCCGGCGGGTGACGAGCCAGCCGGTGTGGTGGAGCCGGAGCGCCTCGGTGATGACGCGGTCCAGACAGGTCAGCCGGGGCACGTCCTCGAAGGTGATGGGACGGTCGCCGAGGACGTCGTCGAGCTCGGCGAGGACACGGGATTCGACGTCGGGGTGGCGGGCCAGTTCGTAGAGCACCCAGGACAGGACCGACGCCGTGGTCTCGGTGCCCGCCACGGCGAGGGTGAGGATCTCCGAACAGATCTGCTCGTCCGTCAGCGGACGGCCGGTCGTCTCGTCCTCGGCGCTCAGGAGCATGGACAGCATGTCCCCGGTGTCGTGCTCGGAGGCCTGCAGGGCGGCAATGGCACTCCCGATGGTGGCCCGTACGTCGTCACGCGCTGTGAGGAAGCGGCGGTTGAAACCGAGCGGCAGACGTTCCACCCAGTCGGGGAGCATGATGCGGACGCCGACGCCGTTCATGACGATCGACAGATCCCCGCGCAACTGGCGGAAGGCGGCGGAGTCCAGGCTTCCGGAGAACACGGTCTTGGCCAGCATGTCGAGCGAGAGCTCGACCATGGCCTCGCGGACGTCGAGGCGCCGGCCGGGCGTCCACCGGTCGACGGTGGCGGTGACCTCACCGCGCATGATGTCCACGTAACCCGCGATCTTGGAGCGGCCGAACGCGGGTTGCAGCTGCCGCCGTTTGCGAACGTGCTCCTGACCGGCGACGGTGACCACCGAATCGCCCAGCAACTGGCCCATCTTCTCGAAGAACCGCCCCTTGTCGAGGCTCGGGCCGAGGTCGGTGAGCATGGTGCGGATGAGTTCGGGGTCCTGGACCACGAATCTCCACCAGCGGGCCGTAGTTCTCACGGAGGGATGCGATGAAAGCGAGGTTGTCCCGCCACAGCTGTACGGCGTGACCCAGCAGCGGCAGCGAACCCGCCGCCCTGGGTATGGGGGGAGGCGCCATGAGCGTCACGGTGTTGGTACTCCCTTCACGGGTGATCACGGCACCCGTAACACTTCCCTCCCTCTCGTCACTGCCAATCCGCGCCACTCATGTCGGCCACCATCAACTCCCCGCGTACGGTACGCAGGTCATCGCCGGCCGATCGGAGGAACCGCCCGTGACGAGTCGCGTCACCCTGGTATCGCCCGCCATGAGCAGATCCCTGCGTCGGGCACGGTTCGACGACGCAGACCCGCTCGACGAGAGCGGCACGGCGCGGGCCCGGTCGGCCAGGGGGACGCTGCGAGCGGCCCGGCGGGTGCTGGTGTCCCCCACCGTGCGGTGCCGTGGGACCGCGTCGGCGCTCGGGCTCGAGGCCACGGAGGCACCGGAGTTGGCCGCCCTGGACATGGGACGCTGGCGTGGCCGCACGCTCGAGGAGGTCGCCGCGGCCGAACCGGACGCGGTCGCCCTGTGGTTGGCCGATCCCCGGGCCGCGCCCCACGGAGGCGAGTCGGTACGTTCCCTCTGCGGCCGGGCGGGGCGCTGGCTGGAGGTGGTCCAGGAGTCCGAGGACGGTGTCCTGGCCGTGGTGGAGCCGGAGTTCGTGCGATCCGTGGTGGTCGTGGCCCTGGGGATGCCGGTGGAGGCGTTCTGGCGGCTCGACGTACCGCCGTTGACGGCGACGGCGCTCAGCGGGCGCGCGGGGCGCTGGAACCTGCGACTCGGGCAGCCCCTCGACGCGTCCGGCGCCTGAGCGCCGGAAACGGCAGCGGGTCCAGGGCGGTTCCGGGACCCGCTGCGGGCGTACGCACCGTTGTGGCGCGATGCTCAGTGCGGCACCGGTGTCGCCCGTGCCGCCGGTGCTGTCGCCGGGCGAGGTGACAGCAGGCGCTGCGCCAACTCGCCGAAGACCAGACCGAATCCGGCCCACAGGGTGACCTGGATGGCGAGGGCCGACATGCGGAACCGCCACAGCAGGGTCGCCGGGAAGTCCTTCGGCACCTCGTTGACGGCGGGCAGGAAGGCGAACGCCACTCCGATCACGAGGACGAAGAAGGCGACCCCCGTGACGGTGGCGTACCAGTGGCCGAGACGGCCTGCCAGCCGCCTGCCGACGATCACGGCGGCCACCGCCAGCAGGACGCTGAGCAGCATCATCAGGAAGTACAGGGTCGTGCGCCGGTCGATGGTGTCGGCGTCGCCGACCGACGGTGGGTTGGCCGGGTACTTCAGGAACGGGACCACGTACACCGCGAGCAGTGCCGTGCCGGACAGCAGCAGGGCGGTGGCGCGCGGGGCGAAACGGCCGACGCGGCCGAGCGCGAAGCAGAAGGCCAGGGCGGCGATGCCGCCGAAGGCCACCCCGTAGACGAGCACACCGGTGGCCAGGCCCGCGGTGGACTGCAGGGAACGGGAGACGGCCTCGACCTCGTGTGTGTGCGCCGGGGCGTGGGACTGTTCGAAACCGATGGCGTCGTCGACGCTCGGTTCACCGAGGACGTAGGCGACGAGCAGGGCGAGCAGACCGGCGGCGAGACCGGCCAGCATGCCCCGCACCAGGAGGTTTCTGACGGTTGCGGAGTTCATGTGGGTTCGGCGTCCCTCGTGTCAGTGGCAGGGGAAACCGAGCAGATGGCGGGCGTCGTGCACCCATTCGTGGACGTTCTCGCCGGAGACGAGCGAGGTGGCGCCCTGCTCGGCGCCGACGAAGTACAGCAGGACCAGCATCAGGATGCCGAAGAAGACCGCCCACGGGACGATCGCGCGGATCGGCAGGGTGGCGGGAAGTGCGGGGGCGTCGGTTGTCGGCTGAGCGACGTGCTGCGCCATGGCAGACCTCCTCGGGAGTTCGCGTCCCATCTCGGTGGTGCACTGGACGAGGGCGGCGGGTCTGACTTGCGGGCTCCCGAGGGTGTCCCGTTCACAGTGGCGCGACCGTGCCGGATTCTCACCGGCTTCCGCGTTGCCTTCGTCGATGTCCCTGAGACCGTACCGTGCGGTGGCACGTCGGCCAAGTCCGTCCGGTCCCCCGTGACCTCGGTCTCAGCGCGGCGCGACCGCCGAAAGCCAGTCGGCCAGCAGCAGGTTGATCTCCTCGGGCCGCTCCTGCTGGATCCAGTGGCCGCAGCCCTCGAGGATGTGCGAGGCGGTGAGGCCCGGCAGCGTGGTGGGGTACGCCTCGATGGCGTCGGCGAGCCAGGTGGTGGAGGCGTCCAGGCCGCCGCCGGCGAACAGCGACGGCTGGGTGACCGGGGCACCGGCGAAGTCGGCCAGGTCCGCCCAGTCCCGGTCCATGTTCCGGTAGCGGTTGAGCGCTCCGGTCAGACCGGTGCGCTCGAACTCCTCGGCGTAGAGGTCGAGTTCACTCTCGGCGAGCCAGGACGGCAGCGATCCGGTCGGAAAGCGGTCGCGCAGGGCTCCGCCGGGACGGACGAAGTGCGGGTCCGGGGCGCCTGGTGCGGGCATGGTGTCGGCGGACAGGGCGGCGTAGAAACCCGCGAGCCAGCCGCGGACGTCGGGCTCGAACTCGGCCTCGGCGCGACCGGGTTCCTGGAAGTAGGAGACGTAGAACTCCTCTTCACCGCCCATGCGCGCGAAGACCTCGCTCGGTTTCGGTCCGCCGGGCGGGGTGTACGGCACGCTGAGCAGTCCGACGGCACGGAAGACGTCGGGCCGGACGAGGGCGGAGGTGGCGGCGATGGTCGCGCCCCAGTCGTGGCCGACGATCACCGCGGACCGCTCGCCCAGCGCCTCGACCACGGCGACGTTGTCGTCCACGAGGTCCAGCAGCCGGTACGCGCTCACCTCGGCGGGCTTGGCGGAGCGGCCGTATCCGCGCACGTCGACGGCGACGGCGCGGTAGCCGGCGGCCGCCAGCGCGGGAAGCTGGTGGCGCCACGAGTACCAGGACTCGGGGAAACCGTGCACGAGCAGGACCAGGGGGCCGGTGCCCTGTTCCACCAGGTGGATCCGGCCGGCCGGCGAGGGGACGAGCCGGTGGGTGACGTCGGGGAACGGCGACTGCGGCATGGATCCTCCCTGGGTTCGCGGGGCAACTGGGACGATCCTGCGTCTGCCGCGCCATGGAAGGCGAACGATGTTGCCGATCCGGCAACGGCGCACGGGCGTGCGGCGACCGTCTCAGTCCCCTGCAGATGGGTGGGCGATACGCGCCGTGATCCGTGCAATACGACGCGCCGACTCCTCCGGCGAGAGCGCGGGCTGGACGATATGACTGGCCGTCAGGCGGACGCCCCCGGTCTGGCGCCGGATCATGGACCACCGCGCGCTCGCGCACTACGGCGGCGACGTCACGCATGCCGACGTCCAGCCGTTGAAGCGCCGTGCCGTCCTGGCCCGTTACGGCGCCGACAACCAGTCCGAGGGCGCCGCCGGGCCCGCCGAGGCGGCCGCGTGAGCCGTGACCGCTGCGCGGCCTGCGACTACGTCTACGTCTACGACGAGGCCGCCGGACACCCCCGCAAGGTTCCCCGCGGGCACGCCGTGGAACAAGGTGCCCGACGACTGGTGCTGCCCCGACTGCGGCGTGCGCGAGAAGATCGACTTCGAACCCGAGGAGAACGAGTGACCACCGCCGGCCGTCCCGCGAGGACATGGATGTGCCAGGTGTGCGGCTTGGTCTACGACGAGGCCGAGGGCTGGCCCGACGAGGGCATCGCGCCCGGCACCGCCTGGGAGGACATCCCCGACGACTGGTCCTGCCCGGACTGCGGAGGCCAAGGCCGACTTCGAGAT
The DNA here is from genome assembly GCF_014647875.1 of Streptomyces brasiliensis. Lineage (GTDB taxonomy): Bacteria > Actinomycetota > Actinomycetes > Streptomycetales > Streptomycetaceae > Streptomyces > Streptomyces brasiliensis. The sequence continues at coordinate 70,411 of NZ_BMQA01000013.1, read as the reverse complement.
GGTCGAGATCACACACGCCTGCGCCCGGCACGACCGACCGAGCCTTCGCCTGTCGCCAAAGGAACCGAGGGCGCCCCTACCCTGGGCACGTGGCACTGAGCGGCGAAGGTCCAGGAACGGCGGCGTCCCGGCTCACCGGACGAACCGTGGCAGACGTACGACCGCTCTCCGGTGCGCTCGCCGAAGTCACCCTCGACGACAGGCAGTCGGTGGTCGTCAAGCACGCGGACGCCCCGGGAGCCGTACGCGCCGAGGCGGCCGGGTTGCGCTGGCTGGCCGCCGCGGGCACGGTCCGGGTGCCGGCGGTGCACGGGCACGACGAGCGGTGGCTGGTGATCGACCGCGTCCCCACGGGGCGGCCCTCCGCCGACGCCGCGCTCCGGTTCGGCCGCGCACTCGCCGCCCTCCACGCCACCGGCGCACCCGCGTTCGGAGCCGCACCACCCGGCGGCCCCGAGGACGCGTACATCGGTCTCGCCCCCATGTACAACATCCCCGGCACGGACTGGCCGCACTGGTACGCCGAGCACCGCGTGCTCCCCTACCTTCGCCTGGCCGTCGGCGACGGCACGCTCCGGCCCTCCGAGGCGGCCGTGCTCGAGCGCGTCTGCGAGCGCATGCCCGAGCTGGCAGGTCCAGCCGAACCGCCCGCCCGGCTGCACGGCGACCTGTGGAGCGGCAACGTGCTGTGGGGCGCGAACGGACACGCCTGGCTCATCGACCCGGCCGCCCACGGCGGACACCGCGAGACGGACCTCGCGATGCTCCAGCTCTTCGGCTGCCCCCACCTGGACAAGGTACTGACCGGCTACCACGAGACCGCGCCCCTGGCCGACGGCTGGCAAGCCCGCATCGGCATCCACCAGCTGTTCCCACTGCTGGTGCACACGGTGCTGTTCGGACGCGGTTACGCGCGTCAGGCTCTGGACCTGGCCGAGCAGACGCTGCGGGCCTGACCTCCAACCTGCCTTCCACTCGCCTTCGTCCGAGGCCTGGGTCGTCGGGCTGGTCGGTCATGTCCACAACCGTCCTGCCACCGGACGCCCTGCCGGTCCCCACGCCGTCCTGCAGTGACGTCCGGCTCCGGGTCACCGTTCCCCGCACGGAGTCCGGAGTGTCATGCCGGACGGGCATGCCGAACAGGCTGTGCAACGTAACGACGTTTCGTCGCGTCCTTAATTCGGACTGGGATTACGGAGAGTAAGGAAACCAACCACTCGTTCGAATCGTATAAGTGCATGGAAGCCGAACCAGGGAGAGGCCATGCAACCGTTCACGCTCGACTACGCGCGCCCGGCTGTGCAGTTGGAAGTCAGCACTCCATACATGTACGACTCCGGACTGCAGTTGAACATACTCCCCGACGGTCGCATCGCCGCCACGGACCACGCGACCCTGAGAGCTCTGGGGACCACGACCTCCACCGCGGGTTCCAAGACGCACTTCGACGACTGACCGCGGACCCCCGATGACCGTGCTCATCCTGACCAGTGAAGAGGACGTGACCGCGGACATGGTGGTCCTCCGGCTCCATGAGTCCGGCGTGCCCGTGGTCCGCCTCGATCCCGCCGACCTCACCAGCGGGGTCGCCCTGTCCGGCGAGTTCGTGCAGGGCGTCAGCCGCGGGCATCTGTCCGTCGGGGACCGCCTCGTGAGCATGAACGGCCTGCGCTCCGTCTGGGTGCGCAGGCCGGGCGTCGCGGCCTCCCGCGCCGCTCAGCCGTCGGCCTGGCTGACGGAGGAGTCCTCACAGGCGCTGTACGGCATGCTGCGCGGCACCGACGCCCGCTGGATGAACGATCCGGATGCGGCCCGGCGCGCCCGCCACAAGCCCTGGCAGCTCCGGCTCGCCCAGCTCAGCGGGCTGCCCGTGCCGGCGACCCTGATCACGACCTTTCCTCAGGCGGCGAGGGAGTTCGCGGAGCGCTTCCCGGACCTGGTGGTCAAGCCGGTCTCCGGCGCCCATCCCCAGGAGCCGCCGCGCGCGGTGCCCACCAGCCGGGTGGCTCCGGACGCGGACTTCGCGGCCGTCGCCTTCGGCCCGACGCTGCTGCAGCGACGCGTGGCCAAGCGTGCCGACATCCGGCTGACGGTCGTGGGCGAGCGTCTGCTGGCGGCCCGGAAGGCCGTCGCCGCGGACGCGCACCCCGACGACGTCGATGTCCGCTTCACCCCGTCCACGTCCCCGTGGCTTCCGGTGGACGTGCCCCCGCGGGTCACGGTGGCCGTCCAGGCCTATATGACGAGTGCCGAACTCGCCTACGGGGCCTTCGACTTCGCCGAGGACTCCGACGGGATCTGGTGGTTCCTGGAGTGCAACCAGTCGGGGCAGTTCGGGTTCGTCGAGATGGACACCGGCCAGCCGATCGCCGGCACCATCGCGGAGTGGCTCACGCACGGGACGGGCAGGACGCGCACCCCGGGTGGCTCGCGGAGGTCGGACCCCTGACCGCACCTCCCGGCCTCAGAACACGCCGCCGCCCGGCGGCAGGGGAACGCGCTGCCACTCGGCGACCGGACCCACGGGCGGCGGCAGCTGGGCGCCGGGTGCGCGACCCAGCGACCGCAGGGGCATCATGACCATCTCCACCTCCCGATGCAGGCGGTCGGCCTCTCTTCGCACGCCCGCGGGTATGTCGCCGCGTTCCGCGACGAGCCGGTCGTAGATGGGGGAATCCTGGAACACTCGCGTCTGCGCCTTTCCGACAACGGCCCATCAGCATGGGCACGGTTGATGAGTGTAAGGATCAGAGTCGGGTTCGGTGGAGATTCCCCCATGGAACTTGACGTCGGCCCATCGGCGCCGCTCTGGCCCCCTTCACCCGACTCGAGTCGGGCGACATGGCCGCGCCGCTCGGACACTGGAGTCGGCGGCTACTCGCCGATCGCACGGGCGAGCTCCCTCGCGGCCTTGGCGATCTCGGCGCTCTCGCCCACCGCGAGTTGGCGGATGAGGCCGCGCCGGGACCGTACGGCCTCGCGGGCCTCGCGCTCCCACACCACGTGGTTCTCGCGGTGGTTGAGCAGTTTGGGATAGACGGCCGCCGTGTCCTCCCACTGCCGTGCGGCGGCGATGCCGCCGAGCAGCTCGATGATCTGTGCACGACACGTGACACCGGGCAGCTGGGCCAGTTCCCACAGGAAGGGAACGGTGGCGGCCGTGGCCTGCTCGACGACGAAGCCGTACTGGCAGATACGGTCCCGCAGTTGACCGACTGCGCCCCGGGCCGCTTCGGGGGCGCCCCAGGCGATCGCGCGGAGGAGCAGCGGGATGCCCTCCGCCGATCCCGTGGAGTCCTTGATCTCGTGCCATGGCACGTCGCCCACGGTCGACAGCGGTTCGGCCCCCAAGGCGTTGAACGGTGCCGCCGCATGCTCGGTCCGCCGTGTGCTGGCAGGGTTCGTCCGGTGCGCTGGCGATGACACGACATCTCCCTGAATCGGCGTCAGGTCGAGACGTCAGCACGTGGGTTGACGTCGAGGCTATTATCCACGCCGACGGAGCCTCCGTGCAATTGCACGGGAAATTGCGCGAAAACTGGGTAGGGAACAGTAGGGCCCGCGGGGCGGCGTCGCGGCACGCGGGTCGTGAAAACGCAAGGAGGTCGTGGTGTCGCCAGTGCCGAACGGAGTGCGAGCCAGCTCGCTGGACGCCCGATGGATCAAGAGCCGGCGCAGCAATGCCGAGGGCAACTGCGTCGAGGTCGCGCCTCTGGTCGACGGGGCCATAGCGCTCCGCAACTCCCGCGACCCCGACGGTCCCGCACTCGTCTACACATCCGCCGAACTGGCCGCTTTCCTGGCGGGCGCGAAGGAGGGCGAGTTCGACCACCTGGTCCAGCCGGACGCGACCGCGCACCGCTGATCGATCACAACGGCCCATACCTGTCGAGGACATGGGCCGGGGAGTGCCGTGTGCGCTAGCCTGACCGCGATGCCACCGGTCTGCTGGGAGCCAGAATGTCAGCCGAGTCACCTCGTGTCTCCCGCCTGGAACCCTATCTGGACCGCGTCGAGCCCGCGCCGACTTTGCTGAAAATGCTGGTCGGTGTGCAGCTGACGGGCTTCCGTGAGGACGCGGGCCTCGCTCAGGACCAGGCGGCGCGCGCCCTCGGTTTCAGTGCGGCGAAGCTGTCGCGCATCGAGTCGGGCAAGGGCCGCAAGCCCCCGACCGAGGCGGACGTGCACGCCCTGCTGAAGCTGTACGGCACGGACGAGTACGAGTCCTCGGTCCTGCTCAGGCTCCTCAAGCGGGCCGGTGAGCCCGGCTGGTGGCAGCGGTACGACAAGCGGCTGATGCCCGAGTGGTTCGACCGGCTGGTGGGCCTCCAGGAGGCGGCCGCCGCGATCCGTACCTTCGAGATCCAGTACGTGCCCGGTCTGCTGCAGACCCCCGCCTACACGCGCGCCGTGGTGAAGCGTGGCCTGCCGACGGCTCCCGAGAGCGAGGTGCGCCGGCGGGTCGAACTGCGCACGCGCCGAGCCCGGTTGCTGCAGCGCGAGGGCGCTCCCCAACTGTGGGCGATCATCGACGAGTCGGTGCTGCTGCGCGTCCTGGGCGGCCCGGACGTGATGCGCGAGCAGCTCGCGCATCTGCTGGACATGGCCCAGCGCCGGCATGTGACGGTGCAGATCGTCCCGTTGGACGTGACGAACGCGTCGGCGCCCGCGATCCCGGTCACCTATCTGCGGTTCGGCGGCCTGGATCTGCCCGACGTGGTCTACCTGGAGCACATCCGCAGCGCCAACTTCCTCGAGGACCGCGACGAGACCGAGGAGTACCGGGTCGCGCTGGACCGGCTGGCCGACGAGGCGCTCCAGCCGCGGCAGTCCATCGAACTGCTCGCGAAGATCATGGAGGAACGCTACCCGGCGTCGTGAACACCGTTAACACGAGGGGGGGCCGTACACGCACGGCCGCCCTACGTTCCGACAGGTCGGTCTAGACGATGCGGCCGACACCGCCGAACTCGATCCACTCATGGGTGAGCTGACGGGGTGCCACCTCGGTGTCCGGGCGCCACGTCGACACCTCGACGAGTCCCGGCTCAAGGATCTCCAGGCCCTCGAAGAGCTGGGCGACGTCCTCCTCCTCGCGGACGCGGCCCCAGTTGCCCTGAGTGGCCTGGTCCATGAAGTCGGTGACGAACTTGCGTACTTCGGGGTCCTCACTGACCAGCTGGCACATCAGCATGATGCTGCCGGGGGCCAGCCGCTCCTTCACCCTGCGGGCCAGTGCGAGCGGACCGTCGGTGTCACTGTCCGGGATGCAGTGCATGACCGAGTTGAAGAGCACGGCCACCGGCTGGGAGAAGTCGATCAGCCGCTGCGTCTCGGAGTGCGAGAAGATCAGGTCGGTGTCCCGCATGTCGGCGTGGATGACGGCCGTGCGGTCGTCCTGCTCGAGCAGGGCCCGGCCGTGGACCAGCACCATCGGATCGTTGTCGACGTACACCACGTGGGCGGTGGGGTCGATGCTCTGGGCCACCTGGTGCACGTTGTTCTGCGTGGGCAGGCCGGATCCGTGGTCGAGGAACTGCCGGATGCCGTAGTCCTTCACCAGGGTGCCGACGACGCGCTGGAGGAAGCGACGGTTGTTGATCGCCAGTCGCCGGGTGCTGGGCACGACCTTGTCGAGCTCCTCGACCGCCGCCCGGTCGGCGGCGTAGTTGTCCTTGCCGCCCAGGTAGTAGTCGTACATGCGCGCGGCCGTCGGCACACTGGGGTCGATCTCTTGGGACGGCTGCTCAACCATGTGCATCGCTCCCGGTCTCTACCGTGTCAACTGCCCGGTGATTACAGGGAGTACATCCTAGAGACTCGGCATTCTTCCCGGTAAGCCCACGAACGGACGATCCGTGAAACGCTCCCTGGCGACCGGCCTTCCGCGTCGGTCTTGAGTGCGACTCCGTGGAAAGGCAGCGCCATGCGCATCGGACTGCTCGGCACCGGCCCCTGGGCACAGATGGTCCACGCACCCGCTCTCGGCGGGCACGAGGGGGTGGAGTTCGCAGGAGTGTGGGGGCGGCGGGCCGACACCGCCAAGGAGCTGGCGGATCTCCATGGCACCCGGCCCTACGACGCCGTGGACGCCCTGTTGGCCGAGGTGGACGCGGTCGCGGTGGCGCTGCCGCCGGACGTACAGGCTCCCCTCGCCGAGCGCGCCGCCCGCGCGGGCTGCCATCTGCTCCTGGACAAGCCCCTTGCGGTGTCGGTCGAGAGGGGCCGGGCGGTCGTCGAGGCGGCACAGGAGTCGGGGGTCGCCTCGGTGGTGTTCCTCACGACCCGTTTCCAGCCCGAGGCCGACGCTTGGATCGCCGAACAGGCGGACAGGGGCGGTTGGTTCACGGCTCGGGCGGAGTGGCTCGGCGCGGTGTTCACGACGGACAGCCCGTTCGGCGCGTCGCCGTGGCGCCGCGAGAAGGGCGCCCTCTGGGACGTCGGCCCGCACGCCCTGTCCGTGCTCCTTCCGGTGCTGGGCGACGTACGGCGCGTGGCCGCCGCGGCCTCCGGGCCCGGTGACACCGCTCACCTGGTCCTCGACCACCTCGGCGGTGCCTCCAGCACTCTGACGCTGAGCCTCACGGCTCCGCCGGCGGCGGCCGGTGCCACCGTGGAACTGCGGGGCGAGGCCGGGGTGACCTCGCTGCCGGAAGCCGCCGACGGAGCGCTGTCCGCCTACGGCCGTGCCGTGGACGCCCTGCTGTCCGCCGCGCGCACGGGCCGGCCGCATCCGTGCGACGCCGCCTTCGGGCAGCGCGTGAGCGAGATCCTCGCCGCCGCCGAAGCGCTGCTGGTCGGCTGACGACAACGACGGTCCACGGCGGGTGCGCGCACCCGCCGTGCTGACCGGCGGCCAGGCTCCGTCCTTCTCGAACGGCTCGTCGCTCCACCGGAACCAGGCCCGGTCGCCCTCGATGTGCAGGAGGAACTCGGGCACGGGTCCGTCCGGCGAGGACAGCGACACACGACGCTGGATCTCGTCGTAGACCTCCTCCCACTTCTCCCAGTGCGCGTCGTCGTCCTGGCCGGCCAGGACGAGTTCACGGGAGAAGAGGTCCCCAACGGCGGCGAAGGCGGGTCCGGGAGTGAATCTCCCGGACAGCCAGGGGAAGTCGGCCTCGTCGATCAGGATCTCGCCGACGCGTTCCGCGCCGCTGTCCACGCGCCAGATCTCACCGTCGAACCCCATCCCGCCTCCGCCGTCCGCCGTCGATCACCGCCCGGTCAGCATGTCAGCCGGCACTGACATCGGCCGGGACCCGGAAGTTGACGCGCTCGCGCACGACGGGATACCCGGCCTTGGCGAAGTGCGCGGCCATCGGGAAGTTGCCCTGGTCCGTGGAGGCGGCGATCAGCTCGGCGCCGTGCTCGACCAGATGGCGGGTGCACTCGACGAGGAGGTCGTAGGCGTATCCGTGTCCGCGCCGTTCCGGTACGACCCCGATGAAGCCGATGCACGGGGTCTCCGGGTTGTGCGCGGGAATGTGGATGCCGACGAACTCGCCGTCCGGCGTGTGCGCGACCTGCCACCACGCGCGCGGGGACGGGCACCAGCGGAAGAAGTCGATCTCCTCCTGCGCCGCCCGGTCCACTCCCCCGCTCTCGATGGCGTCGCGCGCGTGGGCGTCCAGGGTGACGGAGTGGATGCGGCGCAGCGCGTCGAAGAACACGGCGTCGTCCGGCTCGGGCCGGAAGACGAGACGGCCGGGCCGCTCGGGCAGCCCGCAGGCGGGCGTCCAGCGGTACTGGAAGCGCTCCACCAGCAGCTCGTAGCCGGCCGCCCGCGCGGCGGTGAAACGGGCCTCGGCGGCGGCCCGCAGCGCGGGCGCCTCGCGCCAGCCGTTGGGCAGGTTCAGCTCCAGGTCGCGGGCCGGCCAGGGGGCCGTGCGCAACAGCTGTGCGCCGGCCTCCTCCTCGCCCTCGGCCACGTCGAACCAGTCGACGACGATGGGCTCGGCGTCGTCCGGCCCGCCCCACCAGGCGGCGCGTGCCACCACCGTGCCGTCGCGCAGGGCGACGCGCTTCCAGTCGGGGCGGTGCCGAGCCGAACGGAGCGCCTCACGGGTGTGCAGCGGGTCGGGCAGTGCGTCGAAGAGCGCTGCCGAGTTCTCGTCGAGCGTGTGGATGACCGGATCGGTCATGGAATCCTCCGGGATCGCGTGGTGCGCTCCCGGTCGGGTCAGACGTGGCACGCCCGGGATACGGGGAGGGAGCGCTGAATGGATGTGCGTCGCACGGCACTCGCCTCCCTCCGTCTGTCAGGGCGTGTGGGCAGACGCTATGCGGGCCGGGACGCGCGCGTCCACCGTTTTTCTCCGCGGCGGTGTCCGGGTGCCGGGCGTAGCGTGGGAATGTGCGAACGATGCGCGGCCGGTCGTCGCGCATCGACCGGGAGGTACGGGGCTGGCTGCGAGGGGCGCCGCCGCCACGCTGGGTGCGGGTACTGCCCGTGATCCTGCTGGCGGGCATCACCGTGGCCACGCTGGTCAGTCCCGACGCCCTGGACATCGGCTTCCTGCTGGGGGCCATCCCGCCGCTGGCCGTCCTGTCGTACGGCCCCCTCGCGACCGCCCTGCTGGGCGCTCTGGTCGTCGTCGTGCTGAACGTGCCGGCCACCCGGCTGAACCATCCCGGCTACACCGACCTGCTCACGATCAGCTTCGTCGCCCTACTGAGCGTGTTGGTGTCCTATGTACGCAGTCGCCGGGACGAGCAGTTGACCCTGGAGCGCACGGTCGCGAAGGCCGTGCAGCAGGCCGTCGTGCCGCCGCTTCCCAAGCGGGTCGGTGCCGTGGGGTGCGCGGGTCTGTACCAGGCCGCCGAGCACGGAACGCTGGTCGGCGGGGACTTCTTCGACGTGCGCGAGGGGCCGTACGGCGTCCGGGCGGTGATGGCCGACGTGCAGGGGCACGGGTTGCAGACGGTCACCACGGTGGTCTCGCTCCTGGGTGCCTTTCGCGAGGCGGTGCTCGACCAGCCCGGCCTGGAGGCGGTGGCGGGCCGGATGGACCGCAGGCTGACGGTGGACTCGGCGAAGGTACGGCATGCCGAGCTGTTCGCCACGGCCCTGCTGCTGGAGTTCTCCGCCGACCTCCGTTCGGTGCGGATCGTGTCGTGCGGTAACCCGGCTCCGGTGCTGCTGCACGCGGGACGGGCCCGCGTGATCGGTGTTCCGGCCGGGGTTCCGTTGGGGCTCGGGATGCCCGGAGTCGATCCGCCGAAGGAGGTCACGGTGGCGCTGGAGCCGGGCGACCGGCTGTTCCTGGCCTCCGACGGGGTGTGGGAGGCCAGGGACTCCTCCGGCACGTTCTATCCCCTCGTCGAACGACTCACCGGGTTCGCCGGCGCAGAACCGGAGGAGCTGACCGGGCTGGTGTGGGCGGACCTCGCCCAGCACAGCGGCGAGATCCACGACGACACCACCATGCTCGTCCTCACCCCCCTGTGCTCGTCCGGCTGAAGCCGCCGTCAGCCGACGTTCCAGAGGAAGCGGTGGGTGTGGATGCCGAAGTACGGGAACGACTGGATCCGGCCCACGCCCTCGATCTGCCGCACCACGTCGTTCACGAAGTCGAGCAGGTCCTTGGGGCCCGGGGTGACCACCTCGGCGAACAGGTCGAAGCCGCCGGAGGTGAGCACCGAGTAGACCACCTCGGGCCGTTCGGCCAGTGCGTCGGCCACGGCCCGCGGGTCGCCGTCCACGCCGATGCCGAGCAGTGCCATTGCCTGGCCGCCCATGGCCATCGGGTCGGTGACGCCGACGACCTGGACGGCCTTGGAGTCCAGCAGCCGCTGCAGCCGCTGCCGGGCCGCCGAGGCGGACAGACCGACCTTCGGTCCGAGGTCGGCGTACGCGATGCGACCATCGGTCTGCAGCTCGCGCAGGATGGCCCGGTCGATGTCGTCCACGGTGTTTCCCTCCTCCTTCCGCCGCCCCTGCCCGCCCCGACGGCCGGTCTCAGCCGGTCAGTTCGGCGAGGGCGGCGGCGAAGACCTCGGTGTGGGTGTCGACGTCCCGCTCGGTCGTGTCGGGGCACATCAGCGCCATGTTGTGGAACGGGGTGAGCAGGATGCCGCGGTTGGCGAGGTAGAGGTGGAGGAAGTCCTCCAGCTCGGGGTCGCCCGCCGCCTCGGACTCGGTGCCGGTGCGCGGTGCCGGGCTGGTGAAGCGGTACTCGGTACGGGCGCCGAGGCGGCTCACCGACCAGGGCAGGCCGTGCTTCTCGAGGCCCACGCGGACACCGGCCTCGAAGCGCTCGGACAGCTCGGCCATCCGGGCGAACGCCTCGTCCGTGAGCACGTGCTCCAGCGTGGCCCGCATCGCGGCGACCGACAGCGCGTTGCCCGCGAGGGTGCCGCCGACGCCGCCCATGTCCACGAGGTCCAGGTCGTCACGGGCCAGCAGCCGGTCGGCGAGGTCGGCCGAGAGCCCGTAGGCACCGGCCGGGATGCCACCGCCGATGGCCTTGCCGATGGTGAGCAGGTCGGGCTCCAGGTCCCAGGCGGCCGTGCAGCCGCCCGGTCCGGCGGAGAACGTGTGCGTCTCGTCGTTGATCAGCAGGGTGCCGTACTGCCGTGTCAGGGCACGCACGCCGGCCGGATAGCCGGGTTCCGGCAGCACGATGCCGATGTTGGTGAGCGCGGGTTCCATCAGGACGGCGGCGACGTCGCCGTGGGCCAGTTCGCGCTCCAGCTGCGCCAGGTCGTTGAACTCGGCGACCCTGCTGGTCAGCGTGACGTCGCAGGGGGCGCCGACGTTGCCGGGGCGGGCCGTGCCGCGGCCGTCCGGGCCGACGACGATCAGCGACTCGTCGACGCTGCCGTGGTAGCTGTAGCTGTTCACCAGGATCTTCGAGCGGCCGGTGACGGCCCGGGCGAGCCGGATCGCCCAGCGGTTGGCGTCGGTCGCGGTCAGCGAGAAGCTCCAGCGGGCCAGGCCGAAGCGGCGGGTGAGTTCCGCGCCGACCCACTCGGCGTCCTCGGTGGGGAGCATCGCGGTGGCGCCCCCCTGCTCGGCGAACCGACGCTGCACCGCTTCGGCCACCGGGGCGGGCGAGTGACCGGCCATCGCTCCCGTGTCGCCGAGGCAGAAGTCGACGTACTCGTGCCCGTCGATGTCCGTCACGCGCGCCCCGCGGGCCGTGGCCAGGTAGCGCGGGAAGGCACCGGCGGTCTTGTTCATCCACGTCATCGGCACCCGGCCGAAGAGATGGTCGGCCCGTGCGTAGGCCGCCCTGGAGCGCGGGTTGAGGCGCTCGGCCTCGGCGCTCTCCCGGGCCAGAAGGTGATGCAGACGAGTGCGGTCCATGGGATACCTCGGACAGGACGACGACGGTACGACGACAGAATGGCGTCAGCCTACGATCGAATGTGCGAAATCATCAAGCGTTCACGCTTGAATCCGTTGCCGGAACAACGGAATCAGGCGCGTATCAGAGTCCATGCGCATACCCCTGCCCAACTGCCGACCCCTGTCGCGAAGTTCGAGCGCCCCGGCCGTAAACGCCAGGCCGCGCCACCCCTTCCGTGCCATAGAAATATCCACAAGGATGCATATGCCGGGACGGTGTGCGGCCGCACCACGCCCGGCAATTCCCATCCCGGCGCCGAGTCGGGCGAGAGATCATCCGGAGCGGCAGATGAGGAACGCGACGTGGATGCAGGGCGTGGAGTGGCTCGCGGCGGCCGCCTCGGACCCCCGGACCTGCAAGCGCCAGTGGGACCAGGGCGACGGCATCGCACTGCTGGCGGCCGGGCGGTACTGGGACGTGCTCAGCGTGCCCGACGAGCTGGGCCTGCTCACCCTGGACCTGCTGTGGCGTCCTACTCTGCCCGTACCAGGACCCACGCTCGTGGACACCAGCTCCCATCGCGTCGGATTCTTCCTGCCGCCCGATCCGACGAGCCACTGGATCGGTGCCGGCCTACGGCACGCGACCAAGGGCTCCTGGGTCGCCGTGCCACCGCCGTACCGTCCGGCGGGGCTCCTGGAGTGGCTCATCCCACCGGACGGAACGGGAAAACTCCACGCCCCGCACACCCTGGAAGTCGCCCTTCGCCAGGCCAACGGCACGCTGACGGTCCTGCGCGGAGAGTGAACGCCACTTCCAGGCAAGGGAGTTCGACAGGTGCTGCAGGCGTCCTCACCGCCGGGCCGGCACGTCCGCGAACGAGGCCCACTGCACATCGGGCTCGGCGGGCAGGGCGCGGCCCCTGGCGTGCCACTCCTGCAGGAGTTCCGTGTGGATGGGCGTACGGCCGCCGGGGCCGTGGGTCGGTTCGGCGAACCGGCGGGACGTGCTGCGGGCCCCGGGCGGACTCTTCAGCGCATGGGGTTCTCGGTCCATGCCGGAGCAACGCATGCAGTGCGCCGGTGGTACGCGAGCGGGCGGGCGCTCACCCGGTCGGGTGAGCGCCCGCCCGTTCGGGGACATGCCCGGTGCGACAAGTATCCCGGGCCGAAGGTGAGGTGGCGTGGGTGCGGTGCCGTGCCGAAGGTGTCAGCAGATCCTCGGGAGTTGCTCCCCCAGCGGCATGTCGACGACCCGGGTGCCGCCCAGGCCGGTGCGGGCCACCACCATGCCGGGGTGGTCCGCCACCGCCTCGCCGATGATCCTGGCCTCCGCGCCCAGCGGATGGGCCCGCATCGCCTCCAGTACGGCGTCGGCGTGCGCACGCGGGACGAACGCCACCAGCTTGCCCTCGTTGGCGACGTAGAAGGGGTCGAGGCCCAGCACGGCACAGGCGTTGGACACGGCGGGCGGGACCGGGACCTCCCGTTCCGTGATCACGACACCGGTGCCGGCGGCTGCCGCGATCTCGTTGAGGGAGGCCGCGAGGCCCCCGCGCGTCGGGTCGCGCAGGACGTGCAGATCCGGGGTGACCGCGAGCATGGCCTCCACCAGCCCGCCGAGGGGAGCGCAGTCGCTCACGATCTCGACCCCGAACTCCAGTCCCTCGCGCACGCTCATGATCGCCACACCGTGCGCACCGATCGCGCCGCTGACGATCACCACGTCACCGGGTACGACGCGCTGCGGACGCAGGTCGACACCTGCCGGGATCAGGCCGATCCCGGCGGTGTTGACGAAGATCCCGTCCCCGTGCCCGGCCTCGACGACCTTGGTGTCGCCCGTCGCCACCTCCACCCCGGCGGCCCGAGCAGCAGCGCCCAGTGCCTCGGCGACGCGGGAGACGGTCTCGACCTCCACGCCCTCCTCCAGAATGAATCCGCAGGAGAGATAGGCGGCCTTGGCACCGCTCATCGCGAGGTCGTTGACGGTGCCGTCGACGGCGAGGTCGCCGATGCTGCCGCCGGGGAAGAACAGCGGCCGTACGACGAACGAGTCGGTGGAGAAGGCCAGTCGGACTCCGCCCAGCGAGAGCGCGGCGGCGTCGCCCAGCTGGGCGAGGGCCTCGCCCCCGAAGGCGGGCGCGAAGACGTGCTGAACGAGTTCGGCGGAGAGCGTGCCGCCCCCGCCGTGGCCCATGACGATCCGGGGCTGGTCACGCAGCGGGGCCGGGCAGGTCCAAGCGGTGGGGTCCAGGGTGGTGGCGGTGCTGTCAGGCAACGGGGCTCGCCTCCCGGGGCGTCGAGGTGGCCGTAAGGCGCCGGTAGAGGTAGTACGCGGCGCAGGCGCCCTCGCTGGAGACCATGGTGGCTCCGAGCGGGGTGCGGGGTGTGCAGCGGGTGCCGAACGCCTCGCACTCGTACGGCTTGAGCAGTCCCTGCAGGACCTCGCCGCTGCGGCACTCGGCGGGTTCGCGGGTGCGGATGCCCTCGACGGAGAAGCGCGACTCGGCGTCGTACTCCCGGTATTTGGCGGACAGCCGCCACCCGCTGTCGGGGATCACGCCGATGCCGCGCCACGCGCGGTCGGTGACCTCGAAGACGTCCTCCAGCATGGCCCGCGCGGCGGGGTTGCCCTCGGCGCGGACGGCGCGCGGATAGGCGTTCTCGACGGTGTGCTCCCCGTGCTCCAGCTGGGCCACGGTCCGGCGCACGCCCTCCAGGATGTCGAGGGGTTCGAAGCCGGTGACGACGATCGGGACGCGATGGCGGTCTGCCAGTGCCGGGTACTCGTCGACTCCCATCACGGTGCACACGTGCCCCGCGGCCAGGAAGCCCTGCACGCGGCAGTTCGGGGAGCGCATGATCGCCTCGATGGCCGGGGGCACCCGCACATGGGACACCAGCAGGCTGAAGTTGCGGATGCCGAGCTTGCGGGCCTGATGGACCGTCATGGCGTTGGGAGGCGCGGTCGTCTCGAAGCCGATGCCGAAGAACACCACCTGGCGGTCCGGGTTCTGCTGGGCGATGCGCAGCGCGTCGAGCGGCGAGTACACGACCCGTACGTCCCCTCCCTCGCCGCGCACCTGGAACAGGTCCCGTCCGGTGCCGGGCACGCGGAGCATGTCACCGAAGGAACAGAAGATCACGTCCGGGCGGGAGGCGATCTCCAGGGCCTTGTCGATGACTTCGAGCGGGGTCACGCACACGGGACAGCCCGGCCCGTGGATCAACTCGACTTCGTCCGGCAGGAGTTGGTCGATCCCGTGCCGGATGATGGAGTGTGTCTGCCCGCCGCAGACCTCCATCAGCGCCCAGGGCCTGGTCACCGTGGCGTGAATGTCGTCGAGGAGGCGCCGGGCCAGCTCCGGGTCCTGGAACTCGTCGATGTACTTCACTTCCCCACCTCCTGTCCGGCGGCCGCTTCCCACGGATCTCCGAACTCCTCCTGAAGCATGCCGAGTTCGGAGAACAGCTCGAGCGTCTGCCGTGCCGACTCCTCGTCGAGGCGCTGCAGCGCGAACCCGACGTGCACGATGGCGTACTCGCCGACCTGGAGGTCGGGCAGGTACTCCAGGCACACCTCCTTGACCACTCCGCCAAAGTCGACGGAGGCAACCCGGGTGCCGTCCCGTTCCTCGATCTCCAGCACTCTGCCGGGTACCGCCAGGCACATGGGCCTCTCCTCGCTGTGAAGTCGTCTGTACGGTCGTTCAGTCGGTCGCGCCGGCGCGGGCGGCCACCATGAGCTGGCCCAGGGCCAGGCCGCCGTCGCCGGGCGGGACGAGGTGGTGACGCAGCACCGTGAAACCGTCCGCCTCCAGGGCCGTGGCGCAGGCGGAGGAGAGCAGCGTGTTGAGGAACACGCCGCCGGTGAGGGCGACGGCGTCCAGAGCGTGCCGTTCCCTGGCCACGACGCAGACACCGTGGACCAGCGCGGCGACGGCCCGGTGGAAGCGGGCGGCGATCCACGCGGATGGCACGTCGGCCCGCAGGTCGTCCACGACCGCCGCGAGCACGGGAGCCGGGTCGGCACGGAGCGGGCCGGTGTCCGTCGCCTGCACGGCAAAGCCGTACGCGACGGTGTCCTCGGCCGAGGCGGACAGGGCGGCGGCCTCCAACTCGACTGCGGCCTGCGCCTCGTAGCCGACTCGGTGACAGATGCCGGCGAGGGACGACACGGCGTCGAAGAGGCGTCCCATGCTGGAGGTGGGCACGCAGTTCAGGCCACGCTCCAACTGCCTCGACAGGACGGTGTGTTCGTCACGGGGACACGCGGTCACGCAGGGCAGGTCCGCCGACCAGTCGATTCCGGCCGCCTTCAGATGCGCCAGAGCCATGCGGTAGGGCCTTTGGACCGCTGCGTCACCCCCGGCCAGGGGGACGTAGGCGAGGTGCCCGAGGCGGGTGAAGGCGGTGTAGTCCGCGAGCAGGAACTCACCGCCCCACACCGCTCCGTCGTCGCCGTATCCCGTGCCGTCGAAGGCGACGCCGATCACCGGCCGTTCGCCGTCCAGTCCGTGCTCGGCCATCGCGGCGGCGACATGGGCGTGATGGTGCTGGACGCGGACGACCCGCCGACCGACCGCGTTGCGTTCGGCCCATTGGGCGGAGCGATATCCGGGATGCCGGTCGGCCGCCAGCAGTTCCGGCCGCACGGGAGTGATCGACTCCAACTGCTCCACGGCACGGGCGAAGGCATGCTGGGTGGCGAGGTCGTCCATGTCCCCGATGTGCGCCGACAGCCAGGCCCGGCGTCCCTCGCCGAGGCAGAACACGTTCTTCAGATCGCCGCCGACCGCGAGGGCGGGACGTACCGGTACCGGCAGGTCCAGGGGCAGGGGCGCGTAGCCGCGGGCGCGGCGCACCACGAGCGGCTCTCCGTCGCACAACCGCACCACCGAGTCGTCGCACGGCACTTGGATCGGCCGGTCGTGCGTGAGCCAGGCGTCGGCCAGGTGCGCGAGCCGCTCCAGGGCGTCCCTGTCGTCGGTGACGATCGGTTCGCCGGACACGTTGCCGCTGGTCATGACGAGCAGCCGGGGTCCCTCGGGGTCCCCGGGCAGGCCGAACAGGAGGTGGTGCAGGGGCGTGTACGGCAACATGACGCCGAGGTCGGGGCTCCTGGGGGCGACGGCGTCGGCCGGCCACGGCTTCTCGGGCGCCCCGCCGGCGCGACGGCGCAGCAGCACGACGGGGCGCGCTGCACCGGTGAGCAGATCACGTTCCCCGGCACTGATCCGCACAAGGTGCTCGATGTCGTCGAGGCTCCGGGCCATCAGCGCGAACGGCTTGTCTCCCCGGGCCTTGCGACGCCGCAGCAGGGCGACGGCGGTCGGGGCGCTCGCGTCGCACGCGAGGTGGTACCCGCCCAGCCCCTTCACCGCGAGGACCGACCCCCGGGCCAGCAGCCGACGCGCCTCGGCCACGGGATCCGCCTCGCCGACCTCCTCGGGAGACCCGTCACCGGGCCGGCCCACGAGCAGACGCAGCCGGGGACCGCAGTGCGGGCAGGCCACGGGCTGGGCGTGGAAGCGCCGGTCGGCGGGGTCGGCGTACTCGCGCGCGCAGGCGGGACACAGGGGGAAGCCCGACATCGTGGTGTGCGCCCGGTCGTAGGGGAGGCCGGTGACGATCGTGAACCGCGGTCCGCAGTGGGTGCAGTTGACGAAGGCGTGGCGGTGCCGCCGGTCGGCGGGATCGGCCAGTTCCCGCAGGCACGCGGCGCAGGTCGCCGTGTCCGGAGGGATGAGGGTGCCTCCCGGTCCGTCGGTCCGGGAGGCGAGGATGCTGAACGTCGTATCGCCGGTGGCGGCCACGTCATGGTGCTCGACGGAGTCCACGCGAGCCAGCGGCGGCGCCTCCACTCCGATGCGGGCACAGAAGCGGTCGACAGACTCGGGCGCGCCCTCGACCTCGACGACCACCCCGTCCGGCGTGTTGGTCACGTGCCCGGTCAGCTTCAGCTCGGTGGCGAGGCAGTGGACGTACGGCCGAAACCCGACCCCCTGCACCACGCCCCGCACGGTGACGCGGCGCCGCAGCGTCGCCCGGCCCGTGACGTCGGTGACGCTCACGAGCGGGAGGCCACCGTGACGCCGGCGTGCTCGGCGTGGGCGTGATCGTGTCCGTGCCCGTGTCCTTGCCGGGCCATGACCGGACGGTGCGGCGCGGCACCGTCCGCCGCGGCGAGGGCGCGGTCCAGCAGGGTGCCGAGCCCCTGCCGCCCGCGCACGGAGGTCAGCAGCACCTCGACGCCGGGATTGACCTGCTCGACGTTCGCACGGAAGGCCGTCTCGTCGAAGTCCACCGCCTCGGCGATGTCGGTCTTGGTGACGACCACGAGGTGCGCGAGACCGAAGGCGGTGGGGTACTTCAGCGGCTTGTCCTCGCCCTCGGTGACGGAGGCCAGGACGACTCGCAGCGTCTCTCCCAGGTCGTAGGAGGCGGGGCAGACCAGGTTGCCGACGTTCTCCACGAACAACAGGCGCGTGGATTCCGGCAGCCAGCCCTCGAGGTGGCGGGCGAGCATCCCGGCCTCGAGATGGCACAGCCCGTCGGTGAGGACCTGCTTGACCGAAGCCCCCGAACGCGCCAGCCGTGCCGCGTCGTTCTCCGTGGCGAGATCCGCGGTGAGCGCGGCGACCGGTACGGACCGCTCGCGCGCCAGGGACAGCTCATGTTCCAGCAGGGCGGTCTTGCCGCTGCCGGGGCTGGACAGCAGGTTGACGAGCGTGGTGCCCCGGGCGGCCAACTCGGCGCGCAGGGTGTGCGCGGCCCCGTCGTTCCGGGCGAGGACTGCCTGGTTGAGGTCGACCGTACGGCACATGGTTCAGCGCTCCTCGGAAATCGGTTCGCGGGTGGGTGCCGGCGCCGGACCGTCCTCCCAGTCCACGCCGGCGATGCGCAGTTCGCGGCCCGCCAGCAGGTCGGTGGTCCCGCCCTCGCACCGCGGGCAGGTGAGCCGGGGCGGCATGCCGACGGCCCATTCGTGTGCGCAGGTCTCGCACCGGGCCCGCCCCGGCACCGTCTCGGTGACGAGGGCGGCGCCTTCCAGCAGCGTTCCGGCGCAGGCCAGTTCGAAGGAGAAGGACAGGGCGTCGGGGACGACACCGGCCAGTTCGCCCACCTGGAGCCGCACCGATCGCACCGCGGTGACGTCACCGGCACGTTCGGCCGCCTCTTCCACCTGGTCGATCACCGCCAGGGCGATGGACATCTCGTGCATCTGTCTCCGTCCCGGCGGGGCCCCGTGTGCGCGACTGGCCGGGTCCATTACAGGCGCGCGGACCCGGACGGCTGGACCGGCGCGCCGCCGGGGCCCGCCCGGATCCGCCGTTTGCCGCAGCGCCACGGCCCGCCCGGCACGGGCCCTCACATGCTGCGGATCCTCAGGTAGCGCCGGATGTCGGGCAGGGACTGCACGACGAGCCCGACGGCGACGGCGGCCAGAACACCGACGACGATCTTCTTCATTGCCTCTCTCCTCACTTCGCGGCTTCGCCGGCCAGGGGTCGCGGTTCGTCCCGCGGGGCCGCGCCCAGAAGGTCCTCGATCAGCCGTACCGCCCGCGGCACGGCGGCGGACACGGGGGCGGACAGCCCCATCTCCTCCTCCACACCGGCCGGTTCACAGCCGACCACCAGGACGCGACGGGGTGGCCGTCCTCCGGTGCCGGCGCACAGGGTGCCGAGCAGGGCGAGGACGGCGTCGGGAGTCATGCGATGGCCGTCCAGTGGGACGCCCATGGCCGTACCCGCGTCCTCGTGCTCGATCAGGTACAGGGTGCCGGGATCCCCGCCACGAGCCGTGGCGTCGACCAGGATCAAGGTGTCGTATCCGTCGAGGAGTTGATAGGCGAGGTGCACTCCGCGCACCCCGACGTCCACGACCTCGACATGGGTGGGCAGCCGGCTCCGAGTCAGTGCTCTCGCGGTCTCCACACCGAAGGCGTCGTCACCGAGGAAGACGTTCCCGATGCCCGCGACGAGGACACGCCCTTCTCGCTCCGGCCGGCTCATGCGCCGTCCTCCGGCCAGGTCAGTTCGTCGGGCTGGAAGTAGAGGAACCGGCCTTGTTCGCGACGCAGATCGGCGCCCGGGTCACCGTCCACGGTGACCGCGAGGTGCACCACGCCGTCGACGTCGTGCAGGACGGCCTCGACGGTCGCGGTCCGGCCGTGCAGGAACAGGTCCTGGGCGTCGGTGCGGCGCAGGCCGGGGCGCAGTACCAGACGGCTGCCCGCGCGCGCGGGCCGTCCGTCGACCGTCACATGATCGTGGGAAGGGTCGAATCCCGCTTCGCTCGCCGGATCCCACCACGGGGTTTCGGGGCTCGACACCTCGTCCTCCGCCGCGGGTTCGGGCCGGGTGACCTCGCGCAGCCCGCGCACCGCGCCGTGCAGGCGTTCCAGCACCTCGGCGGGGAGTGAGTCCGCCAACTCGACGACGGCGGCGGCCCGTTCGTCGGTGCCGCGGGCCTCTCGCTTCTCCTCGTCGGTGAGGGCGGCGGTGCGCAGCGCGAGGATCTCGTCGATCTCGGTGGCGTCGTACAGGGCGCCGGGGCTCTCGGGCGCGACCGCCGGGTGGTCCTCGAGGATGATCGGGGACGACAACACCACGTCCGCGCGTCCGGATTCGCCGGCGAGCACCGGCCAGGTGTGCAGATTGCGGCAGGCGGCGACCGCTCCCTTGGCCCATTCCGGGGGATCGGTCATCGACAGGAAGGCGCCCTTGTCCAGCGCCATGAGGAGGTGCGTCGCCACCAGGGAGCGCGGGAGGGCCGCGTCCCGGTCGGCGGCGTGTGCGGCCTCGGGGGTCCAGGCACTGGTGTTCTCGACGACGGCGGTCAGCCGCATGACCCGGTAGGGTCCGTCGAGTTCACGCGCGGACAGACACAGTCTTCCGTCGGTCCGCTCATAACGGTGGATCGTACGGCCGACCGTGCGCCCCGAGGCGTCGAGGACGGGCTCGTACTCCTCGCCGTCCGGGCGGTCGAAGGGGAGCGTGACGTCGCCGGCGAGGAGTTCCGCCACCGGGACGACCGCCTCGACCCGGTCCTCGACGCCCTCGTCCCAGGGGACCAGCACCCGGTCCGCCAGGCGGAGTTCGGGCACGGTTTCGAACTGCCCGTACGAAAGAACCTGTTGGACCGTACGGCGCCGGGCGCGCAGGAAGCGCAGTTCGACGGCGAGGGTGGCGTCCGCCTTGGGCTCCATCAGGCACTCGGTGTGCTGGAAGGCGTGTTCGTCGCGGTCGGCGCCCCAGGCGGGCGGTACGAGCACGCCGAACTGCCAGCGCAGCCGGTTCTTCGCGGCCGAGGCGCGGTACGGGTAGAGGACGTAGCCTTCGAAGAGGACGGCGTCGGCCACCTTCCGGGCCAGGGCGAAGCGTGCCTCCGTCTGCGGGGCGAACGCTGTCACGCTCACGGAGCCGTCCTTCCGTTCGTTCCGGTGAGGGCGCGTCCGCGCGCGGAGGCGGTGTCGGCCTGCGCGAGCAGGGCCTGCACGGTGGCCTCCCAGGAGGGCAGAGCCTGTCGTGACCGGTAGGCCAGCAGGGCGTCCATGGTGGCGCGGGGCAGCCGGATCCAGCCGCAGCCGGGGAAGTGCTGTTCGACCATCTCGCGCCAGGTCGCGACCGGCATCCGGCAGGTCGCCTCGCGGTCCCAGGGGACGGGTTCGACGCGGAAGCCGCCCGCTCCCGTGAAGGCCGTACCGGAGAAGAGCATCAGCAGGGGCACCTCGCCGCCGTCGAGGGCGCCGAGGTAGCGGGTGGCGGCGACGTCCATGTCGTAGGTGCACGGCACGACGAGGTCGGCCTCGGTCTCGCGCGTGAACCCCGGGACCATGAGGGCCACTTGGGCGAACTGCACGGGCTGGAGGGTGTTGCCCCAGCGGGAGGGATCGCCGAACAGGTCGACGAGTCCGTCGGTCTCGGCGCGGTCGTAGTCGCGTCGGGCGGGCTCGATGCGGATCTGGCAGCGCAGCGCCAGCGCGTGCACGGGTTCGTCGCCGGGCGTGGTGATCCGCAGCCGGAACACCAGGGTCGGACCGGCCGCGTAGCGGTCCGCGCGAACGCCCGTGCAGGCGAAGGACAGTTCGGTCATGCGCGGTCCTCCGCGCCGACGGGCCGCGCCCGGTCCCCGACGTGTGCAAAGAAGGCGTCCAGGGCCGCGCGGGCCTCTGCCCCGCCGTCGAAGCCCTGCCACAGCAGGCGCATGCGGCCGACGAGCTCGTAGCAGACGTCGATCGGGACCAGGTGGCAGGTGATCCCGTCGTCGGTGCGGCGCAGCAGCAGTGCCTCCAGGTCCGGTTCGAGCACTTCGGCGAGGGCGGTGCCGCCGAGCACCGCGCTCCACGCGTCGGGCTCCAGTTCGCTCTCCGTGGCCCCGGCGGGGCTCGGGTAGAGGGCGACGAGGCGGTCGAGCGCGGTGTTGCGGAAGAAGAACGCGACACCGACCGGGATGCGCAGGCTCTCCCACGCCCGGTCGTCGAGCCGGTGGTCCGGGTCGGTGAGGTAGCGGGCCGGGACCGCGCGGAAGCGCCCGTCGGCGCCCGGCTGTTCCTTGAGCAGGAAGCAGGCGGCGCACGCGCAGACCAGGGCCCGTTTCTCGGTGTCGACGAGGTGGCGGTGGTGTGCCTCGTCCACGGGGGCGGCACACAGTCCGCAGCGCTCGGGCTGAGGTTCGCGCGCTGTCCGGAACCGGCGCAGGCCTGAGGCCGGTGGCGCGGTCATGCACCGGCCCCGGGACGCGTGCCGATCTGGAGCAGCGCGGGCTCGGCCGGGCGTACCTCCACGGCCGCCACCTCGGGCGCGAAGCAGGCCAGCGCGTCCTCGGCGGCCCGCTGGACGTCCGTGGCACCCGAGCCGCAGCCGCATCCCCCACCGGCCGCCGCGCGCAGCCGCAGGGTTCCGCTCACCTCGTCGAGGTCGAGGACGTCCAGGTCGGCGCCCTGGAGCGTGTCGAGGGCGCGGGCGATGCGGGTGGGCAGGTCCTCGGGGTGGAGGTCGTGCAGGACGAGCTGGCTCGCGACCAGGTCGTCGGCGAGCAGCCGCTCCTGTACGCGGCGGTCCTCGGGGGCCGACAGGAGCTGGAGGATGCGGGCGAGGCCGGCGCCGTAGAACTCCATGAGGGAGCGCACCAGTTCCTCGGCCGCCGCGATCGTGCCGGGGTCCCCGGCCGTGGTGAGCCGGTCGAGCACCTCCTCGATGCGGCGGCCCGCCCGTTCGGCGTGTCCGGGTGTCGTGGCGGCGCTCATCCGCCCAGTCCGCTCAGGCCGGTGGGCAGGTGCATCTTCTCCACGGTCCTGCCGCCGCCGACGTACATGTGGACGCCGCAGGGCAGACAGGGGTCGAAGCTGCGGACGGTGCGCATGATGTCGATGCCCTTGAAGTTGTCCGGCGGGTTCTCCTCGAAGATGGGGGTGTTCTGCACCGCGTCCTCGTAGGGGCCGGGGGTGCCGTAGGAGTCGCGGACACTGGCGTTCCACGGGGTGGGCGGGTACGGGTGGTAGTTGGCGATCTTGCCGTCGCGGATGACCATGTGGTGCGAGAGGAGGCCGCGGACCGCCTCGGTGAAGCCGACGCCGATGCTCTCGTCGGGGACCTCGAACTTCTCCCAGGTCTGGGTGCGTCCGGCGCGGACCTCGGCGAGGCCCTGTTCGGCGAAGTGCACGGCGAGGGCGGCGGTGTAGGCCTGGAAGTAGCTGCGCGCGCGGTTGCGTTCCAGCGCGTTGCTCCACTTCGGGATCTTCCACTCGAAGGTGGTCTCCGGCCGGGTCATCGTGCGGGGCAGGTTGATGATCACGCTGTGACCGGTGGCCTTCACGCCGCCCGTGTCGACGAGTCCGGCGAGGGCGGTGGACCACAGGCGGGCGAGGGGGCCGCCGCCGGTGTCCAGGGCGAGATGCTCCTTGCCGTCGAACCAGCGCGGGGACATGACCCAGCTGTACTTGTCGTCGAAGTTCCGCTTCTGCGGGGCCGGGATGGTGTGCTGGTTCCAGGGGTGGCGCGGGTCGATGGGGTTGCCGAGCGGGTCGTGGGTGACGAACTGCTCCTTGCCCTGCCAGTCGTCGTAGTACGAGCTGCCCAGCAGGATGCGGATGCCGAGATTGATCTCGGTCAGGTCGGTGGTGACCAGCTTGCCGTCCACGACGACGCCCGGGGTGACGAACATCTTCCGTCCCCAGTCGGTCATGTTGGCGTACGTGAAGTCGCAGTACTCGGGGTCGTTGAGGGCGCCCCAGCAGCCGAGCATGACGCGCCGGCGGCCCACCTCCTCGTAGCCGGGCAGGGCCTCGTAGAAGAAGTCGAAGAGGTCGTCGTGGAGCGGCACGACCCGCTTCATGAACTCCACGTACCGCATCAGGCGGCTGAGGTAGTCCGTGAACAGCTGCACGGAGGCGTTGGTGCCGACGCCGCCCGGATACAGCGTGGAGGGGTGCACATGGCGGCCCTCCATCAGGCAGAACATCTCCCGTGTGTAGCGGCTGACCTGGAGCGCCTCGCGGTAGAACTCGCCCTCGAGGGGGTTGAGCGAGCGCATGATGTCGGCGATGGTGCGGTATCCGTGGTCGGCCGCGTGCGGGGCCTCGGTGCGTTCGGCCAGTTCGAGGACGCCCGGGTTGGTCTCCTTGACCATCTTCTCGCAGTAGTCGACCCCGACCAGGTTCTCCTGGAAGATGTTGTGGTCGAACATGTACTCGGCGGCCTCGCCGAGGTTGATGACCCATTCGCCGAGGTGCGGGGGCTTCACGCCGTAGGCCATGTTCTGCGTGTACACCGAGCAGGTGGCGTGGTTGTCGCCGCAGATGCCGCAGATACGGCTGGTGATGAAGTGGGCGTCACGCGGGTCCTTGCCGCGCATGAAGACGCTGTAACCGCGGAAGATGGACGAGGTGCTGTAGCACTCGGCGACCCGCTTCTGCTTGAAGTCGATCTTCGTATGGATGCCCAGGCTGCCCACGATCCGGGTGATCGGGTCCCAGGACATCTCGATCAGACCGCTGCCGTCGCCGGTCGCCTTGGTCGTGGGGGTGGTCATGATGTGTGCGGTGCCCTTCTGGTGGCGGGGTGGGGAAGGTCGTCGGGAACGGGTCGGATCACCACGGCGGCCGGTATCCGGTGGTCAGCTTGGCCCCGGTGTGGCGCCACTTGGGCTCCTTGTCCACGGTGTGCTGGGTGACGGCGCGCAGCCTGCGGATCACCGCGCCGTAGGCGCCGCTGGCCTTCGTCGAGAGCGTCGCCCCGGGCGGCTCGTCCATGAACGGCATGAACTTGTCGGGGAAGCCGGGCATGGTGCAGGCGATGCAGATGCCGCCGACGTTGGGGCAGCCGCCGATGCCGTTCATCCAGCCCCGTTTGGGCACGTTGCACTTGACGACCGGTCCCCAACAGCCCAGTTTTACCGAGCACTTGGGCGAGTCGTAGGAGTCCGCGAAGTCGCCCTGCTCGTAGTACCCGGCGCGGTCGCAGCCCTCGTGGACGGTGGCCCCGAACAGCCAGGCCGGGCGGAGCTTGTCGTCCAGCGGGATCATCGGCGCGGAGCCGGCCGCCTGGTACAGCAGGTAGGTGAGCGTCTCGGCGAAGTTGTCCGGCTGGATCGGGCAGCCGGGGACGCACACGATCGGAATGCCGGCCTTGGACTTCCAGTCCCAGCCGAGGTAGTCGGGCACACCCATCGCGCCGGTCGGGTTGCCCGCCATCGCGTGGATGCCGCCGTACGTCGCGCAGGTGCCGATGGCGACGACGGCGAGAGCCTGGGGCGCGAGCCGGTCGATCCACTCGCTGGTGGTGATCGGCTGCCCGGTGTCGGGGTTGTCGCCGAAGCCGCACCAGTAACCCTCGGGCTTGATCGACTCGTTCGGGACGGAGCCCTCGACGACCAGCACGAAGGGGTCGATCTCGCCGCGCTCGCCCTTGAAGAACCACTCGATGAACGTGTCCGCGCCGCCGACCGGACCGCACTCGAAGTCGATCAGGGGCCAGTGCACGGCGATCTTGGGCAGCCCCGGCAGCACACCCATCGCGATCTGCTCGATGCTCGGCTGCATCGCGGCCGTCAGCGCGACCGAGTCGCCGTCGCAGCTCATCCCGGCATTGATCCAGAGGATGTGGATCGTGGGCGTCTCGTCGTCGGGCGCGCCGCCGGCGGACATGGTCTCGGCACTGCTGGACGTCGCCGGTGTCATGGGACCGCCTCCTCGGGAAGGTAAGGGACATTACGGATGCCACACTTCTTGCTACCAGGCGTCCGGCCGGGACGAGAGATCAGCCGGGGCCGTTCCGGTGACGCGCACCGGCGAACCGACCGGTTCCGTGCGGCCGCGCGGGCCCACGGCGTGCACCAGGTGCGGGGGCGTGTCCGTCGGCCGCTGCTTCGTGACGAAGGCATGACGCAACTCGTGATAGGGGGCGTACGGGTCGTCGAAGATCCGGCGCATCCGGGCCAGTTCCCGTTCCCGGAAGGCGGAGAGGGGCTCGAGCGCCTCCTGCGCCTCCAGCTCCGCCTTCTTGGCCACGAGCCGGGAGCGGCTCCCGGGCAGCGCGGCCATCCGGGCGGCGAGCCCGCCGACCTCCCCGGCGAAGTCGCCCGTGCCGCAGTCGAGCACCCGGTCCACCATGCCGAGCCGCAGCGCGCTCGCGGCGCTCACCGGCAGGGCCTCCCCCATCAGCCGCTCGGCCGTCGCGACGCCGACCCGGCGGGGCAGCGTGTACGTCCAGTACTCGGAGCCGTACAGGCCCATCAGCCGGTAGTGCGGGTTCAGGACGGCACCGGCACGGCACCACACCTCGTCGGCGGCCAGGGCGAGCATCACGCCGCCGGCCGCCGCGTTGCCGCCCACCGCGGCCACGACGAGCCGGTCCGTGGTGGTCAGGACGGCCTCGACCAGGTCGTCCACGGCGTTGATGTTCGCCCAGGACTCGGCAGCGGGGTCCGGGGCTGCCTCGATGACGCCGAGGTGGATGCCGTTGGAGAAGAAGTCGCGCTGTCCGCCGAGGACGAGCACGGTGGTGGGGCGGGCGCATGCCTCCCGGTAGGCGTCGAGCAGGCGGCGGCACTGGCTGGTGCTCATGGCCCCGCCGGAGAAGGCGAAGGACAGGAAGCCGACGGCTCCCTCCTCCGTGTAGCGGATGTCCGCCCAGGTCCGCGCCGAGGCGGTGGGCGGGGCGGCCAGGTCCGGTACGGGCGGCAGCCGGTCGCCGAGGGCCGTCACCGCGGGCAGTTTGAAGGTGGGCGGCCCTCCCGGACGGCGCGGGCGTCTGAGTTCCGGGATCCACACGGCGCCGTCGCTCGTGGCGCGGCAGATCGCGCCGGTCCGGGTGGCCAGCAGCGTGCCGGGTGCGCCGTGAAGGCCGTGCTCGGGGTGGCCGCCGTGCAGGTACCACTGCTCGCCGCACAGGACGTCGCGCACGCCGGGCTGGGTGTCCGCGGCGCGCAGTTTGCGTACGACGGTCTCGGTGGTGTCGGTGAACCAGTCGATGCGCCGGACGCTCTGGTCGAGATAGGGACGCGTACGGGCCGCCCGCTGCGGAACGGGAGCAAAGGTTCCTGCGGAGAACCGTTCGACCGAGCGCAGGACGGCTGCCAGTGCGGCGTCGGCGATCTCGCCCCGGTACAGGTCGCTCTTGGACACCGGCGGAACCGGGCAGCGCACCGACGCCCACACGTCCCCGGCGTCCATCTCCGCGTCGGCCTGGAACACCGTCACGCCCCAGTCCTCGGCACCCGCCTGGATCGCCCAGTCCAGCGAGGACGGCCCGCGGTCGCCGAGGGGGCCCGGGTGCACGACGAAGCAGGGCCGGGCACTCCACACCTCGCGCGGGATCGCCGTCTTCAGCATCGGGGCGATGACCAGCTCGGGATCGTGGCGTCGTACGGCCTCGGTCAGGGAGCGGCCGGGCAGGGCGAGTTCCACGGCGACGGCGTGCCCGCGCTCGCGCAGCTCGGCGTGGACGCGTTGGGTGAGGCTGTTGAAGGCGCTGGCCACGAGCAGGATGTGCACGGCGAACTCCCGGCGGACGTGGGCGCGGGTACGTCAACCCGGCCGGACCCGATCGTCGGACATGCGGGGTGCGGCCCCTGGGCGACGGGCGGCAGGGGTCACCCGAAAGCGGGGCACGCACCCGCCACCCGGCCGTACCACCCGGCGGTCCGCGTCCGCACGAGACCGCGACCGGACCAACTCGCGTTCCCTGTACAGCGCTTCAGACAGTCCATACAGAAGCGAACAGATTCCGGACGGTTTCGGAGCCAGTTCACTCCGAACCGTGCGAGATCGATCGGTGACAGTGTGTACTGCGCTGCGAGCGCCCGCGAGAGGACCATGGACTCCCCCGCCCGACTTCCTCGGAACCCGTTTGGATGAGCGAATCACCGGACCTGGTGGCCGGCGGCCTGCCCACGGGCACGCGTCCGCACCGGCACCGGGCGGTGGGCTGCTGCCGTCGCCGCGCAGAAGCGCCGCATTCCGAGTCGAAGTTGTCGTGACCGTGGCCGACCGTACCGACCCCATCGCACTCGCCCCCTTCGGCGCCGGCATCCCTGCGCCGGCACTGGCCGCTGCGCCCCAGACCGGCGAACACCCCTCCTGGGGCTGGGTCCTGGGCCGGGCGTGCTTGATCGTCATGCGCTCCACGTCCGGCCCCGACCACGCGTGGCTGCGCAAGCTCGTCGCGCCGAGCTTCCCGCACCGGCGGGCCGAGGCCATGCGGGCCCGGGTCGAGGCGGTCACCGCGAAACCGCTCGACGCGGCAGCGTCGGGCGCGGACCGTCAGGTGGTCGATGTGCGCCAGACCTCGCGCATCGGCTGCCGATGTGGATCATCTGCGAACTTTCCGGCGTACCCGACGAGTTGAGGGACGACACCGGTCAGCTCGGCGCCGCCGTCCCTGCCACGGGGTGGAGAGAACACCGAGTTGCGGGATCGCGGGGTGGCGGCCGGTCGGAGGAGGTCTCCGCCGGTGGTCCTGGGGGGGACGGACCACCGGCGGAGACGCGCGGCTCGGGGCGGGGGGGGCGAGGCCCCTACCGCGACTCGCTCAGCGAATGCCCCGAAATGCGCGCGTCACTCCTGGCAATGTCGGCGCAGTTGTCCAGCCGTGCGCGCGAGCCGTGAGGAGGCACAGCACCCCGGTGGCCGTCACGGCCGTGAACGCCCGCCGCTGCTCTCGCCGACGGCCGACCGGACCGTGCCCGGCCTGCCGCCGCTGCCAGGTGCAGCCCTCGGGCCCCGGGGTCCGAGGCCCGCACGCCGCCTGCGTCGCAACCGCCCGCCGACGGCATAAGCTCGCCGGATGGCGAAGTACTTCGACGTGCACCCCGAGAATCCGCAGCCCCGCAGCATCGCGCAGATCGCCGACGCCGTACGCGAGGGGGCGCTCATCGCATACCCCACCGACTCCTGCTACGCGCTCGGGTGCCAGCTCGGCAGCCGTGACGGCATGGAGCGGATCCGTTCGATCCGGCGCCTCGACGAACGGCACCATTTCACGCTGATGTGCCGGGACTTCGCGCAGCTCGGCCAGTTCGTGCGGGTGGACAACGACGTGTTCCGCGCAGTGAAGTCGTCGACCCCGGGAAGCTACACGTTCATCCTCCCGGCCACCAGGGAGGTGCCGCGCAAGCTGCTGCACCCGAAGAAGAAGACCGTCGGCGTCCGCATCCCCGACCACGTGGTCACCCAGGCGCTGCTCGCCGAGCTGGGCGAACCGCTGCTGTCCAGCACGCTGCTCCTGCCCGACGAGGAGGAGCCGCTGACCCAGGGCTGGGAGATCAAGGACCGGCTCGACCACGCGGTGGACGTGGTGGTCGACTCCGGGGACTGCGGTACCGAACCGACCACGGTCATCGACTTCTCCAGCGGCGAGGCGGAGATCGTACGGCGCGGAGCGGGCGATCCGTCGCGCTTCGAGTGACCGCCCGGCGCGGGTGAGACCCGGTGCGCGGCCATGGATCTTGCGTGACAGCATGGCCCCTACATGCAGCGCCGGGCACACCCCCGCCGCCCGGCGCGATTCCGCAGGGAGGCACTCGCCATGACAGCCGTACAGGGCACAGCCGTCGACATCCCGACCGAGGACGGCATCGCCGACGCCTACCTGGTCCACCCCGCCGACGAGCGTCCCCGTCCGGCGGTCCTGTTCTACCAGGACGCCTACGGCCTGCGTCCGCATCTGCAGGCGATGGCCGACCGGATCGCCGGCGAGGGTTACACGGTTCTGGTCCCGAACGTCTTCTACCGCACCGGCCGTAACCCCGTCGTCGACCTGCCCGAGTTCATCGACCCCGCCGCCGATCCGACCCTCTGGGAGCGGATCGGCCCGATCATGCAGTCCCTCACGCCCGAACGCGCGGTGCGCGACGCGGGCGCCTATCTGCGCTGGCTGGCCGACAGCCCGCTGGTCGCCGACGGCCCGGTGGCGCTGACCGGCTACTGCATGGGTGCGCGCCTGGTGCTGCTGACCGCCGGCAGCTATCCCGACCGGGTCGCGGCCGCGGCCGGATTCCACGGCGGCCGGCTCGCTACCGACGGCCCGGACAGCCCGCACCTGCTCGCTCCCCACATCACCGCCGAGGTGTACTTCGGCCACGCCGACCAGGACGCGTCCATGCCGGAGGAGCAGATCAAGCGCCTCGAGGACACGCTCACGGCGGCGGGCGTACGGCACCGCACCGAGGTCTATCCGGGCGCGCATCACGGGTACACCCAGGCCGACACACCGGCGTACGACCGCGAGGCCGACGAGCGGCACTGGGCGGCGCTGCTCGACCTGCTCGCACGCACCTTCTGAGCCCGGCGTGGGG
The DNA here is from genome assembly GCF_014647875.1 of Streptomyces brasiliensis. Lineage (GTDB taxonomy): Bacteria > Actinomycetota > Actinomycetes > Streptomycetales > Streptomycetaceae > Streptomyces > Streptomyces brasiliensis. The sequence continues at coordinate 40,314 of NZ_BMQA01000013.1, read as the reverse complement.
TGCCCGCCGCAGGGTGGGCGCCCCACGAACTCCGTCCAGCTCATTGACATGCACGCGCCCCGACGGGAGTCTGAGAGCGCTCTCAACCAGGTACGGACCAGTGTCCGTACGCCCCGACCCCCACACGGAGGTGGAGAGTGCACTCAGGAATCAGGCGATCCGCGCTGCCCCTGGCAGCCACTACGGCCCTGGTCGGCGGGCTGCTCACACTGGGCACGCCCGAATCGGCCGGCGCCGCCGTACCGGACACCATCGCACTGACGGTGACCAACAACTCCGGGCGCGGCGAACCGCTGTACATCTACGACCTCGGCACCCGACTGTCCTCGGGGCAGCAGGGCTGGGCCGACGCGAACGGCACGTTCCACGCCTGGCCCGCCGGCGGCAACCCGCCGACACCGGCGCCGGACGCGGCGATCCCGGGCCCCGCGGCCGGGCAGTCGACGACGATCCGGATCCCGAAGTTCTCCGGCCGGATCTACTTCTCCTACGGCCAGAAGCTGGTGTTCAGGCTGGCCACCGGCGGGCTGGTACAGCCCGCCGTGCAGAATCCCGGCGACCCCAACCGGGACATCCTCTTCAACTGGTCCGAGTACACGCTCAACGACGCCGGGCTCTGGCTCAACAGCACCCAGGTGGACATGTTCTCCGCGCCGTACGCGGTCGGGGTGAAGCGGGCCGACGGTAGCGTGAGCACCACTGGGCATCTCAAGTCCGGTGGCTACAACGGGGTGTTGAACGCACTGCGCGGGCAGGCGGGCGGCTGGGGCGGGCTGATCCAGACGCGGTCCGACGGCACCGTGCTGCGGGCGCTCGCGCCGGGGTACGGGCTGGAGACCGGTGCGCTGCCGGCGTCGGTGATGGACGACTACATCAACCGCGTCTGGCAGAAGTACGCCGGTTCCACGCTCACGGTCACGCCGTTCGGCGACCAGCCGAACACGAAGTACTACGGCCGAGTCTCGGGCGGCGTCATGAACTTCACGGACGGCAGCGGCGCGGCCGTGACGAGCTTCCAGAAGCCGGACGCGGACAGCGTGTTCGGCTGCCACAAGCTGCTCGACGCGCCCAACGACGCGGTGCGCGGCCCGATCTCGCGCACGCTCTGCGCGGGCTTCAACCGCTCCACCCTGCTGACGAGCGAGACCCAGCCGGACAACAGCCCGGCGGACTTCTACCGGGACGCGGTGACCAACCACTACGCCCGGGTGGTCCACGGTCAGATGGCCGACGGCAAGGCGTACGCGTTCGCCTTCGACGACGTCGGCAACCAGGAGTCCCTGGTCCACGACGGCGGTCCGCAGGAGGCGTACCTCACGCTGGATCCACTCGGCTGACACGCGTGCATCCCGCACCCGGAGGGCTTCCTCCGCGTGCGGGACGCTCAGGTGCGGCGGGTCAGCTGCTGGTCGTGACGGCGGTGTCGTCCACGACGAAGCTGGTCTGCAGCAAGGAGTCCTCCACACCGGAGAACTTCAGCGTGACGGTCGAACCCGCGAAGGAGTTCAGGCTGAAGGTCTTCTGGGTGTAGCCCGAGGCCTTGTTGAGGTTCGAGTACGTCGCCAGGGTCGTCGAACCGGCGGTCACCGTCAGCTTGTCGTACTGGGTGCTGGTGGTGGTCTCCGCGCTGTCGATGTGCAGCCAGAAGGTGAAGGTCGCCTTGCAGCCGGCCGGGATCGTCACCGACTGGGAGAGCGTGTCGGTGTGCGAGGTGCCGTAACCGTCCAGCCAGGCCTTGTACGAGCCGCCGTGCGAGGCCTCACCGGAGTCGGTCGTGATGACACCGCTGGTCGCGGTCCAGCTCGCGCTGCCCGACTCGAAGCCCGGGTTGGCGAGGAGCTGCGCCGAGGTGCAGCTGCCGCCGCCGGAGGAGCTCACGGTCCAGGTGAAGGAGGCCGTACCGGTCGCGCCGGTCGAATCGGTCACCGTGACGGTGGTGCTGTAGGTGCCCGCGGTGGTGGGCGTGCCGGAGATCAGACCGGTCGAGCTGTTGACCGACAGGCCGCTCGGCAGACCGCTCGCGGAGTACGACAACGAGCCGCCGTTGGTGCTGCTCGCCGAGATCTGCAGGCTCACGGAGGTGCCGACCGTCGAGGACTGGCTGCCCGGGTTGGTCACCGTGACGCCGTTGCTCGGCGGGTTGATGTGAGCGCCCACGGCGATACCGGCGAAGGCGTTGCCGACGCCCGCGTACTGCGTGGAGTTGGTGCCGTACAGAGCGGCCGCGGCGTTCAGGGCGGCGGTACGGGCGCCTGCGTAGTTGGTGCTGGACGTCATGTACGTCGTCAGCGCCTTGTACCAGATCTGCAGGGCGGCGGCCCGGCCGATGCCGGTGACGGCGACGCCGTCGGAGGTCGGGCTGTTGTAGGAGACGCCGTTGATGACCTTGCTGCCGCTGCCCTCGGAGAGCAGGTAGAACATGTGGTTCGCCGGACCGGACGAGTAGTGCACGTCCAGGCTGCCGATGCCGGAGTACCAGCTGTCCTTGGACCCGCCGTCCTTGCTCGGCTTGTCCATGTAGCGCAGCGGCGTGCCGTCGCCGTTGATGTCGATCTTCTCGCCGATGAGATAGTCGCCGACATCGGTGCTGTTGTTGGCGTAGAACTCCACGCCGGTGCCGAAGATGTCGGAGGTCGCCTCGTTCAACCCGCCTGACTCACCCGAGTAGTTGAGGTTCGCGGTGGCGGAGGTGACGCCGTGGCTCATCTCGTGGCCGGCCACGTCGAGCGAGGTCAGCGGGTCGGCGTTGGCGGAACCGTCGCCGTAGGTCATGCAGAAGCAGCTGTCGTCCCAGAACGCGTTGACGTACGAGTTGCCGTAGTGCACCCGGGAGTAGGCCGCGACGCCGTCGTTGCGGATGCCGCTGCGGTTGAACGTGCTCTTGTAGAAGTCCCACGTCTCGGCGGCACCGTAGTGCGCGTCGGCGCCGGCCGTCGCCGCGTTCGACGTGGTGCCGTTGCCCCAGGTGTCGCTGGTCTGCGAGAACAGGGTGCCGGTGCCTGAAGTGCCGCGGTTCAGGTTGTACGTCTTGTGGCCGCCGCGCGCGCCGTCGGTCAGGGTGTAGTTCGACCCCGACTGCGTGGTGGTCAGAGTCACCTGGCCGCTGTACTGCGTGTTGCCGATGCCGGTCTTGACCGCCTGGAAGCGGTGCAGTTCCTGGCCGGTGGTCGCGTCGGTGATGACGTGCAGCTCGCTCGGCGTGCCGTCGTCCTGGAAGCCGCCGATCACCGTCTCCCAGGCGAGCTTCGGGGTGCCGGTGCCCGCCCAGATCACCTTGCGGGCGCTGTCGGTGGTGGCCTTGTCGGCGTCGAGGGCCTTGGCGGCCTTGAGGGCCTTGGTCTCGGCGGCGGACTTGGTGAAGGCCGCGGTCGTGGTGGCGACCTTGACGGTCCGCTTGTTGTTGAACGTGGTGCTCACGGTGCCCGCGGCCAGGGAGGCCGGCGGGGTGTGCACGACGAGGTCGCCGCCGAGGACGGGCAGACCGTCGTAGGTGCGCTCGTAACGGGTGTGCACGGTGCCGTCGTTGTCCTTGACGACGTCCTTGACGACCAGCTTCTCCTTGGCACCCAGGCCGAGGGTGCGGGCGGTGGCCGTCTTCTTCTCCTGCGCGCTCTTGACCAGGGCGCTGTGCTGGGCGGGGCTGAGTTCGGCCTCGAGCCCGCCGGTCCGCATGGGACTCGGCTGGGGGGCGGCGGGCGTGGCGGTCGCCGGGACGGACTGGATGCCGACGGCGAGGAAGGCCGCGGCGGAGACCAGGGCGGCTCCGACGGTCGACCGTCTGTGGGGAAGGCGTCTCACTCGTACTCCTCCTGCTGCGGCCGCCGGGTCGCGGCCGGTGACAGACCGGGCGGACGGGTGTGCCGTCCGGTCAGAGCTGAGCTGTGCGGGAGCTTGATCCCGTCGGCGGACCGTGGGGCGCATCCGCCGGGGCGTCGGGGGGAGAATGGCAGCGTTGACCCGTCCATGTCAGTACCCTCGGTAACACTCAAGGGTTTTCCCTACGACCGGCCGCATCCGGGTTTGCGGATCACCCTGTGCCGACGGTCGGCATCCCCAAACTCCGGCGCAGGAAGAGCACTTGGTGCCGCAACAGGTTCTCGGTGAGCGTGGTGCCGAGGGGTTGGTGGCCGGTGGCGGGCAGGAGCAGCACCTCGTGCGGACGGCCCGCGGCCAGCAAGGCGTCCGACAGGCGCAGGGTGTTGGCGGGCAGCACGTTGGTGTCGGCCAGGCCGTGGATGAGCAGCAGGGGTCGGGTCAGCCGGGGCGCTTCCCGGAGCAGGTCGCAGGCGGCGTACCGCTCCGGGAAGACGTCGGGATGCCCGAGGAACCGCTCCCGCCAGTGGGCGTGGTACAGCCGCTGGTCGGTGACGCCGGCTCCGGCCACGGCGGCGTGGAAGACGTCCGGCCGGCGCAGCACCGCCAGGGCTGCGAGCGAGCCGCTGAACGACCAGCCACGGATGCCGACCCGGCCGAGGTCGAGGCCGGGGTGACGACGGGCCGTCTCGTGCAGCGCGGTCACCTGGTCGTCGAGCACGGGCCCGAACAGGTCGCCGTGGACCGCCCGTTCCCAGTCCGGTCCACGTCCCGGTGTGCCCCGGCCGTCGGCGACGAGCACCGCGAACCCCTGCTCGGCGAACCACTGCGACACCAGCGACCTCCAGTCGTGGGCGGCGGTGACCCGTTGACGCGCCGCCCCACCGTACGGGTCGAGCAGCACCGGCACTGGTGCGTCGTCCGGGTCGTACCACGAGGGCAGATGAAGACGGGCGCGCAACTCGGTCGGGCCGAGAACGAAAGGGGTGACGTGGAGGTCGAGCGTGGGGCGTTCGGCGTGTGAGGCGAGCGGGACGGCGCCGGACCGCCCGTCGCGCAGGACGACGGTCCGGCCGCCCGGCCCGTTCCTGTCCTGGGTGACTCGAACCAGGGTGCCGCCGCGCGCCACGCCCGAGTGCACACCGGCCCCCGAACTCAGCCGCCGGACGCCACTCCCCCGGCGCCAGCTCCAGAGGTGGGTCTCGGTCGGCTCGTCGGACGCGGCGAACAGCACGTCGTTCCCGTCGACACCGAGCACCGCCCGCAGGTGGAGCCCGACGGGGGTGACCGGCGTACCGTCCACCGTCAGATGCCGGGTTCCGTGCCGGTCGGCGTGGGCGAGCAGTGCCCCGCAGGAGGTACGGGCCGGCAGTCCCGGGATCAACTGCACCCAGCGGGCGTCCCGTTGCTCGTGCAGCACCGTGGTGCGTCCGTCGGCCGGGTCGATGCCGAGGAGGCGGACGGTGCGCTGGTCGCGGGACTGTACGACCGCGAGCGGGCCGCGCTCGTCCCAGTCGGCGCCGACGAGGTACTCGAACCGGTCGCGGTCCCAGTGGACCGGGGTGAACGTGCCGTCGGACGTGGCGAGTTGAAGGGACACGTCGAGGTTGGGCGTGCCGGCGGCGGCGTACCGCAGGGTGCGGGGCGCAGTGCCCGGGGCGGAGGGATCGGCGAGGTGCCACCGCCGGACGCGCGCGGCATCGGTGCGGGCGACCAGCAGGACCGTGCCGTCCGGTGACCACCAGTGTCCGCGCGCCCGTCCGTCCGACGCGGTGACGGCCGTGTGCGCCGCGACCCCGAACTCGACGTCGTCGGCGTCCGGTTCGGCGATCGTACGGTCCTCGGTGCCGTCCGTTCCGATCACGCGCAGGGTCCCTCGGCAGACGTACGCGACGTACCTGCCGGTGGGATCGGGGCACGGGTCGGACACCGGGCGCCGGGCGGACAGCCGGACGGGGTCACGGCCGTCGAGCCCCACCGTCCACAGGGCACCGGCCAGGGCGAAGGCGACCCGGCCGACGGCACGGTCCGTCGCGTAGTGCTCGATCCCCCGCGGTCGAGGAACGGCGCCGAGCAGCCTCGCCCGATCGGCCAGCAGTCGCTCCGTCCCGGAGTTCAGATCCAGTGCCCAGAGACAGGGTGCGGGGTCGTCGCCCGTGCGCCCGCGCAGGAACAGGACGGTGGCGCCGTCGGGCGTGACGGTGAAGTGGCCGGGGACGCCGCGGGTGAAGCATGCGGTGCGGACCAGTTGGGCGGGGAGGGAGGTGGTGGACACGTACGGCAGCTTTCCCTCGCCGCTCAATTTCACACGCATGTTCGATTAGGAGCTCGGCTCGAGAGCCACGGCTGGATGAGCGCCGTTCAGATCATCGCGCCGTGAAACGACAACTCTGACCTGGTGACCGCGTGATCTCCCGTTCCAGGGAGACCCGTTGACCGGCATCCGGTTGATCATTGCTACGGTTCCCCGGTGTCTGACTCCTCACGCGATTCCGCGGCGGGCGCCGGTTGGGGCGCCGCCGAACCGGGCGGATACCGGCAGTTGATGCCTGACCACGTCGAGAAGCTGTCCTGGCTCAGCCCAAGGACGCTGTGGGCCGCCCGCAACGGTGTGCTGGCGTCCTGGTTCGGCGATCCGACGGGCCGTACCCGCAGCCGCTGGGTGGCGCGGCGGACCGCCGCCGGAGCACCCGTCGACAAGGTGATCCGGCGTGACGACCCGGACCGCTTCTCCTTCATGGTCGTCGGCGACACCGGAGAGGGTGACGACTCCCAGTACGCCGTCGTCCCCGGCTTTCTGAAGGCGAGTCAGGGCACGAGCTTTGCCGTCATCGCAAGCGATGTCATCTATCCCGTCGGCAGTACCGACGACTACGGCACCAAGTTCTTCCGGCCCTACCAGGACTACCGGGCGCCGATCTACGCGATACCCGGCAACCACGACTGGTACGAGGACCTCGGCGGGTTCATGCGCGTCTTCTGCGCCGACACACCGCCGCTCGATCCCGCGCCCAAGCCCCGCCCGCTGAGCTGGAGTTGGTGGCAGTCCCTGCTCTGGCACGCACCCCGGCCGACGGACGAGCAACGGCTCGCCGACGCACGGGAATTGCGGTCGGCGCCGGAGCAACAGGCAGTCCAGCCAGGGCCGTACTGGGCGATCGATGCCGGGCCGGTGCGGATCATAGGGATCGACACCGGGCTGCTCGGCACGATCGACGCCGAACAGGGCGCGTGGCTACGGGAGGTGTCCCAGGGGCCGCGCCCGAAGATCCTCGTCACCGGCTCCCCGCTGTACGTGGACGGCGAGCACCACCCCTGCGCGATCGAGGGCGGCGGCACGGTCGACGACGTCGTGCGCGATCCGGCCCACCACTACGTGGCGGCGATAGGCGGCGACATCCACAACTACCAGCGCTATCCCGTCGACGTGGCCGGCCGCACCATCCAGTACGTGGTCTCGGGCGGCGGCGGAGCCTTCATGCACGCCACCCACACCATCCCCCGCGTGTCGGTCGCCGGTGTCGAGGAGGACGACTTCCGCTGCTATCCGCTGCGCGGCGATTCCCTGGCGTTCTACAGCAGGCTCTACGGCCGCCGGCTGCGGCTGCGCCGCTTCTTCACGCTCACCGAGGCCGAGGCGACAGCGGTGATCGCGGAGCGGCTGGGCATCAGGACCGGGCGCGCGCCGGGAGCGGACGCCCGGGTCACCCGGCGCACCCGCCTGGTCGCGACCCTGCTCGGCGCCGGTGGACGCCCGGACCGTACCTCCCGGTTCCGGCTGCCCGTGCGGAAGATCTACACGCAGCTCTTCTCGCCGGGTTCGGCGACCTACAGCCCGCCCTTCTTCAAGTGCTTCCTGCGCCTCGACGTCACGACGGAGTCGGTTCGGCTGCGCTGCTTCGCGGCGACGGGCAACCGCGCGCAGGAGATGGACCCGCCGGTCGAGGACGAGATCGCCATCCCGCTGAACTGATCACACGCCCGCAACGTCGGCCTGCGACAATCGGGATGAAAAGTGGAACTCGCGTACGACCGCCGGAGGAGCCCGTGCCGTCCCCCTCACGTCCCCTGCGCAAGCTGGGCTTCCTCACCATCGGCCTGTTCGACGGGGCGGACCCGCGCCCGGGCCACGAGTCCACGCTGGAGATCATCGAGCTGGGCGAGCGGCTCGGCTTCGACAGCGCGTGGGTGCGCCACCGTCATCTGCAGTACGGCGTCTCGTCCCCCGTCGCCCTCCTCGCCGCCGCCTCGCAGCGCACCAGCCGCATCGAACTCGGCACCGCCGTCATCCCGTTGGGCTGGGAGAACCCGCTGCGCCTCGCCGAGGACCTGGCGACCGTCGACATCCTGTCCGGCGGCCGGCTGAACCCGGGCATCAGCGTCGGCCCGCCGATGCACTACGACCAGGTCAAGGACGCCCTGTACCCGGACACCGGCGACATGGAGGACTTCAGCTACGAACGGGTGCGGCGGCTGCTCGACCTGGTGCGCGGCAAGCCGGCGACCGACTTCAGCGGGCTCGAGGGCTTCGAGGTGTTCTCGGACGTCGTGCAGCCGCACTCGCCCGGCCTGGGGCGCCGGCTGTGGTACGGCGGCGGCAGCGCGCGTTCGGCGAGCTGGGCGGGCGAGCACGGCATGAACTTCCTGACCAGCAGCGTCGTCAAGGCGGAGGGCGAGGAGAGGCCGTGGGACTTCGCGGAGATCCAGCGGTCCCACATCCGTGCGTTCCGCGCCGCTCACCCGGACAGTGCCGCGGCCCGCGTCTCCCAGGGCCTGGTCGTGATCCCCACCGACTCCGCCTCGCCTGAGCAGCGCGCCAAGTACGAGGCGTACGCGGCGAAGCGGCTGCCGCGCACCGCGTCCCCGCAGGGTCCGGCGCGGCTGCTGTTCGCGCCGGACATCGTCGCCACCTCGACGGAGATCGCCGAACGGCTGCACGCCCACGCCGGGTTCCGCGAGGTGGACGAGGTGGCGTTCGCGCTGCCGTTCACCTTCGAGCACGAGGACTACGTACAGATCCTCACCGACCTGGCGACGCGGCTCGGCCCGGCGCTGGGCTGGTCGCCCCGGGCCTCCTGACTCACCAGCGGCCCGGCTCCGTGCCGGTGACCGGTGTGGACGGTCGGCCGTCCACACCCACCGGCACGTCACCCGCGAGCATCACCCGGTGCATGATCCGCGGGAAGCCGAGATGGGCGTTGTCGCCGGGCGCCAGGTGGATGGTGGCCCGGTTGTCCCAGAAGGCCACGCTGCCGGGCTCCCAGCGGAACCGGACCGTGTACTCGGGCCGTACCGCCTGTTCGAGGAGCATCTCCAGGAGCGCGGCGCTCTCCGGCCGGGAGACGTCCGTGATCTGCTCGACGTAGTAGCCGTTGACGAAGAGGACGCGCTCGCCGGTCTCGGGGTGCACACGCACCAACGGGTGCACGGACGCGACCTGATGGCCCAGCAGATGGCGGAGGTACGCGTCGTCGCCGGGCCGGGACTGATAACCGACGCCCAGCCGGTGCTCGGCGCGCAGCCCGTCCACGAACGCGCGGACGGGCGCGGACAGTCCGGTGTAGGCGGCGGCCAGATTGGCCCAGGTGGTGTCGCCGCCGTAGGGCGGAACGCTCTCGGCGCGCAGGATCGTCGCGGCGGGCGGGTCGATCCGGGCGCCGTGGTCGCAGTGCCAGCCGCGCAGCAGGGTGGGCCGGCGCCGCGCCAGCCACTCCTCGTGCTCCATGCCGAACCGGCCGCCGAGTTCCAGCCGGTCGGCGGTCGTCTCCACCTCCGGGACCTCCGGCGGTGAGGCGCTGCCGCGCCGCCCGAGCACGACCGGCTCACCGAAACGGCGGGCGAACCCGACATGGCCGGCGTGGTCGAGGTGCTGGCCGCGGAAGAACACCACCTTCCAGCGCAGGACCGCATCCCTGATCAGGGAGACGACCGCGTCGTCGAGGTCCGTGGCGAGGTCGACGCCCGTGATCTCGGCGCCGATGTGCCCCGCGACCGGACTCACCTCGATCCCCGTGATCCGCTCCGCGCGGTCCGTAGTGCCCCTGTCCGTCGTCATGCCCGCTCCGATGGTCGTGCGTACCGGCTCCAGGGAGATCGTGTCAGCGAATCGGCGGCGTGGCGACGGTGCCCTGCCGCACGGGACGGCGGTCCGGTTGATCATCACGCGTCCCATCACGGAGGCTGGGGGTACGACATAGTCGAGGGAAGGTCCCAACGTGATCAGCATTCCGGCGCACACGCTCAACGACGGCACGCGGCTCCCGGGCATCGGCCTGGGGACCTGGCCCATGGACGACGCGCAGGCCGAGCAGGCCGTACGCGGCGCACTCGGGCTCGGCTACCGCCTCCTGGACACCGCGACGAACTACCGCAACGAGACCGGCGTCGGCCGGGGCATCGCGACCGGTGACGTCCCCCGCGAGGAGATCGTGGTGACCACGAAGCTCCCGGGCCGCCACCACGGTTACGAGGAGACCCTCGCGTCCTTCGAGGAGTCCCGGCAGCGGCTGGGCCTCGAGTACGTGGACCTCTATCTGATCCACTGGCCGCTGCCCCGCGTCGACAAGTACGTCGACTCCTGGAAGGCGATGGTCAAGCTGCGTGCGGACGGTCTCGTGCGCTCCATCGGCGTCTCCAACTTCACGCCGGAGCACATCGAGCGACTGGAGAAGGAGACGGGCGTCCTGCCGTCCGTCAACCAGATCGAGCTGCACCCGCTGTTCCCGCAGGACGAGCTGCGCGCCTTCCACACGGCCAAGGGCATCGTCACGGAGAGCTGGAGCCCGCTGGGCCGCGACGTGCTCCTGCTGAACGACCCCAAGATCGCCGGAATCGCCGAGGCGCTCGGGGTGACGCCCGCACAGGTGGTGCTGCGCTGGCACGTGCAGCTGGGCGCCGTGCCGATCCCGAAGTCGGCCGACCCCGGCCGGCAGCGCGCCAACCTCGACGTCTTCGGCTTCGAGCTGGGTCCCGCGCAGATGGACGTGGTCGCGGACCGCGCGCACCGGCGCCTCGGCGGTGACCCCGGGACGCACGAGGAGTTCTGAGCTACTGCTCCTCGACCGGCTGCTCCTGCTGCGTGTCCCGGTCGTCGTGGCCGGGCACGCTGAGGCTGCCGAGGATGTCCAGCAGTTCGGCGCTGCGGCTGCCGGGCTCGGCGTGGAAGACGACGACCGTGAGCCCGTCGGTGCCGTCCATGGAGAACTTGTCCGAGTACAGGTCGAGGTCGCCGACCTGCGGGTGGGTGAGATGGCTCAGCCGTCCGCGCCAGGGCCGCACCTCGTGCCGGGCCCACAGTGTGCGGAAGCGTTCACTGCGCACCGACAGGTCACCGACGAGATCGCGCAGCCGGGGGTCGTCGGCGTGGGGCCCGGCATAGGCGCGCAGCACGGCGACGCCCTCCTCGGTGAGGTCCTCCCAGTCCCGTCGCTGGGCCCGTTCGGCCGGGTCGAGGAAGACGGCCCGCAGCACGTTGACACCGGGCGCGTAGTTCGGGGTGAGTGCCTTGGCCAGGGCGTTGGCCCCCAGCACGTCCGTGTAGCGGTTCTGCACATAGGCGGGGTTGCGCGGCCAGCCGTCGATCAGCTGGAGGACGCTCGCCGGTACCTGCTCGGAGCGGCTCGGTGAGCGGGTGCGGGCCGGGTGCCGTACGTCGACGGGCCGTTCCTGGGCGAGGCCGACGAGATAGGCGGTGGCGTCGTCGTCCAGGCGCAGCACACGGGCGATGGCCTCCAGCACCTGGACGGAGGGTTTGCGGTCGCGGCCCTGCTCGAGGCGCAGATAGTAGTCGGAACTGATGCCGGAGAGCATCGCGACCTCCTCGCGGCGCAGTCCCGGCACCCGGCGCAGCCCGCCGCCGGGCAGCCCCACGTCCTGCGGCCGGACCAGGGCACGGCGGGCGCGCAGGAACTCCCCCAGCGCGTTCGTTGCGTCCATGCCCCCACCGTACGGCCGGGCCGTGCCGCAGTGGGTGTCCGTGTCACTCCCAGGAACACGGGGGCACTGCCGCCGCGCTGCCGTGGCGGGCAGGGTGAAGAGCGACCACGGGCCGGCACACCGGTGGCCCGGCGGAACGCACATCACGAGAGGTACGACATGTCTGCAGCGCTCGGCGGAACCATCACCCCGGCCGACGGCCTGGCTCTCACCCGCATGGGCTACGGCGCCATGCAGCTGGCCGGACCGCACGTCTTCGGTCCGCCCAAGGACCGGGACCGGGCTGTCGCGGTGGTCCGCGCGGTGGTGGAGGCCGGCATCACCCAGATCGACACCGCCGACTTCTACGGCCCCACGGTCGTCAACGAGATCATCAGGGAGGCCCTGCACCCGTACCCGTCCGGCGTCCACATCGTGACGAAGGTCGGCGCGCGCCGCGGAGCGGACGGCAGCTGGGTCCTCTCCCGGCACCCCGAGGACCTGAAGGCGCAGGTGTACGACAACCTGCGCAATCTCGGTGTGGACACCCTGGACGTGGTCAATCTGCGGCTGGGCGACCTGGACGCCCCGAACGAGGAGTCGATCGCCGACGAGTTCGGCGCCCTGGCCGAGCTGCGGGAGCAAGGACTGATCAAGCACCTCGGGCTCAGCACCGTCTCCGCACGGCAGCTCGAAGAGGCGCAGGCGATCGCGCCGGTGGTCACCGTGCAGAACCTCTACAACCTGGCCAACCGGCAGGACGACGCACTGGTCGAGAGCACCGCGGCCCAGAACATCGCCTTCACTCCGTACTTCCCGCTCGGCGGCTTCACCCCGCTGCAGTCCGAGACGCTGACCAAGGTCGCCGCCCGGCTGGAGGCCGCCCCGCAGCAGGTCGCGCTGGCCTGGCTGCTGCAGCGCTCACCGAACATCACGCTGATCCCGGGCACCTCGTCACCGGACCATCTGCGCGAGAACATCGCGGCGGCCGGTCTGGTCCTGCCGGCCGACGCCGTCGCCGAGCTGGACGGCATCGGGCGGCAGAGCGCGAGCTGACGCCCAGCTCCGCCGAGGGGTCGACCGCTGTGGTCCGGGGTACTCGGGGCGCCCGGAGTGGTCGTACGGAAGGAGCCTGTGGTGGGCAGGGACGACAGTCTGCGGACGTACCGCGGCAAGCGCGACTTCGACCGGACCCACGAACCCTCCGGGTCATCGGCGCCTCCCGGGGAGGCGCCCCGGTTCGTGGTGCAGATCCACGACGCGCGCCGGATGCACTTCGACTTCCGGCTCCAGGTGGGCGACGTCCTGAAGTCCTGGTCGATCCCCCGCGGGCCGTCCGCCGACCCGCAGGACAAAAGGCTGGCCGTGCCCACCGAGGACCACCCGCTGGAGTACGAGGACTTCGAGGGCGTGATCCCGAAGGGCGAGTACGGCGGCGGGACCGTACTCGTCTGGGACCACGGCACGTACGAGCAGCTCAGCCATGACGCCAAGGGCCGGCCGGTCGACTTCGCGGAGTCTTTGGAGCGGGGTCACGCGACGTTCCGCCTGCACGGCGCGAAGCTGCACGGCGACTACGCCCTGACCCGCTTCCGCGGCCGCGACGGCGACGACGCCTGGCTCCTGGTCAAGAAGGGCCCCGGCCGCCCGACCGGCCACGGCACCCCGGACCCCCACCGCGCCCGCTCGGCCCGCACGGGCCGCACGCTCGCCCAGATCGCGGCGGCGGGCACCGACTAGCGCCCGGCGCGGGGCAGTGCCGGCGCCTGACGCGGACGGGCGCGTTCCGCCCCCAACTGTCCCTTCGGCAGCCTATGTTCGCAACGGCACTCGATCTTCGTCCGTCGCTCCAGGAGGCTGCTTTCCATGCGCAACACGCTCCGTACCGTCCTCGTCGGGTCGGTGGCCGCCGGTACTCTGCTGGCCTGCGGTACCGCCCAGGCCACGCCCGCCGGGCCGGGCGTCACCGGACGGGTGATCAGTCGGACCACCGTGGGCGACACCGACTACATCGTCCGGGAGATCTCCGTGCCGCCTGGTCAGAGCACCGGGTGGCACTACCACGACGGCCCGCTGTACGGCCTCGTCCGGCAGGGCGCCCTGACCCACTACGACGCGAGCTGCGCCCAGGACGGCGAGTACCGCACCGGCGGGATCGTGCGTGAGCCGGCGGGGGCAGGGCACGTCCATATCGGCGTCAACGAGGGGGACAGGACGCTCGTCCTGGACGTGCTGTACGTCCTGCCGCATGGCGCGCCGCTCTCCGAGGACGCACCGAACCCGGGGTGCCCTTTCCAGTGATCAGCCCTGGGGCAGCGGCTGTTCGGCCCAGATCGTCTTGCCGCGGCTGGTCTGTCTGCTGCCCCAGCGCTCGGTGAGCTGGGCGACGAGGAGCAGTCCGCGGCCCCCCTCGTCGAAGGCGTGCGCCCGGCGCAGATGCGGGGACGTGGAACTGCCGTCCGACACCTCGCAGATGAGCGCACGGTCGCGGATCAAGCGCAGCCGGATGGGCGGTTCGCCGTACCTGATCGCGTTGGTGACGAGTTCGCTGACGATGAGTTCGGTGACGAAGGCGGCCTCGTCCAGTCCCCAGGCGGCCAGTTGGTCGACGGCCGCCTGCCGGGCCGTGGCCACGTGCGCGGGGTCGGGCGGCACGTCCCAGGTGGCGACCCGGTCGGCGCCGAGGGCGAGGGTGCGGGCGAGCAGCAGGGCCACGTCGTCGCCGGGCTGCTCGGGCAGGACGGCCTTGAGCACGTTCTCGCCGAGGACGTCGAGCGAGTCGGCCGGGGTGCCCAGCGCGTGGAGCAGTTTGCCGGTCCCCTGGTCGAGGTCGAGGTCGTGGTCCTCGACGAGGCCGTCGGTGTAGAGGGCGACGACCGTGCCCTCGGGCAGTTCCAGCTCCGTGGCCTCGAACGGCAGTCCGCCGACACCCAGCGGCGGCCCCGCCGTCATCGCGACCAGTTCCGCGGTGCCGCCGGGCGCTACGACGGCGGGTGCCGGATGGCCGGCGGCGGCGAGGGTGAGGCGGCGCGAGACGGGGTCGTAGACGGCGTACAGACAGGTCGCGCAGAGTTCGGCGGCGTCCTGGTCGTTGCCCTCCGCGGCAAGGTGGGTGACCAGGTCGTCCAGGTGCGTGAGCAGTTCGTCCGGGGGCAGGTCCACGTCCGCGAGGGTCCGTACCGCCGTCCGCAGCCGTCCCATGGCCGCCGAGGACTGGATGCCGTGTCCGACCACGTCGCCGACGACGAGGCCGACGCGGCCGCCGGAGAGCGGGATCACGTCGAACCAGTCGCCACCGATGCCCGCCAGCGAACCTGACGGCAGATAGCGGTGGAACACGTCCACCGCGGCCTGGCCGGGCAGCCCGCTGGGCAGCAGGCTGTGCTGCAGGGCAAGCGCGGTGACGTGTTCGCGGGCGAAGCGGCGGGCGTTGTCGACACAGACGGCGGCCCGGCTGGCGAGTTCCTCGGCGAACATGGCGTCGTCGTCTCCGAAGTCCTCGGCATGTCCGATGCGCACGCCGACGGCGACGCCCAGCGTGACGCCACGCGCCCGCAGCGGTACGGCGAGCAGCGAATGAGCACCGGAACGGAACGGGCGGCCCCCCGGTGAGCGCGCGTCGCGCTCTTCGACCCAGCGCTCGAACTCGGCCTCGTTCGCCTGGCTGAGGATCGCACGCCCCTCGCGCAATGCCCGGGCCGGTGGCGAGAACGCTGGGTAGACTTCCAGCTCACCCAGGTGTACGGCGACCTCCGGTGCGTCGTCGGTGATGGAGCCTTGGGCGACGCGGCGCAGGGAAATATCGCCCTCCGGCGTCGCCGTCGGCGACTCGTCCGCGCTGAGGACCCAGTCCAGCAGGTCGACGCCGACGAAGTCGGCGAACTCGGGGACCATGACGTCGACGAGTTCCTCAGCGGTGCGCACCACGTCGAGCGTCGTGCCGATCGCGGTGACCGCCTTGTTGAGCAGGGCCATCCTGCGACGCGCCAGGTACTGCTCCGTGCTGTCGACCGCGACCATCGCGACAGCTGCCATTCGACCCGACTGGTCGCGCAGCGGTCACATCTCCATGTTCCAGGCGCGCTCCCCGCTCACAGGGGGCGGGCCGATGACATCGTCGTAGCGTACGGGGCGGCCGGTCTCGACCACCTGGCGCAGTCGGCGCAGAAAGTCCCGAGTGTGATCGGCGTCCTCCACGGTATCCATGAAGAAGCGGCCGACGAGGTCCTCCTCGCCGGCGCCCCGCCCCCGGCGGACGACGTCGCTGAGGAACAGGTACCGCTGCCGGGTGTCGAAAATCGTCATGGGCATGGGTGCTTGTCGAAGGGCCAGCTCCGCCAGTGCGGGTTCGGGGGCCGACGGCCGGTCGGCGGTGATCACGTATCCGGTCGGCTGACCGTCCGAGCCGATCACAGGGCAGGACGTGACGTCGATCTCGACGAGGCGACCGTCGCGGTGGCGAAGAGTGAAGACTCCGTTGTGCGTGTCGGCCGTCTCCACGGACAGCTCACCGGCCAGCAGTCCGGCGGCCGGCCGACCCACGATCTCCCCGGCCGTGTAGCCCGTGATCTGCTGAGCGCCCTCGCTCCACCCTGTCACTCTGCCGAGGGCGTCGATGATCGCAACGGCCACGGGATGTTCCATATGCCAAGAATGATCCCGTTGCTGAGGCGCTTCAAGCGCGGTCGGCCGTGGACCGCCTCAGCCGTGGTTGGCGCGCAGGGCGGCGAGGGCCCGGTCGGCGTGGGTGTTCATGCGCAGTTCGCTGCGGACGACCTCGACGACGGTTCGGTCCTGGGCGATGACATAGGTGGCCCGCTTGGTGGGAGCGAGGGAAAATCCGCGCTTCACACCGAACCGCTCGCGCACCGTTCCGTCGACGTCGGACAGCAGGGGCATGCCGAGTGTGTGCCGTCCGGCGAACTCCTGCTGACGCTCGACGGGGTCACCGCTGATCCCGACCGGCCGCGCGCCGACGGCCGCGAACTCGGCGGCCAGGTCCCGGAAGTGGCAGGCCTCGGCGGTGCAGCCGGGTGTCAGGGCGGCGGGATAGAAGAACAGCACCACGGGCCCGTCGGCAAGCAACTCGGTGAGCCGGCGCTGCGCACCGGTCTCGTCGGGCAGCGCGAAGTCCTCGACCTTGTCACCGACGTCGATGCGATCCGTCACGACTGTTCCTCCTCACTTCCGGCGACACCGCGGGCCCGGAGCACCGGGAGCGCGGCGCCCGTGCGGGCGACCCGTGCGATGGCCGACGGACCTGCCCGCGGCAAGGGCGTGCGCGGGGACCGGGACACGGCTTCTCCTCCGACGGCCTGCCGCCGAATATTACTCGACGGTAAGCGAGAGGGGAGCAACGGGGGTTCCGTCGTAAGCGGACTCCTGCCCGTTCAGGCCGTGGTCGCCCGCGCGTCCGCTTCCTGGCCGTGCTCGTCATCGGCGGCGTACGCCAGGAAGTCGTCGACCATGCGGTGGAAGAGTGTGGCCAGCTGCCGCAGTTCCTCGGGCTGCCAGTCGGCCAGGGCGGCCTGCATCCCGCGCACCCCGGCGTCCCGGACGCTCCGCACGGCCGCGCGGCCGGCGTCGGTGAGCTGGATCCGCTGGGCGCGGCGGTCGTCGGGGTCGGGTACGCGGGTGACGTGACCGGACTTCTGCAACTGCTGCACGGTGCGGGTGACGTGCGACGCCTCGACGCCCAGCCGATGGGCCAGCTCCCCCGGCCGCAGCGGCTCGGAGTCGGCCATCTGCCGCAGCAGCGCCACGGCGGCGCGGTCCAGCGGCACGCCGGCGAGCGCCATCAGCCGGTCGTGCTGCCGGGCGCGCGTGCTCAGATACGTGATGCGTGCGAGCGCGCGCTCGATGTCGGCGACTTCCGCGGACGCGGCGGGGAGAGGTTCCGAGGGCATGCCACCCAGTTTAGCATATCGTTGCGTAACTCAAGTAATTTGCGTGACCGGGGCCTCCGGGTCGAACTCCGCGCCGCAGGCCCGCTGCGATTCGCGCAGGACGGCCCAGGCGTCCGCAACGGGCCCCACGTGCCCGAGCTTGTCGGGATTGGCCACCGAGCGGATCGTCTGGATCCGTCCGTCGTGGATGTCGAAGGTCAGGGCGTTGAGAATCCCGCCGTCCCGGTCGCGGAAGAGCGCGCCCGGCTGCCCGTTCACCTGGCGCGGCTCCACGACGCCGCCGATCCCGACGAACGGCGGGACGAGCGCGACGAGCACCCGGGTCACGTCGTCCAAGCCGAAGATCCGCTCGGCCCACTGCGGTGCCTTGCCCCCGCTGTCGCCGATCATCTGCACATCGGCGGCGAGGAGTTCGCGCAGGCCGTCGACGTCTCCTTCGCGGAAGGCGTCGAGAAAGCGCGCGGCGAGCTCCTCGCGCTCCTTCCGGTCGGCCTCGAACCGGGGCCGGCCCTCGTCCATGTGCCGGCGCGCCCGGACCGCGAGCTGGCGGCACGCCGCCGCCGACCGGCCCACGGCCGAGGCGACCTCCGGGAAGCCGAATCCGAACACCTCCCGCAGCACGAAGACGGCGCGTTCGAGCGGGCTGAGCCGTTCGAGCAGCAGCAGGGCCGCCATCGACAGCGAGTCGGCGAGCTCCGCCGCCCGCGCCGGATCCTGGTACGGGTCGCTCAGCAGCGGCTCGGGGAACCACGGCCCGGCATACTCCTCTCGCCGGACGCGCGCCGAGCGCAGCACGTCGATCGAGATCCGGGTCACCACCGTCGACAGGAAGGCCTTCGCGGAGGCGGGCTCCGCCCCCGCGGCCGTGTAGCGCAGCCAGCTTTCCTGGACCGCGTCCTCGGCCTCGCTCACGCTGCCCAGGAGCCGGTAGGCGATCGAGAACAGCAACGGCCGCAGCTCCTCGAACCGCTCCGCCCGGCTCACGCCAGCTCCTCCTCGAAACCCTGCCGCCACGACGGGTACTTCAGCTCCCAGCCCAGTTCCCGCTTGGCCTTGGCGTTGGAGAAGCCGCGCCCCTCCGTCATCATCACCACGGCCTGGTCCCCGGCCAGCAGCCGGGCCAGCCACACCGGGACCCGCATCGGCCGCTTGGCTCCCGCGCAGGCCGCCAGATACGGCAGCCACTCGGCGGCAGGGGCCGGCTCGTCGTCGACGACGTTGAAGACGCCCCGCGCCTTCTGCTCCACGGCCAGGACGGTGGCGCTCGCGGCGTCGTCGAGATGGATCCACGAGCTGTAGCCGGTGCCGCGCCCCACCAGCGGGTACTACCGTTTGCGCACGAGCTCGACCTGGTCGTCGACGGCCCCGGGCCCGTAGAACGCGCCGTACCGCAGGACCGCGCCGCCGACCCCGAGGACGACGTCCTCGACACGGCTCAGCGCCTTCAGTCCGGCATGGGCCGCCGTCCCCTCGAGCAGATCCAGCGGGTCCTCCTCGGTCTTGACCCAGCCACCCTCGCGGATGCCGTTCCAGCTCGCGTAGCCCTGCGCGACGACGTGGGGCACACCGGTCGCCTCCGCCGCGGCCAGCAGGTGGTCCGTCCCCTCGGTGCGCAGCCGGTTGGTGAGGGCGAACCAGCGGTCCGGATGCTTCAGATCGGGCTTGCCGGCGTGCGCCGGGGAGATCGCGGTCATCTGGTGCACGATCGTGTCCGGCCGGGCGGCCGCGACGGCCTCCCCGACGGCGACGGCGTCCAGCCCGTCCATGACGACGCCCTCCGCGCCCAGCCCTGCCAGCAGATCCAGCCTGGCCGCGCTCGTCGTCGTAGCCGTCACCCGATGCCCCCGGGCCACGAGCCGCGGCACCAGCCGCCGCCCCAGCACTCCCGTCCCGCCTGCCACGAACACCCGCATGACCATCACCCTCCAGGTTCGGAGTCGTTCTCCGAACCTGGGACGAGACAGCCCGGCCGTCTGTGACATCGGGCGCGCGGCCGCCGGCCGTACGGCGTCCGTCCCGGGGACGTCTCCCCCGTCCCGTGGCACGCGGGGACGGCATCCTGACGGTTCGTCACGGAAACGCTGGCTGACGTGATCACGCCGCGTGGTCACGAGATCGACAGCCCGGAGGTTTCCATGATCCGACGGACCCTGAAGAGCGGCCTGCTGGCCACCGCCGCGGTGCTCGCGTTCCTGCCCACGGCGGCGTCCGCCGCCGAGGCGGGCCACTGCGCGCCGCGGCCGGTGCCCGCCGCCGTCGCGCAGTATCCCTCGCACCTGTCCGCCGCGACCCACCGCGCCCACCACATCACCCGGCGGGCCTTCTACCGTCGCGGTCTGCTCACCACCGGGCGCGTGGCCACGCACCGCGTCGCGCTGAACGTCCGCTCCGGCCCGGGCACCGGCTACCGCGTGGTCGGCCACCGGCACGCGAACCGGCGCCTCGCGCTGGCCTGCAAGACGTACGGCTCGCCGGTGTACGGCAACCACACCTGGTACCGGCTCGCCCATCACAAGGGCTACGTCTCCGCGCACTACGTGCGGGTGGGCGCGGCCCTGCGATGGTGCTGACCGCTGCGACGCGCCGAACGTCCTGATCGCCGAGGCCCGCCCGGGAACCTCTGGTTTCCCGGGCGGGCCTCGGGTATGGCGCCGCCTCACCGTCCTCCTACCTCACCGCCGATTGCGGGGCCCGCCGCACGGGAAGTCATCCCGACAACAGGGGCGAAACGCCCATAGCGGATCTGGAGTCGAGGAACGCACCATGGGGCAGCCCCAGGAATCGACCACTTCCGACGAGCCGTTGGCGGCGCGGCTGCGTGAACTCAAGGAGCGTACGGGGCTGAGCCTGGCGGCACTGGCCACCCGCACCCCGTACAGCAAGTCCGCCTGGCACCGCTATCTGACGGGTACTCAACGGCCGCCGCGTTCAGCGGTGGAGGCGCTCGCGCGGCTCGCCGACGCCGATCCCGGCCCCGTACTGACCCTCTGGCAGACCGGCGCGGGCCTCGTGAGCCCGTCCATGGAAGAGGAGCGGGAGCGCCCGCCCCGGGTCCGGTGGCGGCGGCTGCCGACGCTCGCCCTGCTGGCCCTGGCCACCGCGACGGTCGCCGCCTTCGCCGTCGCGGGCCGGCACGGCCCGCCCGCGACGCGGAACGTCATGGCGGCGCCCCGCTGCCACGCCCGGTCCTGCCAGGGCGCGCTGCCCGACACGTCGGCCTGCGCCCGGGACGCGCAGATCGCCAGCTCGGTCAGCGATGCCGCCTACACCGTCCGGCTGCGCTACTCCCCCGCGTGCGGCACCGTCTGGTCGGAGGTGCGGATGCGCTCCCCGCACGCCCGCGAGGTCTCCGTGCGCGCCGGCCAGAACGTGCTGTCGGCGGCCTATCCGGCCGAGGACTCCGCCGGGTACACCAGCCCGATGCTCGCCGTCCCGTCGGCCAGGGGCGTGGAGGCGTGTGCGGAGGTGGACGGGAAACTGGCGTGCACGGGCCTGGACGTCGAGGAGCCGACGGGACAGTGAACTGCCGTACGGCGCCGGGCCGGGGACCGGGGGCGCCGTACGTCGGCGTACGGACGGTCAGCCGGTGGTGACCAGTTCCTGCCGGGCCTTGTCGTCGGCCGGCCGCCCGGTCGCGCGGAGGGCCGCGATGCCTATGAACACCATCGAGGAGACGCCGGCCAGCGCGAAGGCGGTGAAGCCCCAGTCGCCGTGGCCCTCGGCGAGCAGCTGCCCGCCGAGCCAGGGGCCGAAGACGGCGCCGAAGCGGCCCATGCCGGAGGTCCAGCCGACCGCCGTGGCGCGGCTGTCCGGGGTGGCGCGGAGGGACACCGTCGCATAGATCATCGTCTGGGCGCTGTTGAGGAACACGCCGGTGAGGAAGACGACCAGGAAGGTCACGCCGAGCGGCATCCGGACACTGAGCAGGAAGACGCCGACGGCGGTGAGCGCGAACCAGATCGCCGAGATGCGCGGGGCGCCGAAGCGGTCGGCGGCGCGGCCCGCGATCAGCATGCCGACGATGCCGCCGAGGTTGAACAGGACCACGAAGGTCAGTGCGGAGCCGAGGTTGTAGCCCTCGCCGCGCATCAGGGTGGGCAGCCAGGTGGCGACGCCGTAGACGAGGAGGAGCCCGCCGAAGGAGGCCAGCCAGTACAGCAGGGTCTGCGACCACGCACCGCCGCGGAAGAGGCCGCGCAGGGCGTCCCAGCGGTCGGTGGCGGTCTTCCGGCCGGTGGTGTCGGGCAGTTCGACCTCGTAGCGGCCGGCCAACGCCCGGGCCTCCTCGGTACGGCCCTTGGCGACGAGGAAGCTCAGCGACTCGGGCAGCATCTTGGCGAGCACCGGGACGAAGAGCAGCGGGACCACGCAGACCCAGAACGCGGAGCGCCAGCCGACGGGCTCCACCAGCCACTTGGCCACGTAGGCGGAGAGGATCCCGCCCGCGTGATGGGCGGTCATCAGCACGCCGACGGTCAGGGCGGCACGGCCGCCGCGGGCGTAGTCGGAGACCATGCTGATCGCCGTCGGCAGGAGTCCGCCGAGGCCGACGCCGGCGAGGGTGCGGCCCAGGCCGAAGACGGCGACGCCGCCGGACACGGCGCACAGCGCGGAGGCCAGCGAGAACAGGGTGACGCAGCCGACCATCAGCTTCTTGCGGCCGATCCGGTCGGCGATCGTGCCCGCCGTCAGGGCGCCGATCAGCATGCCGAACGTGGCGTAGCTGCCGAGGTCGCCGGCCTGGCCGGGGGTGATCCCGAGGGCCTTGGTCTCCAGCATGTGCGGCAGGACCGAGCCGTAGATGAACATGTCGAGGCCGTCGAAGAGCACGGCCAGCCAGCACAGGCCGACGACCAGCAGAGCCAGTCTGCGGGCGCGGGCGGAGAGGGCGGGTGAGGAGGACATCGTTGTTTTCCTCTCGTCCAGGAGGAACCCCCTGGAAGGGAATCGGTGGGGCGCAAGCAAGCTAAGAAGCGGCGGGCCTGAGTGTCAACGCTTTTGTCAACAATCTCAGCAACAATCCAGTTGCGGGTCGGCCTGCCCCACAGCTCGGGAAACGCGCAGGTGAAAAGAGGGGTGGGCGCCGCACAGCGGTGCGTCGCCTACCCCCCCCAAGTGACCAAGAATGGCGTCGGGTTCAGCCGACCGGTGGTGTCCCGTGGGTGTGGAAGGACTCGATGGTCTTCAGTCCCCAGGCCTGCCCCTTGGCACGCTCCGCCTCTGTCCAGGTGATCAGCGGCCAGTCGGGGGCCAGCACGAGGCGGGTGAGCGGGTTGCACAGCTCGATACGGTTGCCGCCCGGCTCGTAGACGTAGAGGAAGAACGTCTGCTGGATGGCGTGCTTGTGCGGGCCGGTCTCGATGAACACGCCGGTGTCGATGGCGAGATCGGCGGCGCGCAGGACGTCCTCGCGGGTGTCGGTGGCGAAGGCGATGTGGTGCAGCCGGCCGGCCGAACCGGTCCAGTCGGACGTGTAGACGACGTCGTACGACTTGTCGGTGAAGGTCAGCCAGCGGGCGGCGATCTTCCCCGTGTCGAGGCGGATCTGCTCGGTGGGCCGGGCGCCCAGCACGTTCTGCTGGAACTCGGCGTTCGCCAGGACGTCGGCGGCGAGGAAGTTGACATGGTCCAGGCGCCGTACGCCCACGCCCCGGTTGGGCTTGGCCTGCGGCTGGTTCTTCAGCGCGGCCTTCAGCTCGTCGGGGGCCTGGTAGTACTCGCTCTCCCAGTACAGGGCGTGCTCGTGGCCGTCGGGGTCGGTGGTCACGTAGAGCTTGCCGAGGCCGGGCTCGTCCTCGACCCAGCGTCCGGTGCCGCCCGCCTCCTCGATCGCCTTGATACGGCGCTGGAGGGCCTCCTCGCTGGAGGTGCGCAGGGCGAGCCGGCCGAGGCCGGGCTGCTCACGGGCGGTGAGAACCAGGCTGTGGTGCTCGTAGTCGTCGAAGGTGCGCAGGTAGACGGTGTCGCCGTCCTGCCCGTTGACTGTGAGGCCCAGGTAGTCCGTGAAGAAGGCGACGCTGGCGTCCAGGTCCGGGGTGAAGAGCTGGGCGTGCCCGATGTGCGCGATGTCGCCGAGGGGCGGAGTCATCGATGACCTCCAGAGGGTTGTGCGGGAATCGGAGCCGTCTCGGCAGACCTCGGGAAGACGATGCCGTCGAAGATCTTGCGCGCCGTACGCACCACGGCGGTGCGTCGGGCGGAGGGCGGACCGCTGGTGCCGCCGTCGAGACTACTTTCGATATCGAGGAATCCGGTGGGATGTTCAATGCGAATTCGGTCACCTTGCCCGTTTTCGCCGATGAGCCGGGTCAGCCCGTCGGCGACGCTGCCCTCGACCTGGAGTCCGGCGGCGACACTGGCCGCGCCTAGGACGCCGATGGAGGTGTGGCAGCGCACGGGTATGAAGGTGCGGGTGGTGACCGCGCCCCCGTCGCGGGGGGCCGCGAGCAGCGTCAGCTTGGGGACGGTGGCGGCGGAGACGTCGCCGAGTCCCATCAGGGGCCCCGCGGCCAGGCGGATATCGCGCAGCCGGTCGGCGAGGGCCAGGTCCTCCTCCAGGTCCCTGGGGTTCTCGTAGCCGGTGACGTTCAGTGCCGTGGCGGGGATCAGGACGGTGGGCATGCCGTTGTCCACGCAGGTGACCTCGACGCCGTCGATGACATCGCGGACGTTGCCGGTGGGCAGCAGCGGCTTCGCGCTCGGCGGGAACTCGATGACCACCGCGGCGGCGGTGCCGGGGACGCCCGAGATCTCGGCGTCGCCGGTGTAGTCGACGCGCCCGCCCGGGGTGGGGAAGGTGGCGGTCGCGTAGTCGCCGGTGTTGACCATCCGGATCCGGACCGAGGTGCGCTCGTCACCGGGCTCGACCAGTCCGCGCTCGACGGCGAACGGGCCGACGCCGGCCAGGATGTTGCCGCAGTTCTGCCGGTCGGAGACCTCCGGCCGGTCGACGACGACCTGCAGGAACAGGTAGTCGACGTCCGCCTTCGGGTCCGAGGACGGGGAGATCACGGCGACCTTGCTGGTGAGCGGGTGGGCGCCGCCGAGGCCGTCGATCTGCCGGTCGTCCGGGCTGCCCATGATCCGCAGCAGCAGCCCGTCGCGCTCGGCGGGGTCCGCCGGCAGATCCTCGGCCAGGAAGTAGGCACCCTTGGAGGTGCCGCCCCGCATCAGCAGGCAGGGCACCTCCTCGGGCCCCCGGCTCACGATCCGGCCCCCTCGCCCGCGTACTCCTCGTAGGTCTGGTACTCGACACCGAGGCGCTCGAGGGTGTCACGCAGTCCATAGCGGTCCAGGCCCAGCTGGCCCTCCAGGAAGGCGGACCGGGCCTTGGCCTCCTTGTCCTCCCGGGCCTGGGAGGCGTCGGCGGCGGCGCGGGCCCGCTCGCGGGGCACCACGACCACGCCGTCGTCGTCGGCGACGATCACGTCACCGGGGCGGATGACCTGGCCGTCGATCGCGACGGGGACGTTGACCGAGCCGCCGGTCGCCTTCACCGTGCCCTGCGCGCTGACCGCACGGGACCAGGCCGGGAAGTCCATGTCGCGCAGTTCCTGCGTGTCGCGGATACCGGCGTTGATGATCAGGCCGCGCACACCGCGCTTCTTCAGCGCGGTGGCGAACAGCTCGCCGAACATGCCGTCGGTCGACGGGGAGGTGGTGGTGACGACCAGGATGTCGCCCTCGCCGCACTGCTCGACCGCGGCGTGGATCATCAGGTTGTCGCCGGGCCAGCTGAGCACGGTGACGGCGGTGCCGGCCATCCGTACGCCCTGCTGGATCGGACGGATCTCCGGGCCGAGCAGGCCGGTGCGGCCCATGGCCTCGCTGATGGTGGCCACACCGAAGCCGCCGAGCGCCTCGACGTCCCCGGCCGCCGCCTTCGGGGGGTTGGTGACGATGACGCCGCCCATTACGACAGCTCCTTCGCGATCTCCGGGTAGGGACGCATGTAGGCCTCGGCCATGGTCTTGTGGGCGAGACCCAGGTTCGGGCCGGCGTTCCGCTTCAGCTGCACACCGCGGCGCACCGCGAGGTCGGTGTAGTAGTCCCACAGGTGCTGCTGGGCGGCGAGGCACTCCATGGCCTTGCGCTTGGTGTCCCAGACGTCGGTGATGTCGAGGAGCACCTCGGGCTTGAAGCCGCTCATCTCCGGCTGGTGCGGCTCGAAGTAGAAGACCGGCGGGGCACCGATGATCTCGCCCTCGCCCGGGTAGCCGATGGCCTGCGCGAGGACACGGGCCTCCAGCGCCATGCGGTTGGCGGCCGGGTGGTCGCCGTTGTACGGGTCCTCGGTCGGGTGGGTGAGGACGACGTCGGGCTGGGTCTCACGGTAGACGGCGACCAGTCGGTCCGTCAGCTCGGGGGTGGCGACGAGCGGATAGTCGCCGGCGTCGAAGAAGCGGACCTCGGCGCCGAGGGTGGCAGCGGCGCGCTCGGCCTCGTCGCGGCGTATCGCCTTGATCTCCTCGAGGTTCCTGCCCTCGCGCCACGCCTTCGCGGACTCGCCGCGCTCACCGAAGGTCAGGCACGCGATGGTGACCTTCTCACCTCGGGAGGCGGCCAGGGCGATGGCACCGCCCGCCCGCCACACGAAGTCCCCGGCGTGTGCGGTGACGACCAGGGTGGACCGTGGTCGGGCACCGGGCTCGTTGGCGTCGGTCATGGCAGAACTCACTCCTCTTTCAGGCGGATCGCCCAGGGCGTGCCGGTGTGGACAGCGCCCCGTGGGCCGATTCGCCGTGGTGGACAGTTGGGTGCCCGCCCCCGCGCCCGACGTGCGGCGCGTCAGTCGCGCAACGCGTCGATGACGCTGGTGAGGTGGGCGCGGACAGCCGCTTCGGCCGCCTGCGGGTCCCTGGCCACGATCGCTTCGATCATCGCCAGATGCTCGCTCAGGGACTGCTGCGGACGCCCCGGCCTCAGCGCCAGCTGGAAGCGATGCCGCACCAGTTGGGCGTTCAGCCGCTCCAGCAGCTCCACGGCGGTGCGCTGGCCGGAGATCTCCCGGACCCGGTCGTGCAGTGCGTGGTTGAGCTCGGAGTACGTGACCGGCTCGCCGTCCGTGACGGCCTTGACCATGGCCGCCCCGAGGTCTGCGAGTTCGGTCAGCTGCTCGTCGCTCGCCGCGACGGCCGCCTTCGCCGCGCACAGTCCTTCCAGGACCATGCGGCACTCCGTGATCGCGACCGCTTCCTCCACGGTCACCACCCGTACCCGCGAGCCGCGGTTGCGGATCCGCTCGACCAGTCCCTGCGCCTCCAGATCTATCAGCGCCGCGCGGATGCTGGCCCGCGTCACACCGAACTGCTCGGCGAGTTCGTTCTCCACCAGCCGCTGGGCCGGGGCCATCTCGCCGTGCAGGATCGCCTGCCGCAGCAGCGTGAACGCGTGCTGCTTGGCCTGCTCCCCGGTGCTCGGACGGGCTTCGTTCGGCATCGTGCCCTCCCTGAGTGAGTGCTTGTCGACGGTAAATCTAGCCCAACAACATTGTCAACAATTTTGTCCGCCGTATTGCTCGCACTGTCTCCGGCAGGGCCCGGCGAGAGGCCTTCGTCCCGCGGAGCGGCACGCCGCTCTTCAGGGGAACCGGTGGCCGAAGGCGAGTGAGGGGGCCGGGTGCGGTCGACACCTACTGCCGTGACCGCCGAGAACCTGCCGCTGATCCCGCCGATGCTCGCCACGCCCGGCACGCTGCCGCCGAGCGCCCAGGACGCCCGGTGGGCGTACGAGACCAAACAGGACGGCCAGCGGGCGATGGTGTACCTGCCCGGCGACGGCAGTGTCCTGCTGCGCGCCCGCTCCGGGGAGGACATCACCGGCGCCTATCCTGAACTCCGGCCGCTGGGCGGCGCCCTGGGCCCGACCCCCGCGATCCTGGACGGCGAAGTACTGGCCCTGGACGAACGGGGGCGTGCCGACTTCCAGTTGCTGCAGAGCCGTATGGGCCTGGCCCACGCACCGGCCCGGGCGGCGCGCCGGGCCGCCCAGGTCCCCGTCCATCTCGTGCTGTTCGACGTGCTGCACCTCGGTGACTCCCTGCTCAGGACGCCCTACACCCGGCGCCGGGGGCGGCTCGAGGAGCTGGGGCTCGACGGGCCGTACTGGTCGACGCCGGGTGCGGTCGTCGGGCACGGAGCCGAGGCGCTGCGGGCCACCCGGGAGCACGGCCTCGAGGGCCTGGTGTGCAAGCGGCTCGACTCGGTGTACGAGCCGGGGGTGCGCTCCCGCGCCTGGATCAAGATCCGGAACCTGCACAGCGAGGACGTTGTCGTGGGCGGCTGGCTACCCGGCAAGGGGCGGCTCTCCGGTCTGCCCGGCGCCGTCCTGGTGGGCCAGCGTGCCGCCGGGCGGCTGCGGTACGTCGGCGGGGTGGGCACCGGCTGGAGCGAGGCCGAGCGCGCCGAACTCGCCGCGCTGCTGCGGGCGGCGGAGACCGGCGCCTGCCCCTTCGATCCGGTGCCGGAGGTCTCCGGCGCGCACTGGGTGCTGCCCCGGCTGGTCGGCGAGGTCAGCTACAGCACCCGTACCCGGGCGGGACTGCTGCGCCAGCCGTCGTGGCTGAGGCTGCGCCCGGACCTCACGCCCGAGGAGTCGGCGGCCGACCTGCCCGACGACCTCCTGTGAGGCCGGGGCCCAGAGCCAACTGTTGGGCGGGGCTTCACCACTGGGACGCCCGTGACGTCTTGGCAGCGGCAGGTGCGCTGGGGATCCTGAACTCCCTTACCCCCCACAGCCGTTGGAGGATTCTGTGCCGTCACGGACGTTCCGCATCCGGTCCCGGAGATGGCTCACCGGACTCGCCGCTGCCGCCGCTCTCGTCATCGCCTTCCCCGCCGTCGCCTTCGCTGCCCCGCCCCCGGCGCTGCCCGGCAACGCCGAGGCCGTCGAGACGACATACCAGCCCGCCTTCGACTACGACACGGACGGCTGCTACCCGACGCCTGCCATCGGCTTGGACGGCAGCATCAACCCCGGCCTCAACCCGACGGGCGCCCTGAACGGCAACTGCCGCGACGCCTCCGACCTGGACAACACCAACAGCTACTCGCGCTACAAGTGCAACAACGGCTGGTGCGCCTACCTGTACGGCCTCTACTTCGAGAAGGACCAGGCGATCCCCGGCATCAGCCTCGGCGGGCACCGGCACGACTGGGAACACGTCGTGGTGTGGGTGCAGAACAACCAGATCCAGTACGTCTCGACCTCCAACCACGGTTCGTTCACCGTGCATCCGGTGTCCGAGGTCCGTTTCGAGGGCACGCACGCGAAGATCGTCTACCACAAGGACGGTGTCGGCACACACTGCTTCCGGCTGGCCAACTCGGGCGACGAGCCGCCGGAGAACCACAAGGGCACCTGGCAGTACCCGCCGCTGATCGGCTGGAACGGCTACCCGGCGGGCCTGCGTGACAAGTTGAGCTCGTACGACTTCGGCAGCGCCAACTTCGGCCTGAAGGACAGCGCGTTCGCCTCGCACCTCTCCTCCGCGAAGCCGTCGGGCATACCGTTCGACCCGGACGCCTGAGCCCGGCGGATCTGCCCCGCCACCGATCGCCGGTCCGCTCGTTCCCGGAGCGCGGCAGTGGTGGGTGGCGCGGCGGGCGGAGTCTCCCGGCGGAAGGTCCTCGCCGCGCTGGGCGCGGCGAGGGTCTTCCGCACGCGTTCTGCCCAACCATCGGACGTCACGTGAATTACGTGATGACTCTCAGGACCTGCGACCACGGACGTACGACCTCGGTCCGGCCCGGGTTCCCTCCCGCGCCGGATCCGGGACGGCGCGGCGCCGCCTAGCGTGCCGTGCATGGACACGATCGATGCGAGCGGACGGCTCGAAGAAGCGCTGGAACGGCTGCACGGATCGGGACCGGAACGCCTCGGCAGGCTCACCAATCACGCCCCCATGGTGGTCGAGGCACTCGCGGCGCACGGGCAGGCGGGCTCCGTGCACCGCTGGCTGGACCGCTACGCCCCCAGGCTGGAGGACTTCCCGGCGCCGGTGGCCCCCGTCACCGACGCCGACTGGGCCGAGGCACTGGGCGATCCGCGCCGGGCCGCGGACTGGATCGACCACTTCGCACACGCCGTGCGCGAGCGGCCGTGGCGGAGCGTCCTGGCCGAGTGGTGGCCACGGCTCCTGCCCGGTCTGTACGGCGGCTCCACGCACCCCGTCATCCGGGTGGGCCATGCCGTACGGGCGCTGTCCGCGGGCGAGAACGAGCCGCGCCGTACCGAACTGGCGCACGGGCTGGGCTACTGGGCGACCCGCCACCACCCGGTGGCCGAGATTGCTCAGCTCCCGGGTGCGACAACCGCCGCCGACACCCTGGACGCGGTCCCACCGATCACCGCCGAGGAGCCGGGCTTCCCGGCCCGCCTGGCCGCCGTGCGCGGCCTCCCGGTGTGGGCGGGCGAGGTGACCGACCCCGACGAGGCGCGCGACCGGCTCGCGGAGCTGGTACGGGCCGCGACCCACCGCTACGCCACCCACGGTCACGGGGAGGAGACCATGCTCGTCCACGCGGCGACGGCCCCCAACGCCGTGCTCCGCTGTCTGGACGCGCTGCCACGGCACCTGTGGGCACCGAGCCTGCACGCGGCCTGGACGGCGTCCGCGGCGGTCACCGCGATGTACGCCCCGGCCGAACCCGTCGACTACGCACCGCCCGGGCGCCTCACCGCCGAGGAGGTCCTGGAGCGCGCCCTGGCGCACGGCGACGAACACGTCGTCAAACTCACGGACACGGCACTGGACGTCGGCGGCGAACGGGCCCTGGCAGCGGCTCTGCGTGCCGTGGAACTCAGCGTTCCGCTGTTCTGAACCAGGCGGCCCGTCCTTGTGAGACACACCGGGTCAGGACTCCACCGGCGCTCGGGCCCGGCCGGAGCAATGCGGGCGTTCGGTACGGACCGTTTACCGGAGGGTCTATCGTGTCCCCCATGTCCGTGCCGGAACTCATTCGTATCGTCTCCCGTGACTCCCCCATGGCACTCGCCCAAGTGGAGCGGGTCCGGGACGAGTTGGCGGTGCTGCACCCGGGGGTGCGCACCGAGGTCGTACCGGTGAGGACGACCGGTGACAAGTGGCTGGGGGACCTGGCGCAGGTCGAGGGGAAGGGGGCGTTCACCAAGGAGGTGGACGCCGCCCTGCTGGCCGGGGAGGCCGACCTCGCCGTGCACTGTGTGAAGGACGTGCCCGCCGACCGGCCGCTGCCCGCAGGCACGGTGTTCGCGGCGTTCCTGAAGCGGGACGACATCCGCGACGCCCTCGTCCACCCGGGTGGGCTCACTCTCGACGAGCTTCCGGCCGGCACCCGGATCGGCACCTCGTCGGTGCGCCGGATCGCGCAGCTGGCCGCCACGCATCCGCATCTGCGGTGCGTGCCGTTCCGCGGCAACGCCAACCGTCGGCTGGCGAAGCTCGCGGACGGCGAGGCGGACGCGCTGCTGCTGGCGGTCTCCGGTCTGGAGCGGATCGGCCGGCGCGACGTGATCAGCGAGGTGCTGTCACCGGAGACGATGGTGCCGCCGATCGGCGCGGGCATCCTCGCCCTGCAGTGCCGTGAGGGTGACAGCGAGCTGATCGACGCCGTCAGCGGGCTCGGCGACCCGGACACCTACCGGGAGGCGGCCGCGGAGCGCATGTTCCTGCATGTCCTGCAGGGACACTGCAACAGCCCGATCGCCGGTTTCGCGCGTGTCGACCGCGGTGGTGAACTCTCCCTGCGGGCCTGCGTGTTCACCCCGGACGGCAAGACCCGGCTGAACGCGCACGAGTGGGCGGGCCGGCTCGACCCCGCCACGCTGGGCACCTCGGTCGCGGTGGCCCTGCTGCGGCAGGGCGCCCGCGAGATCATCGACGGCATCGCGCACTGACACCGCCGGCCCGGACGCCGGAACGACGACGGCCGGACCGCTCGCCCGGCCGGCCGCCGTCAGGCGCTGCCCGGCTCCGCCTGGTCCTTCAGGAACGCGATCACCTGGTGGGCCACGCCGCCCTGGCAGGCGCCGGCGGTTGCCGCGACCGGCTCCTCGGCCAGTCCGACCCCGCCCGTCCACAGTCGGCGCTCGGTCCACTCCTCGTCGACGCGCAGGTGCACCTGGACATCCACCTGGGTGAGGGCCGCCTCCAGTCCCGCCGCGTACAGCACGGCGGTGACCCGGCGCAGCGGGTAGACGTCGAAGCCCTCGATGAACTGGGAGTTGCGCCAGTCGATGAACGCGCCCTCCCCGTCGGGGCCGACGCGCACGTCGATCTGGCCGTCCTCCAGCTGCACGCCGAAGTGGCGGCCGCCGCGGTTCTCGATGGTCACCCGGACACTGAAGTACGTCAGTCCGACGGCCGCGTCGTCGCGTCCACGCGGGGGCTCGGCCGCTGCCAGACGGTGGACGCGGACACGCAGACCGGCATGCTCGTCGTACTCCTGCCAGTCCCCGACCACGTTCGGCTCGTACACAGTGCCCCTCTCGACCTCGGAGAGCTGCTGTCTATCTGTGTGCTCAGCGCACTGTCAAATGAGCAGAATGCGCCATGGCCAGGGCATTCGCCCGCTTTGATCAGTGATCAAGCGCTGCGCAGCAGGAATCCGTTCCTTGCGCCACGCCCGGAGTTCACCCACGTGCCGCACATCACGTTCCCGGCAAGATCAGCGGGCGAGCCGGCCGAGGAGCGAGGAGGCCGCGGCGATGCCCAGGAGGGCCGCCACGACGAGGACGGCGAAGTCGGTGGCGAGGTGCGCGGGCGTGCCGAGGAGCAGGCCGCGCAGAGCGTCGACCTGATAGCTGAGCGGGTTGACCTTGCTGACCGCCTGGAGCCAGCCGGGCATGACGGAGACCGGGTAGAGGGCGTTGGAGCCGAAGAACAACGGCATGGTGATCGCCTGC
Organism: Streptomyces brasiliensis; assembly: GCF_014647875.1. Taxonomy (GTDB): domain Bacteria; phylum Actinomycetota; class Actinomycetes; order Streptomycetales; family Streptomycetaceae; genus Streptomyces; species Streptomyces brasiliensis. The sequence goes on along the minus strand of NZ_BMQA01000013.1, from coordinate 7,798 downwards.
CCGAAGCCCATGAGCCGGTCGCGGCTGAGCACGATGCCGGCGATGGTCATCGAGAGGCAGGAGAAGAACGCGGCGGCGAGGACCACGGCCACCGCGACGCCGAGCAGCTTCAGGGGGTTCCAGGTGAGCGCGACGCCGAGGATGGCCGCGATGACGATGACGACGACGGCCTGGACCAGGGACTTGAGCCCGGCCGCGAAGGCCTTGCCGGTGATCAGCGCAGAGCGCGGCGTCGGAGTGACGAGCAGCTTGTTGAGGATGCCCGCGTCGCGTTCCCAGATGATCTGGATGCCGTAGAAGATGGCGATGAACATCGCGGACTGGGCGATGATGCCGGGCGCCAGATAGTCGATGTACGGGATGCCGCCGGTGGGTATGGCCCGGATCCGGGTGAAGGTCTGGCCGAAGATCAGCAGCCACAGGGCGGGCTGGACCGCGCGGGTGTACAGCTCGGTGCGGTCGTGGCGCAGCTTCTGCAGTTCGACGGCGCACATCGCGGCGACCCGGGCGGGCAGCAGCCGCCATCCCGCGCGGGGCTGGGGCGGACGCACCAGCAGGCTCGCGGCGCCGCCGGGCAGGCCGGCGCGGTCAGCCGACGCGCTTGGCGGTGCGGCGGGTGCTTCGGACATCGCGGAAATCTCCTGACTGGTCGTCGAGGCCGCTGCCCGCGACATCGCGGAAGACGTCCTCCAGCGTGGGCAGCGTGTCCGTGGCCCCGGTGCCCGCGGCTCGGCGGCGTTCACCGAGCCCCTGGCGCAGTTCGGCCGGGGTGCCGAGGCTGTGGATACGGCCGCGGGCCATCAGAGCCACCCGGTCGCAGTACTGGTCGGCCTCGTCCATGTAGTGGGTGGTGACCAGGACGGTCATGCCGGTGGCGGCGCGGACGGCGTTGATGTGCTCCCACACGCCGGTACGGGCGATCGGGTCGAGGCCGATGGTCGGCTCGTCGAGGATCAGCAGCCGGGGGGCGCTGACCAGGGCCTGCGCCAGCTCCAGCCGGCGGACCATACCGCCGGAGTAGGTGCCCGCCAGCCGGTCGGCCGCGTCCGTGAGACCGACGGCGGCGAGGGCCTGCGCGACACGGGCGGCGCGCTCGCGGCGCGCGACGTCGAAGACGCGGGCGAAGAGGGCCACGTTCTCGCGGCCGGTGAGGCCGCTGTCGGCGGACAGCTGCTGCGGGACGTAGCCGAGCAGCCGGCGCACGGCCATGCGGTCGCGGGCGGTGTCGTGACCGAAGACGCGGACCATGCCCGAGGGGACCGGCAGCAGCGTGGTGATGCAGCGGATGGCCGTGGTCTTGCCGGCGCCGTTGGGGCCGAGCAGCCCGAAGACCTCGCCCTCGCGTACGGACAGGTCGAGGCCGTCGACCGCCCTGGTCTCGCCGAAGGCGTAGGCGAGCTGGGTGCAGCTGACCGCCTCGACGGTGTCGCCCGTCATGATTCCTCGGCCTCCTCGTGCAGGGTGTCGGCCAGCCTGCGCAGCGCGGGGAGCGCGGCTCGCAGCGCCTCGCGGTCGGTCCCGTCGAGCCGGGACACGTTGCGGCCGATCAGGGCCGCGCGGCGCCGCTGCCAGTCACGCAGCCGCTCGCTGGCCGCGTCGGTGAGCCGCAGTCGTGCGGCGCGGCGGTCGGCCGGGTCGGTCTCGCGGATCAGAAAGCCGTCCTTGGCCAGCTGGTTGACCAGGGTCGACACGGAGTTGCCGGCCAGGTGCAGCTCCCTGGCGGCGTCCGAGATGCCGATGCCGGGCCGGTTCTCGACCAGGCGGAGCAGCTCCACCTCGGCGCCCCGCATCCGGGGCATGGTCATCCCGCTGCGCAGCCGCCGGCGGACCAGGCGCTGGATGCCGACGAGGGCGTCGGCCAGCTCCTGGGGGAGGGTCTCCGGCATTTTCGGCTCATTCTGTTCCACATCAAGAAGATTACCTCTGCTACAGAGGTATTTCTCCCCAAGGAACAGTCAAAGCAGCACCAGGAGCGGGTCGACCGACTTCGAAAAGTCACTATTTCGGGCGAATTGTTTTGACGGATCCGGCCCCGGGAATTCGCACCTCAGTGCCTCGGAAGGCTGCCCGCACGCCACCTGCTGAGGAAGGTGCGCACGATGGCCATCGCCGGCAGAACGAGTCCGCATCCGCACGACGACGCCCCCGACACGGCCGAGGCGTTCGACCGCCTCGCCGGGCTGCCGGACGGCCCCGAGCGCAAGGAACTCCGCGACGAGCTGGTCCAGGCCTGGCTGCCCATGGCCGAGCGGATCGCCGTACGGTTCCGCGGGCGCGGGGAGGCGCTGGAGGACCTGTACCAGGTGGCCGCGCTGGGCCTCGTGAAGGCCGTCGACCACTACGACCCGGCGCGCGGCCGCGCCTTCGAGGCGTACGCCGTCCCCACCGTCACCGGCGAGATCAAGCGCCACTTCCGCGACCACATGTGGACCCTGCACGTGCCGCGCCGGGTCCAGGAACTGCGCAACCGGGTCCGCGTCGCCACCCGCGAACTCGCGCCGGCCACGCCGGGCCGGGAGCCGACCGCGGACGAGATCGCCGCCCACACCGGCCTGACGGAGGCGGAGGTCCGTGCCGGCCTGGAGGCCCTGGAGTGCTTCACCGCGCTGTCCCTGGACGCGGAGACCACCGGCGTCGACGGTCACCCGCTCGGTGACCTGCTCGGCGGACCCGACCCCGGTTACGACCTGGTGGTCGACCGAGCCGCCGTACGGCCCTGTCTGCTGGCGCTGCCGGAGCGCGAGCGCACCATCCTCTACCTGCGGTTCTTCCGGGGCATGACGCAGAGCCGGATCGCCCACCAGCTGGGCATCTCGCAGATGCACGTCTCGCGGCTGCTCAGCGGCTGCTGCGACCGGCTGCGGGAGGAGGTGCTCGCCGAGGCGAGCTGAAGCACGCTGAAGCAGGCCGATGCAAGCCATGCGAGCCGGGTCGAACTGAGATTCACTCCGACGTGGTCAGCCCTCGACGGGCACGGTAGCCGGTTCCGGTTGGACACTGGTGGAAGACGGGGGGCACCGTTCTCCGACACCAGGACGCGACTGCCATGAATCACGACCCGACCCTCCCCCGCGGTGCGAAGGACGTCGTCTCCACGCACTCCGTCTTCGGCTCCCCGTGCTGGGTGAGTCTCACCAGCCGTGACCTGCAGACCACTGAGGACTTCTACACGGCCGTCCTCGGCTGGCGATGGCGCAGCGTCAAGCTGGGCGACCACTTCCGGATCGCGCTGGCGAACAGCGTGCCGGTCGCGGGGGTCGCGGCCGTCGCCGCCATGTGGCAGATGGCCGTGGCGTGGACGCCGTACTTCGCGGTGCCGGACGCCGACGAGGCCGTGTCCCGGGCCCGGGAGCGCGGTGGTACGACGGCCGTCGGCCCGCTGTCCTTCCCGCCCGGGCGTGCCGCCCTGCTCGCGGACCGGGACGGCGCCACCTTCGGGATCTGGGAGGGGGAGCTGGTCGGCAACTGGGAGGCGTGGCGGCGGGCGGCCCCGACCTTCATCAGCCTGCACACGCGCGACGCCTTCGACGCGGCTCTCTTCTACGGCGAGATCCTCGACTGGGCCTCGGGCGTGCAGGGCTGCTGCGAGGTGGAGTACGAGGGCGGCGAGGTCGTCCTGCGCAGCCAGGGCGACATCGTGGCGCGCATCGACTCGGGCGCGGTGGAGTCGGCTCCCGATCCTTCGGTACGGCCGCACTGGCAGGTCCATTTCGCGGTGACCGACGTCGAGGCCTGCGCGCGAGCCTCGGAGAAACACGGCGGCAGCGTCCTCAGGGAGGACGCTGCCGAGGCGATCCTGCGCGACCCGGACGGCGCGCAGTTCACGGTGACCTCCCGGCGCGAGCGCTGACCTACCGGGCGGCGGTCCGGGACGGCCGGGACAGCAGCACCAGGCTGCGGGCCTCGACGCGCAGCCTGGTTCCGGCCTTGCGCTCCCGCTCGTCCGGGATGCCCTCGGGATCGGCGGTGTCGACGAGGGTGGTCCAGTGCTCGCCGTAACTCTCGGTCGGCAGCCGGAAGTCGACCGGTTCCCAGTAGCTGTTGAGCAGCAGCAGGAACGAGTCGTCGACCACGCGCCGCCCGTACGGGTCGCGTTCGGCGATGGCGTCGCCGTTGAGGAACACGCCCACCGAGTGCGCGTCGGCGCGCTGCCAGTCCCGGCCTGCCATCTCACGGGCGTCGGGCAGCAGCCACACCAGGTCGGGCAGCGGCTGGTCGACATGGGTGACCGTCTCGCCGCGGAAGAAACGGCGCCGGCGCAGCACGGGGTGGGCGGCGCGCAGGCCGATGACGTACCGGGTGAAGCCGGCCAGGGCGCGCTGCTCGTCGGTCAGCGCCCAGTCGATCCAGGAGACCTCGTTGTCCTGGCAGTAGGCGTTGTTGTTGCCGCGCTGGGTGCGGCCGAGTTCGTCGCCGTGGCAGAGCATCGGGATGCCCTGCGACAGCAGCAGGGTGGCCAGCAGGTTGCGCTGCTGGCGGGCGCGCAGTTCGAGGACGGCGGGGTCGTGGGTCACGCCCTCGGCGCCGCAGTTCCAGGCCCGGTTGACGCTCTCGCCGTCCCGGTTGCCCTCGCCGTTGGCCTCGTTGTGCTTGTCGTTGTACGAGACGAGGTCGCGCAGGGTGAAACCGTCGTGCGCGGTCACGAAGTTGACGCTGGCACGTGGTCGGCGCCTGCTGCGCTGGTACAGGTCCGAGGAGCCGGTGAGCCGGGAGGCGAACTCGCCGAGTGAGCCGGGTTCGGCCCGCCAGAAGTCCCGGACGGCGTCGCGGTACCGGCCGTTCCACTCCGACCACAGCGGCGGGAAGTTGCCGACCTGGTAGCCGCCCTCCCCCACGTCCCAGGGTTCGGCGATGAGCTTGACGCGGCTGATGACCGGGTCCTGCTGGATCAGGTCGAAGAACGCCGAGAGCCGGTCCACCTCGTGGAACTGCCGCGCCAGCGTGGCCGCGAGATCGAAGCGGAAGCCGTCGACGTGCATCTCGGTGACCCAGTACCGCAGCGAGTCCATGATCAGCTGGAGCACGTACGGGTGCCGCATCAGCAGGCTGTTGCCGGTGCCGGTGGTGTCGTAGTAGTGCGCCCAGTCGCCGTCCACGAGGCGGTAGTAGGAGGCGTTGTCGATGCCGCGGAAGGAGAGTGTGGGGCCGTTCTCGTTGCCCTCGGCCGTGTGGTTGTAGACCACGTCGAGGATGACCTCGAGGCCGGCCGCGTGGAGCGCCTTCACCATCGCCTTGAACTCGTCGACCTGCTGGCCGCGGCTGCCGAACGCGGCGTAGGCGTTGTGCGGGGCGAAGAAGCCGATCGTGTTGTAGCCCCAGTAGTTGGACAGCCCGCGGTCCCGGAGCACGCCGTCCTGCGCGAACTGGTGCACCGGCATCAGCTCCACCGCCGTCACACCGAGTGAGGTCAGGTGCTCGATCACGGAGGGATGGGCGAGGGCGGCGTAGGTGCCGCGTAGCCGCTCCGGGACGTCCGGGTGGGTGCGGGTCAGACCGCGTACGTGGGCCTCGTAGATCACGGTCTCCGCGTACGGCCGTCCAGGTGGCCGGTCGTCGCCCCAGTCGAAGTACGGGTCGGTCACCACGCCGAGCATGGAGTGCCCGGCGCTGTCGGCCGGGGAGGGGCCGCCGGGGGTGCGCTCGTACAGCGCGGCGTGGTTGTCGATCTGGCCGTCGACGGCTCGCGCGTACGGATCCAGCAACAGCTTCGCCGGATTGCAGCGGTGGCCGACGCTCGGGTCCCAGGGGCCGTGCACCCGGTAGCCATAGCGCTGACCGGGGCCGACGCCCGGCAGATAGCCGTGCCAGACGAAGCCGTCGACCTCGGTCAGCGGGACCCGGTTCTCGGCGCCCGCGTCGTCGACGAGGACCAGGTCGACATGCTCGGCGACCTCGCTGAACAGGGCGAAATTGGTGCCCTGGCCGTCGAAGGCCGCACCCAACGGGTAAGGGCGCCCGCTCCATACGGGCACCCCTTTCCGATAGGGACGCGCCGTCACCGGGCGTCCTCCAGGGCGACGTCGGGCGCACCGTTCGAGGCGGCCAGTGCGGCGACCGGCTCCTCGCGCGGCACTTGGCGGACCTGGCGCAGGCTGGGTGCGGGCGCCGTCGGCACCAGCGGGACGCGTTCGCCGGAGCGGGCCCGCTGCGAGAACCAGATGATCTTGCTGCCGGTGTCCGGGGCACAGCAGCCCCAGCCGTCGCTCATGGCGGCGATGTGGGCCAGGCAGCCGCGCAGATCCTGGTCGGGACGCAGGTCCCGGTCGTCGTCGCCCACGGCGGTGATCAGATGCTGGCCGTTCCACCACATCTCGATCGAGGTGTGCTTGTCCGTGGCATGTTCGTAGATCGCGCGCAGCAGCAGTTCGGCGCCGCTGCACACGGGGACCACGAGGTTCTCGAGGTCCCAGTAGCGGAGGTGGGCGGCCAGGATGCGGCTGACCTGTCCCACCCGTTCCGGGCTGACTTCCACGTCCAGGTGGTAGTAGCAGGGCACTGCGGTCTTCATCGTCGCTTGCTCCTCACCGGCGAAGTTCTCGCTCGTTGTTCGCCCCCGCGGGCTGTGCCCCGATCACGGAGCGTCGAGCACTGATCGCTTCTGAGTCAGATCCACAGTGGGGTCACTACGCCATTCGTGCAACACGAGCACTTCAGGCATGTCGCGAACCGGTGAGTGCCCCGCGTCTCAAGATGCCGGCCGAGATGGTTGAAGAACTAACAAGACGCCGAGTTGCGACACATGCACCATGAGTGAAATGCCTCGATCGCCGTAACGGATCCGTGCCCCTTCCTGCCCGGAATCCACCCGACCGTCGGGAAGCGCGCCCAGTCGAGAGCGTCGGAGGGTGAACAGGGTCATGCTGCTACCCGCTAAGGCCGAAGTGGCCCGGCAGTTGCGGCGCTACCGGGCGTGGGAACGCGCGACGCTCGCCTCGCCGTCCGACCGGGGCGTGCGCGCCACCTTCGAGGACTCGGGATACACCCTGTGCGTGCTGATGGGGAAGCGCTGTGCACGCGAGGCCGCGGACGCCGCCGAGCGCTATCTGCGCGGCAACATGGGCGGCCATGTGCATGAGCAGGGCGGACGACCGCACCGCGGCAGCGCGGTGCGGCGGGCTCCCCCTGCGGAGCGGCATTCCACGGCGGGAAGGCACTGACCTTCCGGCTCCCCATCCATTCCGAGCCGGGCCGCGGGCCCGGCTTCGCGCACGGCGGAGGTGAGACCCATGAGTTCGACGCCGGTCATCGGCCGAATCCCGGTCCGCGACGTCCGGCCGGCCGTGGAGTGCGGCAAGCGCCCTGCGAAGGCGGTCACCGGGGAGACCTTCCAGGTCACCGCGACCGTCTTCCGGGAAGGCCATGACGCCGCCGGCGCCAACGTCGTGCTGCGCGATCCCGAGGGCCGCCCCGGCCCGTGGACACCGATGCGCGAACTGGCGCCGGGCAGCGACCGCTGGGGCGCCGAGGTGACGCCGGACGCGCCGGGCCTGTGGAGTTACGTGGTGGAGGCGTGGAACGATCCGCTGGCAACCTGGCGGCACCACGCGCGCATCAAGGTCCCGGCCGGGATCGACACCGGCCTGGTTCTCGAGGAAGGCGCCGAACTGTACGAGCGGGCGGCCGCCGGTGTCCCCAAGGGCCCGGAACGCGCCCTCGTGCGGACGGCAGCGCGCACGCTGGGCAACGACTCGCTCTCCCTCGAGGCCCGGCTCGGGGCCGCGCTGGACCCCGCCGTCGACGAGGTGCTGGGGCGGTATCCGCTGCGGGAGCTGGTCACCGCGTCCGAACCGCTGCCGCT
>NZ_BMQA01000012.1 GCF_014647875.1 Streptomyces brasiliensis | reverse complement strand
CTGACCAGTGCACCAGCAGCCACGGACGCAACTCCGCCGTGGTCATGCCGTCCACCCCCGAAGCACCCCGGTTCGCCTCGACACGTCCAAGCGCCGCGAGCAGGTTCTCCTTCGAAAGCATCAACTCCCACAAGGACGGCTCCTGTTCGCGGTGAACGTCTTCCACGGAGTGCGCCGACCGGCCACTGCGCGCCGCCGTGGGCTCTGCCGGATGCACCGGCTCCTCCCCCTGCGGCCCTGCCGAAGCAGGTTTGCTGCGGTCCACGTGACCGGCACGAGCAACCACCACATCACCCGTTCCACTCGATGTTCGGCCCTTCCCAGCCCGCCGCCCCGCGACTCATCCCGGCTGGTACTACGACCTCTGCTGACTTCTGCCCGGTCAGACAGCACCTTCCGGCGCTGCCCGTCGGCGCGGCGACGTCTTCAGCACAACCGACACCCGGACAGACCTCCCCAGGTAAGAACGATCACTGTCCCTGGATCCCCGCCGCGTTTACGCACTGGCCTTCATGGCAGTGACGGGCTTCACCTTCTCGTGCAGGCTCACCCGACCAGCACGCCTCATACGCGGTTCGTGTTCCTCGGTACCCAGGTCTCGCCTCGGGCTTCCTCCAGACCCCATCTCACGATGACGCCCTTGCCTCCGGCTCGGGGTTAGCACCACCTCTTCCCCCAGGGAACTTCCACCCCCAAGCAATCGCCCATGCTGGGCACACACGAAAGACGCCCCGCGGGGAGTTCCCGCGGGGCGCCGTATTTTTGATGAGTTGTCAGAATCGGTCCGCAGAGCGGCTCAGGCCTTGCTCGCCCGGGTCGTCTTCTTCGCCGGTGCCGTCTTCTTCGTGACCGCGGCGGCCTTCTTGGTGGCCGTGTTGTTGACCGTCCTGGCCGTGGCCGTCTTCTTCGTCGTCGACTTGGCCGCGACCGTCTTCTTGGCCGCCGTCTTGCGCGGGGCCTTCACGGAGGCGGCGTCGCTGATCCGGTCCGCGCCCAGGATCTCGCGCAGGAACTTGCCGGTGTGGCTGGTCGGGACGCCGGCGACCTCCTCCGGCGTGCCCTCGGCAACGACGAGGCCACCGCCGGCGCCGCCCTCCGGGCCCATGTCGACGACCCAGTCGGCGGTCTTGATCACATCGAGGTTGTGCTCGATGACGATGACCGTGTTGCCCTTGTCGACGAGCCCGGAGAGGACCTTGAGCAGCTTGCTGATGTCCTCGAAGTGCAGACCGGTGGTCGGCTCGTCCAGGACGTAGACGGTGCGTCCGGTGGACCGGCGCTGCAGCTCGCTGGCGAGCTTGACGCGCTGCGCCTCACCTCCCGACAGGGTGGTGGCCGACTGTCCGAGACGGACATAACCGAGGCCGACGTCCTTGAGCGTGTTGAGGTGGCGGGCGATCGAGGGCACGGCCTCGAAGAACTCCGTCGCCTCCTCGATCGGCATGTTCAGGACCTCGGCGATGGACTTGCCCTTGTAGTGGACCTCCAGGGTCTCCCGGTTGTACCGGGCGCCGTGGCAGACCTCGCACGGAACGTACACGTCCGGGAGGAAGTTCATCTCGATCTTGATCGTGCCGTCGCCCGCGCAGTTCTCGCAGCGGCCGCCCTTGACGTTGAAGGAGAACCGGCCGGGCAGATAGCCGCGGACCTTCGCCTCGGTCGTCTCGGCGAACAGCTTGCGGATGTGGTCGAAGACGCCGGTGTACGTCGCCGGGTTCGACCGCGGGGTGCGGCCGATGGGCGACTGGTCGACATGCACGACCTTGTCGACGAGGTCGTCGCCGGCCACGCGCGTGTGGCGCCCCGGCACGTTGCGCGCGCCGTTCAGCTCTCGTGCCAGGTGCGTGTAGAGGATGTCGTTGACCAGCGTCGACTTGCCCGACCCGGACACGCCCGTGACCGCGGTGAACACACCCAGCGGGAAGGACACGTCGATGTCCTGGAGGTTGTTCTCCCGGGCGCCGTGGACCGTGAGCAGCCGGGACGGGTCGTGCGGACGCCGGATGCCGGGCAGCGGGATCGACTTCTTGCCCGACAGATACTGGCCGGTCTGCGACTCGGCGTTGGTCAGCAGTTCCTTCAGAGAGCCGCTGTGCACGACCTTGCCGCCGTGCTCGCCCGCGCCGGGACCGATGTCGACGACCCAGTCGGCGACCTTGATGGTGTCCTCGTCGTGCTCGACGACGATGAGTGTGTTGCCCATGTCCCGCAGCCGGACCAGGGTCTCGATCAGCCGGTGGTTGTCGCGCTGGTGCAGGCCGATGGACGGCTCGTCCAGGACGTACAGCACGCCGACGAGCCCGGAGCCGATCTGGGTCGCGAGCCGGATGCGCTGGGCCTCGCCGCCGGAGAGCGTGCCTGCCGCGCGGTTGAGCGAGAGGTAGTCGAGGCCGACGTCGACCAGGAATCGCAGCCGCTCGTTGACCTCCTTGAGCACCCGCTCGGCGATCTTCTTGTCGCGCGCGTTCAGCTTCAGCTCGCCCAGGAAGTCTGCGCAGTCGCTGATGGACATGGCGGAGACCTCGGCGATCGACTTGTCCATGATCGTGACCGCGAGGACGATCGGCTTCAGGCGCGTGCCGTGGCAGGTGGGGCAGGGCACCTCGCGCATGTAGCCCTCGAAGCGCTCGCGGCTGGCGTCGCTCTCCGCCTCGCTGTGCCGGCGCTTGACGAAGTTGACGGCGCCCTCGAAGGAGGCCATGTACACGCGCTCACGTCCGTACCGGTTGCGGTAGCGGATCTCGATCTGCGTCCTGTGGCCGTAAAGGAGAGCCTTCTTGGCGCGCTGCGGCAGGCCCGCGAACGGGATGTCCGTGCGGAATCCGAGGGCGTCGGCGAGGGCGCCGACCTGGCGGTCGAAGTAGTCCTTGGTGTGGCCGTGCGACCACGGGTGGATGGCGCCCTCGTCGAGGGACTTCTCCTCGTCCGGGACGATCAGCTCCGGGTCGACCTCCATGCGCGTGCCGATACCGGTGCAGTCGGGGCAGGCGCCGAAGGGCGAGTTGAAGGAGAAGGAGCGGGGCTCGAGCTCCTCGAAGGACAGGTCGTCGTAAGGGCAGTACAGGTGCTCCGAGTACATCCGCTCGCGCTCTGGGTCGTCCCCGGGGAGGTCGACGAAGTCGAGCACGACCATGCCGCCCGACAGTCCGAGGGCGGTTTCCACGGAGTCGGTGAGTCGACGCTTGGCGGAGTCCTTCACCGTGAGGCGGTCCACGACCACCTCGATGGTGTGCTTCTCCTGCTTCTTCAACGTGGGCGGGTCGGACAGCTGGACGGTGACGCCGTCCACGCGCGCGCGGGAGTAGCCCTTCGTCTGGAGATCGGCGAAGAGGTCGACGAACTCGCCCTTGCGCTCACGCACCAGCGGCGACAGCACCTGGAAGCGGCTCCCCTCCGGCAGCTCCAGGACCTTGTCGACGATGGCCTGCGGCGACTGGCGCGAGATCGGGCGGCCGCACTGGGGGCAGTGCGGCTTGCCGATGCGCGCGAAGAGCAGACGCAGATAGTCGTAGACCTCGGTGATGGTGCCGACCGTCGAGCGTGGGTTGCGCGAGGTCGACTTCTGGTCGATGGAGACCGCCGGCGACAGGCCCTCGATGAAGTCGACGTCCGGCTTGTCCATCTGGCCGAGGAACTGCCGGGCGTACGAGGAGAGCGACTCCACGTAGCGCCGCTGTCCCTCGGCGAAGATCGTGTCGAAGGCCAGCGAGGACTTGCCCGACCCCGACAGGCCCGTGAAGACGATGAGCGAGTCGCGTGGCAGGTCGAGCGAGACATTCTTCAGGTTGTGCTCGCGCGCGCCACGGACGATGAGACGGTCGGCCACGCCGGTCCGCACCTTTCTTGAGAGAAGTGACAGGGGCGGGGCCCCCGTCGTTCTTCAGACTAGAGGGAGCCACTGACAACGCCGGTCGGATTCCTGGATGCGTAAACAATCCCCGGCCATCCAGCATGCCCGACGCCGCCCCCGACGATATAGCACGTGCATTCGATTTGCGGGGCCGGTTCGTCACCTTCACCCGAAGGAGTGGCGGGTCTAGGGTCGGCGCCATGATTGATCACGCTCGCGACCTGGCGTCTGTACGTGACGCGTCCGAACGGCTCCTCACCGCAGTCGCCGCACTGGACAACGCGGCGGTGGCCGGTCCGTCACGACTGCCCGGCTGGACCCGCGGCCACATCCTCGCCCACCTCGCCCGTAATGCGGACGCACTCGTGAACGTCCTCGAGGGCCGTCCCATGTACGTCTCCGGCGACGCCCGGGACGCCGACATCGAGCGCGACGCTCCGCGTCCTCTCGCCGACCAGCTCACCGACCTGCGCGAGAGCGGGGCCCGTTTCCTGGAGGCAGGTGCCGCACCGGCGGACTGGTCGCGCACGGTGGAGCTGCGCAACGGCGTCACCGACTCGGCGTCCCGCGTGCCGTTCCGGCGGTGGGCCGAGGTGGAGCTGCACCATGTGGACCTCGGGATCGGGTACGAGCTGGAGGATCTTCCGGCGGAGTTCGTGGAACGGGAGATCGACTTCCTCGCGGAGCGCTTCGCCGGTCACAAGGACGTGCCCTCGACCGGTCTGACTGCCGACGACGGCCGGATCTGGACCACCGGTGGCGGCGCCCCGGGCGGTCCGGCCGGGGTCGAGGGAACGGCCGCGGAGCTGCTCGGCTGGCTCGCCGGCCGCCGCGACGGCTCCGGCCTGACGGTCAAGGGCGGCACGCTTCCGGCGCTTCCTCCGCTGTAGCCCGTGCACGATCCCCGGGCCGCTCCCCCCGCTATAGGCTGGCGGCCATGACGTACAGCGGCGAGGTAACGGTCGGCGGACCGGCGGACGTGCACGAACTCAAAGACCTGATGATCACCAAGATCGCGGTCGGGCCGATGGACAACAACGCCTATCTGCTGCGCTGCCGGGCCACGGACGAGCAGCTGCTGATCGACGCCGCCAACGAGGCGCAGACGCTGCTCGGCATGATCGGTGACGACGGCATCGCGGCCGTCGTCACCACGCACCAGCACGGCGACCACTGGCAGGCCCTGGCCGAGGTCGTGGCGGCCACGCGCCCGCGTACGTACGCGGGCCGCGACGACGCCACGGGGATCCCGGTGCCGACCGACGTCCTCGTCGACGACGGCGACGTGATCCGTGTGGGACAGGTCGAACTCACCGCGCGCCACCTGGTCGGACATACCCCGGGGTCGATCGCGCTGGTCTACGACGACCCGCACGGCCACCCGCACGTCTTCACCGGGGACTGCCTCTTCCCGGGCGGTGTCGGCAACACGCGTAAGGACCCGAAGGCGTTCGCCAGCCTGATCCACGACGTCGAGGCGAAGATCTTCGACGTGCTCCCGGACGAGACATGGGTCTACCCGGGCCACGGCAACGACACCACGCTGGGCGCGGAGCGTCCCCACCTGCCGGAGTGGCACGCGCGCGGGTGGTGAGTTGCGGCGGCGTGCACGTAAGTCGGCGTGTGCACCGTGGTGTCGGGCGTGCTCGGAGCGCGAGCTGTGAGCGCGCACGCCCAGCGCGCACCTTTCGGCGTGCATCCGGCGCGTGACTCTCGACGTGCACCGGGCGTGTGACTTTCGGCGTACGCTCCGCGCAGACTTCGGTGCACACGCCTGGCACGCGCGTCTCGGGTGCGTGCCCCGCGCGTGCACCGTGTCGCGCGCCCCATGTGAACAGTTCGCACGCGCCGGTGCCCAGTGCGCGCTCCCGGGTTGCGTTGTTGCGCAGTCAACTGGAAGCAGCCCCGCCCAGGATGACGGCTCCTGAGCGGTATGGGCCGCCGGTCCTCCGATCCCCGCCCTCGACCGGCGGTCCAGGCGGGGGGCCTGCGCAGGGGGCGTTCACACGGCTGCAACACCCGTTCCCACCATGCGGACAGTTACCGCCGTGATCTCGACAATCTGGGTGTTCGCTGCCACTCTCCCGCCATGCATCCTGCCCCTCGCGCACTGCGCCGCGCCGTCGCCTCAGCTTCCATAGCCCTGCTCGCCACCGCCGTCGGCTGTGCCCCGCAGCCCGAGGACAAGGCGGCGGCCAAGCCGTCCGGTTCGACCGGATCGGTGTGTGCGGAGGGCGAGTTGGCGACCAAGACGTCCGGCAAGCTGACGATCGCGACGGACGAGCCGGCGTACGAGCCGTGGTTCAAGGACGACAAGCCCGCCAACGGAAAGGGCTTCGAGTCGGCGGTCGCGTACGCCGTGGCGCGGCAGCTCGGCTACGACAAGGACGCGGTCGTGTGGCAGAGCGTCCCGTTCAACAAGGCCTTCGCACCTGGAGTGAAGACCTTCGACTTCGACATCAACCAGGTGTCGATCAGTGCCGAGCGCAAGAAGGCCGTGGACTTCTCTTCCGGCTACTACGACGTGCGCCAGGCGGTGATCGCACTGAAGGGCAAGAAGGCCGCCGAGGCGACGAGCGTCGCGGACCTCAAGGACCTCAAGCTGGGCGCCCAGGTGGGCACCACCAGCCTCGACTACATCACCGACGTGGTGAAGCCGAAACAGGAGGCCGCCGTGTACGCGAAGAACGACCAGGCCAAGTCCGCGCTGAAGAACGGTCAGGTCGACGCCATCGTCACCGACCTGCCGACCGCGTTCTACATCACGGCGGCCGAGGTGACGAACGCGAAGATCGTGGGGCAGTTCGAGAACCAGGGCGGTACACCGGAGCAGTTCGGGCTCGTGCTCGACAAGGGCAGCGCGATCACGTCCTGCGTGACCACCGCCGTCGACGCTCTGCGCAAGGACGGTACCCTGGCGAAGATCGAGACGCAGTGGCTCTCCGACGCCGTCGACGCCCCGGTGCTCAAGTGACCGTCGCCAAGGACGAGTCGGGCCAGGAGGGGAAGCACACGGGCGGAAAGGACGACATACCCCACGGCGGGGCGGACGGCTACGTCCCCTCGCAGCGGCGGCTCGAGCGGGAGCGCCACAGGCGTGCCAGGGCCCGCCGCGCCACGGCGATCGCGGCGCTCTCGACGCTGGTCACCGGTGTCGTCCTCTATCTGATCGTCGTCAACGCGCCCGGCTGGCCGCGGACCAAGGAGACCTTCTTCAGCGGGGGGTACGCGCGCGAGGCGCTCCCCAAGGTCCTCGAAGGGCTGTGGCTGAACGTCCGGCTGCTGCTCGTCTGCGGTGCCGCGGTGCTGGTCCTCGGCATGCTGATCGCCGTCGCGCGCACTCTGCGCGGTCCGGTGTTCTTCCCGCTGCGGGTGCTGGCCGCCGCGTACACCGACTTCTTCCGCGGACTGCCGCTGATCATCAACCTGATGATCGTGGTGCTGGGCGTCCCGGCGCTACGCCTGCAGGGCGTGACCGTCGACCCGGTGCTGCTGGGCGGCACGGCGCTGACGCTGACGTACTCGGCGTACGTCGCGGAGGTGTTCCGAGCCGGCATCGAGTCGGTGCACCCCTCGCAGCGCGCCGCCGCCCGCTCGCTCGGCCTCACCAACCGGCAGACCCTGCGGCACGTGGTGCTGCCGCAGGCCGTGCGGCGCCAGGTACCGCCGTTGCTCAACGACCTGGTGTCGCTCCAGAAGGACACGGGGCTGGTGTCGATCGGCGGTGCGGTGGACGCCGTGCGCGCCGCGGACATCATCGTGGGCCGCAGCCTCAACTACACGCCGTACATCGTCGCGGGACTGGTCTTCGTGGCGCTGACCATCCCGATGACCCGCTTCACGGACTGGGTGACGGCCAGGATGGACCGGCAGCGGGCCCAGGGAGGATCGATATGAGCGACGCGTCCGCCACCGGAGGCTCCCCCGTGCTGCGGATGGAGTCCGTCCGCAAGGCCTTCGGCGGTACAGTCGTGCTGAGGGACGTCGATCTGGAGGTCGCGCCGCATACGGTGACCGCGCTGATCGGCGCCTCCGGCTCCGGCAAGTCCACGCTGCTGCGCTGCGCCAACCTCCTCGAGGACATCGACGACGGCGCGATCTGGCTGGACGGCGAGGAGATCACCGATCCGCGGGTCGACCAGGACGTGGTGCGCCGCCGTGTCGGCGTGGTCTTCCAGGCGTACAACCTCTTCCCGCACATGACCGTGCTGCAGAACATCACGCTCGCTCCGCGCCGGGTGCACGGAGTTCCCCGTGCGGAGGCCGAGGCGCGCGCCCGGGATCTGCTGGAGCGGCTCGGGCTCGGGGACAGGCACGACGCGTACCCGGACCGGCTGAGCGGTGGTCAGCAGCAGCGCGTGGCGATCGTGCGCGCCCTGGCCGTACGTCCCCGGCTGCTGCTGCTCGACGAGATCACCGCCGCCCTCGATCCCGAGCTGGTGGGCGAAGTACTCGCCGTCGTCCGCGATCTCAAGGACGACGGCATGACCATGGTGCTGGCCACGCACGAGATGGGCTTCGCCCGCGACGTCGCCGACCAGGTCTGTTTTCTGGACGGAGGTGTCGTGCTGGAGCGCGGCACGGCCGAGCAGGTCTTCGGCGAGCCGCAGCAGGAGCGCACGCGGCGCTTCCTGCGGCGGATCGTGGAGGCAGGTCGCCTGTAGAGGTGGGTTCGCTTTTCCAACGCTTTCGGCGAGCCCTCCGCCCGTTACGCGTCCGCCTGTGTCGCGCCGAGCAGCCCGGCCACCCTCTCCACGCCGAACACGTACCCCTGCACGCCGCATCCCGCGATGACGCCGTCGGCGCGCAGGGAGACGTAGGAGTGGTGCCGGAACGACTCGCGCTGGTGGATGTTGGAGATGTGGACCTCCAGTACCGGCATGCCGTCGCAGGTGTTGAGTGCGTCCAGAATCGCGACCGACGTGTGCGAGTAGGCGCCGGGGTTGATGACGATCCCGCAGTGATGAAGCCGTGCCTCGTGGATCCAGTCGACCAACTCGCCCTCGTGGTTGGACTGCCGGAAGTCCACCGTGCCGCCGTGCGCGGCCGCCGCCTTGACGCACAGGGCCTCGACGTCGGCGAGCGTGTCGGAGCCGTAGATCTCGGGCTGGCGCTGGCCGAGCAGGTTCAGGTTGGGCCCGTTGAGAATCATGATCGGGGCGTTGGCCAGGGTACGGGGCACGGTTCCTCCGGTCCGGTCAAGGGCAGTCGGCCGGCGACCGCTGCTCAGACCCGGTTTATCACGGTGCGCGAACGCGGCGCCCGGCCGTACCCTCCAGGAATGACGTCGATCATGTACCCGCCGAAGCCCTCGCCCGGTGACCGCATAGCCGTCATTTCGCCGTCCGCGGGCCTGCCAGAGCTCTTTCCGCGCCCGTACGAACTGGGTCTGCGGCGGCTGCGCGAGGACTTCGCTCTTGAACCGGTCGAGTATCCGACGACCCGCAAGATGGGTACGACGCCCCGGGAGCGGGCCGCCGACATCCACGCGGCGTTCGCCGATCCGGACGTCAGGGCGGTCATCGCCTCGATCGGCGGCGACGACCAGATCACCGTGCTGCCGCTGCTGGACCGGGAGTTGATCCGCGCGAACCCCAAGCCGTTCATCGGGTTGAGCGACAACACGAACCTGCTGGCCTTCCTGTACAACACCGGGATCGTCGGCTACCACGGGGCTTCGGTGATGGTCGAGCTGGGCCGCCCCGGTGCCATGCATCCGCACACCGCCGAGTCACTCAAGGCGGCCCTGTTCACCTCCGGCGCCTACGAACTGCGGCCCGCCGAGCGGTGGAACGACGTCAACCGGGACTGGGCCGACCCGGCCACCTTCGACTCGGAGCCGACGAGCCGGCCCGGCACCGGATGGACCTGGCAGAACGCGGACCGGGTGGTCGAGGGCCGGGGTTGGGGCGGCAACCTGGAGATCCTCGGCTGGCTGCTGATGGCCGACCGGGAGATCGCGCACGACCTCGCGGTGTACGACGGTGGCGTGCTGTTCCTGGAGACCTCGGAGGAACTGCCGAGCGCCACGGAGGTCTTCCGGATCCTGCGCAACATCGGTGAGCGCGGTCTGCTGCGGCGTTTCTCCGCACTGCTCATGGCCCGCGCCAAGACCTGGTCCTTCGAACGGCCCAACAGCCCGGCGGAGGCGGCCCGTTACGCGGCGGAGCAGCGCGAAGCCGTACAGCACGCGCTGATGATGTATGCCCCCGACATGCCTGTGGTGTTCGACGTGGACTTCGGCCACACCGATCCCCAACTCGTCATCCCGTACGGCGGCACGATCCGTGTCGACGGCCCGGCCCGGCGCATCACCGTCACCTACTGAGGCCTCGCTCACCTCCGCGCGCCCCCGTAACCCACAGTAACTGTGGGTTACGGGGGCGCGACATGCGCAACGCACGCTCCGCAAGGGCCCCCTCCATGCTGCGGCTCGCGGCCGCCTCGCTCGCGGGACGGCGGTCGGGTCGCGCTGCTCAGCCTGGGGTGCTTCGCGCTGCTGCCGGAGACCCGTCCGGTGCCGGTGGTGGCGGTGGAGCCGGCTCCCGGGTTCCGGCTGCCCGCGGTGACGGCTCCCGTGCGACCGCCAACGGCTACGGGTTGATCGCCAGCTCCAGATACGCCGCGAAGATCACCAGATGCACGCCTCCCTGCAGCGGCGTGGCCCGTCCGGGCACCACCGTCAGGGAGCTGACCACCACCGTCAGGGCGAACAGCAGCATATGGGTGGAGCTGAGTCCGAGGACGAGTGGTCCGGAGAGCCAGACGGAGGCGAGGGCGACGGCCGGGATGGTGAGGCCGATGCTGGCCATCGCCGAGCCGAGGGCGAGGTTCAGGCTGGTCTGGACGCGGTCGCGGCGGGCGGAGCGGAGCGCGGCGATCGTCTCGGGGAGCAGGACGAGCAGGGCGATGATGACACCGACGACGGCTTGATGCAGACCGGCCGCCTCCACGCCGGACTCGATGGTCGGCGACACCCCCTTGGCCAGGCCGACCACTCCGACCAGGGCGAGGCCCAGCATGCCGAGGCTGATCCAGGCGGTGCGCGCGGAGGGCGCCGCCGCGTGGTCGTCCAGGGTGATGACCTCGCCCTGCCGGGTGATGGGCAGGAAGTAGTCCCGGTGCCGCACCGTCTGCGTGGCCACGAACAGGCCGTACAGGATCAACGACGACAGTGCGGCGAAGGTCAGTTGCAGGCCCGAGAACTCCGGGCCCGGCTTGCTGGTGGTGAAGGTCGGCAGCACCAGGCTGAGCGTGGACAGGGTGGCGACGGTCGACAGGGCGGCGCCGGTGCCCTCGGGGTTGAAGACGGCGGTGCCGTGGCGGAGCGAGGCGACGAGGAGGCACAGGCCGACCACGCCGTTGCAGGTGATCATCACGGCCGCGAACACCGTGTCCCGGGCTAGGGTCGCGCTCTTGGCGCCTCCATCGGCCATGAGGGTGACGATCAGCGCGACCTCGATGACCGTGACGGCGATGGCGAGGACCAGGGAGCCGAAGGGTTCCCCGACGCGGTGGGCCACGACCTCGGCGTGGTGGACGGCGGCCAGGACGGACCCGGCGAGGACCACGGTCACCAGCGCGACGACGGCGCCGGGAAGACCGCGTCCCCAGGTGAGGGCGAGAAGGACGACCGCGAGCACCGGCACGAGGAACGTCCACTGGATGGTGAGCGACCTGAGCCTAGTGATCATGCAGCGATCGTGGCAGAGGCGTACGTGGTTCGCATTCCGGTCCTTTCGGTGTCCGGGGGCCCGGCGCCGGCGCGGCACGGACCCCCGGTGGGGCGGGATACCGGGCTCGGTTGCCTGAGCTCGGTCATCTCCAGAACGTCGCAGCCGGTGAAGGACGGCGGGGTACAACGCCCAGCACTCGACGAAGCACCGGGAGCGGCGGTCGGCAATGCGCTGCGCGCCGTTCCCGGGCTGGTTGTTTCTACGTCCGGAACGGTCAGGCGTCGATGCTGTTCTTCGCGCCTCCGCTCGTCACGTGCGCCTGGTCCGCTTCGGCCGCCGCCTGCTTCCTGGTCGCCTTGAGGCTGGTGACCGTGGTGACGATCAGGACCGCGCAGATCACGGCGAGCGAGACCGGGATGCTGATCTCCGGGACGTGCACGCCGGACTCGTGAAGCGCGTGCAGCACCAGCTTGACGCCGATGAAGCCGAGGATGACCGACAGACCGTACGAGAGGTGGATCAGCTTCTTGAGCAGGCCGCCGATGAGGAAGTACAGCTGCCGCAGGCCCATCAGCGCGAAGGCGTTGGCGGTGAAGACGATGTACGGGTCCTGCGTCAGGCCGAAGATCGCCGGTATGGAGTCCAGCGCGAACAGGACGTCCGTCGTACCGATCGCGAGCATCACGACCAGCATGGGCGTCATGACGCGCTTGCCGTTCTGCCGGATCCACAGCTTGGTGCCGTGGTAGCGGTCGGCCACGCCGAACCTGCGCTCGGCGGCCTTCAGCAGCCGGTCCTCCTCGTACTCCTCGTCCTCCCCATCGGCCCGGGCCTCCTGGATCAGCTTCCAGGCGGTGTAGATCAGGAAGGCGCCGAAGAGGAAGAAGACCCAAGAGAATTCGGCGAGGATGGCGGCGCCCGCGGCGATGAAGACGGCCCGCAGGACCAGGGCTATGAGCACGCCGAACAGGAGCACACGCTGCTGGTACTGCGAGGGCACCGCGAACTTCGCCATGATCAGGACGAAGACGAAGAGGTTGTCGACGCTGAGCGACTTCTCGGTGATGAAGCCGGCGAAGAACTCACCCGCCGGCTGTCCGCCGCCGAAGACGAGCAGCCCGAGGCCGAAGAGCCCGGCCAGGGCGATCCAGACGACCGTCCAGATGCCTGCCTCCTTGATCGACACATCGTGCGGCTTGCGGCCGATGAAGAAGTCGACGGCGATCAGGACGGCGAGCCCCGCGACCGTCAGGACCCACAGGGTCATGGAAACGTCCACTGCACCTCCGGTACGTAAACGGCAAAGAATCATGTCGTCACTGCCGGAGGCCTCTTCCACCCGGGACGGGCCGACGCCCCGGGATCGATCCGATCCGTATTGACGGGTACGCCGCAGCAGACAGGGAGTACTCCCCTCCGTGCCGACGACAGTACCTCAATTACCAAGGAAAGGTAAAGCAATTAGTAAAAGAAAAACCAAATAAGCAGGTCAAGCGCCTTTACTTGTACTTGGTGCGAGCCTCTGCCACCTGGGCGAGCACGTGCTGGAGCACCTGGCTGCCGGGCGGGACGAGTGACGGTTCGTACGTCCAGGCATGACCGACCCAGGGGTCCGCGAGGTGGTCGTCGGGTACCGGTGTGAGTCGCATGAGTGAACGCCACAGCGGGTCGAGCAAAGGACCGTACGCCGAGGCGTCCTCGCGGTCCGCGACCATCACCAGATGGACGCCGACGGACGGCCCCTCGTCGGCGAGATACCGCAGCTGGTTCACGGCACGGTCGTCGAAGCCGTGCGGGAAGTCGTTGACGACCAGGAGTTGCTGGGCGGTGTCGAGGCCGGGCGGCAACGACTCGGGCGCGCCAGCGCGCAGCGCCATCTGCACCAGATCCACGCGCTGTGTGAGCCGTGCCAGGACGTCCGCCACGCCCGCCGCACCAGCCGCCGGCGGGGCCGCGAGCACGCCCGTGCGCACCAGTGGCATGAGCGCCGTCGATCCGGAACCGGCCGGATCGATCACCTGCACGGCGAACTCCCCCACCGGGTGGACCGCGAGCAGCCGGGCTGCCAGCGCCATCGCCGTCTCCATGGCGAGACCTCGCCGGTCGGTAGAGTCCGCGAACGAGGCGTCCAGGCCGGTCGCCGGGCCGCTGTCGATCCACAGACCCCGCTCGAGCGGCAGCCGGGCCAGCATCGGTATGCGGAGCGGGACGCTCTCGGGCAGGTGCAGATCGCCCAGCCGGAGGGCCATCGGGAAGTCCGTGGGCACGCGGTAGCCGTGCCAGACGGGGTTGTCCCAGCGCGCGTACGCCGGTGGGAGCGCCGGCTCCACGACCTCGGCCTCGGCCGTGAGCTGCGCGAGGTCCCGGTCGAGGACTGCCCTGGCCTCGTCGACGAGTTGGGCGTGTCTGGCACCGGCCGCCTCGCGCGCGGCGTCCCCCGCCGCGCCGATCCTGCTGCGTGGGTCGGACAGAAGGTGATCGAGCTCCTTGTCCCTGCGGGAGTCGGCGAATTCGACGGCGCTGCGGTAGGCGGCCGTCGTGCGGGCCAGGTCCTCGAACATGCCCCAGACCTGGTTGTACAGCCGCTCGTCCATGGACCAGCCCGCCGCGTCACCCGCAACCGGCCGCGCGGGCTGCCCCGACGGGGCCGGGGGTGCCTGCGGCGGAGGGGGCGGCGGAGCGGTGTGGCGACGGTTCGGGTGCGTGTAGTCGATCCCGCCCGTACCGGGTGCGGACGAGGGGCCGGGCGCGGCTGCTCCCCCCGCCTGCTGTTCCGGCCCGCTGTCCGGGTACGGCGACGGTCCCTGTCCACCGGGCGCCTGGGCACCGTACGTGCTCTGACCCGGGTCGTCGTACGGCGACGCGGGCCGCGGCGGTTCGGCGTCGGGGGCACCCTGGGACGAGGGGCCGGGCTGGTCGACGCCGGACACCGGGGTCGCGGTGCGGCGGGTGCGGTCGGCGTCCGACGTACGCGGGGGCGGTGCCGGGACCGAGCGGGCCAGGCCGCGGGCCACCGCTTCCTGGATGCCACCCGCGAGTTCGGCGGCCCCGGGCAGTCTCTGGTCGGTGAAGAGCGCGGCGAGGCCGCCGGCGTAGCCCTGTCCGACGGCGCGCACCTTCCATGCGCCCTGTCTGCGGTACAGCTCCAGCGCCACGACGGCCGACTCGGCGTCGAGGCCGGCGAGGGTGAACCGGGCGATCCCGATGCCGTCGAGGCCCGTGACCGTGACGGTGGGGGCGCCGACGGCACCGAAGCGGAGCGGCCCGCCCCCGGCCGAGGGGAGGGCGAGCAGCACGTTGACACGGTGCACGGCCTCCGGCATGGCGGCCAGATCCACCGCGAGGCGGTGGTCGGTGGCCGCCTGGCGGGAGACCTCGAGTCCGGGCAGCGTGGGTGCGCCCGGGTGGGCCACCCACTCGACGCCGCGCGCCTTGTCGTTCTCGTCGCTGAGCGTGGCCGCCGCCACGACCGGCACACCGGCCGAGACCCGGATCTCGAGCCGGACCTGGGAGAGCGGATGGTTCTGCCCCCGTACCAGCTCGGCCGTCATCGCCTTCGTCCCCCTGTGTCGTGTTGTCCTGCGCCGGGAGCGTCCTGACAGGCCTACAGGTGCGGCAGGATCGCCGGCATCAGGTCCTGGAAGGTGCGGCCGTTGGCCGGGGTGCCCAGCGCGGTCATCGTCCAGCCGGTGCCGGACCGGTGGACCTTCGCCATGACCTGGGCGGTGTACTGGCCACCGCCCGCGAGCGTGTAGCGGGCGAGCTCCTGGCCGTTGGTCTCGTCGACCAGCCGGCAGAACGCGTTCTGCACTTCCTGGAAGGTCTGGCCCGTGAAGGAGTTCACGGTGAAGACGATCTGGTCGATGTGGACCGGGACGCGCTGGAGGTCGACGAGGATGGCCTCGTCGTCGCCGCCCTGGCCGACGCCACCGACCAGGTTGTCACCGGTGTGGCGCACGGAGCCGTCGTCGCTCACCAGGTGACGGAAGAAGACGACGTCGACCGGCTGCTTGTCGGCGAACAGCACCGCTGAGGCGTCCAGGTCGATCTCCCGGGTGCGCGAGCCGAACAGCCCGCGCCGGGGAGCCGCTTGCCAGCCGAGACCCATACGGACCGCGGTCAGGGAGCCCCCGTCCTTCTTCTCCAGGCTGATCGCCTGACCCTTGGTCATGTTGACGGTCACGGCTGTGTCCCCTCTCTGTCTTCCCCTGTTGCCGCGGACTCCGCGGTTGTCCAGAACCCTACGCACGGGCACTGACAGCGCCGAACCCCGGCCCGCGCTTTGTGTCGGTGTTGCAACACTCCGCGCATATGCCGAGGTCCGGCCCAGGGCGTAGCGGTCAGGCCAGGCCCGCCTCCTTCATCTGGCGCAGTTCCTTCTTCATCTCGGAGACCTCGTCGCGCAGCCGGGCCGCGATCTCGAACTGGAGGTCGGCGGCGGCCGCGCGCATGCGCTCCGTCATCTCCTCGATCTGCTCTGCGAGTTCGGTCGCGGGACGGTCGGTGGGCACGGCGTCCTTGGCCTTGCCCTTGGCGGACTTGGCGGACTTGGTCGCCTTCGCGCCCTTGGCCGCCTTGTCGCCCAGGGACGGGACGGGGGCCTTTGCTCCTCTGCCGTCCTTCGACTTGCGGTAGCCGGAGCCGAGCAGCTGCTCGGTGTCGACCTCCTCGCGGGCGATCTGCGCGACGATGTCGTTGATCTTCTTGCGGAGCGGCTGCGGGTCGATGCCCTTCGCCTTGTTGTAGGCGATCTGCCTCTCCCGGCGGCGGTTGGTCTCCTCGATGGCCCGCTCCATCGCCGGTGTGATCTTGTCGGCGTACATGTGGACCTGGCCGGAGACGTTGCGCGCCGCGCGGCCGATGGTCTGGATCAGCGAGGTGCCGGAGCGCAGGAAGCCCTCCTTGTCGGCGTCGAGGATCGCCACCAGGGACACCTCGGGCAGGTCGAGGCCCTCACGCAGCAGGTTGATGCCGACCAGGACGTCGAACTCGCCGGAGCGCAGCTCGCGCAGCAGCTCCACGCGGCGCAGGGTGTCGACGTCGCTGTGCAGGTAGCGCACCTGGATGCCGAGTTCCAGGAAGTAGTCCGTGAGGTCCTCGGCCATCTTCTTGGTGAGCGTGGTGACCAGGACGCGCTCGTCCTTCTCGGTACGCTTGCGGATCTCGTGCACCAGGTCGTCGATCTGGCCCTCGGTGGGCTTGACGACGACCTCCGGGTCGATGAGGCCGGTGGGGCGGATGATCTGCTCGACGACGCCGTCCGCGCGCGAGAGCTCGTACTTGCCGGGGGTCGCGGACAGGTAGACGGTCTGGCCGATCCGCTCCTGGAACTCCTCCCACTTCAGGGGACGGTTGTCCAGGGCCGAGGGCAGCCGGAAGCCGTGGTCGACGAGGGTCCGCTTGCGGGAGGCGTCGCCCTCGTACATGGCGCCGATCTGCGGGACGGTGTTGTGCGATTCGTCGATGACGAGCAGGAAGTCGTCCGGGAAGTAGTCGAGCAGGGTGTTGGGCGGGGAACCCGGCAGACGGCCGTCGAAGTGCATCGAGTAGTTCTCCACACCGGAGCAGCTGCCGATCTGGCGGAGCATCTCGATGTCGTACGTGGTGCGCATGCGCAGGCGCTGGGCCTCCAGGAGCTTGCCCTGCTTCTCCAGGTCGGCCAGGCGCTCGCCCAGCTCCTTCTCGATGTCGTTGACGGCCCGCTCCATGCGCTCGGGGCCGGCGACGTAGTGGGAGGCCGGGAAGACGTACAGCTGCTGGTCGTCGCTGATGATCTCGCCGGTGAGCGGGTGGAGCGTGGACAGGGCCTCGATCTCGTCGCCGAACATCTCGATGCGGACGGCGAGCTCCTCGTAGACCGGGAAGATCTCGATGGTGTCGCCGCGCACGCGGAAGGTGCCGCGGGTGAACGCCATGTCGTTGCGGGTGTACTGGATGTCGACGAAGCGGCGCAGCAGGTCGTCGCGGTCGATCTCGTCGCCGACGCGGAGCGGGACCATGCGGTCCACGTACTCCTGCGGAGTACCGAGGCCGTAGATGCAGGAGACCGAGGCGACCACGACGACGTCGCGGCGGGTGAGCAGCGAGTTGGTCGCCGAGTGGCGCAAGCGCTCGACCTCCTCGTTGATCGAGGAGTCCTTCTCGATGTAGGTGTCCGACTGCGGGACGTACGCCTCGGGCTGGTAGTAGTCGTAGTACGAGACGAAGTACTCGACCGCGTTGTTGGGGAGCAGCTCGCGGAACTCGTTCGCCAGCTGGGCGGCCAGCGTCTTGTTCGGCGCCATCACGAGCGTGGGGCGCTGGAGCTTCTCGATCATCCACGCCGTGGTGGCGGACTTGCCGGTGCCGGTCGCGCCGAGGAGGACGACGTCCCTTTCCCCGCCCTGGATGCGCTTGGCCAGGTCGACGATGGCCGTCGGCTGGTCACCGCTGGGCTGGTAGGGGCTGACGACCTCGAAGGGCGCCACCGTGCGTTCGATCTGGGAAACGGGCCGCATGCCTTCAACCGTACGACCCCCCACTGACAACGGGTCCCGATCAGCGGTTCTACGGGGCGTGCGACCGGTGACGCTCCGGCTGCCGCACCGTCTCCCGGCGGCCGGAGCGCGGCTGCGGGATGTGGTCCGAGAGCGTGCCGACGGGGTGGGCGGGGATGCCCGGCTTGTGCTCGACGCGGCCTCGGACCGGCTTGCCCATGGCCATCAGAGGATCGAACACCACGACGACGCCGGCGAGGAGCAGGAAGGCGAGGGGGCCGATCAGCATGGGTGCGAGCAGGGTCGGGGGCGAGGCGCTGCCGGAGGCCGAGACGGCGCCGTGGAGGTGGACGCTTAGGGCGGTCATGCCGGTGTAGTGCATCCCGGTGGCGGCGAGCCCCATGACGAGGCTCGCGCCCACGCTCCACAGGAAGCCCCGCACCTGTCCGGCCGCCCACAGGGCGGTGGTGGCGGCCACGACCGCTATCAGTACGGAGGCGGCCACGGTGAATGTGTTGTACGTGAAGGTTGCGTCGAGGTGCATGCCCGCCATGCCGAGGTAGTGCATCGAGGCGACACCCAGGCCGGTGATCGTTCCGCCGGTGAACAGGGCCGGTCCCGTGGCACCCCGGTAGCCGACGATGAAGATCCCCACGCCGACCATGACGATCGCGAGGCCCAGGCTCGCGTACGTGATCGGTGTGTCGTAGTGGATCGTGGTCCCCTCGACGGTGAACCCCATCATGGCGATGAAGTGCATGGTCCAGATCCCGGACCCGATCGCCGCCGCGCCGAGGGCGAGCCAGGCGGGGCGCCGGGAGTGGGTGACCAGCAGGGATCTCGTCGTGCATCGCAGACCGAGGGCTCCGCCCAGGCAGGCCATCAGATAGGCCACCAACGGCGTGACGGCCCCGTAGCCGAATCCGTCGACCATGCCCTGCATACGCGGCTGCCCCTTCACCCTCTTGTGTCCCGGAATACCTGTATCGCGCCCCGTCCCAGGACCGCTCGGGCGGTCCGGGTTGTGCCAGAGAGTATGACCCCCACCGGAATGGTCGAACGATTATCCGGCAAAGAAACACGCCCTTGCCCCAGTTGTGCGGCATCAGTGAGCGGACTCCGGCACACCCGCTCGATGTGTGGCCATCCTGCACGCAATCCTCGTTGACTGTCTGCTGTCACTCTGGTGCTGTCCGTGTTCGTCCGATTCGAGGAGTACGCATGCACGCGCGAGCCGTTGCCGCCACGACCACCGCGCTCCTGGGGACGGCCACAGTGCTGGCTCCCGGCAGCGACGCCCGGGCCGGCGATGTCCGAGAGCCGCCCACGATCGTCGCCCACCGGGGAGCTTCCGCCTACGCACCCGAGAACACGCTGCCGGCCGTCGACGAGGCGGCCCGGCTGGGCTTCTCCTGGGTCGAGAACGACGTCCAGCGCACCAGGGACGGCGAACTGGTCGTCCTCCACGACGACAGCCTGAAGCGGACCACGAACGCCGAGGAGGTCTTCCCCGGCCGTGCGCCCTGGAAGGTGGGGGACTTCACCGCGGCCGAGATCGCCCGCCTGGACGCGGGCAGCTGGTTCGGCCCCGCGTACGCGGGCACCCGCGTGCCGACGCTGAAGCAGTACATGCGCCGGGTCGAGCACAATCACGAGAAGCTGCTCCTCGAGATCAAGAACCCCGAGCTGTACCCGGGCATCGAACGGCAGACCCTCGGCCTGCTGAGCAACGAGGGCTGGCTGGACCGCGCGCATGCGGACCGGCTGATCGTGCAGAGTTTCAGTGCGGACAGTCTGCGGACCGTCCACGACCTGAAGCCCGGCCTCACGACCGGCCTCCTCGGCACGCCCCCAGCGGGGGACCTGCACACGTACGCGCGGTTCACCGACCTGATCAACCCCTCGTACGGGTCCATCGCCCCGGGCTACGTCACCACCGTGCACGCGTTGCACGGACCCCACGGCAAGCCGCTGAGAGTGTTCGTCTGGACCGTGGACGACGCGACCACCGCCCGGACCGTGGCCCGGTACGGCGTCGACGGCATCATCACGAACAAGCCCGATGTCGTACGGGAGGCGCTCAGCGCGAACTGAGCGTTGTCAGTGGCGGGCCGTACGGTGGGGCGCATGGACAGCCATGGGCAGTACGAGCGGCAGGTCGTGTGGGCCGTCGTGGGCACCAGCATCGGTCCGTTGTTCCTCGCGGCAACTCGCGACGGCCTGGTCAACGTCGTGTTCCACGCCACCGACGCGGTGCGCGACCGAGCGCTGGAGCAGTTGGCGGCGCGGCTGGGCACCGAGCCCGTCGAGGCGCCCGGATCGCCCCTGCTGGCCGAGGCCATACGCCAGGTCGAGGCGTACTTCGCGGGCGAACGGCACGACTTCGAACTGCCGCTGGACTGGTCGCTGATCTCCGGCTTCAACCGGCAGGTGCTGCGCGAGCTCGCGTCCGGCGTCCCGTTCGGCACGGTCGTCGGGTACGGGGACCTGGCCGGGCGGGTCGGCCAGCCGGGGGCGGCACAGGCGGTGGGGGCGGCCATGGGTGCCAATCCGCTGCCCGTCGTCGTGCCCTGTCACCGGGTCGTGGAGAGCGACGGCGGCATCGGCGGGTTCGGGGGCGGCCTGGAGACCAAGCGGAAGCTGCTCGCTCTGGAGGGCGTGCTGCCCGAGCCGCTGTTCTGACCGCCGGGCGACCGGGGCCGCGCCGGCCCCTCGGCCACCGTTCACCCGTAGTGCCGTGCCTCGAAGACGTTGCCGTCCGGGTCGCGGAAGTAGAAGCTCCGCGTCGCGTTGCCGCGGGCGCCGTACGAGTCGTGGGCGATGTGCGACACGGGGACGTCGCCTTCCTGGAGGCGGGCGCGCAGTGCGTCGAAGTCGCCGGACGACAGCGACAGGCACACGTGATTGACCGGGTGGCCCGCGCTCTCCGCGGAGCCGGGGAGCATCCTCATGCGCTCGGCCATGGTGCGGGGTGCCAGGTCGAGGATGGTCTCCTCGTTGACACGGACGGAGGGGAACGAGACCTTTCCCGCGGTGAATTCGGCGACCCTCAGGGGCTCCAGGCCGACCGCCTTCTCGTAGAAGCCGGCCGCGGCGACCGGGTCGCTCACCCAGAGGACGACATGGTCGAGGCGAGTCGTGGTGTTCGTCATACGGCCCACGCTGGTGGCGGTGCTCATGGAGCGCAAGCGTTTAGTCGGCCGTGCCGCCCTCCAGAGATGAGGCAGGACCGACTGACAGGAGGCGGGCGCGTGGTGACAGTGGTGTCGGAGGAAGTACGCGAGGCGCTTGACGCGCATCGCCCGGTGGTGGCCCTGGAGTCCACGATCATCGCGCACGGGCTGCCGCGTCCGCGCAATCTTCGGGTGGCGCTGGAGCTGGAGGACGTCGTACGCCGGGAGGGTGCCGTACCCGCGACGATCGCGGTGCTGGACGGGCGGCCCCATGTCGGCTTGGACAAACAGCAGTTGGAGCGCGTCGCGAACGAGGACGGCATGCGCAAGCTGGGTCACCGGGATCTCCCGCTCGCGGTGGCGGCGGGGGCGAGCGGGGCGACCACGGTGTCGGCGACCGCGCTGCTGGCTGCGCTGGCCGGTGTCCGGGTGTTCGCGACGGGCGGGCTCGGCGGTGTGCACCGGGAGTGGACGGTGACGCAGGACGAGTCGGCGGACCTCGGCCTGCTGGCCCGCACGCGGATCACGGTGGTGTGCGCGGGCGTGAAGTCGATCCTGGACGTGCCGGCGACTTTGCAGCGGCTGGAGACGCTGGGCGTGGCCGTCGCCGGTTATCGCACGGCCCGCTTCCCCGGCTTCTACCTCTCCGACTCCGGGCACCCGGTCGACTGGACGCTGGACAGTCCGGAGGAGGCGGCGGAGGTCATGCGTGCGCAGGACGCGCTCGGCGGACCGGAGTCGGCGCTGATCGTCGCCCATCCCGTCCCCGAGGCGGAGCAGCTCGATCCCGAACTGCACGCGCGCGTGCTGACCGATGCGTTGCACGCGTGCGAGGAGGAGGGGGTCACCGGTCAGGCGGTCACACCGTTCCTGCTCGACTACCTCGTCCGGCACACGGACGGGGCGTCGCTGAGCGCCAACCTGGCGGCGGTGCGCGGCAATGTGCGGCTGGCGGCGCGGGTCGCGGCGGCGTGGGCCCGGAGGTGACGGCGGGCAGGGCCGGGGCGCTGCTGGTCGTGGGCGACGTCGTCACCGATGTCGTCGCCCGGCACCGGGGCCCGCTCGCCGCCGGTACCGACACGGCCGCCGCGATCCGGACGCTGCCCGGCGGCGCCGGCGCCAACGTGGCCTGCTGGGCGGCTCACGCGGGCTGTGCGGACGTACGGCTGCTCGGGCGGGTGGGCGCGGACGCGGCGGCGTGGCACGAGCGTGAGCTGCTGGCGGCCGGGGTGCGCCCACGGCTCGTGCTGGACGACACCGCCGCGACCGGGACGGTGATCTGCCTGGTCGATGCGGGGGCCTCGGCCGAGCGCACCTTCCTCACGGACAGCGGTGCCTCGCTCCGGCTCGAACCGGCCGACTGGTCCGACGCGGCGCTCGACGGGGTCGCCCGGCTGCATCTGTCCGGCTATCTGCTGTTCTCCGCGTCGAGCCGGGCACTCGCGGCAGTTGCGCTGGACGCCGCACGCGCGCGTGGTGTCCCGGTCAGTCTGGATCCGGCGTCGACCGGCTTTCTCGGGAGCCTGGGGGTGGACCGCTTCCTGGAGTTCGCGGAGGGGCTGGATGTCCTGCTGCCCAGTCGGGACGAGGCGTGCCTGCTGACGGGGCTGCCCGATCCCGCGGACGCGGCGGCCAAGTTGAGCCGCCATGTCCCGCTGGTGGTGGCCAAGCTGGGCGGGGACGGCGCGCTGGTGGCGCGGTCCGGCACCGTGCTCGCCCGAGTGCCCGCCGCGGCGGCGAGGCCCCGGGACACCACGGGCGCCGGTGACGCCTTCACCGGCGCGTTCCTCGCCGCGCTGCTCGTCGGCGCCGATCCCGCGGCCGCGGCGGCGGAGGGCTGCCGGGCCGGTGCCCTCGCGGTGGAGCTGGTGGGGGGGCAGACCCCCTACGGGGTGTGGCTGAAGGCGGGCGCGTTCCGTTTCCGGCGCCGCGCGCCCGGTCTCCGGGACATGGGTCTCACGACCGCGCCGGTGTGGGCCACGACCGGCACCCCGGCGCACGCCCAGCGCGCCGACGTTTGCGCTGCGCCCCGGCGTACGCCTTGCGCCCCGGGCCTACGCCTTGCGCCCCCACGCCGAGATCATCGGGGCCGTGGCGAGGTCCATGCTGCCGGTCGCGACGTTGGCCAGGTGCTGGTCGATGTCCTGGTCGGTGGCCAGGCCTGCGGTGACCAGCTGGTCGCGGATCTGCTGGACGGTGGCGGTCTCCAGGGCGGCGAGGGCGGGCGAGGTGACAGGGAAGTAGGCGTCGGCCTCCACGCGGCGCAGTCCGGCCTCCCGGAGCAGCCGCGGGAGCTTGCGGCCGTAGGACAGGTCGGCGCCGCGGCCCGCGAGCAGGGTGCGGAAGCCGTTGCGGAGCCGGTTGGCGAGCTGCTGCTCGGGACCGTACTCGTCGGGGCAGATCAGCGGCTGGAGGGCGGGGTCGGCGTCCTCGACCAGGAGGCGTCCGCCGGGACGCAGCGCTTTGATCATCGACCTCAACGCCCTTCCACGGTCTGGGACATGGACGAGCACGAGCCGGGCGTGCACGAGGTCGAAGCCCTCCGCGGGCGGCTCCTCCGTGCCCACGTCGTGGACGCGCACCTCGACGGGCGGGCGGGCCACCGAGGCGAGCAGCGAGGTGTCGATGTCGGTCGCCAGGACCTTGCCTGTCGGCCCGACCTTCTTGGCCAGCCAGGACACGACGGAGGTGCCGCCCGCCCCGACCTCCCAGCAGCGCCAGCCGGGTCCCAGGCCGAGCCCTTCGAGGTGGCGGAACGTGGTGGGGTCGAAGAGGGTAGCGAAGGCGTCGAAGCGCTGTCCCGCCTCGGTCTGCCTGTTGTCGAGGAGATACCCGTCGGATGGCGTCATGCGGCGATCATCCCAGGTGCGGCATGTGTCCGGGACGGTCGACGCTCCGGTGCGGCGGGGTGACCCGCGCGCGGGTGGGCATGCTCTGTCCACAGGCGGGAACAAAGCGGAATTGCCTGTTCACACAGGCTCACCCGCGCATTGCGGAAGACTGGCAGACTTTTCCGCCAAGGCGCGACAGCACGGCGCGAGGAGTTCCACGCAAGGAGATCCAGATGTCCATGGCAGGGAATCTGCGGAAGGTCCGGGGGCTCAGCAGGGTCGGCGGGCTGCGCAAGGTGGCGCGGCTGACCCGGCGGCGGCCCCGGGTCGACCTGAGCCATCCCGCCCGGTCACCACTGGGTTCCTCTGTGGTCAACTGCGTGACGTACCGGGACGGGGTACGGGAGCCCGGCGGCAGCGACCTGGTGGACGCCGTGGAACGGGTGCGCAAGCACGGCGACGGTTTCGTCTGGCTGGGGCTGCACGAGCCGACGGACCGTGAGTTCGTGGGCATCGCCGAGCTTTTCGACCTGCACCCGCTGGCGGTCGAGGACGCGGTCGAGGCCCATCAGCGCCCGAAGCTGGAGCGGTACGGCGAAACGCTGTTCGCGGTGTTCAAGACGGTCTGCTACGTCGAGCACGAACAGCTGACGTCGACGAGCGAGGTGGTCAACACCGGCGAGATCATGGCGTTCGTCGGCCGGGACTTCGTGATCACGGTGCGGCACGGACGGCACGGCTCACTGGGCCCGCTGCGCGAAGAGCTGGAGTCCGATCCGGGCCAACTGGCCAAGGGGCCGGCGGCGGTGCTGCACGCGATCGCGGACCATGTGGTCGACGACTATCTGACGGTCACGGACGCGGTGCAGGCGGACATCGACCAGGTCGAGACGGACGTGTTCGCGGAGAACGGCGCGCGGGCCGACCCCGGGCGGATCTACCAGCTGAAGCGTGAACTCCTGGAGCTGAAGCGGGCCGTGGTGCCGCTGGCCCGCCCGGTCGAGGATCTCGCCACCCGGCCGATACGGGTGGTCGACCCCCAGATACAGGCTTACTTCAGGGATGTCCTCGACCACCTGATGAGGGCCAAGGAGCAGATCGCCTCCTTCGACGAACTGCTCAACTCGATTCTGCAGGCGCACCTCGCGCAGGTGACGGTCGCGCAGAACGAGGACATGCGGAAGATCACGGCGTGGGCCGCGGTGATCGCCGTACCGACGATGGTGTGCGGGGTCTACGGCATGAACTTCGACCACATGCCGGAGCTGCGCTGGCGGTTCGGCTATCCGCTGGTCATCGGCGTGATATCCATCGCGTGTCTGGCCCTGTACCGGGGGTTCCGGCGCAACGGCTGGCTCTGACCGGCCCGGGGCGGGTTGAGCCCTCGGTCAGTGAGTGGCCGGGGTGGTCCTGGCGTAGACGCCCTCGGCGAAGGCGGCGATCTGGTTCTCGCCCAGGTGCTGGGCGAGATCGGCCTCGCTGATCATGCCGACCAGGCGCTTGTTCTCGATGACGGGAAGCCGGCGGATCTGGTGGTCCCGCATCTCCTGGAGCACTTCACCGACGTCGGCGCTCGACTCGATCCAGCGAGGTGTGCCCTTGGCCATCTCACCGGCGGTCACCTTGGCCGGGTCGTGGCCCATGGCCACGCAGCCGATGACGATGTCGCGGTCGGTGAGGATGCCTATGAGGCGTTCGTTCTGGTCGCTGATCGGCAGCGCTCCGACGTTCAGTTCGCGCATGAGCTGGGCGGCGCGGTCCAGGGTCTCGTGGGCGGGGATCCACTGGGCGCCACGGTGCATGATGTCTCCGGCGGTGGTCATGAGGTACCTCCCGAAGCCGGACGGGCCGGTGCGGCGCGGGACGCACCGCAGTGTCCCGGCGGCCTTCATTCTCGCGCGCGCCGCCCGGTGTCCGCACCCTCAGGGCGTGAACACCGCGACTTTGCCCGGGACGATCCGGACGATCACACGGACCTCGTCGTCCTTCTCCGCGGGCGGGTCGATGCCGAGGTACTTGTGCGAGAGCTCGTACGGGAGCTTCTTGCCCTCGTCGGGGACGATCTCGGCGACACCCCGGATCTCGACGGAGAAGTAGGGATTGGCCAGGTCGAAGACCGAGAGGCTGACGTGCGGGTCGCGGCGGAGGTTGCGGACTTTCTGCCGGGTTTCGACGGAGGAGAAGAGCACGGTGTCGCCCTCGCGCTTGATCCAGACCACCGAGTTCTGCGGGGCGCCGTCGGGGCCGAGAGTGGCCACACTGGCGAAGTTCTTGGCATCGAGGAGGGCACGCACCGAGTCGTCGAGGGAGACGGGTTCGCTGGAGGAGGTCGTCATGGCGCCAGCCTAATTAATTGCACACGCATACAACAGGGTTCGGGGGACATCCGCGGAACAGCGGATCAGCCGCTCCAGGCGGGGCGACGGGGATCGTCGGCGCGGACCAGGACGTCGGCCGTCGCGGCGGGGTCGGTCTCGTCCTCGTAGCGCTCGAACGCGGGGAGGGTCCAGTGGTCGACCTCGGGTGTACGGCGGCGCAGGGCGCCCGCTGAGAGGAGGACGTGGACAGTCAGGTCGAAGGGGAACCAGTGCCGCAGGAGAAGGGGACCGTGCATCAACAGAACGCCACCGGGAGGGAGTTGGACGTAGTCACTGCGGGTGGCCCGGTCGGTGGCCGCGTCCCACAGGTCGGGCAGGACACGGCCGTCGGCACCGGGTTCGAGCGGGCCGAAGACCTCGCGCCACAGGGCGGCGGTGTCGAACCAACCGCTGTAGTACGACTCCACGTCATGGCGGCCGTGCTCCAGCCGGAGCGAGGCCGGGCGCAGAAAGCCGTCGGCCCCCACGACGAGCGAGGGGCGCCCGCGCACGCGCAGTGCTTCCGCGACACGTTCCGCGAGGTCGACCGGGCGCGCGGCCGACGCGCCGTCGAAGGCGACCTTGGGCCAAGGACTGCCGTCGGCGGGCTTCAGATCGAGCAGTCTCTCGGCGAGCTGTTCGGCCAGCCGGTCCCAGGTGATCGCTTCGAGTCGCACAGGGCCCATGATGCCGCGCGTCGGTGGATGGGTTTGCGGGTGGGGAGACGAGGCGGGACTGCTCGGCCTCCGCGGCGGAACCCGGCAGGTCGTGACGTACGGGGGCGTCGAGCCGGACGGCGCTCGCCGGAGGGGAGAGAGTCCGGCCGGGCGGGGAAGGAAACGCGTATGGCAGGCCTTGCAACTCCCCTTTCCTCCGGTGGACTTCTGGTGATCCAGCCGGTTCGGCGCAGGCAGTGCGCCGCTTGCCGTCGTGGGCCGCTGCCGCTTCTCCTGCTCGAGGACGGTGCGCCGCGCTGCCTGGACTGCGCCGACCTCGGCCATCTGGTGTTCCTGCCGCGCGGCGACACTGCGTTGACCCGCAGATCGCGGGAGGAGAGCGCGCTGTCGGCGGTGGTGGTGCGCTTCAACCGGCGCAAGGGGCGTTACGAGCGGCAGGGTGTGCTCGTCGAGGAGGCCGCCCTGGCCCGGGCCGAGGAGCGGTGCCTGGCCGACGCGGAGGCACGACGGCGGCGCCGGGCGCGGGACGCGCGGCGCAGGGCCGCACAGGATGCGAGGTTCGTGGAGGCGTTCGCGGCGGAGATCCTGCGGCTGTTTCCCGGATGCTCGGCCGACCGGGCCCGGGTGATCGCGGCGCACGCGTCGGTCCGGGGCAGCGGGCGGGTGGGGCGCAGCGCGGCGGGACGCGCGCTGACCGAGGGGGCCGTGACATATGCGGTCGTGGCTGCCGTACGGCATGTGGATACGCCGTACGACCAGCTGCTGATGAGCGGGGTGCCCCGCTGCGAGGCGCGGCGTCGGATCGCGGCGACCGTGGAAACGGTGCTGCGGGAGTGGCGGGCGGTTCGGGCAGAGGCTGGGTGAGGAGCGAGTGAGGGGCGCCTTGCACCCCGTACTCGTCCCGCCGGGTTGGACGCTCGCTCATGTTTCCGCGGGCCTCGGCCATGGTCACTGTTCCCATGTGGGAATTCACTTGAGGTGACGATGACCGTGGTGGGGGCCGGGCGGGGCCCGGTCGAGGCGGGAGTGAGCGTGGACATGATCGAGGGGCCGTACTTCGTACTGATCCTGCTGGGGGCGCTCGGGACGGGGCTGGTGGCCGGGGTGTTCTGCGGGTTCTCGACGTTCGTGATGCGCGGGCTGGCCGCGTTGCCGCCGGCGCAGGGTGTCGCGGCGATGAACGCGATCAACGTGGCCGCCGTGACGCCGGCCTTCATGCTTGTGTTCGCCGGGTCGGCGGTGCTGTGCGCGATGATCGCGGTGGTGACGTTCGTGCTGTGGCCGGACGAGGGGAAGGCGGAGCTGCTGCTGGGCAGCGCGCTGTATCTGTTCGGTTCGTTCGGACTGACCATGGTGGCGAACGTGCCGCGCAACGACACGCTGGCGCAGCTGGAACCCGGCACGGCGGAAGCGAGCGCTTACTGGCCGACGTACGTGCGCGAGTGGACGATGTGGAACCACGTCCGCACGCTGGCCTCGGCCGCCGCGGCGCTGGTGTATGTGCTGGCCCTCACCTGAGAACCGGCGCCAGGCAGTGCGTACCGGCCCGCAGAAAGCGCTGTCGGCCGCTGCGGGGCCGGGCCGGCAGTCGTATCGTGGCCGGGAGGGTGCCGCCCGATGGCGCACGGCCCGTCGTACGCATACGCAAGGAAGACGACCATGGCCGATCCCAAGGGTTTCATGACGACGCCGCGCGAGGAGTGGCCGCGGCGGCCCGTCGCGGAGCGTGTGCAGGACTGGAGCGAGGTCTACGTCCCCGGGGCGCTGCTGCCGATCATCAGCAAGCAGGCCGATCGCTGCATGGACTGCGGCATCCCTTTCTGTCACGACGCGTGTCCGCTGGGCAATCTGATTCCGGAGTGGAACGACCTGGTGTCGCGCGAGGACTGGCGGGCCGCGAGCGACCGGCTGCACGCCACGAACAACTTCCCCGAGTTCACCGGGCGATTGTGTCCCGCGCCGTGCGAGGCGGGGTGCGTGCTCGCGATCAACCAGCCCGCCGTGACCATCAAGAACGTCGAGTGCGCGATAGCGGACCGGGCCTGGACGGACGGTTTCGTGCCGCCCCGGCCGCCGGACCGGCTGTCCGGGCGGACGGTCGCGGTGATCGGCTCGGGCCCGACGGGACTGGCGGCGGCGCAGCAGTTGACACGGGCCGGGCACACGGTCGCCGTGTACGAGAAGGACGACCGGGTCGGCGGGCTGATGCGGTACGGCATCCCCGAGTTCAAGATGGAGAAACATCATCTGGAGCGGCGGCTGGCGCAGATGCGGGCCGAGGGGACCAAGTTCCGTACGTCCACGATGGTGGGGCGGGATGTCGAGGCGACAGAGCTGCGGGCCCGGTACGACGCCGTCGTGATCGCCACGGGAGCGACCGCATGGCGGGAACTGCACGCGCCCGGGCGGGAGTTGGCCGGAATACACCAGGCGATGGAGTATCTGCCGCTGGCGAACCGGGTCTGCGAGGGGGACCTGGAGGCGTCGCCGATGTCCGCTGCCGGGAAGCATGTCGTGATCGTGGGCGGCGGCGACACCGGGGCGGACTGTCTGGGGACGGCGGTGCGGGACGGGGCGGCGTCCGTGACGCAGCTGGACATCTACGCCCAGCCTGGCGCCGAGCGGGACGACGACACCGAACCGTGGCCGACGTACCCGAAGATCTACCGGCTGTCGGCCGCGCACGAGGAGGCACGTGATCTGGAGACGGCGCCGGCGGCGGATGCGGACGCGCGGCTGTTCGCAGCGTCGACGCTCCGCTTCACCGGGGACGCGGGTGGGCATGTTCGGTCGCTGCACCTGGTCGAGGTGGACGAGCATCGGCGGCCGCTGCCGGGAACCGGGCGGACGATTCCTGCGGACCTCGTGCTGCTGGCCCTCGGCTTCTCCGGTCCCGACCGGGAGGACGGGCTCATCGACCAGTTGGAGCTGGCGATGGAGCCGCGCGGCACGATCGCCCGGGACCGGGACTTCGCGACGAACGTACCCGGGGTGTACGCCGCGGGGGATGCCGCCCGGGGGCAGTCGCTGATCGTGTGGGCGATCGCCGAGGGGCGGGCGGTGGCTGCGGCGGTGGACCGCTATCTGAGGGGGAGTTCGCAGTTGCCAGCGCCTATAACGCCGTACGACCGGCCTATGACCGTGTGAGAGACGGGGGGGTGACCGGGTGGGTCGACCCGCGCACCGGTGCCTCACCCGGCCGTCTCTTCCAAGTCGCGCCGTACCGCACCGCCGCGCGCCGTACCGTCGGCCCGTGGGGCGACCGGCCGGTCGAAGTCGAGGACGCGGCGTGCGCCCTCGACGATCGCGGCCGGATCGCGCACGTCGGCCTGGAGGTACTCGGTGACGCCCTCGGGCGTACTGCACAGCAGGGCCGCCGCGTGGGTCAGCACGATCGGGTCGCTGTCGCAGGAGACGACGCGGCCCGGTGCATGAACGCGCATTGACGCGTGCCATCACCGGCACCCTGGGGGAGGGCCGGCATCTGCCGGCCCTCCCCCGCTGCCTCAAGGGAGTGGGCGGTACCCCCACTCGTCGACGGGGTAGTTGTCCTTGCCGCCGTAGTACCAGTCGTATATGCGGGCCGGGTGCGGTCTGCTGGTGTCGATCCTGAGCGCTGCCCCGCTGTCCTGCCCGGTCATGCGGAACTCGGTAAGTGCCGAACGCAGTTGAAGATCAAGTCAGTGCCAATTTAAGGAAGTCGAGCCAGAAAGAAAATCAAGTGGAGGTGGTTCAGGACACCAGGAAGTCCGCCTCCCCTGCCTTCGCTCCCTCGATGAAGGCCGTCATCTCGGCCGGGGTGTAGATCAGCGCCGGGCCGTCGGGGTCGGTCGACTGGCGGACGGCGATGCGGCCGTCGGCCAGCTTCATCGCCTCCAGGCAGTTGCCGCCGTTGCCGCCGCTCCACGGCTTGTGCCAGCCCTCGCTGCCCAGCTCACGCGCGGGCATGCCGTTGTAGATCCGCTGTCCGCAAAACAGCGGCCCGGGCTGGGACTTGATGCGATCCATTCACAACTCCTTGCGGAGATCCCGGAGGATCTCCTTCGTGCGATGTGCCGTAGCGGCCTGAGCCGCCATGCGGTCCATGACCTCGAGGTGGGTCGCCACCTCGGAGCGCGCGTCCAGGTAGACGGCGCCGGTCAGGTACTCGCTGTAGACCATGTCCGGAAGTTCGGGCACGGCAAATCGGAACAGCACGAAGGGCCCGTACGTGCCGGGGTGCGGCCCGCCGGCGAACGGGGCGACCTGGAGCGTCACGTTGGGCAGCTTCGTGGCCTCGAGCAGCTTGTCGATCTGCTCGCGCATCACCTCGGGGCCGCCGACCGGGCGGCGCAGCGCGGTCTCGTCCATCACGACCCAGAAGCGGGGGGCGTCCTGGCGGGTGAGCAGGTCCTGGCGCTGCATGCGCAGCTGGACGTGGCGCTCGATGTCCTCCGGGCTGGTCTGGCCGATGGCGCCCGACTTCAGGACGCCGCGCGCGTAGTCCTCGGTCTGCAGCAGCCCGGGCACGAAGTGCGGCTCGTACGACCGCATGAGGCTCGCCGCGCCCTCCAGGCTGACGTACATCGAGAACCAGCCCGGCAGGATGTCGTGGAAGCGCTGCCACCAGCCGGGTCTGTTGGCCTCCTCGGCGAGTTGCACGAAGAGGTCGGCCTCGTCGTCCTGGACTCCGTAGGCCTTCAGGAGCAGTTGGAGGTACGGGATCTTGAGGGCGACCTCGGCCATTTCCATACGGCGGACGGTGGCGGGGGCGACGCGGAGGACGCGGGCGGCTTCCTCCCGCTTGAGGCCGGCGCGTTCCCGCAGGTCCAGCAGGCGTCGGCCGAGGACCACCTGGCCCACGGTCGGCGCGGACCGCGGTTCGCTCACGCTCCCACCTCCACGATTGAATCCCGAACGAGAAAACTGAATCCTGAACGAAAAATCGGGCGAAAACGGTCCACATAGTGACCGAATGTCGTCCGAACCCTGACAGCCCTGCGGCGCCATTCGAAGATTCATTCGAAGATCGGCGGATCTTCGATGATCCCAACTGGCGCCGCTCGAGGTGCTGTTGCGAGCAGTGTGCCACGGCCCTGACGGCGTCACACATCACTCTGCATTTTTCAGAGTGCCACTTGCCAAGTGTTCACGGCGGGGCGATAGTGGCAAGCGTGATTCCGTCCCCGCCCTTAGGAACAGATGCCGCCGCAGACCGTCCCGGTCTCGGTGCCGCTGCGGAAGCAACCCCTGGTGGGGACGTTGCCGCACGCAGGTTCCGCTTCGAGCTGGCCGCGCATCCGGGCTCTCCCGCACAGGCGAGACGACTGACGCGTGCCCGGCTGACGGGCTGGTCGGTGTGCGCGGACACCTGTGACACAGCGGTGCTGGTCGTATCCGAGCTGGTGACCAACGCGATCGTGCACACGGCGAGCAGTCGCGTGGTGTGCGAACTGCACGACCACGACGACACGGTGCGCATAGCCGTGCGTGACGAGGGCTGCGCCCCCGGCGAGCCCCACCCGTCCGCTCAGCAGCCCGAGGAGGAGCACGGGAGGGGATTGCTTCTCGTCGACGCCCTGTGCCAGGCCTGGGGTGCGCAGGAGCACGGTCCCGGTCTGCTGGTCTGGGCCGATCTGCCGCGTGAGAGCGACGCCGGGCACGATCTGGGCGAGCCGCGCAACGACCTGGGCTGGGGAACGCGTCCCAAGCCCGGGCAGTCGCGGGGCTCCGGCGAGGAGGAACGTGTGCAGCGGCAGCGCCTTCCGCTGCCGGAGACCGAGACGCGGCGACCGGCGAGGCCCGAATGGCTGTGAGCGGCGCTTCCGGCTTCGGCCAGGTGATCGGACTGGACACATTGGTGCGTCTGCAACGCGGACAGCGCACGCCCGGAGCGCCCCGGCCCCTCCCTCTCCCCGAGGGCATGACCGCCCCGCTCGGCTGTGACGCCGTGGCGGTACCGGCCGACTTCGGACCGCTGCTGCTGCACCGGCTCCCCCGCGTGGGCTGTCTGTACGCCGACGCGTCGCACTGGTGGTGGATCGTCCCGTCCGACTCGGACTACGCCCTCCCCTGGCCGGCCCCGGCCCACTACGCCTCCGGCGCCCCCGTCCCCACGACGGCCCGCCTGATCAACCGCCCGGACGGCACGGTTCCGTACACCCCACCGATCCCCTTGTACCTCGCCCTGTGCCGGATCACGGGGACCACACCGGACTGGTCGCGCCCCATCAGCGCGTGATCCCTGCGGGGCCTTGCCCGGAGATCGTCGGCTCTTCACCGGCCGTCTCTTGTCGGTGATCGGTGCGTTTGTGCCGCC
Organism: Streptomyces brasiliensis; assembly: GCF_014647875.1. Classification (GTDB taxonomy): domain Bacteria; phylum Actinomycetota; class Actinomycetes; order Streptomycetales; family Streptomycetaceae; genus Streptomyces; species Streptomyces brasiliensis. The sequence continues at coordinate 184,647 of NZ_BMQA01000012.1, read as the reverse complement.
CGGCACCGAGAAACCGGTGGTGGCTGCGGACACGAGGCCGCACAAACGCACCGGTCCCATCCGGTACAGCGCACCGCGCGCTCCGCTCCACCGCGCTCGCGCCACCCCCGCGGAAAAACTCCCACGTACCCCCGGCGTGCGCCCCATCGCGCCGCTCGCCTCCACGCGCGCCCTGTCTCACCCCCGGCCTCCCCGCGATAGTGGCCCTTCGTGCGCGTCCGGGGGAGGGCGATGGTGGGGAAGAGGCGGGGGCCCGTTGTGCCCGAGGTGTCCGAGTCGGAGCGGCTGCTCTTCGGGGGAGCTCTGCGGTACGACATGGGGTGGAATCAGCACCGGGACGCCTTTCTGGAGCTGGACTTCCGGGCCATGGTGACGCGGCTGCCCGGGATGCTTGCCTCCAGTTTCCGGCTCGCGCGGCAGGCCGATCCGCGGGCCGCGCGGACCGTGCTGATCGCCGAGACCGGCCGGGGCGCGGCCCAGGCCGTGAGCCTGCTGGCCGTGAACAGCGTGCTGGGGCGGCTGATCGGCGGCGGCACGATCGAGGACCGGCTGCGCGGTGCCGCGCCGGCGCTCGTCGCCATGGCCGCCGTACTGCTCGTGGGCGCGCTGCTGCGGGCCGCGTCGACGTACGCCACCGGCCGGCTGGAGCCCAAGGTGGAGCGTGTGGCGACCGAGCTGTATCTGGAGCGGGCCGCCGCCGTGGAGCTGGCCGCGATCGAGGACCACGCCTTCCACAAGCTGCTGGACACCGCCCAGTACGGCGCCATGTCCGCACGCCGCATGATCATGTACGGGACGCGCGTGGTGAACGCCGTGATCTCGCTGGTCACGGCGGCCGGCGTGCTCACGGTGCTGCACCCGGCGCTGCTGCCGCTCCTGCTGACCATGACCCTGCCCAGCGCCTGGGGCGCCCTGACCAACGCGCGGCGCCGCTACGAGTCGTTCCACACCTGGGTGCAGCACGCCCGCGCCGGACATCTGATCGCCGGCCTGCTGACTGAGCCGGAGGCCGCCCCGGAGATCCGGGTGCACGGCGTCGGCCCCTTCCTGTTGCGGCACTTCCGGGCCATGTCGGAGACCGCGGAGGCGGAACAGGCCCGGCTGGCCCGGCTCGCCGCGCGTACGGGACTGATCGCGGCGGCCTGGACGGGGCTCGCGACCGTGGCGACGTACGCGACGCTCGGCGGGCTGCTGCTGTCGGGGACGATGGCCCTGTCCGTGGCCGGTACGGCGGTGATCGCGATCCGCACCGGTTCCGCCAGCCTGGACACGCTCGTCCTGGAGATCAACCAGTTGCACGAGGAGGCCCTGTTCGTGGGCGATCTGCAACGGCTGTACGTAGAGGCGGCCGAACGGGCGATCCCGGTCGGCGGGGAGACGCTGCCGGAGGACCCGCGGGAGATCCGGTTCGAGAACGTCACGTTCAGCTACCCGGGTGAGGCCACCCGCCCGGCGCTCGACGACGTCACCCTCACCCTGCCACTGGGCCGGATCGTGGCGCTGGTCGGCGAGAACGGCTCGGGCAAGACGACCCTGGTCAAGCTGCTCGCGGGACTGTACAAGCCGGACCGGGGCCGGATCCTGTGGGACGGCGTCGACGCGGCGCGGGCCGACCGGCACGCGCTCGCCGAGCGGATCGCGATGGTGGCGCAGGACTTCAAGCGCTGGCCGTTCACCGCGCGCGTCAATGTCGCCATCGGCCGTTCCTCGGTGCGGCTGACCGAGGAACGCCTGGCCGCGTCGGTCGCGGAGGCGGGCGCCGAGGACGTGGTCGCGGATCTGCCGCGCGGCCTGGACACACTGCTGGTCCGAAACTTCAGCGGCGGGCATGAGCTGTCCGGCGGCCAGTGGCAGCGGCTCGGTATCGCCCGGGCCGCGTACCGGCGCGGGCGCATCCTGATCGTGGACGAGCCGACGGCGGCCCTGGACGCCCGGGCCGAGCTGGAGGTGTTCGAGAAGATCCGCGCGCTGGCGGGCAGCGGGCAGACGGTGGTCCTGATCACCCACCGGCTGGCGTCGGTGCGCCACGCCGATCTGGTGCATGTCCTGGAGCACGGCCGCCTGGTGGAGTCCGGCACCCCGGACGAACTCCTGGCCACCGGCGGCGTCTACGCGGAGCTGTACGCCCTCCAGGCGGAGCAGTTCACCGCGAAACTGCCTACGCCGAAGGCGGGTTGAGCACGCCTATTCCGTGCCCTCGGCACCCCGGACTATCACCAGGAACGTGTCCGTCGCGAGGTCCATCACGACCTCGGCGGGCAGACCTTCGAGACGGCGCGCGTGCGCGAACTCCTCGGCCGGCCATGAGCCACGCGGTCCACCGGCGGGAAAGCGCTCGAGCACCGTTCGCCCGTTCACCATCCTGCACCTCCAGTAAGCGTCGTACTTGTAGGAGTTAACGCCCTGGAGACGTGAAACGCCTCGCCCGGTCACGGGACTGAGACCTACTCGACACTCACTCGACGCGGAGGGTGAGGATCCGTTGACTTTCCGGCACTCCGGACACGCTTTGTGTCAGTTTTCGTACTCGTCGTGATAGCGGACACGGTCACTGCCCGTGGAGGTCCGGCCCAGCGCCGTCAGGTCCAGCAGACTGTCGGTGGAGCCCAGACCGTCGAGTGCACGGTCGTGGGCCGAATAGGTGTGGAAGATCCGGTCGTACTCACGCAGGAAGCAGCTGAGCCCGGGCCGCTCGACCAGTGCGCCGTCCCGCTCCAGGGTCACCTCGAAGTCGCGGTTGAAGTCGTTGTCGTAGGACGACAGACAGGGCACCGCCCAGCCCATCCGCGCCTTGAACGGCAGGATCTTCGTGAACGGCGCCCGGGACACGGCCGCGAACGACGTGTGCACGGGCAGGCCGTGCTCCCCGGCGAGTTCGGCGGTGGCGGCGAGGTCGGCGTCGGTGACGGTGTAGGGGGCGTGCGGGGCGAGGGCGGTGGTGATCGGCCGTCCGCCCCGCGCCGGTGCCGCAGCGCATGGATACCGGCGGCGGAGCGCTACTCCCGCGTCGACTCCGGGCGCCGCGAACTGATCGACCACATACTGGTCAGCCACCACCTGGTCCACCGCGTCACGGAGGCGGGCACCGGGACGCCGGGCGCGGGCGCGCCGCAGTTGCCGTCGGTGGGCGCGGATCCGGCGCCGCGACGCGGGGCACCGGGGTCGGACCACGCGCCGGTGTGGGTGCGGATCGGGTGACGGTCTCCACTCGGACGCATCCACCGCCACCGGCGGCACAGTGTGGCGTGGGGTGAGCCGGCCCGTGTCGTCGAGGTGGGCGGTGCAGGCCGTGATCGTGTCGACGATGCATCGAGGGCGATCGCGACGGCGTCCGTGCCCTCGGTGTGCCGGGCGAGGGTGGGCAGTTCGGCGGCGGACAGGGCGATGGCGGGTGCGCGCCACGGCGAGCGTGCGGTAGGCCTCGCGACGCAGGGCCCAGCGCTCGGCCCGGTCGCCGGACTCGCACAGCACGTGCGTGAAATACGCCTGTGCGAGCCGGGCCCGTGCGCCCGCTCCGCGCCGCCCCGGCATCGGCAGGTGTCCGACGACCAGCACGAGCGCGCAGGCCGGCGGCGTCTCGGCGATCCGGCTCACGGAGGCCTGCGGTTCCCCGCCGACCATGACGAGCGCGGGGACGAGCACGGTGACGACGGTGATCGAGAAGGAGCGCACCGCGAAACGGGAGCGGGCCCGGGGGCGTAGCCTGCCCCCGGGCCCCGATGTGCCGCCCATGCTCACACGCCGGGGCGGTTGAGAGCCCAGGTCAGTCGTGATGTCGCCGCGTCCTTCCTTTGGACCACCGCGTATCGAGCTACGCGGGCAGGACTTGAACCTGCATTTCGACGTGCTGGGGCCTGGGCCCGGTCGTTCCGGCGATCGGCGGCGAATGCTGAGTCTGGAGCAAGAGTCTGAGATTCAAGGCGGATCCAGGGGACCCGCTTCATCACGACAAGCCTCAGCTTCAGCTTGCGCTCCTCGCGCACCCCGGTCACGAGGGACCGGGGAGTCTTCCACGTCACCCGAAGAGGTACCCGAACACCGCGTCACCGACCCGCCGGTCCACGACGTCGGTGCCGTTGGCCTCTTCCCGGGCGAACTTCACGGCCTGCTGCAACTTCTCGACGCGGTCGAGGAGTTCGTTGACCCGGCGGGCGGGCAGCGCTCCGGAGAACTTCACGGTCGTCCAGTATCCGACCGGAACGTCCTCGTAGTACACCTCGACCTGCGCCGGGTGCTTCTCGGTCGCCTCCGCCTTCACATGGTTGCGCGGCACCTTCTTCGTCCGCAGGGTCCGTACGGGTTCCGTCTTCCAGGAGTCCGTCGACGGGTCCTGCGCCCAGGACTCGGAGGCGTCGAGGACGGGCAGCTTCCGCACAACGGCGTTCAAGTCGACCAACTGCTTCTCGAGGAACAGCAGATACGACACGGGTACGTCGGCCACGAGCACCCGGCCGTCCAGCTTCACGTCGGCACGCGCGGTGCAGTTGGCCCAGTCCTTCGTGGCGGTCACGTCGAACAGCCGCGTCAGGGTCACCGCGGTGTCCCGCAGCACGTCCTCGGCCTTCACCTGCACCCGCGTGGACTCGGGCGGCAACTGCTCGCCCTCCTCGTCCTTCGGCTGGTACGTCCGTGAGATACCGGCCAGCAACGCGGGCTTCTGCAGCCCCTGGTGAGCTGCCGTCAGGTCCTGATGAGCCTTGGACTTGATGCCCTTCTCTACTGCGATGATCTGGTTGAGTTTCGCCACGGAAAGGACCGTAGCAGCGGTAACCGCCCCGTCTCGAAGGATTATTCGACGGCGAGGGAGGGTCAGTCGAGGGCGAAGGGGTCCCTCGAGACCGGCGACCTCTGGTCGGTGAACAACCCTTCCGGCGGTGTCGCGATCGGCAGCGGCTCGTGGTCCTGGTGGCCGGCGACGCAGCGCGCGAACGGTCCGGTGACGGGATCCGTCAGAGCACGCACATGCGGGTCGGCGTGATGGAGCCACCAGTTCGACATTCCCAGTCCCGGGTCCCAGCGCAACGCCTCCCAGGCACGCCACACGGCGTCCAGCCGGGCGAGCGCCTCGGCGTGCCGATACCACTCCGGGCACCACACTCGCCCGGATCGAGGTGTGGGACGTGGGACGAAGTAGATGAACCGGTCCTCGACGAACTCGCCGACGTTCGGGTAGAACAGCTCCGCCGGGCGGCCGGCGTTCTCCTCGTCCCGCCGGATGTCCTCGGCCGTCTCGTCCCGCTCCTCGTCGTGGAGTGGTGCTGTCATGGCGTCATACTCCTCTTCGCAGCCGTACCTCGGTGGCCTCGTCGTGGCGGCCGACGCGGTCCAGAACCCTCGCGAGGCCGGCGACGGCGTATCTCAGGTCGGCCTGCCTGCTCGGATCCCGGGCCACCGCGCGCTGGTAGAGGCGGACGGCTCGCCGGGCCGGCCCCAGCGCACGGGCGGCCAGGCGCACGTCGTGCCGGCCGGCCAGGCTCAGCGTCCCGCCCAGCCGGTACAACAGCCACGCGGTCCTGTCCGGCGGTCCGCCAGGACGAGCGGTCAGTGTTTCGCAGGCCCGCTCGGCCTCGAGCGCGGCGCGCCAGGCCGCGGCCGGCTGCCCGGCCATCGCCCGCGCGTCTGCCAGGCGCAGGAGAGCGTGGCAGAGGGGCCGCTCCTGACCGTCCCCGCTCGTGGCCAGCAGTCGGCGCCTGAGGCGCACCTCGTGCTCGGCGATGCGCACGGCGGCCGGGAACCGGCTCGTTCCCAGCAGCGCATGGCCCAGCTCCGCGCAGGTGTCGGCCAGGGTGACCTCGTGTCTCGCGTCGCCGGCAGACAGCTGGACGCGCAGTTCGTACGCCTCCCGGAGCACGGGCACCGCCCGGTCGGCCGTCGCCCAGGACGACGCGTAGCTGGCGCCCAGGTCGTGCAGACAGAAGGCCAGCCACTCACGCCCTTCCTCGTTGCCGCGGACCAGTTGGCGGTACTGCGGGAGCGCCTGCCGCAACAGAATGCGCCTCGCGACCTGCCGGTCGTGCTTCCAGTACAGGTCAGCCGCATCGTGGAGGCCGGTCGCGTGGCCCTCCATGTAGAGACTCGGGGCGTACGCGGCGAGCCGGTTCCGGATGGCGAGGGCCTCGTTCAGGGCGCGGAGCGCATCCGTCGAGCGGCCCAGGGCGTCGTAAGAGCTGACGAGGTTGAGAGCGATTCCGGACTGGCTGTTCAAGCTGCTTGCGCTGAGCGGACGTTCGGAGTCCGCGTAGATCCGGAGAGCCTCCTCGAACCCCTCCACCGCCGCACGGTGCTCACCGATACGCGCGTGGAACGTGGCGAGCGCGTGCACCGAATTCGCCAGGTGTGACACGGTGATCCCGCGCGCTTCTCGCGCCTCTGCCCTGCGAAGTTCGACGGCCTCCCTGATGGATTCCAGCGCCGCGGCGTGATCCCCGTCGTCGTACTGGTTCCAGGCGAGGTTGTGCAGCATCTGGGCCAGACTGGAGCAGTGGACTTCGGGAAGCTCCTCGGTCAGTGGACGCAGCAGTGCGATCGCTTCCCGTTCCAGCGCCGCCGACTCGCCAGGTGGGCGAGAGGCGTTGCTGTAGTCGACAGCAAGACCTGTCAGTGCCTCAGCGAGGTCGGCCGTGTAGGCGTCCGGGTTCTCCGTCGCCAGACGGCGAGACATCTCGACCGCCTCCTCGTCCAGCGACAACGCCTCCGAATGCCGCTGGAGGCGCCAAAGGTTCCTGCCTCGCTCCGTCAGCGCCGCGGTGAGGAGGAGCGGGTCCAGATCAGGGTGGTCGGCGGCCAGTTCGCGGGCGAGCTGGACAGCCTCGTCCGTGTACTTGTCGGACCGAGCGACCTGGTCGAAGGGGATGGTGCTCGGGTCGAGCTCCCAGACCACCCGGGACAGGTTGAGCAGCGCCCGTACCAGTCCCCGCTCACGCTTCTCCCACTCCTCACCGTCCACGGACGCCAGCTCGCGGAACAGCCTCAGCGCCCGGTCACCGGCCTCGAACGCATCGGTCAGGCGCCCGGTGATCCGCGAAGCACGCGAAAGCGCCAGCAACGAGTCGGCCGATTCCATGCGATGGGTCATCGTCCCGTCGAGTGCGAGCCGTTCGCGGATCGCAACCGCCTCGGCAACCGCCAGCCGGGCGTCCTCCGAGGCGCCGACTGCCAGATACCGCCGCGCGAGGTTGTGCAGCGCCCAGGCGCGGTCGCGGAGCGCCCGCGTGTCGTCACCCGTGGCCTGGCACAGCCGGTTCAGTTCACGGGCGACGTCGAGTGCGTAGTCGCGCAGCACGTGGGTCTGTACCGGCAGCGCGTCGGAGTGTGCGCGCAGCATGGCGGTGGTCAGCGGCGCCTCGGCGGGGACCGTACGCAGTGCCTCGCGCAGCCTGTCGGCGATGTCGCGGGCCTTGTCCTTGCGGCCCTCGTTGGCGTGGGCCACGGCGGACCGGGCGAGGACGGTGAGGATCTGCACCCGCTGGTGGTCGGGGGCTCCGGCGAACAGCCGCCATAACAGCCCCTGTTCACGAATGATCTGCTCGGAGGCGTGGAACTCCGCCAGCCGGTCCGGCTCCAGGCGGCCCCAGTAGCGGCCCTCGGGCGGCGGGTACAGGTCCCGCAGCCAGGCGGTGAGGTTGCCGATCAACCATGGCTCGTCGGGCAGCAGCCGGGCGATGGTCGCCCGTGCCTCCTCCTTGTCCTGCGCGGGACACAGGACGGCCACCGCCACAGCCTCGTGCAGCAGTTCCGTGTCCCACGTCGCCATGCCCCGCCCGTCGGCGGTGTCCAGCCAGTACGTCTTCTCGTGCTCCAGGAGTTCGGCCTCCAGCGCGCCGCCGTCCAGCTCGGGGGTCCGCACGTGGCGCAGCAGCGCGGCCAGGGCCGCCATCTGCACGGTCAGCGCCGTCTCCGCCCCGGGGGCCGCGCCGGGACGGGTGGCAGGGAGGGTGCGCACGAGTCCGGGCCAGTCGATGTCCGACGAGCCGGTCACCTCCGCGAGGCGGCGGGAGAGGTCCCGGGCCGCCCTACGGAACGCCTGCTCCCGGTCGGCGGCGTCGGGGCTGAGCGCGTGCAGCCTGGTCTCGGGGAGGCGGCCGGTCGCCCTGTCCCCCCAGGAACCGAGGGAACGGGCGAGCAGCAGCAGACGCACCGGATGCCCGCACGCCTCGGTCTGCTCCCACAGTTCCCTGACCAGTTCGGGCCGGGTCTCGGCGTAATCGACGACCAGCAGCAATGGGCACTGGACCATGCGCAGCGCCCGCAGGCCTTCCGGCTTACGGAGCACCTGACCGGCCGCCCAGCCCTGGTCCCGCATTCGCGCCATCAACTGTCTTGCCAGCCGCGTCTTGCCCTGCCCGCCCGGACCGGTGAGGACGCGGGCGACGGGGGGACCGTCGGGATTGGCCAGGCACCACTGCTCCAGGCCGGCGAGCGTGTCCTCCCTGCCGTGGAACGACACCACCTCGGCATCGGCCCGCAGCAGCATGGTGGGAGAGGTCAGCTCCAACTTGGGAGGTGCCGGCTCCAGCAGGGCGGAAAGTTCGGCCGGTTCGAGCTGTGGCTCGGCCGAGGTCGCCTCTCGGACCACCGCGCGGAAGCCGGCACAGGCCAGCAGGTCCTCGCTACGGGTGTAGCCGAGCCGGGTGACGCCCCGGACGGGCCGCCGGTCCTCCCGCACCACACCGAGCAGCAGATCGTCGCCGGCCAGGAAGACGGCCGTGCCCGACATACCGGACCAGTGGCTGGTCCGGGACACGGTCTCGTGGTCGAGCCCTTCGGTGTCGTACGGCATGACGGCGGCGTCGTCGTAGATGTCGACGGCCATGCCGGCGTGCGGCCGGATCCGGCCGTTGAACGGCTGCCTGCCCCGACCGGACGTCGTCCGCTGCTGCCGCGGAAATCCGATGCCGGAGATGGGCACTTCGGTCCCGCGCGTCACGCAGTGGCCCCAGCGCTGCGGGCGCCGGCCCCGGGCACCGCGCAGCGTCGCGGGCGGCGTCCAGTTGCGGACGTGGGCCGGAATCTCCAACAGGGCGGCGTCCGGTTCGCAGTCGTCCGGTCGCCACCGCACCACAACGGGGAATCGCTCGGCGGAATCCGGGAACGACACTGTGATCTCACCCGGCGTGTGCTGCGGAGGCACCACATGCCCGGCGGTCAGCACCAGCCGCGGCGCCACCAGGTAACCGCTGCCGAAGCCGGCCGCACTGCGGACCTGGACGACCTGCCCCTCCTCCATCAGCCCGCCGCCGGACTACTCGAGGTCGCCCACGGCCACGCTCCCGCCCCCGAGTTGCTCCGGGTTCAGGCGCAGGGTCACGCGCTGGGCGGACCGAGCCGAGCGCTCCCCGCGGGCGTTGGCCTCCACGACGCCGAACCGCAGCGCCCCGCCGCCGTTCCGCGTCCGTATCAGCTCGATCTCGAACTCCGCGGTGATCTCTCCCAGCACGAACCGCAGTTGGGAGTTCTGGCCGCGCCGCTGCGCCTCCGACAACTGGTCTCGCAGCACGTCGATGGCATCGGCCAGGTCCAACCAGTCCTCGTCGTGCTCGTCGCGTGCCACGCCCCAGCCTCCGTTGCCCAAGCGAATGATCCCCGACGCGCCTCATTGTCGCCCGTCGCGCCCACTCGTGAACAGCACTTGGGTGATCGCGTCCGGTATACAGCGACTACCCTCGGCCGCGAGATCACGTGAGCCTGCCGGATCGGACACGAGGAGCACAATGCGACGCGGTGAGGTCTGGTGGGTCGCCTTCGACGAACCACGCCCGGTGGTGCTGCTGTCGGAAGCAGAGTCGTCCGGGTTCCGCGCGATGCAGATCGTCGCGCCGGCCGGCGCCGACATCAGCGGCCTGGGCGTCGAAGTGGCCGTAGGCCCCGCAGACGGGCTGCCGTTCGAGGGCGTGCTGCGGTTCGCGTTTCCGCGTCCGGGCTTCACCCCGTGCACCTGACTGACCACCGTGACCCGGTACGACCTGATCGAGTCGGCGGGCGTGTTGTCCTCGGCGAAGCTGGGCGAGATCACGGAGGCCCTGCGTCTTCATGACACCTGGAACAGCCGCTCCGCCTCCGACACCCCCTGAATCAGCAGGTCCGGCTGGGCCTGCAGCGACTCGATGATCGCGTCCACTCGCCGCAACCCCGCCCGCTCCAGCAGCCGCTTCTCGTTCGTCACCCACTCCCCGCGCGCCGCAAGCACCGCGTGAGCGGTCTGCGCCGCAGCCACGGCCACCGCGCCGGCGACCTCCGTGAGGCGACCGTGGGGAGCGTGATGTGCCTTGGCGTAGGCGAGTGTCGCACGGGCGGTGCCGAGCCAGCGGTCCGGGGCCGAACGGCGCAGCTCGACCGGATAGCCGGCCGGTCGCGGCAGTTCCCCGCGCAGCACCCGGTCGACCGCCAGCTCGGCGACCACCAAGTAGCTGGGAATCCCCGCAAGATGGAACAGCAGCGGTTCCACCCGGAAACGCCCGGCCTCCGCCTCCGTCAGCTCGTGCTCGACCACGTCCAGGTCGCGGTAGTGCACGTCCACGCGCCGTCCCTCGATCGTCAGCCAGGCCCCGCCGTTGAAGACTCCCCCACCCCATCCGCCCACCTCGGACACCTCGCCCTCCCAGCCGAGGGCACGCAGATCGGCGGGGTCGAAGGGACCGCGGTAGTAGACGGCGAGGTCCCAGTCGCTGTCCGGCCGGTGCGTGCCCTCGGCCCGGGAGCCGCCGAGGGCCACGGCGCGGACGGTGGGGAGGGCGGCGAGGCGATCGGCGGCGGTGTCGAGGAAGGTCCGGTCGCTGTCGGACGGCATGCGTGGCTCCAGCGGGGTCGGCGGTCGTCGCGGTACGGAGGTCGCGGGGAGCGTACGTGCGAGCCACCCGTTCCGCGAGCCGAATATTGGGATGCGGAGAGGACCCCGTGGTCCGGATGATCGGTGGGTTGCCGCCGTCCACGCCCCGTCCACGCCAGGAGCCCCCGTGATCCAGCGCGTCACCGCCCCCGCCCTCTTCCCTCCCCCGACCTACTCCCATGCCTCCGTGGTCGAGGCCGGTACGAAGCTCGCGTTTCTCGCCGGGGCCGTTCCGCTCGACGCGCAGGGGGAGATCGTCGGGCCGGGGGATCCGGTGCGGCAGGCCGAGCAGGTGATCGCGAATCTTCGTGGGCAACTCGCTGCCGTGGGAAGTGACTTGGCGCATGTGCTGACGACGGACGTGTACGTCGTCAGCAGTGATCCGGCCGTGCTCTCCCAGGTGTGGGAGGTGGTCGAGGCGTCCGGGCTCAGCGCCGGCCCGCACGCGTCGACACTGCTCGGGGTGGCGTGTCTCGGGTACACCGGGCAACTGGTGGAGATCACCGCCACGGCCGTCGTCCCCGAGGAGTCGCGGTCGTGAGCGCGGTTACCCTCCGGCGCGCGACCGCGTCCGACGCCGGCTCCGTCGCCGATGTCTATCTGCGGTCCTTCACCGCCGCGTTGCCGACCGTCGTGCGGCCACGGTCCGACGCCGAAGTCCGGGACTACATCCGGGACGTGGTGGTGCCGTACCGGGAGACCTGGGTGGCCGACGCCGGCGACGGGGTCGTCGGGCTGATGGTGCTCAACGGTGAACTGCTCTCCCAGCTCTACCTCGACCCGGACTGGCGCGGGCACGGCATCGGCGACCGGTTCGTCGACCTCGCCAAGGAGCGCAGCCCTGGAGGCCTCACCCTGTGGACCTTCCAGGTCAACAAGCCCGCCCACCGCTTCTACGAACGACACGGCTTCGTCGCCGTCGAGTTCACAGACGGCGGCGGAAACGAGGAACGGGAGCCGGACGTCCGGTATGTCTGGCGGCCCTGACCAGCTCGAGTCCGCCCCTCCACCCCGTACCCTCCCCTTCTTCGCCAGCAGCTTGTCATCTGTTCGGCGAGCAGCCTCTCCAGCGCCCGGCGTACTTGTCCGTCGCCGCCACGAGCGCGTCCACGACGCCCGGCGCACCGGCGTTGTGCCCGGCCTGGTCCAAGACCACCAACTCGCTGCCCGGCCAGGCGTGATGAAGTCGCCAGACGATACCCAGGAGATTGCCGAAGTCGAGACTTCCCTGCACCAGGGTGCCGGGAACTCCCGCGAGCAGATACGCGTCGCGCAGCACCGCGCCGTCGGGCAGGAAGTGCCCGTTGCCCCAGTAGTGGGTGACGGTGCGGGCGAACCCCATGCGGAAGACCGGGTCCTCGTACCGCTCGACCGAGCGCGGCGGCGCGGGAATCGTCGCCGTCTCCCAGTCCGTCCAGGCTCGCGCCGCCCGCTCCCGCACCGCCGGGTCGGGCGATTCGAGCAGCCGGTGGTAGGCGGCGGCCAGGTTGCCGTCCCGCTCGTCCTCCGGAACCCCGGCCAGGAACCGCTCGAAGGCCTCGGGGAAGATCTTTCCGAGGCCCCGGGTCAGCAGCGCCACTTCGGCGTCGGACCCGGTCGCGACCCCGGTCAGCACCAGCTCGCACACGGCGCCGGGACACGTCTGCGCATACCGCAGCGCCAGCACCGACCCCCACGACACGCCCCACACCAGCCACCGCCCGATCCCCAGGTGCCGGCGCAGCAGCTCCAGATCGGCGATCACGTGCGCCGTCGTGTTGACGCTCATGTCCGTGTCGTACGCACTCGCGTGCGGCGTCGAACGCCCACAGCCCCGCTGATCGAGCAGCACGATCCGGTACGCGTCCGGGTCGAAGTAGCGACGGAAGAGCGGCGACGCGCCGGAACCGGGCCCGCCGTGCAGCACGAGCGCGGGCTTGCCGTGCGGGTTTCCGCAGGTCTCCCAGTGGATGCGATGGCCGTCGCCGACGTCCAGCATGCCCTGGTCGTACGGCTCGATCTCCGGGTAGGGAGGCATCGCAGCACCGTAACGCCCCTACGGCGCCCCGCTCGCCTCGATTTCCTTCCCGAGCCCCGCCTCCCGCGCCGCCGCAAGCAGGACCTCCCGCAGCATCTCGGGGGTGAGCTTGCCGGTGAAGGTGTTGCGCTGGCTCACGTGGAAGCAGCCGAAGAGGGTGAGGTCGTCGAGCGACACCCGGGCTCCATGGGCGAAGGCGGGCCGGGGGCGCGGGACCGTCCAGCCCGCTTCGGCGAACGCCGGGAGCGAGGCCTGCCAGCCGTAGGCACCCAGCACGACGACGGCCCGCAGGGTCGGGCGCAGCAGCTTCAGCTCCCGCACCAGCCAAGCGCGGCAGGTGTCGCGCTCCTCGGTAGTCGGCCTGTTGTCGGGCGGCGCGCAGTGCACAGGCGCGGTCACGCGCACGCCGTACAGCTCCAGGCCGTCGTCCGCACTGATGGACGTGGGCTGCGAGGCGAGCCCGACGTCGTACATCGCCCGGTACAGCACGTCCCCGGAACGGTCGCCGGTGAACATACGGCCGGTACGGTTGCCGCCGTGCGCGGCCGGCGCGAGGCCGATGATCAGCAGCCGCGCGTCGGCCGGTCCGAAGCCGGGCACCGGTCGGCCCCAGTAGGTCCAGTCGGCGAAGGCGGCACGCTTGGTCCGCGCCACCTCTTCCCGCCAGGCGACCAGCCGCGGGCAGGCCCGACACGCGGCGACGCACCGATCGAGCTCGACGAGGCCGTTGCTGTTCATGAGGCCACGGTATGCCCGGGCACAGGTGCGCCCGGGGGGCTGTGGACGGCGGTCGGTTGCCCAGGGCCTGGTCGACCGCGTTGCAGCTGGGCCGAGGGGTGCGGAAAACCCTTCCGGGTGAGCCGGTACGGCGAGCTAAGGTCGGAGCATGGCTTCGGAGGACACGGACGAGTACGGGAATCGCGGAACCGGCGCACCCGAGGCACCGGCTGACGCCCGGGTCGACGCGCCTGGTGAGACCGGCGTGCAGGGCGGCGGCGAGACCACGGGACATGCCGTCACCGCCGCCGAGGCCGCCGGGCCGAGGAGCGGGGAGAGCGTTCGTATCGACAGCTGGATCTGGGCCGTGCGGCTGGTCAAGACCCGGTCCCTGGGCGCCACCGCCTGCCGTGGCGGGCATGTGCATGTGAACGGCGAGCGTGTAAAGCCCGCGTACTCCGTGCGGGTCGGAGACGAGGTCCGCCTGCGGCATGAGGGCCGGGAACGGGTCGTCGTCGTCAAGCGCCTGATCCGCAAGCGCGTCGGCGCCCCCGTCGCCGTCCAGTGCTACATCGACAACTCCCCGCCGCCCCCGCCCCGCGAGGCCGTCGCCCCCGCCGGCATCCGTGACCGCGGCGCCGGCCGACCCACCAAGCGCGACCGCCGCGAGATGGAACGCCTCCGGGCCCTGCGCGGGCTCGGCCCGGACGGACGCCCCCGGAGCCGGTGACCCCCACCGCGACATCGCGAACGCGCGGCGGCGGCGCCCGGCGAGCCCCCCCGTGGCCCGCCGGGCGCCGCCGTCACCCCGTGCGGGTCATGGCCGCCGTCGCACCAGCCGCAGCAGCTCCACGTTCTGTCCGCGCCGCGCCCAGGCGATCAGGGCCAGCGGGACGATCAGGATGAGCGGGGTCGCCGCGTTCTGGCCGTCGAAGACGCTGAGCTGGACGACGAACGCCCCCACCATCAGCGCGCTCAGCGCAATGGCAGCCACCGACTGCAGGCGGGGGACCAACAGCGCGACGGCACCGGCGAGTTCGAGGGCACCGATGGTGTACATGCCCGCGCTGCCCCAGCCGATCTTGTCGAAGATCTCGACGGCCGAGGAGTGCGCGATCAGCTTGGGCAGTGCACTCGCGATCCCGTAGAAGAGGGCGAGCAGCACCTGCAGACCGCGCAGGGCGACGCGGGCACGACGGCCACGAGCCGTCGCGGCCTCGGCGACGACCGTGCCGGAAGCGGCCGAAGCCACGGAGGTGACGGAAGCGGTGGAGTCGGACATGGGGTTCTCCTGAGTGAAGCGGTCCCTGTTGCTGTCACAGAGGTAGACCTACCGCCGCCCGAGAACTCATCGCTTCGCGCCGGGACTTGTCACGCCGCTCGCCCGGACTTCTCAGACCGCCCGTACCGCCCGCACCCACACCCGGTCCGGGGTCAGATACTCGTCCACCTCCAGTCCCGCCTCCGCCAGCGCCTCCTCGAACTGCTCCTTCGTCAGTGGCCTGGCCAGAAACGTCTGCGTCCAGACCGCGTCCGGGAACACATACTCCGCGCGCACCGAGTTCACGCCGTCCCCGACCGGTTCCGCCGACAGCATGCGCAGGGTGTAGCCGCTGGGATCGACTCGCTCGCGCGGCAGGTCGGTGTGGTAGTCCTCCCCCTCCCGTTGGATCAGCACGCTGCCGCCCTCCGCCACGTGCCGGGCGCAGGTCCGCAGCATGCCCCGCCGCACCTCGACGTCCCCGGCGTGCACCAGGAACGACGCGAGCATCACCACGTCGAACGTCTCGCCCAGATCGAGTTCCTCGATCGGGCTGCATATCGTGCGCGCGCCCTGGACCCGCTCCAGCATCTCGGCGGACTCGTCCACCGCCGTGACCGTGAATCCGCGCTCCAGCAGCGGGTGCGTCACCCGTCCCACCCCGCTGCCCAGCTCCAGGATGTGTGCACCGGCCGGCACGGCCGCCGCGATGATCTCCGGCTCGTCCCGCACCGGCAAGCGCGAGTACAGCTCCACCGCGCAGCCGTCCGGTGTGATCGCACCGGGTCCTGTCCCCTCGTACCCCTCACGCATTTCAACCGTCATGCCCGAACAACGGGCCGCCCCCGCACGGCCGTTCCCCCACCACGCCAGTTCACTCGTTCGAGTAATTTCCCGGGGACCGGGAACCTTCAGCGCTCCGGGAACGAACCGGTGCGCAATCCGAAGCCTCCGCGCAGTCCGGCCCGTGCGCACTCTCCACACCCAGCGGAAACCACCCGTGCCCGACATACCAGTGACCGCCGGCCCGCAGATGGTCCCCCACGGCCCGTTCGACGGACGTACGGCGTGGCAGGTCCGCCACCGCCAGCTCCGGATGCCCGAACACGAACTGCACCGGCTCGCTGTCGGCCGGCTCCGTGTCCTCGTGGCCGACCCGGAACCGCTCCTGGAACCGGACGATGTTGGCGTGCGGAGGCAGATACCGCCTCAGCTGCGGGTCGAGCAGCCACGAGTGACACTCCACGGTCTCGTACCGCTCCTCGGGAAAGTGCCGCGCGAAGAACCGCCGCGCCAGCGTCAGCGACCGGTCACAGGCGCCCGGCGTCAGCGGCCCGTGGAAGTCGGGGATGTGCAGGTACAGACAAGCGGTGCGCTCCCTCCGCCGCGCCCGCTCGAACTGCAGCCGGCCCAGCTGGTACAGCTCCCCGCGGAAGTGGTGCACCAGCCAGCGCGGCGCCTGGACCCCGCCCCTGCCGTGCCGTCTGCGGTGCACGGCCATGTTGCGGCCGAGGTCGGCGAGGGTGCGCCGGGAGACGTCGGCCGGGATGCCGCGGGCGCGGTGGTACGCGCGCGCGTGCGGCAGCGCGGCGAGGAAGACGTACGCGGTGAAGTACCCACCGAGCCCGACCGGAGCCTCGGCCGCCCGTTCCGCGAGGCTCGACGGCCCGCCGGGCTCCCCCATGTCCCGGACCAGCTCGTCGACGCACTCCGCCAGGAGTCGCACGGTGCCGGGGTCGCCCGTCACGGTGCGCCGGAGGGCGACGAGTTCGTTGATGTCGTCGTGGGGTACGGAGAGGTCGAGGAGCAGCTCGGGCAGGTCGTCGGCGTCGGGCAGCACAGCACGGTCCCCCTTGGTGAACGGCTTCGTCGAAGAGTACGTTGAATCAGGAGTGGTGATCCCGATGCGTACAGGCAGTGAGCCGTCGACGGCGCGCAGTGCACTGCGGGCCCGGTTGTGGCTGAGCGTGTGGGGGCTGGGCTGGGCGATCTTCGGTATGGCGGCGTTCGCGCTGGTCGGACGCCCGGGCTGGGCGGCCGCCTGCGGGGTGCTCTGGGTGGTGGCCACCATCGACATGACCATGATCCTCAGGCACATCCGGCAGGGCCCGCACTACCAGCCCGGCCGGGACGTCCCGCCGTACGCCCCGCCGGACGGCCGTCCGCCCTACCGTCCCGCGAGGAGCCGTCCGCCGTACCGCTTCCCGCCGCAGCACCGCCACCCGTAGCGGCCGCCTTGTCTGCTGCGCGCGAGCCCGCCCACCCCGGCGCGAGCGCGCGAGCCGCCGCTACCGATCCCGGGCGCCCGTCGGCCATCGAGCGTCAGGAATCGAACCGCGCCGCCTTCAGGTACTCCGGGTTCGGGTCCAGCGCAGCGGCCAGCCGGAAGTGGCGCTTGGCCTGGTCATGACGCCCCTGGCGCTCGTAGGTGCGGCCGAGCGCGAAGTGCGCGAACGCGTTGTCCGGCTCGCGCTCCAGGACGATGGTGAACTCCAGCTCGGCGGGCCGCAGTTGCGCGGACGCGAAGAAGGCACGCGCGCGCAGCAGGCGGGCGGCCGTGTTCTCGGGGTGGGCGGCGATGACTCCGTCGAGCAGCTTCACCGCACCCCGCGGGTCCCGCGCGTTGAGCAGTTGCTCGGCAGCACGGAAGTCGATGACATGCGTCTCCGGCGTACGTCCGCTCGAACCGCTCGTCTCGGGCACGGCGAAATCCTTCCCTCGTAAACCCCATTCAACGCCCTGCCGGAGGCCCGCTATTCCTGAGGCGACTCCTGGGACGATTTCCGGGGCGACTTCTCGGATTCCGCGCATACCCTGCGCACCAGGCCGGCCCACACCTCGTCGACGCGCCGTGCCAGGTCCTCCAGCGGTACGTCGTTGTCGATGACGACGTCCGCGATCTCCCGGCGCTTCTCCCTGGTCGCCTGCGCGGCCATACGCGCGCGTGCGTCCTCCTCGGTCATGCCCCGCAGCCGTACGAGCCGGTCGAGCTGGGTCTCCGGGCTCGCATCGACGACCACCACGAGGTCGTAGAGCCGCGCGAGGCCGTTCTCGGCGAGGAGCGGGACGTCGTGGACCACGACGGAGTCGTCCCCCGCCGCGTTCTCCAGCTCGCGCGAGCGCACGCCCACCAGGGGGTGCACGATCGAGTTCAGGAGGGCCAGCTTCTCGGGGTCGGCGAAGACGATCGAGCCCAGTTTCGGCCGGTCGAGGCTGCCGTCCGGGGCGAGGACCTCTTCGCCGAAGGCCTCGGCCACCGCCGCGAGACCTGGGGTGCCGGGTGCGACGACCTCGCGCGCGATGCGGTCCGCGTCGATCAGGACGGCACCGCGCTCGACGAGCCGCCGCGACACCTCGCTCTTGCCGGCGCCGATCCCACCGGTCAGGCCAACTTTCAGCATGTCCCGAAGCTTAGGCCCCGCCGGTGACGCAGCACCCGTCGGCCGTCGCTAGCTGTCGCCCTCGCGCTCCGCCAGGAAGCGCTCGAACTCGCGGCCGATCTCGTCCGCCGAGGGGATGTCGACCGGATCGGCGAGCATGTTGCCGCGCGTCTCGGCGCCCGCGGCCGCGTCGTACTGGTGCTCGAGGCCCTGGACCAGAGCCGTGAGCTCCTCGTCGCCCTCCTGGATCTGACGGTCGATCTCGGTCTGCGTACGGTGCGCGTCCGTGCGCAGGGAGTGCGCGATGCCGGGAAGGACCAGTCCGGTGGCGGCCGTGATGGCCTCCAGGGCGGTCAGTGCCGCGTCCGGGTACGGGGAGCGGGCGATGTAGTGCGGGACGTGCGCGGCGACGCCCAGGACGTCGTGTCCGGCCTCCATGAGGCGGTACTCCAGAAGCGCCTCGGCGCTGCCGGGCACCTGTGCCTCGTCGAAGGGACTGGTGTGACCCGGGACGAGATCGGTCCGGTTGCCGTGCGGGGTGACGCCCACGGGACGGGTGTGCGGGACGCCCATGGGGATGCCGTGGAAGTTCACGGACAGACGGACGCCGAGCCGCTCCACGATCTGCTGTACGGCGGCGGCGAAGCGCTCCCACTCCACGTCCGGCTCGGGGCCGGACAACAGCAGGAACGGGGCGCCCGTGGCGTCCTGGACGAGCCGCACCTCGATGGTGGGCTCCTCGTACTCCGTCCAGCGGTCGCGCTTGAACGTCAGCAGCGGGCGCCGGGCCCGGTAGTCCACGAGCCGGTCGTGGTCGAAACGGGCCACGACCTGGTGGGGCAGCGAGTCGAGGAGCCGGTCGACGATCTGGTCGCCGGTCTCACCCGCGTCGATGTATCCGTCGAAGTGGTAGAGCATGACAAGTCCGGCCGACTCCTGGGCGAGCGCCATGTCGACGACGGCCAGCCCCTTCGGCTCCCATGCGTACAAACCCTGCGGATCAAGCACTGTGACCGCTCCTCCTCGTGTTCCCCTCGATCAACGCCCCGGGAGACGGGGGCATTCCCGCTCCCCCGGGACCGTCCACGGTCCCGCCCGAGTCGCGCTCGGGCGGGACTGAACCGGTGGGGTCCCACGCGGTGTCAGGAGGCGAGCACGCGCGCGTGGAGCTCCGTGACGATCTTGCGTGCCGAGGTGATCGCCCCGTGCTGCCAGGCGTCCAGGTAGCTCAGGTAGTCACCGGCGAAGTACACATTGCCCTGCGCCGTGTTGAGCGGCGCGTACGCCGGCGCGTCGGGGCCCCCGGGCATCGAGTGCCAGGCGCCCTCGAGGTACGGGGCGAGCTTCCACTGGTGGGAGAACGAAGCGGCCAGTTCGGTGCGGTACTTGTCGCCGTGGATCATGACGCCCTGGGCGACGGCACGCTCCAGCCGTTCGGCCGGGGTGAGCGCCGAGTACACGTCCGAGCGGGCGCCGGTGTTGTAGTAGCCGATGATCAGGCCGCGGTCGCCGAGGTGGCCGTAGGACGGGTACCAGATGTGGTCCAGGTCCAGGTCGGTCTCGGTGATACCGCCGAACGTCTTGAAGTCCTTCTCCCACCAGCGGCTCTTGTACTCGAGGCCGATCTTGGAGGCGTTGGAGGGCTTCACGGCGAGGAGCGCGGTCTGCACCTCGGTGCCGAGGTTGTGCGGGGTCTTCGCGAGGATGTGCGGTGCCAGGGTGGCGATGCAGTAGTCGGCCTCGACCACGCGGGTACGGCCGTCCTGGGTATAGGTGACCTCCACCCCGTCCGTGGTGTTCTTGATGTCGGTCACGGCCGCACCGGTGCGGATCTTCTCGTGCCCGATGGCGCGCGCGAAGGCCTTGGGTATCTGGTCCATGCCGCCGACCGGCTGGACCATCAGCATCGCCTGGTCGTAACCGAATTCGAAGGAGAAGTAGCGGCCCACGTTGGAGGCGAAGACCTCCGACAGCGACGGAACGCCGCCGAGTTCCTCGCCGGGCGTGCCCGCGGCGCCGGGGTCGACGGCGAAGCCTCGGTGCTCGGTGCCTGTGTACTTGTAGTCTGCGCCGAGGGAGCCGTAGCTCTTGAGGAAGGTCAGCAGCCGCTCCTTGTCGTCGGCCGTCAACTCGCCATCGAGAGCACCCGCGTTGGTGGCCTTGGAGAGCAATTCCGAGACATAGCCGTAGACGTCAGCCTTCGCGGTCCGGTACTGGACCGGCTTCGTCATGCCCTTGCCCGGGTTGTAGATGAGCGCGCTGGCATTGGTGTTGGTGAAGACCTCTATCGGTACGCCGAGTTCGCGGCAGTAGTCGAGGGTGACCATCCACTGGGCGAGGCGGCCCGGCCCCGCGTTCATGTACTGGCCCTTGCTGAAGTGGGCCGTCTGGCTGACGCCGTTGATGTCCGTGAGGCGGTCGCCGCCGCGGATGGTGAGGTTTCGGCCACCGACGCGGTCCCGGGCCTCGAGGACCGTACAGTCGTAGCCGGCCTTCCCCAGCTCGTACGCGGAGGTGAGGCCCGCGATGCCGCCTCCGACGACGACCACTCTGGCGGGCTTGCCGCCGCCTCCTTGAAGGGTGAAGTCGCTGCGGCGCGGCGCCTGGAAGGACGCTTCCTTCTCCGCCACGTAGGCGGCCGTGGGCGCGAGGCCGAGGGCCCCCATGGTGGCGAACATGGCTCCGGCGCCACCGGCGACCCCGACGCTGCGCAGGAACGCTCGACGACTCGTTCCCGGCCCGACCTGAGGCTGTGCCATGACTGGGCTCCCCTTTCGATCTTGAACAGGACCGGGGAAGCCTCCCAATGGCCGGTTACGGCCCATGGGTTATTGATGTAACCCGCACGTTTCTACAAGCTCGTGCCCCGAACGGGCGCGGGCCTACAAAAACCAAGGGACCGTACCCGAAAAGGTACGGTCCCTCAGCTACCGACTAAGCCGAAGCTTCAGGGGCGAGCGTCAGCTCTGCCCACCCGCCAGCTTCTCCCGCAGAGCGGCAAGCGCCTCGTCCGAGGCCAGCGCGCCGGAGTTGTCCGGGCCCTCGGAGGAGTACGAACCGCCACCGGACGCGGCCGGAGCCGCAGCCTCGCCACCCTCGGCGGCAGCCGCCGCGTCGGCCTCACGGGACTTGATGACCTGCTGCTGGTGCTGCTCGAAGCGCTGCTGCGCCTCGGCGTACTGGCGCTCCCACTCCTCGCGCTGCTTCTCGTAGCCCTCGAGCCAGTCGTTGGTCTCGGGGTCGAAGCCCTCGGGGTAGATGTAGTTGCCCTGGTCGTCGTAGGACGCGGCCATGCCGTACAGGGTCGGGTCGAACTCGACCGAGGCCGGGTCGGCACCGAAGGCCTCGTTGGCCTGCTTCAGCGAGAGGCTGATGCGACGGCGCTCGAGGTCGATGTCGATGACCTTGACGAAGATCTCGTCGTTGACCTGGACGACCTGCTCCGGGATCTCCACGTGGCGCTCGGCCAGCTCGGAGATGTGGACCAGACCCTCGATGCCCTCGTCCACGCGGACGAACGCACCGAACGGAACCAGCTTCGTGACCTTGCCGGGCACGACCTGGCCGATCTGGTGGGTGCGGGCGAACTGCTGCCACGGGTCTTCCTGGGTCGCCTTCAGCGACAGGGAGACGCGCTCGCGGTCCATGTCGACGTCGAGGACCTCGACGGTGACCTCCTGGCCGACCTCGACGACCTCGGACGGGTGGTCGATGTGCTTCCAGGACAGCTCGGAGACGTGGACCAGACCGTCGACGCCACCCAGGTCCACGAAGGCACCGAAGTTGACGATCGAGGAGACCACACCGGAGCGGACCTGACCCTTCTGCAGGGTCGTGAGGAACGTCTGGCGGACCTCGGACTGGGTCTGCTCCAGCCAGGCACGGCGGGACAGGACCACGTTGTTGCGGTTCTTGTCCAGCTCGATGATCTTGGCCTCGAGCTCCTTGCCCACGTAGGGCTGGAGGTCGCGAACGCGGCGCATCTCGACCAGGGAGGCCGGGAGGAAGCCGCGGAGGCCGATGTCGAGGATGAGACCACCCTTGACGACCTCGATGACGGTACCGGTGACGATGCCGTCCTCTTCCTTGATCTTCTCGATGGTGCCCCAGGCACGCTCGTACTGGGCGCGCTTCTTCGAGAGGATCAGGCGGCCTTCCTTGTCCTCCTTCTGGAGGACCAGGGCCTCGATCTCGTCGCCGACGGCGACGACCTCGTTCGGGTCGACGTCGTGCTTGATCGAGAGCTCGCGGCTCGGAATGACACCTTCGGTCTTGTAACCGATGTCGAGGAGAACCTCGTCCCGGTCAACCTTGACGATGACGCCGTCGACGATGTCACCATCGTTGAAGTACTTGATCGTCTCGTCGATAGCGGCGAGGAAGGCTTCCTCGTTACCGATGTCGTTGACCGCAACCTGCGGGGTGGTGGCGGTGGTCTCGGTGCTGCTCGTCATGTGGGAAAGGGCTCCGGTACGGACATTGAAGTCGTAGGTACTGCTTACGCCGGGAGCCCGTTTCGCTCTGCAGAAGCCGGACAGCCAAGGAAGCGCCCCACCAGTGAACTGATGACGGCGCCTCGACAACCGAGGGGACATACAACAGATGCGAGCGCAGCCTGCTACGTCTGAGGAGCGCAGGCTCGCAGCGCAACTTGTAGCATACGGGGGCAGCCGGACAGGGTCAATGCGCGAAGGCGCACAGCCGGGGCGGATCGCCGCATAACCGGCACAAGAACCGTCCCACCAGGCCACGCAGGCCTGAGGGACCCCTTTTGCGACACTCCCCTGAACGGGTTGCACGGAAGAGTACGACGAGGGAGCCGATCATCCAAGAGCCAGAGCCGTTCGAACCGGAAGCCACCCGGCGTGACGCGGGAGTGACGGAGAGCTCCCGGGCCAACCGGGGCTGGTGGGACCGGAACGCGGACGAGTACCAGATCGAGCACGGCACGTTCCTCGGTGACGACCGCTTCGTATGGGGTCCCGAGGGCCTCGACGAGGTGGAGGCGGAGCTGCTCGGCCCGGCGGAGGAGCTGAAGGGCCGGGACGTCCTGGAGATAGGCGCCGGCGCGGCCCAGTGCGCGCGGTGGCTGGCCGCGCAGGGCGCCCGTCCGGTGGCCCTGGACCTCTCCCATCGCCAGTTGCAGCACGCGCTGCGCATCGGCGGAACGTTCCCGCTCGTCTGCGCCGACGCCGGCGCGCTGCCCTTCGCGGACGGCTCCTTCGACCTGGCGTGTTCGGCGTACGGCGCGCTGCCGTTCGTGGCCGACCCGGTGCTGGTGCTGCGGGAGGTGCGGCGGGTGCTGCGGCCCGGGGGACGTTTCGTCTTCTCGGTGACGCACCCGATCCGCTGGGCGTTCCCGGACGAACCCGGGCCGGAGGGGCTCAGCGTGGCGGCCTCGTACTTCGACCGCACGCCGTACGTCGAGCAGGACGAGGACGGCCGCGCGGTGTACGTCGAGCACCACCGGACCATCGGCGACCGGGTGCGCGACGTGGTGGCGTCGGGCTTCCGGCTGGTCGACCTGGTGGAGCCGGAGTGGCCGGCCTGGAACACCTCGGAGTGGGGCGGCTGGTCGCCGCTGCGCGGCAGCCTGATCCCGGGGACGGCGATCTTCGTGTGCGAGCGGGACTGAGCGACCGGCGCACGCGCGCGTGGAGGCCATGGGGGGCTTTTTCCGGGCACGCGCGCGTGACGGTGGTTTCGGGGGGCGCACGACACTGGGGGCGTGATCCGCTACGACGCCCTGGACGCACTGCCCGTACGTGGTGCCCTGCCTGCCCTGACCGCCGCGCTGGACGAGCACGGCACCGCCGTTCTCGTGGCGCCGCCCGGTACCGGCAAGACGACGCTGGTGCCGCCTGTGCTGGCCGGGCTGCTGGGTGAGGGGCCCGCGCGGCGGGTCGTCGTGGCCGAGCCCCGGCGGATCGCGGCGCGGGCCGCGGCCCGGCGGATGGCGTGGCTGCTGGGCGAGAAGGTCGGGCAGAGCGTCGGCTACACCGTGCGCGGCGAGCGGGTCGTGGGCCGCCACGCGCGCGTGGAGGTCGTCACGACGGGTGTGCTGCTCCAGCGGCTCCAGCGGGACCAGGAGCTGGCCGGCGTCGACGTCGTCGTGCTCGACGAGTGCCATGAGCGGCACCTGGACGCG
The DNA here is from genome assembly GCF_014647875.1 of Streptomyces brasiliensis. Taxonomy (GTDB): domain Bacteria; phylum Actinomycetota; class Actinomycetes; order Streptomycetales; family Streptomycetaceae; genus Streptomyces; species Streptomyces brasiliensis. Next base: position 160,299 of record NZ_BMQA01000012.1, on the reverse strand, counting down.
GACACGACGGCGGCGTTCCTGTGCGACGTGCGCGAGACCCTGCGGCCGGAGCTGCGGCTGGTGGCCGCGTCGGCGACCACGGACGCGGAGGGCTGGGCACGGCTGCTGGGCGGGGCGCCGGTGGTCGAGGCGCGGGGTGCCGCCCACGGGGTCGACGTGGTCTGGGCGCCGCCGGGGCGTCCGGTCCGGCCGGCGCACGGCATGTGGGTCGATCCGGCGCTGCTGGCGCACGTGGCGTCGGTGGTGCGGCGGGCGCTGGCCGAGCGGCCGGGGGACGTGCTGTGTTTCCTACCCGGCGCCGGTGAGATCGCGCGCGTCGCCGGGCAACTGGGGGATACCGGCGATCTCGGCGACGTCGAGGTGCTCCAGGTGCACGGGCGGGCACCGGCCGCGGTGCAGGACGCGGTGCTGGCGCCCGGACGGCGCCGCCGGGTGGTGCTGGCCACCTCCGTCGCGGAGTCGTCGCTGACGGTTCCCGGGGTGCGGGTGGTGGTCGACTCCGGGCTGGCGCGGGAGCCGCGGGTGGACCACGCGCGCGGGCTGAGCGCGCTGACGACGGTACGGGCATCGCGGGCCGCGGGGGCGCAGCGGGCCGGGCGGGCCGGACGTGAGGCGCCGGGGGCGGTGTACCGGTGCTGGTCGGAGGCGGAGGACACGACGCTGCCCCTCTTCCCCGCGCCGGAGATCAAGGTCGCCGACCTGACGGCGTTCGCGCTCCAGGCGGCGTGCTGGGGCGCCCCGGACGCGTCCGGGCTGGCGTTGCTGGATCCACCGCCGGGCGGGGCGATGGCGGCGGCGCGGGGCGTCCTGGCGGCCGTGGGGGCGGTGGACTCCGTCGGGCGGGCCACGTCTCGGGGCGTGCGGCTGTCGCGGTTGGGCTTGCACCCCAGGCTGGGGCGGGCGCTCATCGATGCGGGCTCCTCCGGAAGGGTGGCCGAGGTTGTCGCCCTGCTGAGCGAGGAGGTGCCGCGGGAGTACGGCGATGATCTCGCCGGTGCGTTGCGGGCTGCTCGGCGTGGGGGTGACGCCTATGCCAGGCGGTGGCTTGCGGAAGTTCGGCGACTGCGGGCCGTCTCTGCCGAGTTCTCTCCCCCGCCCGTCCATGACCGAGGGACAGAAGTGGCCGCAGAGCGTGTTTCCCGCCTCGGCGACGACCAGGTCGCCGGGCTCGTCGCCGCCCTCACCTTTCCCGAGCGGGTCGCGAAGCTCGACGGTGGGTCGTATCTCATGGTCTCCGGGACGCGGGCCGAGCTTTCCGACGGGTCGCCGTTGCGCGGGGCCGGCTGGATCGCCGTCGCCGTGGCCGACCGGCCGCTCGGCAAGGGGCACGCGCGCGTGCGGCTCGGTGCCGTGATCGACGAGGGGCTGGCGCGGGTCGCGGCAGGGTCCCTCTACGAGGAGCTGGACGAGGTGCACTGGGCCGACGGGGACGTCGTCGCGCGGCGGGTCGAACGGCTCGGGGCCGTCGAGTTGGCCGTACGCCCGTTGCCGGACGCGGATCCCGGGCTCGTGCGCGACGCCCTGCTCGACGGGCTGCGGCGGGACGGGATCGGCCTGTTGCGGTGGTCGGCGGAGGCGCGCGTGCTGCGGCAGCGGCTGGCCTTCCTGCGGCTGCGGCTCGGCGAGCCCTGGCCGGACGTGTCGGACGAGGCCCTCCACGCGCGCGTGGAGGAGTGGCTGGAACCCGAGCTGGGACGGGCCCGGCGGCGGGCCGATCTGGCGCGGATCGACGCCGGTACGGCGCTCGGCCGTCTGCTGCCCTGGGCGAGCGGGGACGCCGCCCGGCTCGACGAGCTCGCGCCCGAGCGGATCGCCGTACCGAGTGGGTCCAGGATCCGGATCGACTACGCGGATCCGGGGCAGCCCGTTCTCGCCGTCAAGTTGCAGGAGATGTTCGGCCTGCACGAGTCACCCACCGTCGCGGGCGTACCGCTGCTCGTGCATCTCCTCTCTCCCGCCGGACGCCCCGCCGCCGTCACCGCCGACCTCGCCTCCTTCTGGAAGGACGGCTACAAGGGCGTACGGGCGGAGTTGCGCGGGCGGTATCCGAAGCATCCGTGGCCGGAGGATCCGGCGACCGCCGAGCCCACCCGGCACACCAACGCCCGGCTCAGGCGCTGACAGGTTCGGGTTCGGTCAGCTGAGCCGGTGCCGCGTCGCCCGGGCGCCTGCCGCGCGCCTCCAGGTACAGGGAGAGCGACAGCAACAGGGCGCCCAGGATCAGGAAGCTCCAGGGCAGGTACGACGTCATGAGGAGGACCAGCACGCGCTGGGACTCGACGAGGTTCACCGTGTGCTCGATGTAGTCCTCGCGCATCTTCACGTGCCCCACGAACGCCGTCACCTTGTCCCGGCCGCCGAGCAGGGTGCCGCCGCGCAGTTCCTCCTTGTGGATCTCCTCGCCGCAGACGGGCGCACCGGTGCCGGGTTCGACCCAGAACCTGTGGACCGTGTACCAGCGCGTGGTGCCCGTCTTCGCGACCGACTCGGGGGTGATGCCCTGCACTGGCATGGCCTTGGGGAAGGGGACCTTGGTCCAGGGGACGGTCTGTTCGAAGTAGTAGACCGTCACCCCGCGGAACTCCTGGGTGCCCTTGTAGTGGATGGGACTGGTGGTGCGGGCCTGCGCGTCGAAGTACTCGTAGTCCCGCTTCTCGGTCAGGAAGGGCCACTTGAACTCGATGCCGTCGCGGCGTACCGGGGCACCGTCCACCGACTCACCGGTGGCGTGGACGGGCTCCTGGCTGTGCGCGTCGAAGATGTAGCGCTCGGGGATCTCGGAGACCATCCTGCCGTCGGGGCCCTGGACGTAGGAGAGGCCGTCCCAGACGACCACGTCCCTGCTCGCGGTCCGCTCGATCTTCTCCGAGGCTTCCACGTTGCCCTTGAGGGTCTGCACGACGGTGACCTCGGGGACCTTCTTCGACCGCATCGTGCCGTAGTCGAGGAGGGTGGCGTCCTTCGCCTCCAGGACCATGTCCTGGTACTGGTTCGCGGGGATCTTGGCCAGGCGCGGGAAGGCGTACCAGCGCAGCAGCGGGGACAGCGTCGCGAAGAACACGGCGAGGGCGAGCAGGATCAGACCGGCCTTGCGGCGCATCTCGGCCTCCTTCCCGGGCGGACCGGTGGGACGGTCACGGGTTCACGGGTGTGCGGGCACCGTGGTCAGCAGGGGCTTCGGGGACGTGCTGCCCGTCGGCGACCCCAGGGCGGTGACGGTGAGGACCAGGGCGAGCGCGACGGCGAGGCCTGTCGCGGCGGCGATCAGGGCACGCATACGGGGCCTCCCCGGGCGGTCGGAACGGACATCGGGAGCTGATGCACCGTCAGGTCCGGCACCGTAGCAACGGGCGGGCGAGATGAGAACACGTTGCACACACGGACGAGGGCGCCCGCCCGCCGAAGCGGAGGGGCGCCCTGGTGCGAGCGTCGTCCCGGCGGCCGTTACGCCGTCGGGGAGGAACTCGGCGTAGGACTGGCCGAGGTGTCGGGCGCCGCGACCGTCAGCTCGACGGTGAGCGTCGCGCCGCCGGTGGTGGTGATGCGGAGCAGGAAGGTGCCGGTGGTGTCGTCCGCGTACAGCTTCGGCAGCTTCAGCAGACCGTTCGCGTCCGTCACAAGGCCCGTCAGGGTGCGTACGGTTTTGCCGTCGGCGTCCTTGAAGTAGGGGCCCTTGTCGTTCTCGGTCGCGTCGTCCGCCGACTTGATGAGCGTGGCGGTGGCCGCGACCTTGTCCGCGACGGCGCCCTGGTAGGTCGCCTTCACCTCGACCTGGTCGGCGAACTCGCCGCCCGGCGTGCAGGTCAGCGCCGTGTCGCCGGTGCGGGCGAGGGTGTCGGCGGCGCGCGGCGTCACACCGGCGTGGTAGTCGAGGCCCGCGACCGTCGTGCGGCCCACGACGACGGCGTGGACCGTGAAGTCACCGGTCCGCTCGCCCGCCTGGAGCGCGGGTGCGACCGCCACGCCCGTGCTGTCGGTGACGACCGTGGCGACGGTCTCGCCGCCCGTGAAGGTCGTGTCCGTGTCGCCGATGAGCGTGAACCGGATCCGGACCTTGCCGACGGCCTTGTCCGCCGCGGTCTCGGCGCGCGTGCTGATCCGCTCGGCGAACGCGTCGCCCGCCATCGCGGTGAGCGTGGCGGTGCCGGCGTCCGCCAGGTGGTCCACGGTGTCGGTGGGGGTCTGCGGCGTGCTCGACGGGGGCGTGGTGGCGGGCGGCTCGGGGCTCGGCGTGCCCGACGCCGGCGGCGTCTTGCCCGGCTTCGGCGGCTTCGGCGGCGTGGGCGACGGGTCGGGGCTCGCTCCGCGGGGCTCGTCACTGCGGTGACCCGGCAGGGAGCCGGTGCCGTCCGGGATCGAGTGGGTGCCCTTGCGGTAGTACTCCAGCCACGACAGGACCAGGTTCAGATAGTCCTGCGAGTCGTTGTAGCTGAGGATCGCGCTGTGCAGGTCCCCCTCGTCGGACAGGTCCCAGCCGTAGCGGCACAGATAGTGTCCGGCGGCGAGTGCGGCGTCGTAGACGTTGTTGGGGTCCTTCTTGCCGTCGCCGTTGCCGTCGCGGCCGGCCCAGGCCCAGGTGGACGGGATGAACTGCATGGGGCCGACGGCCTGGTCGTACGCGCTGTTGCCGTCGTACGCGCCGTTGTCGGTGTCCTTGATGAGCGCGAAGCCGTTGCCGTCGAGTTCCGGGCCGAGGATCGGGGTGGTCGTGGTGCCGTCGGCGTCGACGCGGCCACCGCTCGCGTGGCCCGACTCCACCTTGCCTATGGCGGCGAGGAGTTGCCAGGGCAGGTTGCATTCCGGCTTGGAGCTGCGCAGCTCAGCCTCGGCCTTCTTGTACGCGTCCAGGACGGTGGCCGGTATGCCCGCCTCGGCGTCGCCCTGGGAGACGGGGGTGCCGATGCCGGTGGACGGGCTGGGATTGGGGCTGTGGAGCGGCGGCAGGTCCGTGTAGTACGGCGAGTTGCCGGTGGCGCTGTCGGCGGGGGCCGAGTCCGGGGACGTGGCGCCGGCGGCGGCCGGTGTGCCGTGGTTGCCGTGGGTCACTCCCGGACCCTGGGACGCGGACAGAGCCGCGACCGCTGCCGCGGCAACGGCCGTCGTCGCCGCCCCCTTGCGCAGTCGCCTGCCGAAATGCGCCGCCATAGAGTGAACCCCTCCCATGGACGCCGTCGCGCCCGTCTCCGTCTGCCTGCCTCGCCCCGTTGTGACGGTCGACCCGCTGTCGCGGTTGCCCCCGTTACGCCTGTCGAGTCATGCGTTCCTGTGTTCGATGGCACCCCGGCGCGCCGACCCAGGCGACCCTACGACAACTTCCTTTGCGTGGGCACCCGTTGACGCCCGGTTTTCACCGATTGGCCATGTCGCGTTGTCATCCCGATCGGTCCCACATACTTGACGAACGCGATGACCAGGTCGCCAACGCGGTCGACAGCCGTTCCAGGGAGCCCTGTTGCCGTTCACTCTCAGCCATGCGGCCGCCGTCCTGCCCGCGGTGCGCGGGGACGGGACCGGCCGGGGGCGGCTGGTGCCCGCGGTACTCGCGGCGGGTTCGTTCTCCCCCGACATGACCTATTACGCGGCGAGTGTCCTGCCGGGCGCGATGGAGTTCGGGACGGTCACGCACTCGTTCGCCGGTGTGTTCACCGTCGATGTGGCGATCGCCTGGGCGCTGGTCGGGCTGTGGCTGCTCGTGCGCGAACCACTGGTGGCGCTGCTGCCGCGCGGGCGGCAGGGGCGGATCGCGGCCCTGACGCGGTGCGGGGCGCCACACGCGCGCGTGCGGGCCGGTGCGGTGGCGTGGTGGTACGTCTCGGCGGCCCTCGGCGCGCTGACGCACGTCGTATGGGACGCGTTCACTCACCTCGACCGATGGGGGATGCGGCTGTTACGGGTCCTGGGCCGGGAGGTGGCGGGCTCGCCGCTGTACTGGTACCTGCAGTACGGCGGCTCGGCGGTGGCCGCCCTCGTCATCGCCGCGTTCGTGGTGTACGCGGTACGGCGGGCACCCGCACGGCTCGCGGGGATGCCGTCGCTGTCGGTACGGGACCGGTGGTGGGCCGGTGCCGTGATCGGTGGCTGCGCGGCGGTGGGGGCCGCGCAGCGGGTGGTGCGCCGGTGGGCGTACTGGGAAGCGACCGCGAAGCCCTGGGAGCTGGTGCCGACGGTGTGCTTCGGTGCGGGCGCGGGGCTGGTGCTGGGGCTGCTGGTGTACGCCGCGGGCGTCAGGGTGTGGCGCCCGGCTCCGGTTTCTGCTCGTCCCGGCCGGGACGAGGCCGCGCGGAGCCGTCCGGTCGCTCGGTGAGGGTCACCGCGAACACGGTGATGGTGCGCTGCGGGCGTGAACGCGGGACCAAGGTGAGGAGCAGCGCGAGATAGCTGCGGCCGAGTTCCGACCAGTGGCGGTAGGCGCGGGCCAGGCCGGGGCGGGTGACGTGGCCGGTGAGTCGGCGGCCGAGGCCGGCCACTGTGGTGCGCACCGTCGTCGCCGGGCCGGTGGGGATGCGGGCGGTGCTTGCGTCGGCCGCGAGGGCCGGGACCAGCGGGGACGACGACAGCGGCGCGGCCGTGGCGGCGTCGGCCGCTGCCGTGGTCCGTGCCGGAGCCGTCCGGTGGTGAAGCATGCGTATACCCATGCCACGCATCCTTGCCCCTCGGGACTGGCGGGGGCGTTTTGGCGGGGGCCATTTGGCTGGCGGCTCCGCCGCTTGGGCAGCGGGGGGGGGCGGCGGACATGGGTCCAGGCCGGTTCGGCACCTCCCCCACCGCCTTGAGGGCGTGGGACCCGGAGACACTCCGGTGGTTGCTCGCGTTGCGGCGGGATTTGGTTGCCGGGGGCAAGAAAATGCGGACGACCGGCGAGCAACCACCCTCGTGACTCACGGGCGTCAGTGGGCCGCCGACTCCCAGTCCGGGCCCACACCGACCGAGACGTCCAGCGGTGCCCTCAGGTGGACCGCGTCGGCCATTTCACGGCGGACGATCTCCTCTGCCGCCTCCCGTTCGCCGGGGGCGATCTCCAGGACGATTTCGTCGTGGACCTGGAGGAGCATCCGGGACCTGAGGTCCGCCTCGCGCAGCGCCCGGTCGACGTTGAGCATCGCGATCTTGACGATGTCGGCCGCCGTGCCCTGGATCGGGGCGTTCAGGGCCATCCGCTCGGCCGCCTCGCGGCGCTGACGGTTGTCGCTGTTGAGGTCGGGCAGATAGCGGCGGCGCCCGAAGAGCGTCGCGGTGTAGCCCGTCGCCCGTGCCTCGTCGACCGCACGGCGCAGATAGTCCCGTACGCCGCCGAACCGCTCGAAGTACGTGTCCATCAGCGCCCGCGCCTCGGCCGCCTCGATGCTCAGCTGCTGGGAGAGGCCGAAGGCCGACAGCCCGTACGCCAGGCCGTACGACATCGCCTTGATCTTGCGCCGCATCTCCGCGTCCACGGCGGAGGGCTCGACGGAGAACACGTGCGAGGCGACCGTGTTGTGCAGGTCCTCGCCCGAGGTGAACGCCTCGATCAGGCCCTCGTCCTCGGACAGGTGGGCCATCACGCGCAGCTCGATCTGGCTGTAGTCGGCGGTCATCAGCGACTCGAAGCCCTCGCCGACGACGAAGCCGCGGCGGATGGCGCGGCCCTCGTCCGTACGGACCGGGATGTTCTGCAGGTTCGGGTCCGTGGAGGAGAGCCGGCCCGTCGCCGCCACCGTCTGGTTGAACGTGGTGTGGATACGGCCGTCCGCCGCGATCGTCTTGATCAGGCCCTCGACCGTGACGCGCAGTTTCGCCTGCTCGCGGTGGCGGAGCATGATGACCGGCAGTTCGTTGTCGGTCTGGGCGGCGAGCCAGGCCAGAGCGTCGGCGTCGGTCGTGTAGCCGGTCTTGGTCTTCTTCGTCTTGGGCAGGTTCAGCTCGCCGAAGAGGACCTCCTGGAGCTGCTTGGGCGAGCCGAGGTTGAACTCGTGCCCGGCTGCCGCGTGCGCCTCCTTCACCGCCTGCTGCACGGCGCCCGTGAACATCTGTTCCATGGCCTCCAGGTGCGCCCGGTCGGCCGCGATGCCATGTCGCTCCATGCGGGCCAGCAGCGCGGAGGTGGGCAGCTCCACGTCCCGGAGCAGGTCCGCCGAGCCGACGTCCTGCAGGCGGCCCTCGAAGGCCTCTCCCAGGTCGAGGATCGCCCTCGCCTGGATCATCAGGGCCTCGGCCTCGGCGCCGTCGTCCGCACCGAACGCCAGCTGGCCGTCCGCCGCCGCCGCGGGGGCCAGCTCGCGGTGCAGGTACTCCAGCGACAGCGCGTCCAGGTCGAAGGAGCGGCGGCCCGGCTTGACCAGGTAGGCGGCGAGCGCCGTGTCCATGGCGACGCCCTCGATGCTCCAGCCGTGCTCGGCGAAGACCCGCATGGCGCCCTTGGCGTTGTGGAACACCTTCGGCCTGGCCGCGTCGGCGAGCCAGGTCGCGAACGCGTTCTCGTCGGTCTCGTCCAGCTCGGACGGGTCGAACCAGGCGGCGGCCCCGTCGGGCGCGGCGAGTGCGACCTCGGCGACCGAGCCGGTGCCGAGCCCCCACGTGTCGACGGTGGCGACGCCCAGCACCTCGGCGCCGTGCTCGGCGAGCCAGGGGGCCAGCTCGCCCGTGCCGAGCACGCTGGCGTCCAGCTCCACGCCGTCCGTCGCGACCGGGGTGGTCTCGGCCTCCTCGGCGCCGGGGTCGACGGCGAAGAGCCGCTCGCGCAGGGACGGGTTGCGGATCTCCAGGGTGTCGAGGACCATCGCGACGGTCTTGCGGTCGTACGCCGCCCGCTCCAGGTCGGCGACCGTCTTCGGCAGCTCAACCTGGCGCTCCAGCTCGGTGAGCCGGCGGTTGAGCTTGACGGCCTCCAGGTGCTCGCGGAGGTTCTGCCCGGCCTTGCCCTTGACCTCGTCGACACGTTCGACCAGCTCCGCGAACGACCCGAACTGGTTGATCCACTTCGCGGCGGTCTTCTCGCCGACGCCGGGGATGCCGGGGAGGTTGTCGGACGGGTCACCGCGCAGTGCCGCGAAGTCGGGGTACTGGGCGGGCGTCAAGCCGTACTTCTCGAGAACCTTCTCCGGGGTGAACCGGGTCAGCTCGGAGACGCCCTTCGTCGGGTAGAGCACCGTGGTGTTCTCGGTGACCAGCTGGAAGGAGTCGCGGTCACCGGTGACGATCAGCACCTCGAAGCCCTCGGCCTCGGCCCGGGTGGCGAGGGTGGCGATGATGTCGTCCGCCTCGAAGCCCTCGACCGCGAAGCGCTGCGCGTGCATGGCGTCGAGCAGCTCGCCGATCAGCTCGACCTGGCCCTTGAACTCGTCCGGGGTCTTGGAGCGGTTCGCCTTGTACTCGGTGAACTCCTCGGAGCGCCACGTCTTGCGGGAGACGTCGAAGGCCACCGCGAAGTGCGTGGGCGCTTCGTCGCGCAGCGTGTTGGCCAGCATCGACGCGAAGCCGTAGATCGCGTTCGTCGGCTGGCCCGTCGCGGTCGTGAAGTTCTCCGCGGGCAGCGCGAAGAACGCGCGGTAGGCCAGCGAGTGCCCGTCCATGAGCATCAGCCGGGGACGGGCCCCTCCGGGGGTCTTGTCGGTCTTCTTCGCTGCTGTTTCTGCCACGTCCCCGATCCTGCCACGCGGCACTGACAGCGTGTGCCGCTCGTCTCCGGCAGCGTGTGCCGCTCGTCTCCGGCGGATCGGCGGCTTCGGTGAGGTACGGGCGGTTCGAGGGGGCGGCGGTCGGTTCGGCACCTCCCCCGCTGCCTGCGGGCGGGCGGGCGGGGAGCAGGTGAACGGAGATCCACAGGCGGCTTCGAGGGTTGTCGCCCGTGCGTGCGAGGATCGGAGATGTACATCACGCGCACAGTCGTAAGGAGAGCGGGCGATGGCCAGCAAGCCGCCCAAGGGCGATCCGGTTCAGGACGCGCCGCAGGTCGCGGAGCCGAAGCACGCTGCCGCGGGACTGCCGGCCATCGGCCACACGCTGCGCATCGCCCAGCAGCAGATGGGCGTGAAGCGGACCATGCTGACGCTGCTGAGCGTCAACCAGAAGGACGGCTTCGACTGCCCGGGCTGCGCCTGGCCGGAGCCGGACCACCGGCACAAGGCGGAGTTCTGCGAGAACGGCGCGAAGGCGGTGGCCGAGGAGGCCACCCTGCGCCGGGTCACCCCGGAGTTCTTCGCCGCGCGCTCCGTCGCCGACCTGGCGACCCGCAGCGGCTACTGGCTCGGCCAGCAGGGCCGTCTCACGCACCCCATGTACCTCCCCGAGGGGGGCGAGCACTACGAGCCGGTGAGCTGGGAGCGCGCCTTCGACATCGTCGCCGAGGAGATCGCCGGCCTCGGCTCCCCCGACGAGGCCCTCTTCTACACCTCGGGCCGTACCAGCAACGAGGCCGCGTTCCTGTACCAGCTCTTCGCGCGCGAGCTGGGCACGAACAACCTCCCCGACTGCTCGAACATGTGCCACGAGTCCTCCGGCTCGGCCCTCTCGGAGACGATCGGCGTCGGCAAGGGCAGCGTCCTGCTGGAGGACATGTACAAGGCCGACCTGATCATCGTGGCCGGTCAGAACCCGGGCACGAACCATCCGCGCATGCTCTCCGCCCTGGAGAAGGCCAAGGCGGGCGGCGCGCGGATCATCAGCGTCAACCCGCTGCCCGAGGCCGGCCTGGAGCGGTTCAAGAACCCGCAGACGCCCAAGGGCCTCACCACGGGCGCCGCGCTCAACGACCTGTTCCTGCAGATCCGCATCGGCGGCGACCAGGCCCTCTTCCGGCTCCTGGGCAAGCTGATCGTGGAGACCGAGGGCGCCGTCGACGAAGCGTTCGTCCGTGAACACACCCACGGGTACGAGGAGTTCGCGAAGACCGCCCGTGCCGCCGACTGGGACGAGACGCTCGCCGCAACGGGCCTCACGCGCGCGGACATCGAGCAGGCCCTGGGGATGATCCTCGCCTCCGAGCGCACCATCGTCTGCTGGGCGATGGGCCTGACCCAGCACAAGCACTCCGTGGCGACCATTCGCGAGATCGTCAACTTCCTGCTCCTGCGCGGCAACATCGGCCGCCCGGGCGCGGGCGTGTGCCCGGTGCGCGGCCACTCGAACGTGCAGGGCGACCGCACGATGGGCATCTTCGAGCGCCCAGCCCCGGCCTTCCTGGACGCCCTGGAGAAGGAGTTCGGCTTCGCGCCCCCGCGCGAGCACGGCTACGACGTCGTACGGGCCATCCGCGCGCTGCGTGACGGCGACGCCAAGCTGTTCTTCGCGATGGGCGGGAACTTCGTCTCCGCCTCCCCGGACACGGCGGTCACCGAGGCGGCCATGCGGCGGGCCCGGCTGACCGTGCACGTCTCGACGAAGCTCAACCGCTCGCACGTGGTCACGGGCGCGCGTGCGCTGATCCTGCCGACGCTCGGCCGCACCGAGCGCGATCTGCAGGGCAGTGGCGAGCAGTTCGTGACCGTCGAGGACTCGATGGGGATGGTGCACGCCTCCCGCGGGCGCCTGGAGCCCGCGAGCACGCACCTGCTGTCCGAGCCGGCCATCGTGTGCCGGCTGGCGCGGCGGGTGCTCGGCGAGGACAGCGTGGTGCCGTGGGAGGAGTTCGAGAAGGACTACGCGACGATCCGCGACCGCATCGCGCGCGTAGTGCCCGGTTTCGAGGACTTCAACGCGCGCGTGGAGCGCCCGGGCGGCTTCGCCCTGCCGCACGCCCCGCGCGACGAGCGGCGCTTCCCGACGGCCACCGGCAAGGCCAACTTCACGGCGGCGCCCATCGAGTACCCGAAGGTTCCCGAGGGCCGCGTGCTGCTGCAGACGCTGCGCTCGCACGACCAGTACAACACCACGATCTACGGCCTCGACGACCGTTACCGGGGGATCAAGAACGGGCGCCGGGTGGTGCTGGTGAACCCCGAGGACGCGGGGCAGCTGGGGCTGACCGACGGGTCGTACGTCAATCTGGTGAGCGAGTGGCAGGACGGTGTGGAGCGGCGGGCCGCGGGGTTCCGGGTGGTGCACTACCCGACGGCGCGTGGCTGCGCGGCCGCATACTACCCCGAGACCAATGTGCTCGTGCCGCTCGACGCCACCGCGGACACCAGCAACACCCCGGCCAGCAAGTCCGTCGTCGTCCGTCTGGAACAATCGGCGACCGACTGAGCGTTCGCTCAGCAGACAAGCGTCAGCCGACAGACACACGTACGCCGAACGGAGCCGGTCCATGGGTGAGCAGCAGCAGGTGAAGTTCCCGCAGGAGATCATCGACGAGTACGCGGCCCTCGGGGTCGACCTGCCCGCCCTGTTCTCCGCGGGGCACCTGGGTACGCGGATGGGCGTGCAGATCGTCGAGGCGTCGCCGGAGCGGGTCGTCGGGACGATGCCGGTGGAGGGCAACACCCAGCCGTACGGACTGCTGCACGGAGGAGCGTCCGCCGTACTGGCGGAGACGCTGGGCTCGGTGGGCTCGATGCTGCACGGCGGCAACTCGAAGATCGCGGTCGGCGTCGACCTCAACTGCACGCACCACCGGGGTGTGCGGTCGGGCCTGGTGACCGGTGTCGCGAAGCCCGTGCACCGGGGGCGAAGCACGGCGACGTACGAGATCGTGATCACCGACGAGGAGGACCGCCGGGTCTGCACCGCCCGGTTGACCTGCCTGCTGCGGGACGCGGGGCCCACCGACGGAACCCACCCGCGCGCGGCCGACTGACACTCCTCCAACAGACCCCGGCCGTCCGCCGGTTGATGTCACCCACCTGGCCGCATAGCGTCGAGGCATGGCTACGGGAAGGGCCTCCACTCGGCGGGCGGCACTTGGATTGGGGCTCGGACTGGTGCTCCTGACGAGCCCTCTGGCCGCCGGATGCGCGGGCTCCGGAGCCGCGGACGGGGCGAAGAGCCAGAGCGGTCCGGCGACCGCAACTGGCAGGCCCTCGCCCCGCACCACGTCACCCGAGGAGCTGTGCACGCGAATCGTCGCGTACTGGTCACGCAGGCAGCTCAAGGACGACACCTACGGCGACTACCAGTCGATGGGCCTGTCCGACGGCCAGTACGACATCCTCATGGACGTCGTGGACGCCACCCGTGGCGAACTCGAACGCGGTGACGCCCGCGCGGCCGACCGGCTCATCGACCGCAAGGCGCACGAGGGCTGCGAGGAGTGGTACCGAACGGGCGGCCCACGCAAAGGCCCTTGGGGATGAGCGTCGCTCTTGTCACGGAATATGTGAAAGTGCCGCAAACACCCGACCCTCTTTCCTGGACGTAACGCTGCGTAATAAGCGCGCAATGGGAGCCACCTGCCTCAACTCCAGCGCCCCCACTGCCCACACCACACTCGGAAGTCGGCCGAGTCGCCCGCGGGACCAGCCCCGCGTCATCACCAAAACAGTTGAACGCACCTGAAAACATAGCCACGCGTCCTGCAGGTTCTCACTATACGGACGGGGTAAATCGGCTGGAATTCCGCGCATTCCCCCCACCCAGTACCGCTCTGCATTACGCCGTGTCATAACAAGAGCGTCACAGCCTTGTTCAGACACTCCTCCACGTTCCCTGCACGCGCTTAGAGTCACGGCCAGTCACCGCGCCAAGGGATTCACAGCCCTATCGCCACGGCGCCGGACTCGGTGCGTTCCACGGGGAGCCGCCGTGCCAGGGAAAGGACCTGATTCGTGCGTCAACGTTCGATCATCGCTATCACCGCCGCACTTGCGGCGGGATCGCTGACACTCACCGCCTGTGGGTCCCGCGACGACAAGGGCGGCAGCAGCGGCGACAAGACCACGGTTGTGATCGGTGTCGACGCTCCGCTCACCGGCGACCTCTCGGCCCTCGGCCTCGGCATCAAGAACTCCGCCGACCTGGCCGCCAAGACGGCCAACAAGGAAGGCTTCGTCAAGGGCATCGAGTTCAAGGTCGAGCCCCTCGACGACCAGGCCCAGCCCTCCGTCGGCCAGCAGAACGCCCAGAAGTTCATCAGCGAGAAGGACGTCCTCGGCGTCGTCGGCCCGCTGAACTCCAGCGTCTCCCAGCAGATGCAGAAGCCGTTCAACGACGCCGGCCTCACCCAGGTCTCCCCCGCCAACACCGGCACCGAACTCACCCAGGGCGACGGCTGGAAGACCGGTGACAGGGTCCGCCAGTTCAAGACCTTCTTCCGCACCGCGACCACGGACGAGATCCAGGGCGCCTTCGCCGCCGACTACCTCTACAACAAGGCCAAGGTCAAGAAGGCCTACCTGATCGACGACCAGAAGACCTACGGCGCCGGCCTCGCCGCCTCGTTCAAGACCAACTTCACCAATCTCGGCGGCACCATCGTCGGCAACGACCACGTCAACCCCGACGACCGCGACTTCAACGCCGTAGTCGCCAAGATCAAGAAGACCGGTGCCGAAGCCCTCTACTACGGCGGCGAGTACCCGGCCGCCGCCCCCCTCAGCCAGCAGCTGAAGGACAGCGGCCAGAACATCCCGCTCATGGGCGGCGACGGCGTCTACTCCGGCGACTACCCCAAGCTCAACAAGAAGGCCGAAGGCGACCTCGCCACCTCCGTCGGCAAGCCCGTCGAGCAGCTCGCCTCCGCCAAGAAGTTCATCGCGGACTACAAGACCGCGGGCTACAAGGACGCCTACGAGGCCTACGGCGGCCTCACCTACGACGCCACCTGGTCCATCATCGAGGCCGTCAAGCTCGCCGTCGAGGGCAACGACGGCAAGCTGCCCACGGACGGCCGCAAGGCGGTCCTGGACGCCATGAGCAAGATCAAGTTTGACGGCGTCACCGGCACCATCTCCTTCGACCAGTACGGCGACACCACCAACCACACCATGACCGCGTACAAGATCAAGAGCAACGCGTGGACGCCGGAATACAGCGGGGTGCCCAAGGTCGGCTGAGCGAGGAAAGAACAACGATTCCTCTCCACCTCACACATTGATCAGGCCGCGCGGGAGTGCCCACCAGCGTTCCCGCGCGGCGCCGTATCCGAACCACTCCACGGAGGCCCTGCGGTGAACGAACTGCCGCAACAGCTGGCCAATGGACTCATCCTCGGCGCGATGTACGGACTCATCGCGATCGGTTACACGATGGTCTACGGCATCGTCCAGCTCATCAACTTCGCCCACGGCGAGATCTTCATGGTCGGGGGCTTCGGGGCCCTCACCGTCTGGCTCTGGCTGCCCAAGGACTTCGCGCTGGGCGTAGCCATCCCGCTCATGATCCTCGGCGGCATCATCGTCTCGGTCGCCGTCGCCACCGCGGCGGAACGCTTCGCCTACCGCCCTCTGCGCAACGCACCCCGCCTGGCACCCCTCATCACCGCCATCGGACTGTCCATCGTCCTCCAGCAGATCGTCTGGAAGTGGTACCCGGACGCCAAGAAGGACCGCCCCTTCCCCCAGTTCAACGGCGGCCCCTTCGACATCTTCGGCGCCAACATCCAGCGCGGCGACCTCTTCATCATCATCGCCGCTCCCATCTGCATGACGGCCCTCGGCCTCTTCGTCACCAAGACGCGCTCCGGACGCGGCATGCAGGCCACCGCCCAGGACCCGGACACCGCCAAACTCATGGGCATCAACACCGACCGCATCATCGTCATGGCCTTCGCCATCGGCGCCGCGTTCGCGGCCATCGCCGCCGTCGCCTACGGCCTCAAGAACGGCCAGGTCGGCTTCCGCATGGGCTTCCTCATGGGCCTCAAGGCCTTCACCGCAGCCGTTCTCGGCGGCATCGGCAACATCTACGGCGCCATGCTCGGCGGCCTCGTCCTCGGCGTCGCCGAAGCCCTCGCCACCGGCTACATCGGCGACATCCCCGGCATGGACCTCTTCGGCGGCGGCGCCTGGAAGGACGTCTGGGCCTTCGCCCTCCTCATCCTCGTCCTCCTCTTCCGACCGCAAGGCCTCCTCGGCGAACGCGTCGCGGATCGGGCGTGATACCCATGACCACGAAGACACCCACCGACAACACCGCGGACATCACCAAGTCGCCCACCACGGCGGCACCGTTGATTCCGCTGCCCCCCGCCGTCGCCCGTATCACCACCGTCGCCGGCTCCGCCGTCGCACTCGTGGGCACCTTCCTCGCCTGGACCTGGACCCCGGAATTCCCAGGCGACCTCACCGTCACCGGCTACCCCGGCGGCCTGCAGGTCCTCACCCTCATCGGGGCGACCCTCACCCTGCTCTTCGGCCTCTCCGGCTACGGCATCCGAGGACTCGGCTGGCTCACCCCCGGCGGTACAAACAGCCCCGTCGTCCTCCTCGCCCTCGGCACCCTCGGCACCACCGGCTACGCCATGGGCGCCATCAGCGACGAACTCGGCGGCCTCGTCAACCTCGAACCCGGCGCCTGGATCTCCGGCATCGGCTCCCTCGTCGCCGTGATCGCAGCCTTCGGCCTCCCCGTCGACCGGCCCTACGACGAAAACGACTCCGCCCCGGGCCTCTGGGGCAGGCTCCGTCACTCACTCACGGCCCCCGACCCCGGTCGCGCCAAGGACCTCCCCGCCTGGGCCGAGATCCTCATCATCGCCGCCGGCTTCGGAATCGGCCTCTACGTCTTCGCCTACGGCATCGGCACCGAATACTCCGAACTGTTCGTCGGCTTCCTCATCATCGCCGGCTTCGGATTCACCGCAGTGGCCCGTGCCGGCCTCCTCAAGCGGCTGTCGGCCCTCACCACCAAACACCGCAACGTCACCGTCGCGGCGGCCTTCGCCGCCGCGATCTGCTTCCCCTTCACCCAGACCAACGACCAGTTCGCCCTCATCGGCGCGAACATCCTCATCTTCGCGACCGTGGCCCTCGGCCTCAACGTCGTCGTCGGTCTGGCCGGCCTCCTCGACCTGGGATACGTCGCCTTCCTCGGCGTCGGCGCCTACGCCGCCGCCCTGGTCTCCGGCTCCCCCCAGTCCACCATCGGCGTCCACTTCCCGTTCTGGGCCGCCGTCCTCACCGGCGCCGCCGCCTCGCTGATCTTCGGTGTGGTCATCGGCGCCCCGACCCTGCGGCTGCGCGGCGACTACCTCGCCATCGTCACCCTCGGCTTCGGTGAGATCTTCCGCATCACCATGAACAACCTGAACGGGAACAGCGGCCCCGACGTCACCAACGGCTCCAACGGCATCCCGAACATCCCCGACCTGGAGATCTTCGGATTCAACCTCGGTCTGCCACACGACGTCCTCGGCCACCAGCTCACCCGCTCCGCCAACTACTACCTGCTGATGCTCCTGTTCACGGCCGTCGTCGTGACCGTCTTCCGCCGCTCCGCGGATTCCCGCATCGGTCGCGCCTGGGTCGCCATCCGCGAAGACGAGACCGCCGCCACCGCCATGGGCATCAACGGCTTCCGCCTCAAGCTCCTCGCCTTCGCCCTCGGCGCCACCCTCGCGGGCTTCGCCGGCACCGTCCAGTCCCACGTCTCCTACAGCGTCACCCCCGAGCAGTACCAGTTCGCCGGCTCCGTCCCCCCCAACTCCGCCTTCCTCCTCGCCGCCGTCATCCTCGGCGGCATGGGCACCATCAGCGGACCTCTCATCGGCGCCTCCCTCCTCTACCTCATCCCGGCCAAACTCCAGTTCATGGCGGACTACCAACTCCTCCTCTTCGGCATAGCGCTCATGCTCCTCATGCGCTTCCGGCCCGAAGGCCTCGTCGCCGACCGCAGGAAGCAGCTCGAATTCCACGAAGCCGGACAACTCGACGTACCCGAAGCCACAGCGCTGTCCGAAGGTGCCACCGGCGTCGCCAAGGCAGGGGCGTGACCGCCATGACCACCACCACAACCGCCACCACCACGACGGTCCTCGACGCCAGCGACGTCACCATGCGCTTCGGCGGCCTCACCGCCGTACGCTCCGTCGACCTCACCGTCAACAGCGGCGAGATCGTCGGCCTCATCGGGCCCAACGGCGCCGGCAAAACCACCTTCTTCAACTGCCTGACGGGCCTCTACGTCCCGACCAGCGGAACAGTGAAGTACAAGGGCACCGTCCTGCCGCCCAAACCCCACCTCGTCACCCAGGCCGGCATCGCCCGTACCTTCCAGAACATCCGCCTGTTCGCGAACATGACGGTCCTGGAGAACGTGCTCGTCGGCCGCCACACCCGCACCAAGGAGGGCCTCTGGTCGGCCCTGCTGCGTGGCCCCGGCTTCCACCGGGCCGAGGCGGCCTCCCACGCACGCGCCATGGAACTCCTGGAGTTCGTGGGCCTGGAGAAGAAGGCCGAGCACCTCGCCCGCAACCTGCCCTACGGCGAGCAGCGCAAGCTGGAGATCGCCCGGGCGCTGGCCAGCGAACCGGGTCTGCTCCTCCTCGACGAGCCCACCGCGGGCATGAACCCGCAGGAGACCCGGGCCACCGAGGAACTGGTCTTCGGGATCCGTGACAAAGGCATCGCCGTCCTCGTCATTGAGCACGACATGCGCTTCATCTTCAACCTCTGCGACCGCGTCGCCGTCCTCGTGCAGGGCGAGAAGCTCGTCGAGGGTGACAGCGCGACCGTTCAGGGCGACGAGCGGGTCGTCGCCGCCTATCTGGGCGAGCCCTTCGAGAACGCTCCCGGCGACGAGGAGGTCGCCGAGGTCGAGGCCGCGGAGGCGCACGCCGAGACCACCACGGATGCCGCGCCCGGCAAGGAGAACGACCGATGACCGCACTGCTCGAAGTCGAGGACCTGCGGGTCGCCTACGGCAAGATCGAGGCCGTCAAGGGCATCTCCTTCAAGGTCGACGCCGGTGAGGTCGTCACCCTGATCGGCACGAACGGCGCGGGCAAGACCACCACCCTGCGCACGCTCTCCGGCCTGCTCAAGCCGGTCGGCGGGGAGATCAGGTTCAACGGCAGGTCGCTGAGGAAGATCCCCGCCCATCAGGTGGTCTCGCTGGGGCTCGCCCACTCCCCCGAGGGGCGGCACATCTTCCCCCGCATGACCATCGAGGACAACCTGCGCCTCGGCGCGTTCCTGCGCACCGACAAGCCGGGCATCGAGAAGGACATCCAGCGCGCCTACGACCTCTTCCCCATCCTCGGGGAGCGCAGAAAGCAGGCCGCGGGCACCCTGTCCGGCGGTGAGCAGCAGATGCTGGCGATGGGCCGCGCGCTCATGTGCCAGCCGAAGCTGCTGATGCTCGACGAACCCTCGATGGGTCTGTCGCCGATCATGATGCAGAAGATCATGGCGACGATCGCCGAGCTGAAGTCCCAGGGCACGACCATCCTGCTGGTCGAGCAGAACGCCCAGGCCGCGCTGTCGCTGGCCGATCACGGCCACGTCATGGAGGTCGGCACCATCGTCCTGTCGGGCACCGGCCAGGATCTGCTGCACGACGAGTCCGTACGCAAGGCGTACCTCGGCGAGGACTGACCCGTACGACGCGGCGAGGCCCGCGCCCCTCGAACAGTTCGGGGGCGCGGGCCTCGGCGTACCCGGGAAAGGTCAGCCCTTGTCCTTGGCGGCCTTCTTCTCCTCGTTGTCCGCGATGACCGCCTCGGCAACCTGCTGCATCGACATACGGCGGTCCATCGACGTCTTCTGGATCCAGCGGAACGCGGCCGGCTCGGTCAGGCCGTACTGGGTCTGGAGGATGGACTTGGCGCGGTCGACGAGCTTGCGGGTCTCCAGGCGCTGGGTGAGGTCGGCGACCTCCTGCTCCAACTGCTTCAGCTCGGTGAAGCGGGAGACGGCCATCTCGATCGCGGGCACGACGTCGCTCTTGCTGAACGGCTTCACGAGGTAGGCCATGGCGCC
Source organism: Streptomyces brasiliensis (assembly GCF_014647875.1). Classification (GTDB taxonomy): domain Bacteria; phylum Actinomycetota; class Actinomycetes; order Streptomycetales; family Streptomycetaceae; genus Streptomyces; species Streptomyces brasiliensis. The sequence continues at coordinate 140,533 of NZ_BMQA01000012.1, read as the reverse complement.
GGCGTCGCGAGCGCGCTCGACGAGGTCGCGCTGGGAGAAGGCGGTGAGCATGAGGACCGGGGCGATGGACTCCTCGGCGATCTTCTCGGCCGCGGAGATGCCGTCGAGCTTGGGCATCTTCACGTCGAGGATCACGAGGTCCGGCCGGTGCTCGCGGGCGAGCTCGACGGCCTGCTCGCCGTCACCGGCCTCACCGACGACGGAGTAGCCCTCCTCCTCCAGCATCTCTTTCAGGTCGAGCCGGATCAGGGCCTCGTCCTCCGCGATGACGACACGGGTCGTCAGCGGAGGCACGTGCGACTTGTCGTCGTCGGGCACGTCTACGGGCTGGGGCGACTCGGCGGTCACGGGGGGCTCCTTGATACGGGCCGGGGAGGTGCTGCTGTCTATGAAGACTACCTAGCTGAACTGTGTGGCGGTGACCAGGTACACTCCGACTCAGCGCTGTTGCCGGGTTGGCGGAACAGGCAGACGCTGATGTCTCAAACACATCTGTCCGTGAGGACGTGCGGGTTCGAGTCCCGCACCCGGCACTCCCCGAGGCGGAGGATCACGTTCGCGTGATCCTCCGCTTTTTGCTGCACACAGTGACGATCCGCGGCACAGAGTGGTCGGGAGTTTCCTGACGCACCATCAGAAAACGCCGGGCATGCCGAACGACCGATCGAGTGAACGCACTGCACCCGCACGGCACCCCGTTCAACATCCCAGTCGCCGAGAAAGCCTCCGTAGCCCTCGGACACCCACGTGGACCAGAAGCACTGAAAAGGGCCCCTCGCCACCGAGGAGCCCTCACCGTGTCCTACTTGGGACTGTCGTCCTCGCCGATGTGGTGGACGCGGACCATGTTCGTGGCGCCGGTGACCCCGGGCGGGGAGCCCGCCGTGATCACCACGACATCACCCCGCTCGCAGCGGCCGTACTTCAGAAGCAGCTCGTCGACCTGGTCGACCATCGCGTCCGTGGACTCGACGTGCGGGCCGAGGAACGTCTCGGCGCCCCAGGTGAGGCTGAGCTGGGAGCGCGTCGCCTGTTCCGGGGTGAACGCCAGCAGCGGGATCGGGGAGCGGTAGCGGGAGAGCCGGCGGGCGGTGTCTCCCGACTGCGTGAACGCGACCAGGAACTTCGCGCCCAGGAAGTCGCCCATCTCCGCTGCCGCGCGGGCCACCGCGCCGCCCTGGGTGCGGGGCTTGTTCGACTCGGTGAGCGGCGGGAGGCCCTTGGCCAGGATGTCCTCCTCGGCCGCCTCGACGATCTTGGCCATCGTGCGCACCGTCTCGACGGCGTACTTGCCGACGCTGGTCTCGCCGGACAGCATCACCGCGTCCGTCCCGTCGATGACCGCGTTGGCCACGTCGCTCGCCTCGGCCCTGGTCGGGCGCGAGTTCTCGATCATCGAGTCCAGCATCTGGGTCGCGACGATGACCGGTTTGGCGTTGCGGCGGGCGAGCTTGATGGCCCGCTTCTGCACGATCGGGACCTGCTCGAGGGGCATTTCGACGCCGAGGTCGCCGCGCGCGACCATGATGCCGTCGAAGGCCGCCACGATCTCGTCGATGTTCTCGACGGCCTGCGGCTTCTCGACCTTGGCGATCACGGGGAGGCGGCGGCCCTCCTCGTCCATGATGCGGTGGACGTCCTGGATGTCCTTGCCGCTGCGGACGAAGGAGAGCGCGATGACGTCGAAGCCGGTGCGCAGGGCCCAGCGCAGGTCGTCCTCGTCCTTCTTGGAGAGGGCCGGCACGGAGACCGCGACGCCGGGCAGGTTGAGGCCCTTGTGGTCGGAGATCACGCCGCCCTCGACCACCGTGGTGTGTACCCGGGGGCCGTCGACGGAGGTGACCTCGAGGCAGACCTTGCCGTCGTCGACGAGGACACGCTCGCCGGGCGTCACGTCGGCGGCGAGGCCGGAGTAGGTGGTTCCGCACTGGTGGCGGTCGCCCTCGGCACCGTCCTCCACCGTGATGGTGAAGGTGTCGCCGCGTTCAAGGAGTACGGGCCCTTCGGTGAAACGGCCGAGCCGGATCTTCGGGCCTTGAAGGTCGGCGAGGAGTCCGATGCTGCGGCCGGTCTCGTCGGCGGCCTTCTGTACGTGCTGGTAGCGCTCCTCGTGATCGGCGTAACCGCCGTGGCTGAGGTTGAAACGAGCCACGTCCATTCCGGCCTCGACCAGTGCCTTGATCTGGTCGTACGAGTCGGTGGCGGGCCCCAATGTACAAACGATCTTTGCTCGGCGCATGAATCGAGCCTAGGCCTTACCGACCGGTAGAGAATTGGCCGGACGTGACTACTCAACAACCTTTACATGAAGGGCCATTGACAAGTGTTGAATTGTGCGGTGGCCCGCTCCTATGAGCATCACGGACGGCAGCGGAGAAATTCATGACAACGGCCGTCCGGACGGGTCCGTGAATTCCCTCTCCGGGTCACAGTCGCGGCGGCGCGATCGTAAAGCGCGCGTTGACCTGGGCGCTGACGTGCCGGCGCTGGGGTTCGAGATCCAGCGGCGGCGGGGTTTCGTCGTCGGTGGCCGCGGCGAAGGCCATCGAGCGGGCGCGGCCCGCCGTCCGGGAGAACGCCTCGGCGCCGTCGGCCCCGATGTCCGCGATTTCCACCAGTGAGGTGAGGGTCGTGTCGAGGGCCTCGGCGTAGTCGCGGGCGCGCTTGATCGCCTCGTGCACCGCCTGCCGGCGCGCCTCCCGGTACACCGGCGAGTCGGGGCGCAGGCCCCACCAGGGGCCGTCGACCCGCGTGAGCTCCAACTCGCTCGCGCGTGTGACGAGTTCACCGAGGGCCGTGAAGTCGGACAGTTCGGCGACGATGTGCACCCGGCCGTGGTAGCTGCGGACGCGTTCGCCGCGGCCGTGCGGGGACAGTTCGGGCGTGATGGAGAAGAAGCCGGTCTCCAGGCGTTCCACGGCCTCGCCGTAGGACTTGACGAGTTCGACGACCTCGGCGTTGCGCCGGGTGAGGTCGTCGAGCGCGGAACGCCGGTCGCGCCCACGGGCATTGACGGTGATACCGAGGCCGGCGGTCTCGGGCTCGACTTCGAGGTGGGCCTCGCCGCGGACAGCGACGCGGGGCACCTCGGGCGTGGGGGAGGGCGACGGGGTGGCCATACGTCCCACTCTGCCACGTCTTTCCCGGTTGAACCTGTCGAGTTGACCCGTCAGGTCACCAGATCGCAACCTCCTGGACCTGTTGCCGTCAGTCATGCCCAGGTCAGAATCTACGCGCGTATCTACGCGCGTCGTTGACCGTTGGCCGAGGAGACCGAGACATGCCGTTGAACCGCCGGAAGTTCCTGGAGAAGTCCGCCGTCACCGGGGCGGGGGTCGCGCTGGCCGGCCAGGCGGCGGCTCCGGCGGCGCATGCCGCGACGGACACGGCCGCCTCCGCGAAGCGGCCGAAGCGGTACTCCCTCACCGTGCTGGGCACCACCGACCTGCACGGCAACGTCTTCAACTGGGACTACTTCAAGGACACGGACTACTCCGACAAGGCCGGCAACGCCGTCGGCCTGGCCCGTATCTCGACGCTGGTGAACGAGATCCGCGAGGAGAAGGGCCGCTGCAACACGCTGCTCATCGACGCGGGCGACACGATCCAGGGCACCCCGCTGACGTACTACTACGCGAAGGTCGACCCGATCACCGCCAAGGGCGGCCCGGTGCACCCGATGGCGCAGGCGATGAACGCGATCGGATACGACGCGGCGGCGCTCGGCAACCACGAGTTCAACTACGGCATCGAGACACTGCGCAAGTTCGAGGACCAGCTGGACTTCCCGCTGCTCGGCGCCAACGCGGTGGACGCGAAGTCGCTGCGGCCCGCCTTCCCGCCGTACTTCATCAAGGAGTTCCGGGTGCACGGCGCCCGGCCGGTGAAGGTCGCCGTCCTCGGACTGACCAACCCGGGCATCGCGATCTGGGACAAGGCCTACGTCCAGGGCAAGCTGGCGTTCCCCGGCCTCGAGGAGCAGGCCGCGAAGTGGGTGCCGAAGCTGAAGTCGCTGGGTGCGGACGTCGTGATCGTGTCGGCGCACTCCGGCGCCTCGGGCACGTCGTCGTACGGCGACCAGCTGCCGTACGTGGAGAACGCGGCCGCCAACGTCGCGCGGCAGGTACCGGACATCGACGCGATCCTCGTCGGCCACGCGCACATGGAGATCCCGGAGCAGAAGGTCACCAACGAGCAGACCGGGAAGACGGTCGTTCTGTCGGAGCCGCTGCTGTGGGGTGAGCGCCTCACCCTGTTCGACATCGAGCTGGTGTTCAGCAAGGGCCGCTGGGAGGTCGAGTCGGTCGCGGCCTCGCTGCGCAACTCCAACACGGTCGTGGCGGACCCGAAGATCACCAAGCTGCTGACGGACGAGCACGAGAAGGTCGCCGAGTACGTCAACCAGGTCGTCGGCAGCGCGACGGTGACGCTGACCACGGTCGACGCCCGTTACCAGGACGCCCCGATCATCGACCTGATCAACAAGGTCCAGGAGGACGTGGTCAAGGCCGCCCTGGCGGGCACCGAGTACGCCGCGCTGCCGGTCGTCTCGCAGGCCTCGCCGTTCTCGCGCACCTCGGAGATCCCGGCCGGCAACGTGACCATCCGGGACCTGTCGAGCCTGTACGTGTACGACAACACGCTGGTCGCGAAGCTGCTGACGGGCGCCCAGGTCCGGGCGTACCTCGAGTACTCGGCGGAGTACTACGTCCAGACGGCCCCCGACGCGGTGGTCGACGTGGAGAAGCTGACCAACGCGAACGGCCGTCCGGACTACAACTACGACTACGTGTCGGGCGTCCAGTACGACATCGACGTCGCGCAGCCGGCGGGTTCGCGGATCAAGAACCTCACGTACAACGGTGCCGCCCTGGACGACGCCCAGCAGTTCGTGTTCGCCGTGAACAACTACCGGGCCAACGGCGGCGGCGCGTTCCCGCACGTCGCCACGGCGCAGGAGCTGTGGTCGGAGTCGACGGAGATCCGGACGCGGATCGCGGAGTGGGTGACCGCGAAGGGCGTCCTGGACCCGAAGGACTTCGCGTCGCTGGACTGGAAGCTCACGCGCAACGGCACGCCGGTGTTCTAGGGCTCCAGGAGGGCCGGGCCGACGGCGGTTTCTCGTCCGCCGTCGGCCGGTCGTCTGCCGTCGCCGAGCGGTGTGAGCGTCGCCGTCCGCCGTGCCCGGGGGAGCTGGGGGCGCGGTTCCAGGCCGAAGGCGGTGAAGGCCGTGCGGGCGGGCAGGGGGTAGGTCTCCTTGCCGGTCAGGGAGTTGAGGATGGTGGCGCTGCGCCAGGCGGCGAGGCCGAGGTCGGGGGCGCCGACGCCGTGGGTGTGCAGTTCGGCGTTCTGCACGTACACCGCGCCCGTGACGGACGGGTCGAGGACGAGCCGGAACTCCTCGTCGATGCGCGGGCGTCCGGCGGCGTCGCGGCGCAGATAGGGGTCGAGTCCGGCGAGGATGCGGCCGAGAGGGCGTTCGCGATAGCCGGTGGCGAGGACGACCGCGTCGGTGGTGAGCCGGGAGCGGGTGTTCTGCTGGACGTGTTCCAGGTGGAGTTCGATCTTGCTGGTGGCCATGCGTCCCGCGGTGCGGACGTGCACGCCCGGGGTGAGGACGGCGTCGGGCCAGCCGCCGTGCAGGCTGCGCCGGTACAGCTCGTCGTGGATCGCGGCCATGGTCTCGGCGTCGATGCCCTTGTAGAGCTGCCACTGGGAGGCGACGAGCCGGTCGCGGACCGGTTCGGCTAGGGCGTGGAAGTAGCGGGTGTAGTCCGGCGTGAAGTGCTCCAGGCCGAGCTTGGAGTACTCCATGGGCGCGAAGGACTCGGAGCGTCCGATCCAGTGCAGGCGCTCGCGGCCGGGCGGGCGGTGGCGCAGCAGGTCCAGGAAGACCTCGGCGCCGGACTGTCCCGCGCCGACGACGGTGACGTGTCCGGCGGCGAGGAAGGTCTCGCGGTGCTCCAGATAGTCGGCGGCGTGGACGACGGGCACGCCGGGGGCGTCGACGAGCGGTCTGAGGGCGTCCGGCACATGGGGGGCGGTGCCGACGCCCAGGACGACGTTCCTGGTGTATGTACGGCCCAGGGCCTCGGCCTCGCCGTCGCCGTCGAGCTGGGTGAAGTCGACCTCGAACACGTCCCGTTCGGAGTTCCAGCGGACGGAGTCCGCCTGGTGGGCGAAGTGCAGTCCGGGCAGGTTCCCGGCGACCCAGCGGCAGTATGCGTCGTACTCGGCGCGCTGGATGTGGAAGCGCTCGGCGAAGTAGAAGGGGAAGAGCCGGTCGCGGGTCTTGAGGTAGTTGAGGAACGACCACCGGCTGGCGGGGTCGGCGAGGGTCACCAGGTCGGCGAGGAAGGGGACCTGGACGGTCGCGCCCTCGATGAGCAGTCCGGGGTGCCAGTCGAAGCCGGGGCGCTGCTCGTAGAAGACGGCGTCGAGTTCGGCGAGGGGGTGCGCGAGGGCGGCGAGGGAGAGGTTGAAGGGGCCGATGCCGACGCCCACCAGGTCGCGGGGTGCTTCGGTCTCGTGGTGTGGTGGGCGGCTCATCCGTTGGTGGTTCCTTCCACGAGTTTCAAGAGGTGGGCCAGCTCGTCCGGCCGGGTGTGGGGGTTGAGGAGGGTGGCCTTGAGCCAGAGGCGGCCGTCCATGCGGGCCCGGCCGAGGACGGCGCGGCCGTCGTGCAGCAGGGTGCGCCGGAGGGCGGCCACGGCGTCGTCGGTGGCCTTGACGGGCCGGAACAGGACGGTGCTGATGACGGGCCGGTCGTACAGCTCGAAGCCCGGGTGGTGCTGGACGAGGGCGGCGAACTCCCGGGCCCGCGCGCACACCTGGTCGACCAGGGCGCCCAGGCCGGTGCGGCCGAGGGTCCTGAGGGTGACGGCGATCTTGAGGACGTCGGGGCGACGGGTGGTGCGGAGGGACCGGCCGAGCAGGTCGGGCAGCCCGGCCTCGGTGTCGTCGTCGGCGTTGAGGTAGTCGGCGTGCTGCCGCAGTACGGCGAGGTCGCGGGGGCGGGCTACGGCGAGCAGGCCCGCGGCGACCGGCTGCCAGCCGAGCTTGTGCAGGTCGAGGGTGACGGTGTGGGCGGCTTCGAGTCCGGAGAGCTTCTCGCGGTGCCGGTCGCTGAAGACCAGTCCGCCGCCGTACGCGGCGTCCACGTGCAGCCGGGCCCCGTGCGCGGCGCACAGGCCGGCGATCTCGGGCAGTGGGTCGATGAGCCCGGCGTCGGTGGTACCCGCGGTGGCGGCGACCAGCAGGGGGCCGGAGAAGCGGGTCAGGGCCTCGTCGAGGGCGGCGGGGTCGAGGGTGCCGCCCGGCGCGGGCACGACCACCGGCTCGGGCAGGCCGAGCAGCCAGGCGGCGCGGGGCAGGGAGTGGTGGGCGTTGGCACCGCAGACGAGTCGGACGCTGCCGCCGTGGGCCTCGCGGGCGAGCAGCAGCGCGAGCTGGTTGGACTCGGTGCCGCCGGTGGTGACGAGGGAGTCGGCCAGGCCGATCTCGTGGGCGAGTTCACGGGTGACGACGGCTTCGAGGGCGGATGCGGCCGGGGCCTGGTCCCAGGAGTCCAGGGAGGGGTTGAGCACGCTCGCCGCGAGGTCGGCGGCCGCGGCCACGGCGAGCGGCGGGCCGTGCAGATGGGCCGCGCACAGCGGGTCGGCGGGGTCGGCGGCGCCTTCGGCGAGGGCGTGCACGAGGGTGCGCAGCGCGTCAGGGTCGCCCTCGTCGGGCAGGAGGTCCCCCACGGCGTGCGCGATCCGCTCGGCGACGGCCTCGGGGCCGCCCGCGGGCAGCGGTCCACCGCGCGCCAGGCGTCCGTCGCGTAGCGCGTCCAGCACAGTGACGAGCAACGGCCGCAGGGCGTCGGGTCCTTCGGGTCCTGAGGCCAGGGGCGGCGGCGTGGGCATGGGCTCTCCTCCGGAGCGCGAGCGGGGGGACAACCATGGGATTCCAGCGTGTACGGGATTCCAGCTTGTACGCGTGGAGGCCGACGCGCCCGGAGAGTCCAACGAACAGAACCCGAAAGTGGGTACTCCCGTGCGGGGAAAACGTGTTGGGGCCGTGCGGGGTGAGCGGTAGCGTCGCCGGGATGGCTGACGCTTTCTCCCTCGACGTGCCCGGCTCCTCCCCCGCCGTGCCCGGTGGACCGCTGCTGGTCCGCGAGCCCGGCCCCGGCGACGAGGCACGCCTGCTGGAGCTCTTCCAGGCCTGCGAGGACTGGTTCGTGGCGGCGACGGGCCTGCCGTCCGGCCCGGGCGACGTCCAGAGCCTGTTCTACGCGCTGCCCGAGGGCGCTTCACCGGACGACAAGGTCCTCCTGGTGGTGGAGCACGACGACGCCCTGCTCGGCCTGGTGGACGCGGTACGGGATCATCCGGCGCCGGGTGCGGTCTCGGTGGGCCTGTTCCTGCTGGCACCGTCCGCACGGCGGCTGGGGCTGGGCCGGGCGCTGGCGGAGACCCTGCTGGCGCGTGCGGAGGGCTTCTCCCTGGTCAGGGCGACCGTCCCACCGGGTTGGCGGCCGGGCGAACGCTTCCTGGAGAGGCTGGGCTTCGACCTCGGGGCCGGGGAGGCCGTGGGCGAGGCGGTGGGCAACCGGCGGCCGGGGCCGCGTGAAGAGGCGGTACGGCGCGCGGAGTTGCGGCGTGGTGGGGGGCGGTGGGGCTGAGGGTCGTCCCCGTCGCCGGACGGTGAGCGGTGGGGCCGAGGACCGGCCCCGACCCCCACAGCCGTACCTCCTACGCCTCCCGCACCCGCAACGCCCGTGCGAGGTCGTCCAGTTCGTCGGCCAGTCTGCGGCGCAGCGCCGGGGCCGGGTCGGCGTCACGGAGGCAGGCCTCGCCCAGGGCGAGGTTCTGTGCGTCGACGGCGTGGCCCGGGAAGGCCCAGCGGCCGACGGCCGAGGCGATGGCGGGGCCGCGGCGGGCGGCGACGGCGACCGCGTCCTCGTAGTACCGCGGCACGTACTCCCGGACCAGATCGGCCTGTTCGGGCTGCCAGAAGCCCCGGGCAGTGGCCGTGAACAGGTAGTTCGAGAGCTCGTCCGTGGTGAACATCGCCTCCCAGGCGGCCCGCTTGGTCTCCGGGTCGGGCAGTGCGGCGCGGCAGCGGGCGGCGTTCTCCTGGCCGCTGGCGCTCGGGTCGCGCTCCAGTTCGGCGGCGACGGCGGCCGCGTCGGTGGCGCCGAGTACGGCGAGCCGTCCGAGGACACGCCAGCGCAGCTCGGGGTCGAGCTCCGGGCCGCCCGGCACGGTGCCGTCGGCGAGCCAGGCGCCGATGGTGTCGGGGTGGGCGGCGACGTCGATGAAGTGGCGTACGGCGATCAGCCGCAGGCCGGGGTTGTCGCCGTCCTCGGTGCGCCGGATGAGGTCACGGCACAGGGAGCCGAGCGTGGCGAGGGCGGCCGGCCGGTCCTCGGGCCTGACGTAGCGGTTGGCGACCTGGGCCGAGGCGAAGGCCAGCACGCCCTCGACGAGCGCGAGGTCGGTCTCGCGCGGGAGATGGTCGTGGGCGGTCTCCAGGTAGGCGGCGGGCGGGAGTTCGCCGTCGCGGACCGCGTCCCTGAGCGCGTTCCAGACGACCGCGCGGGTGAGCGGCTCGGGCAGCCCGGACAGGCCCGTGCGGAGCGCCTCGAAGGACTCGGCGTCGAAGCGGACCTTGGCGTAGGTCAGGTCGCCGTCGTTGAGGAGGACCAGCGCGGGGCGCTTGCCGATGGGCTGCGGTTCGGTCTGCGGGATGTCGAGGTCGACGCGCTCGCGCAGGGTGAGGTCGCCCTCGCCGATGACGTCGCGGTCGTACAGGCCGGCGGTGATGCGGTGCGGGCGGCTGCCGGCGCGCTCGACGGTCAGTGTGCAGGCGCCGCCGTCGGGGGTGACGACCGGGGTGAGCTTGTCGACGCCGGTGGTGCGCAGCCAGGCGTCCGCCCAGGCGTGGACGTCGCGTTCGGTGGCGGCGGCGAGGGAGTCGATGAAGTCGGCGAGGGTGGCGTTGCCGAACCGGTGCCGGGCGAAGTGGGTGTTGATGCCGGCGAGGAAGTCCTTCTCGCCGAGCCAGGCGACCAGCTGGCGCAGGGCGGAGGCGCCCTTGGCGTAGGAGATGCCGTCGAAGTTGAGCAGTGCGGCGGCGGTGTCGTCGACGGCCTCGGGGGCGACGGGGTGGGTGGAGGGACGCTGGTCGGCGTCGTAGCCCCAGGCCTTGCGGGCGACGCCGAAGTCGACCCAGGTGTCGGTGAAGCGGGTGGCCTCGAGGGTGGTCTGGTAGCCCATGTACTCGGCGAACGACTCGTTGAGCCAGATGTCGTCCCACCACTTGAGGGTGACCAGGTCGCCGAACCACATGTGGGCCATCTCGTGGGCGATGACCATGGCGCGGGTCTGCCGCTCGGTGTCGGTGACGGCGGAGCGGAAGACGAACTCGTCCCGGAAGGTGACCAGTCCGGGGTTCTCCATCGCGCCCGCGTTGAACTCGGGGACGAAGGCCTGGTCGTAGGAGTCGAAGGGGTAGGGCTCGTCGAACTTCTCGTGGTACCGGTCGAAGCACGCGCGCGTGACGTCGAGGATCTCGTCGGCGTCGGCGTCGAGGTGGGGCGCGAGGGAGCGGCGGCAGTGGATGCCGAAGGGCAGGCCGCGGTGCTCCGTGCGCACGGAGTGGAAGGGGCCCGCGGCGACGGCGACGAGGTACGTGGAGATCAGCGGGGTGGGCGCGGCCTGCCAGCGGCCCTCGCCGAGGTGCTCGGTGATGCTGTTGGCCAGAACGGTCCAGCCCTCGGGAGCCTGGACGGACAGGTCGAAGACGGCCTTCAGGTCGGGCTGGTCGAAGGCGGCGAAGACCCGCTGTACGTCGTCCATGAACAGCTGGGTGTAGACGTACGTCTCGCCGTCGGTGGGGTCGGTGAAGCGGTGCACGCCCTCGCCGGTGCGGGAGAACCTCATCCGCGCGTCGACGCGCAGCTCGTGCTCGCCGGCGGTGAGGTTCTTCAGGGGCACCCGGTCCTGGTCCAGGCTCTCCGGGTCGAGGGGCTGTCCGTCGAGGGTGACGGAGCGCAGCTCGGCGGGCTTGACCTCGACGAAGGTGTCCCCGGCGGCCCGCGCGGTGAACCTGATCACCGTGCGGGAGTCGAAGGTGTCGTCCCCGGTCGTCAGATCGAGGTCGATCGTGTAGCGGTGAACGTCGAGGAACTCTGCTCTCAGCTGCGCTTCGTCGCGCGTCAGTACGGACATGCAGGCCATGCTGCCCGATGCTGCCGACAGCGCACAGAGGCGGAGCGGTACACGGCTTATGTCCGGTCCTGCGCGGGGGCGGTGCGGTGGAGGTCCCGCTGGGGCGGGACGAGCGCCTCGGGGGTGTCGTGGTCGAGGTCCTTGCCGCCGGTGGCGGCCGCGGCGGGGGCGCGCAGCGCGCGCAGCTCCCGCTCCAGGGCGAGCAGACGCTGGTAGGTGTCGTACAGATAGCGGACCTTGGTGCGCAGGGCCCAGGGGTCGACGGGTTTGAGGACGAGGTCGGCGACGCCCAGGCCGAACGCGGCGGAGGTCAGTTCGTGATCGGGGCCGAAGCCGGTGAGCAGGATGACGGGGATGTGCTGGGTCTGCTCCAGGCGGCGCATGTAGCGCACCACGTCCAGGCCGGCGGCGCCGGGCACGCGCACGTCGAGCAGCAGGAGGCCGACCTGGCCGCGCAGGATCTGCTTGAGCGCCTCGTCGTCGCTGGTGGCACGGGCGAGCCGGTAGCCCAGCGGGGCGAGGGCGCTCTCCAGCGCGTACAGGGTGTTCTTGTGGTCGTCGACGATGAGGATCACGGCATCCGAGGGCACGGCACGACGTCCCTCCCACGTGGACGACCATCTTACGACCCCGCACTGACACGGAGTGCTCACCGGATGACGAGGAGTGCACGTCGCAGCATGCACAGCCGCAGCTCCCGTGTCACCCCCCGTCCGCTTCGGCCGAGGTCAGTCGCCCCGCGGCGGCTGACCGTCAAGCGTGTCCCCGGCGATGCGCTCGTGGTGCCTGATCACCTCGGCGATGATGAAATTGAGGAATTTCTCAGCGAATGCCGGGTCGAGTTTGGCGCTCTCGGCGAGGCCGCGCAGCCGGGCGATCTGCCGCGCCTCCCGGGCCGGGTCGGCGGGTGGCAGCTGGTGGACGGCCTTGAGCCGGCCGACCTGCTGGGTGCACTTGAAGCGCTCGGCGAGCATGTGGACGACGGCCGCGTCGATGTTGTCGATGCTGTCGCGCAGCCGGGCGAGTTCCTCCCGCACGGCGGGTTCGACGTCACCGGTACCGGTGTTGCTGGTGGTCATGGACGTCAACCCTACGGGGCGTGCGGGACCTCGATCACCGGCGGATCGTCGGGGTCGGGCACCTGGTCGCTCCAGCCCCCGGGGACGGAGCGGCCCTGCTGGGCGCGGAAGCGGACGGGCGCCATGCCGACGCGGCGGGTGAACAGGCGGGAGAAGCAGGCGGGGTCGTCGTAGCCGACGCGCCGGGCCACGGCGGCGACGGACAGTTCGGTGGCCGCGAGGAGTTCCTTGGCGCGGCCCAGGCGGATGCCGAGCAGATAGTCCTTGGGGCTGCAGCCGGCGGCCCGGCGGACGGCGGCGCGCAGTTCGGCGGGGGTCATGCCGTGCCGGGCGGCGTGGTCGGCGACGGACATCGCCCTGCAGGCGTCGCGGGCCAGAGGGCCTGCAGCACCTGCTCGCCGTCCGGGGCGAGATCGGCACGGGCGCGGCGCAGGGCGACGAGGAGTTCGTGGACGGCGGCGCCGGTCTCCACTTCGAGCAGGGGGTTGCCGGGGCGTGCGGCGCGCGCGATGCGGGCGACGACGGTCCGGGGTCCGGTGGCGTCCGCGAGGGGCACGACGGGCTCCTCGGGTTCGATGTAGCCGAGTTCGGTGTACGTCGGACCGGAGCCGGAGCGGCTGGGGACCGAGGCCGGAGCGGGCGCGTCCCGGGCTCCGACCGTCCTCGGACCGTCCTTCGGCCGACGAAAATCCGCCCACACCCGCCTAGAGTGGATGAGGAGTCCAGGGCGTCTTTGGGGGTACGGGCGTGGCGAACGGCGGACCTGTCGAGCACGGCTTCCCGCATCTGGAGACGGTGCGCGCCGCCGTCACCGCGCTGTACCGACGCCTCTCGTACGACACGATCCAGACCTTCTCCGCCAGCGTGGCCCCTGCCGACGTGGCGTTCTGCGACACCGACGACCTGTATCTGGGGGCGCAGCGGGTGGCCCGCGAGATCGTGCGGCACTTCCGGCTGCCGGACGCCCGCCTGATCGTCAGCTTCCGGGAGATGACGCACGCGGCGAACGTCGAACTCACGGCGGGCCCCGAGTACTTCGTCGAGCTGAACGACCGGTTCCGCACACACCGCCGGGACATCGGCGCGGCGCTGGCGCACGAGGTGATGCACGTCTACCTGCACCGTCTTGACCTGTCCTTCCCGACCACGGCGGAGAACGAGATCCTCACGGACACGGCGACGACGTATCTGGGCGCGGGCTGGCTCCTGCTGGACGCCTACCGCGAGGACACGGTGTCGTCGCAGAAGCTCGGCTATCTCACCCCGGAGGAGTTCGGTTACGTCCTGGCGAAGCGCTCACTGGTCTTCGGCGAGGACCCGTCGGTGTGGTTCACCAGCCCGCAGGCGTACACGGCGTACGTCAAGGGCATGGCCCAGGCACACCAAGACGAGCAGCAGCCGCCGTTGACCGCCGCGGGCTGGGTGGGCCGCCGCCGCTACGCCCGCGACCGCCGGCACGCACCCGGCCCGCAGCCCGGTGTCCCCTACACCTTCACCCCGGACGGCGTGGGCCACCTGCGCGTCTCCTTCCCTTGCCCCACCTGCCACCAGCGGATCAGGGTGCCGGTGAAGGGGCGGATACGGGCGCGCTGCAGCCTGTGCCGGACGGTGCTGGAGTGCGACACGTGACAGCCATGACGCGCCGTACACCGCCCCGGCGGCTCCGCCTCCGCCAGCAGCTTCAGGGCCGTCTCCCCCGCCCCGGCCGGTGTACGGCCTGAGCCCTTCCGCGCGGTGGGGCCGGGGCGCCGGCCCTCCATGACGGTGATCCGGCCGCCCTCGGCCCGAACCCTGTCCGCCCCTCCCTCGACCCGGCTCGCCGCCTCATCCCCTTCTCCCCCGGCGGTGAGCTGCTCACCTCCGGCCCGCCCGTCGAGCACGCCCTCACCCTGGCCCGCCTGGTCACCGCCGCCCAGGCGCTCGGCGTCGGGCTCGCCCTGCTCGACCGGACCGTCTCGTACGTCAAGCAGCGCATCCAGTTCGGCGTCCCCACAGGCTCGTTCCAGGCGGTGAAACACCGGCTCGCCGATGCGAAGATCGCCCTGGAGTTCGCCCGCCCCCTGCTCTTCGGCGCCGCGCTGACGACAACCCGGGCGGACGTGGCCGCGGCCAAGCTGCGCGCGTGCGAGGCGGCGTACGGGACGGCCCGTACAGCGCTTCAACTGCACGGCGCGATCGGTTACACGGCGGAGTACGACCTGTCCCTGTGGCTGACCAAGGCCCGCGCCCTGCGCACGGCGTGGGGCAGCCCCGAGGAGTGCCGGGACACCGTCCTCGCCGGTGCTGTCAGTGGTGGTGGTCGCCGCTGGTGAGTTCCTGGTACTCCTCGCGGGTCGGCTTCGGGATGTGCGACTCGGGTCCGTACATCACCCGGGCCAACTGGGCGCGCACTCGCTGCGAGACGGTGACCGGGCGCCGTACCCCGCCCGCGTCCTCGCGCGGGCCTATCTCGTACGGCGGGTTCTGCTCGTGCTGGGTGAGCGTGTGCAACTGGGCCTGCGCGAGGGGTTCGTGGACCTCGACGTACTCACCGTCCGGCAGCCGCTTGATGGTGCCGGTCTCCCTGCCGTGCAGCACCTTGTCCCGGTCCCGGCGCTGCAGTCCCAGGCAGATCCGCTTGGTCACCACGAAGGCGAGGACCGGGACGACGAACACGGAGATCCGTACGAACCAGGTGATCACATTGATGGAGAGGTGCAGATGCGTGGCCACGATGTCGTTGCCGCCGCCGATCAGCAGCACACCGTACAGGCTCAGCCAGGCCACGCCCAGGCCGGTGCGCACGGGCGCGTTGCGCGGCCGGTCGAGGATGTGGTGCTCGCGTTTGTCGCGGGTCACCCACGCCTCGACGAAGGGGTAGACGCCGATGGCGAGCATGATCAGCGGGAAGAGCGAGAAGGGGATGAGGACGCCCAACTCCAGCGTGTGGCCCCAGGCGTTGATCTCCCATCCCGGCATCACCCGGATCAGGCCCTCGGAGAAGCCGAGGTACCAGTCGGGCTGCGCGCCCGTCGTCACCAGGTCCGGCCGGTACGGTCCGAAGGCCCACACGGGGTTGATGCTGGCGATCCCGCCGATCATCGCGAGCACACCGAAGGTGAGGAAGAAGAAACCGCCTGCCTTGGCCATGTAGACCGGCAGGAAGGGCATGCCGACCACGCTCTTCTGGTCGCGGCCGGGCCCGGGGTACTGGGTGTGCTTGTGGTAGAAGACCAGGATCAGATGGGCGACCACCAGGCCCAGCATGATCCCGGGCAGCAGCAGGACGTGGACCGGGAAGAGCCGCGAGATGATGTCGTGGCCCGGGAACTCCCCGCCGAACAGGAACATCGACAGATACGTCCCGACGATCGGGATCGAGAGGATCGCGCCGTCGGCGAACCTGATGCCGGTGCCGGAGAGCAGGTCGTCGGGGAGGGAGTAGCCGGTCAGCCCGGTGATGATGCCGAGGAACAACAGGGTCCAGCCGAACACCCAGTTGACCTCGCGGGGCTTGCGGAACGCGCCGGTGAAGAACACCCGCATCATGTGGATGAGCATTCCGGCGACGAAGACCAGCGCGGCCCAGTGATGGATCTGCCGGATCAGCAGACCGCCGCGCACGTCGAAGCTGATGTGCAGGGTCGACTCGTACGCCTTGGTCATGACGATGCCGTTGAGCGGGGCGTACGAGCCGCCGTAGACGACCTCGGCGCCGCTCGGCTCGAAGAAGAGCGTGAGGTAGATGCCGGTGAGGATCAGGATGAGGAAGCTGTAGAGGCAGATCTCGCCCAGCATGAAGGACCAGTGGTCCGGGAACACCTTGCGCATGTTGGCCTTGGCCAGCGCATAGAGCCCGAGCCGTCCGTCGGCCCAGTCGGCGAGCTTCTCGCCCTTGCCGGGGCCGCCCTCGCGCGCCGCGTTCCGCGTGCCGTTCACCGATCGTGCACCGTCCGTCATGCGCCGCCTCCCCACCGGATCACCCTCAGGGTGGCACGGCGGCGCGGCCAAGCCAACGGTGCGAACGCGGCGGCTCAGGCCGTCCGCACGATCCCCTGTGCCCGCGCTGCCGCCAGCCACTGCGGGAACTCGCCCACGAGACGGTCGTACAGCTCCGCGTCGGACACCTTGCGCGGGTCCCGGCCCGCGTGGAAGAAGCCGGCGTTGTCGACGGCCCGCTTGCCCGGCACCGCGAGGTCGTCGAGCTTGCGCAGGAACTCGAACTGGCGGCTGCCGGGGTCACCGAAGCCGACGAACTGCCAGAACAGCGGCAGCCGGGCCGCCTTGCACAGATACCGTTCCGCGGCGAGCTTGTTGATCGGGCCGCCGTCGGTCTGGAAGACGACGAGGGCGGGGTCCGTGGAGCCGCTGTCGAGGTGGTGGTCGATGACGGCGTCCATGGCCAGGTGGTAGCTGGTCTTGCCCATGTGCCCGAGCCCGGCCACGATCCGGTCGATCCGGCCTCGGTGGTCGGCGAGGGCGATGTCCGTCTCGGCATCGATGTCCGTCGAGAAGAACACCACGGGCACCCGGCCGTCGTCGTCGAGGTGCGCCGACAGCCCGAGCACCCGGTCCGCGAGCGCCTGCACGCTGCCGTCCTTGTAGTACGGCTTCATGGAACCGGAGTAGTCGATCACGAGGTAGACGGCGGCCCGCAGCCCGTCGAGTCCGTGCTTCGTCAGCGAGATCCCGGCGCTGCGGTAGGCGGGGACCAGCGCCGGCGCGGTCTCCTCCATCTTGCTGAGACTGATCGCGGCCATACCGGACTCCCCCTGGTTCCCGTTCCGGGGCCGAGACTACGTGATCGCGGGCCCCACCCGTGCCTGATGTCACGGGTGTTCGCTATTTTGTTCGCCGCCGTCCCCACCGGCTCGCCCTGTCCCCGTTCTTCAGAGGAGCCGGCCGTGACCGCCGAGTCCGCCGTCACCACCTGCTATCGCCATCCCAAGGTGGAGTCCTACGTCCGCTGCATCCGCTGCGACCGCTACATCTGCCCCGACTGCATGCGCGAGGCCGCCGTCGGTCACCAGTGCGTGGAGTGCGTGAAGGAGGGCGCGCGGTCCGTGCGGCAGGCGCGGACGGCGTTCGGCGGCCGGATCTCTTCGGTGCCGCTGGTGACGTACGTCCTGATGGGGCTCAACCTGGTCGCCTACCTGGCCGAGTTGGTGCGCTCGTCCGTCGTCGACCGGTTCGGGATGCTCGGTGCCGGGCTCGTGGGGACCGACGGTGTGCACTACTCGTGGGTGTATCCGTACGGCTCCGACTATCACCCGGAAGGACTGGTCGACGGCGAGTGGTACCGGCTGCTGACCGGTGCGTTCCTGCACATGCCGCCGGACCAGGGAATCGGCGTCGTGCACATCGTGCTGAACATGGCCTCGCTGTGGACCATAGGCCGGGTGGTGGAGAGCCAGCTGGGCCGCGCCCGCTATCTCGCCCTGTATCTGCTGTCGGCGCTCGGCGGCTCGGTCCTGGTCCTGCTGATCGCCCCGGACCACCTCACCGTCGGCGCGTCCGGCGCGGTCTTCGGGCTCGGCGCCGCGTACTACGTCATGGGCCGCCGCCTCGGCTACGACATGGCCGGAATCAACCGGCACATCACGGGCCTGTTGCTGTGGCTGGTGATCTCCGCGTGGGCCACTTCCTGGCAGGGACACCTCGGCGGCCTGCTGACGGGCGGCGCGGTGACCCTGGCGTACGCTTACGCGCCTCGCGAGCGCCGCACCCTCGTCCAGGCGGTCGCGTGCGTGGCCCTGCTCGCGCTGCTCGTGGTGCTCACGTGGGCGAAGGTCTCGGGACTGTCGGAAGGGGCGGCCTGATCAGGGCGTTACGTTATCTGTCATGAAGCGCTCCGGAATCCTGCTGTTCGCGGCCGTCCCGGTCGTCGTGACGGCGCTGGTGTACGTCGCCACGCCCGGCGACTCGGCCTCGTCCGCGACAAAGCACCCCACGTCGTCCGCCCAGCAGGCGCGCGAGGACGCCAAGGCGCGGGCCGAGCGGTCGGAGCGGGCCGAGGACGACGAGGTCATCGCCGATCTGCCGCCCGGCCTCGCCGCGCCCGCCAAGAAGGACCTGGCCCAGCAGATCGTGGCCAGCGCCGAGAACTCGACCCTCGACTGGCGCAGCGCGTACGGCTACATCGAGGACATCGGCGACGGGCAGGGCTACACCGCCGGCATCATCGGCTTCTGCACCGGCACCCACGACCTGCTCACGCTGGTCGAGCGGTACACGAAGGCACACCCGGACAACGGCCTGGCCAAGTACCTCCCCGCGCTGCGCAAGGTCGACGGCACCGACTCCCACGAGGGCCTGGACCCGGGCTTCACCGCGGCGTGGAAGGCGGAGTCCGAGGTCCCCGCCTTCCGCAAGGCGCAGGAGACGGAACGCGACCGCGTCTACTTCAACCCGGCCGTGCGCCTCGCCAAGCTCGACGGCCTCGGCACGCTCGGGCAGTTCATCTACTACGACGCGATGGTCTTCCACGGCCCCGGTACGGGCGCGGACGGCTTCTACGGTCTGCGCGAGCGGGCCATGCGGGAGGCCGACACCCCGTCCCAGGGCGGCGTCGAGAAGGACTACCTCGACATCTTCCTCGACGTCCGCCGGGAGGCCATGAAGGCCAAGAAGTCCGACATCGACACCACCCGCATCGACACGGCGCAGCGCCAGTTCCTCTACGACGGGAACGTGGACCTGAAGACGCCGCTGGTGTGGAAGGTGTACGGGGAGACGTACAAGGTGGCGTAGGCACACCGGGACATGCGACGGCGCCTGCCCCTTCGTCCGGTCGGGGACTGGGGCAGGCGCCGTACTGTGTTCCGTACGCCCTTGTACGGGACGTCTTTTGACGTGGTGCTCAGCCGGGCTGTCAGACCACCAGCGCGCGGTCCGTCGGGCGGATCGGGGCCGGGAGGTCGCTGGCGCCGGTCAGGTAGCGGTCGACGCCCTTGGCCGCCGAGCGGCCCTCGGCGATCGCCCACACGATGAGCGACTGGCCGCGGCCCGCGTCACCGGCGACGAACACGCCCGGCACATTGGTCCGGAAGTCGGCGTCGCGGGCGACGTTGCCGCGCTCGTCGAGCTCCAGGCCGAACTGCTCGACCAGGCCGTTCTCACGGTCGGTGCCGGTGAAGCCCATGGCGAGGGTGACCAGCTGGGCGGGGATCTTGCGCTCCGTGCCCGGCTTCTGGGTCAGCCTGCCGTCGACGAACTCGACCTCGGCCAGGTGCAGCCACTGGACGTTGCCGTCCTCGTCGCCCTCGAAGTGGGTCGTGGACGCCGAGTAGATGCGCTCGCCGCCCTCCTCGTGGGCCGAGGTGACCTTGTAGAGGATCGGGAAGGTCGGCCAGGGCTGGTTCGTCGCGTGCCGCTCGTCGTTCGGGCGGGACATGATCTCCAGCTGCGTGACGGAGGCTGCGCCCTGGCGGTGGGCGGTGCCCACGCAGTCCGCGCCGGTGTCGCCGCCGCCGATGACGACGACGTGCTTGCCCTCGGCCGAGAGGGGCGACACCACGTAGTCGCCCTCCTGGACCTTGTTGGACAGCGGCAGGTATTCCATCGCCTGGTAGACGCCCTTCAACTCCCGGCCGGGGACGGGGAGATCGCGGGCGGTGGTGGAGCCGGCGGCGATGACGACCGCGTCGTACCGCTTCTTGAGGTCGGTCGCCATGAGGTCGCGGCCGATCTCGACGCCGGTGCGGAAGCGGGTGCCTTCCGCGCGCATCTGCTCGATACGGCGGTTGATGTGCCGCTTCTCCATCTTGAACTCGGGGATGCCGTAGCGCAGGAGGCCGCCGACGCGGTCCGCGCGCTCGTACACGGCGACCGTGTGGCCGGCCCGCGTCAGCTGCTGGGCTGCGGCGAGGCCCGCCGGGCCCGAGCCGATGACCGCGACCGTCTTGCCGGACAGCCGCTCGGGGATCTGCGGGGCGACGTCACCGGTCTCCCACGCCTTGTCGATGATCGAGACCTCGACGTTCTTGATGGTGACCGGCTGCTGGTTGATGCCGAGCACGCACGCCGACTCGCACGGGGCGGGGCACAGCCTGCCCGTGAACTCCGGGAAGTTGTTCGTGGCGTGCAGCCGCTCGGAGGCCTCGGTCCAGTCCTCGCGGTAGGCGTAGTCGTTCCACTCCGGGATCAGGTTCCCGAGCGGACAGCCGTTGTGGCAGAACGGGATGCCGCAGTCCATGCACCGGCTGGCCTGCTTGCTGATGATCGGCAGCAGGGAGCCGGGGACGTAGACCTCGTTCCAGTCCTTGACGCGCTCACCGACGGGACGGGTCTCGGCGACCTCACGGCCGTGGTTCAGGAAGCCCTTCGGGTCAGCCATTGATCGCCGCCTCCATCATCTTCTCGGTGATCTCGGTCTCGGACAGACCGGCTCGCTCGGCGGCGTCCTTGGCGGCGAGCACTGCCTTGTAGGTGCTGGGGATGATCTTGCTGAAGCGGTCGACCGCCGTGTCCCACTCGGCCAGGAGCTTCTCGGCGACCGTCGAGCCGGTCTCCTCCTGGTGACGGCGCACCACGTCGTGCAGCCACTGCTTGTCGCCCTCGCTGAGCGCCTCGACCGACGCGAGGTTGCCGGCGTTGACGTTGTCGCGGTCGAGGTCGATGACGTACGCGATACCGCCCGACATGCCGGCCGCGAAGTTGCGGCCCGTCTCGCCGAGGACCACCGCGTGACCGCCGGTCATGTACTCGCAGCCGTGGTCGCCCACGCCCTCCGCGACCACCAGCGCACCGGAGTTGCGGACACCGAAGCGCTCGCCCGTACGGCCGCGCAGGAACAGCTCGCCGCCCGTCGCGCCGTACGCGATCGTGTTGCCCGCGATCGTCGAGTACTCGGCGAGGTGGTCGGCGCCCCGGTCCGGGCGGACGATCACGCGGCCACCGGAGAGGCCCTTGCCGACGTAGTCGTTGGCGTCGCCCTCCAGGCGCAGCGTGACACCACGCGGCAGGAAGGCGCCGAAGGACTGGCCGGCCGAGCCGGTGAAGGTGATGTCGATGGTGTCGTCGGGCAGGCCCGCGCCACCGAACTTCTTCGTCACCTCGTGGCCGAGCATGGTGCCGACCGTGCGATTGATGTTGCGGATCGCGACCTGGGCGCGCACCGGCTGGGCGTCGATGGCGCTGGAGGCGGCCAGGGCGTCGGCGGCGAGCTTGATCAGCTCGTTGTCCAGGGCCTTCTCCAGGCCGTGGTCCTGGCCGACGATCTGGTGGCGCACCGCGCCCTCGGGCAGCTCGGGCACGTGGAACAGCGGCGCCAGGTCGAGGCCCTGAGCCTTCCAGTGCTCCACCGCACGCGTGACGTCGAGCGCCTCGGCGTGGCCGACGGCCTCCTCGATGGAGCGGAAGCCCAGCTCGGCGAGGATCTCGCGGACCTCCTCGGCGATGAACCGGAAGAAGTTCACGACGTACTCGGCCTTGCCGGCGAACCGGTCGCGGAGGGTCGGGTTCTGGGTGGCGATGCCGACCGGGCAGGTGTCCAGGTGGCAGACGCGCATCATGACGCAGCCGGAGACGACGAGCGGCGCGGTCGCGAAACCGAACTCCTCGGCGCCGAGCAGTGCGGCGATGACGACGTCACGGCCGGTCTTCAGCTGGCCGTCCGTCTGGACCACGATCCGGTCGCGCAGGCCGTTGAGCAGCAGGGTCTGCTGGGTCTCGGCGAGACCGAGTTCCCAGGGACCACCCGCGTGCTTCAGCGAGGTCAGCGGGGAGGCACCGGTGCCGCCGTCGTGGCCGGAGATGAGGACCACGTCCGCGTGTGCCTTGGAGACACCCGCGGCGACCGTGCCGACGCCGACCTCGGAGACCAGCTTGACGTGGATCCGCGCCTGCGGGTTCGCGTTCTTGAGGTCGTGGATCAGCTGGGCCAGGTCCTCGATGGAGTAGATGTCGTGGTGCGGCGGCGGGGAGATGAGCCCCACGCCCGGCGTCGAGTGCCGGGTCTTCGCCACCCACGGGTACACCTTGTGGCCGGGCAGCTGACCGCCCTCGCCGGGCTTGGCGCCCTGAGCCATCTTGATCTGGATGTCGTCCGCGTTGACCAGGTACTCCGAGGTCACGCCGAAGCGGCCGGAGGCGACCTGCTTGATCGCGGAGCGGCGCGCCGGGTCGTACAGGCGGTCCGGGTCCTCGCCGCCCTCACCGGTGTTGGACTTGCCGCCCAGCTGGTTCATGGCGATGGCCAGCGTCTCGTGCGCCTCGCGCGAGATGGAGCCGTACGACATGGCACCGGTGGAGAAGCGCTTGACGATCTCGGAGACCGGCTCGACCTCGTCGATGGAGATCGGCTGCCGGTCCGACGTGAAGCCGAACAGGCCGCGCAGCGTCATCAGGCGCTCGGACTGCTCGTTCACCCGGTCCGTGTACTTCTTGAAGATGTCGTAGCGGGCGGTGCGCGTGGAGTGCTGGAGGCGGAAGACCGTCTCCGGGTCGAACAGGTGCGGCTCGCCCTCGCGGCGCCACTGGTATTCGCCCCCTATCTCCAGGGCGCGGTGGGCGGGCGCGATGCCGGAGGCGGGGTACGCCTTCGCGTGCCGGGCGGCGACCTCCTTGGCGATGACGTCGATACCGACGCCGCCGATCTTGGTGGCCGTACCGTTGAAGTACTTCTCCACGAAGGCCTCGTCGAGACCGACGGCCTCGAAGACCTGGGCGCCGCGGTAGGAGGCGACGGTCGAGATGCCCATCTTGGACATGACCTTGAGGACGCCCTTGCCCAGCGCGTAGATCAGGTTGCGGATGGCCTTCTCGGACTCGATGCCCGGCAGGAACGTCCCTGCACGGACCAGGTCCTCGACGGACTCCATCGCCAGGTACGGGTTCACGGCGGCGGCGCCGTAGCCGATCAGCAGGGCGACGTGGTGGACCTCGCGGACGTCACCGGCCTCGACGAGCAGGCCCACCTGGGTGCGCTGCTTGGTGCGGATGAGGTGGTGATGGACGGCCGCGGTGAGCAGCAGCGAGGGGATCGGGGCGTGCTCGGCGTCCGAGTGACGGTCCGACAGGACGATCAGCCGGGCGCCGTTCTCGATGGCGGCGTCGGCCTCGGCGCAGATCTCGTCGATGCGCGCGGCGAGGGAGTCACCGCCGCCGCCGACCCGGAAGAGACCGGACAGCGTCGCGGCCTTGAAGCCGGGCATGTCGCCGTCGGCGTTGATGTGGATGAGCTTGGCCAGCTCGTCGTTGTCGATGACCGGGAAGGGCAGCACGACGGAGCGGCAGGAGGCGGCCGTCGGGTCGAGGAGGTTGCCCGACGGGCCGAGCGACGAGCGCAGGGAGGTGACCAGCTCCTCGCGGATCGCGTCCAGCGGCGGGTTGGTGACCTGCGCGAACAGCTGGGTGAAGTAGTCGAAGAGCAGGCGCGGGCGCTCGCTCAGCGCGGCGATCGGCGAGTCCGTGCCCATCGAGCCGATCGGCTCGGCGGCGGACTTGGCCATCGGCGCGAGGATGACGCGCAGCTCCTCCTCGGTGTAACCGAAGGTCTGCTGGCGGCGGGTGACCGAGGCGTGGGTGTGGACGATGTGCTCGCGCTCGGGCAGGTCGCCCAGCTCGATCTCGCCGGCCTCGATCCACTCCGCGTACGGCTGCTCGGCGGCGAGGGTCGCCTTGATCTCGTCGTCCTCGATGATGCGGTGCTCGACCGTGTCGACGAGGAACATCTTGCCGGGCTGCAGCCGGCCCTTGCGCACGACCCGGGAGGGGTCGATGTCGAGGACGCCGACCTCGGAGCCGAGGACGACCAGGCCGTCGTCGGTGACCCAGTAACGGCCGGGACGCAGACCGTTGCGGTCGAGGACCGCGCCGACCTGGGTGCCGTCGGTGAACGTGACACAGGCCGGGCCGTCCCAGGGCTCCATCATCGTGGAGTGGAAGTTGTAGAAGGCGCGCCGGGCCGGGTCCATGGAGTCGTGGTTCTCCCACGCCTCCGGGATCATCATCAGCACGGAGTGCGGCAGCGAACGCCCACCCAGGTGCAGGAGTTCGAGCACCTCGTCGAAGGACGCCGAGTCGGAGGCGTCCGGCGTACAGACCGGGAAGATGCGCTCCAGGCCCTTGTCGCCGCTGTATCCATGGTCGGCAGAGCCGAACAGGTCGGACACGAGCTGGGACTCGCGGGCACGCATCCAGTTGCGGTTGCCCTTGACGGTGTTGATCTCACCGTTGTGCGCGACGAAGCGGTAGGGGTGCGCGAGCGGCCACGACGGGAAGGTGTTCGTGGAGAACCGGGAGTGCACGAGCGCGATCGCGGAGGCGAAGCGGCGGTTGGACAGGTCCGGGAAGAAGGGCTCGAGCTGGCCGGTGGTCAGCATGCCCTTGTACACGATCGTGCGGGCCGAGAGCGACGGGAAGTAGACACCGGCCTCGCGCTCGGCGCGCTTGCGCAGCACGAAGGCCTTGCGGTCGAGGTCGATGCCCTCCGACTGTCCGTCGGCCACGAAGACCTGACGGAAGGCGGGCATGGTCGACCGGGCGGTGGCGCCGAGGAGGTCGGGGGCGACGGGGACCTCGCGCCAGCCGAGGACCGTCAGTCCCTCCTCGGCGGCGATCGTCTCGATCCGTGAGACGGCGTCCTGAGTCCCGTCCTCGGGCAGGAAGGCGATGCCGACGGCGTACGCCCCGGCTGCGGGGAGGTCGAATCCGGCCACCTCACGGAAGAAGGCGTCGGGCACCTGGGAGAGCAGGCCCGCACCGTCGCCCGAGTCGGGCTCGGAGCCGGTCGCGCCGCGGTGCTCGAGGTTGCGCAGCACGGTGAGCGCCTGCTCGACCAGCGCATGGCTCGCCTCACCGGTGAGGGTGGCCACGAAGCCGACGCCGCAGGCGTCGTGCTCGTCGCGGGGGTCGTACATACCCTGCGCGGCAGGGCGAGCATCCATGAACGACCAGTTCTGGCCATTTGTGGAGTGCTGGGACGGCTGGCGCGGCGTACGCATCGGCTCTCCCGTCGTCGTCATGTGGCTGGAAGCGCCTCCCAGGCTCTTAAGGCTCTGGGGGAGCATGTGCCGAGGGACGACGTTGGCCCTCTGCGGGGGTGCAAAATTTCGTGCAGGTTACATGATGGGGGCGGATCTCGGGAACCGAATACTCCGTTCCAACATGCGGACGTCGCCGGGTGGCGGGGGGTACGCGCACGGCGGCGGAAAGTCTGTGGGGGCCGACGTGGACAGATCGGTGTCTGTCGGCCCGAAGGAGCGGGGGGAGCGTCGCCGCCCACCTCGCGGGTGCACCGCAGGCGTCATTGCGCGCAGCGCTTACGGCTCATGCCCGGTGGTTAAGCATTCGAAACCAGCGGGTAACCGGCTACTTATGCCGCCCAACGCATAAGTAGCATGCGATCTATCCTACGGCCGTTCCGAACAGAGTGCCCAAGGCGTAGGTCACACCGGCCGCTGCGCCACCCAGGGCGAGCTGCCGCAGACCGCTGAACCACCAGGTCCGCGCGGTCACCTTGGCCACCACGGCACCACAGCCGAACAGCCCGGCGAGCGCCAGCAGCACGGCCGGCCACAGCGCGGTCGCGCCCAGCAGATACGGCAGTACGGGCAGCAGGGCACCGAGCGCGAAGGCACCGAACGACGACACGGCCGCGACGAGCGGCGAAGGCAGGTCGCCCGGGTCGACGCCCAGCTCCTCACGGGCATGTATCTCCAGGGCCTGCTCGGGGTCGGCGGACAGCTGCCGTGCGACCTCGCGGGCCAGCGCGGGCTCGACACCCCGGGCCTCGTAGAGCGCGGCGAGCTCCGCCTCCTCGTCCTGGGGGTGCTTGCGCAGCTCGCGCCGCTCGACCGCCAGCTCGGCCTCGACCAGTTCACGCTGGGAGGCGACGGAGGTGTATTCACCGGCCGCCATCGAGAAGGCACCGGCGGCGAGTCCCGCGAGGCCGGTGATCACGATCGTCTGGTGGCCGACCGAGCCACCGGCGACGCCGGTCAGCAGGGCGAGGTTGGAGACGAGGCCGTCCATCGCACCGAAGACGGCGGGGCGCAGCCAGCCGCCGTTCACATCGCGGTGCGTGTGGTTGTCTCTGTGCGCCTCGTGCAGCGCCGCCTCGGTATCGATGATGGCCATGA
The DNA here is from genome assembly GCF_014647875.1 of Streptomyces brasiliensis. GTDB lineage: Bacteria > Actinomycetota > Actinomycetes > Streptomycetales > Streptomycetaceae > Streptomyces > Streptomyces brasiliensis. The sequence goes on along the minus strand of NZ_BMQA01000012.1, from coordinate 114,175 downwards.
GAGTCCCCCAAAGAGCTTCATTGGACACGTTCTACTTTTCGACAACACCGAACGTACGCCCATAATTTCGTCCCTGCCAGCAAGGAAAGGCTGGGCTAACCTGCTGCTTTACCCTTTCTTGCTCATCCGTGAAGAGCTATGCGCAGATGTCGACCGGGTGATGCTGGGGCGCGCGGTGCTCACGCGCGCCCCTCCCGTGGGACACATCCGCCAAGGTCCCCGACGGAGAGGCAGCCCATGGCATCGATCGCCTGCGTCCCCTCGGCCCCGGCGCCCGGGGACGCCGCCGAACTGCGCGAGCGGGCCCGCGGCGCGCTGCTCGGCCTCGCCGTGGGGGATGCTCTCGGAGCGCCCGCCGAGAACATGAAGCCCTCCGAGATCCGCGCCCGGTGGGGCCGTGTCACCGGATACGTGGCCGCGAAGCCGTCCGGCACGGACGACACGGAGTATGCGATCTTCTCGGGGCTGCTGCTCGCCCGGCACGGCTCGGCGCTCACCCCGGCGCATGTCGAGGCGGCCTGGCACGAGTGGATCGCCGACCGCGACGAGGGGCCCTTCCGGGGCGCGGGCTTCAGCGAGCGCGGCACGCTGGAGAATCTGCGCCGGGGACTGGCCGCGCCCATCTCGGCCCAGCACCGCCATGCCTGGAGCGACGGGCTCGCGATGCGGGCGGCGCCGTTCGGGGTGTTCGCGGCGGGCCGGCCCGCCGAGGCGGCCCGCCTGGTGGCGATCGACGGCTCGGTCAGCCACGACGGCGAGGGCATCTACGGCGGCCAGGCGGTGGCGGCCGGGGTCGCGGCGGCCATGGCGGGCGCACCGACCATCGCGGTCGTCGCCTCCGCCCTGGCCGTCGTACCGGACGACTCCTGGACGGCCCGTTCGCTGCGGCGGGCCGTGGCCGTGGCGCACCGCGGGGAGCGCGCGGTGCGCTCCGCCGTCGTCATCGGCGGCTACCCCTGGACCGACCTGGCGCCCGAAGCGGTGGCCCTCGCCTTCGGGGCGTACGCGGCGGCCGACGGGGACTTCCGGCAGGCCGTCCTGACCGCCGTCAACATGGGCCGCGACGCCGACACCACGGCCGCGGTGGCGGGCGCCCTGGCCGGCGCGACCCAGGGCGCGGCGGCGATCCCGGCCGACTGGGCCGCGGCGATCGGCCCGGCGCGCGGCACCTGTCTGCCCTCCATGGCCGGCCACCACGTCCTGGACGTGGCGGAACTGCTGGTGCCGGAGGAGGGCGGGAAGTGGGGCGCGGGCAGGGGCGATCGAACACCGGAGGTCGTCCGGCACGAGGAGTGCCAGACACCGGATCCACAGGCGTACGTCCTGGCGGACGAGCACGAGGTACGGCCGTGAACCGCAGACCCTCCCACAAACGCCCGCAACCCACAGGCACACGCCCTGGCCGACCAGCGCTGGGTGCGGCCGTGAGGCGCGGGCCGTCGCACCGGCGCCCACGGCTCGCTTCCCCTGCGCCCTGCACCCACCGGCACGGCCCGCCGGCCCCGCGCCGTACGGCCCCCCACACGGACGACGAGGTGCGCGCATGACCCGTCGTATCGAAGGTCTGCTCCTCGGGCTGGCCGCCGGGGACGCCGCCGGATGGCCCGCCGCGCGGCACCGGGCCGCGCGGATGCCGGAGTGGACGCGGCGGCTCACCCGTGAGCTGGACAGCTTCGCCGAGCAGAACGCGACCACGACGCTCCCGGTCCCCATCGCGCTCAACCAGCCCCCGGAGCCGCTGCGCCTCGGCCCCTCCGACGACGCCGAGTGGGCGGCGTTCGCGGCGGAGGCGGTGCTGCGGGCCGGGGACGACAGCACGCTCGGCGATCTGAGCCGGGAGCGCCGTACCCGCGCCGCCATCGACCTGACCTGGAGCGCCGTCGCCTCCGAGGTGGCCGCGGCCGCCGACCGCGCGCCCGAGATCGAGTCGGCGGTGCTGCCGTTGCGCGCCCGGATCTCGGTCCGCGCCGGACTCGGCAACCTCGCCACCGGTCTGCGCCCGCCCGCCACCGGCCACGACAACCCGCACTACTTCGACGACGCGGCGTGCGTACGGGCCTGTGTCCTCGCCGTGGCCCACCCCGGCGACCCCGAACGCGCCGCGGATCTCGCCGAGTTCGACGCCCGCTACACCCAGGACGGCGACGGTGTGCACGGCGCCCGGGCCATCGCGGCGGCGCTCGCGCTGGCCCTCGCCGGAGCCGGGGTGGACGCGTGCGTCACGGCCGCGCTCGCCGAACTGCCCGAGGGCACGGAGATCGCCCGCAACGCCCGGCACGCGCTGGTCCTCGCCCGTGCCACCGAGTCCGCCTTCGCCCTGATCCCGCTGCTCGAGCACCAGATCGTGGACCACGTCTACAGCTACGGCATCGCCGCCGCCGAGACGGTCCCGGTCGCCCTGGCCCTGGCCACCGCCGCGTGCGGCCGGATCGCCGAGGCCGTGCCCGCGGCGGCCTGTCTGTCCCGGGTCGCCGACTCGGCCCCGGCCCTCGTGGGCGCCCTGACCGGAGCGCTCGGCGGCGGCGACGCGATCCCGGAGGCCTGGCGGGACGCCTGCCGCATCCTCTCCGGCTGCGCGCTGCCCCGCCTCACCGGCACCGACCTCGTGGAACTCGCCGAACTCCTGGAAGCCGCACAACCGGCCCTTCCAGGAGGATGATTCGGGATATGACGCCCAAAGGAGAAGAAAGCAGCGGAGCCGGTCTCGAGGAGCGGATCACGGGAGCGCTCGTAGGAGCGGCCGTCGGCGACGCCCTCGGCGGCCCCGTCGAGGGCTACTCCCCCGACCAGATCCTTCAGCGCCACGGCGGCCGCGTCCACGGCATCGTCGACCCCTGGAACGGCGACGCCTGGCGCACCGCCCGCCCCATCGCCCCGTACCACAAGGGCGACGGCCACGTCACCGACGACACCTTGATGACGCATGCCCTGGTACGGGTGTACGCGCACGTCCGCGACCACCTTGACGCCTACGCGATCGCCGAGCACCTGGTCCCGGACCTGATGACCACCCCGCGCTGGATCCCGGAACTGGAAGCGGAGGCGCTGCCGCTCCAGCGCGTCTTCCTGGCCGAGAAATGGCTGGTGACCCGGCTCCACTACGGCCATGTGGACCCCCGGGAAGCGGGTGTCGGCAACATCGTCAACTGCGGCGCGGCGATGTACATGGCCCCGGTCGGCCTGGTCAACGCGGCCGACCCGGCCGCCGCGTACGCCGAGGCGCTGGACGTCGCGGGCGCGCACCAGTCGTCGTACGGCCGCGAGGCGGCGGGTGTCTTCGCGGCGGCGGTCGCGGCGGCCGGGTCGGCCGGTGCGTCACCGGAGTCGGTGGTGTCCACGTGCCTGGCCCTGGCGAAGGACGGCACGCGGACGGCGATCGAGAAGGTCTGCGCAGCCGCCGCCCGCCACGGGGACTTCGAGTCGGCACTGGGACCGATCCGGGAGGCGGTGGCCCCGTACGACACGGTCGGCCCCGACTACCGCTCCCCCTCCCTCGGCGCCCGCCGCCCGTCCCGCCTGCACTCGATCGAGGAACTCCCCGTCGCCCTGGGCATGTTGCTGGTCTCCGGCGGCGACTACCGCCGGGCGGTCCTGGGTTCGGTGAACTACGGCCGCGACTGCGACTCCATCGCGACGATGGCGGGCGCGCTGGCCGGAGCCCTGGGCTCACCGGTACCGGAGGAGTGGTCGAAGACGGTCGCGGAGGCGAGCCGCCTGGACCTGTGGGAACCGGCCCGGACGCTCACCGAGGTGACCCGGGAGATCTTCACCCGGGACGTGCAGCACCGCCGGGCCCATGAGCGGGCGTTCGCACAGCTCGGAGGCCCGGGATGCTCCGATTGACCTGGGTCCAGCCGGAGGACCTGGTGTCCCACGAACTCCGCCAGGCCCGCCAGGACGGCCGCGAGCCTTCGGCGATCGAGGCAAGGTGGCGTGCGGCGGGCGGGCCGGAGGCACCGGCACGGGCGGGCGCGTCACCGACTCGCGCGTCCCCCTATCTGCGGCTGCTGGCCGAGGATCTGCTGGACGAACTGGCCGATCTGCCCAGCGGGTTGAGGGACGACGAGCCGACGGAGCTGACGAGGATCAGGGCTCTATGCCCCTCTTGGCCGCCGTCCCCGCCTGCGCCCACCCGCTCACCGGCCCCCACCCCCCGCGCCCTCGAAGCCGCCTGGCTCGGCAGGGCGGTCGGCTGCCTCCTGGGCAAACCCGTCGAAAAACTCCCCCTCCACGGCATCCGCCAACTGGCCAGGTCCGCAGGCAACTGGCCCCTCCATACCTACTTCACAGCAAAGGGCGTCCCCGAGGAACTACTGACGGCCCACCCCTGGAACCGCCGCTCGGCCACCACCTCCCTCGCCGAGAACATCGACGGCATGCCCGAGGACGACGACCTCAACTACCCGCTCCTCAACCTCCTCCTGATGCAGCGTCACGGCAGAACCTTCACCACCACGGACGTCGCAAAGCTCTGGCTCGACGAACTCCCCGCGGGCCGCACGTTCACCGCCGAGCGCATCGCCTACCGCAACCTCCTCTCCGGCGTCGAACCCCCGTACGCGGCCCGCCACCGCAACCCCTTCCGCGAATGGATCGGTGCCCTGATCCGAGCCGACGTCCACGGCTGGACCAACCCCGGCGACCCGGCGACCGCAGCCGAACAGGCCCACCGCGACGCCACCCTCACCCACACCGCGAACGGCGTGTACGCCGCCATGTTCACCGCCGCCGTCATCGCCACCGCAGCCACCGGCACGCACGACATCCACACCTGCATCCAGTACGGCCGCACGGTGATCCCGCCCCGCTCCCGGCTGGCCGAGGCGATCGACCACGCCCTCCAACTTGCCCACATCCACGAGGACTTCGACGACGTGGTCGACGAACTCCACGCCACCCACTCATCCACCTACCACTGGGTCCACGCCATCCCCAACACCGCCCTGATCGCCGCCGCCCTCACCCACGCGAACGGGGACTTCACCGGCTCCATCTGCCGTGCCGTGTCCGGCGGCCTGGACACCGACTCCAACGGCGCCACCGCGGGCGGCATCGCCGGCCTCCTCGCCGGCACCCCCGCCGCCCTCCCCGACCGCTGGACCGCCCCGCTCAAGAACCGGCTCGCCACGTCCGTCGCCGACTTCAACGGCACCGGCTTCGACTCCCTCGCCCACCTCACCCACCTGGAGGCGACCCGCCCATGACCCATATCGCCGTACTCGGCAGCACGAACATGGACCTCGTCGCGTACGTGGAGAAGGCCCCGCAGCGCGGAGAGACGGTGACGGGACGGGAGTTCCGTACGATCCCCGGCGGCAAGGGCGCCAACCAGGCCATGGCGGCGGCCCGCGCGGGCGCCACCGTCTCGATGATCGGCGCGGTCGGCAACGACGCCTTCGGCACCCGGCTGCGCGACACCCTCGAACACTCCGGCGTGGACACCGACTCGCTGCGCACCGTCGAGGGCCCGTCCGGCACCGCGCACATCGTCGTGGACGACGAGGGCGGCAACGCGATCGTCGTGATCCCCGGCGCCAACGGCACCGTGGACCACCTGACCCCGGGCGACGAGGGCGTGATCGCCTCCGCCGACGCCCTGCTGCTGCAATTGGAGATCCCCCTGGACGGAGTCCTCGCGGGTGCCCTGGCCGCACGCCGGCACGGTGTGCGCACGGTACTCACCCCGGCCCCGGCCCGGCCCCTGTCGGCCGAACTCCTCGCCGCCACCGACCTGTTGGTCCCCAACGAGCACGAGGCGGCCACCCTCACCGGCCGCACAGACCCGCGCGACGCGGCCCTCTCCCTGCTCGACCAGGTACCGGAGGTGGTCGTGACGCTCGGCTCGGTCGGCTGCCTGTATCTGCAACGGGACGCGGAGCCGCTCGTGGTCCCGGCGCCCCGGGTGACCGCCGTGGACTCGACGGGCGCGGGCGACACGTTCGCCGGGGCGCTAGCGGTGGCTCTCAGCGAGGAACGTCCCATCCGCGAGGCGCTGACGTGGGCGGCCGCGGCGGCGGCGATCTCCGTGCAGCGGGAGGGGGCGTCGGTGTCGATGCCGTACCGCCCGGAGATCGAGGCGTTGTACACGGCATGAACACGATGAACGGGTTGCACGACACCCCCCGCCCCCTCGACGGCCTGCGCGTCCTCGATCTCGCCACGCTGTTCGCCGGTCCCCTCGCCGCCACCCTGCTCGGTGACTTCGGCGCCGAGGTCATCAAGGTCGAGCATCCCCGCAAGCCCGATCCGTCCCGCGGGCACGGCCCGGCGAAGGACGGGATCGGCCTGTGGTGGAAGCTGCTCGGCCGGAACAAGCGCACCATCACCCTCGACCTGTCCCGGCCCGGCGGCCGGGCCACCCTGCTGCGGCTGGCCGCCACGGCCGACGTGATCGTCGAGAACTTCCGCCCCGGCACCCTGGAGAAGTGGGATCTGAGCTGGGAGGAGCTGTCCGCCGCCAATCCGCGGCTGATCCTTGCCCGGGTCACGGCCTTCGGCCAGTTCGGCCCGTACGCGCACCGGCCCGGCTTCGGGACGCTCGCCGAGGCGATGAGCGGCTTCGCGGCGATCACCGGGGAGCCGGACGCCCCGCCGGTGCTGCCGCCGTTCGGCCTCGCCGACTCGATCGCGGGCCTGGCCACGGCGTACGCGGTGATGACGGCACTGGCGGCACGGGAGCGCACCGGTGAGGGCCAGGTCGTCGACATGGCGATCATCGAGCCGATCCTGACCGTGCTCGGCGCTCAGCCCACCTGGTACGACCAGCTCGGCCACGTCCAGGAGCGCACCGGCAACCGGTCCGCCAACAACGCCCCGCGCAACACCTACCGCACGGCCGACGGCTCCTGGGTCGCCGTCTCCACCTCCGCCCAGTCGATCGCCGAGCGCGTGATGCACCTGGTGGGCCGCCCGGAGCTGATCGACGAGCCGTGGTTCGCGACGGGCGTGGACCGGGCCGCGCACACCGAAGTCCTCGACGCGGCGGTCGGCACCTGGATCGGCGCCCGCACCCGCGACGAGGTGCTCGCGGCCTTCGAGAAGGCGGAGGCCGCGGTGGCGCCGATCCAGGACGTACGGGACGTGATGACGGACCCCCAGTACGCCGCCCTGGACACCGTCACGACCGTCGACGACCCGGAACTGGGCCCGCTGCGCATGCAGAACGTCCTGTTCCGGCTGTCCGCCACGCCGGGCGGGATCCGCTGGGCGGGCCGCCCGCACGGCGCGGACACGGAGGCTGTCCTGACCGAGCTGGGCCTCACCGCGGCAGAACTCGACGGCCTGCGCGAGGAGGGCGTCCTGTGACCCCGTTCCCGCTCACCTGGCTGTACGTCCCCGGCGACCGCCCGCACGTGGTCGCCAAGGCGCTGGCCTGCGGCGCGGACGTGGTGGTGATCGACCTGGAGGACGCGGTCGCGCCCGACCGCAAGGAGTACGCCCGTGACGCGACGGCCGAGCTGCTGTCCGAGCCGCAGCCGGTGCGGGTGCACGTCCGGGTCAACGGTACGGAGGGGCCGTGGGCGGCGGCCGATCTGCGGGCCATGGCCGAGCTGCCGGGTGTGTCGGGACTGCGGTTGCCGAAGGTGACGTCCGCGGAGGAGGTGGTGCGGGTCGCGCGGGGCACGGGCCTCGCGCTGTACGCCCTCCTCGAAACGGCCCTGGGCATCGAGCGCGCGTACGCCATCGCCACCGCGCACCCCTCGCTGCGGGGCATTTCCCTGGGCGAGGCGGACCTGCGGGCCGACCTGGGCGTACGCGAGGACGCGGGCCTCGACTGGACCCGCTCCCGGGTCGTGGTCGCCGCGCGGGCCGCGGGCCTGGCTCCGCCGCCTCAGTCGGTGCACCCCGACATCCGTGACCTGGAGGGCCTGGCCGCTTCCTGCGCCCACGGCCGCGCCCTGGGCTTCCTGGGCCGCGCCGCCATCCACCCCCGACAGCTCCCGATCATCGAGCGCGCCTACCTCCCCACGGAGGCGGAACTGGAACAGGCGGAAAAGATCGTCAAGGCGGCAACGAACGACCAGGGAGCCCAGGCCCTCCCGGACGGCAGCTTCATCGACGCGGCGGTGGTGACGGCAGCGCAGCGCACCCTGTCCCTGGCGAACCGGCCGTGACGTGCGACGAGGGCGCCCGGAGAACCCCGGGCGCCCTCGTCGTCGTACGGCCGACGGTCAGCTCTTCTTGGCCCCGGATTCCGCCTCTGCCTGGGCCTCGTCCTTCGCCTCCGGCACCTCGTCGTCCTCGGGTTTCGTCAGCTCGACGGCGTCCGCGTCGGCGTCGGCCTTGTCCTTGGCCTCCGGCTTCGCCTCGACGACAGCCTCGTCCCCGGGCTCCCCGTCCACGACGCCCGGTTCGACCACCGCTTCCCTGCCGGGCCGGCGCTTCGCCGAGACCACGATGTACGTCACGGCCAGCAGGAACACGATCAGTGCGGTCCAGTCGTTGAGGCGCAGCCCCAGGACGTGGTGGGCGTCGTCGACGCGCATGTACTCGATCCAGAAGCGGCCCACGCAGTACGCGGCGACGTACAGCGCGAACGCCCGGCCGTGCCCCAGCTGGAAGCGGCGGTCGGCCCAGATCACCAGCAGAGCGACGCCGATGCACCAGAGGGACTCGTACAGGAAGGTCGGGTGGTAGTAGCCCGGCACCCGGCCGCCCTCGGACGAGGTGATGTGCAGCGCCCATGGAAGGTGCGTCTCGCGCCCGTACAGCTCCTGGTTGAACCAGTTGCCCCAGCGGCCGATCGCCTGCGCGAAGGCGATACCGGGCGCGACGGCGTCGGCGTACGCCGGCATCGGGATGCCCCGGCGGCGGGCGCCGATCCACGCGCCCAGCGCACCGAGCGCGATCGCGCCCCAGATGCCGAGGCCGCCCTCCCACACCTTGAAGGCGTTCACCCAGTCACGGCCGTCGCTGAAGTACAGCTCGTAGTCCGTGATCACGTGGTAGAGCCGGCCGCCGACCAGGCCGAAGGGCACGGCCCAGACCGCGATGTCGGCGACCGTGCCGGACCGGCCGCCGCGGGCGATCCAGCGCCTGTTGCCGAGCCAGACGGCAACGAAGACGCCGATGATGATGCAGAACGCGTAGCCGCGCAGCGGAATCGGGCCGAGGTGCAGCACCCCGCGCGACGGGCTGGGAATGTAGGCAAGTTCCATGGCAAGGTCGACGCTACCGTGCCGGACCGGGCACACGGCAAACAGCCCGGCTACGGGTCCATAACGGGGACGGGGAAACGCTCACCCCCTCACCGCCGGTTCGCGGCCTCCACCAGTTGCTTGAGCTTGGCCGGGGTCATGCTCTGGTCCTGGTAGATGTTCTTGCCGTCGAGCAGGACGGTCGGTGTGCCGGTGAAACCGCCCGCCTGGAAGGCCTTGTTGGACTTGGCGACCCAGCTGTCGTGGGTGCCGTCGTCGACACACTTCTGGAACGTGGGCGTGTTCAGCCCCTGGACCTTGCCCGCCAGCTCGATCAGCTTGGCGTTGTCGGCGAAGGCGTCGTCCGTCTCCTTGGGCTGGTTCTCGTACAGCACGTCGTGGTAGTCGCGGAACTTTCCGGCGCTCTGGGCGCAGGCGGCGGCGTTGGCCGCGCGCAGGGAGCCGCTGCCGCCGACGTTGCCGTCGATCAGCGTGACCAGGTGGTACTCCACTCTGAGCTTGCCCGCGTCGGTCAGTTCGTGGAGCGTCGGGCGATACGCCGTCTCGAAGGCCTGGCAGGCCGGGCAGCGGAAGTCCTCCCACACCGTGAGCGTCGCCCGGGCGCTGTCCTTGCCGACCGGGATCGCGAGACTGTCCTTGCCCTGGGCGCCCGAGGGCGCCACGACCGGGCCCGCGTTGTGGCTGGACTTGTTCTTGCCCGCGTTCGCGGCGATCACCCCGATCACCGCCGCCAGTCCCAGGACGCAGACGACGCTCGCGCCCACGATCAGCGCGCGCCGCCGCCTCTCCGCGGCCTTCTGCTTCTCTCGCTCGACCGCCAGCCGCTGGCGGGCATTGCGCTTTCCGTCACGGTTCTTCTCGCTCACACCCCCAGAACGAACCGGGGAGGCGCAGCGCGCCTCCCCGGTCCCAGGTCCACCCGTTCGAGTGACTCGCGTGGAATGTCCCTTACGTCACGCCTGCTCAGGAACGCGCGTCAGGCCTCTTCACGCACGTACGTCAGCCCTCTCCGCGCACACCCTTAGCCAGCTCACCGGCGAGTTCCCGTACGGCCTCGACGCCGGCCTCGTGGTCGGGCGCGTCCAGCATCCGCTTCACGAAGGCCGAGCCGACGATCACGCCGTCGGCGAAGCCGGCCACCTCGGCGGCCTGGGCCCGGTCGGAGACCCCGAGCCCGACGCAGACGGGCAGGTCGGCGCCGGTGGCCCGGGTGCGTTCCACCAGGTCCTGGGCCTGCGTGCCGACAGACTCGCGGGTGCCCGTGACGCCCATCAGGGAAGCCGCGTAGACGAAGCCGCTGCCCGCCGCGGTGATCTCGGCGAGCCGCTCGTCCTTGCTGCTGGGGGCGACGACGAAGACGGTCGCGAGACCGTGCTTCTCGGCGTGCTCGCGCCACAGCACGGACTCCTGGACCGGCAGGTCGGGCAGGATGCAGCCCGCCCCGCCCGCCTCGGCCAGCTCGGCGGTGAACCGCTCGACGCCGTAGCGGTCGATGGGGTTCCAGTACGTCATCACGAGCACCGGCTTCCCGGTGGCCGCCGACGCCTCACGGACCGTACGCATGACGTCCGCGATCCTGACCCCGCCGCGCAGGGCGATGTCGTCGGCGGTCTGGATGACGGGGCCGTCCAGGACGGGGTCGCTGTGCGGCAGCCCGACCTCGACGACGTCGGCGCCGCCGTCGAATACGGCCTTGATCGCCTCGATGCCGCCGTCCACGGTCGGGAACCCGGCCGGCAGGTAGGCGATGAGCGCGGACCGTCCCTCGGCCCTGGCGCCGGCGAGGGTGTCGGTCAGCAGGTGGATGTTTCCGCTCACTTGGCGTCCCCCTCGATCTCGGCGGTGTCGGCCTCGTTGGCCTCGACCGCGGCGTCCACGCCGTTGTCGTACAGCCCGAAGTAGCGGGCGGCGGTGTCCATGTCCTTGTCGCCGCGGCCTGACAGGTTGACCACAATCAGCCCGTCCTTGCCCAGCTCCCTGCCGACCTCGAGGGCACCGGCCAGCGCGTGCGCGCTCTCGATGGCCGGGATGATGCCCTCGGTGCGCGACAGCAGGCGCAGGGCCTGCATGGCCGCGTCGTCGGTGACCGCGCGGTACTCGCCGCGGCCGCTGTCCTTGAGGTAGGAGTGCTCGGGGCCGATGCCCGGGTAGTCCAGACCGGCCGAGATCGAGTACGGCTCGGTGATCTGGCCCTCGTCGTCCTGCAGGACGTAGGAGCGGGAGCCGTGCAGGATGCCGGGCTCGCCGGCGGTGAGGGTGGCCGCGTGCTCGCCGGTCTCCACACCGTGTCCGGCCGGCTCGCAGCCGATGAGGCGGACGCCCTCGTCGGGGATGAACGCATGGAAGAGGCCGATGGCGTTGGAGCCGCCGCCGACACAGGCGATCGCGGCGTCGGGCAGCCGGCCCGCGCGCTCGAGGAGCTGGCGGCGGGTCTCGACGCCGATGACGCGGTGGAAGTCGCGGACCATGGCCGGGAAGGGGTGCGGTCCCGCGACGGTGCCGAACAGGTAGTGGGTGCGGTCGACGTTGGCGACCCAGTCCCGGAACGCCTCGTTGATCGCGTCCTTGAGCGTACGGCTGCCGGACTTCACGGCGACGACCTCGGCACCGAGCATGCGCATCCGGGCCACGTTGAGGCCCTGCCGCTCGGTGTCGATCTCGCCCATGTAGACGGTGCAGTCGAGGCCGAACAGCGCGCAGGCGGTCGCGGTCGCGACGCCGTGCTGGCCGGCGCCGGTCTCCGCGATGACGCGGGTCTTGCCCATGCGCTTGGTGAGCAGGGCCTGGCCGAGCACGTTGTTGATCTTGTGCGAGCCGGTGTGGTTGAGGTCCTCGCGCTTGAGGAACACGCGGGCACCACCGGCGTGTTCGGCGAAGCGGGGGACTTCGGTGAGGGCGCTGGGGCGGCCGGTGTAGTTGACCAGCAGATCGTCGAGTTCGCGGGCGAACTCGGGGTCGTGCTTGGCCTTGTCGTACTCGACGGCGACCTCGTCCACGGCGGCGACGAGGGCCTCCGGGATGAACTTGCCGCCGAATGCCCCGAAGTAGCCTTCGGGGCTTGGCACCTGACCCTCCGGGTCGGGGTAGAAGAACTCGCTGGGCATGCGGATACCTCACGGTGAGTGCGTGTGAAAAGACACTGTTCGCCGTGGGGGCAGGGCTTTTCAGCCGGCTGCGGGCCGGCTGTGGCTTGTCGCGCCCACGCGACGCAGTCGCATGTTCGGATACAGCCCCGCGCCCCTCACGGGGCGCTGCCATCGCATGCCGTTGACCTGCCCGGGTTCGTCTCCGATGACATAGCGGACCCTGCGGCCGTGCACCCTTCGTGCAGGGGCGCGGCAGCCACGGGGGCGGCAGCCGCGCGCCAGGCGGGCGTACCGGTCCGTGGTTGTCCGGGAGGTCGTCGGAGTCATCGGTGGTCAGCCTAGCGGGTGATCAGCTTCGGCCGTGCCGGAGTGCGGGGTGCTCGCCCGCCGCGACCAGGTCGGCCACCGCCGTCTTCGGGTCGCGCCCCGTGACCAGGGACTCGCCGACCAGGACCGCGTCGGCGCCCGCGTTGGCGTAGGCGATCAGGTCGTGCGGGCCGCGGACGCCGGACTCGGCAACCTTGACGATGCCCTCCGGGATCTCGGGGGCGATCCGCTCGAACGTGCCGCGGTCGACCTCCAGGGTCTTGAGGTTGCGCGCGTTGACGCCGACGACCTTGGCGCCCGCGTCGACCGCGCGGTCGACCTCGTCCTCGTCGTGCACCTCGACGAGCGGGGTGAGGCCGATGGACTCGGCGCGCTCGATCAGCGACTCCAGGGCCGGCTGGTCGAGGGCGGCGACGATCAGCAGCGCGAGGTCGGCGCCGTACGCGCGGGCCTCCCACAGCTGGTACGACGTGACGATGAAGTCCTTGCGCAGGACCGGGATGTCGACCCGGGCGCGCACGGCCTCCAGGTCGGCCAACGAGCCGCCGAAGCGGCGCTGTTCGGTGAGGACGGAGATGACCGCCGCGCCGCCCGCCTCGTAGTCGGCGGCAAGGCCGGCGGGGTCGGCGATCGCGGCGAGCGCGCCCTTGGACGGGCTGGAGCGCTTGACCTCGCAGATGACCTTGACGCCGTCGCCGCGCAGCGCGGCCACGCCGTCCTTCGCCGCGGGCGCCTTCGCCGCGCGCTCCTTGAGCTCGTCGAGGCTGACGCGCGCCTGCCGCTCCGCGAGGTCGGCACGGACTCCGTCGATGATCTCGTCGAGCACACTCACGCGAGCGGCCCCCTTCCGGGCGGTTGTTCCTTCAGGGTCGAAAACCCGTGGTCATTGCGATGGTATCCGGAGTGAGGCGTAGGCCTCACATCCGGTTGAAGGCGGTCCCACTACCTGGACAGCGAGTAGTTGATCAAGGGTGGAGCCAGCCACCGAACGGCAGGTTCCGGACAACGGTGAAGACCAGCATCAGCGCGACCAGGCTCCACAGCTGGACCGGACCGAGCCGGAGCCCCGGGGGACGGCCACGAGCGGCGCGGACCACCCAGACGGTCCAGAGCACGGCGAAGCCCAGGTAGGCGGCGACAGCCGGCGCGTTGTCCTGGAGCGCGGCGGTGAAGTCGCCGTGGATGAAGGCGTGCGCGCTGCGCAGTCCGCCGCAGCCGGGGCAGTACAGGCCGGTCAGGCGGTACAGGGGGCACACCGGGTAGTGGCCGGGCTCGTTCGGGTCGATGGTTCCGACGTAGGCGAAGGCCCCGGCGACGGCTGCGAGGATCCCGGCCGGGACGGCCAGCCGCCCCAGCGGGGTCACGCGCGGTACGACGTGCTGACTGTCGGCATTCACGTCTCGCATTGTGCCCCTCGCGGTCCGCGGACGCGCGTGAGGGGCGGTCCCCAGCGGCGTCGGCACCGGGGACCGCCCCTCAACGAGGACGTCGTACGACGGGGTCAGCTCTTGGCGGCGGCCGGCTCGGGCGTCACCGCGGCGGCGGTCTTCGGCTGGGGCACCACGTGGACGTCCTTCGGCTGCCCGAGTCCCATGGACCGCATGATGCCGCCGACGACACCGCCGAGGGCGATGATCACCATGCCGGCCCAGAAGCCGAGCGGCTGCGCCATCACGACGAAGGCGCCCGCGACGCAGAAACCGATGAAGGCGATGATGACACCGGTCCAGGCGGCCGGGGTGTGACCGTGGCTGCTGCCCGCCATTGCTTGCTCCTCGTTGCTGTGTGCGTGTGTGAGCCGGACGCTCATCACCGTCCATTGTCCCGTACGCGCGTCCCCGCCGGGCGCTGGGGTCGCACCTGTGGAGCGTCTGATTCGCCACATCGGGACCATCGGGACCCTCGTTCCGGGCCGGACGGCCCCGGAGCTACGCCCCGGTCGGGTCCTCGCCCCGGTCCAGGGCCTTCCAGAGGTCCTCGGGCCGGTCGGGGTCGACGGGCGCAGTGGTGGCGCGCTGCCGGGCGGTGCCGCGCTCGTAGCGGCCGGACATGGCGGGCCACAGCCGGCCGTAGAACACGGCCAGCAGCCCGGCCAGCAGCAGCAGGAGGCCGCCGACGGCCGCGACGTACGGCCAGCCCGTATGGGTGAGCGCGGCCACGGTCGCCGACGAGTCGCCGGTGGCCTCCGCGGCCTTCTCGTCGAGGGCGGAGCCGTCGGAAGCGCCTGTCAGGGCGGCGGCGATGGTGCCGACGCCGGAGAGCGCGAGGAGCGCGGCGACGGCGAAGCGGCCGGTCCGGCGGACGGCGAAGACGGCGACGAGCGCGGCGAGGCCCACTATGGCGAGGGCCGCCGGGACGCCCGTGACGTCGCTGCCCTTGGCGGTCAGCGGGAAGGCGCCGCCGGCGACGGTCGCGGTGCCCTCCGACCAGCGCTGCCGGGTGGCCAGCAGCGCCACGGCAGCGCCGAGCGCACCGGCCGGCAGGGCGACGGCGAGGCTGCGGCGGCCGGCGCGCGCGGGGCCCGCGGCTTCGGTACGGGGGTGAGGAACAGCAGTCACGTAGTCCACTATCGCCTGAACCCCGGGCGAACCGTCACCCGGGGTTCGTTTCAGAGGGCGCCGAGGCGGTTCGCCGTGTGCACCGCGCGCAACACCGCCGCCGCCTTGTTGCGGCACTCCTGGTCCTCGGCGACGGGGTCGGAGTCGGCGACGATGCCGGCGCCCGCCTGGACGTAGGCGGTGCCCCCGCGCAGCAGGGCCGTACGGATGGCGATGGCCGTGTCGGAGTCGCCGGCGAAGTCGAGGTAGCCGACGCAGCCGCCGTACAACCCGCGCCGGGACGGCTCGAGTTCGTCGATGATCTGCATCGCACGGGGCTTGGGGGCGCCGGAGAGGGTGCCGGCCGGGAAGCACGCCGTGAGGACGTCGAAGGCGGTACGGCCCTCGGCGACCCTGCCGGTGACGGTCGAGACGATGTGCATGACGTGCGAGTAGCGCTCGACGGACATGAAGTCGACGACCTCGACCGAGCCGGGTTCGCAGACCCGTCCGAGGTCGTTGCGGCCGAGGTCGACGAGCATCAGGTGCTCGGCGCGCTCCTTCGGGTCGGCGAGCAGCTCCTCGGCGAGGGCCTGGTCCTCCGGCGGGGTGGCGCCGCGGGGCCGGGTGCCGGCGATGGGATGGACCATGGCCCGCCCGTCCTCGACCTTGACCAGCGCTTCCGGGCTGGATCCGACGACGTCGAACCCGTCGAAGCGGAAGAGGTACATGTACGGCGACGGGTTGGTGGCCCGCAGCACCCGGTAGACGTCCAGGGCGCTCGCCGTGCACGGCGTCTCGAAGCGCTGCGAGGGGACGACCTGGAAGGCCTCGCCGGCGCGGATGCGCTCCTTGATGTCCTCGACGGCGACCTGGAAGTCGGGGCCGCCCCACAGCGCGGTGTACTCGGGCAGTTCGGAGGGCGGCAGGACCGCCGGGGGCTGGGCCACCGGGCGGGAGAGGTCGGCCTCCATCGCGTCGAGGCGGGCGACGGCGTCGGTGTACGCCTCGTCGACACCGGTGTCGAGGTCGTTGTGGTTGATCGCGTTGGCGATCAGCAGGACCGAGCCCTCCCAGTGGTCCATGACGGCGAGGTCGCTGGTGAGGAGCATGGTCAGCTCGGGGAGCCGCAGGTCGTCGCGCTCGCCGGGGCCGATCTTCTCGAGGCGGCGGACGATGTCGTAGCCGAGGTAACCGACCATGCCGCCGGTGAAGGGCGGCAGGCCGTCCTGGTGGGGGGTGTGCAGGGCCTCGATGGTGGCGCGCAGCGCGGCGAGGGGGTCGCCCTCGACGGGGACCCCGACCGGCGGGGTGCCGAGCCAGTGGGCCTCGCCGTCGCGCGTGGTGAGGGTGGCGGCGGAGCGGACGCCCACGAAGGAGTAGCGAGACCACTGAAACGCCGTGCGGCCGTTCTCCGCGGACTCCAGGAGGAAGGTGCCGGGGCGCTCGGCGGCCAGCTTGCGGTAGAGCGCGACCGGGGTGTCGCCGTCGGCGAGGAGCTTACGGGTGACCGGGATGACCCGTCGGTCGGTGGCCAGCTTGCGGAAGGTCTCGAGGTCCATGGCCGCCGACCTTACTCAGCCGGGGCGGCCGGGCCGGAGGGGGCGTCCTCGAGCAGCACGTCCGCGTCGAAGCAGGTGCGCGCGCCCGTGTGGCAGGCGGCGCCCACCTGGTCCACCTGGACCAGCACCGTGTCGGCGTCGCAGTCGAGGGCGACGGACTTCACCCACTGGAAGTGGCCCGAAGTGTCGCCCTTGACCCAGTACTCCTGGCGGCTGCGGGACCAGTAGGTGCAGCGACCGGTGGTCAGCGTGCGGTGCAGCGCCTCGTCGTCCATCCAGCCGAGCATGAGCACCTCTCCGGTGTCGTACTGCTGGGCGATCGCGGGGACGAGCCCGTCGGCGCTGCGCCTGAGGCGGGCGGCGATCTCGGGGGCGAGGCTGCTGGGCGGGGGCGTGCTGGTCATGGGTGCCATTGTGCCGCGCCGCGGGGACAGGGCCGGTGCGGTGTCCACAGCGTGGTCGTAGGCTGACGGTATGTCGACCTTCGCCAAGCGTGAACGGCTTCTGCTCGCCGACCTCTTGGAAACCACCGGTCCGGACGCCCAGACCCTCTGCGAGGGCTGGCAGACACGCGATCTCGCCGCGCACGTGGTGGTGCGCGAGCGCCGCCCCGACGCCGCCGGGGGCACCCTGATCAAGCCACTCGCCCCGCGCCTGGAGAAGGTGATGGACGAGTACACGGCCAAGCCGTACGAGGAGCTGATCCAGCTGATCCGTACCGGCCCGCCGCGCTTCTCCCCCTTCCAGCTCAAACAGCTCGACGAGGCGGCGAACATCGTCGAGTTCTACGTCCACACGGAGGACGTCCGCCGCGCCCAGCCGGACTGGACGCCGCGCGAGCTGGACCCGGTCTTCCAGGACGCCCTGTGGTCGCGTCTCGAGCGCACGGCCCGGCTGCTGGGACGGGGCGTGCCGACGGGCCTGGTGCTGCGCCGCCCGGACGGGCAGACTGCGGTCGCTCACCGGGGCACGCCGGTGGTGACGGTGACGGGCGAGCCCTCGGAGCTGCTGCTGTTCGCTTTCGGGCGGCAGAGCACGGCGAAGGTCGAGCTGGACGGCGACGAGAACGCGATCGCCAAGCTCCAGGAGTCCAAGCAGCTCGGGATCTGACCGGGGATCCCGCCAGGGACCGGATCGGACTCGGGGTCTGGGAGACGCTCATGATCAAGGTCGCGATGACCGGCGTGTACGTCGACGACGTGCCGCGGGCCCACACCTTCTACACGGACGTCCTCGGCTTCGAGACCCGCACCCGTCTGGAGCTGGGCGACGGCAACCTGTTCGTCACGGTGGGCGCGCCGGGCGGGGAGCAGCCGGATCTCCAGCTGCTGCTCGAGCCCGGCCACAACCCCATCGCGGACCGGTACCGCACGGCGCTGTACGAGGCGGGACTCCCGTCCATCGTCTTCTCCGTGGACGACCTGCGGGCGGAGTACGAGCGGCTGCGCACCCTCGGTGTGCGCTTCACCCACCCGCCGCGGGAGCACGGGCCGGTGTTCACCGCCGTGCTGGACGACTCGGTCGGCAATCTGGTGCAGCTGACGCAGCCGAGGGAGTGAGGCTCAGCGGGGCAGTTCGGCGTGGCGCAGGCCCGGGACGCACAGGGCGACGACCCCGCCGAGCCCGCACACCACCGCGCTGACGACGAACACCGGGCCCGGACCCCAGGCGCCGACCGCGGCGGCCGCGAACGGCATGCTCAGCGGGGCGAGACCGAGGCTGACCAGGCTCGCCACGGCGGTGACGCGGCCCAGGTAGGCGGGGTCGCCCTGGGTCTGGAGCAGGGCGCCGCACATCGCGCCGCTGAGCCCGGCGAGCAGCCCGACGAGCAGGGCCGTACCGACGGCCGCGACGAGGCTCGGGACATAGGCGAGGGCGCCGATGGCGACGGAGCCGGCGAGGATGCCACAGCCGGCGACCAGCCCGGCGCGCGGCAGCCGCCCTCGGACGGTCAGCAGCAGCGAGGCGGCCCCCGCTCCCACCCCGAACCCGGCGAGCACCCAGCCCATCCCGGAGGCACCCCAGCCGCGCCGGTCGGCGAGCAGGGTCAGCCCGATGTTGAGCGGCCCGACGAAGCCGAAGTCACCGAGGGCGATGGCGAGCATCAGGGGGGCCAGCACGCGATGACGCCGGATGTAGCGCAGGCCGGCCACCAGATCGGCCCAGGCGGTGGTGGCGCGGGCCGCGGTGGGGGCGCTGCCGGCGGGCAGTTCCCGGAGCCGTTCGCCCTCGGGCGGAACCCCGACCCGTTCGTCCCGGGCCAGATCGTCGACGTGTTGGTCCCCGGGCAGACCTTCGGCCCGTTCGTCCACGCGCAGAACGCCGACCCGTTCGTCCCCGGGCAGTTCCCGTATTCGTACGGAGATCAGCAGCGGAACCGACACCGCGATGAGCAGCCCGGCGAGTGCGAACGCGACCGGCGCGCCGCCGATCGCCACGCCGAGGCCGCCGAGCGGGGCGCCGACGACGCTCGCGAAGCGGATGGCGAGGCCGCGCAGGCCCTGGACGCGGGCAAGCTGGTCCTTGCCGGTGATGCGGACCGGGAGCGCCCCGACGGCGGGCATGAACACCGCGTCGACGGTGCCGAAGACCAGGGCCAGCAGGGCGAGCGGCCACAGCCCGGGGCTCGTGAGGAAGAGCAGCGCGGCCACCGCGAGGACGGCGGCGCACCGCACGGCGTCGCTGCCGATGACGACCCGGCGCGGCCCCAGCCGGTCGGCGATCACTCCCCCGCCGAGCATGAGCAGGGCCCGCGGCAGCGCGCTGACCGACATCACGACACCGGCCTGCGCGGGCGTCCCGGTCTGCACGGCGGCCCAGGACAGGGCGATGTAGTAGACGCTGTCCCCGACCATCGAGGAGGTGTAGGCCCCGAGCCAGCGCAGGACGTTGGGGTCACGGTGGGCGGGGGCGACGGCAGCGGAGGGGGCGAGCAGGGCGGTCACGGGATCCTGAGTCCTCTCAGACGCGGAACGGGAAGCCGTACATGTAGAGCGCGACGTGCTCGCGCCCCTCGGTCTCGCCCGCGGCCTCGGCGGCCCTGCCCTGCGCGTCGTACTTGCGCAGGACGGCCTCCAACTCGCCCTTCAGCGCGGTGAGTTCCGCCGGGGTCAGACGCAACCAGGACTCGAAGTCCACGGAAGCGGTGTTCCACTCGGCCCCCCAGGCGGGCCGTTCGTCCAGATAGCGCCGGTAGTGGTCGGCGCGCTGGTCGTGGAAGAGGCGGGTGGCCGACAGATGGGCCGCGGCCTTCCCTGGTTCACTCCGGAAGTCCTCGTCCCGGATGCTCACCCCGTCCGAGGCGGGCTGCCACCAGCGCTCCCGGCCGTCCCCGGTCTGCGGCTCGGCCTCCTCGATCAGCCCGTGCTCGGCGAGCTTGCGCAGGTGGTAACTGACCAGGGACACGGCCTCGTCCACATGCTCGGCGAGCTGTGACGCCGTGGCCACCCGCTCGACGCACAGCAGCCGGTACAGGTTCGCCCGCAGGGGATGTGCGAGGGCCTTCAGCGTCCCGACGTCCGTGATCCGACGGTTCTCCTTGCTCACCATGCCGTCAGGCTAGATACGAAAGAAAAGTTGCACAACAGATGTTGCGCAACTTCTCTTTCGTATTTGCTCGTACCCGCAGAAGGAACCGAGGCTGCCGAAGCTCGGCGACCCGTCAGCGAACGGAGTGCCCGGCCTCCCTGAGCACCTGCTTCACCTCGCCGATCCGCAGGTCCCCGAAGTGGAACACCGACGCCGCCAGGACCGCGTCCGCGCCCGCCGCGATCGCCGGGGGGAAGTGGGTCAGGCTGCCCGCGCCGCCCGAGGCGATCACCGGGACGGTCACGTGCTTGCGGACCGCCGCGATCATCTCCAGGTCGTAGCCGTCCTTCGTGCCGTCCGCGTCCATCGAGTTCAGCAGGATCTCGCCCGCGCCCAACTCGGCCGCCCGGTGCGCCCATTCGACCGCGTCGATGCCCGTGCCGCGGCGACCGCCGTGAGTCGTCACCTCGAAGCTGCCGGACGGCGTACGGCGGGCGTCGACCGACAGGACCAGCACCTGCCGGCCGAAGCGTTCCGCGATCTCCCGGATCAGGTCCGGGCGCGCGATCGCCGCCGTGTTCACGCCCACCTTGTCCGCGCCCGCCCGCAGCAGCTTGTCCACGTCCTCGGCCGTACGCACGCCACCGCCGACCGTCAGCGGGATGAACACCTGCTCGGCGGTGCGGCGCACCACGTCGTACGTCGTCTCCCGGTTGCCCGAGGACGCGGTGATGTCCAGGAACGTCAGCTCGTCGGCGCCCTCGGCGTCGTACACCTTGGCCATCTCGACGGGGTCACCCGCGTCGCGCAGGTTCTGGAAGTTGACGCCCTTGACGACCCGGCCGTCGTCCACGTCCAGGCAGGGGATCACGCGTACCGCCAGGGTCATGAGGACACTCCTCGGAACGCTTCCACCTCGATCTCGACGACCAGGCTGGGGTCCACGAAACCGGAGACGATGATCATGGTTGCGACGGGCCGGACGGTGTCGAACAGCTCCTTGTGCGCCCGTCCGACCTCGTCCACGTCCCGGGCGTGCGTGATGTACATGCGCGTCCGTACGACGTCATCACGCCCGAGCCCCACCTGCCGCAGCGCCGACAGCGCGACGTTGAAGGCGTTGACCGCCTGCTCGTACGGCCCGCCGCCGACGATCTGACCGTCCACGACGGACGTGCAGCCGGCGACCAGCACCAGGCCGTTCGGCAGTTCCACCGCGCGGGAGTAGCCGAACTGCTCCTCCCAGGGCGCGCCCGTGGACACGCGTCGTACGTCGCTCACAGCACCGCCTCCAGGGCCTCTTCCAGAGTGAACGCCTTCGCGTACAGGGCCTTCCCGACGATGGAGCCCTCGACACCGAGGGGCACGAGGTCGGCGATCGCCCGCAGGTCGTCCAGCGAGGAGACCCCGCCGGAGGCGACCACCGGGCGGTCCGTGGCGGCGCAGACGTTCTTCAGCAGTTCCAGGTTCGGGCCCTGCAAGGTGCCGTCCTTGGCGATGTCGGTGACGACGTACCGCGCGCAGCCTTCCCTGTCGAGGCGCTCCAGCGTCTCGTAGAGGTCGCCGCCGTCACGCGTCCAGCCCCGGCCGCGCAGGGTCGTGCCGCGGACGTCGAGACCGACGGCGATCTTGTCCCCGTGCTCGGCGATGACCTTGGCGACCCACTCCGGGGTCTCCAGCGCGGCCGTGCCGAGGTTCACGCGCGTGCAGCCCGTGGCGAGCGCGGCGGCCAGCGAGGCGTCGTCGCGGATGCCGCCGGACAGCTCGACCTTGATGTCCATGGCCCGCGTGACCTCGGCGACCAGGGCGCGGTTGTCCCCGGTGCCGAACGCGGCGTCCAGGTCGACCAGGTGCAGCCACTCGGCGCCGGAGCTCTGCCAGGCGAGGGCGGCCTCCAGCGGCGAGCCGTACGACGTCTCGGTCCCGGACTCGCCGTGCACGAGGCGGACGGCCTGGCCGTCGCGGACGTCGACGGCGGGGAGGAGTTCGAGCTTGGCCATGGTCTACAGGGTTCCGATCCAGTTGGTGAGGAGCTGGGCTCCGGCGTCGCCGGACTTCTCGGGGTGGAACTGCGTGGCCCACAGGGCGCCGTTCTCCACGGCGGCCACGAAGGGCTTGCCGTGCGTCGTCCAGGTCACCTTGGGGGCGGGCAGTACCGGGTTGTTCGTCTCCAGGGCCCAGTCGTGGACGGCGTAGGAGTGCACGAAGTAGAAGCGCGCGTCGGCGTCGAGGCCCGCGAACAGCTCGGAGCCGGGCGCCGCCTCGACGGTGTTCCAGCCCATGTGGGGCACGATGTCGGCCTGCAGCGGCTCGACCGAGCCGGGCCACTCGTCGAGGCCCTCGGTCTCGACGCCGTGCTCGATGCCGCGCGCGAACAGGATCTGCATGCCGACGCAGATACCCAGCACCGGGCGCCCGCCGGACAGCCGGCGATCGACGACCCAGTCACCGCGGGCCTCGCGCAGCCCCTTCATGCAGGCGGCGAAGGCGCCGACGCCCGGCACCAGCAGGCCGTCCGCGTTCATGGCCTTGTCGAAGTCACGGGTTATCTCGACGTCGGCTCCCGCGCGCGCGAGAGCGCGCTCGGCAGAACGGACGTTCCCGAAGCCGTAGTCGAAGACGACGACCTTCTTCGAGGAAGCGCTCAATTCCACACCTCCAGCCGCAGGACACCCGCGACGAGACACATGGCCGCGCCGAACGACAACAGCACGATCAGGCTCTTGGGCATCTGTTGTTTGACGAAGGAGATGATGCCACCGACGAGGAAGAGGCCGACGACGATCAGGACCGTGGAGAGACCGTTCATCGCCTACAGCGCACCCTTCGTGGAGGGAAGGATGCCGGCCGCGCGGGTGTCCCGCTCGCTGGCGTACCTGAGGGCCCGTGCGAGCGCCTTGAACTGGCACTCCACGATGTGGTGCGCGTTGCGCCCGTAGGGCACGTGCACGTGCAGCGCGATCTGCGCCTGGGCGACGAAGGACTCCAGGATGTGCCGGGTCATCGTCGTGTCGTACTCGCCGATCATCGGCGCCATGCTCTCGGGCTCGGTGTGCACGAGGTAGGGGCGGCCCGACAGGTCGACGGTGACCTGGGCGAGGGACTCGTCCAGCGGGACCGTGCAGTTGCCGAAGCGGTAGATCCCCACCTTGTCGCCGAGCGCCTGCTTGAAGGCGGCGCCGAGCGCGAGGGCGGTGTCCTCGATGGTGTGGTGGGAGTCGATGTGCAGATCGCCGTCGGTCTTCACGGTCAGGTCGAACAGACCGTGGCGGCCGAGCTGGTCGAGCATGTGGTCGTAGAAGCCGACACCCGTCGCGATGTCGGTCTTCCCGGTGCCGTCGAGATCGATCTCGACCAGGACCGAGGTCTCCTTGGTGGTGCGCTCCACGCGCCCGACGCGGCTCATGCGTCTAGCTCCTTCTTGAGGTCTCGTACCGCGTCCAGGAACGCGTCGTTCTCGTCGGGGGTTCCGGCGGACACCCGCAGCCACCCCGGTACGTCGTTGTCCCGGACCAGGACGCCCCGGTCGAGGATCTTCTGCCAGGCCGCGTGGGAGTCGGCGAACCGGCCGAACTGCACGAAGTTGGCGTCGGACTCGATGACGTCGTAGCCGATGGCCCGCAACTCGGAGACGAGCCGGTCGCGCTCCGCCTTCAGCTGCTCGACGTACTTCAGCAGTGTGTCGGTGTGCTCCAGGGCGGCCAGCGCGGTCGCCTGGGTGATCGCCGACAGGTGGTACGGCAGCCGGACGAGCTGGACGGCGTCCACCACCGCGGGGTGCGCGGCGAGATAGCCGAGGCGCAGGCCGGCGGCGCCGAACGCCTTCGACATGGTCCGGGAGACGACGAGATTCGGCCGTCCTTCGAGCAGCGGCAGCAGCGAGTCGCCGTGGCTGAACTCGATGTAGGCCTCGTCGACGATCACCATCGACGGCTTCGCCGCCTGCGCGGCCTCGTACAGCGCGAGGACCGTGGCGGGCGGGACCGCGTTGCCCGTGGGGTTGTTGGGGGTGGTGATGAAGACGACGTCCGGGCGGTGCTCGGCGATGGCCCGCTCGGCCGCCATGAGGTCGATGGTGAAGTCCTCGTTGCGGGGACCCGAGATCCAGTCGGTGCCCGTGCCGCGCGCGATGAGGGAGTGCATCGAGTACGACGGTTCGAAGCCGATCGCGCTGCGGCCCGGTCCGCCGAAGGTCTGCAGCAGCTGCTGGATGACCTCGTTGGAGCCGTTGGCGGCCCAGACGTTCTCGATGCCGAGGGGGTAATGCCCGGTCCTCGTCAGGTACTTGGCCAGTTCGGTGCGCAGCTGGACCGCGTCCCGGTCGGGGTAGCGGTTCAGGTTGCGGGCGGCCTCGCGCACCCGCTCCGCGATCCGCTCGACGAGCGGCTCGGGCAGCGGGTACGGGTTCTCGTTCGTGTTCAGCCGGACCGGGACGTCCAACTGGGGCGCGCCGTAGGGGGACTTGCCGCGCAGCTCGTCCCGTACGGGGAGATCGTCGATCCTTGTTGCGTCGCTCACTTGCTCTCGGGCACCTTCCAACCGAACCTCGCCTTGACCGCCGCGCCGTGCGCGGGCAGGTCCTCGGCCTCCGCCAGCGTCACCACATGATGGGCGACCTCGGCCAGCGCGTCCTTCGTGTAGTCGACGATGTGGATGCCGCGCAGGAAGGACTGGACGGACAGACCGGAGGAGTGGCAGGCGCAGCCACCGGTGGGCAGGACGTGGTTGGATCCGGCCGCGTAGTCACCGAGGGAGACGGGCGCCCAGGGGCCGATGAAGATCGCGCCCGCGTTCCTGACCCGGTCGGCGACCGCGGCGGCGTCGGCGGTCTGGATCTCCAGGTGCTCGGCGCCGTACGCGTCGACCACCCTGAGACCCTCCTCGACGCCGTCGACCAGCACGATCGCGGACTGCTTGCCGCGCAGGGCCGGGACGATCCGGTCGTCGACGTGCTTGGTGGCCGCGACCTGCGGCTCCAGCTCCTTCTCCACCGCGCTCGCCAGCTCGACGGAGTCGGTGACCAGCACGGCCGCCGCGAGCGGGTCGTGCTCGGCCTGGCTGATCAGGTCCGAGGCGACGTGCACCGGGTCGGCGGTCTCGTCCGCGAGGATCGCGATCTCGGTGGGACCGGCCTCGGTGTCGATGCCGATCCGGCCGGTGAAGAAGCGTTTGGCGGCGGCGACCCAGATGTTGCCGGGGCCGGTGACCATGTTCGCGGGGGCGCAGGACTCGGTGCCGTACGCGAACATCGCGACCGCGGTGGCGCCGCCCGCCGCGTACACCTCGTCGACGCCGAGCAGGGCGCAGGCGGCGAGGATCGTCGGATGCGGCAGACCGCCGAACTCCGCCTGAGCCGGGGAGGCCAGGGCGATCGACTCGACGCCGGCCTCCTGCGCGGGCACGGCGTTCATGATCACGGAGGACGGGTAGACCGAGCGCCCGCCGGGCGCGTACAGGCCGACACGCTCGACCGGCACCCACTTCTCGGTCACCGAGCCGCCGGGCACGACCTGGGTGGTGTGCGTCGTACGGCGCTGCTCGCGGTGGACGAGGCGGGCGCGGCGGATGGACTCCTCCAGGGCCGCGCGGACGTCGGGGTCGAGGGCCTCGAGCGCGTCGGTGAGCGCCTGGGCCGGGACGCGTACGGATTCCAGCCGCACCCCGTCGAACTTCTCGGCGAAGTCGATCAGCGCCGCGTCGCCACGATGATGCACGGCCTCGCAGATCGGACGCACCTTGTCGAGGGCGGCCTGAACGTCGAAGTCGGCTCGGGGCAGCAGGTCGCGCAGGGCGGGGCCCTCGGGAAGGGCGTCGCCGCGCAGATCGATTCGAGAGATCACGATGCCAATTCTCTCAGACCGGGGCAGGACGCCGTTCGCGCGTATCAATGGCTGATACAGAACGTGGCCAAAACCGGAAGATCATCTTCACTACCAGTGTTCCACGCGTCACCCAACGGGCATGAACGGGCTACGAAAGGTGAATTCTGAGGAAGAAGGAAAAGCGGTGACCGAGGGGGCCGGCATCCATGCCGGAGAGCTGCCGGACGACCTGACCGCGACCGAGGCCGCGATGTGGCAGGCCTTCCGCAGCGGCAGCGTGTACGACCTGAGCAGCGGGGACGCGGTCGTCGACGATCCGCACGGCGGACACCCATGGGGGCCCGAGCGGACGGTGCGCGCGCGCACCGTGTGCCGACTGCTGCTCGACGGGCCTGCCCCGCTCGCGGGCCGGGTGGCGTCCCTGAAACTGGCCGGAGTGCAGATCAGCGGCACCCTGGACCTGTCGGGCGGCACGGTCACGCCGTACGTCGAGATGAAGGGCTGCCGCTTCGAGCAGGAGGTCCGGCTGCCCGAGGCCCGGTTCACGACCGCACGGCTGGTGAACTGCTCGGTGCCCCGGCTGGAGGCCGCCCGGGTGCACACCGAGGGCGATCTGCATCTGCCGCGCTGCCGCTTCCACAACGGCATCCGGCTGACCGACGCACACATAGGCACCGACCTGCTGCTCAACCAGGCGATCGTGTACCGGGACCGCTCCGGCCGCTCGATCGCGGCGGACGGCATGACCGTCGGCCAGGACCTCCAGGCCGAGATGCTGGAGTCGCACGGCGAACTGAGCCTGCGCAGCGCCAAGGTCGGCGTCTCGCTGAGCCTGCGCGGCGCGAAGCTGGTCAACCCGTACGCCCGGCTCGCCCTGAACGCACCCCAGCTGACCGTCGAACGCACCCTGTATCTGACCCCGGCCGGGGTGGGCAGCCCGCTGCTGAGCGGAACGACCCCGGCGCGCGGGACGCGCATCCAGCGGTTCGAGTGCGAGGGCGGGATACGGCTCGACGACGGCCGCTTCGGCGACGCGGTCGACCTGGAGCGGGCGCGGTTCACGTTCACCGAGGAGCAGGAACTGTCGCTGCGCCGGGTGCAGACGCCCGAACTGCGCTTCCTCGGCGAGCAACCGCAGCGCGGCAAGGTCGTGCTGTCGGGCGCGCGGGTGGTCACCCTGGTCGACCGGGCGGGCAGCTGGCCCGGACCGGGCAACCTGCACATGGGCGGCTTCGGGTACGAGAACCTCGTACCGCAGGGGCCGTTCCCACTGGACCGGCGGCTCGGCTGGGTGGCCGCGGCGACCGCCGAGTACAACCCGGAGCCGTACGAGCGGCTCGCCACCGTGCTGCGCGGCGCCGGGGAGGACGAGGACGCGCGCGAGGTGCTGCTCGCCAAACAGCGCCGGCGCCGCGAGACGCTGCCGCTGGCCGCCAAGCTGTGGGGATACGCGCAGGACTGGACGGTCGCCTACGGGTACCGGCCGGGCCGGGCAGCCGTGTGGATGGCGGTGCTGTGGGCGGCGAGCACCCTCGCCTTCGCGCACGCGGACCATCCGCCGGTGAACCCCGACGGGCATCCGACGTGGAACCCGGCCCTGTTCTCGCTCGACCTGCTGCTGCCGGTCGTCGACCTGGGCCAGGCGGGCCAGTGGCAACTGCACGGCGGCTGGCAATGGCTGGCCGCGGCACTGATCGTGCTGGGCTGGATCCTGGCGACGACGGTGGCGGCCGGGGCGACGCGGCTGCTGCGGCGGGGTTAGGACGCGCACGGCGACGGACGGGGCTCCGGGTGCTGTCGGCACTGTGCGACGTGTCCGACATCCCTGGCAGGTGACCGACAGTTGAGCAACAGTCACCTTTTGCCGTCCTTTGACCATCTCCCGTACAACCTTCCACGAGTTGGCCGGAGCCCCTGGCGCGCCCCCGACCTGCGGTCTTTCAATGGTCGACACCATGGCTCTGCTGCGCGCGCTGCTCCGTTCCGCACGGGCGAAAAGAACCGCCTCGCGCCCCGCCGGACCGCCGGCCGACGACGAGGTACTGCTCGACGCCCCCGACGAGCGCCTCGCACCCGCGCTGGTCGCGGCCGGCCGCGGCGAGTACGAGCCCGCCGCCAAGCTGCTCGCCACCACACGCGAGGCCGCCGAATGGGAACACCGGGACCGGTATCTGCTGCGGCTCGCCGCCTTCGCACGCTCGCGCCCCGAGTGGGTCGGTCAGTGGCGCGCTGCCGCCCCGGACGATCCCGACGTCCTGCTGCTGCTCGCCCAGCTCGCCGTGGACCGCGGCTGGGCGTCCCCGGCCCGGGCCGACCTGCTCGCCGAGGCGCTCCCGCTGATCACCGCGGCGGCCGGCGCCGACCCGCGCGACCCGGTGCCCTGGCGTGTCGCGCTGGACCACGCGTGCGGCACCGACGCCGGTCACGCGGAGTTCGAACGGCTGTGGGCGGAGGCCGTGCGCCGTTCCCCCCACCACTACGGCTGCCACATGGCCGCCCTGCGCCATCTGTGCGCGACCGCGTCCGCCTCGTACGGCGAGTGCTTCGACTTCGCCGAGTCGGCCGCCCAGGACGCGCCGGCCTACGCACTGGTCCAGGCGCTCCCGGTGCACGCGGCCTACACCTGCCTGGCCCGGGGCACCGAGGTGGCGGCGAAGCGGCTGGACCTGGCCGCCGACCGCGGGCTCGCGCTGTCCGCCCGGTTCCCGGCCGGGGACCCGTGGCCGGCGGAGGTGCGCAACCTGCTGGCGTACGTCCTGGTGTCCCTGGGCCGCCGACAGGACGCTCTCGGCCAGCTGCGCCTGATCGGCCCGTACGTCACGTCCTTCCCGTGGGACCTGACGTCGGACGATCCGCTCGGCCATTTCCTGCGGCTGTACGAGGACCTCGCCGCGCCCGGAACCGGACTGATCCCCTCCCCCAGAGGTCCACGGAACGAGCACGGCGGACACGCCGCCGCTCGTGACCACTAGGCTGTGACGCCGTGACCACCGTCCGCCTCCCCCTCTTCCCGCTGAACTCGGTGCTGTTCCCGGGGCTGGTGCTCCCTCTGAACGTCTTCGAGGAGCGCTATCGCGCCATGATGCGCGAACTGCTGAAGTCCCCCGAGGACGAACCGCGCCGGTTCGCCGTCGTGGCCATCCGCGACGGCCACGAGGTGGCGCCGAGCGCACCGGGCATGCCGGATCCGACGGCGCAGCCCGAGCGCGGCCCGGCGGCGGGCTTCGGCGCCGATCCCCTCCGGGCGTTCCACGGGGTGGGCTGCATCGCGGACGCCGCGACCGTCCGGGAGCGCACGGGCGGCACCTTCGAGGTGCTGGCGACCGGTACGACCCGGGTGCGGCTGCTGTCCGTGGACGCGTCGGGCCCGTTCCTTACGGCTGAACTGGAGGAGCTGCCGGAGGAGCCGGGCGACGAGGCGGGCGCGCTGGCCGAGGGGGTGCTGCGGGCGTTCCGCCAGTACCAGAAGCGGCTGGCGGGAGCGCGCGAACGCTCGCTGTCGACGGGTTCGGAGCTCCCCGACGAACCCTCCGTGGTCTCCTACCTCGTCGCCGCGGCGACGATGCTGGACGTCCCGACGAAGCAACGCCTGCTCCAGGCACCCGACACGGCGTCGCGCCTGCGGGACGAGCTGAAACTCCTTCGCACCGAGACGGCCATCATCCGTAACCTGCCGTCATTGCCGGCGTCGGAGCTGACGCGCGGCCCGACGAGCCTGAACTGAGACCGGAACATCCTGTGGCGAAGAAGTCGAAGAAGCAGCAGTCCGGAGGCACGCCCGCGACGGTGGCCCTGACAGCGGCGGGTGTGGCCCACACGATCCACGCGTACGAGCACGACCCCGCGCACCCCTCCTACGGCGAGGAGGCGGCCGAGGCGATGGGCGTGTCCCCCGAGCGCGTGTTCAAGACGCTGGTGGCGGAGGTCGACGGCACGCTGACCGTGGCGGTGGTGCCGGTCGCGGGCTCGCTGGACCTCAAGGCGCTGGCGTCGGCGGTGAGCGGCAAGCGCGCGGCCATGGCCGACCCGGCCCTCGCCGAGCGCACGACGGGCTATGTCCGCGGCGGCATCTCCCCGCTGGGCCAGCGCAAGAAGCTGCCCACGGTCCTGGACGACTCGGCCTCGTCCCACACCACGATCTGCGTGTCGGCGGGCCGCCGCGGCCTGGAGGTGGAACTCTCCCCCACCGACCTGGCCACCCTCACCGACGCGGTACTGGCCCCGATCGGACGTGCGTGACCCCTCGACGGGCGCCCGTTCCTCGGTTAAGTACGAGGGACATGTCGAAGAAAACGCGGAAACGCAAGTGGCGCGTCAAGAAGGGCCGCTCGAACCACGGACGCCGCCCGGCGTGACCGAACCGGCTCCTTCTCGCCGACCGAGTCGGACGGATCGCTCGGCTCTCGACCGACCGAGTCGAGTGACGGGTGGGCGAGGCCGGGGTCCGGGAGCGGAGCCCCCGTGGGGGAGTCCTACGCCGGTGGCGGCCCGTACGGCTCCGGGTCCCGGGGGCCGAACAGCGCCGTGAGTCCCAGGTGAACCAGCAGCGCGCCCAGCGGCCAGGCCAGCAGCGCCCCCCACGCGCCCAGCTTCAGCGGCGCCGAGAAGGTCACCCCCTTGCCGACCGACTTGGCATGCGCGATCACGTCCTGCGTGGGCCCCAGCCAGACACCGAGTCGCCACGCCAGCAGTGACCCGAGCAGCCCGCCGAGCCCCAGCCCCACCACCAGCGGCACCCCACCACGCCGCCGCGCCAGGAACACGACGATCGCGCTGACCGCACCGAACGCCAGCGCCAGCAGAGCAAACGTTCCGTCCACCCCGATCGCCTGCTCGCCCTCGGAGTCCTTGAGATAGACGACCCAGTTCTTGTCCACCTGGTCCCCGACCAGCGGCACGTGCGGCGCCAGCCACAGCCACAACAGCCCGAGCAGCACCCCGCCGAGCGCCACCGCCACGGTGACGACGGCGGCCTCCCGCACTTCGGTCTTCATCCCGGGACCGTCCTGTTCGTACACGCCCCCGACCGCAGGCGGCGGTACCTGCCAGGCCTGGTGCGGGGACTGGTCGTGCGGTGGCGGAGGCGGCGTCAGTGGTGCGGTCACCCTGACATCGTGCCAGGTCGGCCTGTGCGGCGCGTCATCGGACGGCGGCCCGGCGGTACGCCCACGCCGCCACGGCCAGCGAGACCACCCCGACCCCGGCACACACCCCCAGGTCAGCGGCGACGAACGCCCAGTCGGGATGTCCCCCGAAGGTCCGGGCGTACGCCTCGACGCCGTACGTCGACGGCAGCAGATCACGTGCCAGCCGTACGATCTCCGGCATCCGGTCGGGCGGCAGCACTCCCAGCAGCAGCGCCGCCGACATGCCCAACTGCCCGAGCAGCGTCGCGAGTTCCGGACGCGGCGCGAGCAGTCCGAACGCCGCGCCGAGCCCGGCCAGAGCCGCACCCGCGAGCGGGATCACCGCGACGAGGATCCACAGATTGGTCAGGGGCAGCCCGAACAGCACGCACCCGAACACGGCCGTCACCAGCGTCCCCGGCACGGTGAAGGAGGCGTACGCCCCGGCGGCGCCCAGCACCACCGCGGCCGGCGGCACCGGCAGCGTGGCGTAGTGGTCGAGCCCGCCGCTGGCCCGCAGCTGTCCGAAGTACTGGGCGAGCAGGTTGAGCGCGACGTACGCGACGACCACGACCGACGAGCCGGCCACCACGGACTGGGCCTCGCCGCGCGTGTCCACCACCCCGCGCATCATGATCATGATGCCGACCGACTGGAAGGTCGCGACGAACAGCAGCGGGATCCGCGCCACCCGGGCCCGGGACAGCTGGGCCCGGTACACCGCCGTCAGCGACGGCCACAGCCGGGCGCGCGGCGCGAGTTCGGCCGCTCCCGGTGCCGCGGCCTCCACGGCCAGGGCACCGCCCGGCACAACGTCCGCGGGTACGACACTCACGTCGCGCTGCCCTTCTTCCGTACGGTGATGAAACCGTCCCCCGGGGACCGTACGGCTCCCGCGCCCACTCCGCTCACGCTCATGCCTTCACCAGCCCCTGCCGCGCGGCCCCGCCCAGCGCCAGATAGACGTCCTCCAGACTCGGCGTGGCCAGTGTGAAGTCGTCCAGCGCGGCGAACGCGGCCCCGCCGGTCACCGTGGCGACGACCGCGCGGGCCTCCTCGGGCGCGAGCCGCAGTGTCCAGCGGCGGCCCGCCTCGAGCGCCCGCTCCCGCAGCGCGGCGACCTCGGGCACTTCCAGCGGCGCCCGCTCCCGCCACACCAGTTCGACCCGCACCTCGTCGGCGACGCGCTCCTTGAGCCCGGCTGGGGTGTCACAGGCGATGACCCGGCCCCGGTCGAGGACGGCGACCCGGTCGAGGACGGTCTCGGCCTCGATGACGTTGTGCGTGACCAGCAGCACGGTCGTACCGTCTTCGGCCCGCCGCCGGTCGACGGCCGCCCACACCGCGCGCCGGGCCACCGGGTCCATGCCGGTGGTCGGCTCGTCGAGCACGAGCAGCGACCGCCGCCCCACGAGGGCCGCGGCGAAGCAGGCCAGCCGACGCTGGCCGCCGGACAGTTTCTTCAGCGGCCGCCCGGCGATCGGCGTGAGGCCCAGTTCGTCGAGTACGGCGTCCCGCTCGGCCCGCGCCTGTCGCACCTCGAGACCGCGCAGCCGGCCGGTGGTCTCGGCGGCGAGGGACACGGTCAGTTCGTCGAGGGCGGTGGACTCCTGGCCGAGGTAGGCGAGGATCCGCGCGGCCCGTTCGGGGTGCCGCACGATGTCGTGGCCGAGGATCTCGACGCTGCCCGCGTCCGGCCGCAGCAGCCCGGTCAGCTGCCGTACGAGAGTGGACTTGCCGGCGCCGTTCGGCCCGAGCAGCCCGAAGATCTCCCCGCGCCGTACGGCCAGCTCGACCTCGTCCGTGGCCCGCACCTCGGGCGCCGCCGGTGCCCCGCGCCGCGCGCGCACGGCCGGGTAGGTCTTGGTCAGCCCGCGCACGGCACACACGACGTCACCCTGATGCCGAAGTGACTGTCCCGCGCGCGTACTCACAAGGGACGAGCCTACGGGGTCCGGGGCTCCACCTCGCTTCCGGGGCCCGTCGGCTCTATTCACTCTCCAGCGGTCGCATGCTCGGCCGCGGTCCGTACGTCGATCTCCCGCCAGAACCCCGCCCGAATGGCATAGCGGTCGTGCTCGTCGATCTGGTCGTCCTTGTGGGCGAGGAGCCCGAAGCGGGCCGCGTACCGGAGCAGCTCGCCGTCGATGCGGTGCGGGATGCGCGGGTACATGCCGGACAGCTTCTGCAGATGGCTCTGGTCGCCGAGCCGGGCCATCCAGCGCCGGGCGAAGACCTGCCCCACCTCGTACGGGTCGCCGCCGACCGTCGTGATGTCCTCCTCGCGGTCGGCCCACCGCTGCTCGGCCGTGGTCAGCTGCGCGAGCGTCGGCATGGAGGCGATGTCGGGGGTCTCGGCGGCGACGCCCGGCCGGTCGACCCAGCCCTTGTCGGAGGACCAGCGCAGTGTCGCGCTCGCCGGGTGCTGGGCGGGCTGGGCGCCGGGGGCGCGCAGCGCGGCCAGGTCCTTGGGGGTGGGCACGCCCTTGGGCGCGGGCACCCGCTCCTGCGTGCCGTTCTCGGAGGCGGCGGGCGCGGACGCGTGCTCGCCCTGCTCGGCGGGCCGCTCGGCCGCCGCGGCGAGCGCGGAGTCGGGCAGCGGCGCGGAGAGGATCGCGGCGATCTCGGGCCGGGGCGCGGGCGGCGGTGCGCAGATCCCGCCGAGTTCCTTCGCGCGTACGGCCTTGGTGATCCACGCGCGGTCGAGGACGCGCCGTTCGTCGGCCTCGGCGACCAGGTCCTCGGACTGGTTGTAGTCGCCGTCGGCGGCCTGTACGGCCCACAGGTGGACGGCGACGCCATGCTCCTTGGCCGCCATCATGCCCGGCAGCAGATCGCCGTCGCCGGTGACCAGGACGATGTCGGAGCAGGCGCGGTTGCGGGCCAGTTCGGTCAGCTCGGCGTGCATGGCCGCGTCCACGCCCTTCTGGGCCCAGCGTCCGTCGCTGCGGGTAAGTGCGCCGAGCCGGACGGTGACCCGGGGCATCACGCGCAGCCTGCGGTGCTCGGGCTGGGGGACGCGGTCGGGGGCGCCGTCGAACCAGTAGATGCGCAGCAGGGGCCGCTCGGTGTCGGCCTCGGCGCGCTCGCGCAGCGCCTGGATGAGCGCGGTGTGGTCCACGGTGATGCGGGACCGTGAGGGCTCGCCGGCGAGGAGACTGGCGGCGGCCCCCAGCAGATACCCAGCGTCCACCAGGACGATGCAGCGGTCCACGCGACTCACCCTCTTCCCGGGAGGATTGCTTCGGGCTGTGCTTCGAGTCTGCCCGACCACACGGGGGTTAACGGCCGGAACTCGATCTTCGGCGTGGCGTTTCGGGGTCTGGCTCCCCGACATTCCCTGTCACACACGGTAATTATCCGAAATGCATCTCCTGTCAGCCTATGTGAATCTGATGGCGGCCCTGGCCCCTAGATCCCCCACAGGAGGCAGATCACCATGGCCAAGAACAAGAACCGCAAGCAGGGTGGCCCGCAGAACCGCGCCCCGCAGGGCGAGCAGGCACAGCAGCAGGCGCAGCGGACGTCGACGGAGGCCCACGAGTCTCCCGCGGCGCACATCCAGGGCAGCCCTGCCGATGTTGCCCGTAAGCAGAAGAAGAGCTTCGGCCACAACTGAGGCGGACTCACTCGGACTCGCGTAGTCCGGTAGGGCGTTGAAGCCCAGGCACACACGAGGGGCGCACCCGCACCGGGTGCGCCCCTCTTTTTTGTGGCTCGGTTCACCTCCGGGGCGCCGAAGCCTGTGTCGAGAGCCCGATCGTGCTCAGCCCGCCAGGCAGGACGGGCCGAGCAGGACCTTCAAGTCGCCGAACAGGGCCGGGTCCGGCTTCACCCGGTGGCGGTCGAGGCGGAGCACCGTCGTCTTGCGCGGACCCTGGAGCTTGATGCGGACCTCGCTGTCGCCCTTGTGGTGGCTGAGGATCTCGCCGAGGCGGCTGACCATCGGCGGAGTGACCCGCGTGGCCGGGATGGTGAGGACCACGGGCGCGTTGGTGCCCGCGTTGGACAGGTCCGGAACCATCAGCTCCATCGCGACCAGCCGCGGCACGTCCTCGCGCTTGTCGAGGCGTCCCTTGACGAACACCACGGCGTCCTCCACGAGTTGGGTCGACACCAGCTGGTACGTCGCCGGGAAGAACATGCACTCGATGGAGCCCGCGAGGTCCTCCACCGTGGCGATGGCCCAGGCGTTGCCCTGCTTGGTCATCTTGCGCTGCAGGCCGGAGATGATGCCGCCGATGGTGACGACCGCGCCGTCCGCGTGCTCGCCGCCGGTGAGCTGGGCGATACCGGCGTCGGCCTTGTCGGACAGCACGTGCTCCAGACCGAACAGCGGGTGGTCGGAGACGTACAGACCGAGCATCTCCCGCTCCTGGGCGAGGAGATAGGTCTTGTCCCACTCGTCGTCGGTGAACTCGACGTCGAGCCCGAAGCCGGGTTCGCTGCTCGACTCCTCGCCCATCCCGCCGAAGAGGTCGAACTGCCCCTCGGCCTCCTTGCGCTTGACCGCCACCACGTTGTCGATCATCGGCTCGTACTGCGCGGTGAGGCCCTTGCGGGTGTGGCCCATCGAGTCGAACGCGCCGGCCTTGATCAGCGATTCCGTCGTCCGCTTGTTGCAGACCACGGCGTCGACCTTGTCGAGGTAGTCGGGGAAGGAGGCGTACTTCCCCTTGGCCTTGCGGCTCTTGATGATCGACTCAACGACGTTTGTGCCGACGTTGCGGACGGCGGAGAGGCCGAAGAGGATCACGTCGTCGCCCTGGGCGGCGAAGTTCGACTCGGACTCGTTGACGTTCGGCGGGAGCACCTTGATGCCCATGCGGCGGCACTCGTTGAGGTAGACCGCCGACTTGTCCTTGTCGTCCTTGACGGACGTGAGAAGACCGGCCATGTACTCGGCCGGGTAGTTCGCCTTCAGGTACGCGGTCCAGTACGACACCAGGCCGTAGGCGGCCGAGTGCGCCTTGTTGAACGCGTAGCCGGCGAACGGGACCAGCACGTCCCACAGGGCCTGGATGGCCTCGTCGCTGTAGCCGTTCTTCTGGGCGCCGGCCTGGAAGATGGTGAAGTTCTTGGCCAGTTCGTCGGGCTTCTTCTTGCCCATGACGCGACGCAGGATGTCGGCCTCGCCGAGCGAGTAGCCGGCGATGATCTGGGCGGCCTTCTGCACCTGCTCCTGGTAGACGATCAGGCCGTAGGTGACGTCCAGGACCTCCTGGAGGGGCTCCTCCAGCTCCTTGTGGATCGGCGTGATCTCCTGAAGCTTGTTCTTGCGGAGCGCGTAGTTCGTGTGCGAGTCCATGCCCATCGGGCCCGGACGGTAGAGCGCCGAGACGGCGGAGATGTCTTCGAAGTTGTCGGGCTTCATCAGGCGCAGCAGCGAGCGCATGGGACCGCCGTCGAACTGGAAGACGCCCAGGGTGTCGCCGCGCTGGAGAAGTTCGAAGGTCTTCGGGTCGTCCAGCGGGAGGCCCAGGAGATCGATGTCGATCCCCTTGTTGGCCTTCACCATCTTGACGGCGTCGTCCATGATCGTGAGGTTGCGCAGGCCGAGGAAGTCCATCTTCAGCAGGCCGAGCGACTCACAGCTCGGGTAGTCCCACTGCGTGATGGTCACGCCGTCGGTGTGCCTGACCCACACGGGGACGTGCTCGGTGATGGTCTCGCTGGACATGATCACGCCGGCGGCGTGCACGCCCATCTGCCGGACCAGGCCCTCGACGCCCTTGGCGGTGTCGATGACCTTCTTCACGTCCGGCTCGTTCTCGTACATCCCGCGGATCTCGCCCGCTTCGCCGTAGCGCGGGTGCGAGGGGTCCGTGATGCCGTTCAGGTCGATGCCCTTGCCGAGGACGTCGGCGGGCATCGCCTTGGTGAGCCGGTCGCCCATGGCGTACGGGTAGCCCAGCACGCGCGCCGAGTCCTTGATGGCGTTCTTCGCCTTGATCTTGCCGTAGGTGCCGATCATGGCGACCTTGTCGGCGCCGTACTTCTCCGTCACGTACCGGATGACCTCGACGCGCCGGCGCTCGTCGAAGTCGATGTCGACGTCGGGCATCGAGATGCGCTCGGGGTTGAGGAACCGCTCGAAGATCAGGCCGTGCGGGATCGGGTCGAGGTCGGTGATGCCCATGGCGTAGGCGACGATCGAGCCTGCGGCGGAGCCTCGGCCGGGGCCGACCGCGATGCCGTTGTTCTTGGCCCACATGATGAAGTCGGCGACGACGAGGAAGTAGCCGGGGAAGCCCATCGAGATGATGACGTCCATCTCGTAGTCGGCCTGCTTCTGGCGGTCCTCGGGGATGCCGCCGGGGAAGCGGCGCTCCATGCCGCGGCGGACCTCCTCCTTGAACCAGGTGACCTCGGTGTAGCCCTCGGGGATGTCGAACTTGGGCATGAGGTCGCGCTTCTCGAACATGCCCGTGGTGTCGACCATTTCGGCCACGAGGAGCGTGTTGGCGCAGCCCTCCTGCCAGGCGTCCGAGGAGTCGATGGCGTACATCTCGTCCGTGGACTTCAGGTAGTAGCCGGTGCCGTCGAACTTGAAGCGGTCCGGGTCCGAGAGGTTCTTGCCGGTCTGGATGCACAGCAGGGCGTCGTGGGCGCCGGCCTCGTGCGCGTACGTGTAGTGCGAGTCGTTGGTGACCAGCGGGGGGATGCCGAGCTTCTTGCCGATCTCCAGCAGGCCGTCGCGGACCCGGTGCTCGATGTCGATGCCGTGGTCCATCAGTTCCAGGAAGTAGCGGTCCTTGCCGAAGATGTCCTGGTAGTCGGCGGCCGCCTTGAGGGCCTCGTCGTACTGCCCGAGACGCAGCCGGGTCTGGAGCTCGCCGGAGGGGCAGCCGGTGGAGGCGACGATCCCCTCGGACCACTGGGCGATGGTCTCCTTGTCCATGCGCGGCCACTTCTGCAGCCAGCCCTCCGCGTACGCGTCGGAGGACAGCCGGAAGAGGTTGTGCAGGCCCGTCCTGTTGACCGCCCACATCGTCTTGTGGGTGTAACCACCGGAACCGGAGACGTCGTCGCGCTTCTGGTGCGGCTGGCCCCACTGGATCTTGCGCTTGTTGCGCCGCGACTCGGGCGCGACATAGGCCTCGATCCCGATGATCGGGGTGACTCCGGCCTTCCGTGCGGAGTGGAAGAAGTCGTACGCCCCGTGGAGGTTTCCGTGGTCGGACATGGCGATGTGCGTCATGCCCATCTCGTTGCAGGCGTTGAACATGTCCTTGAGCCGCGCGGCACCGTCCAGCAGCGAGTACTGGGTGTGGACGTGCAGGTGCGTGAAGGGCGGCTTTGACACGGTTTCGGCCTCCGAGGGAAACAGGCATCGACGATCTTCCGACCGGCTGCAGGCAGTCTGGGGGACAAGCTCGAATCCTATGCCTCGGGACTGACACTCCGCGGGCACTCCCGCGTACCTTCGTGCGTTGGACACGACAGACACGCTGTCGTACACGTCACGCACCAGGAGGCACTACGCGATGTCGGTTCCCCAGCTCAACGACGAGCAGCGCGGCGAGGAGATCCTCGCCGTCTTCGACACCGCCTTCGGCGAGCTCCTGGCCGCCGACCCGGCCGCGTTCCGCGTGAAGTTCCGCAAGATGGCGGCCTCCGCCTTCGCCTTCTACCGGGGCACGGCCTGCCTCTTCTACCACGACCTCGAGAGCGAGAGGCGTGGCGGCCCCTACCTGGACGAGCGCACCTCGCGCGTGTGGATCCACGGCGACCTGCACGCGGAGAACTTCGGCACGTACATGGACTCCAACGGCCGGCTGATCTTCAACGTCAACGACTTCGACGAGGCGTACGTCGGCCCGTTCACGTGGGATCTGAAGCGCTTCGCCGCCTCCGTCGCCCTGGTCGGGTACGCGAAGGCGCTCAGCGACGAGCAGATCACCGAGCTGGTGCAGGTGTACGCGGGCGCGTACCGCGAGCGGATCCACGCCCTGGCCACGGGCGCCAAGAGCGACGAGGTGCCGCCCTTCACCCTGGACACCGCGCAGGGCCCGCTGCTCGACGCGCTGCGCGACGCCCGCTCGCTGACCCGGTTCGGGCTGCTGGACTCGATGACCGAGATCCGCGACTTCGAGCGCCGGTTCGCCCCGGGCGGCGGCTCCATCGAGCTGGACGCGGCCACGCGCTACAAGGTCCTGGCGGCCTTCGACGGCTATCTGGAGACCCTCCCGGAGTCGTCCCTGG
Source organism: Streptomyces brasiliensis (assembly GCF_014647875.1). Taxonomy (GTDB): domain Bacteria; phylum Actinomycetota; class Actinomycetes; order Streptomycetales; family Streptomycetaceae; genus Streptomyces; species Streptomyces brasiliensis. The sequence continues at coordinate 74,824 of NZ_BMQA01000012.1, read as the reverse complement.
CCCGCCCGGACTCCTACCGGGTGAAGGACGTGGTGGGCCGGCGCGGCATCGGCATCGGCTCCGCGGGCCTGCCGTCGTACAACATCCTTCTCGAGGGCAACAGCGACGCCCTGGAGAACGACGTGGTGATCTACATCAAGCAGGCCCAGACCCCGGCCGTCTCCCGCCACATCACGGACCCGGCGATCCGTGACTACTTCCAGCACGAGGGCCACCGCACGGTGATCTCCCAGCGCGCCCTGCAGGCGCACGCCGACCCGTGGCTGGGCTGGACCGAGCTGGACGGCACGGGCCAGCTGGTCGCCGAGGTCTCGCCGTACGCCGTGGACCTGGACTGGGGCGACATCGACGACCCGGAGGAGATCGCGGCCGTCGTCGCCGACCTGGGACGCGCCACCGCCACCATGCACGCGGCGGCGGACGACACCTCCGGCGAGTCCCTGGTGCCGTTCTCCACCGAGCGGGCCATCGACGCGGCGATCGCCGCCGACGAGGACGGCTTCGCGGATCTGCTGACGGACTTCGCGCACACGTACGGCTCACGCGCGCGTGCCGACCACCAGATCTTCGTCGACCTGTTCCGCAACGGTCGCATTCCGGGTCTGTGACGGCACGCACTCACAGGCACCTTTTAGGGGCCTCTTACATGAGTACGTGACACACTCTTCTGCGCTATGGACATATCCGGGACCCAGCTCAGAGCCGTGCGCGCGGCGCTGTTCACGGCCGTGGTCGTGACGATCGGCACCGCGTCGCACGTGCTGCTGTCCCGGGTCCCGCTGCCGTTGGCGACCGTGACCGCGGTCGCCGCGGGGGTCTTCGTCACGGCGTACGTGCTGGCGGGCCGCGAGCGCGGCTTCGGCCGTATCGCGGCGCTGCTCGTCCCGCTGGAACTGGTCGTCGACACGGTGTTCACCAGCGGCCAGCACGCCTGTTACGGCCGGGCGGGCGGCCCGATCGCAGGCCCACTGCGCGCGGTCGGCCTGGACGTGCTGTGCCGCGGCGGTACCGTGGGCACCCCGCTGGCCCAGGTGACCGGCGGCCACGACCGTGCCTCGGCCCTGCTGGCGCACGCCGACCCGGCCGCCGCCTGGCTGCTGCTGGCCGCCCATGTCGGCGTCGGACTCCTCGCTGCCGCCTGGCTGCGCCGCAGCGAGCGGGCCCTGGGCCAGCTCCTGCGCGCGGTCGCCGCGACCACCTTCCGCCCGCTGCTGGTGGCGGCGGCCGCGGTGACGGTATGGCTGCTCGCTCCGGTACGCCGCCTGCCGCGTCCGGCGCCGCGCACCGCCGCCACTCGTGACCTGCTCCTCGCGCACTCCCTGGGACGGCGTGGACCGCCGTGCTCGGCCGCTCCCGCCTGAGCGACACCGTCGCTCCGCACAGCATCTGAGCACGACCCGTCCCCCGCACGTATCCCGCGTACGACATGTGCGCGTCCCACATGGAGATCACCACTATGAGCAAGCGGAACAGCCAGGCGTCGAAGACGGCGGCCCGGGAGCGGCTGCGCCTGGAACGCGAGAAGCAGGCCAAGCGGGCCAAGGTCAAGCGGCAGGTCATCGTGGCCGCGTCGGTCGTGGCCGTGCTGGCCGCGGCGGGCGGCATCGGCTACGCCGTCGTCCAGAACAACAAGCCCGGTTACTGGGAGGCCATGAAGGACGACAAGGTCGTCGCTCCGGCCAACACGACGGGCACGGACGGCACCACCGTGGTCATCGGCAAGGACACCGCGCAGAAGACCCTCAAGGTCTACGAGGACCCGCGCTGCCCGATCTGCGCCCAGTTCGAGCAGACCGTCGGTTCGACCGTGAAGAAGGACATCGACGACGGCAAGTTCAAGATCCAGTACATAGGCGGCACCTTCCTCGACGGTGACGCGATGGGCAAGGGCCAGATCGGCTCGCGCGGCGAGGGCTCCAAGAACGCGATGAGCGCCTTGGGCGCCGCGCTGAACGTCGGCCCGGAGGCCTTCCTCGAGTACAAGACCGCGCTGTACTCGAGCAAGTACCACCCCGAGGAGACCGACGACAAGTTCAAGAGCGACGACTACCTCATCAAGGTCGCGGACACCGTCCCGGCACTGAAGGGCAACGCCAAGTTCCAGAACGCCGTGAAGAACGGCACCTACGACGCCTGGGCCCTGGCCATGTCGAAGACCTTCGACACCAACAAGGACGGCGTGAGCGGCACTCCGAGCTTCGTGATGGACGGCAAGATCCTCACCACGCCGGGCAGCCAGAACCCGCCGATGACGGTGGCGGACTTCACCTCCGTGGTGGACGCGGCTCTCAAGGCTTGACCCGCCGGTCGCGGAGCGGCCGTCGGATGAAGAGCGGGCGAACTTTCACGAGTTCGCCCGCTCTTGTTCGTACCGATCAGTAACCTGATCGCTCGTGACCAGTCGATACAGATCAACCGAGGGCAACTCCCTCTCGCCACGCCGCCGTACGGTCGTCAAGGCCGCGGCGGCGACTGCTGTTCTGGCCGGACCGATCGCTGCCGCACTTCCGGCGCGCGCCGCCGCCCAGACCCCCGCCTTCCTGCACGGCGTCGCCTCCGGTGACCCGCTGCCCGACGGCATCCTGCTGTGGACGCGAGTGACGCCGACCGCCGAGGCCATACCGGGTTCGGGGCTCGGCCCGGACACCGCGGTGAGCTGGGTCGTCGCCACGGACAAGGCGCTGACGAACGTGGTCGCCTCGGGGTCCACCACCGCGACGGCCGCCGCCGACCACACGGTCAAGGCGGACATCCGCGGTCTCGAGCCGGCCGCCGACTACTGGTTCCGCTTCTCGGCGGGCGGCACCGACTCCCCGGTGGCGCGCACCCGCACCGCGCCGGCGGCGGACGCGACCGTCTCCGGCCTGCGCTTCGGCGTCGTCTCCTGCGCCAACTGGGAGGCCGGTTACTTCGCCTCCTACCGCCACCTCGCGGCGCGGGGCGATCTCGACGCCTGGCTGCACCTGGGCGACTACATCTACGAGTACGGCACCGGCGACTACGGCACGCGTGGCACCGTCGTACGCCAGCACGCGCCCACGCACGAGATCCTCACGCTCGCCGACTACCGCACCCGGCACGGGAAGTACAAGACCGACCCCGATCTGCAGGCCCTGCACGCCAAAGCACCCGTCATCGCGATCTGGGACGACCACGAGTTCGCCAACGACTCGTGGTCGGGCGGCGCCGAGAACCACACCGAGGGCGCCGAGGGAACCTGGACGGCCCGTCAGGCGGCCGCCAAGCAGGCCTACTTCGAGTGGATGCCGGTCCGCCCGGCGATCGCCGGCACCACCTACCGCCGGCTGCGCTTCGGCAAGCTCGCCGATCTGTCCCTGCTCGACCTGCGCTCCTTCCGCTCTCAGCAGGTTTCCCTGGGCAGCGGTTCGGTCGACGACCCGAACCGTACGATCACGGGACGGGCCCAACTCGACTGGCTGAAGTCCAACTTGACGGGGTCGGACACCACCTGGCGGCTCGTCGGCAACTCGGTGATGATCTCGCCGTTCGCCGTCGGCTCCCTCTCCGCCGACCTCCTCAAGCCGCTGGCCAAGCTGCTCGGCCTGCCGCAGGAGGGCCTGGCCGTCAACACCGACCAGTGGGACGGCTACACCGACGACCGCCGTGAGCTGCTGGCCCACCTGCGCTCGAACGCCATCCGCAACACCGTCTTCCTGACCGGCGACATCCACATGGCGTGGGCCAACGACGTGCCGGTGGACGCCGGCACCTACCCGCTGTCGGCCTCGGCCGCCACGGAGTTCGTGGTGACCTCGGTGACCTCCGACAACCTCGACGACATCGTGAAGGTCCCCGAGGGCCTGGTCTCCGCGGTCGCCGCCCCCGTGATCCAGGCCGCGAACCGCCACGTCCACTGGGTCGACACCGACCGGCACGGCTACGGCGTCCTGGACATCACCGCCGACCGCGCGCAGATGGACTACTACGTCCTGTCCGACCGCACGAAGGCCGACGCGACCTCGTCCTGGACGCGTTCGTACCGCACCCGCAGCGGCACGCAGAAGGCCGAACGCACCTACGACCCCGTGTAACCACCGGGTGCCGTCAGCGGATTTCGGCCGACAGCGGCCCCTTCGAGGGCATGTGCGCCGCCCTTGCATGGGGTGGCGCACCACCCCACCAGTGCCCCGAGAGCCGCGACACCCACCAGGCCGGCTGACCTAGTGCTGTGACCGGAAGGTTCACCGGCCACAGCACTAGAGGGTTTCCAGGAAGCCGAGCGCCACCCGCCAGGTGGCCTCGGCGGCCTCCTCGTCGTAGTCCGGCAGGCCGGGGTCGGTGTAGAGGTGACCGGCCCCGGCGTACCGGTACACCTCCACGTCCGCTCCCGCCCTGCCCATCTGCAGATACCAGGCGCTCAGCCAGTCGTCCGTCTCGAACGGGTCCGGCTCGGCCACGTGCAGCTGGACCGGCAGCTCGTCCACGGAGGCGTTCGGCGCGAGGTCCGACGTGCCGTGCAGGAGCAGCAGCCCGCGAGCCCTCTCGTCACCGAGGGCGAGGGTCTGCGCGATCGAGGCGCCGAGCGAGAACCCTGCGTACACGAGCCCTCGTTCCGAGTACGGCGCCGCCGCCAGGACGGCCCGCTTCAGCAGCTCGTCCTTGCCGGTCTCCTCCTTGAAGGCCATGCCCTCCTCGACCGTCTCGAACGTGCGCCCCTCGAAGAGGTCCGGCGTCCACACCTCGTGCCCGGCGCCGCGCAACCGCTCCGCGGCCTCCCGCACGGCGGGCCTGAGGCCGTAGGTCGAGTGAAACAGCATGATGTTCATGAAGCCATGGTGCCAGCCGGGACCGCCGGCTTCGCATCGCGGCCGTACCCACCTCCGTTCCGAACACACATGTTCATGACCGCCCACTCCGGTTACGTTCTCCGGCATGGAGAACCTGTTCCGCCCACTGATCGTCGTCGGCGGTTGTGTCGTCCTCACCCTGGTGATCGGCTGGGGCACGGACCTGCTGCTGCGCAAGGCCGACGAACGGCACCGCGAGACACCCCTGTGGGGTCTGCTGCGCCGGGCCCGGATCCCTTATCAGCTGGTGCTGTGCGCGGCACTGCTCAGGGGTTCCTACGACCAGGCGAAGCTGTTGATGGAACACCGGGTCGGCATCGGCCGGACCCTGACCCTGGTGCTCATCGGCTCGGCCGCCTGGCTGGTGATCCGGATCGCGGCGGCGATCGTCGAGACGTCCTACGCCCGCTACGCCCGCGTCCACCGCGACCCCGCCAGGGTCCGCCGCGTCCGCACGCAGGTATCGCTGATCATGCGCGTGGTGGCGGCGGTCGTCGGCGTGATGGCCGTGGCCGCGATGCTGCTGACGTTCCCCGCGATGCGCACGGCAGGCGCCTCGCTGCTGGCCTCGGCCGGCATCCTGGGCATCGTCGCCGGTGTCGCCGCCCAGTCCACGCTGGCCAACCTGTTCGCCGGACTGCAGATCGCCTTCGGTGACATGGTGCGGCTCGGCGACACCGTCGTGGTGGACGGCGAGTGGGGCACCGTCGAGGAGATCACCCTGACGTTCCTGACCGTGCGCACCTGGGACGAGCGCCGGATCACCATGCCCGTGTCGTACTTCACCTCCAAACCCTTCGAGAACTGGTCCCGCGGCACCGCTCAGATGACCGGTGTCGTCTTCTGGCACGTCGACCACGCGGCCCCGGTCGAGACGATGCGCGAGAAGCTCGGCGAGATCCTGCGCGAGTGCCCGGCCTGGGACGGCCGCGAGCACGGCCTGGCCGTCACCGACTCGACGCCCAACACGATGCAGGTGCGGGCCATGATGACCGCGAAGGACGCCGACGACGTGTGGACGGTGCGAGTCACGGTCCGCGAACGCATGATCCGCTGGCTGACCGAGGAACACCCCTACGCCCTGCCCCGCGTCAACACGGCGGACGCCGTCCGGCCACCGGTGGGCAGCTGACCCGCACCCCGTCAACGGCCGCGCTCCGCACCTCCGTTGACCTGGATGACCTGCGAGGTGATGTGCCCGGCAACGGGCGAGGCCAGCCAGTGCAGCGTGGCGGCGACGTCTCCGGGCTGCCCGGCGCGGCCGGTGGGCGTCTCGGCAACGAGCCGCTCCCGTCGCGCCTCGTCCATCGTATCGCCGAAGAACTCGGTGTCCTCGATGTACCCCGGCGCGACCACGTTCACGGTGATCCCGCGCGGCCCCAACTCCCGGGCCAGATCATGGGCGTAGGGATGCAGCGCGGCCTTGGCGGCGGCGTACGCCCCGCTGCCCGAACCCCGGAAGGCGGCGATCGAGCTGATGAACAGCACCCGCCCGCCCGGTTCGGCGAGCCGCTGCTTCAGTGCCTCCGTGAGAAGTGCCGCGGTCAGGGTGTTGATCCTGAAGTTGACGGTCCACTGGTGGGCGACGACATCGAGCGGATCGTCGCTCCCCGACGGCGCCTCGAGGATCCCGTTGCCCCCGGCGCCGTGCACCAGCACGTCCACGGTCCCGAACTCCTGCGCGACGAATCGGGCCACCCCTCTCACGTCCGCCGGATCACTGAGATCGGCGGCATAGGTGAGCGCCCCGCTCACACCGGCCTTCTCCAGCACCTCCGCCCGTCGTCCGAGCAACAGCACCCGGTCCCCGTCCCCCGCGAAGACCTGAGCCGCCGCACGCCCGATCCCCGTACCACCACCACTGATCACAATGTTGCGAGCCATGATCCGAGAGTACGAGCGCGAGGCAGAACGGGCCTCCGGGTATCCACAATCCCCTCATGCTTGTATGACCGCACCTCACGGCAAACGCGCACCTCCCGGCCCACCGAAGCAGGCGGTGTGCCGGGGAGATCACCGCAGACTACGCACGTCCAGATGCCGCAGCACCCGGTCCACGATCTCCGGATCCGCCCCCACCTCACTCCGCGCCGCCAGCACCTCGTGCCGCGCCGCACTGAGCAGCTCCCCCTCGATCCGCCGTACCCGCCGCAGCCTCCTCAACCGCTGCTGCTGCGCCTCCCGCCGCTCGTCCTCCGCCACGTCCGGACTGATCCGCGCCCCGATGTCGAAGGCCCGCCGCAGCATCTGCTCGGACAGGTCCTCCGGCAGTTCCTCGACCTCCTCGATCTCCCGCAGCCGCCGCTTGGCCGCCTTCGCCGCCCGCACCGCCAGCTGCTTCTCGAACTCCTTCTCCCGTTCGGTGTCGGCCTGAACCCCCAGCCGTTTCACCAGCCATGGCAGGGTCAGCCCCTGAAGCACCAGCGTCGCCATGATCACCCCGAACGCGATGAACACGATCTCGTCCCGGTCGGGGAACGCGGCCCCGTCGTCCGTGTGCAGCGGCACGGCCAGGGCCAGCGCGACCGAGGCCACCCCGCGCATCCCGGACCACCACATGACGACGGTCTCCCGCCAGCCCATGGGGATGTCCTCGTCGTAGTCGAGCTTCGCGTGCATCCGCTTGGTGAGCCAGGTGGCGGGCAGCAGCCACACCAGGCGCACGAACACGACAACACCCGTGATGGTGGCCGCCCAGCCGAGCATCTCGCCCCACCGCCCCGACGCCGTACGGATCGCGTTGTGCAGTTCCAGCCCGATCAGCCCGAACGCGACGCCGGTGACCAGCGTGTCGACGATGTCCCAGAAGGTGTGTCCGACGAGCCGGGTCATCACGTCGTCGGCGCCGGTGGCGTACTCGGTCAGGAACAGCGCGGTGGTGAGCACCGCGAGCACGCCGGAACCGTGCAGCTCCTCGGCGAGGACGTACGAGGCGTACGGCACCAGCAGTGTCAGGCCGATCTGCAGCGTCGCGTCCCCGAGCAGGTCCATCAGCCTGTTCGCGACCCAGCCCAGCACGAGCCCTACGACGAGCGCGACCACCGCGGACAGTACGAGGTCGAGGCCGGCCTGCCACACCGAGAAGGTCCCGCTGACGATCGCGGCGATCGCCACGTGGTACAGCACGATCGCCGTGACGTCGTTGAACAGCCCCTCGCCCTCCAGGATCGACACCAGCCGGCGCGGCAGTCCGAGCCGTCCGGCCACGGCGGTGGCGGCGACCGGGTCGGGCGGCGCGATGAGCGCGCCCAGTGCCACGGCGCCGGCGATCGGCAGGCCGGGCACGATCGCGCCGGCGACATAGGCCACGCTGACGGTGGTGATGAAGACCAGGGCCACGGCCAGCAGGAAGATCGGCCGTCTGTTGGCCGCGAACTGCCGCCAGGATGTGCGCCGGACCGCCGCGTACAGCAGCGGTGGCAGCAGGGCGGGCAGGATCAGCTCGGGCGCGATGTTCACGTTGGGCACGAAGGCGAGCACCGCGAGCACGATCCCGAGCAGGGTCATCAGGACCGGCGCCGGCAGTCCGAGCCGGTCCGCCACCGGGACGCTCACCAGGGCCCCGAGAAGCATCACGAACAACAGGGCCAACTGCTCCACGGCCAGCTCTCCGGGGGTCGACGATCACACGCGGGGCTCAAGCCTGCCACGCCGCCCTGCACACCGACCGTGTTGAGCACCGGGCCGAGGAACGCGCCGCGCCCGGCAAGCGCAAGCGCCGCATCACCCGGAACCGAACCGCGCCGGGCTACGGAGCGCCGTATCCCCCGGAACGGGACCGCGCCAGGCTACAGAGCGCGCCGCATCGCCCGGTGCGGGATGCCCGCCTCCGGGTACTCCGGGCCGTACGCCTCGTAGCCCAGCCGCTCGTAGAAGCCCAGGGCGTGCGTCTGGGCGTGCAGGTCGACCGCCGCGAGCCCACGCGCGCGTGCGGCCTCCTCGATGGCCCGCACCAGAGCGACACCTATACCGAGCCCGCGCGCCTCCCGCGCCACGGCGAGCCTGCCCAGCGAGCCGACCGTCGCGTCGCCGCCGGTCTTCTCGGCGGCCACCTCCTCGCCGTACAGCAGCCGGCCGGTGCCCAGCGGCACGCCGTCCGCGCGGACCGCCAGCACATGCACGGCCGTCCCGTCGTACGCGTCGTACTCGATGTCCTGCGGAACGCCCTGCTCGACGACGAAGACCTCCTTGCGCACCGCGAAGCACGCCTCGCGGTCGGCGGGGTCCTCGGCGACACGCACCTCGTACGGCGTGGTCATGCGTACGTCTCCTCACGTACCTGGTCCAGGGCCTCCTGGAGGTCCTCCGGGTAGGCGCTCTCGAACTCGACCCACCGGCCCTCGCCGGGATGCTCGAAACCGAGCCGTACGGCGTGCAGCCACTGGCGGGTGAGACGGAGCCGCTTGGCGAGCGTGGGATCGGCGCCGTAGGTCAGGTCGCCGACGCACGGATGGCGGTGGGCGGCCATGTGGACGCGGATCTGGTGGGTGCGGCCGGTCTCCAGCTTCACGTCGAGCAGGGAGGCCGCGCGGAACGCCTCGATGAGGTCGTAGTGCGTCACGGAGGGCTTGCCGTCGGCCGTGACCGCCCACTTGTAGTCATGGTTCGGGTGGCGGCCGATGGGCGCGTCGATCGTGCCGCTGGTCGGGTCCGGGTGGCCCTGGACGAGCGTGTGGTAGCGCTTGTCGACCGTGCGCTCCTTGAACTGGCGCTTGAGCGACGTGTACGCGTACTCGGACTTGGCCACGACCATCAGGCCGGACGTGCCCACGTCGAGGCGGTGCACGATGCCCTGGCGCTCGGCCGCGCCGGAGGTGGAGATCCGGTACCCGGCGGCGGCGAGACCGCCGATCACGGTCGGTCCCGACCAGCCCGGCGAGGGATGCGCGGCCACACCGACCGGCTTGACGATCACGACCACGTCATCGTCGTCGTGCACGATCTCCATGCCCTCGACCGGCTCGGCGACGATCTGCACCGGCGCGGGCGCCTGCGGCATCTCGACCTCGAGCCAGGCCCCGCCGCGCACCCGCTCGGACTTGCCGACCACCGATCCGTCGACCTGGACCTTGCCCGCGGCGGCCAGCTCCGCCGCCTTGGTACGGGAGAAGCCGAACATGCGGGAGATGGCGGCGTCGACGCGCTCGCCCTCCAGGCCGTCCGGCACGGGCAGGGTACGGATCTCGGGAATCGTGCTCACCCGTCGAGTATGCCGGACGGCTCCGACAGCCCCGTACGCGCGCCCTCGGGCCGTCTCAGTCCTTGTGGACGGTGCCGTCCGGGTCCAGGCCGCGGAAGGACAGCAGCACGATCAGGATGCCGCCGCACACGATCGCCGAGTCCGCCAGGTTGAACACCGCGAAGCCCTTGGGCGCGATGAAGTCGACGACCTCGCCCTGGAAGACGCCCGGCGATCGGAAGATCCGGTCGGTGAGGTTGCCGAGGGCGCCGCCGAGGAGCAGGCCGAGTGCGATCGCCCAGGGCAGGCTGTAGAGCTTGCGGGCGAGGCGGATGATCACCACGATCACCGCGGCCGCGATCAAGGTGAAGATGATCGTGAAGGCCTGCCCGAAGCCGAAGGCCGCACCCGGGTTGCGGATGGCGTTGAACTCCAGCCAGTCCCCGATGAGCTTGATCGGCTCGTGGTGCTCCAGCTTCGCGACCACGATCATCTTGCTCACCAGGTCCAGGGCGTACGCGAAGACGGCCACCGCGAACAGCACGGCGATCCGGCGCCCGCGCCGCGACCGCTCGGCCGAGCTGTCCCGCACGTCCGCCACCGACGCACCTGTCACGCCGGCCGCCTGGGCCGCTGCCGACTGCTCGCCGCCGTCGTCCGGAGTGTCCGGCGTACCGATGATGCGCTCCGCCTCTGCCACGTGAGTCCCTCAACCTAGGTGCCTGACTGAGGACGAGACTACGGCACGCTCCGCACGACCCATGCGCTCAGTAGCGACGTTCCTGCTTCTGTTTGCACTCCACGCACAGGGTGGCTCGCGGGAAGGCCTGCATCCTGGCCTTCCCGATGGGATTGCCGCAGTTCTCGCACAGTCCGTAGGTGCCCGCGTCCAGCCGCTCCAGGGCCCGTTCGGTCTGGACGAGCATCTCGCGCGCGTTGGCCGCCAGCGCCATCTCGTGCTCGCGCGTGATGTTCTTGGTGCCGGTGTCGGCCTGGTCGTCACCGGCGCCGTCCCCGGAGTCCCGCATGAGACCCACGAGGGACTGCTCCGACGACGAGATCTCGGTGCGCAGCCGCGTGGCCTCGGCCTGCAGCTCCGCGCGCGCTTCGTCGACCTCTTCCGGGGTCCAGGGGTCCTCGCCCGGGCGCACGGCGAGCTCGCCGGGCTCCGCCGCCGCGGCGACCCGTGCCTTGGGGACGGCGGTCTGCGCCGCCGTGGCCGTACCAGGAGTCTTCTTCGCAACCACCGTCGTGGCTCCCGTCTGCTTCGCGGCACGCGCCGCGCCCGCTTTCTTGGCCGTGCTCTTCCTGCTCGCGCCCTTGGCGGCACCGCCGCCCGAGCCGCCTTCCATGGCGACCGCGCTCTTGGCGGAGGCCTTCTTGGGGGAGGCCTTCGCGGGGGAGGGCTTCCTGGCAGAGGCTTCCGCGACCTGGGCATCCGTGACCGGGGCTTCGTCGGCGGAGGCTTCCACGGAGGCGGCCTTCTCCTTCGAAGCCTTCATGCCGGACGCCTTCGCGCCGGAGGCCTTGGCTCCGCTCGCCTTCGCAGAGGACGCCTTCCCGGAGGGCTTCTTCCCCTCCGAGGGCTTCCTCGCGGAGGCCTTCGGCTCCGCCGCCGCTTCCCCGGCATCCTTGGCAGTCGCCTTACCGCCCGTCTTCCCGGCGGTGGCCTTCTTCGCCCTGACGGTCTCCTCGCCCGCCGCACCACCGACGGCGGCTCCCGCGCCACCCTTCCCGGTGGCCGCCCTCTTCTCCGCCGACGTCTTCTTCGCCGCGGCCTTCTTCGAAACCCCGGCCTTGCCCTTGCCCTCGCTCTTCGCCGCGGCCCCGGTCTTCTCCTTGGCCGCCGCCTCCACACTCGTCCTCGTCCCGCCCGTCTTCCCGCTCGTCGACTTCTCGGCGGCGCCCTTCGCCTCCGCCTCCCCCGTCACCGCCGTACTCGGCTCCGCCGCCTTCTTCACAGCCTTCCCGGCGGAGCCCTCGGCAGCGCCCCGCACGGTCTTCACCGCCTTGCCCGCAGCCTTCCCCGCGACCCCGTCCTGCGCGCCGTCCTTGCCTCGCACACCCTTGGCCAGGACGCCGGAGGCACCCGCCGCGCCCCTGGAGCTCCTGGACGCCGACTGCTGTACGGCGGTCTTCTTCGCCACCATGGCCGCGGCCCCTTCACATACTTGTGATCTTGCGCGCGAATCGTGCTGGGACGATAAATCGACTTGAGTCCCGCGGCAACGGGGCGCAGCACCCGATTCGCCCGGCTCGCGCATGTCGCGCCACAAGCCTGCATGCGTTGTGCCCAGCTCCCCGCCGGGTAATCCGCCGAGTCGGGCATCCCAGGATGCGAACGCGCGTACCTCGCCATTCGGGGCATCTCGCCGCCGTACCGGACGCCGACCGGCCACCCGGCAGCCGGAGCCCGAAATCCGGTCGGCCGCTGTCGGCGAGGCGCCGTACACTAGGCGGAGCGAAAAGCGTGGATGGGGACGAGTAGCGGCGTACGCAGCCCAGAGCGACCCGGGGACGGTGGAAGCCCGGGGGCGAGCGCGACGTGAAGATCACCCCTGAGCCGCCGGAAGAAAGTCCGTGAAGGGCGAGTAGACCCGGCATCGCGACCCCAATGAGGGGGCTCACCGGCGCACACCCCGCCCGGCGGGCCAAGGAGGGTGGTACCGCGGGAGCGCGCCGCACACGGCGTAGGCAGCAGGCTCTCGTCCCTCCGACGGAAGGCAGCAAGTCCGTTGGAGGAAGCTCGCAGATGACAGAGCCGACGTACCGCCCGGTACCCGCCCAGGTCGACCTGCCCGCGCTCGAGCACGCGGTACTCGACTTCTGGCGCGAGCAGAAGATCTTCGCCAAGAGCCTGGAGCAGTCCGAGGGCCGTCCCGAGTGGGTGTTCTACGAGGGCCCGCCCACCGCCAACGGCATGCCCGGCGCCCACCACATCGAGGCCCGCGTCTTCAAGGACGTCTTCCCGCGCTTCCGCACCATGCGCGGCTACCACGTGGGCCGCAAGGCCGGCTGGGACTGCCACGGCCTCCCGGTGGAGCTGGCTGTCGAGAAGGAGCTGGGCTTCTCCGGGAAGCAGGACATCGAGGCGTACGGCATCGCCGCGTTCAACGCCAGGTGCCGCGAGTCCGTGCTGCGCCACACCGACGCCTTCTCCGAGCTCACGACCCGCATGGGCTACTGGGTCGACCTCGACGACGCCTACGTCACGATGGACCCCGAGTACATCGAATCGGTCTGGTGGTCGCTGAAGGAGATCTTCGGCAAGGGGCTGCTGGTCCAGGACCACCGTGTCGCCCCCTGGTGCCCGCGCTGCGGCACCGGTCTGTCCGACCACGAGCTGGCGCAGGGCTACGAGACGGTCGTCGACCCCTCCGTGTACGTCCGTTTCCCGCTCACCTCCGGTCCGCTCGCCGGCCAGGCCGCGCTCCTGGTGTGGACGACGACCCCCTGGACCCTGGTCTCCAACACGGCGGTAGCCGCCCACCCCGAGGTCACCTACGTCGTCGCGACCGACGGCGAGGAGAAGCTCGTCGTCGCCGAGCCGCTCGTCGCCAAGGCGCTCGGCGAGGGCTGGGAGACCACCGGCCAGACCTTCACCGGCGCCGAGATGGAGCGCTGGACGTATCGACGTCCGTTCGAGCTGGTGGAGTTCCCGGAGACCCCGGGCGGCACCCACTACGTGGTCAACGCCGAGTACGTCACGACCGACGACGGCACCGGTCTGGTCCACCAGTCCCCCGCGTTCGGTGAGGACGACCTCAAGGTCGGCCGCGCGTACGGCCTGCCGGTCGTGAACCCCGTCCGCCCGGACGGCACGTTCGAGGAGGACGTCCCCCTGGTCGGCGGCGTCTTCTTCAAGAAGGCGGACGAATCGCTCACCGAGGACCTCAAGGACCGCGGCCTGCTCTTCCGGCACGTCCCGTACGAGCACAGCTACCCGCACTGCTGGCGCTGCCACACCGCACTGCTGTACTACGCGCAGCCGTCCTGGTACATCCGCACCACGGCGATCAAGGACCGCCTGCTCGCGGAGAACGAGAAGACCAACTGGTTCCCCGACACGGTCAAGCACGGCCGGTACGGCGACTGGCTGAACAACAACATCGACTGGGCGCTGTCCCGTAACCGCTACTGGGGCACCCCGCTGCCGATCTGGCACTGCGAGGAGGACCACCTCACCGTGGTCGGCTCCCGCGCGGAGCTGACCGAGCTGACCGGCACCGACCAGTCCGAGCTCGACCCGCACCGCCCGTTCATCGACGAGGTCACCTTCGCCTGCCCGCAGTGCCGGACCACGGCCACGCGCGTGCCGGAGGTCATCGACGCCTGGTACGACTCGGGATCGATGCCGTTCGCGCAGTGGGGCTACCCGTACAAGAACAAGGAGCTGTTCGAGAGCCGGTACCCGGCCCAGTTCATCTCCGAGGCGATCGACCAGACCCGTGGCTGGTTCTACACGCTGATGGCCGTCGGCACGCTGGTCTTCGACAAGTCGTCGTACGAGAACGTGGTCTGCCTCGGCCACATCCTGGCCGAGGACGGCCGCAAGATGTCCAAGCACCTGGGCAACATCCTGCAGCCGATCCCGCTGATGGACCAGCACGGCGCGGACGCGGTGCGCTGGTTCATGGCAGCCGGCGGCTCCCCGTGGGCGGCACGCCGCGTGGGCCACGGCACCATCCAGGAGGTCGTCCGCAAGACGCTCCTGACGTACTGGAACACGGTCGCCTTCCAGGCTCTGTACGCCCGTACGGCAAACTGGGCTCCGTCCGAGGCCGACCCGGTCCCGGCCGACCGCCCGGTCCTGGACCGCTGGCTGCTGTCCGAACTGCACGCGCTGACCGACCAGGTGACCGAGGCCCTGGAGGCGTACGACACCCAGCGCGCCGGCAAGCTCCTTTCGGCGTTCGTCGACGACCTGTCGAACTGGTACGTCCGCCGGTCGCGGCGCCGCTTCTGGCAGGGCGACAAGGCCGCGCTGCGCACCCTGCACGAGGTGGTCGAGACGGTGACCAAGCTGATGGCGCCGCTGACCCCGTTCATCACCGAGCGGGTCTGGCAGGACCTGGTCGTGCCCGTGACCCCGGGTGCGCCGGAGTCGGTGCACCTGGCGTCGTGGCCGGAGGCGGACCTGTCCGCGATCGACCCCGAGTTGTCACGGCACATGATGCTGGTCCGCCGCCTGGTGGAGCTGGGCCGCGCCACGCGCGCGGAGTCGGGCGTCAAGACGCGTCAGCCGCTGTCCCGGGCGCTGATCGCGGCGAGCGGGTTCGAGTCGCTGCATCCGGAGCTGCACACGCAGATCACGGAGGAGCTGAACGTCTCGTCCCTCGCCTCGCTCTCCGAGGTGGGCGGGTCGCTGGTCGACACGACGGCCAAGGCGAACTTCCGGGCGCTGGGCAAGCGGTTCGGCAAGCGGGTCCAGGACGTGGCCAAGGCGATCGCCGAGACGGACGCGGCGGCGCTGTCGCTGGCGCTGCGTGCGGGCACGGCGTCGGTGGAGGTCGACGGTGAGACGGTCTCGCTCGCCCCGGACGAGGTGATCATCACGGAGACACCGCGTGAGGGGTGGTCGGTGGCGTCCGACTCCGGTGCGACCGTCGCTCTCGACCTGGAGATCACGGAGGAGCTGCGGCAGGCGGGGCTCGCCCGGGACGCGATCCGGCTGATCCAGGAGGCGCGGAAGAACAGCGGACTGGATGTCGCCGACAGGATCGCTCTGCGGTGGACGTCCACGGACCCTGCGGTGATCGCTGCGCTGACCGAGCATGCGGGGTTGATCGCGGAGGAAGTTCTCGCGACGGACTTCGCCCAGGGTGAGGCGGATGCCACGTACGGCTCCGCTTTCACCGACGAAGGTCTCTCGCTGACGTTCCACCTGCGCAAGGCATAGCTCCCCCTCCCCACGCATCACCCGTTTCCAGTCGGCTGGAGGGTGGACGTCCCGTGGGGGCTGAGCACCATCCGCGGCCGACCGTTCGTCCCCGAGCGGTCGGCCGTCCGTCGTGAGCCGTCGCCCGCGAGTGGCCCCCGGAAAAATCTTCATCGGTCCGGGCGTTCGGCGATCCGTGCGTCGGACATGCAGCCCCACACCCGAACACACGCCGCAAAAAACGTGAACACGCGTAGCACAAGGGCGGGGCCCCGGATCGGTATCCGGGGCCCCGCCCTGGTGATGCTGCCGACGCCTACGGCGTGCTGCTGGCCCTCAGGCCGTTCAGTTGTCGTCCTCGTCGATCAGGAAACCGCGCATCGGCGAGGGAGCCTGGCCCATCGGGCCGGGGCCCTGCGGGCGTACCGGCGCCATCGGCTGGGTCATCGCCGGGGACATCGGCTGCTGGCCGCCGTAGGACGGACCGGCAGGGGCGGGGCCACCCATCGTCTGGTTGCCGCCGTAGGACGGGGCGCTCGCGCCGGCCGGGGCCATCGAGGGCGCCGGGGACGGCGGGAGGGACGGCGCCGACGGCGTGCGCGGCGGGGCGAGGGAGTCGTCCGCCTGGGTCTCCAGCTGACGCAGCTGCGACTCGAGGTACGACTTCAGGCGCGTGCGGTACTCGCGCTCGAAGCCGCGCAGGTCCTCGACCTTGCGCTCCAGCGTGGCGCGCGCGGACTCCAGGGAGCCCATGGCGACGCGGTGCTTCTCCTGCGCATCCCGCTCGAGCGCGTCAGCCTTGGCGCGGGCGTCGCGCTCCAGACCCTCGGCGCGGCTGCGGGCCTCACCGACGATCTTGTTGGCCTCGGAGCGAGCCTCGGCGATCGCCTGGTCGGCGGTCTGCTGGGCCAGCGAGAGGACTCGGGCGGCGCTGTCGCCGCCGGGGCCCTGACCGGGGCCGCCCATCGGACCACCCATGGGGCCGCCCATCGGACCACCCATCGGCTGCTGCATGGGGGGCTGACCACCCATCGGGCCCTGGCCCATCGGACCCTGACCCATCGGGCCGGGACCCTGCGGACCCGGACCCTGACCGCCGGGACCGGCGGGCAGCTGCGGGGCACCGCTCGGCAGCTGGGGCGGGCCACCCATGGGGCCGCCCATCTGCTGCTGCGGCGGGCCCGATATGCCGGCGGGCACCGGAGCGCCGGGACCTCGCATCCCCTGCTGCGGCATGCCACCCTGCTGGGGCATGCCACCCTGCTGGGGCATGCCACCCTGCTGGGGCATACCGCCCTGCTGGGGCATACCGCCCTGCTGGGGCATGCCGCCCTGCTGATCCTGCGGCTCCGGGGGTTTGCGCATGTTCTGCTGGTTCTGCGCGGCCGCACGAGTCGCCGCGGCCAGCTTGGCGCGCAGGTCCTCGTTCTCCCGGAGCAGGCGGGTCAGTTCGGCTTCGACCTCATCGAGGAAGGCATCGACCTCGTCCTCGTCATAGCCTTCTCGGAGGCGGACGGTCGTGAACTGCTTGTTCCGCACGTCCTCGGGGGTCAACGGCATCTCTTCACCTCAACGTAGTCGTCGGCATCGGCAAGACGGTAGTTCACATCGCTCACAGCCGGCTCACGATCGAGATCAGGATGTAGACGATGATCATCAGTACGAAGAAGGACAGGTCGAGCGCCACGCCCCCGAGACGCAGCGGCGGAATGAACCGCCGCAGAAGCTTGAGCGGTGGATCGGTGACAGTGTAGGTGGCCTCCAGAACGACCACCATCGCCTTGCCGGGTTGCCATGAGCGGGCGAACTGGAAGACGTAGTCCATGACCAACCGGAAGATGAGCACGATGAGGAAGCACATCAGCGCGATGTAGATGACATCCAGGACCACGCTCATGACCCTTGCTTCCCTCTCCCCTGTTTCCCTGCTCTGACCGGTCGTCCGTCTCAGCTCTGGTTGAAGAACCCGCCCTCTGCGATACGGGCCTTGTCCTCCGCCGTGACATCGACGTTAGCAGGCGACAACAGGAACACCTTCTGCGTCACCCGCTCGATGCTGCCGTGAAGACCAAACACCAAACCGGCTGCAAAGTCGACAAGTCGCTTCGCGTCTGTGTCATCCATCTCAGTCAGATTCATGATCACAGGGGTGCCTTCACGGAAGTGTTCCCCGATGGTACGGGCCTCGTTGTAGGTCCGGGGGTGAAGCGTGGTGATCCGGTAAGGCTCTCGTTCCGACACGACCTTGGGCATGATCACCGGCGCGTTCTTCTCCAGGGAGTGACGTTCTTGTGTGATGGACGACACGGGCGCGATGCGCGCCGGACGCCCGGATTCCGCGGGTAGCGAAGCAGCGTGGGCGACCGGCTCGCGTGGCGCCGGAGGCTGCACCACTCGCACCGATTCATCCCTTTGCGACTGATGTGCACCGTGTGACTGGTGTGACGCTTCGTGTCGTCGATGGTCCCGCTCCGGCTCCGGGTCCAGTTCGGGCTCGAAGTCGTCGTCGGGATCGAATCCCCGGCCGTCGTACCCATCGTCCTCCACGAGGCCGAGGTAGACCGCCATCTTGCGCATCGCGCCGGCCATGCTCTGAGTCCTCCGCTCTGTGGTGGATCTGCTGACGACTGCCAAGTGCCCGCGATCCACGAGGTCGTTGTGCCCGCCTTTCGGCGACATTGACCATATTTTCTGCTGTGGTCCGACTTCTTGGCGACGTTACCCGAGCCTGGGGCGGACTCCGAGTACCGCGGTGCCGACGCGCACATGTGTCGCTCCGGCCGCCACGGCCTGTTCGAGGTCCGAGCTCATCCCTGCAGAGACCATGTTCGCAGCCGGATGGGCTCTGCGCAGGTAGGTCGACAAATCCATCAACCGCTCGAACGCCGCCTGTTGGCGCCCGGCGTACTCCCCGGTGAGCGGAGCGACGGTCATCAGTCCGTCGAGCCGCAGTCCCGGAGCGCCGGCGACGAGGTCGGCCAACTCTTCGATTCCGCCGGGCGCCACGCCACCGCGCTCGCCCCGCCCGGTCTCGCCCGCGTCGAGCGCGACCTGGATGAGACAGCCCACCTCCCGCCCGGCGCGCACCGCCTCCTTCGAGAGTGCCGTGACGAGTCGGGAACGGTCGACGGACTGCACGAAATCCGCGTAATTGACTACGGATCGCACCTTGTTGGTCTGCAACTGACCGACAAAGTGCCAACTGAGGGGCAGATCCGTGCATTCGGCGGCCTTGGGAGCCGCGTCCTGGTCCCGGTTCTCGGCGACATGGCGCACACCGAGTTCCGACAGGATCCGCACATCGCTCGCCGGATAGGTCTTGGTGACCACGATCAGGGTCACCTCTTCCCGCTTACGCCCGGCCGCCGCGCACGCGGCAGCGATGCGCTCCTCCACCTTCGCCAGATTTCCGGCGAGTTCGCCCTTACGGTCCGTCATGCCCCATCAATCCAGCCACACATAGCCCGCGAGCCGCCCGGTGGTGCGGTCGCGGCGGTACGAGAAGTGATCGCGCGACTCCAGCGTGCACACCGGCGACTGCTCCCGGTCGCGCACCCCGAGCCGGTCGAGCTGCGCGTGCACTCCGGCGCTCACGTCGACGGCCGGCGTGCCCCAACTCGTCTCGGAGTGCGCCGCCGGCTCGACGGCGCTCACGTCGGCGCGCATTACCTCCGGCACCTCGTAGCACCGGCCGCAGACAGCGGGCCCGGTGCGGGCGATGATCCGGGCCGGGTCCGCGCCCAGTTCCATCATCGCGCGTACGGCGGCGGGGACGACCCCGGCGACCAAGCCGGGCCGGCCCGCATGGGCCGCGGCGGCGATCCCCGCGACGGGGTCTGCGAGCAGGACGGGTACGCAGTCGGCGGTGAGGACGGCGAGGGCGAGGCCCCGCCGCACCGTGACGATCGCGTCGACCTCCGGTACCGGCCGGTCCCCCCATGGCCCATCCACCTCGGCCACGTCCGCGCCGTGCACCTGGTTCATCCAGACGACGTGCGCCGGGTCGAGGCCCAGCGACTTGGCGGCCAGTTCCCGGTTGGCCCGTACGGTGCCGGGGTCGTCGCCGACCGCGCCGCCGAGATTGAGCTCCTCGTACGGAACGGCGCTCACCCCGCCCCACCTGTCGGTGAAGGCGAAGTGCGCGCCGTTCACGGTGTCGCGCTGAGTTATCACGTCAGGAGGATCACTTAAGGAAGTCCGGCACGTCCAGTTCCTCGGCCGCGCTGTCCGCGTAGGTCCGCGGCGACGGCGGGATCGACGGGGCGACCGGGGGCTCGTTCACCGCGGAGGGGACGGGCTCCAGGTCCTCCTTCGGGGTCACGCTGCCGAGCGAGCCGAAGGACGGGCGGCTCTCGGGCTGCCGTACCGGAGCGGGCTCGTCGCGGCGGCCCGAGGACGCGGCCGAGCCGATGACGTTCTCCCGGCGGGCGGGCGGCTGGCCACCGTCGAAGCCGGCCGCGATCACGGTGACCCGGACCTCGTCGCCGAGGGCGTCGTCGATGACCGCGCCGAAGATGATGTTGGCCTCGGGGTGGGCGGCCTCGCTGACCAGCTGGGCGGCCTCGTTGATCTCGAAGAGACCGAGGTCGGAGCCGCCGGAGATGGACAGCAGCACGCCGCGGGCGCCGTCGATGGACGCCTCGAGCAGCGGCGAGGAGATCGCCATCTCGGCCGCGGCCACCGCGCGGTCGTCGCCGCGGGCGGAGCCGATGCCCATGAGGGCCGAGCCGGCCTCGGACATGACCGACTTCACGTCGGCGAAGTCGAGGTTGATCAGACCCGGCGTGGTGATGAGATCGGTGATGCCCTGGACACCGGAGAGCAGGACCTGGTCGGCCGACTTGAAGGCGTCGAGCACCGAGACCTGGCGGTCCGAGATGGACAGCAGCCGGTCGTTGGGGATGACGATGAGGGTGTCGACCTCTTCGCGGAGTTCGGCGATGCCGTCCTCGGCCTGGTTGGCGCGGCGCCGGCCCTCGAAGGTGAACGGGCGCGTGACCACGCCGATGGTGAGGGCGCCCAGGGAGCGGGCGATGTTGGCCACGACGGGCGCGCCGCCGGTGCCGGTGCCGCCGCCTTCACCGGCCGTCACGAAGACCATGTCGGCCCCCTTGAGGACCTCCTCGATCTCCTCGCGGTGGTCCTCGGCGGCCTTGCGGCCGACGGCCGGGTTGGCGCCGGCGCCAAGTCCGCGGGTGAGTTCGCGGCCGACGTCGAGCTTGACGTCGGCGTCGCTCATCAACAGCGCCTGCGCGTCGGTGTTGATGGCGATGAACTCGACGCCCTTGAGACCGACCTCGATCATCCGGTTGATGGCATTGACACCACCGCCGCCGACACCGATGACTTTGATGACTGCGAGGTAGTTCTGCGGTGCTGCCACGTCGAAGGCCTCTCGCCTCGAGTTACGTGTCGCCGGGCCTCCGAAGCTCTGCGCTCCGCGATCCGACGACGGATGCCGAATGGGACGGTCCGAACGCCGACCCGAACCCTAACGCTGAAGTTTAGGGTTACCAGTGTGTCTGTTCCTTGAAGTCTTCTGAACAGGACACTAAGTCGACAAGTGGCGCACGTTCAACGAACACGCCGAACCTCCCGTTTTTCTTTTCACCCTATGTGATCAGCCATAGCAGCGCCCAACCAGGGTGCTGGCCTGCGCTGATGTGCGTCAACTCCCCGATGACGCAGGGGCGGTGGGAACGCTGACGTCGAAGTGCCGCGCACCGGACGCCGCTTTCATGAGCGCGGTGAGCGTACGGGCCTTGGCGCGACCGTTCTCGCCACTCCCCCACGCAACCGTACGGCCGCCGCTCAACTCCAGCGAGATGTCGTCGTACGAAAGGACCTTGACGGCTCGGGTGTCGCGGGCGACCGCGGCCGGAATGGCACCGGCGACGCGCACCGCCTCCCGCACGAGCCGGTCGGTTCCGAATCGGCGCAGGCTCGCGGTCGCCGAACCCGACCGGGAGGCGCTCAGTTCCAGCGTGGGAACGCCTTTCGGCGCCTGCCCAACCGTGGCGAACCGCACACCGTCGTCGTCCACTTCGAGGAACTTCCCGTCCGTGCGGACAACGAGAACCGGGGTGCGTTCGACGACTTTCAGCCCGATTCCGCCGGGCCACGAGCGGACCACGTCGGCCGTGTCGATCCGGGGCAGTTTCCGCCGCAGCCGGTCCTCGATCGCGCCGGTGTCGACCGAGACGAGCGGTGCCCCGACCGGCACTTCGGCGGCTTCGCGCACCTGCGCGGGCGTCAGGACGTCGGTGCCGGAGACCGTCACGCGCTTCACGCGCAGCCACTGGGAGCCGTACAACAGCCAGACGGATCCGGCTCCGAGGAGGACGAGGGCGACGGCCAGGATGACGATCGTACGAAGGCGGAGTTTCCTCAACCGCCGGGCGGGCGGCGGGCCGGACGACTCCTGCTGGCGTTCACCGCGCTCGGCGGTGGTCGGTCCGGCCACGCTCTCTGCCCTTTCGTCATACGGTCCTAGCGGTTCGAGGCGATCGCCTCGTACACCATGCCGACGAGCAGCTCGTCGGCGTCCCGGCGGCCGAACTCCGCGGCGGCGCGGGACATCTCGTACAGCCGGTGCGGATCGGCGAGTACGGGCAGGACGGTCTGCTGCACCCACTCGGGCGTGAGGTCCGCGTCGTCGACGAGGAGTCCGCCGCCCGCCTTCACCACCGGCTGGGCGTTGAGCCGCTGTTCGCCGTTGCCGATGGGCAGCGGGACGTAGGCGGCGGGCAGTCCGACGGCGGAGAGTTCGGCGACGGTCATTGCGCCCGCGCGGCACAGCATCATGTCGGCCGCGGCGTACGCAAGGTCCATCCGATCCAGGTAACTTACCGGGATGTATGGGGGCATTCCCGGCATCTGGTGCACCTGCGGCAGTTCGTTCTTCGGGCCGACCGCGTGCAGGATCTGGACTCCGGCCTGCTGCAGCCAGGGGGCGACCTGCTGCACGACCTCGTTGAGGCGGCGGGCGCCCTGCGAACCGCCGGAGACCAGCAGCGTGGGCAGGTTGGGGTCGAGGCCGAAGCGGGCGCGGGCCTCGGGGCGGGCGGCGGCGCGGTCCAGCGTGGCGATGGAGCGGCGCAGTGGGATGCCGATGTAGCGGGCGCCCCGCAGCTTGCTGTCAGGCGTGGAGACGGCGACCTGGGCCGCGTACCGCGAGCCGATCTTGTTGGCCAGGCCGGGGCGGGCGTTGGCCTCGTGGATCACGATCGGCACACCGAGGCGCTTGGCGGCCAGGTAGCCGGGCAGGGCGACGTAGCCGCCGAAGCCGACGACGGCGTCCGCCTTGGTGCGCTCCAGGACCTGCTCGGCTGCCTTGATCGTGCCGCGCAGCCGGCCCGGGACGGTGATCAGCTCGGGGGTGGGCTTGCGCGGCAGCGGCACAGCCGGGATCAGCGCGAGCTCGTAGCCGCGCTCCGGGACGAGCTTGGTCTCCAGGCCGCGCTCCGTGCCCAGGGCCGTGATCCCCACGGTCGGGTCCTGCCTGCGCAGGGCGTCCGCGAGGGCGAGCGCGGGCTCGATGTGGCCCGCGGTACCCCCGCCGGCGAGTACGACATGCACCGAAATTCACCGCTCTCCGGACGGACGCGCCACCGGGGCACGCCGTCGCATCGTGTTCCATCTCCGGGGTTCCCGGTCAACCACAGCACCCCCGGCTCCCCGCTTTCTACCAAAGCGGGGTTGCCGCATCGCAAGCGCCGCCCGCGCAGCGGGCTCGTCTCGCGCGAAGGCGATCAGCAGCCCGATGGCGAACATGGTCGGCAGCAGGGCGGAGCCCCCGTAGGAGAACAGCGGGAGGGGGACGCCGGCGATCGGCAGCAGACCGAGCACCGCACCGATGTTGATCACCGCCTGGGCGGTGATCCAGGTGGTCACGCCTCCCGCGGCATACCTCACGAAGGGGTCCTCCGTGCGTCCGGCCACGCGGATACCCGCATAGCCTAGAGCCGCGAAGAGGGCGAGGACCGACACCGTCCCTGCGAGGCCCAGTTCCTCACCGGTGACGGCGAAGATGAAGTCCGTGTGGGCTTCGGGCAGTTGTCCCCATTTTTCCACACTCGCGCCGAGACCGGAGCCGAAAAGTCCGCCGGACGCGAGGGCGTAGATGCCGTGCACGGCCTGCCAGCAGCTGTCGCCCGGGCCGGGGTCGGTGGCGCCGATGCACCGCAGGCGGGCCATCCGGTTCGGGCTGGATTTGATGAGGATCACACCGATCGTGGCGGCGACCGCGAGCACACCGGCGAACA
Organism: Streptomyces brasiliensis; assembly: GCF_014647875.1. Lineage (GTDB taxonomy): Bacteria > Actinomycetota > Actinomycetes > Streptomycetales > Streptomycetaceae > Streptomyces > Streptomyces brasiliensis. The sequence continues at coordinate 50,695 of NZ_BMQA01000012.1, read as the reverse complement.
GCCGCGTCGGCGCCCCCGCCAGCCAGAGCAGGCCGAACAGGATCGCCGTCAGGATGATCGCCGTACCCATGTCGCCGCCGAGCATGATCAGCCCGAGCAGCAGGAAGGCGGCCGGGACCAGCGGCACCAGCATGTGCTTCCACTGGGTCAGCAGCTTCTTGTCCTGCTTGCGCGCGAGCAGGTCCGCGCCCCACAGGACCAGTGCGAGCTTGCCGAACTCGCTGGGCTGGATCTGGAAGGAACCGCCGAGCGAGATCCAGTTCTGGTTGCCGTTGACCGACATCCCTATCCCCGGGACCTGCACCAGGGCCATGAGGAAGACGGCACCCGCGAGGATCGGGTAGGCCAGCGCACGGTGCAGCTTCACCGGCATACGGGAAGCGGCGAACAGCAGCCCGCCGCCGATGACGGCGGCCAGGAACTGCTTGCGGAAAAAGTACGATCCGGGCAACGACAGCTGGAGCGCGGTGATCTGGGAGGCCGAATAGACCATCACCAGACCCAGTACGGTGATCAGCAGACTGCCGCCGAGGATCAGGTAGTACGCGGTCAGCGGCCGGTCCCAGGCCTTGTGCGCGCGGACGTAGAACCGTCGTACGGCGCTCTCGCGCGGCGTCCGGGAGACCGGCGGCCGCTTGACGGTCCGCTGCGCGGGGGCCCGGCCGCCGGTGCGGCTACCGGCCATCGTCGTCTCCGCTGCAATCCGTCGGCCTGGACGATCGCACGCGTCCCTCCCAAGGTCGCCCGGCAGGCGGCCGGGTCAGGCTTCGAGTTCGCGAACCGCCTGCGCGAACGCGTCACCACGCTTGTTGTAGTTGGTGAACATGTCCATGGAGGCGCAGGCCGGGGCCAGCAGCACCGTGTCGCCGGCGACGGCGAGGCGCCGGGCTTCCTGGACCGCCTGGAGCATCGCCCCAGTGTCGGTCCGGTCGAGGTCGACCACGGGTACTTCCGGCGCGTGTCGCGCGAGGGCTTCGCGGATCAGCGCGCGGTCCGCGCCGATGAGGACCGCGCCCCGAAGCCGCTTCGCCGACCTGGCGACCAGCTCGTCGAAGGTCGCCCCCTTGGCCAGACCGCCGGCGATCCACACGATGGACTCGTACGCCGCCAACGAGGCTTCCGCCGCATGCGTGTTGGTGGCCTTGGAGTCGTCGACGTACGCGACACCGTCCACGTCGGCCACGTGCGCGATGCGGTGCGCGTCCGGCGTGAAGGCCCGCAGTCCGTCGCGTACGGCCGCGGCGGGCACCCCGAAGGCACGCGCGAGGGCCGCCGCGGCAAGGGCGTTGGCGATGTTGTGCGGGGCGGGCGGGTCGACGTCGGAGACCTCGGCGAGTTCCTGGGCGTTCTTCTGCCGGTTCTCGACGAAGGCGCGGTCGACCAGGATGCCGTCCACGACACCGAGTTGGGAGGGACCGGGCGTGCCCAGGGTGAACCCGATGGCGCGGCAGCCCTCTTCGACGTCGGCCTCCCGCACCAGGTCCTCGGTGAGCTTGTCGGCGACGTTGTAGACGCAGGCGACCCGATTGCCTTCGTAGACACGGCCCTTGTCGGCGGCGTAGGCCTCCATGGAGCCGTGCCAGTCGAGGTGGTCGGGTGCGAGGTTGAGGACGGCGGCGGAGTGGGCGCGCAGAGACGGCGCCCAGTGGAGCTGATAGCTCGACAACTCCACGGCCAGGACGTCGTACTGCTCGTCGCCGAGGACGGCGTCCAGCAGTGAGACGCCGATGTTGCCGACGGCCGCCGTGCGCAGGCCCGCCGCCTTGAGGATGGAGGCCAGCATCTGGACGGTCGTGGTCTTGCCGTTGGTACCCGTGACGGCGAGCCAGGGCGCGGCGTCGGGGCCGCGCAGCCGCCAGGCGAGTTCGACGTCGCCCCAGACCGGGACGCCCGCCTTCCGGGCCGCCGTGAACAGCGGCTTGTCCGGCTTCCAGCCGGGCGCGGTGACGATCAGCTCGGTGCCCTCGGGCAGGGTCGCCCCGTCACCGAGGCGCACGGTGACACCGAGCGCCTCCAGTTCGGCCGCCTGCGCCCGGGCCCGCTCGTCGTCGCCGTCGTTGACGACCGTGACGACCGCGCCGAGGCCGTGCAGGACCTTGGCCGCCGGTACACCGGAGACGCCGAGTCCGGCGACGGTGACGTGCTTCCCCTGCCAGTCGGTCACTTGTCTGCTGCCCATCCCGCGTAGAAGAGACCCAGTCCGACAATTACACAGATGCCCTGAATGATCCAGAATCTGACCACCACGAGGACTTCGGACCAGCCCTTGAGTTCGAAATGGTGCTGGAGTGGTGCCATCCGGAAGACGCGCCTGCCGGTGAGCCGGAAGGAACCGACCTGGATGACGACCGACATGGTGATGAGGACGAACAGGCCGCCCAGGATGGCCAGCAGCAGCTCGGTGCGGGAGCAGATCGCGAGACCCGCGAGCACACCGCCGAGCGCAAGCGAACCGGTGTCGCCCATGAAGATCTTCGCCGGCGAGGTGTTCCACCACAGGAAGCCCAGGCAGGCACCCATCAGCGCCGAGGACACGACCGCGAGGTCGAGCGGATCGCGTACCTCGTAACAGGCGCCCGGGTTGGTCAGGGTCGTCGCGTTGGCGCAGGACTCCTGGAACTGCCAGACGCCGATGAACGTGTAGGCGCCGAAGACGAGCACGGAGGCGCCGGTGGCGAGACCGTCCAGACCGTCGGTCAGGTTCACGCCGTTCGACATCGCGAGGATCATGAACAGCGCCCAGACGACGAACAGCACCGGGCCGATCGTCCAGCCGAAGTCCGTGATGAACGACAGCTTGGTGGACGCCGGGGTGTTGCCGCGGGAGTCCGCGAACTGCAGGGAGAGGACGGCGAAGGCGATACCGCCGAGCAGTTGTCCCGCCATCTTCGCCTTGGCCCGCAGACCCAGCGAACGCCGCTTGACGATCTTGATGTAGTCGTCCAGGAAGCCGACCAGACCCATGCCCGTCATCAGACCGAGCACCAGCACCCCGGAGAAGGTCGGCGCGTATCCGGTGATCACCTTGGACAGGAAGTACGCCGCGATCGTCGCCAGGATGAACGCGATGCCGCCCATGGTCGGCGTGCCGCGCTTGCTGGCGTGCTCGCGCGGGCCGTCGTCGCGGATGTACTGGCCGTAGCCCTTGCGCGCGAGGAGCTTGATCAGCAGCGGTGTGCCGATCAGGGTCAGGAAGAGACCAATGACTCCCGCGAACAGGATCTGCTTCATCATCGGGCGGCGACCTCACCCTCGGCACCGGTCGCGAGCAGCGCCTGCGCGACGCTCTCGAGGCCGACCGAACGGGACGCCTTCACGAGTACGACGTCTCCCGGGCGCAACTCGCTGCGCAACAGGTCGACAGCCGCCTGTGCGTCGGACACGTGCACCGACTCCTCACCCCACGAACCCTCGTTATATGCGCCCAGTTGCAGCCAGGACGCTTCCCTGTCCCCGACCGCGACGAGCTTGCTGACGTTGAGCCGGACGGCGAGCCGTCCGACCGCGTCGTGCTCGGCGAGCGCCTCGTCCCCGAGCTCGGCCATCTTGCCGAGCACCGCCCAGGTCCGCCGCCCCTGGCCCATGGCCGCGAGCGCGCGCAGGGCCGCTCGCATGGACTCTGGGTTGGCGTTGTAGGCGTCGTTGACGATGGTCACGCCGTCCGGGCGCTCGGTGACCTCCATCCGCCAGCGGGAGAGGGTGCCCGCCTCGGAGAGCGCGGTGGCGATCTCTTCCGCGGACATGCCCAGCTCATGGGCGACGGCGGCCGCGGCGAGCGCGTTCGACACGTGGTGCTCACCGTACAGGCGCATGGTCACATCACTTGCACCGGAGGGTGTGTGAAGCCTGAAGGAGGGCTGTCCGCTGTCCGTGAGTCGCACGTTCTCGGCGCGTACGTCCGCTTCGGCCGACTCTCCGAAAAGGAGCACCTTCGCCTTGGTACGGGAGGCCATGGCCCGGACCAACGGGTCGTCGGCGTTGAGGACGGCGACTCCGCCCGCGTCCGCCGCGGGCAGTGCCTCTACGAGTTCGCCCTTCGCCTGCGCGATCTGCTCGCGCCCGCCGAACTCGCCGATGTGGGCGGTGCCGACGTTCAGGACGAGGCCGATCCTCGGAGGCGTCAGACCGGTGAGGTAGCGGATGTGGCCGAGGCCGCGGGCGCCCATCTCCAGCACGAGGAACTTCGTCTCCTCGGTGGCGGACAGGGCGGTCAGCGGCAGCCCGATCTCGTTGTTGAACGAGCCGGGCGTGAACACGGTCGGTGCCTTGCGCCGGAGCACCTGGGCCACGAGGTCCTTGGTGCTGGTCTTGCCCGCGGAGCCGGTGAGGGCGACGAGGGTGGCGCCCAGACGCCGTACGACGTGCCGGGCGAGGGCGCCGAGTGCGGTCTGCACGTCGGCCACGACGATCGCGGGCACGCCGACGGGGCGCGACGCCAGTACGGCGACCGCGCCCGCTTCGACGACCTGCTGTGCGAAGTCGTGGCCGTCCACGCGCTCTCCGGCGAAGGCGGCGAAGAGGCTGCCGGGTTCCACCTCACGGGAATCCCGGACGACCGGTCCGGTGACCTGCACGGACGGATCCGGTATGTCGTGCGTCTGCCCGCCGACGACTGCTGCGATCTCGGCGAGAGAGAGGGCGATCACAAGTTCATCCCTGGGTCTTCTGGATAGCTTCGCGGAGCACCTGGCGGTCGTCGAACGGACGGACCACTCCGGCGATGTCCTGGCCCTGCTCATGGCCCTTGCCCGCGACCAGCACGGTGTCCCCGGGCTGTGCGCGCGCGACGGCGGCGGCGATCGCGGCGGCCCGGTCCTCGAACAGGAGCACCTCGCCGCGTTCGTGTACGGGTACGGACGCGGCGCCCTCGAGCATGGTTGCAAGGATCGCGAGGGGGTCCTCGGAGCGGGGGTTGTCGGAGGTCAGTACGGCCGTGTCGGCGAGCCGGGCCGCGGCGGCGCCCATCGGGGAGCGCTTGGTCCGGTCGCGGTCACCGCCGCAGCCGAGGACGACGTGCAGATGTCCCTTGGTGACCTTGCGCAGGGCCTTGAGGACCGATTCCACGGCGTCGGTCTTGTGCGCGTAGTCGACGACCGCGAGGTACGGCTGCCCGGCGTCCACGCGCTCCAGCCGTCCCGGCACTCCCGGCACGGCGGCGACGCCGTCGGCGGCGGACTGCGGGTCGAGGCCGGCGGCGGCCAGGGCGACGATCGCGGCGAGGGTGTTGGCCACGTTGAAGGGGCCCGGCAGCGGCGACTTGGCGGCGATGCGCTCGCCGCCGGGGCCGAGCACCGTGAACGTCGAGTCCATGGGGCCGATGTGCACGTCCTCGGCGCGCCAGTCGGCGTCGGGGTGGCCCTCGGCGGAGAAGGTGACGACCGGGACGGTGGCCTCCTCGGCGAGCCTGCGGCCGTACTCGTCGTCGAGGTTGACCACGCCCCGTTTGCTGCGTCTCGGCGTGAACAACTGCGCCTTGGCCCGGTAGTAGTCCTCCATGTCGGAGTGGAACTCCATGTGTTCCGGACTGAGGTTGGTGAAGACGGCGATGTCGAAGACGCAGCCGTCGACCCGGCCGAGGACCAGGGCGTGGCTGGAGACCTCCATGGCGACCGCCTCGACACCGCGTTCGCGCATGACGGCGAACAGGGCCTGCAGGTCGGTGGCTTCGGGGGTGGTGCGCTCGGACTTGATGCGCTCGTCGCCGATGCGCATCTCGACGGTGCCGACCAGGCCGGTGGACTTGACCGTCCTCAGGCCGCCCTCGACGAGATAGGCGGTGGTGGTCTTGCCCGAGGTGCCGGTGATGCCGATCTGGAGCAGATACTCGCCGGGGCGGCCGTAGATGGTGGTCGCGAGTTCGCCCATCCGTCCACGCGGGTCGTCGGCCACCAGGACCGGCAGTCCGCTCGCGGCGGCGCGTTCGGCGCCGGCCGGGTCGGTCAGCACGGCGACCGCGCCGAGACCGGCGGCCTGGGTGACGAAGTCGGCACCGTGCACGCGGGCGCCGGGGAGGGCGGCGTACAGGTCACCGGGGCGGACGGCGCGCGAGTCGTGGGTGATCCCCGTGACCTCGACGCGTCCGCCCGGCGTGTCCGGCGCGGCGGCTCCCAGCTGATCGGCGAGCTCCGTGAGGGGTGCGGCGGAGACGTGAACCGGTCGTGGCGGCCCCGGGTAGGTCACGGAAGCGCCCTTCTGGGTGGTTTGGGACTGATCAGCTTGTGGCACGGCGGTGAGCGTACCGGGCTCGGCCGCTCGTGAGCGAAGCGAGGGCGTGGACGGGGCGTGGTTCCCGGGGTCGGGAGTGATCGTTGTCACGGGCTGTTTCCTGGTGGTCGTTCCCGGTGGTGCTGATCAGGGCTTGTAGGTGACGGGCAGATTCGCGGGCGGGGCTCCGGTGGGCGGGATCTGGAGGGTCTTGAGGGCGAACTCCATCACCTGCTTGTAGACGGGGCCGCAGATCTGGCCGCCGAAGTAGCTGCCCGAGGTGGCGTTCTGGATGGCGCAGTAGACGGTGATCCGGGGCTTGTCCGCGGGTGCGAATCCGGCGAACGACGAGGTGTAGCCGCGGTACTTGCCGGTGGCCGGATCCACGCGGTTGGCGGTGCCCGTCTTGCCGGCGACGCGGTAGCCGGGGATGCGCGCCTTGGTGCCGGTGCCCTCCTGGTCGTCGACCACGGACTCCAGCATCTGTGCGACGGTCTTCGCCGTCTTCGCGCTGACCACCCGGGTCTTCTTGGGCTGCGCGGCCGGGGTGAAGCGCCCGTCCGCGCCCCGCTCGCCGCGGATCAGGGTGGGCTCGACACGGACGCCGCCATTGGCGATCGTCGAGTAGACGGAGGCCGCCTGCACGGCGTTGAGCGACATACCCTGGCCGAAGGGGATCGTGTACTGCTGCGACGTGGACCACTTGTCGGCGGGCGCGAGGATACCTCTGGTCTCGCCGGGGAAGCCGAGTCCGGTGTAGCTGCCGATGCCGAACTTGTGCAGGTACGAGGCGAGGACCCTGTTCGCCTCAGGCTGCGTTTTCCCGAGCTGTCCAGTGGCCAGGATGGTGCCGATGTTGCTGGACTTGGCCAGCACGCCGTTGAGCGTGAGGTACCAGGTGGCGTGGTCGACGTCGTCCTGGAAGAGCCGGTCGCCGCGGTGCAGCCGGTTGGGCACGACGACGTGCGTGAACGGTGTGGCCGCGTTCTCCTCGAGGACGGCCGCCATCGACATGACCTTGGCGGTGGAGCCGGGTTCGTAGGCGTCCTGGAGGGCCGCGTTGCCGAGGGCGTTGGGGTCGGCCTTGGTCAGGTCATTGGGGTCGAAGCCGGGCGCGTTGGCCATGGCGAGGATCTCGCCGGTGCGGGTGTCCTGGACGATCACATAGCCGCGGTCGGCCTTGGACTTCTTCACCTGCTCGCTGATGGCGTTCTGCGCGGCCCACTGGATGTCGCGGTCGATGGTCAGCTCGACGTCGGAGCCGGGCACCGCCGGGGTCTCGGTGGAGCCCGCGGTGGGCACCTCGCGGCCGCCGGACTGGGCGTAGCGGATCTTGCCGTCCTTGCCGGAGAGCTTCTTGTCGAGCTGCTGCTCGATGCCGCCGCCGCCCTTGCCCTCGGCGTTGACCCAGCCCAGTATCCCGGCGGCGAGGTCGCCGTTGGGGTACACGCGCTGGCTGCTGGGGTCGGAGAAGACGCCGGCGAGGACGTTGACGGTGGACTTGTCCTTCTGCGCCTTCTTGGCGAGCGCGGTCTTCAGGTCCTTGATCTGCTTCCAGACCTGCGGGGTCTGCCGCCCGGCGAGCTTGACGTAGCGGACGCCCTTCTTCTTGGGCCGCAGCTTCCGGACGAGATCGGCCTGGCCCTGGCCGAGGATCGGCGCGAGGAGGGCGGCGGCCTGCTCGGGGGCGTCGTCGATGCCGAGCTGCTCACGGGTGAACATCGTCGGGTCGGCCGTGATGTCGTCGGCGTCCTCGCTGATCGCGAGGGCCACGCCGTTGCGGTCGCTGATCCGGCCGCGCTCGGCGGCCAGGGTGTGCACGACGTACCGGTTCTGGTCGGCCTTGGCGGCGTAGGCGCTCGCGTCGACGGCCTGGACCTGGAGCAGCCGTACGACGAAGGCGAGCAGCACCAGGGTCAGCGCGAGGCTGACCAGCCGCAGCCGGGGGCGGGGGCTGCCCAGCCGGAGGGGAGGCGGACCCGCGGGCCTCCGGCCGGGCGGACGCCGGGCCGGCCGGGCGCCCGGACCGGGTCGCCGGCCGCCGCCACTGCCGGCGCGCCGGGGGTCCGCCCGGTCCGCGCGGGGCCGTGGATTCGCGGACGGCCTGGCCGGGCCTGGCACCCGGCGGCGCGGTGGTTCCCTGTCGGACACTTCCGTCACCTGCCGGGGGTCTTGGTCGTGGCGGGTTGTGCGGGGGTGGTGGCCGTGGCCGGCGCCGCGGGAGTGGTGGTCGAGGCGGGCTGTGCGGGCGCGGTGGGCGCGGTGGGAGTGGTGGTCGGGGTGGGCGCGGTGGGCGCGGTGGGCGCCGCGGGAGTGGTGGTCGGGGTGGTCCGGGGTTGCCCGGTCGGGGCCGCCGAGACGGTGATCGCCTCGGGGACCGTGGGCCGCGACACGCGGGTGGCCGCCGCCTGGCTCGGGACGCCCTTGACCGTGCCGTCCGGGCCGAGGAAGGCCGGGTCGCCGCCGGGGACCATACCGAGCTCGCGGGCGCGGCGCTGGAGGGCGTCCGGAGCGGAGTAGGCGTCGATGTCGCGCTGGAGCGCCTGTTCCTCGTCGGTGAGGTTCTTCGTCTGCTTCTGCAGGTCGTCGAGCCGGAACGAGCCTTCGCTGAGCGCCGAGTTCAGGACCAGCAGCGTGATCAGGCCGCCTCCGAGGAGCAGGACGACGAGAAGGACGAACGGGGTGCGGCCCGCCTGTGCCCGGCCGGCCGGGAAGAGCCGTGCCAGCCGGGCGGCCCTCCCCCTCAGTTCGGGTTTCCTACTCACATGCCCTCCGGTGAGTCCAAAGACCCAACTGGCTCACTCGGCGTCCTCCCTGATGCGCTGGGCCCCGCGCAGCCGGGCCGGAGCCGCCCGCCGGTTCTCGGCGACCTCCTCCTCGGTGGGAAGTTCGGCACCGCGTGTGAGCAGCTTGAGCCGGGGCTGGTACTGCTCGGGCACCACCGGCAGACCCGGCGGCGCGGTGGTGGCGGCACCGGCCGCGAACACCTGCTTGACCAGGCGGTCCTCGAGCGAGTGGTACGACAGGACGGCGATGCGTCCGCCCACGGCGAGGGCCTTCACCGCGGCGGGGATCGCCCGCTCCAGCACGGACAGCTCGCCGTTGACCTCGATGCGCAGGGCCTGGAAGGTGCGCTTGGCCGGGTTGCCGCCGGTGCGCTTGGCGGCCTGCGGGAGCGCGTCCCGGATCAGCTCGACCAGCCGCGCGCTGGTGCGGAACGGCTCCTTCTCGCGCTCGCGCACGATCGCGGCGACGATCCGCTTGGCCTGCTTCTCCTCGCCGTAGGCGCGCAGGATGCGCACCAGTTCGCCGGCCGGGTAGGTGTTGAGGACGTCGGCGGCGCTCATGCCCGTCGTCTGGTCCATGCGCATGTCGAGGGGCGCGTCCTGGGCGTAGGCGAAGCCCCGGTCGGCCTCGTCGAGCTGCATGGAGGAGACCCCGAGATCGAACAGGACGCCCTGCACGCGCGCGATGCCGAGCCGGTCCAGTACGTCCGGCAGCTCGTCGTAGACGGCGTGCACCAGGGTGGCGCGCTCTCCGTAGGGCGCGAGCCGTTCCCCGGACAGGCGCAGGGCCTCCTTGTCACGGTCGAGGGCGACGAGCCGGACGTCCGGGAACCTGGTCAGCAGCGCCTCGCTGTGCCCGCCGAGGCCCAGGGTGCAGTCGACGACGACCGCTTCGGGCCGCTCCAGGGCGGGCGCCAGCAGGTCCAGGGACCGCTGGAGCATCACCGGGACGTGTCGACGCTCGCTCAAGGGGGCCTCTCAGGTCCGGCACGCCGCGTACGCACCGCCGGGTCCCCACCCTCCCCCAGCCAACGCTGGAAGGTGCCCCTGGAAGGGGAGGCCTGCCGGCGAGAGCGTCAGCCGACCGGGAGCGGAAGGAGGCCGAGCCGTACGTACGGGCCGCGCACGTGGGGAGACGGTCCGCGCCGGTGGCGGGGTCTCCGGGGGAAATCAGTCCAGCAGGGAGAGTCTCGCCTCCCGCTTCGCGTCACTTTAGTCCACCCTGTCTCGCGGTCAATCAACCGGCCTGCGCGTCGCGCAGCGGAGTGCGGGCGGAGCGTCGAATCCCAAAGAATCACCCGTTCAGAGCAGTTTTATCCTCCCTGTGGGTTAGCTCACAACAAGGCGCGATGACGTTCTTTGTCCCCTCTCACAGCGGGCCCGGAACACACGTGACCAGTACGGTCGTGAGTATGACGACTTCTGCAGCAGTTCCCACCGGTCCCGAGGACGCCATAGCGGGCGACGGCGCCGTCACGGACCGTCTCGTAGAGGCCAACCAGCAGTACGCGGCCGCGTTCTCCGACCCGGGCATGGACGCCCACCCCGTCCTGCACGTCGCCGTCGTGGCCTGCATGGACGCCCGTCTCGACCTGCACGCCGCGCTCGGCCTCGAGCTCGGCGACTGCCACACCATCCGCAACGCGGGCGGTGTCGTCACCGACGACGTGATCCGCTCCCTGACGATCAGCCAGCGCGCGCTCGGCACCCGCAGCGTCGTGCTCATCCACCACACCAACTGCGGTCTCGAGTCCCTCACCGAGGACTTCCGGCACGAACTGGAGATGGAGGTCGGCCAGCGCCCCGCCTGGGCGGTGGAGTCCTTCCGGGACGTCGAGCAGGACGTACGGCAGTCCATGCAGCGGGTGCGCACCTCGCCGTTCCTGCTGCACACCGGCGACGTACGCGGGTTCGTGTTCGACGTCAGGACGGGTCTGCTGCGCGAGGTCGACCCGGCCTGACGCGTCCGGCCACCCGTCAGCAGCCCGCCGTCCGGCGTCCGAAGGCCGGACAAAAAAGCCGTAAGACCGACATAGTGCGGGCAGTTGTCCACAGGCGAGTGACACGAATCGGTAACGGCGGCAAGAATGCGGGTGTGGCGTCACGCGGAACTTTCCACGCGTGGTGTCCGTGTTTCGGGGTGGGCCGGTCCGCATCGCAGAGCGTCGGCCCGGAGCAATAACGGGCCGAGGAGGGCCGGGTGACGACCTATGACGATCGAGCGAGCCTTACTGATCTGACTGCCACTGTGGAACGGGTCCGCAGTTCGGTGGAAGGAGTGATCGAGGGCAAGCCCGAGGTCGTACGGCTTTCGCTGACCGTGCTGCTCGCCGAGGGGCATCTTCTGATCGAGGACGTCCCCGGCGTGGGCAAGACGATGCTCGCCAAGGCGCTGGCACGGTCGATCGACTGCTCGGTGCGGCGTATCCAGTTCACGCCCGACCTGCTGCCCTCGGACATCACCGGTGTGTCCATCTGGGACCAGCAGCGCCGGGACTTCGAGTTCAAGCCGGGCGCGATCTTCGCGCAGATCGTGATCGGCGACGAGATCAACCGCGCTTCGCCCAAGACCCAGTCCGCGCTGCTGGAGTCGATGGGGGAGCGCCAGGTCACGATAGACGGGCAGACCTATGAACTGCCCAGCCCGTTCATGGTGGTGGCCACGCAGAACCCGGTCGAGATGGAGGGCACCTACCCGCTGCCCGAGGCCCAGCGCGACCGCTTCATGGCCCGTGTCTCGATCGGTTACCCCAGCCCGGACGCCGAGTTGCAGATGCTCGACATCCATGGCGGGGCCAGCCCGCTCGACGATCTCCAGCCGGTGGCGCACGCGCACGAGGTCCTGAAGCTGATCGAGGCGGTCCGCGGCGTGCACGTCGCCGACACCGTCCGGCGGTACGCGGTGGACCTGGTCGCCGCCACGCGCACGCACCCCGACCTGAGACTCGGCGCCTCCCCGCGCGCGACGCTGCACCTGCTGCGCGCGGCGAAGGCGTCGGCGGCCCTCAGCGGCCGGGAGTACGCGCTGCCGGACGACGTCCAGGCCCTCGCCGTGGCGGTGCTGGCGCACCGCCTGCTGCCCACCGCACAGGCCCAGCTCAACCGGCGTACGGCGGAGCAGGTCGTCCAGGAGATCCTGCAGCGCACCCCGGTGCCCGCGGCGCCGCAGCAGAGCGGCTTCGGCGGCCTGGGCCGGGGCGCCACCGCGTTCGGCCAGCAGCCGCCCCGGAGGCTGTGATGAGCACCGGGGGGACGGGGCAGGCGGAGGCCGACCGCGGGGAGAAGGGCGGTGTCCGTACGGCCCTGGCCGGGCTGACCACGCGTGGGCGCTCCTTCCTCGCGGCCGGTGTCGCGGCGGCGATCTGCGCGTACGTCCTCGGCCAGAGCGATCTGCTCCGGGTCGGGCTCCTGCTGGCCGCGCTGCCCCTGATCTGCGCGGCCGTGCTCTACCGCACGCGCTACCGGGTGGCCGGCAGCCGCCGGCTGTCGCCCTCGCGGGTGCCGGCGACCAGTGAGGCCCGCGTCCATCTGCGGATGGACAATGTCTCGCGACTGCCGACCGGTCTGCTGATGCTCCAGGACCGGGTGCCGTACGTGCTCGGGCCACGGCCCCGCTTCGTCCTGGACCGGGTGGAGCCGGGCGGCCGCCGCGAGGTGTCCTACCGGGTCCGCTCGGACCTGCGCGGGCGTTATCCACTGGGGCCGCTGCAGCTGCGCCTCACGGATCCGTTCGGGATGTGCGAGCTGACCCGCTCCTTCTCGACGTACGACACGCTGACGGTCATCCCGCGCGTGGAGGCGCTGCCGCCGGTGCACCTGAGCGGCGAGGCGAAGGGGTACGGCGACGGGCGGCAGCGCTCGCTCGCACTGGCGGGCGAGGACGACGTGATCCCGCGCGGGTACCGGCACGGCGACGACCTGCGCCGAGTGCACTGGCGGTCCACCGCGCGCTACGGCGAGCTGATGGTGCGGCGCGAGGAACAGCCGCAGCGCGCTCGCTGCACGGTGCTGCTCGACACGCGGGGCATCGCCTTCGCGGGCGCGGGCCCGGAGTCGGCGTTCGAATGGGCCGTGTCGGGCACCGCGTCGGTGCTGGTTCACATGCTCGAACGCGGCTTCTCGGTACGGCTGCTGACCGACACCGGCAACTCGGTGCCCGGGGAGGGCGCCGACGGGTTCGCCGGCGCCAGTCAGGAGACGGCGGACGCGGCCGGGCTGATGATGGACACCCTCGCGGTGATCGACCACTCGGACGGCACGGGCCTGTCGCGGGCGTACGACGTGCTGCGCGGCGGCAACGAGGGGCTGCTGGTGGCGTTCCTCGGCGAGTTGGACGAGGAGCAGGCCGCGGTGGTCGCCAAGATGCGCCAGCGAAGCGGCGGCGCCGTCGCGTTCGTCCTGGACCCCGACACCTGGGTGCGGGAGCCGACCGACGTGCCCGGCCCGGAGGACCGGCACGAGGAGCGGCTGCGGATGCTGCGCGAGGCGGGCTGGACGGCCGTGAGCGTGCCCCGCGGCGGCGCCCTGACCGAGCTGTGGCGCCTGGCGGATCGAGAACGCACGACCGCGACGGCGGGCAGCACCGGGGAGGCACGACCGTGAACGGACGTACACGCGGACACGACCTCCGGGCCGGAGTACGGCCGCGGGGGCGGGAGACAGGCATATCGCCCGCGGCCTCGGTCAGGGACTCGGAGGTGTCCTCATGAGCGGGCGGGCACGGCTGGCGCTGGTCGCCGCTGCAGCCACGATGATGGCGGCGTGCGCGCTGCTGCCGTTGGTCTCGCCGATGACGTGGTTCTTCCAGGCGGCGTTCCTGGTGGCGGTCCAGACAGGGGTCGGGGCGGCCGCGCGGCGGGTGCCGCTCGCCCGATGGCTGACCGTGACGGCGCAGGCTCTCGTCACGCTCGTCCTGCTGACCCTGTTCTTCGCGCGCGAGCACGCGATCCTCGGGTTGATACCCGGCCCCGACACCTTCCGGTTCTTCGCCGATCTTCTCCAGCAGGGCTCGGACGACGTGAGCCGGTTCGCGATCCCGGCTCCGCTGTCCGACGGGATCCGGCTGCTGCTCGTCGGCGGTGTCGTGCTGATCGGGCTGATCGTGGACACCCTGGCGGTGACCTTCCGCAGTGCGGCCCCGGCAGGCCTGCCGCTGCTCGCCCTGTACTCGGTCGCCGCCGGTCTGTCCGACAGTGGCATCGACTGGCTCCTGTTCCTGATCGCGGCCGCCGGCTATCTGATGCTGCTGCTCTCCGAGGGGCGGGACCGGCTCTCGCAGTGGGGCCGGGTCTTCGGCGGAGCGCCCCGCGCTCCGGGCGACACGAGCGGCGGCGTGGTGGCGCCGGTGCGCACCGGGCGCCGGATCGGCATGGTGGCGCTCTGCGTCGCCCTGCTGCCGCTGCCCGCGGTCCAGGGCGGCCTCCTGGCCGGCGCGGGGACGGGCGTCGGCGCGGGCAACGGGTCCGGCGGGACGATCTCCGCGGTGAACCCTCTGGTGTCACTGCGCGACAGCCTGAACGTGGACGAGGACCGCCAGGTCATGTCCCTGAAGACCGACACGAACGACATCTCGGACCTGTACCTGCGGATCGTGTCCCTGGACGACTTCGACGGCACCACCTGGAAGCCGACCCAGCGGCACATCGTCGACGTGCCCAACCCGATACCGACGCCGGTCGGCCTGGGCCAGGGCATCAAGCGCACCGAGGTCAAGACGGTGATCTCCGCGGCGGACTGGTACGCGCAGGACTGGCTGCCGATGCCGTATCCGCCGAGCAAGGTGAGGATCGGCGGCAAGTGGCGCTACGAACCGCTCGGCATGACGCTCGTCGGCGACCACGGGCAGACGACGCGCGGTGTGACGTACCAGGTCACCAGTCTGGACGTGCAGCCGACCGCGGAGCAGCTGGCCGACGCGCCCGCGCCGCCCGCCGCGGTGGAGCGCGAGTACACGAAGGTGCCGTCCTCACTGCCGTCGGTGGTGGCCAGGACGGCCAAACAGATCACCGAGGGCGCGACGAGCCACTACGACGAGGCGGTCAAGCTCCAGGACTACTTCGCGGTGACCGGCGGCTTCCAGTACGACACCCAGGTCCAGGTCGGCCGTGGCCCCAACGCCATAGCGAACTTCCTGAAGCGGAAGGAGGGCTTCTGCGTCCACTTCTCCTTCGCGATGGCCGCGATGGCCCGCACGCTGGGCATACCGGCCCGGGTGGCGGTCGGCTTCGCGCCCGGTAGCCCGCAGGCGGACGGCACGGTGTCGGTCGGTCTGCGCGACGCGCACGCGTGGCCCGAGCTGTACTTCGAGGGCGTGGGCTGGACCCGCTTCGAGCCCACCCCGACCCGGGGCACCACGCCGGCGTACACCCAGACCGACACCCCCGGCACCGCCCTCCCGGACACCGGGCGCCCCTCGCAGTCGGCGTCCGCGCTGCCCTCGGCGGAGGCCTCGCCGAGCCAGAGCTGCTCGGCGCTGGACCGGAAACGGGAGGCGTGCGACAGCCCGTCGCCGCAGGCCCTCGCGAACGGCGGTGGGGGCGGCCCGAAGCTGTGGGAGCTGGCCCTGTGGGCGCTGGGCGGGCTGGCCGTACTGGCGATCCCGTTGTCGCCGCTGCTGTGGCGCAGGCGGATGCGGGCCGTGCGGCTGGGCGCGCACGCCCGGACCGAGGAGGGCGCGGCGGCCCACATGCTGGCAGTGTGGGAGGAGTTGACCGACACCGCCTGGGACGTGGGCATCCTGCCGGACGACTCGCAGACACCGCGCAAGGCGGCCGCCCGGATCGTCCGCCTCGGCCACCTCGACCCGGTGGCGGGGGCCGCGGTGCACCGCGTGGCGAGCGCGGTGGAGCAGGTCCTCTACGCGCCGCGACCGCACCCGACGCCCGGCCTGGCGGAGGACGTGCGCCAGGTGATCCCCGCGCTCGTCGCCGAGGTCGGCAGGGGCGCACGTCTGCGGGCCCTGCTCGCCCCGCGGTCCGTGGTACGCGTGGCGTGGGCGGTGTCGGTGTGGTGGGCAGCGCTCAAGGAGCGCGCGACGGCATCCCGACCGCACCTGCGGAAGCCGTCGAGGCAGCAGGGCTGAGGCCCCCACCGGGTTCGGCGCACGACGTTCGCCGCACGGCTGAGGGGTGACCACCCGTCGGGTGGTCACCCCTCATGCATGTCTGTGCTGATGTCTCTATGAGACTTCTAGTGGCCCTGTTCGTCGCGGCGACGCTGCCAGCGCTGTTCGATGCGGTCCATCATGGAGCGCTTCGGCCGTCCCTGACGGCGAGCGTGCGGGGCACCCGCGGGCTGCTCACCCGGCTTGGGGGCCTTGCGCCAACCCGTTACGGCAAGCACCGCACAGCCCAGCATGACGAGGAAGCCCACCACGCTGACCCAAATCTGCTGTGCGACCATTCCGGCCATGAGGAGCGCGATACCTACGAGGAACCCGACGACCGCCTGGTAGACCCGTCGCCGGGTGTACGTGCGCAGCCCGTTTCCCTCAAGCGCTGTCGCGAACTTGGGATCTTCGGCGTACAGCGCTCGCTCCATTTGCTCGAGCATGCGCTGCTCGTGCTCCGAGAGCGGCACGGAGTCCTCCTCATCGTGCAGTCGCCGGGGCGACCCGGGGGGTCCCTTCAGGATAGGCAGGGAATCGCCCCCGTGAAACCCGCCCCTCTACGCCAATTGGCCAACCGGAACCCGCCATGCCCGGACCGGACTCGCTGAGGCTTCCATTCCCCGGCGGTCGGCCCGTCATGCCGGGCGGTCTCCCTCGATCATACGGCGCAAACCCCTCGATCGGGGGGCCTGTGGCGTACTCCATGTGCGTCCGAGCCCCTGATCAGCGGCGCTTCCACACCGGCCGCTCAGGCCTCGGCGGCACCCCGCGTCTCACCGAGCACATGGAGCTGGGTGGCGACGGAGTGGAAGGCCGGGAGCTGGGCCGCGGCCTCCTCCAGCTTCAGCAGGGCGTCCAGGGCTCCGGGCTCGGTGTCCACGAGGACGCCGGGCACCAGGTCGGCGAAGACCCGCACCCCGTGCACGGCGGTGACGCCCAGGCCCGCGCCCTCCACGAGCGCGGTGAGCTGCTCGGTGGTGAAGCGCCTGGGCACCGGGTCGCCGGTACCCCAGCGGCCGTCGGGGGCGTCGAGGGCCTGCCTGGCCTCCTTGAAGTGGCCCGCCAGCGCGCGGGCGAGCACGGCGCCGCCGAGACCGGCCGCGAGCAGGCTGAGGACGCCCTCGGCGCGCAGGGCGGCCACGACGTTGGCGACGCCTTCGGCGGGGTCGTCGACGTACTCCAGGACGCCGTGGCACAGCACCGCGTCGTAACCGCCGCGCTCGACCACGTCGAAGAGGCCGTGGACGTCGCCCTGGACGCCCTTGACCCGGTCGGCGACGCCGGCCTCGGCGGCCCGGCGCTCCAGCGCGAACAGCGCGTTCGGGCTGGGGTCGACGACGGTGACGCGGTGCCCGAGGCGGGCGACGGGCACCGCGAAGTTGCCGCTGCCGCCCCCGGTGTCGAGGACGTCGAGGGAGTCCCGGCCCGTGGCCTTGACCCGGCGGTCGAGGGCGTCCTGGAGGACCTCCCAGACCACGGCGGTACGGAGAGAGGCTCGGGGTCGCATCGGGTCCGACACGGCAGTTGACTCCTCGGCGCGGCACCGCCTGTTGCCCGGCGGCGCGAACGGGGTGCCTGCCCGGTCCGGGGTGCGGACGGAGGGAAGGCTCAGGCGCCTTCCACCCTATTGCCTCCGGTGCCGTACCTGGTCACTGCGGTGGCGTGCTGCCGCGTCCGTCTCGTACGGCGGACGCGGCGGTGGTCGCGCGGGGTCGGTCAGCCCGCGTCCGGGAGGTCGCTGCGGGCGTGTGGGCCGTCCGGTTCGTCCGGGTCCAGGCGGGGCTGGGGAAGGACGGGCTGGAGCACCAGCATGCGCTCGACGAGACGGACGAACATCGCCACGTCCCGTATCAGGTCGTCGGCGTCGCGGCGGCTCGCCGCGCCCTGGATGCCGGCCTCGGCCCGGGCGCGGCGCCGGGCTCCGGAGGCGAACAGAGCACTCCACTCGGTGAGTTCGGGCGCGATCTCGGGCAGCACTTCCCATGCGCTCCGGATGCGTGCACGGCGTCGGGACGTGGTCTCGGGCCGGCCCCGGGCGGCGAGCACGGCGGCGGCGGTGCGCAGGGCGGCCAGGTGGGCCGTCGCATAGCGCTCGTTGGGTGTTTCGAGGACGGCGGCCTCGTCGAGTCCGGCACGGGCCTGGGCGAGCAGGTCGAGGGCGGCGGGCGGGGCCGTGGTCCGGCGGAGCACCGGGTGCACGTCGCTCGCCGGGCCGGTCAGTGAGGGGGCAGGGCCGGTGGCGCGGCGCCGACGGGCGGCGGCTGCGGACGGGTTGGCCATGACGAACCTCCTGTCGTCTGTGTGACGGCATCCCCTGTCGGGTGGTGCCGTATGTGCCCATCGTGAGGTATGCCACTGACAATCCGTTCTGACCTGCAACTTTGCCTCGATCGAAGGTTCGAGATAATTTTTGCACTGACCAGTCAGTTCAAATTCAGGAGACGGTGGACGGCGTTGCTGTCACGGCCGACGGCCTCGGACTCAAGGGGCCTCGCGGCTGGGCGTTCCGGGATCACCGTCGAGGCCGGGCCCGGAGCGCTGATCGCGGTTCAGGGGGCCTCCGGGGCCGGCCGGACGTGTCTGCTGCTCGCGCTCACCGGCCGAATGCGGGCCACGGAGGGGACGGCGACCGTGGGCGGGGCACGGCTGCCGAAGCAGGCGGCGGCCGTGCGCCGGATCAGCGCCGTGGCCGACGTCGCCGGTGCCACGGACCTCGACCCGGCACTGACCGCCGGGGAGCACCTGCGCGAACGGGCCCTGCTGCAGCGCCGGTTCGGCGACTCACTGCGCGGACTGCTGCGTCCGCGCCGGGAGCGTACGGCGGACGCGGGGCGGCGCGTCGGCAGCGCGCTCGACGCCGCCGGACTCGACCTCGCGGCCCTGCCCAAGGGCGCCCGGACCGTCGTACGCGATCTGGACCGCCCGCAGACACTGCGGCTGTCCGTGGCACTCGCCCTCGTGGTGCGCCCGCATCTGCTCGGCGTCGACGGCACCGACCTCAAGCTGTCCGAAGCCGAACGGGCCAACGCCTGGGCGCTGTTGAGGTCCCTCGCCGACGCCAGGACGACCGTCGTCGCGGTGTGCGGCGAAGCCCCCGGCGGCACCGTCCGATGAGCTACGTCGTCGAGGCCCTGCGCCGGCTGATCACGGGAGGCGCCTGGGCCCGGTGTGGCAGGCGTGCGGTGTGCTGGTCGCGTTCACGGCGGGCGCCCTGGCGCTCACCGCGGTGTCGGCCCGGCGCCGCCAGGTGTGGACACTGGACCGGGTGCACCCGGAGCTGAGCCTGTGATCCCCAAGAAGTCCCTGCACGCGCGCTTACCTGTGACAATCGTGGCCATGGAACGCAGCATTGCCACGTCCGGCGGCAGCACGCGCCGCGAGGCGACCCGGCAGAAGCTCTACGAGGCGGCTGTCACACTCATCGCCGAGCAGGGCTTCTCCGCCACCACGGTGGACGAGATCGCCGAGCGCGCCGGGGTCGCGAAGGGCACGGTCTACTACAACTTCGCGAGCAAGTCGGTCCTCTTCGAGGAACTGCTCCGGCACGGCGTGGGACTCCTCACGGCCTCCCTGCGGGAAGCGTCGGAGCGGACGGCACGCGAGGGCGGCGGCAAGGTGGACGCCCTGGACGCGATGGTCCGCGCCGGGCTCGTCTTCATCGACCGCTATCCGGCCTTCACCCAGCTGTACGTGGCCGAGCTGTGGCGCACCAACCGCGCCTGGCAGTCCACGCTGATGGTGGTGCGGCAGGAGGCCGTCGCGGTCGTCGAGGGAGTGCTGCGCGAGGGCGTTGACAACGGCGAGTTCAGCGAGGAGATCGACATCCGGCTGACCGCCGCCGCCCTGGTCGGCATGGTGCTGGTGGCAGCCCTGGACTGGAAGTCGTTCCAGCCGGAACGCTCACTGGACGACGTCCACGCGGCCCTGTCCCGGCTGCTCCAGGGGCGGGTGAGCGGCAAGCGGTGAGCTACGCGCGCGTCGGACGTATTGCCCGCCACGCGCGCGTGGCACACACCCCTGGGCGCGCACACACGAAAGTGCCGGTCCGGGGTGGCCGCGTCTGCCGCGGACCACCGGCGGACCGGCGCCTTCCGTACTCCCCCGTTGCTCCCCCGTACGGTCCCCCCGTCGGAAGTCCCGCTCCGGATCTTCCTCCGGGTCCCCTTTGTTCCCCCGTGGCTCGCTTCCGCCGACGGAATCGGCGGAAGGAGCGGGCAAGGGCGCGGGCCCCGTTCCGCCGCCCCGTGTCGGCGGTGCCGGTGCCGCGCCCCTTTCCGTGTCTCCACTGTCTCGTTCACGCAGGTCGGCCCCCATCCGCGCGCGTACTCATCTCCGTGACTAGGTACAGGTACTCAGTCGTACGCACCCGAGCCCGGGAAGCGCCCTCGCCGACTGGTTACGATCACGTCCGTGTCCGTGCTCCCCCTGGTGTTCACCAGCGGCTGGGCCAGCGGCATCAACGCCTACGCCGTGGTGCTGCTGCTCGGCGTCTTCGGTGCGACCGGGGTGAGCGACGACGTCCCCGAGACGTTGCAGCGCCCCGAGGTGCTCGCGATCGCCGGAGCGCTGTTCCTGTGCGAGGCGGTCGCCGACAAGATCCCGTACGTCGACTCGGCGTGGGACTCCGTCCACACAGTGGTGCGGCCGGTCGCCGGTGCCTGGGTCGGCGCACTGCTCGCGGGGCACAGCGGTTCTCTGTCGGACGTGGCGGCGGGGCTGATCGGCGGCTCGACGGCGCTGGCCAGCCACACGGTCAAGGCCGGGACCCGGATGGCGATCAACACGTCGCCGGAGCCCTTCAGCAACATGATCGTGAGCATGGCCGAGGACCTCGGGGTGGGCGGGATCGTCAGCTTCGCGATGTTCCGTCCGGAGGCCGCGGCGATCATCGCGGCGGTCCTGCTGATCGCCGGTCTGGTCGTGCTGTTCTTCCTGGTCTCGCGGATCAGGCGCTTCCTGCGCCGCCGGGCCCAGCGGCGGGAGGAGCGGCGGCCGGCCTCCCGGGTGGAGCGGCCACCGGACTGACCGCCCGCGGACCGGACTGTCAGTGGTGGTCGATAAAGTCGCGGTCATGGCACGGATTGCGGTGATCGGCGCCGGGATGGGCGCGATGGCGGCCGCCGCCCGGCTGGCCGTCGCGGGCCACCGGGTGGTGGTGTACGAGCGCACGGAGACGTACGGCGGTGCGGTGCGCCGGTTCGAGCGCGACGGGTTCCGCTTCGACACCGGTCCCGGACTGCTGCCGCTGCCCGCGGTCCAGCGCGACCTGTTCGTGAAGACCGGCAAGGAGCCGCTGGAGGACTGCGTCCAGCTGACGCAGGTCGATCCGTCGTCACGGCACGTCTTCGTGGACGGCACGGAGGTGTCCCTGCCGAACGCCTCGCGCGCGGGTGTCGTCACGGCGCTGGACGCGGCCCTCGGGGCAGGTGCCGGGCAGCGCTGGGGCGACTTCCTGGTGCGGGCCCGCGAGGCCTGGGACCGCACCCGCAGACCCCTCCTGGAGGAACCGCTGTGGCCGAACTGGCAGGTGCTGGCCGAGCGCGAGCCCTACCCCGCCGTCCCCCACAAGCGCCTGCTGCGTACCCGCGTGGCAGGCACGCTCACCGAGGTCGGTGCCTGGGAGCTGCGTGATCCGCGCCTGGCCGCGCTCTTGGAGAGCCACGCGCTGGCGTACGGCCTCGATCCCCGCACCGCTCCGGCGAGTGCGGCGGTGCTGCCGTACATGGAGCACGCCTTCGGCACCTGGTACGTCCGTGGCGGCATCCGGGAGCTGGCGCGCGCGGTGTACGAGCGGTGTCTGCGCCGGAGGGTCGAGTTCGTCTTCGGCGCCGAGGTCACCGGAGTGGCGGAGAAGGACGGCCGGGCCTCCGGTGTGGAGCTGGCCGACGCTCGGGTGGCGGAGGCGGACTTCGTGGTCGCCGGGGTCGCCCCGCAGACGCTGAGCCGGTTCCTGCCCGGCACGGCACTCCGGCCGCAGAGCGGGGTCGCGCCTCAGCGCGGGCTGCCGAGCCGCCTCACGGTGCTGCTGGCGCTGCGCGGCGGGCGGCCGGAGGGGACGGCCCACCGGACCGTGGTGCACGCGGAGGACCGCGAGACCGAGCTTGACCTGCTGTTCGGCACACCGGGTGGGGTGGCGGCCCGCCCCACCGTCACCGTGCTGCGGCCCGACGACCCGACACTGGTCCCGGACGCGGACCATGAGGCGGTCACGCTGGTCTCGGCGGTCCCGGCCCGGCGGGGCGAGGTGGACGCTGCCCACGTCGAGAATCTGATCACGGTCGCCGAGCGTGCCGTACCCGGCCTGCGCGAACGCATGCTCTGGCAGGAGGTGCGCACGCCCGCCGACATCGAGGAGACGACGGGCGCGGTGGGCGGTGCGATACCTGCCCCGGCGCTCGCGTCGGCGGGCGGGCGTCTGCTGCATCCGGCCAACACCACTGGTGTGCCTGGCCTGTTCACGGTCGGCGGCTGGTCCCACCCCGGCGGCGGGCTGCCGCACGCGGGCATGTCCGGCGCACTGGTGGCGGGACTGATCGTGGAGGGTCCGGACTTCCGGGGCTCGCAGTGAGAGCCCGTCAGCCAGAGGTCAGAAGCGGTGCTGCTCGTCGTACCCGTTGCCCTGCTGCTGCCCGTTGCCCTGGTAGGGGTACGGCTGCTCCTGCGGGGGTTCGCCGCCGTAGTTCTCGTCGGTGCGCTGCTGCGGGACCCAGACCCCGCCGGCCGGCGTCTCGCCGTACGTGCCGGTGCCGTACTGGTCCTGACCGTAGCCCTGCTGACCGTAGGCGGGGTCGTAGGTGGTCCCGCCGTAGGTCTGGGTGCCGATGTACGGGTCCGAGTAGTTGGCGTACTGCTGCTGGCCGGTGGCGTCGTAGCCGTACTGCTGCTGGCCGTAGCCGGAGTAGTCGTAGCCGTACGTCTGGTCCTGCGGCTGGCCGGCGGTCGCGTAGGCCGGGTCGGTACCGGCCGCGGCGTGAGCGGCGGAGCCGGTGCCGTATATGCCGTAGGAGCCGGTGTCGTCGGGCATCGGCTGCGGCTCGTAGACGGTGGTCGTCTCGGCGGCCGCGGGCTGGGGCGCTGCGCCCGGGGTGAACACGTCGTCGCGGTCGTAGTCGGCATCCTGGGGGCCGTATGCGACGTTGTCGCTGCCGTAGGCCGCGTCCCGGTCGTCGTAGCCGCCCTCGGCCGGCTCCAGGTCGGACACCTCGAGGGTGGGGTCCTGGTAGTCGGGCTCGCCGCGGCGGCGCTTGCTGCCGTCGGCGCCCGGCCGGTTGACCGCCCAGCCCGCCTCGAAGCCGCGGCGGAACGACAGGGTGACATAGGTCTGGCCGACCACGAAGGCGGCCGCGCCCACACCGATGACGACCACGGAGTGGGACAGGACGCCCAGCACAACACCGAGGAATCCCGCGAAGGCAACCAGTCGCCAGCGCAGACGTGCCTTGTACTGGAGCAGCACCTCGCCGAGCAACCAGAGTGCGACGACGCCGAACGCGATGTAGAGGACCGTCAAGCCCATGTACGCCCCTCTCCCCAATGACCGCTACGCAGTGTGTCGTATCCCGGTGTGGCCGGTCTAGGCCTGCGGTGGGTGGTGCAGGCCCAGGTTCTCGTAGATCTCCAGCGGTGCCGTGGAGTTGTTGAGCGTGATGAAGTGCAGACCGGGCACTCCCTCGGCCAGCAGCTGTGCGCAGAACTCCGTGGCGAACTCGATACCGATGGAGCGTACCGCCGCGGGATCGTCCTTGGCTGTGAGGATCCGCTCTTTCAGGGCGTCCGGGAATACGGCGTTGCTCAGCTGTGGCAGGCGCTCCAGCATCCGCACGCTGGTCACCGGCATGACCTCGGGGATGAGGGGGGTCTCGCAGCCGGCCGCCGCGACGCGGTCGCGCAGGCGCAGGTACGACTCCGGCCGGAAGAACATCTGCGTGATGGCGTAGTCGGCTCCCGCACGGCACTTGTCGACGAAGTGGGCGACGTCCGTGTCCCAGTCGCGGGAGCGCGGGTGCATCTCCGGGAAGGCGGCGACTCCCACGCAGAAGTCGCCCGACTCCTTGATGAGGCGGACGAGTTCGGCCGCGAAGGTCAGTCCCTCGGGGTGCGGCACCCAGTCGGCCATCGGGTCGCCGGGCGGGTCGCCGCGGACGGCGAGCATGTTGCGGATGCCGGCGTCCGCGTACTGGCCGATGATGTTGCGCAGCTCGGCGACGGAGTGATTGACCGCGGTGAGGTGGGCGACCGGGGTCAGCGTCGTGTCGGCGACGATCTGCTGGGTCTCCTTGACCGTGCCCGCGCGGGTGGAGCCGCCGGCGCCGTACGTCACGGAGACGAAATCGGGTGCGACCGCCTCGACCCTGCGCAGCGCGCTCCACAGGCTCCGCTCGCCTTTGGGGGTTTTCGGCGCCGAGAACTCGAACGAGTACGTCGTCTTGCCGGTGCCGATGATGTCCCGCACGGTGCGTGCGCGATCGGTCCTGGTGGATGCGGTTCCGAGGGCCATACCGGCAGGTTAGCCAGGGGCGGGCGGTCCCCCAACCGGACGCCTGTGATTTGCCCGATTTGTCGACTTATTGTTCACCCCTTGGACATCCGGTCGCCCCGCCGCGTTACGGGACCTGCCGCAGCCGCTTGGCGAACTCCGCCGCGGCGGCTCCCGGATCGCCGGCCTCGGTGATCGCACGGACGACGACCACGCGGCGGGCGCCCGCGTCCAGCACCTCGTCGAGGTTGCCGAGGTCGATGCCGCCGATGGCGAACCAGGGGCGGTCGGTGCCCAGCGAGTCCGTGTACCGGACCAGGTCGAGGCCGGGGGCGTACCGGCCGGGCTTGGTGGGGGTGGGCCAGCACGGGCCGGTGCAGAAGTAGTCCACGCCCTCCTGGACCGCGGCCGCGGCGGCCTCGGACTCGGCGTGCGTGGAGCGGCCGATGATCACGTCGTCGCCGAGGATCGCGCGGGCCGCGGGGACCGGGAGGTCGCCCTGACCGAGGTGGAGCACATCGGATGCGGCGGCGTGGGCGACGTCCGCCCGGTCGTTGACCGCGAGCAGCTTGCCGTGCCGCGCGCAGGCCTCGGCGAGGACGGCGAGATGCTCCAGCTCCTCGGCCGCCTCCATGCCCTTGTCCCGCAACTGCACGATGTCGACCCCGCCGGCCAGGACGGCGTCCAGGAACTCGGCGAGATCACCCTGCCGCTTTCGGGCGTCGGTGCAGA
Source organism: Streptomyces brasiliensis (assembly GCF_014647875.1). Classification (GTDB taxonomy): domain Bacteria; phylum Actinomycetota; class Actinomycetes; order Streptomycetales; family Streptomycetaceae; genus Streptomyces; species Streptomyces brasiliensis. The sequence continues at coordinate 25,389 of NZ_BMQA01000012.1, read as the reverse complement.
GATAGACACGGGCGTCGGCGAGACGGGCACGGGCGGTGACGGCGGTTTCGGACATGCGGTGCGTCCCCCTGGGGCGGTACGGATGGCCTGCCGGCCTGCGTGGCCCGGTCGGCCGGTGGTGGCGTGCGCGGCGGCCGTGTCGGGTGCTGGTGGCGTACGGCCCGGCGTGAGCGTATTCGGCCAGGCGCGGCGGGCCGTGCGCCCTGCTCCCGCCGGCCGCACGCCGCACGTCCTCCTGGCCGTGGCCCCGAAGGGCCACGGCCCGGTTCCGGACGGTGTTCGGTCAGACGGCGAGCGCCTGGGCGCGGCGCTTCACCTCCGTGCCGCGGTTCTCACTCAGGGCCTGGGCGGGGGTTCCGGGCAGGGTCGGGTCGGGGGTGAAGAGCCACTCGATCATCTCTTCGACCGTGAAGCCGTCGTCCCGCAGGAGCGTCAGGGTCCCGGACAGGCCCTTGACGACCTTGTCCCCGTCGATGAAGGCGGCGGGGACGTGCAGCGCCCGGTTCTCACCACGGCGTACGGCGATGAGCTGGCCCTCCTTGACCAGCTGCCGCACACGCGTCACCTCGACGTCGAGCATCTCGGCGATGTCGGGGAGGGTGAGCCAGGCGGGGACGAGAGCATCGATCTTTGCGTCAATCTCGGTCACGGAAACAGCGTGCCATCCCGGACTGACAGTCGGAAGCCGAGCCCCGCCGAACCGGGACTTTTACGTCATGCGGTGGCCACGGTGGCCTCCTTCAGCGGTCGCGCCGGGTCCACCAGCAGCTCCGGATCCATCGCCCGGCCCGCCTCGATCAGCCGCCGCCCCTGCGCCAGGTCCCGCGGCCTGCCCACCGCCAGCAGGGCGACCAGCCGGTCCCCGCGCAGCCAGCAGACGCTCCAGGCGGGCCCGGCCGGGTCGCCGCGCCACAGCAACGTGTCGGCCGCCGCATGGTGCCCGGCGTACTGGACGAAGCGGCCGAACTGCTCGGACCAGAAGTACGGCACCGGGTCGTAGACGGCCGACGCCTCGCCGACGATGTTCGCGGCGACCGTGCGCGGCCCCTGGAGGGCGTTGTCCCAGTGATGGACGAGCAGCCGCTCGCCGTAGCGGCCCGAGGGGAAGGAGGCGCAGTCGCCGACGGCGTACACGTCCGGCGCCGAGGCGCGCAGGTGGTCGTCGGCCACGACCTCGCGGTGCGCGCCCAGCTCGATGCCGGAGCCGGCCAGCCAGGCCGTGGCGGGGCGGGCGCCGATGCCCACGACGACGGCGCCCGCGGGCAGCCGCGCGCCGTCGTCGAGGACGACGGCGCCGGGTTCGACGCGCTCCACGCGCGCGTGGGTGCGCAGCGCGGTGCCGCTGTCGGCGTACCAGGCGGTCATGGGCGCGGCCACCTCCGCCGGCAGCGCGCCCGCGAGCGGCCGGTCGGCGGCCTCGACGACGGTCACCGCGCAGCCCGCCTCACGGGCCGCCGTGGCGAACTCGGCGCCGATCCAGCCCGCGCCGACGACCACGATGTCGTGCTGCCGCGCGAGTACCGGCCGCAGCCGTTCGGCGTCGTCGAGGGTGCGCAGCAGATGCACCCCGGGGACGCCCTCCGCGCCGGGCAGACGAATCGGTTCGGCGCCGGTCGCGAGGACCAGGACGTCGTACGGCACCGGTCCGCCCTCGGTGTCGAGTTCGTGGTCGCCGGGGCGCACGCCGAGGGCCTCGCTGCCCAGCCGGACCTCGATGCCCAGCGCCTCGAAGTCGACATCGAAGGCGGAACCCTCGGCCTTGCCGAGCAGCACGGCCTTGGACAACGGCGGCCGGTCGTACGGCTGGTGCGGCTCGGCGCCGATCAGGGTGACGGTGCCCTTGAAGCCTTGTTCACGCAGGGCTACCGCGGTCTGCACCCCGGCCATGCCCGCTCCGACGACGACCACGCGCCGCCCCTGTGACGTGCCCTGTCGCTGCGTCTGCTCGCTCACCTGATCACCATAGACAACACACAGAGAGTCAGTCAGTGGGTGCGTTCGGTGACGTTTTGCACAACCGCCGCCGGGCCGTGCCCGCGGGGTGGTGCCCTTACAGAGCCGCGGAGCCAAGGGCTAGGGTGGCGGACGTACAAGCACTCGCGGGAGCCCGGACGCACTGGGCTGAGAGGGAGGCTGGCGGCCTCCGACCGTACGAACCTGATCCGGGTCATGCCGGCGAAGGGAGGGGCTGGACGCCCATGTCGTCACGTACGTCAGACGTCCTCGTCATCGGGGGCGGAATCATCGGCCTGGTCACGGCCTGGCGCGCCGCGCAGCGGGGGTTCGCGACGGCCGTCGTGGACCCCGAACCGGGCGGTGGGGCCGCGCAGGTCGCGGCCGGAATGCTGGCCGCGGTCACGGAACTGCACTACGGCGAGCAGACCCTGCTCGGCCTCAACCTCGAGTCGGCCCGCCGCTATCCGGACTTTGTGGCCGAGTTGACCGACCTCACCGGCCACGACCTCGGCTACCGCCGGTGCGGCACGCTCGCCGTCGCGCTGGACGCCGACGACCGCGCCCATCTGCGCGAACTCCACGCCCTCCAGCAGGAGTCGGGGCTGGACTCGGAGTGGCTGTCCGGCCGGGACTGCCGCCGGCTCGAGCCGATGCTGGCGCCGGGTGTGCGCGGCGGGCTGCGGGTGGACGGCGACCACCAGATCGACCCGCGGCGGCTGGCGGCGGCGCTGGTGGCCGCGTGCGAGCGGGCCGGGGTGGTGTTCCACCGCACGTGGGCGGAGCGCTTCCGGGTCGTGCGGGAGCGGGCCGCCGGTGTGACCACGGCGGACGGCACGGAGCTGGCCGCCGATCAGGTGGTCCTCGCGGCCGGGAGCCTCAGCGGGCGGCTCGCCGGGGTGCCCGACGACGTCCTGCCGCCCGTACGGCCCGTGAAGGGGCAGGTGCTGCGGCTGACCGTGCCGAGGCGGTACGCCCCGTTCCTGAGCCGGACCGTGCGGGCCGTGGTGCGCGGCAGCCAGGTCTACCTCGTGCCGCGGGAGAACGGCGAACTGGTCGTCGGCGCCACCAGCGAGGAGCTGGGCTGGGACACGACGGTGACCGCGGGCGGCGTGTACGGACTGCTGCGGGACGCGCACGAGCTGATGCCGGGGATCACCGAGCTGCCGCTGACCGAGACCCGGGCCGGGCTGCGGCCGGGCTCCCCCGACAACGCGCCGCTGCTCGGGCCGACCGCTCTCGCCGGGCTGCTGCTGGCCACCGGGCACTACCGCAACGGTGTGCTGCTCACGCCGGTCACCGGCGACGCCGTGGCGCATGTCCTCGCCACCGGGGAGCTGCCCCAGGAGGCCCGTCCCTTCACCCCGAAGCGCTTCGGCGCCGTCCTCGTGGAGCAGCCCGCATGACCCCCTCCGTCACCGTGTCCGTCAACGGGGAGCACCGGGAGATCGCGGCCGGCACCGCCCTCGACGCCCTCGTGAACACGCTCACCGCGGCGCCGTCCGGCGTGGCCGCCGCACTCAACGAAACCGTCGTCCCGCGCGCGGAGTGGTCCTCCACGGCCCTCCGTGACGGCGACCGCGTCGAAGTCCTCACCGCTGTCCAAGGAGGCTGAACCATGGCCGACGATCCGTTTGTCCTCGGCGGTACGGCCTTCTCGTCCCGCCTGATCATGGGTACGGGCGGTGCGCCCAGCCTCGACGTGCTGGAGCGGGCGCTGGTCGCCTCCGGCACGGAGCTGACGACCGTGGCGATGCGGCGTGTCGATCCCGGGGTGCACGGTTCCGTACTGTCGGTCCTCGAGAAGCTCGGCGTACGGGTGCTGCCGAACACGGCGGGCTGTTTCACGGCCGGTGAGGCGGTGCTGACGGCGCGGCTCGCGCGGGAGGCGCTGGGTACGTCCCTGGTCAAGCTGGAGGTCATCGCCGACGAGCGGACGCTGCTGCCGGATCCGATCGAGCTGCTGGACGCGGCGGAGACGCTGGTGGACGACGGCTTCACGGTGCTGCCGTACACAAACGACGACCCTGTGCTCGCGCGGAAACTGGAGGACGTGGGGTGTGCGGCGGTGATGCCGCTCGGGTCACCCATCGGGTCGGGGCTCGGGATTCGCAATCCGCACAACTTCCAGCTGATCGTCGAGCACGCGCGCGTGCCGGTGATTCTGGACGCGGGGGCCGGTACGGCGTCCGATGTGACGTTGGCCATGGAGCTGGGGTGTGCGGGGGTGATGCTGGCGTCGGCGGTGACCCGGGCACGGGAGCCGGAGCTGATGGCGTCGGCGATGCGGCATGCGGTGGAGGCGGGGAGGCTGGCGCGGGTTGCCGGGCGCATACCTCGGCGGTTCCTCGCTTCTGCGTCCTCGCCGGTGACGGGCTTGGCCGACCTTGATCCTGAGCGGCCTGCGTTCTGAGCGTTGGTCGCAGTCCCGTTTCGTCTCCCACCCGCGCACCACCCCTTCACTGTCGGCTGAGAGGCTGCCGCTTCGCGTGGGGGTTTTGCGTGGTCCTCGGCGATCGGGTCGTGGGCGGGCGGGGCGACGGCCCGTACGTGCTTCTCGTGGATCCCGTCACAGGTCCGCTGCAGTAGCGCTGCTATCGCCGGCGAAGCCGGTGGGTGTGTCCGTGGCTGCTCGTACACTCGCCTGCGTGGATACGACCCTTCAGGACCCTCTCGTCGGGCAGGTGCTCGACGGCCGTTATCGCGTCGACGCACGGATCGCCGTCGGCGGGATGGCCACGGTCTACCGGGCCCTGGACACCCGGCTCGACCGGGTTCTCGCGCTCAAGGTGATGCATCCGGCGCTGGCCGCGGACGGCGCGTTCGTGGAGCGGTTCATCCGGGAGGCGAAGTCCGTCGCGCGGCTCGCCCACCCCAACGTCGTGCAGGTCTTCGACCAGGGCACCGACGGGTCGTACGTCTATCTCGCCATGGAGTACATCGCCGGCTGCACCCTGCGTGACGTCCTGCGCGAGCGCGGGGCGCTGCAGCCGCGGGCCGCGCTGGACATCCTGGAGCCGGTGCTCGCCGCGCTCGGTGCAGCGCACCGCGCCGGGTTCGTGCACCGGGACATGAAGCCCGAGAACGTGCTGATAGGCGACGACGGCCGGGTCAAGGTGGCCGACTTCGGGCTGGTGCGGTCCGTGGACACCGTGACCAGTACGACGGGTGCCGTCCTCGGGACCGTGTCGTACCTGGCGCCCGAGCAGATCGAGAGCGGGACCGCCGATCCGCGCGTCGACGTGTACGCGTGCGGTGTGGTCCTGTACGAGATGCTGACCGGGCAGAAGCCGCACGACGGGGACTCCCCCGCGGTCGTGCTCTACAAGCACCTCCACGAGGACGTGCCGCCGCCGTCGGCCACCGTGCCGGCGCTGGCGTACGGGCTGGACGACCTGGTCGCCGCGGCCACAGCGCGCACCCCTGACGTCCGGCCGCACGACGCGGTGGCGCTGCTCGCCCGCGCGCGCGAGGCCCGCGCGGGCCTGACGGACGAGCAGCTGGACGCCATGCCGCCGCAGGCGCTCTCCGCGCGTCACGACATCGCCGAGGACCGTACGAGCGTGATCCCGCGCTCACTGACGGTGCCGCGAACGCTGCCCGTCAACGAGGAGGAGCCCGGCGGGAGCGTCCACCGGACCAGCCGGCTCGACGTTCCGCCCGCGCCGCCCGCCCGGCGGTCGTCACGGCCCGGGCGCGGGCTGATCACGCTGGTGGTCGCGGTGCTGGTGGTCTTCGGTGTCGGCACCGGGGTCTGGTACATCAACTCCGGACAGTTCACCCGGGTCCCGCCCCTGCTGGCGAAGACGCAGGCCCAGGCCGAGGAACGCCTGCGGGAGGCCGGGCTCGACGTCAAGCAGGTCAAGCACGCCTACAGCGACACGGTGGAACGCGGCACGGTCATCAGCACCGACCCCGCGGCCGGACGGCGCATCCGCAGCAACGGCTCGGTGACGCTGACGATCTCCGACGGCCCGAAGACGGTGAAGGTGCCCGACCTGGAGGGCCGCACGCTGGTCGCGGCGCGGGCGCTGCTCAGGAAGAACGGCCTCCAGCCGGGCATGGTCACGCGCGCGTTCAGCGACAGCGTGCCGCGCGACTCGGTGATCAGTACGGACCCGCGGTCGGGCACCACCCGCCGTGCGGGCTCGGCGATCGCGCTCGTCGTCAGCAAGGGCAGCCCCGTGGACGTGCCGGACGTCACCGGTGAGGATCCGGACAGCGCGAAGGGGGACCTGGAGGATGCCGGGGTCATGGTGAAGATCTCCCCGCAGGAGGTCAACTCCGAGTTCGACAAGGGCGCGGTCGCCCGGCAGAACCCGGCGGCCGGCAGCCAGGCCGCCGAGGGCGACACGGTGACGCTGACGCTGTCCAAGGGACCCGAGATGGTCGAGGTGCCGAACGTGGTCGGGTCCAGTGCCGACGACGCGAAGCGGCAGCTGGAGCAGGCCGGCTTCAAGGTCGAGGAGGACCGCGGGCTGCTCGGCCTGTTCGGCGACACGGTGAAGAAGCAGTCGGTGGACGGCGGCGAGACGGCACCCAAGGGGTCGACGATCACCATCACCATTCGGTGAGGAATCGGAGCCTCGGCAGCCTCGCGGAGGGCGGTCCCGGGCCCTGGGCACGGCGTGACACCCTGAACGGGTGAAGAGTCAGCAGTCCGGTACCCCCCTCCCCGGTCCCTCCCGCAACCCCGTCGGCGGTCACGTGCCCGTGGCCGGCGGTCTGCACTCCGTGGGGTTGTCCTACGCCCGTGAGCTGAAGGCCGAGACCGTGCAGGTCTTCGTCGCCAATCCGCGCGGGTGGGCCACCCCGGCCGGCAATCCACGACAGGACGAGGAGTTCCGGACGGCGTGTGCCGAGGAGTCGATCCCGGCGTATGTGCATGCCCCGTACCTGATCAACTTCGGGTCGCACACCGAGACGACCGTCGAAAGGTCGGTGGAGTCGCTGCGGCACTCGCTGCGGCGCGGGCGCGAGATCGGCGCGCTCGGTGTCGTCGTGCACACGGGCAGCGCGACCGGCGGACGGGCGCGGGAGGTCGCGCTCAAGCAGGTGCGCGCGCACCTGCTTCCGCTGCTGGACGAACTCACCCACGACGACGACCCGTATCTGCTCCTCGAGTCCACGGCCGGACAGGGTGCGTCGCTGTGCTCCCGCACCTGGGACTTCGGGCCGTACTTCGAGGCGCTGGACGCGCATCCGAGGCTGGGCGTGTGCCTGGACACCTGTCACATCTTCGCTGCCGGGCACGACCTGACCGGTCCGAGCGGTATGCACCAGACCCTGGACCTGCTGGTGGACACGGTCGGCGAGGGGCGGCTGAAGCTGATCCACGCCAACGACTCCAAGGACGTGGCGGGCGCGCACAAGGACCGCCACGAGAACATCGGCTCCGGTCACATCGGCGAGGACCCGTTCCGCGCCCTGATGACGCATCCGGCGACCGCGGGCGTCCCGCTGATCATCGAGACTCCGGGCGGCAAGGAGGGGCACGCGGCAGACGTGGCGCGGCTGAAGCGGCTGCGAGATCACTGACCGGGGTGACCCCCGTGAGGTGACCCTTGAGGAATACCCCATGGGGGTATACGGTTCCCACTCGTCGTGGACATCGTCGTTCGACAGAGGGGGCACCGATGACGCACGAGGCGCACGCACACCACCACGCGGCTCACATGCCGGCCGCCGGCTGGGCCATGGCCGTCCAGGCCACGCTGCACTGCCTCACCGGCTGTGCCATCGGTGAGGTGCTCGGGATGGTGATCGGCACCGCGTTCGGGTGGGGGAATCTGCCGACCACGGTCCTCGCGATCATGCTGGCCTTCTTCTTCGGCTACTCGCTCACTCTTCGCAGCGTCCTCAGGGCCGGCGTCGGATTCCGTACCGCCTTCCGCGTGGCGCTGGCCGCGGACACCCTGTCCATCGCCGTGATGGAGCTGATCGACAACGGTGTGATCGTGCTCTGGCCGGACGCGATGGACGCCCAGCTCGACGACCTGCTGTTCTGGGGTTCGCTGGCGATCTCGCTGGTCATCGCCTTCGCGGTCACGACCCCGGTCAACAAGTGGACGATAGGGCGCGGCAAGGGGCACGCCGTGATGCACCAGTACCACTGACGTACGACACCGGGATCAGAGCTCGGGGCCGTCCCCGGGCTCTTCCTGGTAGGAGTAGCGCTGTTCCTTCCAGGGGTCGCCGATGTTGTGGTAGCCGCGTTCCTCCCAGAAACCGCGGCGGTCGGCGGTCATGTACTCGACGCCGCGCACCCACTTGGGGCCTTTCCAGGCGTAGAGGTGGGGGACGACCAGGCGGGCCGGGAAGCCGTGCTCGGCGGTGAGGAGTTCGCCGTCCTTGTGGGTCGCGAAGATCGTGCGATCGGCGGTGAAGTCCTTGAGACGCAGGTTGGAGCTGAAGCCGTACTCCGCCCAGACCATCACATGGGTGACGTCGGGCGCAGGTGGCGCGGCGTCCAGGATCGCGCTCGCCGGGACCCCGCCCCACTCGGCGCCGAGCATGCTGAACTTCGTCACGCAGTGCAGATCGGCCACGACGGTCGTGTACGGCAGTGCCGTGAACTCCTCGTGGGTCCAGCAGTGCTTGTCACCGTCGGCGGTGGCGCCGAAGACCCTGAACTCCCAGCGCTCGGGACGGAACTTGGGGACCGGGCCGTAGTGCGTGACCGGCCAGCCGCGCTGCAGTCGCTGCCCCGGCGGAAGCTCGGACCGTACGGCCTCTCCTGATTCTCCAGACGCGCGCTCCACCGGGTGACCCATGTCTCCATCCTGACAGACCTGGGGCAGTGCCCTTGACCACGCGTCCACGAACCGGACAACCGGCATCAAACATGCACTTACTTACTAAGTGCGCACTTACTGGACGATCTTCGGCGCCGGTGCAATCATGCCGCCGCAACCTCCCCATACCTCCCAGGCGGAAGGAGCCTCTGCGATGCAGGGCGACCCCGAAGTCATCGAAATCCTCAACGAGCAGCTCACCGGTGAGCTCACCGCGATCAACCAGTACTTCCTGCACGCGAAGATGCAGGAGAACCTCGGCTGGTACAAGCTCGCGAAGTACACGCGGCACGAGTCGTTCGACGAGATGAAGCACGCGGAAGTGCTCACCGACCGCATCCTGTTCCTGGAAGGGCTGCCGAACTACCAGCGGCTGTTCCACGTGCGGGTGGGGCAGAGCGTCAAGGAGATGTTCGAGGCCGACCGGCAGATCGAGGTGGAGGCGATCGACCGGCTCAGGCGCGGCATCAAGATGATGCGCGAGAAGGGTGACATCACGTCCGCAAACATCTTCGAGTCGATCCTCGAGGACGAGGAGCACCACATCGACTACCTGGACACCCAGCTGGACCTGGTGGAGAAGCTCGGCGAGGCGCTCTACATCTCGCAGATCATCGAGCAGCCCGAGACCTAGGCCGCCTCGGCCGGCCTCGCGAAGCCGGGGTCGGACGGGAGCGGCGAGGAGAGGATCGGCCTGCCCTGGTCGGCCAGTTCACGGCGGGGGCATGCGCCGCGGCCGAGGATCGCCTGGATGCGCCGTACACAGGAGCCGCAGTCCGTGCCCGCCTTGCAGGCGGAGGCTATCTGGCGGGGGGTGCAGGCGCCGTCCTCCGCGTGCTGCTTGACCTGCGCCTCGGTGACACCGAAGCAGCTGCAGACGTACACGCGGATTCACCTCCCACCGGGATCGGTCCTCGTTGCCATCCCGTTTATCGGTGAGGCAAACCTAACCTTACCCATCGCGGAGGATCCGCAAAAGTGCGGAGGGGCGCGGATCGTGTGTGATCCGCGCCCCAGTGCCGTGGCTACCGGTCCCTCACTGGTCCCGGTACATCTCGGCGACGAGGAACGCCAGGTCCAGCGACTGGCTGCGGTTCAGACGCGGGTCACAGGCCGTCTCGTAGCGCTGGTGCAGGTCGTCGACGAAGATCTCGTCGCCGCCGCCCACGCACTCGGTGACGTCGTCACCGGTCAGCTCCACATGGATGCCGCCCGGGTGCGTGCCCAGCGCCTTGTGGACCTCGAAGAAGCCCTTGACCTCGTCGAGCACGTCGTCGAAACGGCGGGTCTTGTGGCCGGAGGCCGCCTCGAAGGTGTTGCCGTGCATCGGGTCGGTCACCCAGGCCACGTTGGCGCCCGACGCGGTGACCTTCTCGACCAGCCCGGGGAGCTTGTCGCGGATCTTGTCGGCGCCCATGCGCACGACGAAGGTCAGCCGGCCCGGCTCCCGCTCGGGGTCGAGGCGGTCGATGTACTGCAGCGCCTCCTCGGCCGTCGTGGTCGGGCCGAGCTTGATGCCGATCGGGTTGCGGATCTTCGAGGCGAACTCGATGTGCGCGCCGTCCAGCTGCCGGGTGCGCTCACCGATCCACACCATGTGCCCGGAGACGTCGTACAGCTTGCCCGTGCGGGAGTCGACCCTGGTCAGGGCGGACTCGTAGTCGAGCAGCAGCGCCTCGTGCGAGGCGTAGAACTCCACCGTGCGGAACTCCTCCGGCTCCGCGCCGCAGGCCCGCATGAAGTTCAGCGCGTTGTCGATCTCACGGGCGAGCTGCTCGTAGCGCTGGCCCGACGGGGACGACTTCACGAAGTCCTGGTTCCAGGCGTGCACCTGGCGCAGGTCGGCGTACCCACCGGTGGTGAACGCGCGCACCAGGTTCAGCGTCGAGGCGGAGGCGTTGTACATCCGCTTCAGCCGCTCGGGGTCCGGGATCCGGTTGGCCTCGGTGAAGGCGAAGCCGTTGACCGAGTCGCCCCGGTACACCGGGAGCGTCACGCCGTCGCGGGTCTCGACCGGCTTGGAGCGCGGCTTGGAGTACTGGCCGGCGATCCGGCCGACCTTCACCACCGGCACGGACGCGGCGTACGTCAGCACGGCGCCCATCTGGAGCAGCGTCTTGAGCTTGTTGCGGATCTGGTCGGCGGAGATCGCGTCGAAGGCCTCGGCGCAGTCGCCGCCCTGGAGGAGGAACGCCTCGCCCTTGGCGACGGCCGCCAGACGGGCACGCAGCTGGTCGCACTCGCCCGCGAAGACGAGCGGCGGATACGACTCGAGCTCCGCGATCACTGCGCGCAGAGCCTCGGGGTCGGGGTACTCGGGCTGCTGCGCCGCGGGCAGGTCTCGCCAGGTGTTGCCAGCGCTCGCGCTGGTCTTAGCGTTCACGGTCACGTCCTCAACATTACGGGGTCGTGTCGGGCGTCCTGCCTCATGCTCAGCAATTGAGACACCGGGTACATCACCCGGACATGGGGTACTCTGCCTGGCATGTTCGCGCTTTCGAACCAGAACTGGTGGTGGACCGCTCATCCGGCGGCCCACTGACTGCGCGTACCCAAGACGTCGCGAAGGCCGCCCGAGGGGCGGCCTTCGGCGTTTCCGGGGTCCGTCCCTCCCCGTCGGCATCTCTCCCAGCCGGCCCCAGCCCGAAGGAACACGGACCCATGCAGCTGCTCGACCTGCTCGACGATCCCCGCCCGTTCGCCCTGCTGCGCCGTCGCACGCCGGGCCATGACGAGAACACCGTGGAGTTGTTCCTCGGCCCGGTCGGCACGTACGACCGTCTCGCCGACCTGCCCGACGAGGGGCTGGCACTGATCCCGTACCGGCAGATCCGTGAGCGCGGCTTCGACGTGCGCGACGACGGGACACCGCTGGTGGTGCTCACCCCCGAGGAGTCGTACACGCTGCCGCTGCGGGAGGCCCTGGCCCAGCTGCCGGCGCACGAGGTGCGGGTCGAGGGCGGCGGCTTCGACGTCGGGGACGAGGAGTACGGCGAGATCGTCGGGCGAGTGCTGCGCGAGGAGATCGGGCGGGGTGAGGGCGCGAACTTCGTGATCCGGCGGACGTACGAGGGCGAGATCCCGGGGTTCGGCCGGGCCGACGCGCTGGCCCTGTTCCGGCGGCTGCTCGAGGGCGAGCGGGGCGCGTACTGGACGTTCGTCGTGCACACCGGGGAGAGGACGCTGGTCGGCGCGAGCCCGGAGGTGCATGTGCGGATGTCCGGCGGGACCGTCGTGATGAACCCGATCAGCGGCACGTACCGCTATCCCGCCGAGGGGCCGACGCCGGAGCATCTGCTGGACTTCCTCGCCGACGGCAAGGAGATCGAGGAGCTGTCGATGGTCGTCGACGAGGAGCTCAAGATGATGTGCACCGTCGGCGACATGGGCGGGGTGGTCGTGGGACCGCGGCTGAAGGAGATGGCGCATCTCGCGCACACCGAGTACGAGCTGCGCGGCAGGTCGTCGCTGGACGTGCGGGAGGTCCTGAAGGAGACCATGTTCGCCGCGACCGTCACCGGGTCGCCGGTGCAGAACGCCTGCCGGGTCATCGAGCGGCACGAGACCGGCGGGCGCGGCTACTACGCGGGCGCCCTGGCGCTGCTCGGCCGTGACTTCGGGGGCGCCCAGACCCTGGACTCCCCCATCCTCATCCGCACCGCCGACATCGACCCGGCCGGACGGCTGCGCGTCCCGGTCGGCGCGACGCTGGTGCGCGGGTCGGACCCGGCGGGCGAGGTCGCGGAGACGCACGCGAAGGCGGCGGGGGTGCTGACCGCCCTCGGCGTACGGCCGTCCCGCCCGCGTGCGGAGTCCGCACGGCCGCGGCTTGCCGACGACCCCCGGGTCCGGGCCGCGCTGGACGGGCGCCGGTCACATCTCGCGCCGTTCTGGCTGCGGATGCAGGAGCGGTCGGAGGTGCTGAGCGGCCACGCGCTGGTCGTGGACGGCGAGGACACCTTCACGGCGATGCTCGCGCACGTGCTGCGCGCGGGCGGCCTCGACGTGACCGTGCGGCGCTACGACGAGCCGGGGCTGCGGGACGCGGTGCTCGCGCACGAGGGGCCGGTCGTGCTCGGACCCGGACCGGGCGACCCGTCCGACCTGGCCGACCCGAAGATGCGGTTCCTGCGGGAGCTGACCGCCGAGGTGATCAGGGGGCACCGGCACGGAGTGCTCGGCGTGTGCCTCGGGCACGAGCTGATCACGGCCGAGCTGGGGCTCGAGATCGTCCGCAAGGAAGTGCCGTACCAGGGGGCGCAGACGACGGTCGACCTGTTCGGCCGGACCGAGACCGTCGGCTTCTACAACAGTTTCGTGGCCCACTGCGACGACGAGGCGCTGCGCGAACTGGCCGCGCACGACGTCGAGGTGAGCCGGGCGGACAACGGTGAGGTGCACGCCGTACGAGGTCCCGGATTCGCCGGCGTGCAGTTCCACCCGGAGTCGGTGCTGACGCTGGACGGGGCCGCGGTCGTGCGCGACCTGATCGGTCAGCTGCGCGGCACCAGCACGTTCTCGGAGCGGCGGCCGGCCTCGTAGTCGAGGACGTTGCGCACCGTGGCCCCGATGATCTGGTCGACGGCGTCCTGGGTGTAGTACGCCTGATGCGAGGTGACCAGGACGTTGGGGAACGTGACCAGGCGGGCCAGGGTGTCGTCCGCCATGGCCTCCAGGGACTTGTCGAGGAAGAAGAGACCCGCCTCGGCCTCGTAGACGTCGAGGCCGACACCGGTGAAGCGGCCCTCGCGCAGCTCGGCGACGAGGGCCGCGGTGTCGATCAGGCCGCCGCGGCTGGAGTTCACCAGGATCGCGTCGTCCTTCATGGACTTGAGGGCGTCCGCGTCGATGAGCCGCTCCGTCCCGGGGAGCAGCGGAACGTGCAGGCTGACCAGGTCGGACTCGGCGAGGAGCCGCTCCTTGGGGACGTACGTCATGCCGAGTTCCAGGCACGCGGGGTTCTCGGCGACGTCCCAGCCGAGCAGGCGCATGCCGAAGCCGTGCGCGATCCGCGTGAAGGCCTCGCCGATCTTGCCGGTGCCGATGACGCCGGCGGTACGGCCGTGCAGATCGCGGCCCATCAGACCGTCGAGACGGAAGTCGAAGTCACGCGTACGGGTGGAGGCTCGGACGATACGGCGGTTGACCGCCATGGCGAGGGTCCAGGCGAACTCGGCGACCGAGTACGGGGAGTAGTGCGAGACGCGGGCGACCGTGAGGCCGAGACGTTCGGCCACGTCGAGGGCGATGTTGTTGAAGCCGGTCGCGCGCTGGGCGATCATCTGCGTGCCGCCGGCCGCGAGGGTCTGCAGGACACGGTGGTTCAGGTCGCAGTTGACGCTGGTGCAGATGACGTCGTGTCCGGCGGCGATGGGGGCGGTGTCCTCGTTCAGGAAGACGTCCAGGCACCGGACCTCGTGGTGACCGCGGAAGGCGCGCTCGATGAGAGGCTTCTCGTCGGACTGGACACCGAAGGCGACGATCTCCTCCGGCGGTTCGGCCGTTTGCTGTCCCATTGCCGCGACTATAGGGCGCAAGATGTTCGGGCGCCCGGCGGGTTGGGGGTATGGCTCTCCGGCGGCTGCGGGTCTGTCGTGGTTGCTCGCGCCCACGCGGCGGAGCCGCATATCGATACAGCCCCGCGCCCCTTCGGGACGCGGGGCCTCGCGGCGTGCGACGTGCTGCGGGTCAGCCGAAGAAGACGCCCACCTCCGCGTACAGCTCGGGGTCGACCGTCTTCAGCCTGGACGTCGCGTCAGCGATCGGGACGCGGACGATGTCCGTGCCGCGCAGGGCGACCATCTTGCCGAAGTCGCGCTCGTGGACGGCGTCGATGGCGTGCAGACCGAAGCGGGTGGCCAGCCAGCGGTCGAAGGCACTGGGGGTGCCGCCACGCTGGACGTGCCCGAGGACCGTGGTGCGGGCCTCCTTCCCGGTGCGCTTCTCGATCTCCTTGGCCAGCCACTCGCCGACGCCGGACAGCCGCACATGACCGAAGGAGTCCAGCGACCCGTCCTTGAGCACGACGTCGCCGTCCTTCGGCATGGCACCCTCGGCGACGACCACGATCGGGGCGTACGACGCCTTGAACCGCGAGGTCACCCAGGCGCAGACCTGCTCGATGTCGAAGCGGTGCTCGGGGATGAGAATGACGTTGGCGCCGCCGGCGAGCCCGGAGTGCACGGCGATCCAGCCGGCGTGGCGGCCCATCACCTCGACGACCAGGACCCGCATATGGGACTCGGCGGTGGTGTGCAGCCGGTCGATGGCCTCGGTGGCGATGCCGACGGCAGTGTCGAAGCCGAAGGTGTAGTCGGTGGCGGAGAGGTCGTTGTCGATGGTCTTCGGCACGCCGACGCAGGGCACGCCGTACTCGTCGGACAGCCGCGCCGCCACGCCCAGGGTGTCCTCGCCGCCGATGGCGATCAGCGCCTCGACCTCCTGTTTGGCGAGGTTGTCCTTGATGCGGCGGATGCCGTCCTCCATCTTGAGGGGGTTGGTCCGCGAGGAGCCGAGGATGGTGCCGCCGCGGGGCAGGATGCCGCGCACGGCGGGGATGTCGAGGCGGACAGTGTCCCCTTCGAGGGGTCCCCGCCAGCCGTCCCGGAAGCCGACGAAGTCATGGCCGTACTCCTGCACGCCCTTGCGGACGACGCCCCGGATGACGGCGTTGAGTCCGGGGCAGTCGCCGCCTCCGGTCAGTACTCCGACCCGCATGGAAATGTCCCTTCGCCGCTGTGACTTGACGCTCACTCACGGTAAGGGTGAGTCACGTCACACAGCGAGAGGCGGGCAGGGTGATTCCGGTGAATTGTGGGAACGCCGCTCGGTCGGGCGGCCTCACTCCTCGTCGAGGCCGCGCTCTATGGCGTACCGGACCAGCTCGACCCTGTTGTGCAACTGGAGCTTGCCGAGGGTGTTCTGAACGTGGTTCTGGACCGTGCGGTGGGAGATGACCAGGCGTTCGGCGATCTGCTTGTAGCTCAGGCCCTTGGCGACCAGGCGCAGCACCTCCGTCTCGCGGTCGGTCAGCCGGGGCGCGTCCGGCGCGTCGGTGTCGGCGGCGGGGCCGGGCTCGGCGGCCAGCCGCCGGTACTCGCCGAGGACCAGTCCGGCGAGGCCGGGCGTGAACACCGGGTCGCCGACGGCCGTACGGCGCACCGCGTCCAGGAGTTCCCCGGTGGACGCCGACTTGAGCAGATAACCCGTGGCGCCCGACTTCACGGCCTCCAGGACGTCGGCGTGCTCGCCGCTGGCCGACAGCACCAGGACGCGCAGCTTCGGGTCGGCGCCGACCAGTTCCTTGCAGACCTGGACGCCGGGCTTGGCGGGCAGGTTGAGGTCCAGGACGAGGACGTCCGGCGCGGCGGCCCGGGCGCGGCGCACCGCCTGCTCGCCGTCCCCGGCGGTGGCGACCACCTCGAAGCCCGACTCGGCCAGGTCCCGGGCGACCGCGTCGCGCCACATGGGGTGGTCGTCGACCACCATCACCTTGATCGGGCCCTGCTGCTGCGTCATCGCCGCTCCGCCTTCCCCCGCGTCTTCCGGGCGTTCTTCGGTACGTTCAGTTCGACCTCCGTGCCCTGGCCGGGCACCGAGCTCAGCTCGGCACTGCCGCCCAGGTCGCGCAGCCGGCCCCGGATCGACTGGACCACCCCGAGCCGCCCCTCGCCCTCGGCCTGCGCGAGCCGCCCCTCGGGGATGCCGGGGCCGTCGTCCCGTACGGTCACCACGACCGCGTCCGGCTCGTCCTCGACCAGGATCCAGGCCCGGGCGTCGGGTCCGGCGTGCTCGCGCACATTGTCCAGGGCGGCGCCGACGGCCGCGGCCAGCTCCCGCGCGGCGCCGGACGGCAGCGGCACCGGCGCGCCGGGCTCGGCGAGGCTGACCCGGGCACCGGCGTACGGGGCGAGCAGCGTGCGCAGATCGACTGGTGCGGTGGGGTCGACGGTGTCGTCCTGTTCCGCCGCGGCCCGTAGTACGACGGCGCCCTCGCCCGCGTCCTCGGACACCCGCGGGACCGGGACCAGGCCGCCGGAGACCAGGGTGCGCAGCGCCGCCTCCTGCTCCCCCGCCATGCGCCCGAGTTCGGCCGCCTCGCCGCCGATCACCGCGCCGCGCCGCTGCACCATGGCCAGCACCTGCAGCACGCCGTCGTGGATGTCGCGGGCGAGCCGCTCCCGTTCCCGGGTCGCGGCCTCGATCTCCAGGGCGCGGGCGAGG
Source organism: Streptomyces brasiliensis (assembly GCF_014647875.1). Lineage (GTDB taxonomy): Bacteria > Actinomycetota > Actinomycetes > Streptomycetales > Streptomycetaceae > Streptomyces > Streptomyces brasiliensis. The sequence continues at coordinate 8,419 of NZ_BMQA01000012.1, read as the reverse complement.
GTGCGCTCGGAGGCGCGGGCGACCTCGACGACGTACCCGATGCCGATGGAGGCGACCCATACGAGGATCACGTTGTGGACCGTGTCCCGGGCCGGGACGCCCCGCTCGACGAGGTTGGCGCAGGCGACGATCGTGGAGGCGAACGCGGCCCAGCGCCAGCCGCCCTTGATGGCGAAGGCCAGCACGGAGCCCGCGGTCCATATCGACGGCAGGGTGGGACCGCCCTCGGCGACGTGATGGCTGTCGGCGAGCGGGGTGAGCAGGATGCCGGTGAGCGCGACCGTCAGGTCGACGGCGAGGAAGCGCTTGGTGCAGCTCGCCGCGTTGTTGACCCGGGGAAGGGTGGCCAGGGTCCACCCGAACAGGACGGCGAAGTAGGCGAGGGCGACCCAGGGCTGGTCGTAGCGGTCGTGCGCGCTGGCGAACAGGCCGATCGCGTACAGCATCGTCAGTACGCGGTAACCGGCGAGCGCGCGCCACAGCGGCTGTTCGACGGACATCCTCATGACGTGCTCGCGCCTCGCCACGCCCCCACCCCCGGTGTGCCCGACTGCCTGTCTAGGACTCGGCCTTCGCCTTCTCGGCCTTCTCCTCCGCCTTGGCCGTCTTCGCCGCCTCCGCGATCTGCCGCTTGGCGGCGGTGGCGTAGACGTCGACGTACTCCTGGCCGGAGAGCTTCATGATCTCGTACATGACCTCGTCGGTCACGGCGCGCAGGACGAAGCGGTCGTGCTCCATGCCCTGGTAGCGGCTGAAGTCCAGCGGCCTGCCGATCCGGATGCCGGGCCGCATCAGCTTCGGCATCACCTTGCCGGGCGGCTGGATCTTCTCCGTGTCGATCATCGCCACGGGGATGACCGGAGCGCCGGTGGCGAGCGCCACGCGCGCGAGGCCGCCGGGCTTGCCCCGGTACAGCCGGCCGTCGGGCGAGCGCGTGCCCTCCGGGTAGATGCCGAACAGCTCACCGCGCTCGAGCACCTCGATGCCGCTCCTGACGGCCGCCTCGCCCGCGCCGCGCGCGCCCGAGCGGTCCACCGGGAGCTGGCCGACGCCCTTGAAGAAGGCCGCGGTCAGCCGTCCCTTGACGCCCGGTGTGGTGAAGTATTCGGCCTTCGCGATGAAGGTGACCTTGCGGTCGAGGACCGCCGGCAGGAAGAACGAGTCCGAGAAGGACAGGTGATTGCTCGCCAGGATGGCGGGACCCTCGGCGGGGATGTTCTCCATCCCCTCCACCCAGGGTCGGAAGGCAATCCTCAGCGGTCCCCCGATGGCGACCTTCATCGTGCCGTACAACAACCGAGTGCCTCCTGTTTCCGTCGATCAGACCTTAACCCGGAGCACCGCGGAAGGAGCCGACGGCCCTGGTCGGTGTCAGTGCGGTCGCGTACGGTGAAGCACATCCGCAGTCGTCGTTCACGTCCTCCTCAGGAACAGGAGCCCGTAAGGTGCCGGTTCTCCCCGGAGCCGAGCCGTACCGCCACGAGGGCGGAGAGGTGGGTGTCCTCCTCTGTCACGGCTTCACCGGCTCGCCGCAGTCGCTGCGCCCCTGGGCGGAGCACCACGCCGCGCACGGCCTGACCGTGTCGCTGCCGCTGCTGCCCGGACACGGCACGCGCTGGGAGGACATGCAGCTCACCGGCTGGCAGGACTGGTACGCGGAGGTGGACCGCGAGCTGCGCCTGCTGCGCGAGCGCTGCGCGCGGGTGTTCGTGGCGGGCCTGTCGATGGGCGGGGCGCTGGCGCTGCGACTGGCCGCGAAGCACGGGGAGGGGGTTGCGGGCGTGGTGGTCGTCAACCCGGCGAACAGGGTGCACGGCCTGTCCGCGTACGCCCTTCCGGTGGCCCGGCACCTGGTGCGCACGAGGAAGGGCATCGCGAGCGACATCGCGAAGCCCGGCGCGGCGGAGCTGGGGTACGACCGGGTGCCGCTGCACGCGGCCCACTCCCTGCGGACGTTCTTCCGCCTGCTGGACGGCGAGCTGCCGCAGGTCACGCAGCCCCTGCTGCTCCTGCACAGCGCCCGGGACCATGTGGTGCCGCCGGCCGACTCGGCCCGGTTGCTGAGCAGGGTGTCGTCGAGGGACGTGACGGAGGTCGTGCTGGAACAGAGCCACCACGTGGCGACGTTGGACTTTGACGCGGACCGGATCTTCGAGGAGAGCCTCGCCTTCATGGGCCGGCTCGCACCCAGTGTCGGCAAGGAAGGGACGGCCTCAGTTGGCTGAGCACGACTCCGACCGCGAGGACCGCGAGCCGGACGAGAAGGGCGTGCCCTTCGACGAGGAGGCCGCCTGGCAGGCGATCGTCGCCGGATACGGCGACGAACCGCCGGACCCGCCGGGCGCCAAGCCGTTCAAGCCGGTCGAGGATCTCGCGCTGCCCGAGACCGGGCCGAACGAGACGGACGAACGGTCCGACGACGACGCCGACGGCGACGGCGACGGCGACGGCGACGGCGACGCCGGGGAGCAGCGGCCCGCCAAGGCCCTGGGCAGCTCGATAGCGTTCGCGCCCGGCGTCGGTCCGCGCGACTACGCGGCGCCCGAGCCGGGCGAGGACGATTTCGACGAGGACGACGAGGGCCACTTCGTGCCGCCCGAGCCGCCGCCGCTGCCCACCTCCGACACGACCGCCCGGTTCGCCTGGCTGGGCGTGGTCGGCGGGCCGATCCTGCTCCTGCTGGCGGTGCTGCTCGGCTGGGACATGACGTGGTGGCTGGCGACGCTGGGCATCGGCGGCTTCCTCGGCGGGTTCGTCACGCTGGTGACGCGGATGAAGACGGACGACGACGAGGACGACGATCCGGGACGCGGGGCCGTCGTCTAGTTCGCGGGGATTCTGAGGGCGGCCAGGGCCGGGAGGTGGTCCGTGGCCGCCCTCATGTCTTTGTCCGTGACGCCGGGGAGGTCGAGGGGGACCCCGCAGCCGAGCACCTCGACGCCCTTGCTCGCGAAGATCGCGTCGATGCGCCGGCGGGGGTCGGCGGGGGTGGAGGTGTACTCGCCGCCCCAGGGAGCGGTGGCGAAGCAGTCCTGCAGGCCGTCGGCGAGGCGCCGGAAGGTGCGGCCGCCGGGGCGCTCGTTGAGGTCACCGCCGGCGATGGCGTGCTCGGTGCCGAGTCCGGCGAGCCGGTCGAGGAGCATGCCGCCCTGCTCGTAGCGCTCGTCCTGCTGGAGGCTGAGGTGACAGCTGAGCACCCCGAGCCGGACGCCGCCGAAGCGGACGACGGCGGTGGCGAAGCCGCGGCGGTGCTGGCCGGGGGTGAGCGGGAGCAGCACGTCCTCGCTGCGCTCGACCGTGGCTCGGAGGTTGCACAGGATCGCGGGACCGGCCGCCGTTGCGCCGCCGGTGAGGATGACCTGCCCGGAGGCCGCCGCGAGCCGGGCGAGTTTCTTGCGCCAGCGGAAGAAGCGGGGGGCTTCCTGGATGAGGACCAGGTCGGGAGCGCAGGCGGTGATCACCCGGGCGAGGGCGTCCGTGTCGTCACGCATGGAGCGGATGTTGTAGCTCAGTACGCGGATCGTTGCGGAACCGTCGGGCTCTGTGTGGGAGTTGGGGAGCGGCGGCATGTGGATCAATGTACGCCCACCAACCCGGGGCGCGAGGTCTGCACGCGACTGCCGGTCCGTTGTGGCCGGTCGCGCACTCCTCGCGCCCCTCTGGGTAGGCGCAGTCGCCGTAAGACAGAAAGTGGGCGTTACATGATCGGGTCCGGCTCGCGGGCCAGGTCCGCCGCGCCCACCAGGCCCGCCTTGTTGCCCAGCTGGGCCGCGATCACCTCGGCCACCGGACGCCAGTTGCCGCCGACCAGCCAGCGCTTGTACGACTTGCGGATCGGGTCGAGGACGAGTTCGCCCTCGTCGGACAGGCCACCGCCGACGATGAACGCGGAGGGGTCGAAGAGAGAGGCCAGGTCGGCGAGGCCGGCACCGGCCCAGCGGGCCAGCTCCCGGTAGGAGTCGACGGCGACCGGGTCGCCCTGGCGGGCGGCCATGGAGATGTGCTTGCCCTCGATGCCGTCGGGGGTGCCGTCGCCGAGAGCGAGCAGGATCTCGGCGCTCTCGGGGGTGGCCTTGGCGCGCTGCTTGGCGTACCGGACGAGGGCGCGGCCGGAGGCGTACTGCTCCCAGCAGCCCTGCGAGCCGCAGCCGCACAGGAGGCCGTCCGGGACCATGCGGATGTGGCCGAACTCGGCGGCCACGCCGAAGTGTCCGCGGCGCAGCTTGTTGCCGATGATGATGCCGCCGCCGAGGCCGGTGCCCAGCGTGATGCAGATGACGTTGCGGTGGCCCTTGCCCGCACCGAACTTGTACTCGCCCCACGCGGCCGCGTTGGCGTCGTTCTCCACGACGACCGGGAGACCCACGCGGGCCTCGACCTTCTCCTTCAGCGGCTCCTGGCGCCAGTCGATGTTCGGCGCGAAGTACACGGTGGAGCGCTGCCGGTTCACATAGCCGGCCGCACCGATGCCCACGCCGATGATCTCGTGCCCGGCACGCGCGCCCTCGACGGCGGAGGCGATGGCGTCCACGATCCCCTCGGGCGTGCTCGGGGTCGGCACCTTGTGGGTCGAGAGGATGTTGCCTTCCTCATCGACCACGCCGGCCGCGATCTTCGTGCCGCCGATGTCGACGCCGATGGTGAGTCCCATGAATCCCTCAGTTTCGGTCGAGCCCCGCTACGGCCAACCGTACCCGAGGCCCTGTCAGTCCAAGTCGATGCGTTCCCCGCCACCGGTGCCCTCGCCCCGGTCACGGTCGTCGCGCGGGTCGTCCTTCAGGTCGTCCGCGCGGCTCGTCCAGCGGCGCTCCTGGGCCTGGACGGCGGAGCGGTAGGCGGCGAGCAGTTCGGTGCCGGCCGCGGCCAGGTGGTCGAAGACGTCCGGGTTGCGTTCGATGACGGGCTCGACGGCGGCCTTCGCCTGCTGCACGACCTGCCGCACCACCTGCTGGGCGGCGGGCCCGGCGACCGACCCCAGGAGCGGGGACTGGAGGCCGGACAGCTTGTCGGCGACGGCGTCGACGAGTTTGCGCAGTTCCTCGGCGGCCGAGCCCGGCGGCGGGCCGTACTCGGCGCGGCGGCGGGCCTTCTCCGCCGCCAGGTCCTCGGCGACCGCCGTGGCCCAGGCGTCGGCGTCGGTCGCCCGCACCTCGTGGGCCGCCTCCGCGTCCGGAACGTCAGGTGTGGGGCGCTCTTCGCTCATGACGGACTCCTGACTACGGTTCGTCTCTACGACGTTACCCGAATGGGCGTACGTCCTTCACCGGGTGCGGGCCGGACTCGGCTCCCGCTCCGGTGCCGGGCGAGCCGGAATCACCTCTCGCGCGGCCACAGGTCCGGATCCGGCGCGAACCGGATGCGCAGTTCGCCCTCCCGCAGCGCGGCTCCGGCGACGGTGCAGCGGCGCAGGGCGGAGGGCAGCGGGACGAGCCGGCGGAACGGACCTGCCGTGATGACGAGTTCGTCGCCGCGCCGGATCAGGTCGAGTTCGTCGCGTATAGCACCGGGCAGCGGGATGTGCCAGACGAGCACGCCGTCCGCGGCGATGCGGTCGGCGACCTGCCACTCGACGGGGGTGGGCCGTGCGCCGGTGCCGGGCACGTGGAGCGTGGTGAGGTCGTCGGTGCCGCGCGGGTCGCGGCCGAGGTGGGCGACCGGGTGGACGTCGTACGCCTCCCGCCAGTCGGCCAGGGTCTTGCGCTGCTGAGCGACGAGCGTCAGAAAGATGGGTTCGAAGCTCGTTGAAGGGTGATGGTCGGGCGACGGGCGGCCCGGCCAGGTGTCCCGGTCGGTCTCGGGCAGGACGCGGTTGGCGACGAGGGCCTCGGTGCGCAGGCCGCTCAGGGCGAGGCCGAGACCGGCGGCGCGTACGGCGTCGGCGCCGGCCGGGCCGGGCTCGGCGACGAGTCGTACGGCGGTGTCACGGTCGGCGACGACGGCCTCCACAGCGGCCAGTTCGACGCCCCAGCGGGCGGCCGTCTCGTACAGCCACTCTGCGGGCATGGGGACGCCGGCGAGCCGGCCGAGGACGGGCCGCAGCGCCCGGGCGGCCTGGCGCTCGGGCGGGAGGAGGCGGCGCAGATAGCGGCGCAGTTCCCCCGGGAGAGCGAGCAGGGCGAGGGCCTGCGGGGTGGGCGGGAGGTCGACGACGAGGAGGTCGTAGCGGTCCGAGAGGGCGGCGTCCCGGAGGGCGCGCAGGAAGGACAGTTCGTCTGCGCCGGGGAGCGGAGTGAGTTCCTCGGCGTCCAGGCGGTCGGTGCCGAGCAGGTCGAGGACGGTCGCCGCGCGGGTCTGGAAGGCAGTGAGGTCGTCGCGGAAGCGTTCGGCTGCGTCGGGGCGCCAGGCGGTGAGGGCGGGGGTGATCCCGACCGGGGTCGGGCCCGTCGCGGTGCCGAGGGCCGCGCCCAGGGTGTCGGTGCGGTCGGCGCTCAGGACGAGGGTCCTGGTGCCGGTGCCTGCGGCGCGCAGGGCCGTCGCGGCGGCGATCGTGGTACGACCGGAGCCGCCAGGGCCTGTGATCAGGAGGGTGCGCATGGGGGTGAACCGTAACTGACGCAGGGGCGGGGCGAGGTTCGCACGGCAACCGGAACTGCAGGCTGCGCCCACCCTCCCCATCGCCCTGCGGAACGACTGCCCACAGCCAGGACCGGACTAGACCTCCCCCGACTCCACCCGCTTCTTCAGGCCCGCCAGAGCGCGGTCGATGATGACCTTCTCCGCCTTGCGCTTGATCATGCCCAGCATCGGGATCTTGACGTCCACCGTCAGCTGGTAGGTGACCTCCGTCGCGCCCGAGCCCACGGGCTTGAGGAGGTAGGAGCCGTCCAGGGAGCGGAGCATCTGGGACTTCACCAGCGTCCAGGAGACCTCGTGCTCGCCGGTCCAGGTGTAGGCGAGGGTCTGGTCGTCCTTGATGGCCCCGGCGTCCATGACGAGCCGGACCTGCTCGGCGCGGCCCCGCTCGTCGGTCTTCAGGACCTCCGCCTCCTTCACCTCGCCGGTCCAGTCCGGGTAGCGGGCGAAGTCGGCGATCACCCCCATGACGTCGGCCGGTGCCGCCTCGATCGTGATGCTCGAGCTGGTGTGTTCCGCCATCGCCGTGGCTCCTCCAGATGCGGGCCGGTAGTGAGGTCGCTGGTGCGCGGACGTGCGCACGAGTGTGCAGCGTGAAGGCTACCGCGCAGGCGACCGGCCGACTTCACCCCCATCCGGACCGGCTCACCATTGGAGGGCCCAGGGCCGCCCGCTGACGGCGAAGTGCCCGACGTTGACACACTCGGTGGCGCCGATCCGCATGCGCCGGACCAGGGGCTGGTGGACGTGCCCGAAAAGGGCGTAGCGGGGCCGGGTGCGGCGGATCGCGTCGAGGAGGGCGCGGCTGCCGCGCTCGAAGCGGCGCGCCACGGTGTCGTAGACCAGTTCGGGCACCTCGGGCGGGATGTGCGTGCACAGCACGTCGACCTCGCCGACCGCCTCGATCTTCGCGGCGTACTCCTCGTCGCCGATCTCGTACGGCGTCCGCATCGGCGTGCGCAGACCGCCGCCGACGAAGCCGAAGGTCCGGCCGCCGATCTCCACGCGCTCGCCGTCCAGGACCGTGGTGCCGGGTGCGGCGTACTCGGGCCACAGAGGCGGTATGTCGACATTGCCGTACGTCGCGTACGTCGGGGTGGGGAGCACGGCGAACATCTCGGCGTACTGCTTGCGTACCGCCTTCTCGATCACCGCGGCCCGGTCGGTGCCGATGCCCGCCCACAGCCGGGCCCCGAACTCCCGGGCCTCCTCGAACCGCCGGGCGGTGCGCAGCTCGACGATGTGGTCGGCGTTCTCCACGCCGAACAGCTCGGGGAAGATCCCGCGCGAGTGGTCCGCGTAGTCGAGGAAGAGGACGAGGTCCCCGAGACAGATCAGCGCGTCGGCACCCTCGCCGGCTCTGGCCAGGTCACGGGCGTTTCCATGCACGTCGCTGACCACATGGACGCGCTTCCTTCGGTTACCGGTGGGTGTGGGTGCCATGGCGATCAAGCGTAGGCGCGTGCGGCATACGTGAACAGTGGCGGCCGGCCCCCTGGTTACTGGCCGGTCAGGAAAAGCGTGGACTACTGTGCGCGAAGGAACACCCATCTGTGTGACGCAGCGAACATCTCGCCGGGACCCTCTGTCGAAGAGGCCATACCGACGGGTAACGTCCGGGCAGTCCAGTCGTGCTCTGGATTTCAACCACCGGGCCCTAGGCTCCCGGTGATCCCCGGGGCACCTGCCCGAGCCTTGGACCGCACCGTCGCAACACACAACGTCGTGGCGCCGGCGCCCTATGAGGAGCAGCAGTCTTGCGCGAGTTCAGCCTTCCGGCTTTGTAGGGTCTTCGAAGTTGAGCGGTGCGCCTCATCTCGGGCACTGACATGGTGTCACGGTGTGT
>NZ_BMQA01000011.1 GCF_014647875.1 Streptomyces brasiliensis | reverse complement strand
TTCCTCGGTGCTTTCCAGGTTCCCGCTCTCGCGTTTCCCTTTCCGGCGATCCCGACTTTACCAGAAGTTCTTGACCGGACTGACCGGCCACTCATTTCTGAGTAATCAGGGAGTGTGCTTCTCGGAAATATGTCACTTCACGAGGAGCGGATAGATTCTAGCGGGTCGCCCTCAGAACTGTCCAGTTCTAGGCAACTGTTTGAATCTACCTCCCCACGCGCTCCGTGTCAACGGCTCTTGTGGGGCGGACAGGAGACTAGCAGCTCAAGAGGGGTGCCTGCACATCAGGCGGCCGTCGGCAGGACCGAACTCCGCTCGGATGCCTCAACGTCACCCGTCTCGCCCGCACGTGCCACGCGGCCGCCGAGAACGAAGACGTAGGCAAGAAATCCCAGCTCAGCGACGATTCCGATGCCTATGCGGGCCCAGGTGGGCAAGCCCGACGGGGTGACAAAGCCTTCGATGGCACCGGAGACGAACAGGACCAGGGCTAGGCCGATCGCCATGCCCACCGCAGCCCTGCCCTCCTCCGCGAGGGCGGTGCGGCGCGTACGCGGGCCGGGGTCGATGAGGGTCCAGCCGAGGCGCAGTCCCGTGCCGGCTGCGACGAAGACCGCCGTCAGTTCGAGCAGGCCGTGCGGGAGGACCAGGCCGAGGAAGGTGTCGAGTCGGCCTGCCGACGACATCAGGCCGAAGCCGATGCCGAGGTTGAGCATGTTCTGGAGAAGGATCCAAAGGACCGGGAGTCCCAGGAAGACTCCCAGGACGAGACACATCGCCGCTGCCTCAGCGTTGTTGGTCCACACCTGGGCTGCGAAGGAGGCGGCGGGATGACTCGAGTAGTACGTCTCGTACTCGCCACCCGGGCGGGTCAGTTCCCGCAGCTGGCTGGGGGCCGCGATCGACGACTGCACCTCGGGGTGCGCCCCGATCCACCACCCCAGGAGGACCGCGACGGCTGTCGAGATCAGAGCGGTGGGTACCCACCAGTGGCGCGATCGGTAGACGGCGGCGGGGAATCCCTGTCCCAGGAAGCGCGTCACGTCACGCCAGGAGGCACGACGCGTGCCGGTCACGACGCTCCGCGCGCGTGCCACGAGTTGGCTGAGCCGACCGGTCAGTTGCGGGTCGGGGGTGCTGGACTGGATGAGGGAGAGGTGAGTAGCTGCGCGCTGATAGAGGGCGACGAGTTCGTCGGCTTCCGCTCCGGTGAGGCGTCGCCGGCGCCGGATCAGGGCGTCCAGGCGGTCCCACTCGGCTCGGTGGGCGGAGACGAAGACGTCGAGGTCCATCGGGTGTGTCTGCTCCTCGGCCGGTCGTCGACTGCTCGTCGAGACGGTCAGCTTGTCGTACTGGGGCGCGATGCGCCCTCAGCTTGGCAGACTTGCGGTTCTCGGGGCAGACCAGGGGAAGGACGACGGGTGTGAGTGAGCTGGTGACGGGGGAGGCGGTGGCGCTCGAGTTGCGCCCTGCGAGGCTGCCCAGCAGGGCGCTGGCGGTGTTGCTCGACCTGATCGTGGCCGTGATCGCCTATGTCGTCGTGATCACGGCGATCGTGGCTGCGACGGCGTCTCTCGACGAAGCGGCGCAGACTGCTCTCTCGATCGCCGCGTTCGTACTGGTTCTGGTGGGCGCGCCGATCGCGGTGGAGACACTCAGCCATGGGCGTTCGCTGGGGAAGCTGACGTTCGGGCTGCGTGTCGTGCGGGACGACGGCGGTCCGATCCGATTCCGGCACGCACTGGTGCGAGGTGCGATCGGTGTCGTCGAGATCCTGCTGACGTTCGGGGTCGTCGCGTGCATCGCCTCGCTCGTGTCCGCGCGCGGGCGGCGGGTCGGAGACGTCTTTGCCGGCACCTTGGTCGTACGGGAGCGGATTCCCGCCGGTCAGGCCCGATTCGTTCCTCCGCCGCCGCCCTGGCTGGCCGGACGTTTCTCCGAGCTCGATCTTTCGGCGGTTCCCGACGGTCTGTGGCTCGCCGTCCGTCAGTACCTGACGCGGCTGCAGCAGCTCGATCCCCAGGTCTCCTGGGCCATGGCGCAGCGACTCGCGGAGGATCTGTCGGCGCACACGGGTGCCCCGTTGCCGCGGGCCATTCCGCCGGCCGCGTACCTGGCCGCGGTGGTGCAGGAGCGGCAGGCACGTGACGCCAGGCGGGCTTTCGGAGACGGCGGCCCCGCGACGGGAGGGGCGTCTGTGACCGGCGGTGGCGTCGGTGCGGGTGGGGTGCCTTCCGGCACTTCCGCTGCCACTGGTCCGGCCGGTCCCTACACGCCTCCGGTCGCGCAGCCTCGCGCAGCAGCCCCGTATCAGGGCCCGCCGGCCGCGCAGCCCGCGCCACGTGTGCGGCCCGCTCCGCCCGTGCCCGACAGCAGTCCGGCCGAGCGCCCGAGCACCGGTTTCGCACCGCCTGCGTAGGACTAGGTGCAGGCGAGCCGACCGCCCAGAGCTCGGTGTAGACGTGTCAGGCCGAGCTCTCCGCGCCTTGCGGTGGCTCGGCCTCCTCGTATGTCTGACGCCATCGCCCTGCCTCCGAGCACGACCGCTCGAGCACGACCGCTCCGGCGGCCGGCGTCGGCGCCTCGCCGTATGAGTCGGGCGTTCTCGTCAGTCAGTCGAAGAACGACGGCGGCGATTCGAGGTCCTCGAGTTCGATGCCGGGAGCGGCAAGGACCACGTCTCCGGCGATGTGCACGGTGTGCTGTTCGCCCGTGTCCAGGGCTGTGACCTGGTATTCGTCCACGGCGAGGGGGCCGTTGTCAGTGGCGTGTGTTTCGCTGTTCACCAGGGCCCAGGACTGGTCGACGGTGCGGGGGGCGAGAACCGGGTCCGTGAAGGCGACGAGGCGTACGCGGGTCGCGGCGGCGGAAGGGGTGAGGCGCAGAAGACGGGTGGTGGCGACGAGGAACGCGGGGGACGTGCCGGTGAAGGCGTGAGCGCGCACATTGCCTTCGGTGGCCTGAGTGCCGGTGGGGTCTGAGCGGACCCAGGTGACGCCGTCGAGGGCGGCGCCGCGCACCTGCCAGCCTCCGGCGTGGAGTTCGAGTCGGATGGGGCGGCCGAGTTCGTCGAGGGTGAGGTCGACGGAGCCGCTGTGGTCGCCCGAGGGGGTGGTCAGCTGGGAGACGTAGCGCCAGCCGGACGGGCCGGGGGCGCAGTGGAAGTACTCGTTGGCGAGGAGGGTGTGATCGTGCGGATCGTGAAGCGAATATCGGCCGCGGGGCATGGGGGTCCTGGGTCTTGACGGCCTGGTCCGGCCGAGGATCGACGGTCGGGGCCAGATCGATGGGCCAAAGAGGCAGGCCCCCGGCACGGGGGTGCGGGGGCCTGCCTCGGCGGAGCTGCAGACCTGCCTCCGGGGAGCGCGGCGGTGCACCGGCGCGCTCACCCGGTGGGCGGGGCCACGGACTCAGTAGCGGTAGTGGTCCGGCTTGTACGGGCCGTCGACGTCCACGCCGATGTACGCGGCCTGCTCGGGGCGCAGCTGGGTGAGCTTGACGCCGAGCGCGTCCAGGTGAAGGCGGGCGACCTTCTCGTCGAGGTGCTTGGGCAGCGTGTAGACGCCGACCGGGTACTCGTCGGGCTTGGTGAACAGCTCGATCTGGGCCAGCGTCTGGTCCGCGAAGGAGTTGGACATCACGAACGACGGGTGGCCGGTGGCGTTGCCCAGGTTCAGCAGGCGGCCCTCGGACAGCACGATGATCTTCTTGCCGTCCGGGAAGGTCCAGGTGTGGACCTGCGGCTTGACCTCGTCCTTGACGATGCCGGGGACCTTGGCGAGGCCGGCCATGTCGATCTCGTTGTCGAAGTGGCCGATGTTGCCGACGATCGCCTGGTGCTTCATCTTGGCCATGTCGGTGGCCATGATGATGTCCTTGTTGCCGGTCGTGGTGATGAAGATGTCGGCCTTGTCGATGACCTCGTCGAGGGTCGTGACCTGGTAGCCGTCCATCGCCGCCTGCAGGGCGCAGATCGGGTCGATCTCGGTGACGATCACGCGGGCGCCCTGGCCGCGCAGGGACTCGGCGCAGCCCTTGCCGACATCGCCGTAGCCGCAGACGACGGCGGTCTTGCCGCCGATCAGGACGTCGGTGGCGCGGTTGATGCCGTCGACCAGGGAGTGGCGGCAGCCGTACTTGTTGTCGAACTTCGACTTGGTGACGGCGTCGTTGACGTTGATGGCCGGGAAGAGGAGGACGCCGTCGCGCTGCATCTCGTACAGGCGGTGGACGCCGGTCGTCGTCTCCTCGGTGACGCCGCGGATCTCGGAGGCCAGCTGGGTCCACTTCTGGGGGTTCTCGCCCAGGGTGCGGTGGAGCAGCTGGAGGATGACGCGGTGTTCCTCGGACTCGGCGGTCTCCAGGCCGGGGACCTTGCCGTCCTTCTCGTACTCGACGCCCTTGTGGACGAGGAGGGTGGCGTCACCGCCGTCGTCCAGGATCATGTTCGGGCCGCCGGTGGGGCTGTCCGGCCAGGTCAGCGCCTGCTCGGTGCACCACCAGTACTCCTCCAGGGTCTCGCCCTTCCAGGCGAAGACCGGGATGCCCTGCGGGTTGTCGGGCGTGCCGTTCGGGCCGACGGCAATGGCGGCGGCCGCGTGGTCCTGAGTGGAGAAGATGTTGCAGGAGGCCCAGCGGACCCGCGCGCCAAGGGCGACCAGGGTCTCGATGAGGACGGCGGTCTGCACCGTCATGTGCAGGGAGCCGGTGACACGGGCGCCGGCGAGGGGCTGTGCCTCGGCGTACTCCTTGCGGATCGCCATCAAGCCGGGCATCTCGTGCTCGGCGAGGGTGATCTCCTTGCGGCCGAACTCGGCCAGGGAGAGGTCGGCGACCTTGAAGTCCTGTCGGCTGTCGACAGTCGTCATTGCGAGCTGCTCCTCGGGGTTGGGGCGAGGTGGGTACGGCTGGTCTGCGCGGCGGCGGACACAGGGGTGCCCGAAAGGAGGGCACAGGCATGCCCACATGCGCGCAACGCAGTCCGTCGGAGGCCCTCTCTCCCTCGGCCGGTCCCCGTGGGGACCGCCCGACCGCCATCAGCAGCGACGTCTGGCTCGCACCCAAGCTACACCGCGGGACGGCGCCGACCCCAGTCCGGTTGCGAACACTTCGCGCCGATCACGGGGTGTGATCGGTGTCCACTGCCGCGGCGGGGCGGTTGCGCGCGACGGCGGTTCACGGGTGCCCGATATTCTCCGCGCCGCGGATGTGCCGCACGAGGAGGATGTGATGTCGGGCAAAGGGCGGGGACTTGGGGTTGCAGCGCTCGTGGTGGGGTTGCTGGGGGCGGCGCTGGCGGTCGGCGTCTTCGCCCATATGCGGACGGCATACGGGGCCTTGCGACAGCATGAGACCGACGTACGAACGGGATGACCGGCTCATCTGGGAGCACGTCGACGGGAATGAGGTGCGGCGTGGCGACGTCGTGCTGTTCACGGCGCCGGAGTCCTACGGGGTCGACGCGCCCCTCATGAAGCCGGTCATCGGTGTGGGCGGGGACCGGGTGGCGTGCTGCACGCTCGTGGGCTCGCAGGAGCGGGTGACCGTGAACGGGAAGCCGATCGAGGAGCCGTACGTGTACGGCGGTGACGCCGACGGTGTGCACAGGCCGTATGACGTGAGGGTTCCGGAGGGGCGGCTGTTCCTGCTGGGTGATTACCGCGCGAACTCTCAGGACTCGCGTTTTCACCTCGACGACCACGGCGGGACGGTGTCCGGGGACGCGGTGCAGGGCCGGGTGACCGACGACCGCACGGCCCCGGCACTGTGGGGAGCGGCCCTGCTCGTCGGCGGCGTCCTCGTGCTGGTCGGCATCGGGCTGGGGATCGCGGCCTTCGTGGTGCGGCGTGGGAACAGGACGCAGTTCCCGCCCGCGCCGTGGCCGATGCAGCAGGTCTGAGGGCGGTGCGAACGGCCGCGGGGCCCGCCGGATGTTCCGGCGGGCCCCGCGGCCGTCGTACGACTCAGTGGCCGGCGGCGTGCCGCGTCGGGCCGCCCGGGGTGGCCTCAGGGTCCGGGCCCTTGGCGGCTTCCGCCTCGCTGTAGATGTCCGGCTCGAGGTAGATCACGCGGGCGATCGGAACGGCCTCGCGGATGCGGGCCTCGGCGGCGTCGATGGCCTTCGCGACCTCGGCGGCCGTGTCGTCGTGCTCGACGGCGATCTTGGCGGCGACCAGCAGCTCCTCGGGGCCGAGGTGGAGGGTGCGCATGTGGATGACGCTGGTGACCGTTTCGCTGTCGACGATGGCGGACTCGATCTTCTCGGTCTGTTCGGCGCTGGCGGCCTCGCCGAGGAGCAGTGACTTGGTCTCGGCGGCCAGGACGAGCGCGATGCTGACGAGCAGGACACCGATGCAGACCGTACCGATGCCGTCCCAGACGCTGTCGCCGGTGAGCAGGGTCAGGCCGACGCCGCCGAGGGCGAGGACCAGACCGATCAGCGCGCCGAAGTCCTCCAGGAGGACGACGGGCAGTTCCGGTGCCTTGGCCCGTCGGATGAACTGCGACCAGGAGTGCGTGCCGCGCAGCTCGTTGGATTCCTTGATGGCCGTACGGAAGGAGAAGCCCTCGGCGATGACCGCGAAGACGAGGACACCCACCGGCCAGTACCAGTTCTCCAGCTCGTGCGGGTGGCTGATCTTCTCGAAGCCTTCGTAGATGGCGAACATGCCGCCGACCGAGAAGAGGACGATGGAGACGAGGAAGGCGTATATGTAGCGCTCGCGGCCGTAGCCGAACGGGTGTTGCGGGGTCGCCGCGCGCTGGGCCTTCTTGCCGCCGATGAGCAGCAGGAACTGGTTCCCGGAGTCGGCGAGCGAGTGCACGCCTTCGGCGAGCATCGAGGACGAGCCGCTGAACGCGAACGCCACGAACTTCGATGCCGCGATCGCGACGTTGGCGCCCAGTGCCGCCACGATCGCTTTGGTGCCGCCTGACGCGCTCATGTGTCCGCGTTGTCCCTTCGCCTACGTCCGTCTGCGCCGCCCGGGCCGGGCCCGTCGTCCGCACCCGTCGCCTTTGCCCGTCCTTTGCCGGAGGGTCATTCTTGCAGCCCGGCTCAACCCGAGCGCGTCAGGTGTCCACAAGCCCGGTCAGACAATCACAGTGGCACGGAAGACGGTGCCGGACCCGGACACCTCGGCCTTCTCCCCCGCGGGGACGAACACGGACCCGCCGGGGGTCAGTTCGTGCTCGCCCGCCCGTATGGAACCCGCAGTGCACAGCAGGATCTGCGGGGTGGTCAGGGTGAGGTCGCGGGTCGCGCCGCCCTCGGGCAGGACGTACCGGGACAGCCGGAACTCGTCGATCGGCGTCTCGTAGATCTCCTCGCCCTCCGGGGACGCCTCTGGGCGCAGGACGCCGGGGTCGCTCGGCTCGAAGCGGACGATGCGCAGGAGTTCGGGCACGTCGACGTGCTTGGGCGTCAGGCCGCAGCGCAGGACGTTGTCGGAGTTGGCCATGATCTCGACGCCGAGGCCGTTCAGGTACGCGTGCGGGATGCCGGCGCCGAGGAAGAGGGCCTCGCCCGGCTGCAGCCGGACGTGATTGAGGAGCATGGCGGCGATGACGCCGGGATCGCCCGGGTAGTGGTGGGCGAGGTCCGCATACGGCGCGTAATCGCCGCCGAGGCGGGTGCTGGCGGCCGCGGCCCGGGCGACCGTGTCGGCCATCTCCTCGCGGTCGGCGGTGAGGATCGCGGTGAGGACCTCGCGCAGGGCCGCTTCCTCGGGGCGAGCGCGCAGCAGGTCGGCGTACGGCTTGAGGGAGTCGACGTCCAGCGCCTCTAGGAGAGCGGCGGTCTCGAGCGGGTCACGGAAGCCGCACAGGCCGTCGAACTCGGTGAGCGCGCAGATGAGTTCGGGCTTGTGGTTGGCGTCCTTGTAGTTGCGGTGCGGGGCGTCCACGGGGATGCCGCGGCGCTCCTCGTCCGCGTAGCCCTCCTTGGCCTGCTCCAGGTCGGGGTGGACCTGGAGGGAGAGCGGGGCGCCGGCCGCGAGGATCTTCAGCAGGAAGGGCAGGTGGGGGCCGAACCTGGCGACCGCCTCCGGTCCGAGTTCCCGCTCCGGGTCGGCGTCGATGACCTCGACGAGAGTGCCGCGCGCGGTGCGCGAGGGCGCTCCCGGGTGGGCGCCCATCCACATCTCCGCCTGTGGCTCGCCGGTCGGCTCGACGCCGAGGAGCTTCGGGATGGCGGTGGGGGAACCCCAGGCGTAGGGACGGATGGTGTTGTCGAGGCGGTCCATGGGTTCTCTCTGCCGATCCTTGCCGGTCTTCTTCGTGCGTACGTCGGGTCGTGTACGTCCGGGGTTCGCTCCGCGTACGGCGGTCAGGGCGTCGGCAACAAGATCAGGCCCCCGAAGCGAGCGCGAGGTAAACGGCGGTGAAATCCGTCATGGCGATCAGTTCCGCGAGGGTCTCCAGCTCGTCGCCGGGCTCGGGTTCCAGCTCGCTGACGGGCGTGTCGTGGCTGAGGGCCAGGTCGCGGGCGGCCGGAGCGGCGGTGAGGCCGCCGATCGGGCGGTCGCGGAGCAGCACCACGCGCGCGTGCAGCGCCGCGGGCTCGTCGACGCGGTCACGGAAGAAGTCGTCCGGGTCGGCGCTGGCGGCGAGCGGCCCGGCCAGCAGGGCGCTGTGGGCGGCGAGCGCCTCGGGGAGTTCCTCGACGAGGGCGGGGCGGCCGGCCAGTTCGGCGAGCGCGGCGGAGAAACGGCGGCCCGCGGGTCCCGCCGAGGGGCCCTCCGTCCAGATCACCGGAAGCGCGTCGGCCAGTTCGGCGGCGAGGGCCTTGGCGGGGTTGCTGTAGGTCACGATGGCCGGGCCGCAGCGCTCGGCGATGTGGTCGAGGCGGTCGGCGGCCTTCTCCAGGGCCTCGGCCGGGGCGATGACCAGGCCGATCCGGTCCAGGAGCGCGAGCAGCGGGGTGAGCAGCGCCCAGAGGACGCCCGGGGAGGACGCGGCCAGGGGCTCGTCGTGGTCGTACGGGGCCGTCGCCATCGGTACGAACAGGCCGTGCGCGCCGGTGACGGCCTCGGAGAGCGGGGTGCCGGCCGGGGCCACGCCGGCGACCGAGCAGCCGCGGCGGTAGGCCTGCTCGGCGAGCAGGGAGAGGCTCGGCTCGGTGCCGTCCGGGGTGGCGATCAGCAGCAGGTCCACGGAGCCGGCCCAGCCGGGCAGCTCCCAGCGCAGGGCGCCCGCGGCGGGGGCGACGCCGGTGGGGGCCAGCCGGATGACGGGGCTGCCGGGTCCGGCGAGCGAACCGAGTAGGTCGGCGGCGTGGGTGGCGGAGGCGCCGGGGCCTGCGATCAGGACGGCGCGGGGGCGGCCGTCCGGTTTGAGGTCGTCGACGCCGGCCTCGGCGGCGTGCCGGGCCGCGGTACGCACGCGTGCGCCGGCTCCCGCGGCACCGCGCAGGAGGCCGCGTCGGTCGGCCTCGGCGAGGCCCTCCGGGGTGTCGAGCAGCGATTCGTCGAGCATGGGCGGCAGCCTCCGATCGCGGGGTTCTTGCGGGGCGGCTCGTCTGTGCGGGTGGTGCCTGTGCCGGGCGACGCCGGTACGACGGCCCGGTGTTCCCGGGTCGGCGTTACGCGGGGCGGCGGGCCTCGTCGACCAGGAGGACGGGGATGCCGTCGCGGACCGGGTACGCCAGACCGCAGTCCTGGCCGGTGCAGATCAGCTCGATGTCCTCTTCCTTGAGGGGGGAGTGGCAGGCCGGGCAGGCGAGGATCTCCAGGAGGCCGGCTTCGAGCGACATGGGGTGTCCCTTCGGGCGGGGTGCGTGCACGGATGTGCCTGGTCAGCGTACCGCCGTGGGGCGGGGTGTGGGGGTCGGGCGGAGGGGGTCGGCCCTTGTGTCCCGCCTCAGCCCTGCCAGGTGCCCCTCGGGCCTCCGGGTATCCCCTCAGGCCACCCAGCGGCTGTCCACCGCCGCCGGGTTCCCCAGAGGTCGCCCACCACCCCCGAGTCCCCCAGAGGTCGCCCACGACCCCACGCGCGGTCCCCCATACGGCCCGCCCCGGCCCTCAGCCCCTGATGATCGCCAGTACGTCGTCGCGCACCTTGGTCATCGTCGCCTCGTCGCGGGCCTCCGCGTTCAGGCGCAGGAGGGGCTCCGTGTTGGAGGGACGGACGTTGAACCACCAGTCGGCGGTGGCGACCGTGAGGCCGTCCAGGTCGTCCAGCGTGGTGTCCTCGTGGCCCTCGTACGCGGCGCGGATCGCCGCGAGGCGGGTCTTCTGGTCGGCGACCGTGGAGTTGATCTCGCCGGAGCCGATGTAGCGGTCGTACTCCGCGACCAGCGCCGAGAGCGGGCCGTCCTGGCCGCCGAGGGCCGCGAGGACGTGGAGGGCGGCGAGCATGCCCGTGTCGGCGTTCCAGAAGTCCTTGAAGTAATAGTGGGCGGAGTGCTCGCCGCCGAAGATCGCGCCCGTGCCCGCCATCTCCGCCTTGATGAAGGAGTGGCCGACGCGGGTGCGGACCGGGGTGCCGCCGTGCTCGCGGACCACCTCGGGGACGGACCAGGACGTGATCAGGTTGTGGATGATCGTGCCCCGGCCGCCGTTCCTGGCCAGCTCGCGCGCGGCCACCAGGGCGGTGATCGCCGACGGGGACACGGGGTCGCCGTGCTCG
This sequence comes from Streptomyces brasiliensis, assembly GCF_014647875.1. Classification (GTDB taxonomy): domain Bacteria; phylum Actinomycetota; class Actinomycetes; order Streptomycetales; family Streptomycetaceae; genus Streptomyces; species Streptomyces brasiliensis. The sequence continues at coordinate 231,580 of NZ_BMQA01000011.1, read as the reverse complement.
TCGACGACGAAGCAGCGGTCGGCGTCGCCGTCGAAGGCGATGCCGAGGTCTGCGCCCTCCTCGCGGACACGCCGCTGGAGGTCGACGAGGTTGGCGGGGTCGAGCGGATTGGCCTCGTGGTTGGGGAACGTGCCGTCCAGCTCGAAGTACATCGGGACGAGGGTCAGGGGCAGCCCGGCGAAGACGGTGGGGACCGTGTGGCCGCCCATGCCGTTGCCCGCGTCGACGACGACCTTCAGGGGGCGGATGGAGGCCAGGTCGACGAGCGAGCGCAGGTACGCCGCGTAATCCTCCAACGTGTCGCGCCGCGTGACGGTTCCCGGCGTCACCGCGAGCTGCGGGGCGCCCGACTCCCGCCAGTTCTCGGCCAGTTCGCGGATCTCGGCGAGGCCGGTGTCCTGGCCGACGGGCGCAGCGCCCGCGCGGCACATCTTGATGCCGTTGTACTGCGCGGGGTTGTGCGAGGCCGTGAACATCGCGCCCGGCAGACCGAGCGCGCCGGACGCGTAGTACAGCTGGTCCGTGGAGCACAGGCCGATCTCGGTGACGTCAACACCGCGCACGGCCGCCCCGCGCGCGAAGGCGGCCGACAGACCAGGCGACGACGGCCGCATGTCGTGGCCGATGACGATGGCGTCGGCGCCGGTCACCTGGGCGAAGGCCGCACCGAAGAGTTCGGCCAGCGATTCGTCCCACTGATCCGGAACCACTCCGCGCACGTCGTACGCCTTGACGATCTGCGCCAGATCAACAGCCACGGCCAACCCTCCTGAAGTCCTGTCGGTCACCACAAACTACCCGCCCGCGCGGGGCGGGTGGTTCACGGACTCCAGGTGGACCCCCAGCCGTGACCTGGGAGGTCAGGGAAGCATCCAGTCCAGGACCGGCGAGCTCTGGCCGACGACGATCAGGCACATCACCAGCAGCAGCCCCGCGCTCCAGGGCAGCACCTTGCGCAGCAGGTCGCCCTCACGGCCGGCCAGACCGACCGCGGCGCAGGCGATGGTGAGATTCTGCGGCGAGATCATCTTGCCGAGCACACCGCCCGAACTGTTGGCGGCGGCAAGCAGTTCGGGTGACAGCCCCGACTCGCGGGCCGCACTCACCTGCAGGGCTCCGAACAGCGCGTTGGCCGAGGTGTCGGACCCGGAGACGGCCACGCCGAACCAGCCGAGGACCGGCGACAGGAAGGCGAGACCCGCTCCGGCGGCCGCCACGAAGTGGCCGATGGTCGCGGCCTGCCCGGAGAGGTTCATGACGTACGCGAGGGCCAGCACGGACGTCACGGTCAGGATCGCGAACCTCAGCTCGACGACGGTCGCCGCCCACTCGCGCACCGCCACGCGTGCGTGGACGCCGAGAACGACGGCCGTGAGCACTCCGGCGATCAGCACGAGGGTGCCGCCGGTGGAGACGATCGGCCAGCTGAAGATGTTGCCGCCCACTGGTTTGCCGTCCGGTCCCGCGACGTCCAGGAAGGGCCAGTCGTAGGCCTTCGTGGCGCCCGCCAGCCAGTCCTTGACCGCCGGAATCTGGGCGACGGAGAAGATCACGACGATGAGGGCGTACGGGGCGTAGGCGCGCAGGACTTCGGGGCGCGGATCGCTCTCGTCGAGGTCCGCGCTGCGCGCGCCGGTCAGCACGGACGTCCGTACGGCCTCGGTGGCGGGCACACGCGCGTGCGGTACGGCGACCAGAGCGCCCGCGCCGACCAGGGAGGCGGCGATGTCGGCGAGTTGCGCGGAGACGTAGTTGGACGCGGCGAACTGGGCGGCGGCGAAGGCGACTCCGCACACCAGGGCGGGCACCCAGGTCTCGCGCAGTCCGCGCCTGCCGTCGACGAGCCCGACCAGGACGAGCGGCACCACCAGGGCGAGCAGCGGCGTCTGCCGGCCGACCACGGAGGCCACAGAGTCGAGCGGCAGCCCGGTGACCTGGGCGAGCGTGACGACCGGGGTGCCCATCGCGCCGAAGGCGACGGGCGCGGTGTTGGCGACCAGCGAGACGACGGCCGCGCGCACCGGGTCGAAGCCGAGGGCGACCAGCATCACGGAGCAGATGGCGACCGGCGCGCCGAATCCGGCCAGGGCCTCCAGCAGAGCGCCGAAGCAGAAGGCGATGACGAGCGCCTGGATGCGCGGGTCGTCGGAGAGCCGCCCGAAGGAGCGGCGCAGGATGTCGAAGTGCCGGGTGCGGACGGTCATCCGGTACACCCACAGGGCGTTGACGACGATCCACAGGATGGGGAAGAGACCGAAGGCGGCCCCCTGGACGGCACTGGAGAGCGTCTGGTCTACCGGCATGCCGTAGGCGAGGCAGGCGACGAGAACGGCCGCCAGGAGGCCGATGAGGCCCGCGATATGCGCCTTGAGGCGGACGCCGCCGAGCAGGATCAGGACGATGACGAGGGGCAGTGCTGCGACGAGCGCGGACAGGCCGAGCGAATCGGCGATCGGCTCCAGCTTCTGGACGTACACGGGGTCCTCCCCGGATTCCGTCATGCGGAAAGAGAATTCTCGTTTCGGCTCACGGAATGGTCGTGTCCGCGACAACGACACGTCAATGGTCGTGCGTCATTCAACTGAACATGACAACAGGAAGGGCTGAACGGAACACTGGAGCGGGAAGGGCTGAACGGAACAGCGCAGCGGGAAGGACCCGCAGCGCGGCTCAGTTGTCCGGTGAGCGCAGCACCCGGAGATGACCCCGGCGGGCGACCTCCATGGGGTCCGCCGTGCGTCCCCCACCGCCGCCCGCCCCGGCCGCCCGCTCCTGCGGCCTGGCTGCCTCGCGCACGGCGTTGGCAAGCGCTTCCAGGTCGTCGCCGCTCGGGCGGGCGGGGGCCGAGCCGTCGATGAGCCGTACGACCTCCCAGCCGCGCGGGGCGGTCAGGCGCTCGGAGTGCTCGGCGCACAGGTCGTAGCAGTGGGGTTCGGCATAGGTGGCGAGCGGGCCGAGGACCGCGGTCGAGTCGGCGTAGACGTACGTCAGCGTCGCGACGGCGGGTCGGCCGCAAGCGGTTCGCGAACAACGACGTACAGGGCTCACGATGTTGGACGGTACCGCACTCTTGAGCGGGCCGCGACGACTCTCCACCAGGTCACTCCACCGTGTCGTCCGGCACCCTGCTTCGCATACCCGCCCGAACACGACCTTCTGACCTGCGTGGACGGGCGGGTCCCGGATCACGGGCAGGTTCGCATCCGGTCATGAGTCGACACAAACACCGTCAATTTTCTCGAGCTCGGCGGTCTCGGAGAGATACGGAATCGAGCCCAACCTTGGCTGGAATGGTCATCCTGCGACATGCCGCACGGAGCGCACCCATGCCGTCCGGGCGATGGCAGGCGTGCCGGGCGCCGTGTGGGGGCGGGGCGTGCGGACCACGCGGGGACTACGCTTCACCAGTGATGGACAACCGTGTACCGCCCCGTGCCGCAGGCCCCGGGCCCCGCCGTCGTGACCGCCACGGACGGGGCATGCGCGGGCCGATCGCGCCGCCGCAGGTTCCGCTCGCGGCGTCTCGCGCCGAGGCGTTCGCGGACCTCGTACAGGACTCCGTGGAGCGTCTCGAGCGGCGCTGGCCGCAGCTCGCGGACATCGATTTCCTGGTGCTCGAGGTGCCCCGCCTGGACGCGCGCCAGGGGGACGTCTGGAACGACGAGGCTGTGCCGCTCGGCGGGATCGTCGCCGCGCGCGACGGGCACCGGGCCCGGGTGGTCGTCTACCGCCGGCCCGTGGAGATCCGCACGAAGGGACGCGACGAGCGGGCCGCGCTGGTGCACGAGGTCGTCGTCGAGCAGGTCGCGGAGTTGCTGGGGCTGACTCCGGAGACCGTGGATCCCCGGTACGGGGAGGACTGACGCGGTACGGGGGACCGACGCGCTCGGCCGGGGCGCGCCCGCGCCCCGGCCGGACCACTAGTTCTGCAGCACCGACAGGTCCTGGTCCGCCTGCGGCACCGACACCGTCCCCCGGTCGTCCGGGAGCGTCTGGATCGTGAAGCCGGGGACGCCGGACTCGGTCGCGAACAGGGTGCGGGCCGCGTAGACCGGGCCGCCGGAGAGGGGTCTCACCGTCAGCGCGTACGTGCCCTTCAGACCGCTGGGGACTGGGGCGTCGATGTCCTGGGTCGTGCCCGCCTTGATCGTGTACGTCTTCGTCTCCGCCGTGCCCCCCTCACTGCCCGCCGACGCCGTGACCTCGACCTTTGCGGCCTCGGCGGGAGCGACGAGGGACAGAGTCGTGTTTTTGCCGCTGTTGTCGGCCGACGTCGCGCGCGTGCCGACCGGGGCGGCGGCGGGGATGAACGCCGTCTCCTGGTTGCCGTCCTTGCCGCGGATCACACGGACGGCCGCCACCACCGGGACGGACCGGTCAGCGGGTGTCAGCACCAGCGACCCCGGCTCACCCCGGGTCACGTCGTGCAGGTCGACCGCCGTCGTCATGCCGCCCTTCACATGCAGCGTCTCGTTCCCGGCGGGGGTGATCCGGCCGCCCGGCAAGGCCAGGCGCACCTTCAGATCGGCGTCGGCGTCGCCCGGGGTGAAGGCGACCAGCCGGACGTCCGTGGCGTCCTTCGGGATGCCGGGCAGGATCAGCGAGCCCGCCGGGTCGGTGGACGCGGCCAGCCAGTCGCCGCCCAGCTTGTCGTCGAGGGCCTGCACGGCCGCGCCGACCCGTCCGCTGCGGACGCTGACGTGGACCGTGAGGTCGGTCTGGCGCTCGTCGGTGAGCGTGGACAGCAGGACCGGCTCACTGACGTGGGGCGGCACCGTGATGCCCTCCCCCACCGTGGACTTGATCGCGCCGTCCTTGCCGTGCAGCTCGACGTCGACGACCGCGGCGCTGTCGTCCGGGTTGGTGAGGTGCACGTAGTCGCTGCGGTCGGCGGACGTGCTGGCACCCGGGAACCAGAACTCCGTGTCTGGAGCTGTGCAGTTGACGCCCTGCAGGCCGCGGCCGGTGCCCGCGGCGACCTCGGTGGTCTCCTGGACGGTCCAGCCGGGCGCGAACTTCCCGTCGGCGATGCCGACGAGGGCGGGTGCGTCGCCTCCGGAGTAGTCGCCGGTGGCGGGGGTGCCGGGCTCCTTGGGCGTGAGGACGGGCTTGGCGGCCTTCTTCTTGCCGCCCTTGCTGTCCTTGGCGCCCGCGCTCGGGGAGGGGCTGCTCGTCCCGTCCGCCGACTGCTCCGTGGCGGACTGGAGTTCGGCCTTGCCGCTGCCCGCCGTGCCCTTCGTGACCGGGGTGAAGGACGTGTACGACATCTCGGCGATGTCGGAAAGGCTGGGCGCCGGGCAGAGCAGGCTCGTGCGCTCCACGGGAAGCCGGGCGGCCGCCTTCGCCGTGCCGGCGCCGGACGCGTCCGGCGTGGTGAGCGCGGCGAACCCGGTCACGGCCGCGAGGGCGACCGTGCTGGCGATCAGGGACAGGGTCGTGCGGTTCACTGCTGGCTCCCGTCGGGGCGCTCACTGCCGGTGCCGTGGGAGTGGGGCTGTCCCGGGTCGTAGTCCTGCTGGTACGTCGGGTCGTACACACCCTGCCGGCTCTGGTCGCCGTACCCGTACGGGTCGTACTGGCCGTTCTGGTACGGGTCGGCCTGATACGCCTGCTGGTCGTAACCGCCCTGGTACTGGCCCGCGTTCTCGTACCGGCCGGCGCCTTCGTACTGCTCGCCGCCGTAGGTGCCGTACTCGGCGCCCGCGTAGGTCGCGGCGTCCGTCTCCCGGACTCCGACGTCCTCGCCCGGTGGGACCCCCGTGTCGTACGACTGCTGGTGGGGCACGGCGACCGGAGTCTCCTCCGCGGGAGGAGGCGTGCCGGGGTCGTATGCGTCCGGTTCGGAGGACTCCTCGGCCTCGGCCTCCGCCTGGGCGCGCAGGCGGCGGGCACGGCGGCCCTCCCCTGGGGCGGCCTCGGCGAGGACGGCCTCCTCCTCGGGCAGGTCGTCGTCGATGTCGCGGCGGCGGCCCGGCAGGGCGAGCACGACCAGGACGACGGCGAGCAGGCCCTGGGCGAACAGCCAGCCTGTGTGCCCGATCGGGTCTTCGTAAGCGACGTCCAACGTGCCGCCGTTCGCAGGCAGTTCGAAGCCCTGGGCCCAGCCGTCGACCGTGGTGCGGGTGAGTGGCGTGCCGTCCAGGGTGGCGGTCCAGCCCGCGGCGGCGGTGTCGGCAAGGCGCAGGACGCGGCCGTCGGCGCCGGACGGGATCGTGGTGTGGATCTCGACGGGACCCGCGGCGACGGACTGCGCGCTGCCCGAGCCTCCGGCCGGGACGATGGCGGCGCGCGAGACCTGCTGGTCGACGCGCCACAGAGCGCTTCCGTGCTGCTGGCTGAGCCGGGACAGGCCGGGCGTGGCGTCCAGGACGCGGCTGACCTCGCGCGGCGCGCCCTTGTGGACCAGGACGTAACGCACGGCGAAACCGCCGAGCTGGTTCGCCTGGTCGGCGCCGGAGCCGGCGACAAGGTTGGCGACGACCTTGTCGAGTGTGCCGTTCTCCTCGTCGGACGCGGCGAGTTCGGCGTCACCCATGCGGGCGCCGGAGCCGCGCACCAGCGTGTAGCGCACGTGGGCCTCGGAGTCGCTGTCGAGGATCAGGGTGCGGGCTTGGTCGCGGGTGCTGCTCTCCTCGGCGACGAACGCGGGCACCTGCACGGGGTCGCGCCGCTCCACCGGCCCGTCGGCGCCGCCGATGATCCAGCCGACGGCGACGAGCAGCGGGCCCGCGGCCGAGGCGAAGGCGATCAGCGCGGCCACCGGCTGGCGCCAGCCGAAGCTCTGCTCGGCCACACGTGCGCGTGCCCCGTCGGCGCCGAGCGCGGCTGCGGCCAGCAGCGCGATGCCGTAGACGAGGGTGGCGGGCCCGGCCCACGTGGAGCTGTTGGCCAGGACCGCGAAGACGAGGCCCACCAGGGCGGCGGCCCAGGCGATCCGGATTCCCGGCTGACGCTCGCCGCGCAGCAGTGCGGCCAGCGCGGCCAGGACGATGCCGATGAGCATCAGCCCCTGCACCGTGCCGGGTCCGCCTGGGCTGGCGCCGAGCAGGTCGAGGGCGGAGGCGGCAGAGGAGCCGTACTCCAGTCCCGCCTCCTTGAAGAAGCCGAACGGGAGCAGCGACAGCGACCAGGGCGCCAGGATCAGCAGCGGGGTGCCCAACTGGGCCAGGAACCGCGAGGCGTAGGCGACGATCTCGGCGCGGCGCACGGCCAGCACGCCGATGCCGAGGACCAGCGCGATCGGCCACACGATCGGTGTGAACGCGGTCGTGATGGTCAGCAGCAGCGCGTACGCCCAGGTGGCGCGCCAGCTGCCGCGCGCGCCCGACGAGTTCGCGAGGCCGCTCGCTGCGATGCCCGCGCGCGCGATGAGCGGCAGGAACACGGCGAGGACGGCGGTGCCGATGCGGCCGCCGGCGAGGGCGCCGGTGGCAGCGGGAAGGAAGGCGTAGGCGACGGCCGCCCACGCGCGCAGGAGCCGCGAGGTGACGAGCGGCCGGGAGGCGAAGTACGCGGTGAATCCGGCCAGTGGCACCGAGCCGACCAGCAGGACGGTTACCGCGAGACCGGTCGAGCCGAACAGCGTCGAGGCGAGCATCGCCACGAGCGCGAGGTAGGGCGGCGCGGACGGGGTGCCGCCGGCGCCCACCGGGTGCCAAGCGTCCAGATAGCGCGACCACAGCTCGCCGGAGTCGGCGGGTGCGGGCAGCAGGGCACCGCCCGAGAGCGCGCCGCCGCCCAGGAGGTTGCGGCAGGCGGCGAGCGAGACGAGCAGCAGGACCAGGAAGAGGACCGGGCCGGGCTTGCGGGCGATGCGCTTGAGGCGGGCGAACTGCTCGATCTCCAGGAACTCGGCGTCGTCGCCGCCGGGCCCCGACTCGACCGCTCCGCCGTGCCGTCCGGCCGAGGAGACCTCGGGGTCGGTGCCGCCGAAGAAGTTGCCCGCGACCTGTTCCACGGTGGCCCGCACGGTCGCGCCGGGCGGCGGGAACAGCGGCCGCAGCTCGCCCTTGTCGACGACCGGACGGCCGCGCCTGCGCCGCCCGGCGATGATCCGCTCGGGCCGCAGCAGGACGCCCAGGAGGCCGCGGATCTCGTCGAGGGCCTGGCCGGGGACCTTGCCGACGAGGTAGGCGAAGGTCCGCAGGAGCGTGCCGAGCACGAGGCGCAGCAGGACCCAGGGCAGCGTCGCCGTACGGGTGTTGACGAGGAGGGTGTAGACGGCGCCCGCCTTGTCGACCTTGTGCGGGGAGGCGGCGGTGCGGCCCATGCAGTCGACGGTGCGGCGCTCGCGGGAGGCCGCCTCGGCGTGCCGTACGACGGCATCGGGGGCGATGAGGACGCGGTGCCCGGCGGCGTGGGCGCGCCAGCACAGGTCGACGTCGTCGCGCATCAGCGGCAGCCGGCGGTCGAAGCCGCCGAGTTCCTCGAAGACGTCGCGCCGGATCAGCATGCCGGCGGTGGACACCGACAGCACAGGTCCCACGTGGTCGTGCTGTCCCTGGTCCTGCTCGCGGCGGTCCAGACCGGTCCAGCGGCGGCCGGAGTTGGCGATGGTGACGCCGACCTCCAGGAGCTGGCGCCGGTCGTACCAGCCGCGGAGCTTGGGGCCGACGACCGCGACGTCGTCACGGCCGAGTTCGTGTTCGTTCTCTACGACGCGCAGCAGTTCGGCCAGGGCGTCGGGTTCGGGGGCGCAGTCGTCGTGCAGCAGCCACAGCCACTGGACCGGCTCGCCGTGCGGGAGCTCCGGCATGTCGTACGCGTCGTCGCGCCACGTGCGCGTGACGGGGTCCCAGCCGCTGGGCCGCTTCAGATACGGCAGCTCGTCCGGGGTGAGGAGCGGCGCCGTGCGGTTGGCCTCCTCGACGGCCTGGCCGAAGCCTGTGCGCCTGGCCAGGTGCAGCACGCGGTCGGGACCGAGCACCTCGGTGACCAGCCGGGCGGAGTCGTCCGCGCTGCCGGTGTCGGCGGCCACGGCGTACTGGACGGGGCGCTCCTGGCCGAGCAGCCCGGCGAGCGCATCGGGCAGCCAGCGGGCGCCGTCGTGCGCGACGAGGACCGCGGTCACCACATGACGCGGGAACTCAGGTGTGGCAGCGGTGTCGTGATGGGCTGCCGTATGGCTGTGCACGGACATCGAGGTGCGGACCCCGGTTCGATGGACTGCGGTGGACGCTTGCGCCCACTGGGGGCCGCGTGGCGTCTCGGACGAGCGACCACACTATCGGCTGGGCATGACCACGGCCCGCCGCCTGTGGACAACCCACCTGCAACGGGCCGTTCGTACCGTGTGTACGTGAAGGTTCCGTGCCGTTCGGACGCGAATGGGATGGAACGAGCCAGATCGGATACGTCGGTTCGAACGAGTCGGATCCGTTCGGATCAGGAGTGCCGGGCCGGACGGCTCAGACGGCCGCCTTCTTCAGCCGGCGACGCTCCCGCTCGGACAGACCGCCCCAGATGCCGAAGCGTTCGTCGTTGGCGAGGGCGTACTCGAGGCACTCGGAGCGAACCTCGCAGGCGAGGCAGACCTTCTTGGCCTCTCTGGTCGAGCCGCCCTTCTCGGGGAAGAAGGACTCGGGGTCGGTCTGGGCGCACAGCGCGCGCTCCTGCCAGCCGAGTTCCTCGTCCGCGTCGTCGACCAGCAGTTGCTGCACCAGCTCGGTCATGTGCGCCCCTCGTCTGTCTTTCGCGTCCCCGTGATGTAGCCGTTACCGATTCCGGCTGAACGACACGAGTGAAATTACAAGTGTGCTGCTCCGGGCGAGTCAAGCCGAGATCTGCTATTGGCCCCGTTATTCACCCTCCGGAACCAAGGCCGAGCGGAAAGTGTTCAAATCGCCATAAACCTTGACACGCAGAGATGGCCCGCGAGGGGTACCGACTCCGTACAGGCCCCTCACGGACACCTGTACGGAGAAGGACGCCCAGGAGTTCGATCGCGTTCCGAACGAGGCTCGTGCGCCCGGTTGTGCGCCATGTGTCCGGGGCGGTGGACGCACAAACCTTTCGCCTCGAAGGTCAACCGGATGGGGTGAAACATGTCCCACGATCCGGGACCCGAGTTGACAGTGCGGGTGTGAACCGATGTTCTTGTGGGCATGCTCGCGAACTTGGCGCTCACCTCGACCCGCTCCGCCGGGTCCCTCGGTGCTGCCCGCGCTCGCTGTAGCTGTTGTTGCTGTTCCAGCTGTTGAGCCGACCGCGCTCCGGCTGTCCCCGAGTCCATCCCGACTCGGTGTGCTGCTGCCCTTGCCGGCCCCTCATCCAGGGCCACTCACCCGCTCGTGACCCGGGCGGACGGCGCATGACACCCAGCAAGCCCCCCCACTCTTTCACCGAGGACCGACCACACCCCGATGAACAGCGACAACGACCTCCAGATCGCCGGCGACATCCTCGAAGTCCCGCATCTGCTCCAGCCTCCGCGCGAGCACCCGGCCACCGTCGCCGAGTTCGCCGGCCTGGCCCGCTCCATCGCCGCCGACCGCTCCCAGTGGGAGCACCTCGTCCAGTACGACGCCACGACGCGCTGGTACCACCGGCTGCGCACCGGCCCCGGTTACGAGGTGTGGCTGCTGTCCTGGGTGCCCGGGCAGGGCAGCGGGCCGCACGACCACGGCCGTTCCTCCGGGGTGCTGACCGTCCTGGAGGGCACGCTGACGGAGCGGACCGAACGGGGCACGCGCGTGTTGACCCGGGGCGCGCAGCGGGTGTTCGCCCCGGGGTACGTGCACGAGGTCGTCAACGACGCGCTGGAGCCCGCGGTGAGTCTGCACGTCTACTACCCGGGCCTCACGGAGATGCCCATGCGCACGGCCCCGCACTGCGAGGCACGCACCGAACCGGGTGCCGAGGCACGCCCGGTGACCGCCTGAGGCGCCGTGGTACCCGCCTGCTGACGCGTTGTCGTACCCGCCTGCAAGACTTGGTCCCATGCGCATTGTGGTTCTGGCAGGCGGCATCGGTGGTGCCCGGTTCCTGCGTGGCCTGAAGAAGGCCGCGCCGGACGCGGACGTCACGGTCATCGGCAACACCGGCGACGACATCCACCTCTTCGGGCTGAAGGTCTGCCCGGACCTCGACACGGTGATGTACACGCTCGGCGGCGGCATCAACGAGGAGCAGGGGTGGGGGCGGGCCGACGAGACCTTCCACCTCAAGGAGGAGCTCGCGGCGTACGGCGTCGGGCCCGAGTGGTTCGGGCTCGGCGACCGGGACTTCGCGACCCACATCGTGCGGACGCAGATGCTGGGCGCCGGGTATCCGCTGAGCGCGGTGACGGAGGCCCTGTGCGACCGGTGGAAGCCGGGCGTCCGTCTCATTCCCATGACCGACGACCGTGTCGAGACGCATGTGGCGGTCGAGCTGGACGGCGAGCGCAAGGCGATCCATTTCCAGGAGTACTGGGTGCGGCTGCGGGCCTCCGTCCCGGCCGAGGCGGTCGTGCCGGTCGGCGCCGAGCAGTCCAAGCCGGCGCCGGGTGTCCTGGAGGCGATCGCCGAGGCGGACGTCGTCCTCTTCCCGCCGTCCAACCCGGTCGTCTCCGTCGGCACGATCCTCGCCGTGCCCGGCATCCGGGAGGCGATCGCCGACGCCGGGGTGCCGGTGGTGGGTCTCTCCCCCATCGTCGGGGACGCGCCCGTGCGCGGGATGGCCGACAAGGTGCTCGCGGCGGTGGGCGTGGAGTCCACGGCGGCGGCGGTGGCCGAGCACTACGGCTCGGGGCTGCTCGACGGCTGGCTCGTCGACACCGTCGACGCGGGCTCGGTCGAGCGGGTCGAGGCGGCCGGCATCCGCTGCCGAGCCGTACCGCTGATGATGACGGACGAGGACGCGGCGGCCCGGATGGCCCGCGAGGCGCTGGCGCTGGCGGAGGAGGTGCGAGGGGGTTGAGCGACGGGGCACCCGAGTACCGGACCTGGGCCATCGCCGGGATCCCCGAGGTCCGGCAGGGAGACGATCTCGCGAAGCTGATCGCCACCGCCGAACCGGGGCTGGTCGACGGTGATGTACTGCTGGTCACCTCCAAGATCGTGTCCAAGGCGGAGGGGCGGGTCGTCGAGGCGTCCGACCGGGAGGCCGCGATCGACGCCGAGACCGTACGGGTCGTGGCGCGGCGCGGACCGCTGCGGATCGTGGAGAACCGGCAGGGTCTGGTGATGGCCGCCGCCGGAGTCGACGCCTCCAACACCCCTTCGGGCACAGTGCTGTTGCTGCCCGAGGACCCGGACGCGTCCGCGCGCGCGATACGGCAGGGACTGCGCGACACCCTCGGTGTGGACGTCGGGGTCGTCGTCACCGACACCTTCGGACGGCCTTGGCGCGCGGGGCTCACGGACGTCGCTATCGGCGCGGCGGGCATACGCGTGCTGGACGACCTGCGCGGCGGCACGGACGCGTACGGCAATCCGCTCAGCGCGACGGTCGTGGCGACGGCGGACGAACTGGCCGCGGCCGGTGACCTGGTGAAGGGCAAGGCGGCCGGGCTGCCCGTCGCCGTGGTGCGTGGACTGCCGCACGTCGTCGCAGGGGAGGACGAGCCGGGCGCGAGAGCCCTGGTGCGGGACGCCCGCGACGACATGTTCCGGCTCGGCACCTCGGAGGCGGTGCGGGAGGCCGTGACCCAGCGGCGTACCGTACGGGCCTTCACCGACGAACCCGTCGACCCGGGCGCCGTTCGGCGGGCGGTGGCCGCGGCGGTCACCGCGCCGGCGCCGCACCACACGACGCCGTGGCGGTTCGTGCTGCTGGAGTCGGCGGAATCGCGGGCCCGGCTGCTCGACGCCATGCGGGACGCCTGGATCGCCGACCTGCGGCGGGACGGCAAGACCGAGGAGTCGATCGCCAAGCGGGTCCGGCGTGGAGAGGTGCTGCGGGGAGCGCCGTATCTGGTCGTGCCGTGTCTCGTGATGGACGGCTCGCACACCTACGGGGACGCCCGGCGGGACCGGGCCGAGCGGGAGATGTTCGTGGTCGCCACGGGGGCCGGGGTGCAGAACTTCCTGGTCGCGCTGGCCGGGGAGCGGCTGGGGTCCGCCTGGGTGTCGTCGACGATGTTCTGCCGTGACGTGGTGCGCGAGGTCCTCGGTCTGCCGGACGACTGGGACCCGATGGGGGCGGTGGCGGTCGGCCATCCGGCGGAGGCGCCGCGGCCCCGGCCGGAGCGGGAGGCGGGGGCGTTCATCGAGGTCAGGTGAGGGTTTCGGCCGCGGGCGTTTCGGGTGGTGAACGGTGTCCACTCGGCTCGTTCGTGCGGGGAGTGGTGACCTCTCGGGCGGAAACGCGGTGGCCGTTTCGTACGACCGTCTAGTCTCGTAGGACCGCAAGAACCAATCAGGACCACCACCAGGACCGCACCGACTCTGGCAGCCCAGGGACACCATTCGTGGCAGGACGTTTCGCTCCTCGGCCCACCCTCCCCCACAGCCGTGAGGGCGTGGGAGGGGCCCCCAAGCCCGTGCGCGCCGGGTACGCCGCCGTACCCACGGGGGTGCCTCGGCAGGTTGATGCCGGGCCCGGGCGGACGCGGACCTGGGCGCCGGACGGGCCGCTCGACCTCGGTCTCGTGCTCGGGCCGCTGCGGCGCGGGCCGGCCGATCCGACGTTCCGGGCGCTGCCCGACGGGTCCGTGTGGCGGTCCACTCGGACACCCGCCGGGCCCGGGACGCTGCGGGTTTCGTCGTATGGCGGTGAGGTGCGCGGCGAGGCGTGGGGGCCTGGGGCCGAGTGGCTGCTCGAACAGTTGCCGGAGATGCTCGGGGCGGGTGACGATCCCGACGCGTTCGCGCCGCGGCACCGGGTGGTGGCGCTGGCGCGGCATCGGCGGCCGGGGCTGCGGCTGACGCGGACCGGGCTGGTGCTGGAGTCGTTGATTCCGTCGATCCTCGAGCAGAAGGTGACGACGGACGAGGCGTATCGGGCGTGGCGGTTGCTGGTGCGGAAGTACGGAGAGCCTGCGCCGGGGCCCGCGTCCGTGGTGGGCGGGCGGATGTGGGTCATGCCGGCGCCTCGGACATGGGCGCTGATTCCGTCCTGGGAGTGGCATCGGGCCGGGGTCGACAACAAGCGGGCGTCGACGATTCTGCGAGCCGTGCGGGTCGCTGCGCGGCTGGAGCAGGCGGTGGGGATGGCGCCGGAGGCTGCGCAGGCTCGGCTGGAGGTTGTGCCGGGGATCGGGCCTTGGACGTCCGCGGAGACCGTGCAGCGTAGTCATGGGGCTGCGGATGCGGTGACCGTGGGGGATCTGCATCTGCCGGGGATCGTGGGGTGGGCGCTCGCCGGGGATCGGGATGCGGACGACTCCGTGATGCTGTCGTTGCTGGAGCCGTATGCGGGGCAGCGGCATCGGGCGGCGCGGTTGATTCTGCTGAGCGGGAAGGTGCCGGCGCGGCGCGCTCCGCGGATGCCGCGGGGGGATATCGGGCGGTTGTAGGTTGCGCGGGGTATCGGTGGGCGCCGGTGGTTTCGTCAGCCGGCGTCGCCCAGGCACTCGGCGTTGCCCTGCGGGGGTGGGCCGCGCAACCCGGCGCTCGCGGGGTGCCGCTGCGCCCACCCGTGCCGCCCTGCGGCACGACTGCCCGCAGCCAGGGCGGTTACGGCGAGTGCCGGCTGCCGGGTCGGCGCCGCCCCAGCGGCACGACCACCCGCAGCCGGGACAGGTACAGCAAGTCCCACTGCCGGGTCGGCGCCGCCCCAGCGGCTCGACCGCTCAGCGCTGTGTGGGTGGGATGGGGCGCAGTTCCTTTGAACTGCGCCCCTGTGTGGCCCCAGTTACTGGTCCGAAGAGAAGCGAAGTGCCCCCGCTGGGATTTGGGCGTCGCACCACACCCTTGCTCCCTCTCGGAGTTCGTTGTCCGGGCCGATGACGGCGCCGTCTCCGATGACCGTGCCGGTGAGGATCGAGCGTTCGCCCACTCGGGCTCGGGTGCCGATCAGGGAGTCCGTGATGACCGCTCCCGGTTCGATGACCGCGCCAGGGAGGATCGTGCTGCCGGAGACGCGCGCGCCCTCCGCCACGAACGCGCCCTCGCCCACCACCGTGCCGCCCGTCAGTTTCGCGTCGGGCGCGACCCGGGCCGTGGGCAGGACGAGGCGGTCGCCGCAGCGGCCGGGGACCGCGGGGGACGGGGCGCGGCCCAGGACCAGGTCCGCCGAGCCGCGGACGAAGGCGGCCGGGGTGCCCAGGTCCAGCCAGTACGTGGAGTCGACCATGCCCTGGAGGTGGGCGCCGGCCGCGAGCAGGTCCGGGAACGTCTCGCGCTCAACCGACACCGGGCGGCCCACGGGAATCGTGTCGATCACCGAGCGGCGGAAGACGTACGCCCCCGCGTTGATCTGGTCGGTGACGATCTCCTCCGGGGTCTGGGGTTTTTCGAGGAAGGCCAGGACCCGGCCTGCTCCGTCCGTGGGGACCAGGCCGTAGGCGCGCGGGTCCGGCACCTGGGTGAGGTGCAGGGAGACGTCCGCGCCCGTGGACTCGTGTGTGTCCACCAGCGCCCCGATGTCGAGGCCGGTCAGGATGTCACCGTTGAAGACGAGGACCGGTTCCTCGGGCCCGGAATGGAGGTGCGCGGCCGCGTTGCGGATGGCGCCGCCCGTGCCGAGGGGCTCCTCCTCCGTGACGTACTCCATGCGCAGGCCCAGCGCGGAGCCGTCACCGAAGTACGGTTCGAAGACCTCGGCGAGATAGCTCGTCGCAAGGACGATGTGGTCGACGCCCGCCGCTCTCGCTCTCGCCAACTGGTGCGTGAGGAACGGGACCCCGGCCGCCCGGACCATCGGCTTGGGCGTGTACACCGTGAGCGGACGCAGCCGGGTGCCTTTGCCGCCGACCAGGAGGATCGCTTCTGTCACCTGTCGTCTCTGCTTCCTGCCGGGACCGGCCGAACTGTATTTCGGCCGGCCAGTGTATGCAGACCGTCCGACGGCGCCCTCGACGGCCGCGCGGTGTCCCGCGATGTCACGCGATTGCCGCGCGCGGTTCCCCCGGTTGTCTCCCGACGGCGATGAACGCGCCCCGGTCTCAGCGCCCCTGGTAGCGCGCCGCGGTGGAACGGGCCGATCCGAGCTTGGAGTAGAGCTTCTTGCCCGGGCAGTCCGTGGCGTAGCCGTCCCGATGACCGGAGATCACGTTCAGTCGTACGTTCTTCCCCTTTGGGTAGAGATTGCCACCGCCCGACTTCAGATATGTCTTGCCCTTCGGATTGGCGCCGAAGAGCCCGAGCTTCCACGCGGTGAGCTTGGCGATGGCCGTCACGGAGGCGGCAGGCGGCTTGGCCGAGTTGAACGTGCCGATCACCGCGATGCCCATGCTGTCCGAGTTGAAGCCGAGGGTGTGGGCGCCCATGACCGCCTTGGTCACGCCACCGGCCCGGCCCTCGTAGATGTTTCCGCACTTGTCGACAACGAAGTTGTAGCCGATGTCCCGCCAGCCCATGCTCTTGACGTGGTAGCGGTAGATACCGCGGATGACGGACGGGGCCTGGGAACAGGTGTACTTGTTGCCCGAGGCCGTGTGGTGCACGAAGGCCGCCTTGACCGTCTTGGTGTAGACGAAGCCCCGTTCGCGCAGCTTCTCGTCCGCGCCCCAGCCACGCCGCGTCACGATGCGCGGACGCGGTCCGATGTACGGCTTCGCCTGCTGGGCCCCGGACACCTGGTCGGCACGCAGGGTGAGCAACTCCCGTTCCGTGCCCTTCTTGTCGAGGGCCTGGATCTCGGCGGCGCCGAGGGGCGCGAGGTCGGCGTTGACGGCCGAGACGGAGAGCTCGGCCTCGTCCATGCCGCCGCCGGTGCGGGAGGCGTCGGCCGGTGAGCCGGCGGGCGGACGCTCCGCGCCGGGGTCGACGAGTTCCAGCCGCAGACCCGAGGGGAGGGGTGCGGACGTGGGGGTCGTACGGCCGTCTCCGGTGGTGACTTCGGTGTCGGCGCGGACGCGGACCTCCACGCCGTCCGACTCGCCGACCCACAGCGGCGCGGTCGCGCCGCGCACGCGGCCCGAGGTGCTCTCCGCCGTGCCGGGGTCGGCCCCGTGGTCGGCGTTGTGCGTCTCGACGTCCTGCCAGCCGGACCACTTGCCGGTGGCGACGGAGCGGGTGCGGACCTGGACCTGGCCGTGGAGTTGCGTACCGGGGTTGTCCCAGATGACGCCGACGAGGGAGAAGTGGCGAACGCCCTGGCGGTACAGGCCCTGTTCGGGAGCGACGCCGTGGACGCGCTCATGGGTGAGGGGGACGAGGGGCAGTGACCGGGTACTGCCGGCGAGGGCTGGCGCGGCGCCGAGTCCGACGCTGTTCGTGGCCCGGTCCGTGGCCGGCGCCGGCCGTACGGGCACGGCGGCTGCGGGCAGGGCCAGTGGGAGTGCCAGGGCGGCCGCGCACGTGACACCGACCGAGGAAGCACCGATCGAGGAAGTAAGGAATCCGAATCCACGCATGCCACTGATCTTGGGCATATACATGCATGCCTGCCATCGGGGAGTTGACGGACCGTCGGCTGCCGTTCCGCCGAACCGGTGGCCCCGCCGCCCGGTGCTCGGCCCCCCGGCGGCGTACGCTTGCGCGGGTGAACGCCACCGATCGCACCCCTGCCGACCTGCTGCGTTCCGCGCTCGCCGCGGATCCCGCACGCCCCCTGGTGACCTTCTACGACGACGCCACGGGCGAACGTGTCGAATTGTCCGTGGCCACCTTCGCCAATTGGGTGGCCAAGACGGCGAACCTGCTCCAGGACGAGGCGTCCGCCCAGCCCGGCGACCGGCTCGCGCTGCTGCTGCCCGCGCACTGGCAGACGGCGGTGTGGCTGCTGGCGTGCTCCTCGGTGGGCGTGGTCGCGGACGTGGCCGGCGACCCCGCTCACGCGGACTTCGTCGTGGCCGGGCCGGGGCAGTTCGACGCGGGGCTGGCCAGCCACGGGGACCGGTACGCGCTGTCGCTGGCCCCGCTCGGCCGCCGCTTCCCGGCCCCGCCGGCGGGCTACACCGACTACGCCGTCGCGGTCCCGAGCCACGGCGACCGCTTCACTCCGTACACGCCGGTCGACCCGGAGGCACCGGCGCTGATCGTGGCCGGGGCGGAGTACACGGGAGCGGAGGTCGTCGACCGGGCGCGCGCGGATGCGCCGTCGCTGGACTTGACCGGGCCCGGGTCCAGGTTGCTCTCCGCGCTGCCGTACGACACGTGGGAGGGGCTGAGCGCGGGGTTGTTCTCGCCGCTCGCCGTCGGGGGGTCGGTGGTGTTGTGCCGGCATCTTGCGCAGTTGGGTGAGGATGCGCTGGCCAAGCGGGTGGAGAGTGAGCGGGTTACGTCTGTGCGCCGGTGAAGGGCGTGCCGGGTGGCGGCTGCGGGTTCCTTGTGGTTGCTCGCGCCACGCGGCTGAGCCGCACATCGATACAGCCCCGCGTCGCCGACAGTCACCCGAATGGAGTAACACCAGCCGCCCTCCCTCCCCCTTTCGGGTCATCGTCGTAGGAGCAGGACGACCCGCTTGTACGCCATGGGGGTACCGCCATGAACGCCACCTCGGGTGCGGGCGCCTCCGCCACGGGTGACGGGCTCATACGGCGGCGTCGGGGGCGGTGGACACGCGGGGCCGCCCTCGGGGCCGGCGCGCTCGTTCTCCTGACCGGGGGGGCCGGGTGGGCCGTGTACGCGAAGCTCAGTGGGAACATCACCGCCGACGAGGCCGCCGCGGCCGAGCTCGCACGGTATGAGCGGGAGCGGCCCACGGCCCTGGTGCGCGGGGCGCAGAACATCCTGCTGATCGGGTCCGACACCCGTGCGGGCACCGGCAACCGCAAGTACGGGAAGGACTCGGGCACCGAGCGGTCCGACACCACGATCCTGCTGCACCTGGCCGCCAACCGGCGCAGCGCCACCGCGGTCTCCCTCCCCCGCGATCTCATGGTCGACGTGCCGAGCTGCCGGCGGCCGGACGGCAGCCGCAGCGAGCCCACGTTCGCCATGCTCAACTACGCCTTCGAGACGGGCGGTTCGGCATGCACCATCCGTACCGTCGAGAAGCTGACGAACGTACGGGTCGACCATCACGTCGTGGTCGACTTCAGCGGCTTCAAGCAGATGGTCGACTCCGTCGACGGGGTCGAGGTGTGTCTGGCCAAGCCCGTCAACGACAAGGCCGCCAAGCTGAGGCTGCCCGCGGGGCGGGTCACGCTCGACGGCGAACAGGCGCTCGGCTATGTACGGGCCCGGGAGACGCTCGGCAACGGCAGCGACACCGATCGCATGGACCGGCAGCAGCGGCTCCTCGGCGCGCTCGTCGACAAGGTGCGCAGTGAGGACGTTCTGCTGAACCCGATGCGGCTCTATCCGGTGCTGAACGCGGCCACCTCGTCGCTCACGACTGATCCGGACCTGGCCAGTCTGCGCGGCTTGTACCAGTTGGTACGGGGGCTGCGGAACATCCCCACGAACCATGTGCAGTTCCTCACGGTTCCGCGGGAGTCGTACGTCTACAACGCGAATCGCGACCAGCTCGTGGAGCCCGAGGCCGAGAAACTGTTCGCACTGCTGCGCGCCGACAAGCCGGTGAAGGTCACGAATGCCACTGAGCGGGAATCAGGCAGTAAAAGCGGCAATTCAGGCCACAAGAACGACCCTTCGTCTGCCCTTACGTTCCGCGGCAACACCGCCGCCGACGACAACTGCCGGTAAAGCGCACCTCAAGCCGACGAACTTCCGTTCAGGAATATGAGGGGGATTGCCCAGTTGTAGGGACGTGGAATTTGTCACGGGCGTCGCTTGACGCTGAACTGGGCGGATAGTGTGAGCGATCCGGTGCACCACGCCACGAGGTTCCTTCCTGGGGCCGTGCACTGTTTCACCGTGATCCGAGCGCCTTTGAGGGGGAAGGCGCCGCGTGGCCCCGACGGAGGATTCGGACAACCGTGGACGCGCAAGGCCGTGGGCGGGCGGACAACATCGACCCCGCAGACCAGTGGGTGCTCAATCCGAACACCGGCGAATACGAACTGCGACTGAGTCCCTCCGTACCGCAATCGCCGGTCCCCGGGCCGCGCAGATCCCGCCCCCGGAATCCCGGCGGCGCCCCGCGCGACCGTGCGGGAGCACCCGGACGTGAGACGGGCCGGACACCGGGCCGGGAGGTGCCGGCGCAGCGCAGGCGCCGGGTGGAGCCGGAGCCCCCGCCGGGGCGGCGTGGCCGGCGGCCGGTGAAGAAGAACACGAAGGCGAAGAAGGTGCTGCTGTGGACCGGCGGGACCATGGCTTTCGTGCTGGTCGCGGTCTCGGCGGCCGGTTACCTCTACATCAAGCACCTCAACGACAACATCAGTTCCGTCTCCGACGACGGCGCGAGCACCGGTGGCTTCCGCAAGGACCATGCGATCAACATCCTGCTGATCGGCACCGACAAGCGCACCGGCAAGGGCAACGAGGGCTACGGCGACCAGGGCAGCGTCGGACACGCCGACACCAACATCCTGCTGCACGTTTCCAAGGACCGGTCGAACGCCACGGCGCTGAGCATCCCGCGCGACCTGATCGTGGATGTCCCGGACTGCCCCACACAGCAGGAGGACGGCACCACGAAGGTCATCCCCGGCACGAGCGGCGTCCGCTTCAACACCAGCCTCGGCCAGGACGGCCGTACGCCGAGCTGCACCGCGCGCACGGTCACCGAGCTGACCGGCATCAAGCCGGACGACTTCATGGTGGCCGACTTCAATGCGGTCAAGACGCTCACCTCGGCGGTCGGCGGTGTCGACGTCTGTCTGGCCAAGGACATCGACGACCGGGACTCCCATCTGAAGCTGTCGAAGGGCACCCACAACATCTCCGGTGAACAGGCACTCGCCTTCGTCCGCACCCGGCACTCCGTCGGTTTCGGCGGCGACCTGAGCCGGATCGCCTTGCAACAGCAGTTCCTGAGCGCACTGATGCGCAAGCTGAAGTCCAACGACACGCTCAGCAGCCCCTCGAAGATGCTGAAGCTGGCGGAGGCAGGCACGAAGGCGCTGACCGTCGACTCACAGATCGACAGCATCGGCAAGCTGAAGGACCTCGGCCTGGAGCTGGGCAAGCTCAACACCAAGAACCTGACCTTCACCACGGTGCCGGTGATAGACAACCCCGCGGAGAAGGTCAAGGCGACCGTCGTCCTCAACGAGACGAAGGCGCCCGCGGTCTTCGACGCCATCAAGAACGACGTGTCCTTCACCGACGTGAAGAAGAAGGCCAAGGCATCGAAGGACGCGGCGGCCGCCCGTCTCAAGGGCACCAAGGCCGACGCCTCCGAGGTGCGCGTCCGCATCCTCAACGGCGGGGCCCCCGCAGGCAGCGCACAGGAGACGCTCCAGTGGCTGCAGAACGACGAGGGCGTCCTCAAGTCGGAGAACGGGGGTAACGCCGACGCGGAACTCGCCAAGACGACGCTCGAGTACGCGCCCGACCAGGCGGACCAGGCACGCAGGCTGGCCGCGATCATGGGGCTCGCGGGATCGGCGCTGAAGCCGGGCGAAAGCGTGACCAACTCCCAGGGGCTGCCGGCGATGACGCTGACCCTGGGCAAGGACTTCAAGGGCGCGGGGGTGTCCTTGACCGCTCCGACGAAGGCGCCGGATGTGGACAAGTCCACGGCAGACAAGGTGAAGTGCGCCTCTTGAGGCAGGTAACCCCACGGGCCCCTCAAGCGTCTAACAGACGCGGGAGGGGCCCGTGTGAGGCGCAGGGTGGGGAGGCTGGGGAATTTGGCGCAGAGCAGTGTGCGGGGGGAGGCACCGGCGGTCGACGACACGATGTCGCTGGTGCCGCGGGACCGGAAGACGGCCGAGGGGGACGGGCGGCCCGGCGGCAAAGGACGCGGAGGCGGTCCGAAGGGCGACCGGCGACGGCGCAGACGGCGCGTCCTGCGCTGGTCGGCGACGGTTCTGGCGGTGGTGATACTGGGTACGGCGGGGGCCGGCTATCTCTACTACCGGCACCTCAACGGCAACATCCAGAAGGGCCAGCGCAGCATCGGCGACTCCAAGGCGAGGAAGGCCCGGCCCAACGCCGCCGGGCAGACGCCGGTGAACATCCTGCTGATCGGCTCCGACAGCCGTAACTCCGACGAGAACGTGAAGCTGGGCGGCAGCAGGGACAACCGCGGCAACCCGCCCCTCGGCGACGTGCAGATGCTCATCCACCTGTCCGCGGACCGCAAGAGCGCCGCCGTGGTGAGCATCCCGCGCGACACCCGGGTCGACATCCCCAAGTGCACGGATCCTGTCAGCAAGCAGACGTACGCGGCGACCAACAACATCATCAACGAGTCGCTGGCACGCGGCGGGGCGGGCTGCACACTGACCACCTGGGAGAACCTCACCGGGGTCTACATCGACCACTGGATGACGATCGACTTCGCGGGTGTCGTGGATATGGCGGACGCCATCGGCGGCGTCGACGTGTGCGTGAACCAGAACGTGTGGGACCGGCCGCTGCCCGGCGTGCCCGGCGGCTCGGGCCTGAAGCTGAAGGCCGGAACGACGAACATCAAGGGCAAGCAGGCCCTCCAGTGGCTGCGCACCCGGCACGCCTGGGGCAGCGACCCGCTGCGGGCACGGGCCCAGCACATGTACCTGAACTCGATGATCCGGACGCTGAAGCGGCAGAACGTCTTCACCGACAGCGGGCGGCTGATGGGCCTGGCCGAGGCGGCCACGAAGTCCCTGTCGGTGTCCGATGAGATCGGCACGGTCAAGAAGCTGTACGACCTGAGCATGCAGCTCAAGTCGGTGCCGACGGACCGGATCACAATGACGACGATGCCCTGGGTCGAGGACAGCCAGAACCGGAACCACGTCGTACCCGACGGTGCCAATGCCGAGAAGATGTGGCAGATGCTCCGCGACGACGTGCCGTTCGACAAGAACGGCGACGCGAACCCGTCGGGCAAGAAGAAGACGGACACCGTCGAGACGGCGGCCAAGTCCCCCTCCACGCCGGCCGACAGGCTCGGCGTGCTGGTGCAGAACGCCACCCGCAGCTCCACCCAGCCCCCCGTCCCCGGGCGGGCGAAAGCGATCAGCCAGGTGCTCGTGCGGCAGGGCTACGCGCGTGCGGCGGCCGACACGACGGCGGCGCTGGCCGAGGACCGGACCGTCGTGCGGTACCCGAGCGCGGATCTGGAAGGTGACGCCCAGGCCGTCGCCAAGTCGCTGGGGATTCCGCTGGGTTCGGTGAAGCAGTCGACCGACGTGTCGGGGGTCACCGTCGTCGTGGGCGCCGACTGGCGCGAGGGCACGGCCTATCCGAAGGAGTCGGCGCCGAAGGCCGGGGACCTGCCCGGCAACGCGGACGCCATCAACGGCTCGGACAAGAACCAGTGCATGGACGTGTACAAGCCGTACCAGTGGTAGCGAGGAACGAGAACCGAGAACGGGCCCCTCCCGCGCGGGAGGGGCCCGTTCTCGTTCGGCCGGACCCGCGTCAGCGGGCGGCGACCACCGCGGGCCGCCGCGACGCGATGACCTTCCTCGCCAGCGACTTCGGGCTCGTCAGGAAGCCCCAGCCCCACGACATGTGCATCGTCGCGAGGGCGACCGGGATCCGGAGGCGGGCCTTGAGGGGCAGCCCCTTGCCCGCGGGGACCGAACCGGCGGCGATCGCCGCGAGGTAGAGGCCCGGGACGACGAAGCCCCACGGCGTCAGTGCGGCTCCGACCACGATGCCGGCGGCCATCGCGCACACCGCCGTCGGCGGGGCGAGGTAGCGGAGGTTGATGGAGCCCTCGTGGTAGCGGGCGACGACGTGCCGCCAGCGGCCGTAGTCCTTGTACTGCTTGGCGAGGGCGCGCACGGAGGGCCTCGGGCGGTACGACACCTTCAGCTCCGGCGAGAACCAGATCAGCCCGCCCGCCTCACGGATGCGGAAGTTCAGCTCCCAGTCCTGGGCGCGGATGAACTCCTCGTTGTAGCCGCCCTGTTGTTCAAGGGCCTCGCGGCGGAAGACGCCCAGGTACACGGTCTCGGCCTCGCCCGCCCCGCCGCCCGTGTGGAAGGCCGCGTTGCCGACGCCGATCTTCGAGGTCATCGCGGCGGCGACCGCGTGCTCCCAGTCGTTCTCGCCCTCGGCGTGCATGATGCCGCCGACGTTCTGCGCGCCGGTCTCCTCCAGGAGCCGTACCGCGGTGGCGATGTAGTTCGGCGAGAGCATGCCGTGGCCGTCGACGCGGACGACGACCGGGTGCCGGGACGCCTTGATCGCGGCGTTCAGCGCGGCGGGCGTACGGCCGGTCGGATTGGGGACGGTGTGCACGCGGGGGTCTTCGGCCACGAGCTGGGCGGCGATCTCGTCCGTGTGGTCCGTGGACGGACCGAGGGCGATCACGACCTCCATGTCGCCGGCGTACTCCTGCGCGAGGATCGCTTGGACGGCGCCGCGCAGATGCCGCTCCTCGTTGAGGACGGGCATGATCACAGAAACAGCGGGGAGCCGCACGTCGGGCTTGGCGTTCATAGGGCGCCCACGTTACCGCGAACGGGGGACACTGGTGCGCCCCGCCGGGCCGCTGCCGCGGGCTGGAGATCGTATGGGCCTACGGTGCTCACGATCCCACGTACGGCCCCAGGGGCCCCAGGCCCGGAGGTTGCCATGCCCGCCACGCCGCCCCGCTCCCCCGCCCGGCCGCAGCGCCGCCCCCGGCCGCCGCAGCCACGGAGAGCACAGCGGCCGCCCGTACCCGTACGGCGCAAACGGCCGCGCTGGGCCATGCGGGCGGTGACCACGCTGTCGGTGGTGGTGCTGGCCTCGGCCGGGATCGGGCACGCGGTCGTGACGAGCCTGGACGCCGACATCGCCCGGATCGATCCCTTCAAGGACATGAAGAACCGCCCGCAGGCGGGCCACGGCATGAACGTCCTGCTGGTCGGCACCGACGGCCGGGACCGGATCAACGAGCGGGAGCGGCGGAAGTACCGGCTGGGCGGGGCGCCCTGCCACTGCACCGACACGATGATGATCGTGCACATCTCGGAGGACCGGGAGCGGGCCAGCGTGGTGAGCCTGCCGCGCGACTCGTACGCCGAGGTGCCCGAGCACGTCGACGAGACGACCGGAGCACACCACGGACCGCACCCGATCAAGATCAACGCGGCGTACGCGGAGGGCGGGCCGCAGCTGACCGTGCGGACGGTCGAGAACATGACCCATGTGAAGATCGACCACTATCTGGAGGTCGACTTCATCAGCTTCATGAAGACCGTGGACGTGCTCGGCGGCGTCAGGATCTGCACCGTCGCGCCGATGAAGGACTCCTACACCGGTCTCGACCTCCCGGCGGGCACGCACACGCTGATGGGCGGCGAGGCGCTGCAGTTCGTCCGCTCGCGGCACGTCGACGGAGCGAGCGACCTGGGCCGGATGAAGCGCCAGCAGCGGTTCCTGGCGGCGCTGATCGACCGGGCGACGTCGTCCGGGATGCTGTTCAACCCGATGCGGTTCCGGGACGTGACGCGGGCGGTGCTCGGGTCGGTGCGTGCGGACAAGGGCTTCGGCACGGACGAACTGCTGGACCTCGGTCGGGCGATGCGGAACTTCTCCCCCTCCTCGTCCGAGTTCACGACGGTCCCGATCGGCAAGATGGGATACGCGGTGAAGGGCATCGGTTCCACGCTGAAGTGGGACCCGGTCAAGTCGGCGAAGCTCTTCGAAGCCCTGCGCGACGACCGGCCGCTGACCGTGAAGCGCCCGCCGCGCGCCCCGGCCGTACCCGTGGACGTGGCGCCGCAGCAGGTCCGGGTGCAGGTCGAGAACGGCACCGGCACGTCGGGCCTCGCCAGGCGCATCGACTCGGCCCTGGCCGCGGCCGGCTTCGCCACCACCCAGCAGCCGACGACGTCTGAGGACCGCGACGTACGGCGGACGGTCATCCTCTACGACCCCCGCTGGGACCGCTCGGCCAAGACTCTGGAGGCGGCCCTGCCGGGCAGCGAACTGCGCGCGGCACGCGGTCAGGGGCCGCTGCTCAAGGTGATCGCGGGCTCGGACTTCCACGCGGTACGCAAGGTCAAGGCCGAGGACCCACCGGAGAGCCAGGCCACGGTGATGCGGGGGGACGAGGCGGTGTGCCGGGGAAACACGGCGGCGGGTTGAGCGCCGAAGGGGCGCGGGGCTGTATCGACAGGCGGCTCCGCCGCGCCGGCGCGACCGGCCACGACGGACCCGCAGCGAACCGGTGGCCCATCACGGCGCCCGCAGCGGAGCGCCTACTCCTCCTGGCCGTTCGCCGCGCGCTTCTCGCGCAGTTCGCGGATGGCCCGACGGCGGGCCAGGCGGTGGGTGCGGCGGATCTGGGCCTCCTGGCAGCGGCGTTCGTCACGTTCCGTCTCGGGCATGACCGGAGGGACCCGGCGCGGCTTGCCGTCGGCGTCCACCGCCGTGAAGACCAGGTAGGCCGAGCCGACCTGGGTCGCGGGGGCCGACTCGTTCCAGCGTTCGGCGAGGACTCGTACGCCGATCTCCATCGAGGTCCGGCCGGTCCAGTTGACCTGTGCCTTCACATGGACCAGGTCGCCCACCCGGACCGGCTCCAGGAACGCCATCTCGTCCATGGACGCGGTCACGGCGGGCCCTCCGCTGTGCCGGCCGGCCACCGCGCCCGCCGCGTCGTCGACCAGTTTCATGATCACGCCGCCGTGCACCGTGCCCAGAAGATTGGTGTCGCTGTGGGTCATGATGTGGCTGAGAGTGGTACGCGAGGCGGACGTCGGCTTGCCCGGAATATCGGACTCCGCTGCGAGCTCCTGGTCTGTCATGGCCTCCACCTTATGTCGAAGCGACATTCGAGGACTTTGTGTCGGGTTCGCAACAGCGGCGCTCTGATTTTCCGACGGCTCTTGTAAGACACACGGCCTCGCCCTGCACACTGGGCCACATGAATGAATGGCCCGAGGGATGGTCCGACGACAACCGCGGCAACCGTTACGGCCGCGGCAGCGCCAGCGCGCAGCCCGAGGGCGCCCGCGTGATGCGACAGGTACGACGCGGTCCGGGAGCCGCGCCCGGACAGGGTGGCGGGTACGGGCAGGGCGGCGGCTACGGCAACGGCCGTCCGTCGGCGCCGCCGTACGGCGGGGTACCGCAGCAGCCCGGTTACGGCGGTGGCCAGGGCTACGACGACTACGGCGACGCACAGGGGTACGACAGCGGGTACAGCGACGGCCAGGTCTACGGCGGTGGCCGGGGCGGCGGCTTCGTACCCAACGACGACGACCCCGATCCGGAGTACGCGGGCTACCGGGCGCGCCCCAACTGGCGGCGCCGGATAAAGGTGACGGTGCTCACTCTCGTCACCGTGTTGATCGTCACATCCGTCGCGACCTACTTCTGGGCCGACTCCAAGCTCCATCGCGACGTCGACCTGTCCAAGGTCATCGACCGCCCTGAGACCGGTCAGGGCACCAACTACCTGATCGTCGGCTCCGACAGCCGCAAGGGCATGTCGGCCGAGGACAAGAAGAAGCTGCACACCGGCTCCGCCGAGGGCCAGCGCACCGACTCGATGATGATCCTGCACGTCGGCGGCAACGGGGACACGCTGATCTCGCTGCCACGCGACTCGGACGTGGAGATCCCGTCGTACAAGGGGTCGACGTCCGGGAAGGTCTACCCGGGCCAGGGCCGGCACACGAAGCTCAACGCGGCGTACGCCGAGGACGGTCCGACCCTCCTCGTGCGCACCGTCGAGTTCAACACCGGCCTGCACATCGACCACTACGTCGAGATCGGCTTCGCGGGCTTCGCGAACATCGTGGACGCGGTCGGCGGGGTCGACATGACTCTCGACCAGGGCTTCAAGGACAAGTACTCGGGCGCCGACTTCAAGGCGGGCAAGCAGACGCTGAACGGTGAGCAGGCGCTGGCCTTCGTCCGTACGCGGCACGCCTTCGCCACGTCCGACCTGCAGCGTACGAAGAACCAGCAGAAGTTCCTGTCGGCCCTGGCCCATCAGGTGGCCACGCCGTCGACGGTCCTGAACCCCTTCAAGCTCTACCCGACGATGAGCGCGGGCCTGGACTCGCTGACCGTCGACAAGGACATGTCCCTGTGGGACCTGGCGTCCATGTTCTGGGCGATGAAGGGCGTCAGCGGTGGCGACGGCAAGTCCATGAACATGCCGGTCTCCGGCTCCGCCGGCGGCAACCTCATCTGGGACAAGGCGAAGGTCAAGACGCTGGTGAACGAGCTGAAGAACGACGAGACGGTCACGGTCTCCGGCAACTAGGCCGTCGCGGCGGCCAGTACCGCCGAGGCCCGGCACACGGTCGAGGGCACCCCCGAGGACGGGGGTGCCCTCGAGTGCCGTCAGGCAGGCGTCACATCCTCGCGCCCGCCATCGCGCGGCACATCTCAGCGCCGCGGCGACAGGAGTCCGCGCAGCGCATCAGCTGGGGGTCGTCGGGTACGGACATACACGCCTCCGCGCACATGTCACAGACCTTGGCGCACATCGCGCACATCTCGGCCGACATCGGCGAGCGCCGCATCATCATGTCGGCGCACATCCGCGTCATGTCGGAACAGTCCATGAGCGCGCGCATGATCTGCATCTGGGGCTGACCGCCCATGGACATGCAGGCGCTCATGGTCTCTTCGCACGTCGTGTGGCAGGTCATGCACGCCTGGACGGCGTCCTGCATCTCCTTACTCATGGCGCTCATGGTTCCGGGCTGGGTCACGGCTCCTCCTGAGAGGGAGAGGGGCCCTGGGCGGGCCCCGTGTGCTTCCGTCCTACGCCGGTCCGCCGGGACCTGCCATCCGGGGAGCACGGAGACCGCCCCCGCCTCGTGGCATGCCGGTCCGCTACGGCCTGCCGTCGGCGCGGGGCGTGCCGTACCAGCGCCACGAGGTGAGACGCGGCCGACCGGGGAGTTCCGCGCGGCCGGTGGCCCAGAGGAGGGTCGGCCAGCGGTCGGTGCCGGCCGGAGCGTCGGGGAAGAGCCGGGTCAGCACTCGGTCGCACAAGTCGGCGGGCGGCGTCCAGTCGAGGCCCAGGCCCTCGGCGACGTCGTGGATGTGCACCAGGGTCTCCACGACGCCCATCGCGGCGAAGCCCTCGGGGTCGGCCCGGCCGAAGACGTGGTGTGCCCGGGCCGTGGGCGGGGTCGTACGGACGATCGCGGCGAGCAGGCCGCCACTGGCATCCAGTACCTGGAGCAGACCGGCGGGACCGGCGTCGCGGTCCGCGAAGACGGCGTTCGCCGGGCCGCCGGGCCTCTTACGGCTCCACGCGAACGGGACGTGGGTGTCGAGCGGCGGGTTCGCCGGGCTCAGTTGGGCGGCGTACGAGAGCAGGTCGTCGGCGAGGTGCTCGACGGTCTCCCAGCAGTCCCACTCCAGGGAACCGGCCCTGACACCCCAGTCCGCGGCGGCCGCCCCGCGCAGGGTGGCGAGCGCCAACCGCACGGCGTGCTCCACATCGGCCGCGGTGACCGGGCCACTCGACGATCCCTGCGCTTCAGCCATGCCGGGACCGTATCAATGATCGCCGGATGCCGAGGAACCTTTGTTCGAGCAACCGCCGAGCCCTCCTCGACGGACGGCAACAGCCCCCGGCATTCTGTGCCGAGGGCTGTACCCGAGACGGCTTCACGTCGTCTCTGACCTGCAAAGACCCCGCTAGGGGAGGTTCCGGGCCATCACGATGCGCTGGACCTGGTTCGTGCCCTCGTAGATCTGCGTGATCTTGGCGTCGCGCATCATGCGTTCGACCGGGTAGTCACGGGTGTAGCCGTAGCCGCCGAGGAGCTGGACCGCGTCCGTGGTGACCTCCATCGCCACGTCGGAGGCGAAGCACTTGGCCGCCGCGCCCTGGAAGGTCAGGTCGCTGTCGCCGCGTTCGGACTTGGCCGCCGCCGCGTAGGTCAGCTGCCGGGCCGCCTCGATCTTCATCGCCATGTCGGCGAGCATGAACTGGATGCCCTGGAAGTCCGCGATCGGCTTGCCGAACTGCTTTCGCTCCTGGACGTATCCCTTCGCGTAGTCGAAGGCGCCCTGCGCCACGCCCAGCGCCTGGGCGGCGATCGTGATGCGGGTGTGGTCCAGCGTCTTCATCGCCGTGGCGAAGCCGGTGCCCTCCGCGCCGATCATCCGGTCGGCCGGGATGCGCACGTTGTCGAAGTAGACCTCACGGGTCGGCGAGCCCTTGACGCCGAGCTTCTTCTCCGGGGCGCCGAAGGAGACGCCCGCGTCCGACTTCTCGACGACGAAGGCGCTGATGCCCTTCGAGCGCTTCTCGGGGTCGGTCACGGCCATCACCGTGTAGTACTCGGAGACGCCGGCGTTCGTGATCCAGCGCTTCACGCCGTTGAGTATCCAGTGGTCGCCGTCGCGCACCGCCCTCGTCCTCATGCCGGCCGCGTCCGAGCCCGCCTCCGGCTCCGAGAGGCAGTACGAGAACAGCCCGTCGCCCTTGGCCAGCGGCGCCAGGTACTTCTTCTTCAGGTCCTCGGAGCCGGACAGGATCACCGGCAGCGAGCCCAGCTTGTTCACCGCAGGGATGAGGGACGAGGAGACGCAGACGCGCGCCACCTCCTCGATCACGATCACCGTGGCCAGCGCGTCCGCGCCCGCGCCGCCGTACTCCTCGGGCACGTGCACGGCGTGCAGGTCGTTCGCGACCAGCGCGTCCAGCGCCTCCTGCGGGAAGCGCGCCTCCTCGTCCACCGCGGCGGCGTACGGCGCGATCTTCGCCTCGGCCAGCGAGCGGACGGCGTCGCGGAGCATGTCGTGCTCCTCGGCGGGGCGGTACAGGTCGAAGTCAGCCGATCCGGCCAAGGTCTCTCACGCTCCAAAAACGCAGTGATTCCGACGCGGCAATGACGCTAATTACCGTTAAGTAACTCAAATTTTAGAGGCCTGCCCACGGCAGGCCTCTGTGAGCTTGGCGACAGCGGGAAAGTTGCCCGCCAGAAGGCCGCGGCATGCCCCGACTATGCTCTGCCTCGCATCCCCGTCGTATCCCCTTGGAGCACCCATGAGCCTCAAGATCACCGTGATCGGCACCGGCTATCTCGGCGCCACGCACGCCGCGGCCATGGCCGAGCTGGGGTTCGAGGTGCTGGGCCTGGACGTCGTACCCGAGAAGATCGCGATGCTCAAGCGGGGCGAGGTCCCGATGTACGAGCCCGGGCTGGAGGAGCTGCTGAGCCGGCACGTGGAAGGGCTCGAGGGTTCCTCGGGACGGCTGCGGTTCACCCTGGACTGGGCCGAGGCGGCCGAGTTCGGCGACGTGCACTTCGTGTGCGTGAACACTCCGCAGAAGCACGGCGAGTACGCGGCGGACATGTCGTACGTCGACGCCGCCTTCGCCTCGCTGGCCCCCCATCTGACCGGTCCCGCGCTGGTCGTCGGCAAGTCCACCGTGCCCGTCGGCTCCGCGGACCGGCTGGCCGCCTGCCTGGCCGAGCACGCGCCCGCCGGGACCGACGCCGAGCTGGCCTGGAACCCGGAGTTCCTGCGCGAGGGCTTCGCCGTCGAGGACACGCTGCACCCGGACCGGATCGTGGTCGGCGTCCGCAGCGAGCGGGCGGAGAAGCTGCTGCGCGAGGTGTACGCGACACCAGTCGGTGAGGGCACGCCGTTCGTGGTGACCGACTTCCCGACGGCCGAGCTGGTGAAGACGTCCGCCAACTCCTTCCTGGCCACCAAGATCTCCTTCATCAACGCGATGGCGGAGGTGTGCGAGGCCGCGGGCGGCGACGTCGCCAAGCTGGCCGAGGCGATCGGCTACGACGACCGGATCGGCAAGAAGTTCCTGCGGGCCGGGATCGGTTTCGGCGGCGGCTGTCTGCCGAAGGACATCCGGGCGTTCATGGCGCGGGCGGGCGAGCTGGGCGCGGACCAGGCGCTGACCTTTCTGCGCGAGATCGACTCCATCAACATGCGCCGCCGCGGCCAGATGGTCGAGATGGCCCGCGAGGCGCTGGGCGGCGGCTCGTTCCTGGGCAAGCGGGTCGCGGTCCTCGGCGCCGCCTTCAAGCCGGACTCGGACGACGTGCGTGACTCGCCCGCGCTCAACGTGGCGGGCCAGATACACCTCCAGGGTGGCCAGGTCACGGTGTACGACCCGAAGGGCATGGACAACGCCCGCCGCGTCTTCCCGACCCTCGGTTACGCGCCCACGGCCCTCGACGCCGTCCGCGGCGCCGACGTGGTCCTGCATCTCACCGAGTGGCGGGAGTTCCGCGAGCTGGACCCGGCGGTGCTGGGCGAGGAGGCGGCGGCGAAGCTGATCCTCGACGGCCGCAACGCCCTCGACCCGGAGGTCTGGCGCCGGGCGGGCTGGACGTACCGCGCGATGGGCCGCCCGACCGCCTGAGCCGGAGGGTGCGCCGAAGGGCCGCACGGCCGGGCTCCCGGCACCGGCCGAGGCACCCGGGGCTTGACCCCGAGAAGGCGACACCGGTTCGGCCGAGGCTCAGTCGGCCGAACCGGTGTCCTGTCGCATTCTGCCCCACCCGGGTGCCGAACCAGGCGCGCCTTACGCTTCCTTGGCCCGGTAGCGGCGCATCTTCGCCCGGGCACCGCACACCTGCATCGAGCACCAGCGACCCCGGCCGGCCGGGCTGCGGTCGTAGTACGCCCAGTGGCAGGTGACCGCCTCGCACGCCTTCAGCCGCTGCCAGGTCCCGGCGACCAGCGCCTCGGCGACGGCGGCGGCGACGCGGAAGAGCAGGGGGCCGTCCTCGGTGGGCGTGAGCGTCGCCGAGCCGTCGCCCTCGTCGACGGACACGTACAGCGGGGCGCCGGACAGCAGTCGGCCCAGCGGGGTCACCGAACGGTGCGGGGGATGGCCCGCGTGCGCGAGCAGCGCGGCGCGCAGCGACTCGCGCAGTTCGCGGGCGTACGGCACTTCGTCCGCGGTGAGTCCGAAGCGCGCCCGGCCGTCCGCCGTGTCGAGCGTGTCGGCGCCGGACTCGAGGTCCAGCGTGTTCACCAGGGACTCGACCAGGGCCAGCCCTCCCGGTGCGGGCGATCTCTCACTCATGCTTGCGACGTTACCTCCAGTGCGGGAACATGCAGTAACCGTTACCGTCTGCACCCTCTTATGGGTAACCCGAGGAGGAAGTCATGGCTCTCGCCAAGCTCGGCGTCGTCGTCCTGGACTGTCCCGACCCGCGCGCGCTCGCGGCCTTCTACGCCGGGGTACTGGGCGGCACCGTCGAGGGCGACGCGGAGTGGGTCGACCTGCGGGTGCCCGGCGGCCAGTCGCTCGCCTTCCAGGCCGCACGCGGGTTCGTACCGCCGAAGTGGCCCGCGCCCGACGGCTCGCAGCAGTTCCACCTGGACCTGACCGTGGCGGATCTGGACGCGGCGGAGAAGGGAGTGCTGGAACTGGGCGCGCGGCCGCTGGACACGGCAGACCGCTCGCGCACCTGGCGTGTGTACGCGGACCCGGCGGGGCATCCGTTCTGCCTGTGCGCCTGCTGAACAGACCTGCGTGCCCGTGAACAGATCCACGCGCCCGCTGAACCGAGGAGGACCCATGGCACCCGTGGCCCGTTTCCGTTCGGTCGTGCTCGACTGCCCCGACCCGCTCGCGCTCGCCGGCTTCTACGCAGCGGTCGCGGGCGGTGTCCCCAAGGCCGAGGACGACGACTGGGTCGTCCTCGAGATCCCGGACGGGCCGCGGCTCGCCTTCAACCGGGAGCCCGGCTATCGCCCGCCCGCCTGGCCGCGCGCGGGCGACAACGCCCAGCAGTTCCACCTCGACTTCAACGCCGGCGCGACCTGGGACGAGATCGACGCGGCCCACGCGCGCGTGCTGGCCCTGGGCGCGCGCCCGCTGGACCTGGAGGACCGGGAGGAGAAGGACTTCCAGGTGTACGCGGACCCGGCCGGGCACCCGTTCTGCCTGTGCCGGATCGCGCATCCGTGAAGTGAGGCGGCCGGCGGCAGTCGTGGTAGCGGTACCGGGCCTTGAGGATCTTCACTTCCCTGTCGTCCGCCCGGTACACGAGCCGGTACTCGTCGTCGATCCGCCGGGACCAGCAGCCGGACAGATTCCCCTTCAACGGTTCCGGCTTGCCGACGCCTGTCCACAAAGGGTCCTGTCAGCCGTCCAGTGATTCCAGCGTCGCGTTGGACGGACCCCGGGTCGCCCGCAGGTCGCGGGCCACGTCCTCCGCCGCGCCCAGGACCCGTACCGCGTTCTGCCAGGTCAGCTTGGCCAGGTCGGGCTTCGACCAGCCGCGGTCGAGGAGTTCCGCGATCAGGTTCGGATAGCCGGAGACGTCGTTCAGGCCGTCCGGGGTGAAGGCCGTGCCGTCGTAGTCGCCGCCGATGCCGAGGTGGTCGATGCCCGCGACCTCGCGCATGTGGTCGAGGTGGTCGGCCACCGTCGACACCGTCGCGACCGGGCGCGGGTTCTCCTCCTCGAAGGCGCGGTGGACCTTCATCGCCTCGGCGGTCGTGTCGAGGTGGTGGAAGCCGCGCGCGCGCATGTTGTCGTCGGCTGCGGCCGTCCAGTCCACGGCCGCCTGGAGCACGAACTTCGGTACGAAGGTCACCATCGCCATGCCGTCGTTGGCGGGCAGGCGCTCCAGTACGTCGTCCGGGATGTTGCGCGGGTGGTCGCACACCGCGCGGGACGAGGAGTGCGAGAAGATCACCGGCGCGGACGTGGTGTCGAGGGCATCGCGCATCGTCGTCGCCGCCACGTGCGAGAGGTCGACGAGCATGCCGAGGCGGTTCATCTCGCGGACGACCTCGCGGCCGAACGCCGACAGGCCCCCGACGTTCGCTACGTCCGTCGCCGAGTCCGCCCAGGCGATGTTGTCGTTGTGGGTGAGCGTCATGTAGCGGACGCCCAGCTCGTACAGACCGCGCAGCGTGGCCAGGGAGTTCGCGATCGAGTGGCCGCCCTCCGCGCCCATCAGCGAGGCGATACGGCCCTCCGCGCGCGCCGCCTCCATGTCGCCGGCGGTCAGCGCGGCCCGCAGGTCTGCGGGGTAGCGGGCGATCAACTGCCGTACGCAGTCGATCTGTTCGAGGGTCGCCGGGACCGCGTCGGGCAGGTCCGAACGGACGTACACCGACCAGTACTGCGCCCCGACGCCGCCCTCGCGCAGCCGCGGGATGTCGGTGTGGAGATGGGCGTTCTGGTGGGTGGCGATGTCGCGGGCGTCGAGGTCGTAGCGGACCTGTTCGCGCAGTGCCCAGGGAAGGTCGTTGTGCCCGTCGACGACCGGGAACTCGCCCAGCAGGGCGCGGGCTTCATCGAGAGGGGCTGGTGAGGTCCGAGGAGTCATACCCGTCACTTCCCGAATCCGAAGCCGTTCGACCCCTCCACCTTGGAGCGCAGCCGGCGCCCCTTCTCGGTGGCCTGGTCGTTCAGCTCCTGCTGGAAGTCGCGCATCCGGGCGAGGAGTTCCTCGTCGTGCGCGGCGAGGATGCGGGCCGCGAGCAGACCGGCGTTGCGGGCACCGCCGACGGAGACCGTGGCGACGGGGACTCCGGCCGGCATCTGCACGATGGAGAGGAGCGAGTCCATGCCGTCCAGGTACTTCAGCGGCACGGGGACGCCGATCACCGGCAGGGGGGTCACGGAGGCGAGCATGCCCGGCAGGTGCGCGGCGCCGCCGGCGCCCGCGATGATCGCCTTCAGGCCGCGCTCGGCGGCCTGCTCGCCGTACGCGATCATCTCGCGCGGCATGCGGTGCGCGGAGACGACGTCGACCTCGTACGCGATCTCGAACTCGTCGAGGGCCTGGGCGGCGGCCTCCATGACGGGCCAGTCGGAGTCCGACCCCATGACGATGCCTACAACTGGGCTCATTCGGTGATCGTGCCTCTCAGATAACCGGCAGCGTGACGTGCGCGCTCGAGGACGTCGTCCAGGTCGTCGCCGTAGGTGTTGACGTGGCCGACCTTGCGGCCGGGCTTCACGTCCTTGCCGTACATGTGGATCTTGAGCTTGGGATCGCGGGCCATGCAGTGCAGGTACGCGGAGTACATGTCGGGGTAGTCGCCGCCGAGGACGTTGACCATGACGGTCCACGGGGCGCGCGGGCGCGGGTCGCCGAGCGGGAGGTCGAGGACGGCGCGGACGTGGTTGGCGAACTGCGAGGTGATCGCGCCGTCCTGGGTCCAGTGGCCGGAGTTGTGCGGGCGCATCGCGAGTTCGTTGACGAGGACACCAGAAGATCCGTCGTCATTGCGGATCTCGAACAGCTCGACGGCGAGATGGCCGACGACGCCCAGTTCCTTGGCTATGCGCAGCGCCATCTCCTCGGCCCTGAGGGCGAGGTCCTCGTCCAGGCCGGGGGCGGGTGCGATCACGGTGTCGCAGACGCCGTTCACCTGCTGGGACTCGACGACCGGATAGGCGACGGCCTGGCCGTGCGGCGAGCGTACGACGTTGGCCGCGAGCTCGCGGACGTAGTCGATCTTCTCCTCGGCGAGCACCGGGACCCCGGCCCGGAACGGGTCGCTGGCCTCCTCCGCGGTCTCCACGACCCACACGCCCTTGCCGTCGTAGCCGCCGCGGACGGTCTTGAGGACGACCGGGAAGCCGTCGCCCTCGGCCGCGAAGCGGACCACGTCCTCGGGGTCGGCGACGATCCGGTGCCGTGGGCACGGCACACCGATCGCGTCGAGCTTCGCGCGCATCACGCCCTTGTCCTGGGCGTGCACGAGCGCGTCGGGGCCCGGGCGGACGGGGATTCCGTCCGCCTCCAGGGCGCGGAGGTGCTCGGTGGGTACGTGTTCGTGATCGAAGGTGATCACGTCACAACCGCGCGCGAACTCGCGCAGCGTGTCGAGGTCGCGATAGTCGCCGACGACGACATCGCTGACGACCTGCGCCGCGGAATCCTGAGGGGTGTCACTGAGGAGCTTGAACCTGATGCCCAACGGGATGCCCGCCTCGTGTGTCATACGAGCGAGCTGACCCCCGCCGACCATGCCGACTACCGGGAACGTCACGCCCCCAGGGTATCGGCCACGCCGGGTCGGCCGGATTCCATGCCTTAGAGCAGGGTTCTTACCGGTTCTTACTACGGTTTCACCCTCTCTTGCCCCGCTTTTCCGCTGCTCTTTCCGACTTGTTCCCGATCTGTGAGCCCGCGCACAGGCGCGTCGGAAGCCGGATGGATAGCATGACTGGGTTGGACAAAACCTACGGACGGGGGACTGCACGACCATGGAACGTGGTTCCTCGGGGTTGCGAAAGCTGGTCCACGAGATCGCCAAGTTCGGCGCGGTGGGCGCAGTGGGTACCGTCGTCAATTTCGGTGTCTCCAATCTGCTGTGGCACCTGACCACCCTGCAGGCCGTCCGTGCCAACGTGATCGCCACCGTCGTCGCCATCGCCTGCAACTACGTGGGCTTCCGTTACTTCACGTACCGGGACCGTGACAAGAGCGCGCGGACCCGCGAGCTGACGCTCTTCCTGGTCTTCAGCGTGATCGGCCTGGTCATCGAGAACGGCATCCTGTTCGTCGCGATCTAC
Source organism: Streptomyces brasiliensis (assembly GCF_014647875.1). GTDB lineage: Bacteria > Actinomycetota > Actinomycetes > Streptomycetales > Streptomycetaceae > Streptomyces > Streptomyces brasiliensis. Next base: position 194,107 of record NZ_BMQA01000011.1, on the reverse strand, counting down.
GGCCTGCACTGGGAGAGTTCCCTGCAGCGCAACGTCTTCAAGGTGGTGGGCATCGGCCTCGCGACCCTGTTCCGGTTCTGGTCGTACCGCACCTGGGTGTTCCGCACGCTGCCCGGCCGGGAGGCAGTCACCCGTGCCGAGCCCTGTCCGGCGGCGGAGCCCGAGCGGGCGAGCGCGCAGCAGCGGGTCCTGTAACCCCTGAGGCGGGGGACGGGGCGGGGGGCCTCAGCGCACCATCGGTGCGTCGTCGTCGCCCTGCTGCTTCCTGAGCGGTGGTGTCCGCGACAGGAACAGGCCGAACACCGGGGGCTGAGCCTGGAGCAGCTCCAGCCGGCCGCCGTCCGCCTCCGCGAGGTCCCGGGCGACGGCGAGGCCGATGCCCGTCGAGTTGCGCCCGCTGATCGTCCGCTCGAAGATCCGGGCGCCCAGGTCGGCCGGGACGCCGGGCCCCTCGTCGGTGACCTCGACGACGGACTGGTTGCCGGTGACACGGGTGCGCAGGGCGACCGTGCCACCGCCGTGCATCAGCGAGTTCTCGATCAGCGCCGCCAGCACCTGCGCCACCGCGCCGGGCGTGCCCACGGCCTGCAGATGCCGCTTGCCGGAGCTGACGATCGCGCGGCCCGCGCTGCGGTAGGCCGGGCGCCACTCGGCGAGCTGCTGCTGGATGACCTCGTCGAGGTCGAAGGAGACGGCGGAGCCGGTGCGTGGGTCGCGGGCGTTCGTCAGCAGCCGTTCAACGACGTCCGTGAGCCGCTCCACCTGCGTCAGCGCGACGTTCGCCTCGTCCTTCACGGTGTCCGGGTCGTCGGTGAGGGTGATCTCCTCGAGGCGCATCGACAGCGCGGTGAGGGGCGTGCGCAGCTGGTGGGAGGCGTCGGCGGCCAGTCTGCGCTCGGCGGTGAGCATGCGGGCGATGCGCTCGGCGGAGGAGTCCAGGACGTCGGCGACCCGGTCCAGCTCGGGAACGCCGTAGCGCTTGTGGCGGGGGCGCGGGTCGCCGGAGCCGAGGCGTTCGGCGGTCTCGGCGAGGTCGGTCAGCGGGGAGGCGAGACGGTTCGCCTGGCGTACGGCGAGCAGGACGGCGGCGACCACCGCGAGCAGCGCGACCGCGCCGATGATCAGCAGGGTGCGGCCGACCTCACGGGTCACGGACGAGCGCGGTTCCTCGACGGTGACCCCCTCGCCTTCCTCTCCGTCGGCGCTGGAGCGGATGACGTCCCCCTCCGGCCTGGTGCCGAGCTCGATGGGCGGGCGGCCGGACATGCGGATGACGGCGTACTGGTTCTCGCCGACCTGGCTGCGCAGTATCTCGGCGGTGATGTTCTCGTCGCCGAGGATCCGGCTGTCCACGATGCTGGCGAGCCGCAACGCCTCCGAGTCGACCCGCTCCTGCGCGCTGTTGCTGATCGTCCGCGTCTCGACGATGACGAGCGACACACCGAACACGGCGATCACGACGAGAACGACGGCGAGGGTGGACTGGATCAGACGACGGCGCACGGGGCCCTCCGGGCGATGGCATTACGACGACCAGTGTGCCTCGGGCACCTGGAAACCCCGGCCGGCGCAGCGCCCCGAAGGGGCGCGGCCACCTGCGCGACCAGCCACAACGAACTCGCGGCCGCACCTGCGCGCCAGCCCCCGCGGCGCCTAGCTCTTCTCGAACCGGAAGCCGACTCCCCGCACCGTCGCGATGTAGCGGGGGTTCGCCGCGTCGTCGCCGAGCTTCTTGCGGAGCCAGGAGATGTGCATGTCGAGCGTCTTGGTGGACGACCACCACGTGGTGTCCCACACCTCGCGCATCAGCTGGTCCCGCGTCACAACACGGCCGGCGTCGCGCACGAGCACCCGCAGCAGGTCGAACTCCTTCGCCGTGAGCTGGAGTTCCTCGTCGCCCATCCACGCGCGATGCGACTCGACGTCGATGCGCACGCCGTGCGTGGCCGGGGGCTGCTGGGGCTCGGCGGAGCCGCGCCGGAGCAGGGCCCGGACCCGGGCCAGGAGTTCGGCGAGCCGGAACGGCTTGGTGACGTAGTCGTCGGCGCCCGCGTCGAGGCCGACGACGGTGTCCACCTCGTCGGCGCGCGCGGTCAGGATGAGGATCGGCACGGTGTGCCCCTCGGCACGCAGCCGGCGGGCGACCTCCAGGCCGTCCATGCCGGGCAGCCCCAGGTCCAGCACGACCAGATCGACGCCGCCCTGCATTCCGGCGTCGAGTGCGGTGGGTCCGTCCTCGCGCACTTCGACCTCGTAACCCTCCCGGCGCAGGGCGCGGGCCAGCGGCTCCGAGATGGAAGCGTCGTCCTCGGCGAGCAGTACACGGGTCATGAGGTGATGGTAGACCGCCCGCGCGCGGAGCTGGGGTGTGATCGCGACCAGGGATTCTTACCTTGGGGCACAGTAGTACGAACCTATGGGCGAGAGGTGCGATGGTAGGAGAGACCTTCGAAACCGGTCCTGAGGTTCCGCCGACACCTGTGATCCGTGTCTCAAGTCCTTTCATATCCGGCAGTGTCCTGCCGTATGGTGACCTGAGCGCCTGTAGTACACCGGTGACCTTCCGCGTCGATCCACGCTGAAGGTCTCTTTCGTGTGCGGGCCGGCCCGTGCCGGCCTTGAAAGGAATGACCTCTGGCCGGGCTCCCGACGCACCGTCGCGTCGCGGGGCGTGGATCCCGGTGGTCGCCGTCCGCCGCCCCGCGATCCGGGGCGGGCTCCCTCCGGGCGTGGGGTGGACGTACCGACCCCGCCGGTGCCGGCCCCTCCCCCCACGGGCGCGCAACGCTCCACGCGCGTCCCGACCAGCAAGGAACGACCATGGCGTCCAGCCTGACGAAGGACTCGGTCCGACCGGGCACCCCCGGTTCCGAGAAGACCTTCTTCGGCCACCCCCGCGGACTGGCCACTCTCTTCATGACCGAGATGTGGGAGCGATTCTCCTACTACGGCATGAAGGCCCTGCTCCCGCTGTACCTGGTGGCACCGGGCGGCCTGCACATGAACGCGGCCACGGCGACCGCGATCTACTCGGTGTACCTGTCCCTCGTGTACCTGCTGGCCCTGCCGGGCGGCTGGTTCGCGGACCGCGTCCTCGGCCCCCGCAAGACGGTCGCCGTCGCGGGCGCGATCATCATGCTCGGCCACCTGACGCTGGCTCTGCCCAGCGCCGGTACGTTCTTCGCGGGGCTCGGCCTGGTCGCGATCGGCTCCGGTCTGCTGAAGGCCAACATCTCCACGATGGTCGGCCACCTCTACAACGGTCCGGACGACCCGCGCCGTGACGGTGGTTTCACGCTCTTCTACATCGGCATCAACCTGGGCGCCTTCGCCGCGCCGCTGATCATCGGCACCGTCGGCGAGAACTACAACTGGCACCTGGGCTTCGCGCTCGCCGCGCTCGGCATGGCGCTGGGTCTGGCCCAGTTCCTGCTCGGTACCCGCCACCTGAGCTCGCGTTCGGACATCGTGCCCACCCCGCTGACCGCCGCGGAGAAGAAGGCCACCCTGACCAAGGCCGGCCTGTGGGCCGCCGTTGCGGTCGTCTTCTACGCCGTCATCGGCTTCTCCGGCGTCTACACGCTGAACTGGCTGCTGGTCCCGATCACCATCGCCGGTCTGCTGATCCCGGTCGTGGTCATCGCCCGCATCAAGCGGGACAAGGACCTGAACCGCGCCGAGCAGTCCAAGATGAGCGCTTACATCTGGTTCTTCGTCGCCGCGGCCGTGTTCTGGATGATCTACGACCAGGGTGGCTCGACGGTGTCCCTGTTCGCCGACTCCTCGGCGAAGAACACGATCTTCGGCTGGAATTTCCCGGTCTCCTGGTACCAGTCCGTGAACCCGGTCATGATCATGGCGTTGGCGCCGGTCTTCGCCTGGGCGTGGCTGGCGCTCGCCCGGCGCGGCAAGGAGCCCAGCACCGCGGTGAAGTTCGCGGGCGGTCTGGTGCTGATCGGCGCCTCGTTCTTCCTCTTCCTCGCCCCGTTGTCGATCGCCGACGGCGGTCACAAGGCGGCGGCGATGTGGCTGGTCGGGATCTACTTCGTGCAGACCGTCGGTGAGCTTCTGCTCTCCCCGGTCGGCCTGTCGGTCACCACGAAGATGGCACCGGCGAAGTATGCCTCCCAGATGATGGGCGTCTGGTTCCTGGCCGTCACCGCCGGTGACGCCACGACCGGTCTGCTCTCCATCGCCGGCGTCGACCTGAACAAGACGGGCATCGTGGCCATGCAGGCGGTGCTCGCCGTGCTGGCCGGTGTGGCGGTGTGGATGTACCGCAACAAGGTCAAGGAACTCATGGGCGACGTCCGCTGACGCACGTCCTGGCCGAGCGGGGGCCATCGCATCGTCGGGATGCGATGGCCCCCGTTCGCCTGTGCCGACACACCAGGGTCAGCGTGTCCGCCTTCCCGGCAGGAATGTGAATACCGCCGCACCCAGCAGGATCGTCGTGCCGGCCACCAGGCCCAGGGCCTTCAGGGCCGCGTGGTCGTTCGCGCCCGTTGCTGCCAGGCCGCCCGATGCGGAGCCGTCCGTGCCGCCCGTCGATGTGCCGCCCGAGGTCGATGTGCCGCCCGACGCGCCGCCCGGCTGCTGTGTGGTGTCGAGGGTCAGGGAGACCTCCGTCTTCTCCGGGGTGCACGTGGTCGTCGTGCCCAGGGCCTTGACCGTGAGGACACCCGGGGACAGCGTCGACGTGCCGCTCGCGCCCGGCTTGTACGTGCCGGTCAGGTCGGGGATCTCGATCGGGTCGCCCGACTTGATGTCGTTCGCGTTCGTCGGCCCCTCCACATGCACCGTGCCCTTGTCGGCGCCGCCCAGCACCACCTCCATCGACGGCTTCACGGAGTCCTCGGGGATGTCGGCCGGGCTGTCCATCACCGACTTCTTGAACTGCACGGTGAGGTCGTAACTCCCGCCGCTCTTCTTCGCACCGATCTGCACCGGCGAGGTCGCGCTCTTGTCGCCGATCGGCGTCTTGCAGGCGTACGGCACCTGGACCTCCTTGCCGGTGAAGTCCGTCCGGCCGGTGTCGCCGCCCCCGGAGGCGGAGGGCGACGTGGACGCGCCGGGGTCGGCCGACGGCGGTGGCGACGGTGAGGCCGAGCCGCTCGGATCCGGGATCGTGCTCGGCGTACCGCCGTCCCCCGGCGTCACCTGGATCGTCGCCGCCTTCTGCACCGTCTCCGTCGGCGTGCACTTCGTGTCCGTCGACATGGCGTTGACGGTGTACGCGTCCGGAGTGAGCGTCAGCTCCCCCGGCGTCGTCAGCTTCACCGAGCCCTTCATCGCGGACAGCACCATGGCGGCGCCCTTGGGGATCGCCGGGTTCTCCCGCGGCCCCTGCATCGCGATGTCACCGGTCTGCGCGCCGGTCGCCTTGAGGACTCCGGACGGCTGGACCGAGTTGGCGGGCAGGTCGATGATGTCGGGGTTCTTGGACGCGGCCTGCACGAACGTCCACACGACGTCGACCGTGTCGCCCACCTTGGCCGCGGACCGGCGCGGTGACCGCGACCGTGGTGGTGCCGTCGACGGGCTCGATGCCCGCGGGCGGCACGCAGTGCGTGGCGAACGACACCTCGGCCGCCTGCGCAGGCACCGCGGCCACCCCCAGCAGGACGCCCGCCCCGCCGAGTACCAGTGCGGCCGCAGCCGCGCCCGCTCTGCGTCCGCCGGTCGGTGTGACTCTCCTTCGCATGCTCACGTGGGTCCCTTCCTGCTGGGAGTCGTAGGGCTCGTCGGGCTGTCGTCGTGCGGTGCGGAGAGCCGACCGGCCGTGCCCGGATCGCTGTCCGGGGTGAACCACGGCAGGGTCGAGGTCGGAGGCGGAGGGGCCTCCGACCTGCGGAACTTCGGGAATTCGAGCGTGAGTCGGGGCAGCCCTCGGTGCCTGGCGCCCGAAGCCCCGCGCGGTCGTACGCGGTCCACCACCACCATCCCGGCGCGGAAGACCGCGGCCGGTACCACCAGGCAGAGCAGGATCCAGAACAGCGTCACGCCCCAGGGCCGGCCCACGCCCCACGGCTGCTCGGCGAGCACCTTGCCGCCGTATCCCAGCGAGACGGTGTAGTCCCCGTGCGCCCCCGCAGCCAGTTCCACCGGCAGCTTGATCTGCGTCTTCCGACCGGGCTCGAGGGTGCCGCGCCACTGCTGGTCGTCCCACTGCGGGGCGAACACGCCGTGCCCGGTGCCGATCCGGAAGACGGGGTTGTGGACGGTGGAGGTGCCCACGTTGCCGACCGTGAAGACCGGGCTGCGGGACGGCGGCGCGCCGAACCAGGTGAGCAGTCCGCTGGAGCCGGTGAGCCGGGTGTCGCTGAGGACGGACAGGCGGCCGTCGGCGGATTCGGCGGGCAGCGGCTTCACCGCGTGCCCCGCGACCTGGAAGACGGCGTCCGCGTCGGCCCTGGCACCGGTGACGGTGGCCACGTGGACGACACAGGGGCAGGGCACCGGCGGTTCGGCGACGGGGAGTTGCCGGTGGAAGCTCCCGTCCGCATCGGTGGTGACGGCCCTGCCGTCACCGTTGGCACAGGAGTTGGTGCCGCCGATCACGCCCCGGGACGGGGTGGCCCGGCCGCAGATCAGCATCATCAGCAGGGTGTGCGGCCGCCAGCCGGCGCCGCGCACGGTGATCGAACCGCCGGTCCCCGCCTCGGACTTCGACAGCTCGACGGTGGGCCGGGCGGCCGCCGACGCCGTGCCCGCGAGCGGCGCCAGGAGCAGCGCGAGGGCTGCCACCAGCACCGTGATCCGCAGCTTGCCGCTCAGGTCACCGCTCCCGTCAACTCGACTTCCTTGTCCGGTCGTTCGACCGCGGCATCGGCCGTACGACGCCTGCGCAGCCGTACGACGACGACCGCCGCGGCCGTGCCCGCCGCCACGGCGAGCCCCGCACCCACCGCGACCCATGGCACGAACCGCACCGACGTCCCCGCCGTGCCGTGCGCACCGCCCGCCGCGGTCACGGTCAGCCGTACGTCGACCGCGTCCAGAGAGGGCCGGCCGGGCCAGGGCTCGCTCAGGCGGAGCCGGCGGCCGGGGGCAGCCGGACCGGCAGGGTGCGCGGGGCGCGGTCCAGGACCGGCCCGAAGACACCGTCCGCGTGCACGGCGAGCCGCGGCACGAGGACGGTCGTACCGCGGTTGACCAGCTCGTACGCGATGCGGTCGCCGTGCACGGCGACGTGTTCGACCGTCAGCGCGGACAGCCGGGGGCCGCCGACCCGCAGCCGGACCCGGAGGGTGTGCGTACGGCCATCGGTGTCGCGGGCCGTGATCGTGCCGGGGCGGTCGCCGGGCCCGGCACCGTCGGGGAGGGCCACCGTGAAGGGGACGTCGGCGCGCGTGCGGGCGGGGACGCGGATCGAGGTGCCGGCGAAGGTGACCCGGACGCCGGTCCCTGCGCAGCCGTGCCGTGACGGGCTTTCCGCTTCGGTTGGTCACGGGCACCGTGTCCTGCAGGACGGACCCGGGCACGCCCTCGGCGTAGAACGACGGGCGGCCGCCGCCGGACGGCGCGAGCGACCAGCCCTCGGCCCCGGCCGCGGCCGGGGCGGCGCCCAGCAGGAGCAGCAGAGAGACACGGCGGGCTCAGGACTCGGGCGACGGACGGCATCGGCGGCTCCAGCGGTCGGGCCCGGACACTCAGCGGCGTACGGGCTGGTTCCGTCGCGTCAGCCACAGCGCGCCCGCAGCGCCCGCGAGCAGGACCGTTCCGCCGAGCGTGCCGAGGGCGATGGCCGAGTCCGCCGGGCCGGTCTGCGGAAGCTGTCCGCCGGAGTCGGTGCCGCTCTGCGAGGTCGATCCGCTCGCGCCGCCGCCCGCCGCGGTCACGTCGAGAGTCAGCGAGGGCTTGGGATCGTCGGCCGGGGTGCAGGTCGTCGTCGTGCCGAGCGCCTTGATGGTGAGGACGTCCGCGGTGAAGGTGACCTTGCCCGACTTCTTCGGGGTGTACGTGCCGCTCAAGTCGCTGATCCTGATCGGGGTGTTGGCGGGGATCGCGGCCTGGTTGGGCGGACCCGTCACGTTCATCGTGCCGCCGTCCGCTCCGCCGAGCTTGATGGTCGCGCTCGGGTTCATCGCGCCCTTGCCCAGCTCGACCGGGCTGGACGAGACGCCCTTCTGTCAGGACATGGTGATCTTGTAACCGTTGCCGCTCTTCACGCCCTTGATGTCGATGGGCGACACCGCGCTCTTGTCCCCGATCGGAGTCTTGCAGTGGTAGTTGAGGTCGACGACCTCGGCATGGGCCGCCGGCGCGGCCAGCAGCACCGCCGAGCCGGCCAGCGCGGCGGCGGACGCGAGCGCGGCGGTTCGCTTCGGGTACGACACGGCGGTCCACCTCATTCCTGACGGCACATCAGATCGGCCGTCAAGGTACGCCCGGGGCCGTGAGGAGGGAAGACACGGAGCACGCCCGAAGTTGTGACGATCCGACGTGCGCGTGCAGGGGTTCGAGTGGAGAGGGTGACCGCGGGTAACCAGAGCTGGAATGATGGCGCTAGGCCGGGGCTCCCAGCTCCGCCCAGACCGTCTTGCCCGAGACACCGGGAGTGCGCACGACCCCCCAGTCCAGGCACAGCCGCTGCACGATGAACATCCCGTGACCGCCGGGGCGCCCGGCGCGGTGCGGGGTGCGCGGGGCGGGCTGGCCGGTGCCGCGGTCGGAGACCTCGATACGGATCACCTTGTTGTCGCAGGACAGGAACAGCGCGTCGGGCCCCTCGGCGTGCAGACAGGCGTTGGTGACCAGCTCGGAGACGACGAGCAGCACATCCTCGGCGGCGGCCCGCTGGTCGGCGGTGGCGGCGGGCAGCCAGCCCCAGGCGTACAGCGCCTGACGGGTGAAGTCGCGGGCGAGCGGTACGACCCCGCTCTCGCCGTCGAGGCGCAGCCTGCGGACCTGCCGCCCCTCCGACGGCACGGCCGTCGCCCCCTCGGTGCCCATCAGCGCTTCACCTCACCGATCCGCCGGTTCGCGATTCAGTAGTCAGTACGTCAGTACAGGTCGGTACGTACGTCGTACGCAGGTCGTTCGTGGTTCACCCGGGGCTGTGGAGGCCGACGGGCTCAGGTTGTCTCCTGCCCGGCGGATCCGGCGGAACACCCCCTTGTGCGGCGATGTGGCCGGGGCGCGGCGCGGGCTTATCCGGCCTCGTCGGCCAGGGCGTCCTCGACGGAGTCGTGGACGGTGAAGACCGCCCCCGCACCTGTGATTTCGAACACACGGGCCACCACGGGGAGCATCCCCGCCAGATGCACCCCGCCACCGGCGGCCTCCGCCTTCAGGCGTGTGCCGAGAAGCACATTCAGCCCCGTGGAGTCACAGAACTCGAGCCGTGAACAGTCCACGACGAGTCGCGAGAACCCCTTCGCGAGGAGAGCGTCGAGCGGTTCGCGCAACAGATCGGCGGTGTGGTGATCGAGCTCACCCGCCGGTGTCACCACGGCGCTGGAGCCCTCTTCCCGCACCTCCACCAGAAGCCGGCCCGACTGTGCGCTGCCGACCGTCCCGCGGTCCATGCGTCTCTCTCTCCCGAGGTCGTGGCTGCTGACTGATGCCCTCGAACACTACGCCTTCCGTACGCACTCCGACAGCCGAACAACCGCCCAGAATCGGACATATAGCCACAGAACGCACTTGCGACGGACTTGGTGAAGCGGGTAGGGCTAGTAGGGACAAGAAACCGACACGGCCGGCTTTGGAGGCGCCGCACACCGCAGTGCACGCATGGCTTCGGCAGCCTTATGCCGAGAACGATGGAGGACACCATGTCACCCCGGCTCGACGCATCGCCTACCCACAACGCGACGTCGACACCCCCACCGGAACAACTGGATCCCATCGAGGGGCTCCCCGAGATCCCCCCGTACGACGAGGTCGACGCCGTCGACGCGCGGGCTCTGTCCAAGACCCTCTTCGCGCGGCTCGAGTCGCTCGAGGAAGGCACCCACGAGCACGCGTACGTGCGCAACACCCTCGTCGAGCTCAACCTGGCGCTGGTCAAGTTCGCCGCCTCCCGCTTCCGCTCCCGCAGCGAACCGATGGAGGACATCATCCAGGTCGGCACGATCGGCCTGATCAAGGCGATCGACCGCTTCGAGCTGTCCCGCGGTGTGGAGTTCCCCACCTTCGCCATGCCGACCATCATCGGCGAGATCAAGCGCTTCTTCCGCGACACCTCCTGGTCCGTGCGCGTACCGCGCCGGCTGCAGGAGCTGCGCCTCGACCTGGCCAAGGCCGGTGACGAACTGGCGCAGAAGCTGGACCGCGCACCTACGGTGCCGGAACTCGCCGAACGTCTTGGCCTGTCCAACGACGAGGTGGTCGAGGGCATGGCCGCGTCGAACGCGTACACCGCGGCGTCGCTGGACGCCCAGCCCGAGGAGGACGACACCGAGGGCGCGCTGGCGGACCGCATCGGCTACGAGGACCACGGACTCGAAGGCATCGAGTACGTCGAGTCGTTGAAGCCGCTGATCGCCGAACTCCCGTCCCGGGACCGGAAGATCCTCTCCCTGCGGTTCGTGGCGGGCATGACCCAGTCCGAGATCGGCGACGAGCTGGGCATCTCGCAGATGCACGTGTCGCGCCTGCTGTCCCGCACGCTGGTGCGGCTGCGCAGGGGGCTGACGCTGGAGGAGTGAGGCCCGGGACGACCCCCGCCTCCGCCAGGAGACTTGGTGAGCGGTCCGGCAGACGGTGCCGGACCGCTCTCACCTCTCCGCGCCGTGCCACGAGTCCCGTGGGTTACCCCGGGAAACGTCTTTCCCGACGGGTCTCCCTCCATCACTATGGGCACCCCGAACCGGCCGGTAGGTCGGAAGCGGGAGCGCGGACGGACGGCCGCGGCGGGTGCGAGGAGGCTCGGGAATGGCTCAGGGCGACCTGGCCGAGGGCGGCGGCGACAACGCGCGGGCCTCGGACGCGCGGCTGACGGAGCTGCTGCGCACCAGCACCGCGACCGCGTACCCGGCCCTGCGGGAACTGCGCGTGCGCCATCACTCGAGGGTCCTCGACTACGCACGGCTGTGCACGGCGACCGAGTCGGCGGCACGGCAGCTGGCGGCTCAGACCCACACGACCGCCGCCCGCGAGACGGCACGCGGCGTCGAACCGCGCGTCCCGCTGCGTCACCAACTCCTGCTGCTGACGGCCCGATCGGCCGCGACCTGGGCCGCGGACGAGCGCGTCGCGGGGGTGGACCCCGGTCTGCTCCTGGTCCTGAACTCGTCCGGCAACCCCGGCGGCCCGCCCCCGCCCCTGCTCCCGGCGTTCCGTACGCTGCCCTCCCGCACCCAGGGCCTCATCCGGTACGGCGTGGTGGAACGCGAACCGGCCGAGCGCACCGCCGTCTTCCTCGGCCTGACCCGCGAGGACGTGACGTACGGCACCCCGCAGGCCCTCCAGGCCATGGCGCAGGCCGTCCTCCGCTCCCGGCTCGCCGCCTCCGACGACCCGCGCTGCGGCGACTTCCGCCGGCTGATCGAGGAGTCGGTCCGGCCCGGCAACCCCCGCTACAGCCCCGACCTGCAGGCCCACATGGGGCACTGCCCGCACTGCACGGGCGCGTACGAGGACCTCACCGCCCTGCGGGACGACCCCCGCACGGTGCTGGCCGAGGGGTTGCTGCCGTGGAGCGGCACGGCGTACGTTCGCGACGAGGGCGCCGTCACCGTCCCCGAGTCCCGTACGGCGCACCGGAGTTGGCCGCCGTCCCGCCGGCTGGTGCTGGCCTCGGCGGCGCTGGGCGTGGCCCTGGCCCCGCTGCTGGTGTTCCTGCTGACCCGGCCCGGCTCGTCCGGACCGGGATCGGCGGCCGCGACCGTACTGCCCTCGAGCCCGCCGGTCACGGTGACGACGACGGCGACCGTCTCCCCGTCCCCGTCCCCGTCCACCGCGTCCCCCTCGCCCTCACCCTCACCGACCCGTACGTCCCACCCGCCGCGGACGTCGGCGCCGCCGAAGCCGACGCCCACCCCGAAGCCGGCGCCCCGGCCCCCGGGCGGCTCCTACGCCCAAGTGGTGAACGTTGCCACGGGCCGCTGCCTGGACGTCCGCGACGGCGACTTCGCGAAGGGCACGGACGTGATCACAGCCTCCTGCTCCTCCTCTCCCACCCAGCGCTGGCGCGTGGACACCGACCGCGGCGTCCTCCGGTCCGCCGCCGACCCCGACTTCTGCCTGGACAGCCGCGGCGCCGTGGACCGGGGTGTCGGCATCTGGGAGTGCGCCTCGGTGGACGGCCGCAACGGCCAGAACCTGCGCTTCACCGTCGGCTCCGGCGGCGTGATCCGGCCGGCGATCGCCATCGGGACGGGGGTGACGCCGGACGGGGGCGGCGACGGGGTGGCGCTGGAGCCGCTGGACGGCGGGGCGCGGCAGCAGTGGCGGGCAGGCGCGGCCTGACCGGTCCTCCAGAAGCCGCGCGACCGCGCCCCGCCCGGCGGAGCCGGCGACGCGGCTTGACCAGTCCTCCGGGGGGCGATCGCACCACCGCCGGGGGCTGGAGGTGGCTCAGACCTCGCGTACGCCCCGTCGCCACACGCCCGTGACCAGGGGAACGCCCGGCCGGTAGGCCAGGTGGACGTGGCTCGGGGCGTCCAGGAGTGCCAGGTCCGCGTACGCGCCCGGCGTGAGGCGGCCGATGTCGTCACGGCGCAGGGCCGCCGCACCGCCCGCCGTCGCCGACCAGACCGCCTCGTCCGGCGTCATGCCCATGTCCCGTACCGCCAGCGCGACGCAGAACGGGACGGAGGACGTGAACGACGAGCCCGGGTTGCAGTCGGTGGAGAGGGCGACGGTGACGCCCGCGTCCAGGAGCCGGCGGGCGTTCGGCCACTCGGCGCGGGTGGAGAACTCGGCGCCGGGCAGCAGGGTCGCGACCGTACGGCCGCTCGCCAGCGCGTCGACGTCCGCGTCCGTGAGGTGGGTGCAGTGGTCGGCGCTGGCCGCGTCCAGCTCGACGGCCAGCTGGACGCCCGGGCCGCAGGAGAGCTGGTTGGCGTGGATGCGGGGGTGCAGGCCCCTGGCCTTGCCCGCGGTGAGGATCGCGCGGGCCTGGTCACCGTCGAAGGCGCCCTTCTCGCAGAAGACGTCGATCCAACGGGCGTACGGAGCACAGGCGTCCAGCATCTCGCCGGTGACGAGGGCGACATAGGCCGCCGGGTCGTCGGCGTAGTCGGGCGACACGATGTGGGCGCCGAGGTAGGTGACCTCGTCGGTGTGCGCGGCGGCGATGCGCAGGGCGCGGGCCTCGTCCTCGACGGTCAGGCCGTAGCCGGACTTGGTCTCGAAGGTGGTGGTGCCCTGGCGCAGCGCCTCGGCGAGATAGCGGGTGAGGTTGGCCTCCAGGTCCGCGTCGCTCGCCGCGCGCGTCGCCGCGACCGTCGTGCGGATGCCGCCCGCGCTGTACGAGCGGCCCGACATACGGGCGTTGAACTCCTGGGTGCGGTCGCCCGCGAAGACCAGGTGCGAGTGCGAGTCGACGAAGCCCGGCAGCACCGCCCGGCCGCCCGCGTCGACCCGGTTGTCAGTGGCGGGTGCTTTGCTTGATTCACCGGTCCACGCGACGCGGTCGCCGTCGATGACGACGGCCGCGTCCTGGATCAGACCGAGGGGGGAGCTGTCCCCCAGGGAGGGGTCGTTGGTGACCAGCGTGGCGATGTTGGTGATGACGGTGCTGCTGCTCATGGCGTCCTCGTGGGTGGCTGCTGCGGGGGGCGTCAGGCGCGCAGGGCTTCGACGGCCCGCGCCAGGGCTTGGGGCACATCGGGTACGAGCGTGTGCGCCCCGTCGCGTACGACGTGCCGGCCTGCGACGATCGTGTGCCGTACGTCCGCTGCCGTCGCGGCGAATACGGCCGTCTCGGCGCCCAGGCGCGGCAGCGGCCCCGCTGTTCTGACCGAGTCGAGCGCGATCGTCGTGAGGTCGGCGAGCGCGCCGGTCTCGATCGTGCCCGCCTCGTCCCAGCCGAGGGCGGCGTGGCCGTCGGCGGTGGCGGCCCGCAGCAGTGCCGCGGCCGTCCAGTGACCCCGGGCCTGGGTGCGCAGCCGCTCGTTCAGCTCCATGGCGCGTGCCTCTTCGAGCAGGTCGGTCACGGCGTGACTGTCGGAGCCGAGGGACAGCGGGGAGCCCGCGCGCTGGAGGGCGACGGCGGGTCCGATGCCGTCGGCCAGGTCGCGCTCGGTCGTCGGGCACATGCAGGTGCCGGTGCGGGAGCCGCCGAGCAGGGCGATGTCCTCGTCGGTGAGGTGCGTGTTGTGCACGCCGGTGGTCCGCGGCCCGAGGACACCGTGGTCGGCGAGGAGCCGGGTGGGGGTGACGCCGTGCGCCTCTCGGCAGGCGTCGTTCTCGGCGGTCTGCTCGGACAGGTGCACATGGAGCGGGGCCCGCCGCTCCTCGGCCCACAGCGCCACCGTCGCCAACTGGCCTGCGGGCACGGCCCGTACGGAGTGGATCGCGGCCCCGATCCGTGCGTGATCCCGGTCCTTGAGAACTGAACAGCGTTCGGCCCAGGCCTCCGCGCTCCCGTCGGAGAAGCGGCGCTGGTGGGTGTTGGGCGGTTGTCCGAAGCCGGAGGACAGATAGCAGGTGTCGAGGAGGGTGATGCGGATACCGGCTTCGGCGGCGGCGTCGAGGAGCGCCTCGCCCATGGCGTTCGGGTCGGCGTAGGGGGTGCCGTCGGGCGCGTGGTGCACGTAGTGGAACTCGCCGACGGCCGTGATCCCCGCCAGCGCCATCTCCGCGTACACCGCGCGGGCGAGGGCGTGGTAGGTCTCCGGGGTCAGCCGGTCTGCGACGGAGTACATGACCTCGCGCCAGGTCCAGAAGGTGCCGGAGCCGACCTGGACGGTGCCGCGCAGGGCGCGGTGGAAGGCGTGGCTGTGCGCGTTCGCGAGCCCGGGAAGGGTGAGTCCGCGCAGCACCTCGGCGCCGGGCGGCGGAGCGGGGACACCGGTGCGGACGCCGGCGATCCGGCCGCCGCTCGTGTCCATGTCCACGGCCACGCCCGGTTCGACGTGGGTGTCGAGCCAGGCGTGCTCCAGCCAGTACGTCCGCTTCGTCACGTGGCCAGCCCTTCCAGTACGTCGGTGAGCGCGTGCACCCCGGCCAGGCAGTCGTCCTCGGCCGCGAACTCGGCCGGGGAGTGCGAGACTCCGGTGGGGTTGCGCACGAACAGCATGGCGGTCGGGATGCTCGTGGAGAGGATCCCGGCGTCGTGTCCGGCACCGGTCTCCAGGACGGGGACCGTCAGGTCCGTGTCCTTGCCGAGGATGCGGGCGAGTTCGTCGCGCAGGGCGTGGTCGAACTCCACGACGGGCGTGAAGGACTCCCGGACGACGTCGAGGTCGACGCCATGGGCGGCGGCGTAGTCGCGCGCGGCGCTCTCGACCGCGCCGACCACTCGGTCCAGGGCCTCTTGATCGGCGGCACGGGAGTCGAGCCAGCCGCGCACCAGGGAGGGGATGGCGTTGACGCCGTTCGGCTCGACGGCGATCTTGCCGAAGGTGGCGACGGCACCGGCGAGCCGGGCCTCCCGGCGGGCGGCGAGCACGGTCTCGGCGTAGGGCAGCATCGGGTCGTGCCGGTCCACCAGCCGGGTCGTCCCGGCATGGTTGGCCTCCCCACGGAAGTCGAACCGCCACCGCCCGTGCGGCCAGATGGCACTGGCGACACCGACCGCGTCCCCGGTGAGGTCGAGGGCCCGCCCTTGCTCGACGTGCAGTTCGACGAAGGCACCGATCCGGGCGAGCCGCTCGGGGTCGGCCCCGATCCCGTCGGGGTCGTACCCGGCGGCCTCCATGGCCCGCGGCAGCGTGACGCCGTCGCCGTCGGTGAGCCGATGGGCCTGCTCGACGGTCAACTGCCCGCCGGCGAGCCGCGACCCGACACAGGCGAGCCCGAACCGGGCCCCTTCCTCGTCACCGAAGTTGACGATGCCGAGGGGCTTGGCGAACTGCACTCCCCTGCGACGCAGTTCATCAAGAGCGGCGAAGGAGGACACGACCCCGAGGGGCCCGTCGAAGGCACCGCCATCGGGCACGGAGTCAAGATGCGACCCGGTGACGACGGCGTCCCCCTGGGAGGGATCCCCGAGCCAGGCCCACTGATTCCCGTTCCGATCGACTTCATGGACCAGACCACGAGCTTCGGCCTGCTCCTCGAACCAGGCCCGGCACTCGGCATCGGCCCCTGTCCAGGCGTAGCGCCGGTAGCCGCCTGAGCCGGAGTCACGCCCGACGGGAAGCAACTCACGCCACATCTCATGAAAGGAACCGCCCACAGGCTCGGGCCGTACGGGCTGTGGGCAGTCGTTCCGCAGGGCGATGGGGGTCCCCCCGGTCGAGCGAAGCCGAGACCGGGGGCGGGTGGGCACAGCCGGACCCGCACCCGGCGACGAGACCTCGGACTGCACCGGAGAGTCACCGTGCCCGCCCTCACGAACCGTCACGCGTCGTCACCCTCGCGCATCGGCACCCGGACCCCGCGCTCCTGCGCCACGGTCTCCGCGATGTCGTACCCCGCGTCCACATGCCGAATGACACCCATCCCGGGGTCATTCGTCAGCACCCGGCGGATCTTCTCCCCGGAGAGCTTCGTCCCGTCGGCCACCGTGACCTGACCCGCGTGGATGGACCGCCCCATGCCCACGCCCCCGCCGTGGTGGATGGACACCCACGACGCACCGGACGCCACGTTCACCATGGCATTCAGCAGCGGCCAGTCGGCGATCGCGTCGGACCCGTCCAGCATCGCCTCGGTCTCCCGGTACGGCGACGCGACGGACCCGCAGTCGAGATGGTCACGCCCGATGGCCAACGGTGCCGCCAGCTCCCCGCTCGCCACCATGTCGTTGAACCGCTCGCCGGCCTTGTCACGCTCGCCGTACCCGAGCCAGCAGATACGCGCGGGCAGGCCCTGGAAGTGGACGCGCTCACTGGCCATCTTGATCCAGCGGGCCAGGGGCTCGTTCTCCGGGAAGAGCTCGAGGATCGCCTTGTCGGTCTTGGCGATGTCGGCCGGGTCGCCGGACAGCGCCGCCCAGCGGAAGGGGCCCTTGCCCTCGCTGAACAGCGGCCGGATGTAGGCGGGGACGAAGCCGGGGAAGGCGAACGCCCGCTCGTACCCGGCGAGTTTGGCCTCGCCACGGATCGAGTTGCCGTAGTCGAAGACCTCGGCGTCGGCGTCCTGGAAGCCGACCATGGCCTCG
Organism: Streptomyces brasiliensis; assembly: GCF_014647875.1. Taxonomy (GTDB): domain Bacteria; phylum Actinomycetota; class Actinomycetes; order Streptomycetales; family Streptomycetaceae; genus Streptomyces; species Streptomyces brasiliensis. Next base: position 176,886 of record NZ_BMQA01000011.1, on the reverse strand, counting down.
ACGTGCTTCGCCATGGACTCACGCGCACGCGTGGTGAACCCGGCCGGGTCCTTGGCGGCGGCGTCGGCCATGTCCTCGAAGGCCACACCCAGCGGCAGGTACGACAGCGGGTCGTGGGCCGAGGTCTGGTCGGTGACGATGTCGATGGGCGCGTTCATCGCGAGCAGCTGCGGCACCAGCTCGGCGGCGTTGCCGAGGACGCCGATGGACAGCGGGCGACGGGCGTCACGGGCCTCGACGGCCAGCTGGAGTGCGTGGTCGAGGCTGTCGGCCTTCACGTCCAGGTAGCGGTGCTCGATACGGCGCTCGATGGCGCGCGGGTCGCAGTCGATACAGAGGGCGACGCCGTCGTTCATGGTCACGGCCAGCGGCTGGGCGCCGCCCATGCCACCGAGGCCGGCGGTCAGCGTGATGGTCCCGGCGAGCGTGCCGTTGAACTTCTTCGCGGCGACGGCGGCGAAGGTCTCGTAGGTGCCCTGGAGGATGCCCTGGGTGCCGATGTAGATCCAGGAGCCGGCGGTCATCTGGCCGTACATGGTCAGGCCGAGGGCCTCCAGGCGGCGGAACTCTTCCCAGTTGGCCCAGTCGCCGACCAGGTTGGAGTTGGCGATGAGGACGCGCGGGGCCCATTCGTGGGTCTGCATGACGCCGACCGGGCGACCGGACTGGACGAGCATGGTCTCGTCCTGCTTGAGGGTGCGAAGCGTGCGCACCATCGCGTCGAAGGAGCGCCAGTCGCGGGCGGCCTTGCCGGTGCCGCCGTAGACGACGAGCTTGTCGGGGTGCTCGGCGACCTCGGGGTCGAGGTTGTTCTGGAGCATCCGGAGGGCGGCCTCCTGCTGCCATCCCAGGGCGCTCAGTTCCGTACCTCGGGGAGCTCGTACGGGGCGGGGTCCTGACATGGTCTGCCTCCTGGCGGATTGCTCCCAAGGGATTGTTACTGGACTATTCACATCCTGACGCTATGAATAGAGCTAGTCAATACGGCGGTACACCCCTGTCTGCGCTGTACAGGTGCTTCGCTGGACGTATGCATTGGAGTGATGAGATGACAGGGGGCGTCGTGAGCGACGCGAAGTCGGCTTACGCGGAGCAGTCCGAGCGGGCGGCACGCCGGGACGAAGCGGTGCGGGCCGCCGTGGAGCAGGGGCTGCTGGGGCCCGGCAGTCCGGTCGTGGGACTGCTCGACGTCACCGGCATCAGGGAGGCCGCGGCCGGACTCCGCGCGGCGTTCGAGGCGGTGACGGCCCCTGGCACGCCCGTGCTGCACGCCTTCGCGGTGAAGGCGTCGCCGCTGGTGCCGGTGGTGCGGCTGCTGCACGAGGAGGGCATCGGCGCGGAGGTGGCGAGCCCGGGCGAGCTGGCGCTGGCGCGCGCGGCGGGGCTGCCCGGGGAGCACATCGTGCTGGACGCGCCCGCGAAGACTACGGCCGAACTGCGGGAGGCGCTGGACCTCGGGGCCACGCTCCACGCCGACAATCCGCAGGAGCTGGACCGCCTCGACGGTCTCATGCGCTCGTCCGGCAGCCGTTCGCCGATCGGGATCCGGGTGAATCCGCAGGTCGGCGCGGGCTCCATCGAGGCGCTGTCGACGGCGACGGCAACCTCGAAGTTCGGAGTGGCGCTGCGCGACGAGGGGGCCAGGGAGTGGGTCGTGCGGGCCTATCTGGACCGGCCGTGGCTGACCCGGCTGCATGTGCACGCGGGGTCCCAGGGGGTTCCGTTGTCCGTGATGGCCCAGGGCATCGCGGAGACCTACCGGCTCGCCGAGGAGATCAACGAGCGCGCGGGCCACCGTCGGATCGACACGCTCGACATCGGCGGCGGGCTGGCGGTGAACTTCGGTTCGGACGAGACCACGCCGACGTACGCGCAGTACGCGCGGCTGCTCAGCGAGGCGGTGCCGGGGCTGTTCGACGGGCGGTACGGACTCGTGACCGAGTTCGGGCGGTCACTGCTGGCCAAGCAGGGGACAGTGGTCGCGCGCGTGGAGTACGCGAAGAGCGCCGGCGGGCGGGCGGTCGCGGTGACGCACGCAGGCGTGCAGGTGGCGACGCGGACGGTCTACGCGCCCGGGACATGGCCGCTGAGGATCGCGGCGTACGACGCGAAGGGGCGGCCCAAGACGGGTCCCGAGGTGGTGCAGGACGTGGCGGGCCCGGCCTGCTTCGCGGGCGACCTGCTGGCGGAGGGTCGGGCGCTGCCGCTGCTGGAGCAGGGGGACTATGCCGCTGCGCTGGACACCGGGGCGTATTACTTCGCGCATCACTATGCGTACAACTCGCTTGCGCGGCCAGGAGTTTATGGGTTCGTGCCGGACGGGGCCGGGGGCGTGACCTTCGCTACGGTGCGCGAGCCGCAGACGATCGCGGAGATCGTTGCGGAGTCCGGGGGTTCGTTTGCCTCTTCGTTGACGGAGTTGGGGTAGCTACGCGCCGTGGGGGATCTGGTGGGTGCGCGGCTGCCGGTTCGTCGTGGCTTGTCGCGCCCACGCGGCGGAGCCGCACATCGATACAGCCCCGCCCCTTCAGGTCCGCCGCAGTCCCCTCAGACCAGCACCGCCGAGCGCCTCCGAGCTCCGCCCGGGGCCGCGTCCCCCGCCGCGATGCCTGTGCCCCGGTAGGCCTTGACGGGCTTGCCCGCGGGCCGGCCGCCACGCCGGTCGAGCCAGTCGACGCGCACCCACAGCAGCGTGTCCTCGGCGCGTTCGCGCCGCCCGAGCCAGGCCGCCTTCAGCCGCAGCCCGGTGCCGGTCCCGGCGAGCAGCATGCCACCGGCCGCGGGCACGGCGAAGGAGCTGCCGAGGGCCAGGACGAAGGCGAGCAGCAGCCACCAGCGGTGACCCCGGCGCCAGGTGCGCACGCTGACCGCGCGGTCCTGGAGCACATCGTGCTTGCTCGCGCGGGCGGCGGCATGGGCGAGGTCGGCGTACCGGCGGCGACGGGTGTACGCCACGGCACCTGCTGCCAGGATGAACAGCGCCGCCCCGGCCAGCACACCGATCCGACGCCCCGTCACCCCCGGCGGCACCACCCCGACACCCGCCGCGAACACCCCGGCCCACCACAGCGGCGCCGCCCCGGCCCGCACGACGACGGCCACCCGGGCCAGCCCCTGTCCTCCGCGCGCCACGCCGACCTCCCGCGTCACGTCCGTACGTACAACGTCTGCGGGCGGCACGTTAACGACTCAACGTGAGACCAGTCTGAGAGCGGCGGATCACTCCACGAACAGCCCCCGCACCGCCGCCTTCGCGTCGAACTCCTCCAGGCGGGCCTGGGCGTCCGGGAGGTCGTCGCACATGGCCTCGAGCAGCACGCGGCCGAGCAGCATCGGCGCGCAGGCCGTGTCGAAGGCGAGGCCCGTGCCGACCGCGGCCGGGAGCAGAAGGTCGGAGTACTTGGCGACGGGCGCGAACGCCGAATCGGCGACCGTGACCACCGACAGGCCGGCCTCCTTGGCGTAGGCGAGGGTGTCGACGACCTCGCGCGGGTGCCGGGGCAGGGCGAAGCACAGCAGGGTCGAGGCGCCCGCGTGGACGGCCGCGTCGATGCGGTCGTGGATCATGGTGCCGCCCTCGTTGAGCAGCCGTACGTCCGGGTGGACCTTGGCGGCGAAGTACGCGAAGCCGTACGCCTGGGAGGCGGCGGCGCGCAGCCCCAGCACCGCGAGCGGACGGGAGGCGGCCAGCATCCGGCCCGCCCGCTGCACCGGGCGCAGGTCGGCCAGCACCTCGGCCAGGTGCCGCAGGTTCTCGATCTCGGCCTCGACGGCCTGCTGGTACTCGTTGTGCGTGGCCGAGTCCGCGGCGGGTTCGGCGGGCACGACGTCGCGCAGGTGCTTGCGCAGGGCGGGGTAGCCGTCGAAGCCGAGGGCGACCGCGAAGCGGGTCACGGACGGCTGGCTGACCCCGGCCAGTTCGGCCAGCTCCACGCTGGACAGGAACGGCACGTCGGACGCCCGCCGCACCATGCTGTGCGCGATGCGCCGCTGGGTCGGCGTGAGCCGGTGCCCCTCGAAGAGCGCCTGCAGTCGAGTCGCAGGGCTGTCGGTCACGCTCATGACGTGCTCCCCCTCCAGATGTCCGTGAACCGGTCGAGCAGTGCGGCGGCGGCCGTCACGTCGTCCGTGAGCGGCCGGTCGGCCGGGTCGTCGTCGAGCACCGCCTCGGCGAGCGCCACCGCCCGGCCCGCCGGAAGCTCCGGGTCGGGCCTGAGGCCGCGCTGGCGCAGCGCCCGTACGGCGGCGACGAGTTCGCAGCCGGCCACCAGACGGTACGCAGCGCAGGCGCGCAGCGTCTGCCGGGCGGCGAGCGAGGCGAAGCTGGCCTGTTCCTCGACGCCCCGGGAGAGTACAGCGTGGCCGAGCGACGCGGGGGCCGAGAACGCGCGCAGATCGCCGAGGGCGGCGCCGGCGGCGTACTCGAGGATCATCACGCCGGAGGACGCGGGCTCGTGGTCGGCGAGGAAGGGGCGCAGCCGGGTGTAGGCGGGCTCGTTGAGGGTGGACAGGCGGGACGTGGACAGCCGGGCGACCTGGGTGACCGCGAGCCTGAAGTGATCCAGGGCGAGGGCGAGTTGCGCCTGGTAGAAGCCGCCGTGGTGGTAGGCGGCCATGTCCTCGACGGAGATGAGGGGGTTCTCGGCGGCCGCGTTGATCTCCACGGTGAGCACCTCTTCGAGGGCGTCCGCCGCGTCGTGCGCGGGACCGTGGATCTGGGGCAGGCAGCGGAAGCCGTACGGGTCCTGGATCCGGCCGAGCGGCGGGGTGGGCCGGTCGGCGGCGCCGATCAGCTCCCGCATGCGGCGTGCGACTTCGGCACTTCCCCGGTGACGGCGGGCGGCGTGGACGGGCGCGGCGTACGCCTCGTGCGACCCGTCGACGGCCAGCAGGGAGAGCGCGGCCACGACCTGGGTGGCTCCGATGAGCCCCCGCAGCTCGTGCAGGGCGAGGGCGGCCTGGCCGAGGGTGAGCGCGTTGCTGCTGATCAGGGCGAGGGCGTCGTTGTTGTCCAGGGGCTGCGGCTCGGGGGCGGCCGGGCCCCGCCAGGGATGCTCCCCGGCCAGCGCGAGCCCCAGCTGGGCCAGCGGCGCGATGTCGCCGGTGCCGACCGAGCCGAACTCGTTGACCACCGGGTACGCGCCCGTCTCCAGCGCCTCGCACAGGGCCGTGATCACGCTGGGGCGCAGACCGGCACCGCCCGCGAGGAGCTGGTTGGCCCGCACGGCGAGCATCGCCCGGACCTGCCGCGCGGGCAGCTCCTCGCCGATCGCGCCCGCGTGGCTGCGCAGCAGGCGCAGGCCGTGTCCGGCGGCTGCCTCGGTCGGCACGTCCGCGTTCCGGTTGGCGCCCACGCCGGTCGAGCGGCCGTACACGCGCCCGGTGGCCGCGATCTTCCGCGCCGCGTCCCAGGACTCCTCCGCCCGGCGCATCGCGTCGGTCCCGGGAACCGGCCGCGCGGCGCCGTCGGCAAGGCGTACGACGTCCTCGACGCCCATACCGATCCCGTCGAGGACGACCAGGCCGCCGTGCACGGACTCCGGGGCGTCCACGATTCGAGACGACATCACACAAAAACTCCCCTCAAACCAGGACATCCGATCTTGTTCCTCGGTCACCAGTTATCTCGGATCAACACCGGAGCATTGACAACCTATTCAGACACCAAAAACTCTGCATGACGTTATACAGCCAGGCAAGGGACACCTCGTGATCCAGTTCGATGCGGTCCACAAGCGTCTCCCGAACGGCACGACAGCAGTCCACGATCTCTCCCTGGAGATGCCGGAGGGCGGCGTGACCGTCCTGGTCGGATCCTCCGGTTGCGGCAAGACGACCACCCTGCGGATGAGAAGCAGAGCGGCAGGCTCGCCATCGGCGCCACACCTGGGGTCAAGAAGCGCCAGGCCGGCACGGTCGGCCTGAGGGGCGTGTACAGCGTCGAGTTCAAGGGGTTCAACTCGCTGGACTCCGACGGCCCGCTGGTCAAGGGCGCCCCGAAGAAGAGCGACGTCGACGTGGCGAACCTCTTCACCACCGACACCGACATCGAGGCCAACGGCCGGGTGGTACTGGCCGACCCGAAGCATCTGATCCCGAGCCAGCACATCGTGCCGCTCATCGCCGACCGCAAGGCCGACGACACGGTCCGCAAGGCGCCGCCCCGGCTCGGCAACACCCTGACCACCGCCGACCTCACCGAACTCAACCGCCAGGTGAACAAGGACAAGAAGGACCCCGAGGACGTGGCGAACGCGTACGCGCGGCACAAGGGACCGGTGAAGTAGATGGCAGGGCTCGTCGAACTCCGCTCCATCGACGTCGCCCCCGACGAGGAGCGCCACGGCACGGCGTTCAGCCAGTTCACCCTGCGGCTCGGCGCCGACCTCCAGATCACCGCGGTCGTCACCGGCGCCCTCACGGTCGTCTTCGGCGGGGATGCCGTCCGGTCACGACACTTCGCGACCCGCGCGCCGGAGCGGACGGCCCTCGCGCCGGACGCCGATCAAGAGGCGGTATCGCGTCAGCGATGATCTGACGACGAATCAGCCAAGTGTCGTTAAATGGACACCCAGGGTGACGGTCCGGGTGCTTACGGTGAGTGCGCGCCACAAGCAGTACCCCTGAGGAAGCGTCATGGCCTCCAACCGCAGGACCTTCCTGACGGTCACAGCCGCCGGTGCGCTGACCGCCGCCCCCCTGACCCCGGGGGCGGCGGCAGCGCCCGGTTCCCCTCCCCACCCGCCGCGCACCGCCCGCACCGAACTCCTCACGGGCAACCGGCGCTACACCCTCGGCCACTCCCGGCACCCGCACGAAACCCGCGGCTCGTCCTGACCGCCGCCTCCACCCTCGCCCTCGACCTGGTGCGGGCTGTGCTGATCGGCCTCGGCGTCTCGGTGCTGCTCGCACTGCGCGCGGCCGTGCGCGGCACCCGGCTCACCCCGGCCGGGGGCGACGAACTCCCGGACGGCGCGGGCACGGTGACGTACCGCTTCGACGGGCCGCTGCTGTTGGCCGCCGCCCACCGCTTCCGGTGCAGCCTCGCCCACGAGGGGATCTCGGCGGTGGACCTCCGTCTGTCCGGGCTGACCGCGGTGGACGCGACAGGGGTGCCGGCGCTGCGCGGACGGGGCATCGAAGTCCGCATCGGCGGGGTCGAACTCGGGCACCGCAGGGTCCTGGAGTCGTGCGGCGTCCTGACGGCCGCTGCCCCCAGCGCCAACAGGGGGGCTATCCCCAGTGCGGCCGGATCCACGGTTCCCTAACCTGACGCGTATGACCGGAATGGACGCGCGCGACACCGACTTGAAGAAGGAACTCGACGCCACCCTGCAGGCCCGCAGGGAACTGGGCGAGGAGTACGAGTCCGCGCTGGTCGAATCCTTCCTGGAGAAGGTCGACCAGCGCATCGACGGCGCGGTCGACCGCCGGCTGCGCAGGCAGCTCGCCGAGCAGCAGATGCAGGTCGCGCGCGGCGCGAGGGCGCCGAGGGACACGGACACCTGGGGCGAGCGCTTCGGCTTCGCGATCGTGTCGCTGGTACTGGCGATCCCGCTGTCCGCGATCGGCGGCGGCATCGCCCATCTGCCCGGCCTGCTGGTGGCCTGGACGGGCATCGTCGGCGTCAACGTGGTGCAGGCGGTCCGCAGCAACCCGGGCCTGTTCGGCACCCGCCGCCACAGGAAGGCGGGCCAGGACAGCGACTGGGAGGACTGACGCTTCCCCGCCGACGCACGACCGGTTGCCGGCGCTGCCGAACCCGGCGGAGACGCAAGTCGGCCAGGAACCCGGCGAAACACAGGTCGTCCGGAAAGCAATGCGCGGGGACCGCCGCACCCCCGTTGCCGGGGGGCGGGACGACGGCGGTCCCCGCGAGGGACGCGGGCCGGGTCAGGGCCGGGCTTGCGCGTCCTTGGCGTCCATGGAGGTCCGGGAGCCGCTCCGGAGGTCCTTGGCGCCGTTCGGCGCCGGCCGGGGCGGGGAGCCGCTCCCGCCCTGCCGACACCCACCAATGTGCCGGACCCGTGTTAAGCCGGTGCTGCGCGCACGTGACACGCTCGTACCACTTCCGCGAAGTCCACCGAGCGCGGCGGCAAACCGCAAGTTCCCCGCCGCAACGGCTCATTCACCGGATGTTCGCCCTTACTTTCCGCTCTTGGCGAGGAAGGCCAGCAGGTCCTGCCGGCTGACCACACCGGTGGGCTTGCCCTCGACGAGGACGATCGCCGCGTCCGCCTCGCCCAGCACCGACATCAGGTCCGCGACCGCCTCGCCGGAACCGACCTGCGGCAGCGGCGCGCACATGTGCTTCTCCAGCGGGTCCTCCAGCGACGCCCGCTTGCTGAACAGGGCGTCGAGCAGCTCCCGCTCCACGACCGAGCCCACGACCTCGGCGGCCATCACGTCCGGGTGACCCGCGCCGGGCTTCACGACCGGCATCTGCGAGACGCCGTACTCGCGCAGCACCTCGATGGCCTGTCCGACGGTCTCGTCCGGGTGCATGTGGACGAGGGAGGGGATGGCGCCGTGCTCCTTGTCGTTCAGGACGTCGGCGACGCGGGCGCTCGGACCCTCGTCCTCGAGGAAGCCGTAGTCGGCCATCCACTCGTCGTTGAAGATCTTGGAGAGGTAGCCGCGCCCGCTGTCAGGCAGCAGCACGACCACGACGTCGTCCGGGCCGAGCCGCTCGGCGACCCGCAGCGCGGCCACGACCGCCATGCCGCAGGAACCGCCGACCAGCAGCCCCTCCTCCTTGGCGAGGCGCCGGGTCATCTGGAAGGAGTCCTTGTCGGACACCGCCACGATCTCGTCCGCGACGGTGCGGTCGTACGCGGTCGGCCAGAAGTCCTCGCCGACGCCCTCGACCAGATAAGGCCGCCCCGAGCCGCCGGAGTACACGGAACCCTCGGGGTCGGCGCCGACGACCTTGACCCTGCCGTCGCTGACGTCCTTGAGGTAGCGACCGGTGCCGGAGATGGTGCCTCCGGTGCCGACGCCCGCCACGAAGTGGGTGATCTTCCCCTCGGTCTGCTCCCACAGCTCGGGGCCGGTCGAGTGATAGTGCGAGAGCGGATTGTTGGGGTTGGAGTACTGGTCGGGCTTCCACGCGCCCGGCGTCTCACGCACCAGCCGGTCGGAGACGTTGTAGTAGGAGTCCGGGTGCTCCGGGTCCACGGCGGTGGGGCACACGACGACCTCGGCGCCGTAGGCGCGCAGCACGTTGATCTTGTCGGTACTCACCTTGTCGGGGCACACGAAGATGCACTTGTACCCCTTCTGCTGGGCCACGATGGCAAGCCCCACCCCGGTGTTGCCGCTGGTCGGCTCGACGATCGTGCCGCCGGGCTTCAGCGCACCGCTCTCCTCCGCGGCCTCGATCATGCGCAGGGCGATGCGGTCCTTCACGGAGCCGCCCGGGTTGAAGTACTCCACCTTCGCCAGGACGGTCGCCCGGATGCCCTTGGTCACGTTGTTGAGCCTCACCAGCGGGGTGTTGCCGACGAGGCTGATCATCGAGTCGTGGAATTGCACCGTTGTCTCCGGTTGCTTGCAAAAAGAGTGGTCGTAGTGGTGCGGCCAGCCTAAGGCCCGCAGCGTGCGCCGGGCAGGCGTTCACTCCCCGTTGAGATTGGCACACGGCCGGTGCGGGGCAAGGAGTGGATGTACGGCTACGAGGAGGTGGCAGCGACGCATGACGAGCATGTCGAGGGCGAGGGTGGCCCGGCGGATCGCGGCCGGGGCGGCGTACGGCGGAGGCGGCGTCGGGCTGGTCGGCGCGGCGGCCGTCGGGCTGCTGCTGGCCGAGGTGCAGCTGGCGAAGCGCCATGTGGGCAACGGCGACGGTGGCCGCGTCCCGTCGGCGGACGGGCTGTACGGCTGGGGGTCCCCCCGCTCGAGCGAAGCCGCGAGTGGGGGAGGCTACGACACCCCGGACGAGCCGCCCCTCCGGCTGACGATGCTCGGCGACTCCACGGCGGCCGGCCAGGGCGTGCACCGCTCGGGACAGACGCCCGGCGCACTCCTCGCATCGGGCCTGGCAGCGGTGGCGGAACGCCCGGTCGAGCTGCGCAACGTGGCACTGCCCGGCGCCCAGTCGGACGACCTGGACCGCCAGGTCGCCCTCGTCCTGTCCGCGGGCATGCCCGTCCCGGACGTCTGCGTGATCATGATCGGCGCGAACGACGTCACCCACCGCATGCCCCCGACCCGGTCGGTACGGCACCTCTCGGCGGCGGTACGGCGGCTGCGCACGGCCGGCGCCGAGGTCGTCGTCGGCACCTGTCCCGACCTGGGCACGATCGAGCCGGTCCAGCAGCCGCTGCGGTGGCTGGCCCGCCGGGCCTCGCGGCAGCTGGCCGCGGCCCAGACGATCGGGGCGGTCGAGCAGGGGGGCCGTACGGTGTCGCTGGGCGATCTGCTCGGCCCCGAGTTCGCGGCGAACCCCCGGGAGCTGTTCGGCCCCGACAACTACCACCCCTCGGCGGAGGGCTACGCCACGGCGGCGATGGCGGTCCTGCCGACCGTCTGCGCGACCCTCGGCCTGTGGCCGGCGGAGGAGGAACGCCCGGACGTCTCGCGCCGCGAGGGCTTCCTGCCGGTGGCCCGGGCGGCGGCGGAGGCGGCGTCCGAGGCGGGCACGGAGGTCACGGCGGCGATGCCGACGGGTCCGCGCGGACCGTGGGCGCTGCTCAAGCGGAGGCGCAGGCGCCGGGTGCCGGAGCCGAAAGCCTCGGAGCCGACGTCCACCCCTCCCAGCCCGTCCGGCGTCTGAGGACGAGGCGGTTCGGGTCGTCGACAGCGGCCCAAGCAAGCGCTTAGACAAGTGCGGTCAGGGTCACACCGCCGTACCGGTGACCCCGCCGGTACGTACGGGTAACTTCCCAGACAGCCCTGCCCAACTCCCCATGCGCCCACCCCTCATCCGACCGCCACCCCTCAACGAGGCGCTATGCGCCGCCTCTTCCCGTCTGGAGCCGTGATGCCCGAAGCCGTCATCGTCTCGACCGCCCGCTCCCCCATCGGCCGCGCCTTCAAGGGCTCCCTCAAGGACCTGCGCCCCGACGACCTCACCGCCACGATCATCCAGGCCGCCCTCGCAAAGGTCCCCGAGCTGGACCCGAAGGACATCGACGACCTGATGCTCGGCTGCGGTCTGCCCGGCGGCGAGCAGGGCAACAACCTCGGCCGGATCGTCGCCGTACAGATGGGCATGGACCACCTGCCGGGCTGCACGATCACCCGTTACTGTTCCTCGTCCCTGCAGACGAGCCGCATGGCCCTGCACGCCATCAAGGCCGGCGAGGGCGACGTCTTCATCTCGGCCGGTGTCGAGATGGTCTCCCGCTTCGTCAAGGGCAACTCCGACAGCCTCCCGGACACGCACAACCCCTTCTTCGCCGAGGCCGAGGCCCGCACCGCCGAGGTCGCCCAGCAGGAGGGCACGACCTGGCACGACCCGCGCGAGGACGGCCTCGTTCCGGACGCCTACATCGCGATGGGGCAGACCGCCGAGAACCTGGCCCGCTGGAAGGGCGTCACCCGCCAGGACATGGACGAGTTCGGGGTCCGCTCGCAGAACCTCGCCGAGGAAGCCATCAAGAACGGCTTCTGGGAGCGCGAGATCACCCCGGTGACGCTCCCCGACGGCACGGTGATCAGCAAGGACGACGGCCCGCGCGCCGGCGTCACGATGGAGGGCGTCCAGGGCCTCAAACCGGTCTTCCGCCCCGACGGCCTGGTCACCGCCGGCAACTGCTGCCCGCTGAACGACGGCGCGGCGGCCGTGGTCATCATGTCCGACACCAAGGCCCGCGAGCTGGGCCTCACCCCGCTCGCCCGCATCGTGTCGACCGGCGTCTCGGGCCTGTCCCCCGAGATCATGGGCCTCGGCCCGGTCGAGGCGTCCCAGCAGGCCCTGAGGCGGGCCGGCCTGACGATCGACGACATCGACCTGGTCGAGATCAACGAGGCCTTCGCCGCCCAGGTCATCCCCTCCTACCGCGACCTGGACATCCCGCTGGAGAAGCTGAACGTCAACGGCGGCGCGATCGCCGTCGGCCACCCCTTCGGCATGACCGGCGCCCGCATCACCGGCACGCTCATCAATTCCCTCCAGTTCCACGACAAGCAGTTCGGCCTGGAGACGATGTGCGTCGGCGGCGGACAGGGCATGGCGATGGTCGTCGAGCGCCTCAGCTGAGCCCGTTCGGTAACCGCCAGGAAACCCACCGTGATGCTTCGCCCCGGCGTTCGATCTCCCATCGAACGCCGGGCCGTTTTGTGATCCAACCTCCCCCAGGATGTGACCTATCTCCCTTCAGGGAGATATCTACGCAGGTCAGCGCGGTCGTGCAGGTAAACCCCAGGGTCAAGATCCTGTCCGATTCGTGACGTTAGGCACTGACAGCTGGTTAGTCCACCCTTCAAGCTGATGTAGGAAGTCGGGGGTCGACTTTGAACCGGGAGTACGTCAGTGAGCGCCATGCCGATCGCCTTGCTGCTCACCACGGCCGCCACGGGCGCCGTGGGCGTCGCCGTCCTGCGCACCGTACTGGTGCTGCGTCGCCAGGTCGCGGCCCTGCACGCCCAGCTCGCCGAGAGCCAGGCAGCCGCCATGCGTGCGCTGCTGCCCGCCGCCCGCACCACCGCCGACGCGGATGAGATACGCGCCGCCGTGGCCGAGGCACTCGCCGAGGAGCGGGAGCGGGAGCTCGCCGAGGCCCGTGCGTTCTGGGCGGCCCAAGAGGCCCGCGACGCCTCCGACGCACCGACGCTGCTGGGCCTCGCCGACAGCGAACCGTTCCTGCCGCGGCAGACCGACTTCGTGGGCCTCGAGCCGCTGGAGCCGGTCGCCGAGCCGACGACGGAGTCCGACGAGTTCGCCGGTGACTCCCCCGAGCTGGCGGCGGCGCGCCGCCGCCACCCCTCGCACCCGGACTTCGTGCCGGTGCAGTCGCCGGTCGTGAACGACCACGAGCGCACCGTCTCCACCCTGGAGCAGCTCGCCGAGTCCGGAGTCGAACTCACCGACGTCCGCCCCGGCCCGCTCGGCACGCTCGACGTCTACGTCTTCGCCGACGGCACGACCCTGTGCATGACCCCGGGCCACCGCGAAACTGCGGAACGCCTGGCAGCGGCGCTCCGCGCGGGCGAGTCCCCGGTCCTCCTGGGCGGCTCGGGAATCTCGGGCGCGTACACGCTGACATTCACGTGCGGCGAGGAGACGGTCTACATCCTGGCGGACAGGGTCATAGCGTCGCTGTAGTGCTCTTGTCCTCGGAGCGCATTGCCCTGCCCGCACCTGTCGGCGAAGCTCAGACCCCCGCTCTCTTCTGCGCCTCCTCGACCAACTTCACAGCCTCGGAAACCTCGGCCTCGCTGCGCAGCACGACCGCCAAGTCATGCCCGGCGACAGTGATTTGATCCGCGACGGCGAACATCCCGGCGTCAGGCATCTCGCGAGGCTCCCCCGAGGGATCCTCGATCCGCTGGGCACGCAGTGCCAACTCCCTGGCCAAGGCCAACGCCTCAACGGCGCCGCTCCGCTGCAAGCGGCTCTGCGGCGCCGCCCGCAAACGGTCGGCGAAGTGATCCACGGCACGGGTCAAGGGCGTCGTATCAACCACGCGGTGAGGGTAACGCGTCCCAGAGCTAGTGCGCGGGACTGTTGCCAACACGCCAACGCTCAGGCACGGTGACGTGAAGGACCGGCTTCGAAATGCGTCCGGAGGCGCCGATGTCCCAAGTCTTCTCCGAGGAGACCCATCGCAACCTGCTCGCCCGAATCCCGCACTGCACCGGTCGTGAAGTCACCGACTGGCTTCGCGCTGTCGACGAAGGCCCCGCTCTCTTCAACTTCGAGGAGAAGGTCAGCTGGCTCCGGCACGAGCACAACCTCGCGTACGGCCACGCCAAGGCGATCATTCACGAGTACGACCTGAGGAGGGCCGCGCGCAAACTGCTCTAGGCGCGCACATCCGGAACGTCGAAGGGCCCCGGGACGGATCCCGGGGCCCTCGCGCTACGGCTCGTACGACGGCCGTAGCACCGACTAGTCGTTACTGCTGAAGATCGCCACCAGTCGCAGCATCTCCACGTAGATCCACACCAGCGTCAGGGTGAGACCGAACGCGGCCAGCCAGGCCTCGTTGCGCGGGGCGCCGTAGGCGATGCCATCCTCGATCTGCTTGAAGTCGAGGGTCAGGAAGAACGCGCCGAGCAGGATCGCGATGATGCCGACGATCGCGCCGAGCGGACCGAAGCTGCGCAGACCGCCGTCCTCGGCTACGCCGAAGGCCACGAGCAGCAGGTTGACCGCCATGACCACGATGAACGCCATGGCGATGGCGAGACCGATGCGGGCGTAGCGGGCGGTGACGCGGATCCAGCCGGCCTTGTAGACGAGCAGGGTCGCGCCCGAGACCGCCATGGTGCCGAGCACCGCCTGGAACGGAGCGCCGCTCCACGCGCTGTTGTACATCTCGCTGATCACGCCGAGGAAGACGCCCTCGAAGGCGGCGTACCCCAGGATCAGCGCGGGCGACGGGGTGCGCTTGAAGCTCTGGACCAGGGCCAGGACCATCGCGACCAGGGCCGAGCCGATCGCCAGGCCGAAGCTGCCGGGCGAGACCGGGAGCAGGGCCCAGGCGAGGACCGCGCCCAGGGCGACCACGCCGAGCGTGGTGGCCGAGCGCATGACGACGTCGTCCATCGTCATCCGGTCGGTGGTGACCGGAGCCTGCGGGGCGCCGTACTGCTGGTCCTGCTGGGCGTACGGGTTGGTCGCGTAGGGGTTGCCGGCCTGGGCATAGGGGTTTCCCTGTGCGTACCCGGCCTGCGGCGCGGTGTTGAAGCCCGCGTAGCCGTTGTCGCGGCTGAACCCCCGTCGCGAGAAGACCGGGTTGCTGCTCCTCATTTCACTCCTCCATGGCCACCCTGCGTAGCCTTGGCTCAAGAGTAATGGGCTGGCAAAGGAATGACCCTAGTTCCTGGGGAGGATCTTTCCCAGCCGTGGTGGGCAACACGCTACGCGGGTCCCTCATTCCCGGCCACGGAGGGTCGTGTTCCATGACCGACTCGCTACATGTCCGGAACCGGCCGGAGACCCGCCGATCGGCCGTTCGGCCGAGCGGGAAGCCGGTGCAGGCCTCGGCCGGGTCGGTCCCGGCCGCGCGCGAGGAGGCGACCCGTCCAGGTGGGGCGCCGCGCGAGCGTCATGTGGCGGGCGGGTCGGACTCGGCCCGGTGCACTCGCCCGGCGACGTGGAGAAGCACGAGCGCGAGGACCACCTCGACGCCGAGCCCGGTGCCCACTCCGAAGGCCTCGAGAAGCGAGAAGTGGTCGAAGTGCCGGACGTGGAAGGTGAAGTGTGTGGCTGCATAGATCAGGTAGCCGATGAGCGCCGACAGGACGACCTTGCTGTCGAGCACCCAGGCGGCGAAGTACAGCATGCCGGTCAACGCGAGCCCGAGACCGCCGACGTCGGAGAGCAGGTGCTCGTTGTACGGGGGATCGAGGTTCACCGTGGGGAAGTCGTCGTAGAACGAGCGGGGGAAGACGTACTGCCAGACCGAGACGACCGTCTGCAGCGTGGCCAGGGTGAGCAGCCCGCCGCGCAGCCACTTCTTGATGGATCCGGGTTTCATACATGCAGGACCACCGGCTCGAGGTCTTCGTGACACGGCACCCCAGCCGAGTGCTGTGACCCTGGTCACGGGCGAGCTGTCACAATTTTCGCGGCCCCGTGGTCCTTCTCCCGTACAGCGTGGAGAGAGGGAGCAGTCATGAAGATCGCGGTTGCCGGTGGTACCGGGCTGGCCGGGCGGCGTGTGGTGGAGACGCTGCGGGCTCGCGGGCATGCGCCCGTGGTGCTGTCGCGCGGACATGGTGTCGATCTGCTGACCGGGTCCGGGCTGGATGCGGCGCTTGCCGGGGCCGAGGCAGTCATCGACGTCAGCAATGTGATCACGACCCGCAAGTCGGTGTCGGTGGACTTCTTCGACAAGGCGGGGCGGAACCTCGTCGGAGCGGCCGAGCGGGCCGGGGCACGGCACCTCGTCACACTGTCGATCGTGGGGATCGACCGGGTCAAGAACCCCTATTACGCGGGCAAGCTGCGGCAGGAGGAGATCGTCCGGGGCGGGGCGGTGCCGTGGACCGTTCTGCGTGCGACGCAGTTCCACGAGTTCGCGGGTCAGGTGCTGGGTGGCGTGCCCGGGCCGATCGCGGTGGTACCGGCGGGCCGGGTACAGCCCATCGCCGTACGGGAGGTGTCCGAAGCCCTCGCCGACCTCGCCCTCGAACCGCCGCGGGCGATGGCCCCCGAGCTCGCCGGCCCGCGGGTCGAGTCGCTGGTCGACATGGCCCGGCGCGTCGTCGCCGCGGGCGGCGCCCGCCGGCGCCCGGTCCTGCCCCTGTACCTTCCCGGCGGAATGAGCAGCGGCGGCCTGCTCCCGACCGGCCCCGGCCCTCGTGGCACCCAGACCTTCACCGACTGGCTCCTCTCGAGCCCATTTGAGCAGCCGCCCGGCGTGTCCGGATTGCGCTGAGGCAGCAGTTGTCAGCGCTGTACGTATCGTTCGATCAGCGCCGCGACCTGTTCCGTAGCCGGTGAGCTCCAAAGGAGTGGACGGTCTCTCTGGGGGAGGCGAACGAGGCGCTCGCCGAGCGGTTCGCCATTCCCCGGGAACGGCAGGACGAGTTCGCCGCCCGCTCGCACGTCCTCGCCGACGAGGCCTGGAACGCGGGGTTCTACGACGAACTGGTCGTGCCGGTGGCGGTGGATGCCAAGGGCAGCACCTGCACCCGCGACGAAGGCATCCGGCCCGGTTCCACCCCCGAGAAGCTGGCCGGCCTCAAACCGTCTTTCCGCCCGGACGGTGTGATCACGGCCGGCAACGCCTCCCCGCTGAGCGACGGTTCCTCCGCCGTGCTGCTCGGTTCGGCGGCTGCGAGCGCGAAGATCGGGCATGCGCCGTTGGCGCGGATCGCCGGTCGCGGGGTGTCCGCGCTGGATCCACAGATGTTCGGTTTCGCTCCCGTCGAGGCTGCCAACCGTGCGCTGAGGAACGCGGGTATCTCCTGGTCCGACGTCTCCGCCGTGGAGCTCAACGAGGCCTTCGCGGTGCAGTCGTTGGCCTGTGTGGATGCCTGGAAGATCGACACGGACATCGTGAACACCAAGGGCGGCGCGATCGCCATCGGCCATCCGCTGGGCGCCTCCGGCGGCCGGATCCTGGGCACGCTGGCCCACCGGCTCCGGGAGTCGGGACAGCGGTGGGGCGTTGCCGCCATCTGCATCGGCGTCGGTCAGGCGCTGGTGGTAGTGCTGGAGAACGTGACGGAGGATCAGCGATGACCATTCAGGTGTGCGCACACACCGATGAGGCAGTGGCCGGGATCGAGGACGGCTCGACGGTGCTGATCGGAGGCTTCGGCATGGCGGGCATGCCCGTGCAGTTGATCGACGCGCTCATCCGGCAGGGTGCGACCGATCTGACTGTGGTGTCCAACAACGCGGGCAACGGCGACACAGGACTCGCGGCGCTGCTGGCCACAGGGCGCGTGCGCAAGGTGATCTGCTCCTTCCCCCGCCAGGCGGACTCCTGGGTCTTCGACGAGCTCTACCGGGCGGGGAAGATCGAGCTCGAGGTGGTGCCGCAGGGCAACCTCGCCGAAAGGATGAGGGCTGCCGGAGCCGGAATCGGGGCGTTCTTCACCCCGACGGGCGCCAACACACTCCTCGCCGAGGGCAAGGAGTCCCGCGAAATCGACGGCCGCACCTACGTGCTGGAGTACCCCATCAAGGGCGACGTCGCACTGATCGGCGCGCACCGAGCTGATCGCATGGGGAACCTCGTCTACCGCAAGACAGCCCGGAACTTCGGACCGGTCATGGCCACCGCGGCAACCATGGTGGTGGCACAAGTCCGCGAGATCGTCGACGTCGGCGAGATCGATCCGGAGACGGTCGTGACGCCGAGCATCTACGTCGACCGCGTCGTACAGGAGGTGACAGCCGCATGAGCACGTCCAACTCACTGGTGGAGAACACCGGCCGCGGGCCGCTGAGCAAGCACGAGATGGCCGCCGTCATCGCTCGCGACATCCCGTTCGGCTCGTTCGTCAATCTGGGCATCGGCCAGCCGACCCTGGTTGCGGACCACCTGCCCGCGGGATCGGGCGTGGTGCTGCACACCGAGAACGGCATGCTGAACATGGGGCCCGCAGCCGAGGAAACGCAGGTCGACCCCGAGCTCATCAACGCGGGGAAGATTCCGGTCACCGAGCTGCCGGGAGCGGCCTACTTCCACCACGCCGACTCCTTCGCCATGATGCGCGGCGGCCACCTGGACATCTGCGTGCTCGGCGCGTTCCAGGTCTCGGCCGCCGGAGACCTGGCCAACTGGCACACCGGCGCGCCCGACGCCATCCCCGCCGTCGGAGGCGCCATGGACCTCGCGATCGGCGCCAAGAACGTGTTCGTGATGATGACGCTCTTTGCGAAGAACGGCTCACCCAAGCTGGTCGCGGAGTGCACCTATCCACTGACCGGGCTGGGGTGCGTCGACCGCGTCTACACCGATCTGGCCACCTTCAGCATCGGCCAGGGGCGGGTCACGGTGCTCGAAACCTTCGGCATCACCTACGAGGACCTCGCGTCGCGCCTCGACATTCCGCTCCAGCCCGCGGAACCCGCCGGGAGCCTGTGACATCGTGCGCCCCGTTCTCGGCCGAGCGCCGGTCCTGGGCCGAGAGTCGCGGCCGGCGGTAGCCCACCGAGTTGGCAGGGAGGGCAACCGAACCCGCAACCAGCGGGCCATTTCCGGAGCAAGCCGGGGATGGCCCGCTCCCTGCGTCGCAGGTGCGGTGTGTGCCCGGAACCGGACTTGAACCGGAAGAGGCCACCGTGCTGACCTGGGGGCTTTCCGGTTCACCGCCAACGCCCGCTGGTCCATCACCTCTGCGGGGCGGCTGAGCCTGCCGAAGATCGGCCGGGTTCGGGTGCGCTGGTCGCGTGCCCTGCCGTCCGTGCCCTCCCCGGTCACTGTGATCAAGGATGCGGCCGGCCGGTACTTCGCCTCCTTCGTCATCGACACCGGCCCCGAGCAGGACCGGACCCGCTTCGGCGCGCCGGATTCCGACATCGCCGTCGGCATTGACCTGGGGCCGGCCCACTTCGCGGTCCTGTCCGACGGCACGAAGATCGACTCCCCGCGATTCTTGCGCCGCGCGGAGAAGAAACTCAAAAGGGCGCAGCGGGAGCTGTCCCGCAAGCAGAAGGGGTCGAAGTACCGGGACACGGCCTGGGCGATGGTCGCCCGTGTCCACGCCGAGCTCGCCCTCCGACACCGCCCGCGACCAGCGAAGACGACAACTTGAGCATGGGCAGCCGCGGCGGCTGCGTCCTCCAGATCCGCCCGAACTCGGCCAAGGCGTAGGCGGCCGGCATCCGCGCGGCCGTCTCGGCGCAGACCCGACACGAGATCGGCCCGTCGTCGTGCCCGCGCGTGCACACCCGCTGCCCGTCTGCCAGTGCATGCCGGTTCCACGGGTGCTCGCACACCGGGCACGGCTCGCTGTGGGCAGCCCGCCGCATCTGCCGCGCCGCACGGGCCGGGCTCGGATACGGCCGATGATTCACCCTCGTGTACGGCCTCATGGCACTCCCTCACACACGACGGTGACGGGCTGTTGGGGCTCCTTGAAAATCCCCGGCACCGCTCGTCGCCCCGTTTGGTGTGAGATCAACCAGGGGTGCCGGCCCGCCCGGCGACCGGCCGAACGCATACAGCCCAGAGCCCCTGCTGCCAGCAGCCGCCGCCATGCAATCGCGGACCTTCGGGGGATTTTCCTGCCGTCCGTCGGCAGCTGCGCCGTCGCGGCGCGCATGTCTGGGGTCAGTCGCCGTCCTGGACCCGGGCGGCCCTCCTGCGCCTCGGGGCCAGCGTCTTGCGGATCTCCTCGGTAGCCGCTCGAAACGCGGGTGCGGCGCGCTCGAAGTAGTCGAAGAGCAGATCGCGCTGCTCGGGGGTGTAGCCGGCCAGGACCTCGGCGATGTGGCGGCGGGCGGGGCCCACGACCTCCTCGATACGGGTGAGCGCGTCCGGGATCGGTTCGACGATCACACGTCTGCGGTCCTTGGGGTCTGCGGTGCGGCGCGCGTACCCGGCCCGCTCGAGGCGGTCGACCAGGCGAGTGGTGGCACCGGTGGTGAGCCCGGTCCTCGTGGCGAGTTCACCTGAGGTGAGGCCGCCTTCCAGAACGATCAGGCTGAGCGCGTACCACTCCGACGTGTGCAGTCCAGCGGCTTCCGCGCTGGCCAGGCCCTGGAGACCTACCGCGTCCAGGTACTGACGGAAGATCACATGCTCGTCCCCGCTGCCCAAGAGGGTTGCCATCGCCGGAGGTCCTCTCCTACATTTATCTGCACACGAGCAGATACTGCTTTCATTAAGAATCTGCCTCAGTCTAGCCAGAAGAGGAGTCCTCCGCCATGTCGACAACCGCCCATGACGTCGCCGCAGTCACCTCCGTACTGAAGGAACTTGTCGCAGCATGGGAGCGGCACGACGCCGACGCATACGGCGAGCTGTTCACCGAGGACGCCACCTACATCACCTACGCCGGCACCTTCTACCAGGGGCGCCGGGACATCGTGGACAGCCACCGCATCCTGTTCACGACGTTCCTCAAGGGCACCAAGCTCGCGGACGAGACCCTCGCCATCCGTTTCCACGGACCGGACATGGCCGTGGTGAATGGGCGCGGCGACACCTTCAAGGGCAAACAACCACGCAAGCTCACCAAGATCCAGACCTACACCCTGGTCCGGCAGAACGACGGCAGGTGGCGCATCGCGGCCTTCCACAACACGAAGCGCAAGCCGCTGATGGAGTCGATCTCCCACAGGCTTGCCCCAGGCCTCACCCCGGCCGCCGGGGGGTGAACCCCGGATTCGCGCCCCGCCCGCCCAAGAAGGGGGGAACTTGAGCAGGTCTGGCGAACGCCTGAGCACAGGGTGGGGAGATTCAGATATCGCCATCAGGGCGGCTCCTGTCCTGGATGGGCCTGGTCGAAGTGCTCGCGGGTCGCCGCCTCGATCCGCCGCACCGCTCGTCCGCCCGCGCTTGGGAGTGGACGGTGATGGCCCGGCTGAACTCCTCGGGCGTCCCGCTACCGACGTCGAGCACAATCGGCTGCAGGTCCTCCAGGAGCAGGTCCTCGATGTGGCCCCAGTCAACAGCCAAGAAGACTGAGGCGGCGTCAATCCTTCGCGTATGCCGCGACCATGAGAACGAAAGCCGTGCCTATCAGAGTGCCGACACACTCCAGGACCGCACGAACCATCAGATCGGAGCGATCGGCGACTGCCCAATCCGGGCCCGCATAAAGCGGTATGTTCGTTATGAGTTCTTCGTCGTATTCGAAGGACAGACCTTCGATCTCGCCACTGCCCTGCTGTCCGCCTGGCAGACGCCACGCTCCCTGGCAGGCGCCGGTCTGCTTGCAATGCACGTATCCCTCAGTCCGTGTCTGGTGACCGTCGACGAACCGGTAGGTGTTCCTCGCGGCGAACCACAACGGCAGGGCGGCAGCGCACAGGCACACGACCAACATCACCCGCTGCCACAGTTTAAGGCCACTCATCAGATCAGCGCTCCACGACAGTGGGTTGGTGCTCCGCACCTCAACTTCTGTGATCCTCAGCCAGATCGGACCCCGCGTCGTTGATCGTCTCCAACAACAAGAACACCATATGGACGGCCGGCCACTGCCTCCACGAGGGCCAGAACGGCCAGTCCGGCTTCTACGCGAACGTCACCTTTGCTCCGGCCTGGGACGGCGACGCACCATCTCCGGCGCCCTGGGGAATCTGGGAGGCCAGCAATCTGGTCGTCCCGACGACGTGGGCGAACGGTGACGCCGACAAGTTCTTCGACGCCGACTTCGGCGCCGCCATCCTCACCCCGCTGCCCGAGTACGGGAATATCCAGGACGCCATCGGCGCCTATGGCTACCGCTTCTACTCCGGCTCCGACTACAACGACATCGTCGACTTCGGATATCCGGCCGACGGATACAACCGGCCCGACTCCGACTTCAACGGCGGGAAAGAGCTGATGTTCTGCCAGGGCAACGTCGAGGACGCGTTCAAGTTCAACCCCCTGGATGACCGCATGAAGATGGACTGCGACATGGGCCACGGCGCCAGCGGAGGACCGATGCTCACCGGCTTCCCGCAGAACATCAAGATCGTGGGCGCCAACAGCCACGGAGAATCCGACGAAGCGGACGTACTCACCAGCGACAACCTGTACTCGTCCGAACACGGCAGCCGCGCCGTCTTCGTCATCGACACGGTGAACGGCCTCTGACCCAACGCCTGGGAGCGCCGCAGGGCGCTCCCAGGCGTATTCACTCCGGGATGGCGTTACGCATCCGTTCCGGGGTCCAGTACTTACTCAAATCCGGCACCGTCTTCCTCGCCTTGTGGACAGTCACCCCATCACCGGAAGAGCCCTCGCTGCCGCCCAGCTGGAAACCTGTGGTGACCGCCACCGCTCCCGCCGTGAGCCCGACCGCCATCCACACCAAGCCCTTGCGCCGGTTGCCTGTCGACGCACGCTCGCCGGCATGCCGTGCGGAACGTTTTGGCCCTTGCAGCATATTGGGCACTGAAAACCTCCGGGATCGCGGAACGACATGACGCAACCACCGTACTGCTCAAGGGACTTGAGTGACGCCCAGCGCAATGACATGAACCACCACCCCAGGCCCGGCCGGCTCGGCGACACCCTGACCGCGTCGGGGGCGGTTGCGCCACACCCGCACCACCACGCACCAGGAGGTGACCTCCTCCAGCGTCGCCCACACCGTCCGCTCTTCGTCACCGGGCTCGGGATCCACAGCGACCGCCGTCACGGCCGGACAAGTGCCGTACGGGGCCGGGAACGACCAGTGAACTCGCCCATCCCCGCCGGTCGTCAGGACGGAGCCCACGGGTCCGTTGGACGCCGCCGCGGGACCCGGACCGTAGGGGGGCGGGTCCTGCTCGCGAGGCGCACTGCTGGTCCATGTCCGGTGCCCTCACCTGGGATCATGCATGCATGCAAGCTCTTCCGGGGTGCATGCATGCGCGCTGGTCTCGCCATCATGTGGAGTGTGGACACACAGCCCGCGCCACCTACCGGCTCGCCGCCGGCAAGGGCGGCACGACCCAGGAGTTCGGCAACCTGATCTCGCGCCTGGCCGCCGAGGCGGGCTATGACATGACCCCCGGAGCAGGCGGCAGGAGGGCGTGGGCGGCCCCGCGTAACCCCATTCGAGGCCGGGAAGCGGTAGTCATCGCTGTGCCTTCTTGGAGAGAGTCCTCGGCGTGACTGACAACTCGCTGCTCGTCGCCGGGCCTCGTCGCCGTCGAACCGCTCGGTCTGCCACTTCCCGTTACCGCCCCCCAGACGTCAGCGGACGCGGTGGCTGGCGACCACCCCGTCCGTATACGACATGGGCTTCACGTATATCATACCGGGCAGATTAGGGCACCGCGGGCCAGGCCTGCGCCAGGTCGGGAAAAAAGAAACGGCCCCTCAAGGCCGTTTTACCAGGTCAGACACGGTGTGCGAGGTGGTGCCCGGAACCGGACTTGAACCGGTACGCCCGCGAGGGGCAGCGAGGTTTAAGCTCGCCGTGTCTGCATTCCACCATCCGGGCAGGCCATGGGCTCCGCTTTCGAGGCTCCGACCCTATCGGGACCCCTCCACCTAACAGCGGGCGGGCGGACCGATGTTGTCTTATTTTATTGACGTCTGAGGGAGCATCAGACCATGGAACAGGCCATCCGCACTTGCCAGTAGCGTTACGTGCGCTGGGCTCGCGCGTACACGGAATGACGGAATTTCACCGTAAGAACGAGGGGGCTCCACCTGTTCTCGACCGCCCTCTCCAGGCGGCTCGAGCGGTTGCCGCGTAGTGCGCGTCTCGCCCTCCGGTCCACCCCCGGCCGTCATCCCCAGGTATGACACGGCGCCGTCCGGTCCGACCGCAGTCGCCCCCAGGAACCGGAACAGCGGCTGACTACACGGCCCGGTGCGGCCGGGACGATGGAAACCGACCAAGAAACCTCCGGGATCCCCGGTCGTCCCGTCCCCACGCACGCCGTCGTCCTACAGGAGCGCCCTTCCGTGACCACCACACCCACCGTCGACCGAGCCACCGCCGTGGCCGCGCGCGCCACGGAGCTGTCGAAGATCTACGGGCAGGGCGAGACCCAGGTGGTCGCCCTCGACCGGGTCTCCGTCGACTTCCGGCAGGCCGAGTTCACCGCGATCATGGGCCCGTCCGGGTCCGGCAAGTCCACGCTGATGCACTGCGTGGCCGGCCTCGACACCTTCTCCTCCGGTTCCGTGCGGATCGGCGAGACCGAGCTGGGCTCCCTGAAGGACAAGCAGCTCACCAAGTTGCGCCGGGACAAGATCGGGTTCATCTTCCAGGCGTTCAACCTGCTGCCGACCCTGACCGCCCTGGAGAACATCACCCTCCCGATGGACATCGCCGGGCGGAAGCCGGACAAGCAGTGGCTGGACGACGTCATCAGGATGGTGGGGCTCTCCGACCGGCTCAGCCACCGGCCCTCGCAGCTTTCCGGCGGTCAGCAGCAGCGCGTCGCCGTCGCCCGTGCGCTCGCTTCCCGGCCCGACATCATCTTCGGCGACGAGCCGACCGGAAACCTCGACTCGCGCTCCGGCGCCGAGGTGCTGGGCTTCCTGCGCAACTCCGTACGGGAGCTGGGCCAGACGGTGGTGATGGTGACCCACGACCCGGTCGCCGCGGCGTACGCGGACCGGGTGGTGTTCCTCGCGGACGGCCGGATCGTGGACGAGATGTACCGTCCGACGGCGGAGACGGTGCTCGACTTCATGCGGCAATTTCCTGGGGGCGGCAACACCAGCGGCTCCGGCGCGCGACCCCAGACCCCCGAGTTCGACGCGAAGGGCCGCACCAGCTGATGTTCCGCACCGCCTTGCGCAACGTACTCGCGCACAAGGCCCGGCTCCTCATGACCGTGCTCGCCGTGATGCTCGGCGTCGCGTTCGTGTCGGGGACCCTGGTCTTCACCAACACCATCTCGGACGCCTTCCAGAAGAGCTCGGCCAAGGGCTTCGACCACGTCGACGTCGCCGTGCAGCCCAAGTACCAGGACTCCGAGGGCGACAAGCTCGGCAGGACTCCCGAGCTCACCCGGGCGATGCTCGACAAGAGCGCCGATGTGCCGGGTGCCGCCTCCGCCATCGGCGTCGTCCAGGGCTTCACCGCGATCGCCGACAAGGACGGCAAGCTGATCGGCGGCGGCTTCCGTTCCGAGGCCGCCAACTACTGGGACGCCAAAGACCCCCGCTACCCGCTCACGGACGGCACCGCGCCGCACGGCAGGGACCAGGTCGCGATCGACGCCGAGACCGCGAAGCGGGCCGGCTACAAGGTCGGCGACACCGTGCGCATCTCGGTCGACGGCCCGGTGCTGACCCCGACCGTCAGCGGCGTCTTCACCACCGACGACGGCAATGTCGCGGCCGGCGGCAGCCTCGCCCTCTTCGACACGGCGACCGCGCAGCAGCTGTTCGGCAAGCCGGGCACGTACGACGAGATCGACGTGGCGGCGAGGCCCGGCACCAGCCAGTCCGCGCTGCGCGCGCAGCTGGACCGGGCGCTGCCCGAGGGCCTCACGGAGACCACCACCGGTAAGAAACTCGCCGACGACCAGGCCGAGATGATCGCCTCGTCGATGAGCTCCATGAAGCAGGGCCTGCTGGTCTTCGCCGGCATCGCGCTCTTCGTCGGCACGTTCATCATCGCCAACACATTCACCATGCTGGTCGCCCAGCGCACCAAGGAGCTGGCGCTGCTGCGCGCGGTGGGCGCCTCCCGCCGGCAGGTCACCCGGTCCGTGCTGATCGAGGCGTTCGTGGTGGGTCTGATCGCCGCCGTGACCGGTCTGGTCGCCGGTGCCGGCATCGGCGCCGGGCTGCGTTCCCTGATCGGCTCGTTCGGCGCGACCGTCCCCGACGGGCCGCTGGTCATCACGCCCGGCACGGTGCTCGCGGCCCTCGCCGTCGGCATCCTCGTCACGATGCTCGCCGCCTGGCTGCCGGGCCGCCGCGCCGCGAAGATCCCGCCGGTCGCCGCGATGAGCAGCCTGCACGCCAAGGCGACCACGAAGTCCCTGGTGCTGCGCAACACGCTCGGCGCCCTCTTCTCGGCGGCCGGCATCGCGGTCGTCCTGGCTGCCACGACGATGAACAGCTCCGACGGCCAGGGCCCCATGGGTCTTGGCGCGGTCCTGCTGATCATCGGCGTCTTCATCCTGACCCCGCTGCTGTCCCGTCCGCTGATCGCCGCGGCGGCCCCGGTCCTGCGCGCCTTCGGCGTCTCGGGCAAGCTGGCCCGGCAGAACTCGGTCCGCAACCCGCGCCGCACGGCCGCCACGGCCTCCGCGCTGATGATCGGCCTGACGCTGATCACCGGCATGACGGTGCTGGCGGGCAGCCTCCAGCACTCGATCGACCGGATGGCGTCGGCCGCGATCAAGGCCGACTACGTGGTCTCGATGGCGAACGGCAACGAGCTCTCCCCGGACGTCGGCAGGACGCTCGAGGAGACCGCCGGGGTCACCGCGAGCAGCCCGCTGCGCAACGCGCCCGCGCGCATCGACCGCGAGACGGAGTACCTGACCGGCGTCGACGGCGGCACCATCGGGAAGCTGACCGACCTCACGGTTGACGACGGCTCCTTCAAGGTCGGCGGCACCCAGGTGGTCGTGGACGAGGACACCGCCACGTCCCATGGCTGGCGGGTCGGTTCGGACTTCACCGCCGGCTACGAGGACGGCAGGAAGGAGCGGCTGACGGTCGCCGGGGTCTACGAGGGCAACGAGATGATCCGCGGGATCATGCTCGACAACGCCACCCTGTCCCCGCACCAGACCGACCCGGCCGACATGCAGATCATGGTGAAGACGGCCGACGGCGCCTCCGCCGCCACCAAGGACAAGCTGGAGAAGGCCCTCGGCTCCAACCCGGCCGTCAGGGTCCAGAGCAAGAAGGACATCTCCAACGAGATCGCGCGCAGCTTCACGCTGGTGCTGAACATGCTCTACGGCCTGCTCGCCATGGCCGTGATCGTCGCGGTCCTCGGAGTCATCAACACCCTGGCCATGTCGGTCTTCGAGCGTTCCCAGGAGATCGGCATGCTCCGCGCGATCGGCCTGGACCGCAAGAGCGTCAAGCGGATGGTCCGCCTGGAGTCCCTGGTGATCTCCCTGTTCGGCGGCGTGCTCGGCGTCGGCCTGGGCGTGTTCTTCGGCTGGGCGGCCGGTCAGCTGCTCGGCACGAAGATGCCGACGTACGAACTGGTCCTGCCCTGGACCCGGATGGGGATCTTCCTCCTGCTGGCCGCCGCGGTCGGTGTCCTCGCGGCGCTGTGGCCGGCCCGCCGCGCGGCCCGGCTGAACATGCTCGCGGCGATCAAGTCCGAGTAGCCGTACGGCACGAGGGCCCCGCTCCGGCACCGGAGCGGGGCCCTTCCGCGTCCCGCGGGTCAGGTCCAGGTGCGGGCGCGCAGCGGCATCCCGGAGGCGCCGGAGACCGGCGTCCGTACCGCGACCACCTGGTTGACGCCGATCCGGTTGCGCTCGAAGGCCAGCGCCGAGGCCGCCATGTACAGGCGCCAGACGCGGGCCCGGCCGGGGCTGGTGAGCCGTACCGCCCGGTCCCAGTCGGCCTCCAGACGGGCGACCCAGCGGCGCAGGGTGAGGGCGTAGTGCTCGCGCAGCGCCTCCACGTCCCGCACCTCGAAACCGGCGCGTTCGAGCTGGGTGACGGTGGTGCCGATCGGGGCGAGTTCGCCGTCCGGGAAGACGTAGGCGTCGATGAACTCGTCCACGCTGTACGCCGACTCGTCCTGCTGCGGGCGGCGGGCGATCTGGTGGTTGAGCAGCCGTCCGCCGGGCTTCAGCAGGCCGTACAGATCGGTGGCGTACTCCAGATACCGTTCCGCGCCGACATGTTCGGCCATGCCGATGGAGGAGATGGCGTCGTACGGCCCGTCGGTCACGTCCCGGTAGTCCTGGACGCGGATCTCCACCTTGTCCGTCAGACCCTCCTCCGCGACGCGCTTGCGGGCGTACGCTGCCTGCTCCTGGGAGAGGGTGACGCCGACGACGTTCACGCCGTGCTCGCGGGCCGCGTGGATCGCCATCGAGCCCCAGCCGCAGCCGACGTCCAGGAGCCGTTGGCCGGGGGTCAGGGCGAGCTTGCGGCAGACGAGTTCGAGCTTGTCGCGCTGGGCGGACTCCAGGGTGCCGCCGTCCTCCCAGTAGGCGCAGGAGTACACCATGGACGGGCCGAGGACGATCTCGTAGAAGTCGTTGCCCACGTCGTAGTGGTGGCTGATGGCCTGCTTGTCGCTGCGGCGGGTGTGCAGATGGCGGTGCCTGCGGACCTCTTCGCGCGGCGGGGCCGGCGGGATCGGGGGACCGGCGAGCTTCAGCAGTCCGCGGACGGCCGCGCGGACGTCGGGATCGCGCAGTGCCTGGGCGAGGGTACGGGCATCCTCGCCGCGCTCCCAGATGAGCCCGGCGAGCTGCTCGAGTGCGGTGTAGAGGTCGCCGTCGACGTCCAGGTCCCCGGCGACCCAGGCCCGGGCCAGGCCCAACTCGCCCGGCTTCCACAGCAGACGGCGCAGGGCGCGCCGGTGGCGCACGATCAGGACGGGACCGCCCGGCGGCCCCGCCTGCGAGCCGTCCCAGGCGCGGATGCGCACCGGGAGCGGCGATCCCAGCAACTGTTCGAAGAGGTTCTTCAGCCGCAGCGCGGCGTCGGCCATGGCGCACACCTCCGTGACGAGGAATCCGGATCTCAGGTGCTTACGTAAACACTTGGACGGCTTCAACACAGTCCCGCAAAGGAGTTACGACTGGGCAAAATAGATGTACAAGCCACTGATAAGACCGTGGCGGGAATGCCGAAGGACCTCCCGCACCACGGATGGCGGGAGGTCCTTCGGTTCGTTCAGCGACCCGAGAGGGTCAGGAGGCCTTGGCCTTCGCACCGGCCTTGTCGGCCGAGCTCGCGGCGGCGACCGGCGCCGGCTTGGCCGCCTCGTAGAACTCCTCGCGGGGGTTCTCCATGGCGCCCAGCGACACGACCTCGCGCTTGAGGAACATGGCAAGCGTCCAGTCGGCGAAGATGCGGATCTTGCGGTTCCAGGTCGGCATGGCCATACCGTGGTAGCCACGGTGCATGTACCAGGCCAGGCGCCCCTTGACCTTGATCTTCATCTTGCCCATGACGATCATCGCGACGCCCTTGTGCAGGCCGAGACCGGCCACCGCACCCTTGTTGGCGTGCTCGTACTCCTTCTGCGGGAAGCCCCGCATACCGGAGATCACGTTGTCGCCGAGCACCTTGGCCTGGCGCAGCGCGTGCTGGGCGTTCGGCGGGCACCAGGCGTTCTCGTTGCCCGCCTTGCGGCCGACGAGGTCCGGCACCTGCGCGTTGTCGCCGGCGGCCCAGATGTAGTCCGTGCCCTGCACCTGGAGCGTGGCGGCGGTGTCCACGTGGCCGCGCGGGCCGAGCGGGAGACCGAAGCGGGCGAGGGCCGGGTTCGGCTTGACGCCGGCCGTCCACACGATCGTGTTGGAGTCGACCTCGAGGCCGTTCTTGAGCACCACGTGGCCGTCGACGCAGGAGTCCATGGAGGTGGACAGGTAGATCTCGACGCCGCGGCTCTCGAGGTGCTCCTTGCCGTACTGGCCGAGCTTGGGGCCGACCTCGGGGAGGATCTTGTCGGCGGCGTCGACGAGGATGAAGCGCATGTCCTCGCGGGACACGTTGTTGTAGTACTTCGCCGCGTCCCGGGCCATGTCCTCGACCTCACCGATGGTCTCCGCACCCGCGAAGCCACCGCCGATGAAGACGAACGTGAGCGCCTTGCGGCGGATCTCCGGGTCGGTCGTGGAGTCGGCCTTGTCCAGCTGCTCGAGGACGTGGTTGCGCAGGCCGATGGACTCCTCGATGCCCTTCATGCCGATGCCCTGCTCGGCGAGGCCGGGGATCGGGAAGGTGCGGGAGACCGCGCCGAGCGCGATCACCAGGTAGTCGAAAGGCAGCTCGTACGCCTCGCCGACCAGCGGGGCGATCGTGGCGACCTTGCGGTCCTGGTCGATGGTCGTGACCCGGCCGGTGAGGACCTCCGCCTTCGGCAGCACGCGTCGCAGCGGGACGACGACGTGGCGAGGGGAGATGCTGCCGGCGGCGGCTTCGGGGAGGAAGGGCTGGTAGGTCATGTACGAGCGGGGGTCGACGACCGTGACGGTCGCCTCGCCGTAGCGCATCTTCTTGAGGATGCGCCGAGCCGCGTACAGGCCTACGTACCCACCGCCTACTACGAGGATCCTGGGACGCTCCGTGGTGCTCATGCCATCGAGTATCCACCTGCCCCCAGGGGGTCGCTCGTGCGCCCCTTCACAAGGTCCGACAGGCCCTGTGTTAAACTGCGCGACCCGTATAACTCAGATCATGACGGGGCACGGGAACCGGCGTCCGGTTACCACCGTTGTCAATGCCGCGTGAGCTGCTCTCTCCGGCCGGGCGGACCCTCCGTGAGAGCCGATCGTCGCCCGCGCGACACCCTCCCGAAACACCCCCGCAATGCTCCCCTGAGCGTGTTCCACGAGCCGTTGAGCCCCCGAACGGGGTAACGAAGGCCGTTCGGCCCCTTCCCGGGGCGGAATTCCTTGTGAAGAACTTCACGAACTTTCTCGCCGGGGTGCCTCGCAGCGGCGTGTCACGACCCCCGGACCCCGCTCATCAGCACTCCTGCCTGCTCACAGGAGAGCCGTCGACCCTCTTCCGGGGGCGCTGGAGCCGCCCTCCGAGACCGGTCAGGCGACCGACCACGCGATGCCGTCGAGGATCGCTCGCGAACGCGACTCCCCGAGCCGGGCCACGTGTACACGAGAATGCGTACACTAATCTCATGACTGAGAACACCGTGACCGTACGGGAAGCCCGCGCGCACCTCGCCGACCACATCAACCGGGCCGAGGAAGGCGTTCCGACCGTCATCACGCGCAACGGCGCTCCGGTGGCAGCAGTAGTCCCGATCGCGGACTTCGAAGCGCTGGAGGAAGCGGCCGACGTCATGCTGGCGCGCGAAGCCGAAGCAGTCCTGGCCGAGGGCGGTCCCACGGTGACGATGGCGGAACTGCTGGCAGACCTGTTCACCGAGCAGGACGGCGAGGTGGCGTGAAGTACGCCTTCCGATTCACCACGGCGGCGCAGCGGCAACTCCGGGCCATCAGTCGGCCCGACGCCATGCGCATCCTGACCGCGCTGACCGCGCTCGGTGACGACCCGTACCGCGAGGACGCCGACGTCAAGAAGCTCACCGGCCCGTCCGGGCTCTACCGGCTCCGGGTCGGAAGCTACAGGGTCGCCTACCAGGTCAACGACGGTGAACTCGTCATCCTCGTCGTCAAGGTGGGCGACCGGCGGGACGTGTACCGCAACCTGTAGGCGGTCAGGCCAAAGACCATCCGATCCCGTCGAGGATGTCGTGCTCGCTCACGACGACCTCCTCGGCCCCGATCCGTTCCATGATCGCGAGCAGGACGAGGGCGCCCGCGCCGATGACGTCGACGCGCCCCGGGTGCATCGAGGGGATCGCCGCGCGCTCCGCGTGCGTGGAGTGCAGCAGCCACTCGGTGATCTCGCGGACCCGGTCGCGGGAGACCCGGGAGTGATGGATGCGGGCCGAGTCGTACTCGGGCAGCTCCTGTGCGATCGCGGACACGGTCGTCACGGACCCGGCGAGGCCCACCAGCGTGTGCGCCTCGCGCAGCGGCACCGTCCGCTCGGCGAGGTCCAGGGCGGCCTCGATGTCGGCCCGCATGGCGGCGATCTGGTCAGGGGTCGGCGGGTCGCTCACGCCCGCCTCGCTCAGCAGGTGCCGCTCCGTCATCCGCACGCAGCCGACGTCGACGGAGCGCGCCGCGCCCACGTGCTCGGTGCCGACGACGAACTCGGTCGAGCCGCCGCCGATGTCCACCACCAGGTAGGGCTTGGTGAGGTCGTCCCGGCCCTTAAGTTCCTTCGTCGCGCCGGTGAAGGAGAACTCCGCCTCCTGGTCGCCGGAGATGACCTCGGGTTCGACGCCCAGGATGTCGAGGACGCCCCGGACGAACTCGTCCCGGTTCTCCGCGTCCCGGGAGGCCGATGTCGCCACGAACCGGAGCCGCTCGGCCCCGTGCTCCTTGATGACCGCCGCGTACTCACGGCACGCGGCGAAGGTCCGCTCCAGCGCCTCGGGGGCGAGCCGGCCGGTCCGGTCGACGCCCTGGCCGAGCCGCACGATCGTCATGCGCCGGTCCAGGTCGACGAGTTCGCCCGTCTCGGGGTTCGCGTCGGCGACGAGCAGCCGGATCGAGTTCGTACCGCAGTCGATGGCGGCGACACGGGTCACTGGCCGGCCTCCTCGGCGTGCTCGGCGTCCTTCGGGACCGTCACGCAGGCCCCCTTCAGCCACCACTCCGGCAGCATCGCGAGGGCCTCGTCGCCCAGCGGGTTCACGCCCGGGCCGGCCGCCAGCGAGTGGGCGACCAGGACGTGCAGGCACTTCACGCGGTCCGGCATGCCGCCCGCGCTCGGGAAGCCCGTCAGCTCCTCGATCTCGTCCCGGCGCCGGATGTAGTCCTCGTGCGCGGCGCGGTAGGCGTCGGCCAGCTCCGGGTCCTGCTGCAGCCGCTCCGTCATCTCCTTCATCACCCCGTTGGCCTCGAGCGTGCCGATGGCCGAGGCGGCCTTCGGGCACGTCAGGTAGTACAACGTGGGGAAGGGGGTGCCGTCGGGCAGGCGGGGCGCCGTCTCCACGACGTCCGGCTGCCCGCAGGGGCACCGGTGCGCGATGGCCCTCAGCCCGCGCGGCGGACGCCCGAGCTGCTGTTTGAAGGCCTCGACGTCCGCGTCGGTGGGCTCGGTGCGCGGGGTGGGCGGCGGGGGGGTTTCCATGCCTGTCTTTCTGTGCCTGTTTTCTTGTCGGTCGTTCACTGGTCGGAGGCGTCGGACTTGTCGACGCCGTCCCAGACGTTCGCGTACCAGGGCCGGTGGGCGGCGACCAGGTCGGCGTGCGCCTGCTTGGCGGCGCCCGGGTCGACCACCACGTACCCGGTCTCCCCCGGCATCACATAGTGCAGCCGCAGCCGGATCTGCTGCTCGGCGTACGCGTCGTCCTGCCAGCGCGCCTTGAGGTCGCGCAGCTGCTCGACGCGCTCTTGCGCCTCCTTCTGCTGCCGCTCCAGATCGGAGATCTCGGCGCGCTGCGAGACGTACTGCCGCATCGGGTAGGCGAGCGCCACCACCATGGTGCACACGACGAGCGCGAGCAGGGCGGCCCGGCCCGTGAGCCGGGAGCGGCGGGCCTGACGGCGGGTCTGGGAACGGTAGACCCGGGCCGCCGTCTGCTCACCCAGCAGCCGCAGCCTGGTCGCGGTGGAGAACCGGTC
Organism: Streptomyces brasiliensis; assembly: GCF_014647875.1. Classification (GTDB taxonomy): domain Bacteria; phylum Actinomycetota; class Actinomycetes; order Streptomycetales; family Streptomycetaceae; genus Streptomyces; species Streptomyces brasiliensis. Next base: position 143,324 of record NZ_BMQA01000011.1, on the reverse strand, counting down.
CCGGTCCTTCGCGGCCATGTTCCCCGCCTCCCGTTGCACACGCGCGTACGTCCCCGGACACGGTACGGGACCGGGTCCGGGGACGTACGTACGACTGGCTAAGCCTTGCATCAGGTTGGGTCAGCCCTTGCCGTGCCCGTGGTCCGCGGAGCGGACGTGCGGAAAGGCGCTGATCAGCCCTTGAAGCGCGGGAAGGCGCTGCGGCCGGCGTAGACCGCGGCGTCGTCCAGGATCTCCTCGATGCGCAGGAGCTGGTTGTACTTGGCGACGCGCTCGGAGCGGGCCGGGGCGCCGGTCTTGATCTGGCCGCAGTTGGTGGCGACGGCCAGGTCGGCGATCGTGACGTCCTCGGTCTCACCGGAGCGGTGCGACATCATGCACTTGAAGCCGTTGCGCTGGGCCAGCTCGACGGCGTCCAGGGTCTCGGTCAGCGAGCCGATCTGGTTGACCTTGACGAGCAGGGCGTTGGCGGTGCCCTCCTCGATGCCGCGGGCGAGGCGCTCCGGGTTGGTGACGAACAGGTCGTCGCCGACGATCTGGACCTTGTCGCCGAGGCGGTCGGTGAGGACCTTCCAGCCCGCCCAGTCGTCCTCGAACAGCGGGTCCTCGATGGAGACGAGCGGGTAGGCCGCGACGAGCTCCTCGTAGTACTCCGTCATCTCGGCGGCGGAGCGCTCCTTGCCCTCGAAGAGGTACTTGCCGTCCTTGTAGAACTCGGAGGCGGCGACGTCGAGCGCGAGGGCGATCTGCTCGCCGGGGGCGTAACCGGCTTCCTTGACGGCCTCGAGGATGAGGTCGAGCGCCTCGCGGTTGGAGCCGAGGTTCGGGGCGAAGCCGCCCTCGTCGCCGAGGCCGGTGGCCAGGCCCTTGTTCTTCAGCACCTTCTTGAGGGTGTGGTAGACCTCGGCGCCCCAGCGCAGCGCCTCGGAGAAGGACTCCGCGCCGATCGGGGCGATCATGAACTCCTGGATGTCCACGTTGGAGTCGGCGTGCGAGCCGCCGTTCAGGATGTTCATCATCGGCACCGGCAGCAGGTGCGCGTTCGGGCCGCCCAGGTAGCGGAAGAGCGGGAGGTCGCTGGCCTCGGAGGCGGCGTGGGCGACGGCGAGCGAGACACCGAGGATGGCGTTGGCGCCGAGGGAGCCCTTGTTGTCGGTGGCGTCCAGGTCGAACATGGCCTGGTCGATCAGGCGCTGCTCGGTGGCGTCGTAGCCGACCAGCTCCGGGCCGATCTGCTCGATCACGGCGAGGACGGCCTTCTCGACGCCCTTGCCCTGGTAACGGTTCGGGTCACCGTCGCGGAGCTCGATGGCCTCGAAGGCGCCGGTGGAGGCGCCGGAGGGTACGGCGGCACGACCCGTGCTGCCGTCGTCGAGGCCAACCTCGACCTCGACCGTGGGGTTGCCTCGGGAGTCCAGGATTTCCCGGGCTACGACGACGTCGATGGACGGCACGAGCATCTCCTTCTTGGGATGTGACGCTGGATGTGCGGGGCACGGTGGGCCTTGGTGAGCCCTGGCTGAGCCTTGCGACTAGAGCCTAGCCGCACCGGAGCCATCGGCCAGCCGACCGACCGGCCTGTGGACAAGGTCTGACGGTACACATTGTTTCAGGACGGAACAAAGGGTGGACCGAAAACGGACTGGACTGCCGGCGGTCCGGCCCACGGACATGGAAAACCCCGCCCCGGTGCGTACGGGGGGAAGACGCACCGGGGCGGGGAGCCCGTGGGGACGGGGGCGGTCCCTCACCTACCCGTCGCTCTGGAGCGACACGGCAGTGAGGGTGCTGTGGTTCGGCTGGCGGCGGCTGTCACTTCAGGTGCAGCTGCTGGCCGGGGTAGATGAGGTCCGCGTCCTCGACGATGTCCTTGTTGAGGTCGAACAGCTTCTTCCAGCCACCTTTGACCTTGTGCTTCTCGGCGATGGTGCTGAGGGTGTCACCCTTGACCACCTTGTACTCGCCGTCGCCCTTCTTGACCTTCTTGCCGGTCGGGGTGGTGACGGTCTTGCTCGCGGCCGGGCGGTCGGCGGAGCGGGACGCGGCCTGCTGCTCGGTGGAGCGCGTCGTGGTGGTCGTGGTGGTCTTGGGTGCGGCCGGGGCGCTGCCACCGCTGTACGGCGTGCTGGACAGGCCCGTGCCGCAAACCGGCCAGGCGCCCTTGCCCTGGGCGGCGAGGACCTTCTCGGCGATCTCGATCTGCTGCGCCTTGGTGGCCTGGTTGGCCTGCGCGGCGTACTGGGTACCGCCGTACGCGGCCCAGGTGGAGGCGGAGAACTGCAGACCGCCGTAGTAGCCGTTGCCCGTGTTGATGGACCAGTTGCCGCCGGACTCGCACTGGGCGACCGCGTCCCACTGGGAGGCGGTGGCGGCGGAGGCGTTGCCGGCCGCCATCAGCGGAGCGGCGACGGCGACACCGGCGACGCCGGCGAGCGCGATGGCCCGGGTGGCCTTGGACGGACGACGGTGCGTGCCCTTGCCGGAGAACAGCATGGATCGATCCCCTCACCGACGCCTGCGAGGTGAGCTGTCGGGTTCGGGCCGGTTGAGTTGCCCGGCCACACCTCCCGTGGGAGGCATGGCTTAACCCCAAGCCGCTCCGGTCAACTGCCCGGCGCGGCACTTACCTTGGGTCCCCCGCTCCTGCCTACGGCGCTTGACGCGACGACTGTTCCCGTACGGCCGCTGGCAGGATTCGGCGTTGCGGCAGCCGGGGCTCGTGGTGACGAGCGGTCATGACCGTAGACACGCCATCCGCGGAATTTCAAAGACGATCAGGGCTTCTGAGACTCATCCCACACTTTCACCAAACCGGACATTAAGCGCGAAGTGGGATGTCAACTCCCGCTACTTTCCGCCCGTTTCGGCGTCGACTTCCAGGGTCTGACCGGGAGCGATGTGATTCGGGTCGGACCCGACGGCGTCCCTGTTGTCTGCGTAGAGCGCATGCCATCCGCCGTCCACCTCAAGGGAGTCGGCGATGGAGGCGAGAGTGTCGCCGGAGCGGACGGTGTAGGCGTGCCGGCCGGAGGAGGCGGCACTCTGGCTCTTTGTCCCGTTTTCGTCCGCACTGCCACCCCGGTGCCGGCCGCCACCGAGGGACCCGGTGTCGACCAGACTCCAAGAACCCGCACCCTGGGTCGAGTTGGCCGAGTCGTCGGCCTCGGACGGCAACGTGGGCGAACCGTCGGACTCCTGGGGATCACCCGGGGTGAAGGATTCCGACTTGTCGGACTCGGGGGAATCCGAGGGATCGACGGAGGCACCCTTCCCGCTCTCGTCCGCATCCGTCGAGGGCGTGGACGGCGACGGGCTCTGCGCGGGCTCGGAGGGGCGGTGCGAGGAACCCCTCGACGAGGATGAGTCGGACGAACCGCGCCAACCCCCCGAAGACTTCGAAGAGTCGGACAAACCAGAAGAATGGGATGAGTTACCCCGGTCGGACGAGCCATCCCCCGAGACACCGGTGTCGATGTCGACCGAACCCGACTTCGCGCTCAGCCCGGACAGCAGCGCGCAGGTGGCCCAGGGGGCGGTGCCCCGGTGGGTCAGGATCTTCTCGGCGACGGCTATCTGCTGCGAACGGCTGGCCTGGTCGGGACTGGAGGCGTACTCGAGGCCGCCGTACTTCTCCCAGAAGTCCTGGGTGATCTGCAGACCGCCGTAGTACCCGGTGCCGTTGTCGGCGCTCCACGAGCCACCGCTCTCGCACTCGGCCACCTTGTCCCAGGTGGTGCCGCCGGCCGCGCTCGCGCCGGTTGCGCCCAGGAGCGGGATGGCGATGGCGGAGCCGGTCACTCCGGCCGCGACGAGGAGAGCCGGACCCTGACGGGGGCGACGGTGACGACCGTTCCCGGAGAGCATGCGGTTGCCTTTCGTGCGACAGCATTGACCGGCGTGACGGTTGAGGCGACGCGCCACGCCGACGAGTGAAGGTATCGAGCGATCATCACTTGTCACAAGTTAATGCCGCGTGGATCACATGAAGATCACGGGCGGTGAGGGGGCGTCACCTTGCGCACCGCCCGTACGGCCGCGGCGAGTTCGGCCGGTCACCGCCGCCCATTACCGGACGGGCGTGAACTCCACGGGCAAAGTGCGCAGTCCACGCATGATGAGCCCGCCACGCCAACGCAGATCGGCCGATTCCACCGCAAGTCGCAGATCCGGCAGCCGGGTGAGGAGGGTCGCGAGCGCGGTCTGGCCCTCGAGGCGGGCGAGGGGCGCACCGAGGCAGTAGTGGATGCCGTGCCCGTACCCGAGGTGCTGATTGTCACGTCGGCCGAGATCGAGGACGTCGGGGTCGGCGAACCGCTCCGGGTCACGGTCCGCCGCCGCGAGGACGACGAGGACGGGGTCGCCCGGGGCGATGTCCTGCCCACCGATGCTCAGCGGCTCGGTGGCGAACCGCCAGGTCGCCAGCTCCACCGGGCCGTCGTAGCGCAGGAGTTCCTCGATGCCCGTCTCCAGCAGGCCCCGTTCGCCGGCGGCGAGGGACCGCTGGAGGCGCTCGCGCTGCTCAGGATGGGTGAGGAGCGCGAACGTGCCGTTGCCGATGAGGTTGACCGTCGTCTCGAACCCGGCGAACAGCAGGATGAACGCCATCGCGGCGGCCTCGTTCTCGGTGAGGTGCTCACCGTGGTCGGAGGCGCGGATGAGCCCGGAGATGAGGTCCTCGCCGGGGACGGGCTCGGCCGTCAGGCTCTCCCTCTTCTTGTGGATCAGCTCGGCGAGGTAGCCGCGCATCTTCTTCACCGACCGCGCGACCCCGCCGCGCGGGCCTCCCCCGTGCCGGATCATCATCCCCGCCCAGTCCCGGAAGTCGTCCTGGTCCTCGCGCGGGACGCCCAGCAGGTCACAGATCGCGTAGATGGGGAGCGGGAAGGCGAACTCGTGGATGAGGTCGGCGGAGCCGCGGGCGGCGAACTGGTCGATGAGCCGGTCCGTCAGCTCCTGCACGCGCCCGGCGAACTCGGCGACCCGGCGCGGCGTGAACGCCTTGCTCACCAGCCGGCGCAGCCTGGTGTGGTCCGGCGGGTCGATGTTGAGCAGATGGGTCATCAGCTCGGCCTTGCGCTCACCCGGAATGCCCGTCTTCCCCTTGGCGTGCTCGGGCTCGTCGTGATGCGCCGGATTCTTGGACAGCCGGGGGTCGGCGAGCGCCTGCCTGGCATCGCCGTACCGCGTGACCAGCCAGGCCTCCACCCCGCTGGGCAGCTCGGTCCGCCGCACGGGGGCGTGCTCGCGCAGCCAGGCGTAGGCGGGGTAGGGGTCCGCGGCGAACTCCCAGGTGAAGAGGTCCGGGGCGGGGGTGGGACTCGGGGGGTGGGGCTGGTTGGTCACTGGTCGACGGTAGCCGGTGGGGCCGGAAGGCGGCCGGTGGGGCGGGCAGGGGCCTGGCCGGTGCTCTCGGGCAGTACGCCGGTCCTAGGCGTCCACCCCCTCCGCCGCTCGCAGGGCGTCCCGGTACGCCCGTGCCGCCGCGCGCAGAGCCGCCTCCGGGTCGATTCCGTCGGCCTCCGCGCGAGCCGCCAGCGCCAGCAGCTCGTACCCGACGCCCTCCCCGCGCGGGAGCGGCACGTCGAGGCCGGCCGTACGCGCCCGGGAGGCGAGCTTCGCGGCGAGGGCCAGGCCCGGCTGGCCGAGGGGGACGCCGTCGGTCACCGACTCGCGCTGCTTCTCCTCGGCCTTGGTGCGCAGCCAGTGGGCCTTGACGTCCTCCGGTGTCTCGGCGGTCTCGTCACCGAAGACATGTGGGTGGCGGTGGATCAGCTTGGTGACGATGCCGCCGGCCACGTCGTCGACGGAGAAGGGCGCCTCGGGGTCCTCCTCGGCGATGCGGGAGTGGAAGACGACCTGGAGAAGGACATCGCCCAGCTCCTCCCGCAGCTCCTCGCGGTCGCCGGCCTCGATCGCCTCGACCAGTTCGTACGCCTCCTCGATGCCGTACTTCGCCAGGCCCTCGTGGGTCTGCCGCGACGACCAGGGGCACTCGGCACGGATGCGGTCCATGACCTGGACGAGGTCGAGGAGGCGGGCGCCGGGCAGGTCGTAGGAGGCGGGGAGCAGCTCCAGCTCGGGCATCCGGACGCGGCCGGAACCGGCCAGGCGGGCGAGGCCGTCGGTGAGCGAAGGTTCGCCCTCGCCGGTCGCCACGACGACCACCGTGCGCCCGCCGGCGCATGCGTCGACCAGCTCCTGGGCGGTGGGCGAGGCCTCGTCGACGGTTATCCCAGCCTCGCGCAGATACGGCAGCTGCGGATGGGCGCCGTCGGCACACAGCACGCGGTCGGCGCCGCGCAGGGCCTGCCAGGCGGGCCAGGACAGCAGGCCGGGGGCGACGCGATGACTGGTGGTGAGCAGAACGACCCGGCCCGGGGCGGCGGCCGGGCCCGGTTCCTGAGCGGTGCCTTCGAGGCTGGTGATGTCCACGCATCGAACGTAACGCACGCCGCGGACACCACCGCGAGTTGTCCACAGGCACGGCCCGGACACGGGCGCGGCCGTGAGCGCGGAGGGCCGGCCCGTGCCGACCGGCCCGTGCGGAAGTCCCGCGCCCGCCCGCTACGCCGTCTGCTGCGTCCCGCTCGCCGTGACCTCCCGTACCCACGGCGTCTTCGCGTCCACACGGCTGCTCTTCTGGACGTCCCAGGCGCCGTAGCGGGGGTTGAGGTCCACGTTCAGTTCCTCGGACGCGGTGGACAGCGCCTTCCAGAAGGCCGGCTCGGTGGTGTCGGTACCCAGGGTCTGCGCGAGCTTCTGGGCCTCGATCTGGAGGCGGAGATTGTCGTCGAGCCGCTCGGGCGCGACGCCGTACTTCTGCAGCCAGGCCGTCTCCAGCCCCTTGGCGCCCCCGGCCTGCTGCTCCAGGCCGGTGCGCATCTGCTGGATCTCCTTGCGGGTGACGGTGATGCCCTGGTCCTGGGCGGCCCGGTGCAGCACCCGGTCGAGGACCATGCTGTGCAGGGTGTCGCGGGTGAGGCTGCTGGTGGAGGCGAGGACCTGCTGGTACTGGCTCTCGTCCGGCACCGCGGCCCGCTGTGCCGCGCGCACCTCCTGCACCCTGCTCTCCAGCTGGGCGACGGAGATCCGCTGACCGCCGACGACGGCTGCCGCGCCGGGGTGCGCCTCGTTTCCGCAGGCGGCGAGCAGAGGTGCCGCGGCGGCGATCGCGGCGGAGAGGAGGAGCGCGGTGCGACGACGGCGGTGCAAGGGAACCTCCCGTGGAGATTGTGCGGCAGTGCACAAAGTCTTGCGATGATCGATGGTAGGCAGTGGGCAGGCTCCGGCCAACCCATTCGACCAACGATTCACGCCGTCTTCGGGCACCACCGCACCCCCGGGAGGGGGCGTCAGCCCGTAATGGCGACCGGCGCGTCCCAGGCGTCGCGGTCCACGGTGATCGTGTAACCGCCGCGCGACTCCTTGCTGTTGACGATGTACTGGTGTCCGCGGCTGTGACCGGTGAACTGGGTGGAGCCCCACGGCCAGTCCGTCGTCGTGGTGTTCTGCTTGTCGTACAGCGCGTACCAGAGGTTCCCCGGCAGGTCCGTCTTGTCGGTCGCGGTGGCGATCGCCTTGGCGCTGGAGCTGGTGAAACCGTAGAAGCCGGCGCGGTACGTCTTGGCGCGCAGCGTCTTCGTGAAGGAGCGCACATACGTCAGCACGGCGCCGTTGCACGACTTGTTCGTGATGTCGTACGCCTCCATGTCGAGGTAGATCGCGCTGCCGGCCTTCATGCCGAGCGCGGACGCCTTGGCCACCGCGTCCGCGCCGTCGGTCGTGCCCAGCGAGGAGGCGGTCGAGGCGGTGAGCTTCTCCGGGTTGGAACCGCTCTGGCAGGGCGGCTGTGCGCCGACGTAGATCGGGATGAGCTTCCAGCCGACCGCGCTGACGGACTTGACCCAGGACGCGGTGAGGTTCGGCTGGCCGCAGCCGCGGTTCTTGCCGCCGACGTAGACGGCGGCGGCGCCGTAGAGGCCGCCCTTCCAGGCCTTCATCGCGGACAGCGAGGGTGCGGTGCAGGTGTCGAAGGCGCGGCCGGTGAAGGTCTTCTGGGCGGGCCAGGTGGTGGCGGCCATGGAGGTCTGTGCCGCGATACCGCCACCCGCGACGATCGCCGCGCCGGCCACCGCCCACGTGATGTATCTGCGCTTCTTCGACTGCCGGTGACCGGCCATGGAACCCCACCCCTGGTTGTGCGTTGCGTCGTGCGGGCGTTGCGCTGGCGCGCGCCGGCTGACAGAAAGAACCGCAACCTATCCGAAGCCGATCCCGCGTTCGGGAAACTCAACCCCCTGAAGATCACAAGTTTCGCTCAGGGAAGGGCAAAATCCCGTGGCCGGGCCTGTGCCTAGTGCTGTGGCCGGGAAGGTTTGCCGGGAAGCTACCGGCGTCCGGTGCGGTGCATCGCAAGGCGGAGCGTCACCCGCGTACTGGATGTACTCGGGTGAGGCGACAACGCCGCGAGGTGCCGTGCCGGGCGTCGCGAGCCGGTGAACCCTTCCGGTCACAGCACTAGCCGCGCACCTGCCCCAGCCACTGCAGCGTCCGCCGGATCTCCGTCGCCAGCGGGTGGGCTGGACCCTGCACGCGCTCCACGTCGTGCAGCAGCCGCACGAGCGTGTCGTGCGCGGCGGGCCGGTCGCCCAGGGCGAGCAGCAGGTGTCCGATGCGGCGCCGCACGTCGTGGGCGAGGGCCGGATCGCCGGACACGTACTGGTTCTCGTAGTACGGCAGCAGCGCACGGTACTCCGCGAGCGCCGCCGCCGGTTCGCCGAGCTGTTCCAGGCACTGGGCGGCGTCGTGGCGGAAGCGCAGGGACTGCGGATCGGCGGGGCCGGCCTCGGTGGCGCGTTCGTCGGCGAGACGGCGCAGTTCGGGCAGCGCGCGCCGGTACTGGCCGTCGTCCATGAGTGTGGCCGCGTACTGCTTGCGCAGGGTACGCACCACCGGGGAGTGCTCCCCGTGCTGTTCGGCGGCGGCGGGCAGGATCGCGCCCAGGATGTCGACGGCCTGGGTGATACGGCCCTCGCCGAGGAGCCGCTTGACCTCGTCGACGGCGGCGGCGACATCCGGTTGGTCGGGAACGGCCGCCACGGGGGCGGGCCGGGGCGCGGGCGTGCGCGCACGGTCCGGCCAGGGGGCGTGCGGGCGCAGGAAGGGGCGCGTGGGGTCGAGAGGCGCCCCGCTGGGCGTCCCGCGCGCGGGCAGGAGCAGCGCCAGGTGCTCGTACACCTCCTGCGCGGACGCCGGGCGGTGCTGCGGGTCCTTGGCGAGCAGGCGCAGAACGAGCGCTTCCAGCGACTCCGGGACCTCGGGGCGGATCCGGCGCACGGGCAACGGCGGCTCGTACAGGTGCCGGTGCAGCACGCCGAGCGCCGTGGAGCCGGCGAACGGGACGTCCCCGCTGAGCAGTTCGTGCAGCAGCACACCGAGCGCGTACAGATCGGTGTACGGCCCGACAGCACCGCCCATCGCCTGCTCAGGCGCCATGTAGGCGGGCGAACCGATCGGGGAGCCGGTGTGCGTGAGGCGCGTCGTGTCGGTGTCCATCACGGAGGCCACGCCGAGGTCGAGGACGGTGACCGTGCCGTCCTGCTTCACCATCACGTTGCGCGGCTTGAGGTCGCGGTGGACGATCGGCACGGCGTGCACGGCGCTCAGCACGGCGCACAGCTGCGCTGCGACCGCGACCGCCCACTGCCACGGGTACGGGTCGTGCTCGGCGAGGTGGTCGGAGAGGTCCGCGCCGTCGACGTACTGCATGACGAGGAACAGCTCCTCGCCCTCGCTGCCCGCGTCGTGCACCGTGACCAGCCCGGGGTGGTCGACCTGCGCGGTCACCCGGCACTCGCGCACGAACCGGCGGCGCAGCTCGTCCGCCTCCTGCCCGGCGACCTTGTCGGGGCGCAGCAGCTTCACCGCCACGCGCCGGTCGAGCCGCTGGTCGTACGCCGTCCAGACCTGGCCCATGCCGCCCTGCCCGATGAGCGTGGACAGTTCGTAACGGGCGGCGACGACGCGTCCCTGCGCCACGGTCACCTTCCGCCCTCGGGGTCGCCGCCCTGCCTGCCGTCGTGCCGGCGCAGATAGTCGCTCAGCTCGTCGAGTTCGGCGCGCACCTGGTCGATGCGGGCAGGCGCGGGGCGCTGCGGCGGCGGGTTCTGGGGCAGCGGCGGGGCCGGTACATATGTCTGGGCCATCGGGTGCGGGTCCTGGGCGACGGGCGGCTGCGGCACGGGCGTGCCCTGGTACGGCGGCGCGGGCTGCTGGTAGCCGTACGGCGTCGGGACGGTCTGTGCGTGGGGCGGCGCGTAACCGGCGGGCGGGCGCGGGGTGTTGTGGTGGCGGATGTCCGTGGCCAGGAAGTAGGCGGCCGCCGCGGCACCGAGGATCAGGATCACGGTCAGGGCGACGTCGGTCCTCGGGTCGGTCTCCGGCAGCGCGCCGATCACCGCGAAGCAGGTGATGGACAGCGGCACGCTCAGCCAGGCCACCAGCCAGTCGAGCGACCGCCCGCGCAGGAACGCGACCCGGAACAGCGGCACGCACGCGAGGATGCCGCACGAGAGGAACCCGGATGCGGCGATCAGCACGCGCAGGGTGATGACCGTGCCGTCGCTGCGCTTGGGCGGCACCGCGCCGTGGCCGTACATGACTGCTCCTGGGCCGGAGTTCGATATCGGAGTTCGAGCGTATAGGCCGACGGGGACAACGGGTTACGGGTTGTACCGAACCGTTGTCGTGCTGATCACTTCGTACGACATCGCAGGTGGGCCCGGCGACGGGCGGAGCATCATCTTCCGGCGCGAGAGGCGTCGTCGGAGACGTCGTGGGCGCCCGGGTCCGGCGCGACCGTCCCGTCCGTCAGCCCGTCGTACATCCCGCGCACGAGCTGCTCCCCGAGCCGGCCCGCGTGCCTGAGCGCCCGCTCGAACTCGTCGAGTGCGCGGAAGCGCGCGCCGTAGCGCCGCTGTTCGTCGAGCGGGAGCCTGGGCAACTGAAGGCGGCGCACGTCGAGGCGCGTGGCGGTGGACGCGTAGCTGCTGGCCTGGCGGTTGTTGGCGGTGCCGCGCAGGAAGCCGGCGAGGAACCACGGATCGAGCGCCGTGGGATCGGGGCGCAGGAGTACCAGACTGCGCCCCAGGGCGGCTCCCCCTGTCGCGTCGTCGATGACGCGCGCCATCGAACCGCCGCCGAGCACCGGGACGACGACGTCGCCCGGTTCCGTGAGCACGGCCTCCTCGTCGCTCTCGGGCAATGTCCCGGAGGGCGCGGTTCCGGCGAGGACGTCGTGGTCGGTGAGCACGGGCACGCGCGCGTGGCCACCGTTTCCGCCCGTGCGCATCACCAGGGCGCCCCCGCGCGCGAGTTCGCCGACGGTGGTGAGCGGCCAGCGCGCGGGCCGCGCGGACTCCGGGGGCGGCGGGGTGAGCCCGGAGGCCAGCCGCAGGGTCTCGCCGAGCCGCTCCCGTACGGCCGTGAGCTGCTCGGCGCCGTCGGCCGCGGTGGGCGGCGGGAGGTGGCGGGCGGGGGCCAGGTCGACGTCGTCGTCGAGGAGTTCGATCACCGGTACGGAACGGGCCAGCCCCGGCCGCTCGTCCAGCCGCCCCGCCCGGTCGAAGGCACGCCAGGCGTCGAGCACGGCGTGCCGCACGGCCTGCCAGTCCGGCCCGCCGCGCCCCTCCGTGGCGAACTGACCGGTGTCCGCGAGCAGCACCTCCGGCTGCGCGGGCGCCCTGTCCGGCCGGCGCAGCACCCACACATGGAGGGGGATGTTGTAGGGCGGCGCCGCACCCACCGGCAGCGCCACGACCGCACGCAGCGCACCGCGCCGCAGCAGATCGGCGCGGATGCGGCGGCCGGAACGGCGCGAGGCCGCGGCGGGCGGCATGAGCAGCACCGCGGTGCCGCCGTCGACGAGCCGGGCGAGCGCGTGCTGCACCCAGGCCAGCTCGGACTCGGTGCGCGCCGGGAAGCCGTACTCCCAGCGGGGGTCGTAGGCGAGTTCGTCATGCCCCCAGTTGCGTTCGTTGAACGGCGGATGGCACAGGACCGTGTCTGCGCGCAGCTCCGGGTAGGCGTCGGCACGCAGGGTGTCACCTGCGGCGCCGCGCACGGTGGCCCCCGAGTGCAGCGCCAGCCGCAGTGCGGTGAGCGCGGCCAGGTCGGGGGCGCTGTCCTGGGCGTACAGCTCCTGGTCGGGGCGGGTGTCGACGGCCCGCAGCAGGGCGCCGGTGCCGCAGGCCGGGTCGAGGACGGCGCGGGCGGGACCTGCGAGGTCGGCCATGAGCCCGGCGAGTTCGGCCGGGGTGAGCGTGTACTGACGGGGGTTGGCGTCCAGGTGCCGCCCCAACAGGAACTCGAACACCTGCCGCGCCCCTGTCTCGGCCGCCAACTCCGCGGCGCCACGAAGGAGGGGGACGGAGGGGAGCAGGGCGGGGGCGGTGGGGGTGTGGACGGCGGGGGTGTGAACGCTCGCGGCGCGGGTGGTCGCGGCGTGGGCGGTGGGGGTGTGAACCGGTGCTGGGCTGTTCACGGGAGGCGTGGGGTTCACGCCGCTCGGGGTGTGAACCGAGGCAGGGTCGTTGACAGGTGCCGTGGGGTTCACATGGCTCTGGGCGTGAACGTTCACATGGCTCTGGGCGGGAACAGGGGGCGAGGGGTTCACGGAAGCCGGGGAGTTCACAGTTCCCGGTCCGTGAACCGGCGCCGGGCCGTTCCCAGACACTGGCGGGTTCACGGCGTCCTGCGCGTGAACCGAGCCCGGCCCGTTCACAGAGCCCTGCCCGTTCACACCCGCCGTCCCACCTGAGGGCTTCCCCGTGTGAACCCGCCGGCCGCCCGTCGCACCGAAGCGTGGGGCGATCACCTGCTCCAGCGCCGCGGGCAGCATCGCGGCGAGGCGTTCGTCGGTGCCGGCGCTCACTTCCAGCCACACGGTGGGGCGCTCATGGATGAGCAGCAGGGCGCAGCCCGCGTGCACCAGGCCGGTGACCGGGCCCTCGGGGTGGCCTACAAGTTGCTGCCAGACCCGTTCACGAAGCGGGACCTCGGCGAGTTTGCCCTGCTTGCGCAGCCAGGCCTCGACCTCGGCGAGGGCGAAGGACGGGCTGGTCTCGGTGCCGCCCACCGGTTTGGGGAAGTCGGCGTGCCGGCGGCGCCAGTTGCTGACGGCGGCACGGCCGACGCCGGCGAGCCGTGCGATTCCGGCGGCGGTCACTTCTGTCGCGTTGTCCTGCACCCGCCCGACTCCCCTCGTTCCGCGTGTGACGCCGAGCATACCGGTGTTCACGTGATCCACCCATTCACGCGCGTGTACACAGCTTCATTCATTAGACGTGTTGACTCGGTTCACAGGCTCTGCTGTTATTGACCCAGCGAACGAGCGACGCTGCACGGAGGCGGTCGCAGTCTCGGGGAGGGGACAGCCATGGGGATGAAGGCCAAGGTCGCGCTGGGCGCCGTCGTGGGGGTCGTCATCATCGGTGCCGTGTCGGCGAACAGCGGGAACGGCAGCGACGTGAACGACGGCAGCTCCAGCAAGGGCTCGTCGGCGTCCGCCTCGCACACGTCCGGTGGCAAGGGCGACAAGAAGGACGCGGACAGATCGGAGGCGGCCGAGAAGAAGGCCGCGTTCGGCGGGGACGGCGAATTCCAGGTCGGCAGCGACATCAAGCCGGGGACGTACCGCACCACCGGCAACACAGACGGCATGTGCTACTGGGAGCGCGCCAAGGACGCCACCGGCGAAATGGACTCCCTGCTGGCCAACGACAATGTCAGCGGCACCAGTTACGTCACCGTCAAGCCGACCGACAAGCTGTTCAAGTCGAGCGGCTGCGCGGACTGGGAGGCCGTCGACCCGAAGGCGAAGGGGTCGCCCGCCTCCTCGATGGACGGCGACGGCGGCATGTTCAAGGTCGGCGCCGACATCGCGCCGGGCACGTACAGGTCGGCCGGCAACGCCGACGACTCCTGCTACTGGGAGCGCACCAAGGACGCCGAGCACGGGCTCGACTCGATCATCGCGAACAACAACGTGACCGGTACCGCCGTCGTCACCATCCGTCCCACCGACACCTACTTCAAGACGACCGGCTGCGGGGACTGGAAGAAGACCGGCTGACCGGGCCGCCGTACGGCATCACGGTCATCGAGTACGACACCGCGGTCGTCGCATCGGGCGCGGCGGTCCGGCATCCGCCGAGCCGCGCCCGGCCCTCGCACCAGCACCAGCACCAGCACCAGCACCAGCACCAGCACCACGGTCACAGCGCCCTCTCACCTCGCTCACATCACTGCTCACCGGCATCACCACCCACCACCCACCGCTCACCTCATCACCAAGGAACTCCCATGCATCGCACCGCATTTGCCGCTCTCTTCCTCGCCGCCGCGGCCACCGCGGGGCTCACCGGCTGTCTGCCCGGGCAGGACGAGGCGGACAGCCGGCCCAAGGGTCCGTTCGCCGGGCTGTCCGGCGGCGAGATCGCCGACCGCGCCATGAAGGCCACCACCGCCGCCTCCTCGCTCCGCATGAAGGGGGACGTCCCCGACGACGAGAGCGGCGGCACCATCCGCATCGACATGGCCCTGAACAAGGAGGGCGACTGTGCCGGCACGATGAGCGTCGGCGGACAGGGCAAGGCCGATCTGATCAAGACCGCCGACACCATCTACATGAAGTACGACGAAGCGTTCCTGCGCGCCCAGAGCAAGGGCGAGTCCAAGGCCGACACCGACGCGGCCGTGGCGATGCTGGCCGGCAAGTGGACCAAGATGGCCGCGAAGGGCCAGGACGCCAAGGACATCGCCGGCTTCTGCGACCTGGACTCGGTGCTCGGTGAAGCCGAGGACGTCAACTCGGACGCCACCCGCGGGAAGACGACCACCGTGGACGGTACTCCCGCCGTCGTGCTGCACGAGAAGGACGGCAAGGACCGCTACACGCTGTACGTCGCCACCGAGGGCAAGCCGTATCTGCTGCGTGTGGACAGCACGTCGGCCAAGGACCCGGGTTCCCTCACCTTCAGCGACTACGACGAGCCGGTTCCGGCGAAGAAGCCCGCCGGCAAGGTCACCGACCTGGACGCCCTCGGCGGCTGAACCCGGATGCGGCGCCTCACAAGGGGTGCCGCATCCACACGTTGGGCTCCACGTACACCGCGTACCCGCGCTCCGGTTCGCAGCGGACGGGTACCAGTGCGCCGGGTACGTCGGTGTCGCCCTCGGTGTCGAAGGGCAGGCCCGTCCAGGCGCGCCACTCCTCCAGCGAGGCGGCCACGGTCATGGACGCCGGTGCGATGGAGTCGATGACGGCGCCGGCCCGGGCGTGGACGCGCAGCCACGGATCGTAAGGGAGTCCGTCGGGGCGCACCCGGTGCGCGTACTCGGTGATCGGGGTGCGGGGTTCGACGTGCTTGGCGCTGGGGCGGACCGGGGCGACCACCTCGGTGAAGCCCTGCGCACGGGCGTTGTCCCGCGTCGCCGAGAGCATCCGGGCGGACAGCCCACGGCCCTGGGCGTGCGGGGCCACCACGATGGAGATCGCGCTGACCGTGTCGGGGCGGGTTCCGCGGCGCAGGTCGGCGAAGGCCCGGACCAGCACCTCGTCCCAGCCGCGCGCGGGCAGGCTGCCCCGGCCTTCGGCGGCCAGGGAGACGGGCACGCTGTAGGCGTGCGCGACGACTTCACCCCGCTCGTCCTCGGCGAACAGCACGTACTGAGGAAGTTCGGTCGGGATACGGCCGTAGTGCGCGTTGCCCACCGGGTCGTTGACCGTGAAGCGGGGCCAGGTGTCGGCCATGCCGACGACCCGTTCGAGCATGTCGGGCCGTTCGGAGAGCTTCGACACCTTCACGTCCATGCCGGCCACGGTAGGTGGGGCTGGTCGCAACCGGAAAGCGGTTTTACGCCGCTCGCGCGCCAGTCGTGCCTGACGGCCTCACTCGTCGTCCGCGCCCGCCGCCCGCCGATGCCTCGCCTCAGCGTGCGTGAAAGCGCTCCGGTGCCTTCGTCGGGTTGCCGCCCGAGGGAAGCTTCTGGTCGGGGCAGGTGGTGAGCACCTTCTTCATGGCGGCCTTCTCCCCGGTGGTGACCCACAGGCCGTACTTCTTCTTCACCGCGACCTGCGCCGCGACGTACTCGCACCGGTAGGCCTTGTTGGGTGGCAGCCAGGTCGCCGTGTCGCCGTCGCCCTTGCCGCGGTTGGTGCTCGCGTCGACGGCCAGGAGGTTGAGGGGATCGTTGGCCAGGGCTATGCGCTTGCCGGCGTCCCAGTACTTGGCGCCCTTCTGCCAGGCGTCCGAGAGCGCGACGACGTGGTCGATGTCCACCAGGCTGCGGCCGCGACGGTACGTCACCTCCTTGCCGGAGTACGGATCGGGTTCCAGCAGTCCGTACGACACCTTGCAGTCGCCGTCGGTGAACTTCACCTCCTTCAGGTCGCGCTTGAGGATGTCGTCCCGGGTGTCACAGGAATTGGAGTCGGTGTCGGCCCAGGCCGTGCCGAACTTGGCACGCGAGTAACCGGTCTTCGGCGCCCGTCCCTTGACGGTCAGTGACTCCGCGGCGGCCAGGGCAGCGCCCCCGTCTTCTGGCTGCCGGGGCCCCGAAGACCCCTTGTCCAGCTGGTCCGTGCAGCCGGCCACGGCGGCCAGCATCACCACGGCGGTGAGGGCACCGCCCTTCAGGCGCATCACGTGCGTCCCCCCTCGCTCCCTGGTCCGCCCCCGCACGGGCGGTTCATTGCCAAACCCACGGTAACCGCAGGGTGGGGCGGGTCGGACAGGGGGGACGGCGGGGGCGCTCGAGGCAACTCGGGTGTGACGCCGGACGCTTCCGGCGGTTCGGGCGGGGTCGGGTCGGTAAGGCCTCGTACTTTTCCGATCCCCGGCGTCCCGGGTCGGCCGGGTCTCAGACCTTGCCGATCCCCAGCGTCGTCTCTGAGGGCAGCAGGCCGGAGGACAGGACCGCGACCCAGTAGTCGCCCAGGAGTTCGGTGAGGCGGTCGGCACCAGGCCGGCCGAGGGCCTGCCAGGGGGCGGTAGCGAGTCGGTCCGTGTGGAGTTCGACGTCACGGCGCAGTGCACGGCCCGCCTCCGTCGCCGTACCGTCAGCGTCCACCAGGCCCCTGGCGGTCAGGCGTGCGTGTGCGGACGCCCATTCTCCGGCGCTCCAGCCGCGGCTCTCGAAGCGCTCGACGGAGGCGGCGCCTATCGCGGCGAAGGACACGAGCGACTCGACGGGGTCGAGGTCCGCGAGGAGGAGGGCCGCGAGATGGCCGTCGCCGCGGTGTTCGCGCAGGATCGTCGCCGCGTGCCACAACTGCAGGTGGGGAGCGTCGGGCCAGGGCAGTTCGGCGCTCGCCGCGGCGAGCGGGCGGCCCGCGGTGTTCGCCGCCTCGGCCGCGCCCCGGGCCAGGGCCGCGGCCTCGGCCAGTTCGGGGGTGTCGACACGGTCGCCGAGAAGGGCGCGGTAGGCCCGGTCGATCCCCCGCAGGCGCGCCTCCAGGACCTGCCGTGGGCTCGCGATCGTCCAGGCCTGGTCGATGTGCCCGGCGACCGTGTGGGGGTTGAAGCTGTAGAAGGCGGAGGCCACCCGTTCGCTGCCGACGGCTCCCAACGGCGCCGCGCGCAGCGGGAAATAGCTCGGCCAGCGGTCCTCGACCGCGTACCCGAGCGCGGCCGCCTCCTCGAAGACCTCCGGCGCGTAGTAGAGGACCGCGTGCAGCGGTTCCAGCAGATGCCAGAGCTGCCGCACCCGCGCCGGCTCCACCCCGTCGTCCCCCTCCGTCTGATCCTCGGCCGCCTTGCTGACCTGCTCGGACATGACCGACTCCCCCCATCGCACCGGACTCGACCGGCTGGGTCTACGATCCCAGGATCGACGCCAGGAACTCGCCCACCCAGCCCAGCAGTTCCCGTCCGACCAGGGGCTTGCCGCCCACCTTGGCCGTCTTCGGGCGCGGCACCAGCACCTGGTGGGCCGCCGCCTTGATGACGGTCCCCGGGTACAGGCGCTTGAGCCGCAGTTCCTGCGACTCGCGCAACTCCACCGGAGCGAAGCGGATGTTGGTGCCCTGAAGCACTATCTCGCCGACGCCGCACGCGCGCGCGAGCATCCGCAGACCGGCCACCAGCAGCAGGTTCTCCACCGGCTCGGGCAACTTGCCGTAGCGGTCGACGAGTTCTTCCCGTACGGCCTTGATGTCCTCCTCCGAGTTGGCGGAGGCGATCGCCCGGTACGCCTGCAGGCGCAGCCGCTCGCCCGGCGCGTAGTCGTGCGGGACGTGCGCGTCGACCGGCAGCTCGATCTTGACCTCGAGCGGCGGCTCCTCCTCGATCTCCCCCGTCTCCAGCTGCCGCCGGTAGTCCGCGACCGCCTCGCCGACCATACGGACGTACAGGTCGAAGCCGACGCCCGCGATGTGACCGGACTGCTCGCCGCCGAGGAGGTTGCCCGCGCCGCGGATCTCCAGGTCCTTCATCGCCACGTACATGCCCGCGCCCATCTCGGTGTGCTGGGCGATGGTCGCCAGGCGCTCGTGCGCCGTCTCGGTCAGCGGCTTCTCCGGCGGGTAGAGGAAGTACGCGTAGCCGCGCTCGCGCCCCCGGCCGACGCGGCCGCGCAGCTGGTGGAGCTGGGACAGGCCGAAGGTGTCGCCGCGTTCGACGATCAGGGTGTTGGCGTTGGAGATGTCGATGCCGGACTCCACGATCGTCGTGGAGACCAGCACGTCGAACTTCTTCTCCCAGAAGTCCACGACGACCTGCTCGAGCGCCGACTCCGACATCTGGCCGTGGGCCGTGGCGATGCGCGCCTCGGGGACGATCTCGCGCAGCCGGGCCGCCGCGCGATCGATCGACTCGACCCGGTTGTGGATGTAGAAGACCTGGCCCTCGCGCAGCAGTTCGCGGCGGATCGCGGCCCCGATCTGCTTCTCCTCGTACGGCCCGACGAAGGTGAGCACCGGGTGCCGCTCCTCCGGCGGGGTGGTGATCGTCGACATCTCGCGGATGCCGGTGACCGCCATCTCCAGGGTGCGCGGGATCGGCGTCGCGGACATCGTCAGCACGTCGACGTTGGCGCGCAGCTTCTTCAGCTGCTCCTTGTGCTCGACGCCGAAGCGCTGCTCCTCGTCGACGATGACCAGGCCGAGGTCCTTGAACTTCGTCTCCGAGGAGAACAGCCGGTGCGTGCCGATGACGACGTCCACCGCGCCGTCCTGCAGACCTTCCAGAACCGCCTTGGCCTCGGTGTCGGTCTGGAAGCGGGACAGGGCGCGCACGTTGACGGGGAACTGCGAGTACCGCTCGCCGAACGTCCCGAAGTGCTGCTGCACAAGCAGCGTGGTCGGCACCAGGACCGCGACCTGCTTGCCGTCCTGGACGGCCTTGAAGGCCGCGCGCACGGCGATCTCGGTCTTGCCGTAGCCGACGTCGCCGCAGATCAGCCGGTCCATCGGGACCGACTTCTCCATGTCGTCCTTGACCTCGGCGATCGTGGTGAGCTGGTCGGGCGTCTCGGCGTACGGGAAGGCGTCCTCGAGCTCGCGCTGCCAGGGGGTGTCCGCGCCGAAGGAGTGGCCGGGGGCCGCCATGCGGGCGCTGTACAGCTTGATCAGGTCGGCGGCGATCTCCTTGACCGCCTTCTTCGCGCGCGCCTTGGTCTTCGTCCAGTCCGCGCCGCCCAGGCGGTGCAGGGTGGGCGCCTCACCGCCGACGTACTTGGTGATCTGCTCCAGCTGGTCGGTCGGGATGTAGAGCCGGTCACCGGGCTGGCCTCGCTTGGCGGGCGCGTACTCGACGACCAGGTACTCGCGCGTGGCGCCCTGGACGGTGCGCTGCACCATCTCGATGTAGCGCCCGACGCCGTGCTGCTCGTGGACGATGTAGTCGCCCGCCTCCAGGGTGAGCGGGTCGATGGTCTTGCGGCGGCGGGCGGGCATGCGGGCGCCGTCCCGGCCGGCCGCCTTCTGCCCGGACAGGTCGGTCTCGGTGAGGACGGCGACCTTGAGCGCCGGGTCGACGAAGCCGTAGTCGATCGAGCCGCACGCCACGTGCACGACGGACGGCGCGATCTGCCCGAGGTCGGTCTCCAGCCGGGCGGCGACGCCCTCGCCGCCGAGCACCTCGACGGTGCGCGCGGCCGTGCCGTGGCCCTCGGTCACGAAGACCGTGCGCCAGCCGTCGGAGAGCCAGCCCTTGGTGTCGGCCAGCGCCTTCGCGGTGTCGCCGCGGTAGGTCTCGGTGGCGTGCATGCCGAGCTTGAGGGTGTCCCCCGCCGCGTCGGCGGCATATGTGTCCGTCAGCTCCTCGTCCGCCGCGAACGGCGACACCGACCACCACATCATGTCCAGCTCGCGCGCCCGGTCCCGGACGTCCGCGATTGACCACAGGGAGGCCGCTCCGACGTCGATGGGCGCCTCGCCGCCGCCCGCGGTGGCCGCCCAGGACGCCTGCAGGAACTCCTGCGAGGTGGCGACCAGGTCGGCGGCACGCGTGCGTACCCGCTCCGGATCGCATACGACCGTCATGGCGCCCTTGGGCAGGACGTCCAGGAGCAGCTCCATGTCGTCGACCAGGACGGGGGCCAGGGACTCCATGCCCTCGACCGCGATGCCCTCGGCGATCCTGCCGAGCAGCTCGCCCAGCTCCGGGTGCTGTTCGGCGAGGGCACGCGCACGCGCGCGTACGTCGTCCGTCAGCAGCAGCTCGCGGCAGGGCGGCGCCCACAGGCCGTGCTCGGCGATCTCCAGGGATCGCTGGTCGGCGACCTTGAAGTAGCGGATCTCCTCGACGTCGTCGCCCCAGAACTCGATGCGCAGGGGGTGTTCCTCGGTGGGCGGGAACACGTCGAGGATGCCGCCGCGTACGGCGAACTCGCCGCGCTTCTCGACGAGCTCCACGCGCGCGTACGCGGCCGCCCCCAGGGCGTCCACGACCGCGTCGAGGTCGGCGGTCTGCCTCGCCCTCAGGGACACCGGCTCCAGGTCGCCGAGGCCCTTGACCTGCGGCTGGAGCACGGATCGTACGGGCGCCACGACGACGGAGACCGGCCCCGTCTCGGGGTCGTCAGGGCTGGGGTGGGCGAGGCGGCGCAGGACGGCGAGGCGGCGCCCGACGGTGTCGCTGCGCGGGCTCAGTCGCTCGTGCGGGAGCGTCTCCCAGGACGGGTACTCGACGATGCCCTCCGGGGGCAGCAGCGAGCGCAGGGCAGCGGCCAGGTCCTCGGCCTCCCGGCCCGTCGCCGTCACGGCCAGCACGGGGCGGGAGGCCTCGCGGGCCAGGGCGGCGACCGCGAAGGGGCGGGCCGCCGGGGGGCCGACGAGGTCGACGTGCATGCGGTTGCCGTCCGCGGCCGCCTTGATCGCTTCCGCGAGGGCGGCGTCCTTGACCAGGGCGTCGAGCAGACCGTGCAGGCTCATGGAGGGGTTTTCCGTCCGGGAGGTGGGTAACGCGAAGAACCCGACACATGTGAGGGGCCGGGGGTCCCAAGCCTACGACTTGGCGTCGCCTTGCGCCGTTGGCTGTGGACAACCCTTGCGGCTCCGCCCCAGAACCCCGGTAGGTCGAGAGGCACCGAACGATCGAGAAACAGGCCCGGCGTCGAAAAGTCCCCCGAGACTCCTCGACGCCGGGCTTTCCCCGTTGCCCCCGTATGCGGTGGTCGTACCGACAGCCGAGCCTGCGGCGGCTAGTCCGTCGCGATCGCGTTCAGTACGTTCATCCGCCCCGCCCTGAACGCCGGGATCAGCGCCGCAAACAGGCCCACCAGGGCCGAGCCGAGGAACACGCCGATGATCGTCGGCCAGGGGATGTCCAGGACTCCCAGGCCCTCCAGGGCCAGGAGTTTCTGGGCCGTGGCGCCCCAGCCCATGCCCAGGCCGAGGCCGAGGAGGGCGCCGAAGAGGGCGATGACCACGGACTCCAAGCGGATCATGCGGCGCAGCTGGCGGCGGGAGAGCCCGATGGCCCGCATGAGGCCGATCTCCCTCGTCCGCTCGACCACCGAGAGGGCCAGGGTGTTCACGACGCCCAGGACCGCGACGATGATCGCCAGGGCGAGCAGGCCGTAGACCATGTTCAGGAGCTGGCCGATCTGGTCCTTCAGTTCCTGCTTGTAGTCGGTCTGGTCACGGACCTGGTACTGGGGGTAGGGCTTCAGGGACTTCTTCAGCGCCGCGTACGCCTGCTTCTCCTGGCCCTCCTTGGCCTTGGCGAACATGATCACGTTCGGCGGGATCCTGTCCGCGGGAACGTACTTCTCCATGGTCGCGATGCTCATGTAGTGCGCGCCCTGGTCGATGGCGGTGGCGTCGTCCGTGATGGCCGCCACCTTGAGCTTCGCCGTGTCGCCACCCTTGAAGGCCACGGTGAGGGTGTCGCCGAGGTGGACGCCGTACTTCTTGGCGTAGTCGGTACCGACGGACATGGCGTCCTTGCCGTAGGCGGCCGAGAGCGTGCCCTGCGTGGTCGCGCGGCGCAGGTCCTGGGCGTACGACGGGTCGGCCGCCGTGACCGGCCACTCCTTGGTCCTGCCGTCCGGCGAGGTCAGCGTGGCGTCGAGCATCTTGTAGCGGGTGACATGGGCCAGGCCGGGCGAGTGCTCCATGGCTTGTTCGGCCTTCGGGACGATGCGCTGGTTGCCCTCGACGATGAAGTCCGCGCCGACCGATTTGTCCAGCTCGCTGGTGGCGGAGGCGACCATGGAGGAGCCGACCACGGACAGGCAGGCGACCAGCGCGAGGCCGATCATCAGGGCCGCGCCCGTGGCACCCGTACGGCGCGGGTTGCGCAGGGCGTTGCGTTCGGCCAGACGGCCGACGGGGCCGAAGGCCCGCAGCAGGACCGCGCTGATGAGGCGGACCACTCCGCCGGCCAGCAGCGGGCCGATGACGACGAAGCCGATCAGGGTGAGCACGATGCCCGCGCCGAGGACGAGCGAGCCGTCGCTCGCCTTCTTGGCCGTGGCCGCCGCGTACAGGGCGGCGGCGCCGGCACCGGTGAGGACCAGGCCGATCAGGGCCCGGACCAGGCCCGCCCTGCGGTCGGCCGGGGTACCGGCGTCGCGCAGTGCGGCCATCGGAGAGACCTTGCCGGCGCGGCGGGCCGGGAGGTAGGCGGCGAGGACGGTGACGATCACGCCGAGGAGCAGGCCCACGACCGGGGTGGTCGCCTTGACGGTCAGGTCCCGGGTCGACAGGTCCATGCCCGCCGCTCCCATGAGCTTCATCAGGCCGATCGCGATGCCGACGCCGGCGCCGACGCCGAGGATCGAGCCGACGAAACCGAGCAGCAGCGCCTCGACCAGCACCGACCGGTTGACCTGGCCGCGGGAGGAGCCGATCGCCCGCATCAGGCCGATCTCGCGGGTGCGCTGGGCGACCAGCATCGAGAAGGTGTTGATGATCAGGAAGATGCCCACCAGGAACGCGATCCCGGCGAAGCCGAGCATGGCGTACTTGATGACGTTCATGAACTCGCCGACACCCGCGCGGTTCTCGTCGGCGTTCTCCTTGGCGGTCTGGAACTTGTACGTCCCCGCGCCGAGCGTCTGCACGACGTTCCGCTTGAGCTGCTCGTCGGAGACTCCGACCGCCGCGTTGACGTTGATCTGGGTGAACCGGCCCGTGGTGCCGAGCAGTTCGCGCTGGGCGGTGGGGGTGTCGAAGTAGACGACCGCCGCACCGGGGTTGGTGACCTTGAACGTGGCGATGCCGACGATGCGGGCCGTGAAGTCACCGGTCTGGGCGATGGTGCGCAGTTCGTCGCCCATCTTCAGGTGGTGCTTGTCGGCGGTGTCGGCGTCGACCATCGCCTCGTCCGGCCCGCGCGGGGCGTGCCCGGAGCTGATCTCCATGGACCGCAGGTCGTTGTTCGTCCAGTTGCCGGCGATGGTCGGCGCGCCGGTGGTGGAGCCCATGTTGTCGTTGTGGCTGTCGACGACAGTGACGTTCATCGAACTGACGGAGCCCTCGGCCGACTTGACGCCGTCCGCGGCCGTGACGCGCTTGAGGGCGGAGGCGGGCAGCGACAGCGGGACGCCGTTCTGCGGCGTCTCGTCGCTCTTGGCGTCCTTCGGTGCGACCGTGACGTCGGACGCGGTCACCGAGAACAGCCGGTCGAACGTGGTGTCCATCGTGTCGGTGAACACGAGCGTGCCGCACACGAACGCCACCGACAGCAGCACGGCGATCGCCGACAGCGCCATGCGTCCCTTGTGCGCGAAGAAGTTGCGCATCGAGGTCTTCAGGACGGTCATGACGTGCGCCCCCTGGCGTCGAAGTCCTTCATGCGGTCGAGGACGGCGTCCGCGGTCGGCTTGTACATCTCGTCGACGATCCGGCCGTCGGCGAGGTAGAGCACCCGGTCCGCGTAGGAGGCGGCGACCGGGTCGTGGGTGACCATCACGATGGTCTGGCCCAGTTCGTCCACCGAGCGGCGCAGGAAGCCCAGCACCTCGGCACCCGCGCGCGAGTCGAGGTTTCCGGTCGGCTCGTCACCGAAGATGATCTCCGGGCGGGCGGCCAGGGCGCGGGCGACGGCGACACGCTGCTGCTGGCCGCCGGAGAGCTGGGTGGGCCGGTGCTTGAGCCGCCCGGCGAGGCCGACGGTCTCCACGACCCGGTCCAGCCAGGCCCGGTCCGGCTTGCGGCCGGCGATGTCCATGGGCAGCGTGATGTTCTCGAGCGCGTTGAGCGTCGGCAGCAGGTTGAACGCCTGGAAGATGAACCCGATCCGGTCCCGGCGCAACTGCGTGAGCTTCTTGTCCTTGAGGCCGGTGATCTCGGTCTCGTCGAGGTGGATCTGACCGCTCGTCACGGTGTCGAGCCCGGCGAGGCAGTGCATGAGGGTGGACTTGCCGGACCCCGAGGGGCCCATGATCGCGGTGAACTGGCCGCGGGCGATGTCCACGTCGACGTGGTCGAGGGCGACGACACGGGTCTCCCCGGACCCGTACGCCTTGACGACCTGCCGCGCCCGCGCGGCAACGGCCGTACGCGCTCCAGTGCCCCCGTGCCTGGGAATGGTCACAGCCGATGTCACGGTAAGTCTCCTATGTCGGTCAGCAGATGGGTGGCGGGCAGTGTCCCGCCGATGGTGCGAAGTGGTGGGTCGATGAGATGCGAAGCGGTACGTCGATGAGTCTCGCGGGCGACGGGGGTGCCGCGCGCTGGTGCGAAGCCCCGTCTTGTGCTGGGGAAAACCCCACCCCCGCCGGTTCGGACAGCCGCCCCCCGGCGGCGTAAAGCCAGGTTAAGGACTGCGCGGGGGCCGTCTCGTCCTCCGCCGGTACGAACCCTCCCCGAGCCGTAGTACGGAGGGACCCCTAGGGGCTGTCCACCGCCGGGTGGAGTCCTTCTCGGGGTCGGGTCCACTCATCGGCGCTGTGAGCCTCCACCCTCCCGCCGCCATCGACAGGTGCCGTGCGAAGCGCGTCGTTGAGCGGCGGTGGTCGGGCGGCGGGCGGGACAAGTGGGAAGCTGTGCTGCGGCGATAGGTGCAGGAGCCAAGCAGAAGCCTGGGAAGGGGATCCCGTGGACGACACGAAACCCGCGATACACGGCGGCACGGCACAGGGCACCGGCACGCGCGCGCGTGGCGCGGTCGTCGCGGCCCTGATGCTGGCGATGGCGCTGGCGGCCCTCGACTCCACCGTCGTCTCGACGGCCGTACCGCAGATCGTCGGTGACCTCGGCGGCTTCTCCGTCTTCTCCTGGCTGTTCTCCGGCTATCTGCTCGCCGTCACCGTCACCCTCCCCGTGTACGGCAAGCTCTCCGATACCTTCGGCCGCAAACCGGTCCTGGTCGCGGGCGCCGCAGTCTTCCTGCTGGGCTCCCTGCTGTGCGCGCTCGCCTGGAACATGGGGGCGCTGATCGCGTTCCGCATCGTGCAGGGCCTGGGTGGCGGGGCGTTGCAGGGCACGGTGCAGACGCTCGCGGCCGACCTGTATCCGCTCGAGGAACGCCCGAAGATCCAGTCCAAGCTGTCGACCGTGTGGGCGGTGTCGGCGGTCGCGGGTCCCGGGCTCGGCGGCATTCTGGCTACGTACGCGGACTGGCGCTGGATCTTCCTCGTCAATCTGCCGATCGGCGCGGCCGCACTCTGGCTGATCGTCCGTCATCTGCACGAGCCGGCGCGCGAGCCGCGCACGCGCCCGCGCATCGACTGGGCGGGGGCGCTCGCGGTGTTCGCGTGCGGCGGTGTGCTGCTGACCGCACTGGTGCAGGGCGGGGTGGCGTGGGCCTGGCTGTCCGCGCCGTCGCTCGCGCTGTTCACCACCGGGCTCGCGCTGGTCGCGCTGGTGGTGTTGGTGGAACGGCGCGCGCCGGAGCCGATCATCCCCGGCTGGGTGTGGCGCCGCCGCACGATCGCGGCGGTCAATCTCGCGCTCGGCGTCATGGGCCTGCTGATGGTGGCGCCGTCGGTGTTCCTGCCGACGTACGCGCAGTCGGTGCTCGGCCTCGCCCCCGTGGCCGCCGGATTCGTGCTGTCCGTGTGGACGCTGAGCTGGCCGGTGTCGGCCGCGCTGAGCCAGCACGTGTACCGGCGCATCGGCTTTCGCAACACCGCACTGCTCGGCATCGGCACGGCGTCGCTGATCCTGTTCGCGTTCCCGTTCCTGCCCTACCCCGGGGCGGCCTGGCAGCCGACGCTGCTGATGCTGCTGCTCGGCGGCGCGCTGGGCCTGTTCCAGCTGCCGCTGATCGTCGGCGTGCAGTCGACGGTGGGCTGGGCGGAACGCGGCACGACGACCGCGTCGGTGCTGTTCTGCCGGCAGACCGGGCAGACCGTGGGCGCCGCGCTCTTCGGTGCGGTCGCCAACGGCGTGCTGGCCGCGCGGCTGGGCGGTGCGGGCGACCTGGACTCGGTGACCCAGGGACTGGACGCGGGTACGGCGCCGGAGGCGACGCGACGGGCGATCGCCGACGCCGTGCACACGGTGTACTTCGGAGCGGGGTGCGCGGCGGTGCTCGCGTTCCTGGTGCTGCTGCTCCTGGCGCCCCGCCGCTTCCCGGTGATCCGGGACTGACGCGGGGCGTCACCGCCCGGCGCCGGCGCGCTCCTTGCCGCCGAAGGCCTCCTTGCGGATGAGATCGAGGATCGTCGGCGTGCCATGAGTGGTCCGTACGTCGACGAAGGCGCGCACCTGGCCGCCCTCCCCGACGGCCTGCCGCACGAGTTCGTGGGCGAGGTCGGGCCGCGCGGTGTACCGGCCGGGCAGGCGCGCGGTACCGGTCCGGTAGCCACTGACCTCGTCCGCGTCGAACAGTCCGCCGGGCCGCAGGACCGTCCAGTCGAGGCCGCTCGTGCGGACGATCTCCTCCATGCGCCGCATGTCGTCGTACACGGTGCGCCCCACGAAGCGGGCGATGCCCGGCTCCAGCACCTTGCGGAACAGGAGGCTCTCGCCGGGCGCGGGCGTCCCGAACAGGACGGTCGAGGTCACGCCGACCAGTCGCCGTACACCGTGCCGGGTCATGGCCCGGGTGATGTGTGCGATGCCGCCGGAGTAGACGGTGACCGGCTCGCGCGTGTACGGCACGCCGAGCGCCGAGACGACCGCGTCCTGCCCGGCGACGGCGTCCTCGACCGCGCCGTGGTCGTGCACGTCCGCCGCGACGATCCGCACCCGCGGCCCGCGCGCGGGAAAGTTCTCCGGGTGGCGCGTGACGGCGGTGACCGTGTGGCCGGAGGCGTCCGCCTGCTCGACGACGAGCCGTCCGGTGGGGCCATTGGCTCCGAAGACGACGATGTTCATGGGTCTCTCCCTGTCCGATCGGTACTGCCGACAAGAGGGCGCGAGGGGCGGGAAGTGTGACGCCGGACCGGCGACAGGTCCTGGAAAAGACTGACTTAACGCGGGTAACACCCGAGGTCAGAGGCAATTCGACGCAGTAAGCGCATACCGACCGGCCAGTTCGGTGAAAACCGGGGCGCGTTCTGGATACTTGCGAGTAACGTGCGTTTCCCCACTCCCCACCTCCCTGCGGTCCGCCGCCACGGACCCGAGCCGCGCAAGGAGCACCGGGATGTCCCATGACCCGTACCCGCACGTCCCGCCGCACCTCGTCTACCCCTGGCAGCCGCCTCCCCCGGAACCGACCCGCCCCCGCCACCGACCGCGCCACGCGCCCCTCGGGCACCACAGCGACCTGCGGATCCTGCGCGGCGCCTACCGCCGTCAGCGGCGCACCGCCACCTTCACCGCGCTCGGCTACTTCACCCTGTTCCTCGTCCTGTCCGCGTTCGCGCCGGGCCTGATGACACAGCGGCTCGCCGACGGCATCCCCACGGGCCTGCTGCTCGCGCTCTTCCAACTGCCGGTCACCTGGCTGGCGATAGCCCTGTACGAGCACACCGCACGCCGGCGCGTCGACCCGCTCGCCGCCCGCATCCGCAAGCAGGCCGCGCTGGACGCCAGGCGGGGGGCGCCACGATGACCAGTCTCACCGGCTTCAGCGAGTCGGCGCAGACGATGTCCCTCGTGGCCTTCTGCGCCGTCGCCACGATCACGCTCCTGCTGTGCGTGATGACCGGCCCCGACCGGGACGACCTCGACGAGTTCTACACCGGTTACGGCACCCTGTCCCCGCTGCGCAACGGCCTCGCCATCGCCGGCGACTACATCTCGGCGGCCACTGTGCTGAGCACCACCGGCGTGATCGCGCTGTGCGGCTACGACGGGATCGTCCTCGCGCTCAGTACGGCGCTGTCCCTGATGCTCCTGATGTTCCTGCTGGCCGAACCCCTGCGCAACGCGGGCCGGTTCACCATGGGCGACGCGCTGGCCCGCCGTATGCCGGGCCGTGCCGTGCGCGTCGCCGCATGCGCGGCCACCATCGCCGCCCTGCTGCCGATGATGCTCGTGCAACTCGCCGGCGCCGGACAGCTGATGGCGTTCATCCTCGGCTTCTCCAACGAGTCGCTGAAGACGGGCTTCGTGATCGGCCTGGGCACGCTGATGATCAGCTACGCGGCGATCGGCGGCATGAAGGGCACCGCCCTCATCCAGATCCTGAAGATCGTCATGCTGCTCGGCTCGGGGGCCCTGGTCGCCGTCCTGATCCTGAACCGCTTCGACTGGGACCCCGGCGCCCTCTTCGACGCGGCGGCGCGGCAGAGCGGGGCCGGGCCGGCGTTCCTGCACTCGGGCCTGGAGTTCGCGGGCGGACCCGCTCCCCGCCTGGACATGATCACGTCCGAGCTGACGATCGTCGTGGGCGGCGCCTGCCTGCCGCACATCACCATGCGCATGTACACCGCGTCCAGCGCCCGCCAGGTGCGCCGCTCGATGTCCTGGGCGGTGTCGAGCGTGGCCCTCTTCGTCCTCGTCATCACGGTCGTCGGGATGGGAGCCACGGCCCTCATCGGCCGTACGACGATCGCGGGGGCCGATCCGCAGGGCAACACGGCGTATCTGCTGGGGTCGAGGGCCGCGTTCGGAGCGGACGTGTCGACGGCGGAGACCCTGCTGTTCACCACGGTCACGACCGCGATCTTCCTGACCCTGCTGGCCTCCGTCGCCGGGATGATCCTCGCCTGTGCCAACTCCCTCGCCCACGACGTCTTCGCGGCTCACGCGCGCGACCTGTCGGCCCGCCGCGAGATGACCCTGGCGCGGGTCTCGGCGCTGGCCATAGGCGTCCCGACGATCCTGCTGGCGACCCAGGTGCAGCACCGCAGCCTGCAGCCCCTGATCACCCTCTCCTTCTGCCTCGGCGCCTCCGCCCTCGCGCCCGCCCTGGTCTACGGCCTCTTCTGGCGCCGCTACACCCGGACCGGCCTGCTGTGCACCCTGATCGGCGGCTCGCTCACCGTCCTGCTGCTGATGCCCGGCACCAACCTCGTCTCCGGCTCTCCCGTCTCCGCCTTCCCCGAAGCCGACTTCAACTGGTTCCCCTTCACCACGACCGGCATCGTCTCCATCCCGGCAGGCTTCGCCTTCGGCTGGCTGGGCACGGTGGCCTCCGGCCGCGGCAAGGCGGAGGAACAGCGCCGGCAGTACGAGGCGGTGGAGGGGTGGATTTTGGCGGGGGTGTTGCGAAGGGGCAGTTGAGGGGGGCGGCCGCGCGGTGACGCGGGTTGTGAGAGGCAGGCGTGCAGGCGCGCGGTGACACGGGGCGTGCGAGGGGCGTGTGTTGGGGCGCGGAGTGGCGACGGGGGTTGCGCAGGGCGGGCGTTGGAGCGCGCGGTGAACCGACGGTTGCGCGAGGCGACGTTGGGGCGCGCGGTCGCATGGAGGGCGCCTGAGGTGGGCTCGGGGCGCGTGGCGCGGACTGTGCGCGGTCCGCTTCTCGCACACGGTTCCGTTCACTCCAGTGCCGCCTGGCCCGCCAGGGTCGTCAGACTGCTGCGTACGTGGTCCATCTGTGCCTGCACGTCGTCCCAGGTCTCCCCGTGGTCGCGCAGCACCTGTTCCGTCTCGCGGGCGATCCGGTCCTCACGCAACCGTGCCTCGGCGAGGATCTCGGCCGCACGCGCGCGTGCCTCCTCCTGGCGGCGCCAGGCCGACTCCTCCGACTCGGCGAGCACACGCTTCGCCTCGGCCACCGCGGCCTCGGCGCGGACGACGGCCTCCGCGTGCCGTGCCTCGAACGCGGCCAGCCGCTCGTCCTCCTCGCGCTCGACCACGCCCCACCGTTCGGCGTGCTCCCTGGCGTGCTCGGCGAGCATCCCGGAGGTCCGCTGCCGCATCTCGCGCAGCGCGGCGAGGGCCTCGCTGCGCGACTCCTTCACCTCGCGGCGGGCGCCGATCCGTACGTCGTCCGCCTCGGCGCGCGCCGCGAGCAACCGCTGGCGGGCGCGTTCCTCCGCGTCCGCTCGGAGCGCGTCCGCCTCTTCCTGCGCCGTCCGGCGCACGCCCAGGGCGCGCGCCTCCGCCTCTGCGGCCTGCTCCTGTGCCTCACGCCGCGCGTACTCCCGTACGGCCGCCGCTTCTTCCACCCCGAGCTGGAAGATGCACCGTGCGCGCTCCCCGAGCGTCTCGTACGTCTGCGGCGCGAGCCGCGCGACCGTCCCGCGCAGCCGTTCCACCTCCGCCTCCATGTCCTTGGCGAGCACGGTCAGCCGCGCGGCTCTCTCCCACGCGGCGTCACGTGCCTGACAGAGGGCCGTCGCACGGGCGTCGACGTGCTCGGGGCGGTAGCCGCGCCCCCGGACGGTCACGAAGCCGTGCGGCGACTTCGACGCGCTGCTCACCCTGGAACCCCTCTCCGCCGGACACACACGAAATGATGATTTCGCGCACATCTTGATGGATCGGGCGTAAGGGCTCATAACGTGATACTCCGCAGGCATGACACGGCCGGCCGGACGCACGCGAAAGGGCCGGCCCGGTCGCACGACCGGGCCGGCCCCATGGCTCACGGCAATCGGGCTACAGCAGCCCGTCCCACATCTGCTCCAGCAGCACCGACCACCAGCTTTCCGCCGAACCCAGCGCCGCCGGGTCCAGGGAGGCCAACTGGGCCTGGAAGTCGACGGTCCAGCGGCCCGCCTGCTCCTGGTTCAGACCGAAGCGCAGCCGCCACATGCGGCCGAGCAGCGCCAGGGAGCGCGCGAACTCCGGCAGCCCGGTGTTCACGAACTGCGGCGGCACGGGCGCACCGCCCGGCCCCGCCTCCACCGGCACGGCGACGATGTTCGCCGTGCCGTACTGCACGCAGATCGCCTTGCCGAAGTCGGTGCCCATCACCAGGTACGAACCCGCGTCGGCGGCGGGCTGCACCCCGCGCTCCTGCGCCAGTTCCGCCAGGGTCGGCACCGGACGGCCCGGCTGGGCCTGCGCCCAGAAGAACGGGCTCATGTCCAGTGGCAGTCCGGCCGCGACCAGCGTGTGCGCCACGACCGGCGGCACGCCCTGCCGCGACACCGCCGCCTGCTCGAACCGGAACACGCCCGGCCCGAACGCCGCCGCCAGTTCGTGCGCGATCCCCTCCGGCGGGATCGGCGGCGCGGGCTGCACCTGCGGCAACGGCGCGCGCACCGGCGCGGGACGTGCGGGACCGTCCGCCACCTGATGCAACTCACCCTGGTGCACCAGCAGTTGCTGCATCCCCTGCTGCCGGCTCGCGTGGTCCGTGCCGTACGGCGCGATGCTCGTGATCCGCGCCTGCGGCCACTGCTCCCGGATCATCCGCGCGCAGTAGGCACCGGGCAGTTCACACGACTCCAGCTCGGTGTGCAGCTCCAGCACCTGGTCCGGCGGCACGTTCATCGCGCGCAGTTCGTGGAAGATCTGCCACTCCGGGTGCGGCGTGCCCGGCGCCGAACGCCGGATCAGCTGCTGCTCGGACCCGTCCTGCGCGCGGTAGCGCAGCACGGCCTGATACCCCGGACCGACCGTCGGCTGCCCCTGCTGCGGGTAGCCGTACGCGGGCTGCTGACCGGGCAACGGCTGCCCCGGCACCGGCAGGCCGGGCACGGGCAGGCCGGGCACGGGCAGGCCGGGCACGGGCAGGCCGGGCACGGGCAGGCCGGGCACGGGCGGCCGACCGGGGGGCGGCATCGCACCGGACGGCATCGGCTGCGGGGCGCCCGGCGGCATTCCGGGGGCGCCCGGCGCTCCGGGTACGCCCGGGCCTTGCGGCGGCGGGGGTACGCCGGGGCCGCCCACCGGAGGCGCGGCCAGCACGGTCTCCGCGTGGTGCACGGCACCGTGCGCGCCCCCTGAAGAGCCTTGCGCGCCAGGCGCGTTGGGCACGCCCGGGGCGCCCGGAGTCTGCGGTACGCCGGGGGCGCCCGGAACTCCCGGGGCGCCGGGCGGAGTCGGTACACCCGGGGCGCTCGGAGCACCCTGCGCGCCGGGCGCGCCAGGAATGCCCGGGGCGCCCGGCGGGATCTGCGCGCCGCCTCCCGTTCCCGGGCCCAACTGACTGGGGTCGGCCAGCACCGTGGCCGCGTGATGCACACCGCCGGGGGGCGTGCCGCCCGGAGTGCCCGGCGCGGAGGGCGGGTTGGGAGCGCCCGGCGGGATCTGCGCGCCCGCGCCCG
Source organism: Streptomyces brasiliensis (assembly GCF_014647875.1). Classification (GTDB taxonomy): domain Bacteria; phylum Actinomycetota; class Actinomycetes; order Streptomycetales; family Streptomycetaceae; genus Streptomyces; species Streptomyces brasiliensis. The sequence continues at coordinate 110,318 of NZ_BMQA01000011.1, read as the reverse complement.
CGCCCGGACCGCCGACACCCTCCGGCCCGTCCGGACCGAGCGACGACACGAGCCGCGTCGGCACATAACCACCCGCCGGCGCACCCGGCACCCCGGGCGGGGCAGGCGGAGGCGTGCCCCCCGGCCGCGCACCGGGCGCCCCCGGAGCACCCGGCGGCGGAGGCGGCGCACCCGCACCCCCGCGAGCCCGGCGCGGCGGAGCCGCCTTGCTCGTCGCGGCGTCCGCGATGTCACTGGCGTCGGGCGGGAGCGGCCGCCCGGGCGCACCCGGACCGGCCGGAGGCTGGGGCCCGTCGGGCGCACCGCCCGGCCCCTGCGGATAGCCGTACCCCGGGGCACCCGGAGGGGGCGTGCCCGGAGCACCGGGACCCGGCGGATAGCCGTACGACGGCGCACCCGGCGGAGGCGGAGGCATGCTCCCCGGCGACGGCGGGGGCGGCGTGCCCGGGGTGCCGGCCTGCTGCGGGTAGGGAGGCGTGCCGGGAACCGCCGGTCCCTGCTGGTGGCCGTACGACGGCGCACCAGGCGCCCCCGGCCCACCCGGTGCCTCTGGCACACCCACGGTTCCAAGCGCCCCCGGCGCACCACCAGGAGCATGCGAAGAACCCGGCGCTCCCGGCGCAAAGCCCTGCGCCCCGGGCACGTTCCGGTCGTCGAGCGCCGGGGAAACAGCCGTCGGCGGCAGTTGGCTGCCCCCCGACATCAGCGCCGTCTTCGCGTCCGGCGCGGCCGGCGGCGGCGTGTTGTCGTCGACGTCGCTCAACGGCGGCGCGAACACCGTCGCGGGCAGCGGCACCGAACGGTCGTCACCGGAATCGGCGTTCGTGTCCGTCCCGGCCCAGGGCGTCGCCCCGGCAGGCGCACCTGGCGCACCGACCGAACCGTGCCCCCCGCCGAAGGACCCCGCACCCGCACCCGCGCCGGCACCACTCTCACCGGCAGCGGGCCACGACCCACCGCTGCCACCGCCCGGCACCCCCGGCGCAGCACCCGGACCCGCACCAGGACCGGCAGCCGCAGCCGCCGTCCCACCAGGCGCACCCCCCTGCACCGGCACCCCGGCCTGCGTCTGAGGCAGTTCGCCACCATCCGACGACCGCCGGTCCGGAATCCCCAGTTTGTCCGCTGCCTCCTGCAACCACTCCGGCGGACTCAGCAGGAACGACGTCTGGTTCAGATCCACCCGCGCGGCCGGAGCCGGCGGCGCGTCCGCGGCGGCCTCCTCACGGCCGTACTCCTCCTCGTACCGGCGGATCACCTCGCCCACCGGCAGCGCAGGCCACAGCGTCGCCTCGCCGCTGTCCCGGGCGATCACCAACCGTTGCGCGCCCGCGTCCGACCGCGGCCCCTCCGCACGGTCCTCGCCCCACACCACGAACCCGAGCCCGAACTCCCGCACCCGCACCTCGCGATGCTGGTACGCCGGCACGTCCCCGTTGATCCACTCCTCGGCGCGCTCCTGCGCCTGTGCGAACGTCACCATCGAAAATCACTCCCCCGCAGCCGCGGCCGACGACACCGGCACCGCACGCGCGAAGCCGCCGTCCACCATCAGGTTCGCCACCGTCTCCAGCTCCGGCGGGCTGCCCGCGAGCCGCGACAGGAACGTGTCGAAGTCCTCACCGCACGGCAGCAGCAACCGCTCCACACGCTCGGCCGGCGACCACGACGGATCCACGTCCCGCACGTCGTCGTACGCACAGAACCACACCGAACCCAGCCGCTCGCCCTTCACCTTCACCGCGAGCAGACCGCCCTGCACGAAGGCAACACCCAGGTAGTCCTTGGTCAGATGGTCGCGCAGGCACTTGTTCACGTACACGAGATCGTTGACGGCCGCCTCGTCACGCACCGTGAAGAACGGCTGGTCGATCAGCAGCCCCAACTGAGCGTCCAGCGCCGTACCGACCGGCGCGCAGCCGCCCGCCGCCTTCAGGAAGGAGCGGTACGCGCCCGGCAGCCGGTAGCCCAGATCCTCCTCGACGCCCAGAGCCTGCTGTTCCGTCACCGCCACACCCGACTTCGGCAGACCGAAGTGCGCCGGACGCGTCTCCTGCAACGGCCGCGTGCCCCGCTTGCCCTGGTCGACACGCGCCGTCGCCACGCCGCCGTGATGCCGCAGCAGCGCCTTCACCTCGACCGGAACCAGCTCGAGACGCCGCGACCCCACGACGTGATGCCACGTCCAGCCGTGCGGCGTCGCCACCGACGGCACCGTGTCCCACAACTCGTGCCCCGCCCCCGACATCGCCGCGTTCGCCGACACGTAGTCCGTCAGCCGCAGCTCGTCGACACCGAAGCCCTCCGGCGGATCGGCGATCTCCGCCGCCGCACGCGCATAGGGCGAGAAGTCGGGATACCCGCGCTCGTCGACACGTACCCCTCTCGGGTGACGTGCCGCCCGGACCGGATCCGGGAAGTGCACGACCTGCCCGGCGTAGGCCGCGTTCGGCGGCGCGGCTTGTTGCCCGAGCCGACCTGTCGTCATGGCGGTTGCCCCCTGCGGCACTCTGTACGAGACGAAACCACGCCGCCAATGGTGCGGTACGCCCCGTATTCGACTGTCTCTCCAACGTCACCGACGCGTTGACCGCGCGCATCACGGTGCCGACAGCCTATGCGGTACACGTACCCCGGTCACCGGGCACCGGTCGCGGGGCCTCCGCTACCGTGACCTGCCGTCACCCCACCGTGACTGCCTGCCCAAACCCTGGCGTGTCGCGCCGCCCCAGCTTCCGCACCAGCCACGGCATTTGGCACTCTGAGTTCTTCGGGGCGACACCCGGGAGGGGATGATGACCATGAAAGCGACGCAGACGGGACCGCATACGGACCCTAGAGACGGCTCCTCCGGCGACCCCCGCGTCGGCTGGAGCCACGCCGAGACACCCCACCCGCCGGCCCTCCTCCACCGCCGCGACGGCATCCTGCCCACCGTGGCCGCCGCGCTCTCCGTCCGCGGTGCCACCCTCACCGGCACCGCCGCCCGCGGCGACCACCCGCCGCCGCTCCACCCCCTCGTGCAGGACTTCCTCGACACCCTCACGAGCGCCCAGCGCGACCGCTTCACCGGCCGCTGCGCCGAGACCATCCTCATCTCGCGCCACCTCACCGCCGCCGACGCAACCCGCAGCAAACGTGCCTCGCGCAAACCCATGACCAACGGCGAGGCCCGCAAGGTCCTCAAGCAGGCCAAGCTCACCACCCGCCGCATACGCGAGGACGGCGACCCGCTGCACGGCAGCTTCGCCGCGCCCTGCCGCGCCTGCGCCGCGCTCAGCGCCCACTTCGGCGTCCGCGTCGTCGACCCCACCACGCCCGACGACTGACCCGACGAGGCGTACGGCGCGCGGCACCACGCCCGCGACGCCGGGCGCCCGACCCCACGAACTCGACGAACGAAGGCAGATGCACGCCGACCGCACTTCGACCACACGCTTTCCCGTGCCCGTCGACGCCGCCCTGCGCGCCGCCGGCTGGCAACCCGGGCGCTGGGACATAAAACAGGCAGAGTTCTGGGCCGACACCCTGCGCGACCACACCTCGCCCGCCGGACACCGGCACGCCGTCTTCCCCGCCGCCGTCGAGGCCTGGGCCGAGTTCGGCGGCCTGCACATCGCGCCCGCCGGACCCGGCCGCCAGATCGCCCCGGCCGCCCTCCACCTCGACCCCCTCCACGGCCTCCACCTCGCCCGCACCCTCGGCGACCTCGGCCGCGCCCTCGACACCGCGGTCTGCCCCCTCGGCGAGGAGACCGACACCCGCTCGCTGCTCGCCATCGACACCGAGGGCCGCGTCTACACCCTCGACCACACCGGCGACTGGTACCTGGGCCCCGACATCGACCACGCCCTCTCGGCACTGGTCGCGGGCATAGAGCCGGTACGACTGACGGCAGGCTGACACGCGCGCACCGGCGCAGGCGGCACGCCGAAGCGCGGCCCGGCACGCGGTGGCCGTCACACCGCCGGAATCACCGCCGACACCCGAAAACCCCCCGCATCCGTCGGCCCCGACACGAAGACGCCGCCCAGCGCCACGACCCGCTCCCGCATCCCGAGCAGACCGTTGCCACCGGACGGCAACCGTGCGGCGTACGCCGACGCGGGCTCCGGCGGCGGCTCGTTCTCCACCTGCATCGCGATCTCCGACACCCGGTGCGCGAGCCGCACGTGCGTCTTGGCACCCCCCGCATGCTTGTGCACGTTCGTCAGCGCCTCCTGGACGACGCGGTACGTGGTCTGCTCGATCTCGGCCGCGTACGACCGCGTCTCCCCCTCCACCGACAGATCCACCACCATCCCAGTGGCGGCCGACTGCCCGATCAGCTCATCCAGCTCGGACAGACACGGCCCCTCCTCCTCGGCCGCCCGCGAGGCCGCGGCCGCGGCGGCCGCTCCCACGGCGGCCAGCGGCACCGACGCCTCACGCCGGTCCGCACCCTCCCCCGACCGCAGCACGCCGAGCATCTCCCGCAACTCGGTCAGCGCCTGCCGCCCCATGTCACCGACCAGCACCGCGTTCTTCACGGCCTTCTCGGGGTCCTTGCGCGCCACCGCCTGCAACGCGGCGGCGTGCACCACCATCAGGCTCACCCGGTGCGCAACCACGTCGTGCATCTCCCGCGCGATCCGCGTCCGCTCCTCGTTGCGCGCCCACTCCGCCCGCTCCTCCGCCCGCTCGGCGAGCAGCTGCAACTCCCGCTCGAGACTGTCGGCCCGCTCGCGCAGACTCTCCATCAGCCGGCGCCGGGCACCCACGTACAACCCGAGAAGAACAGGGGGAGCGGTCAGGCCGAGCGACGTGGTGATGGAGGCGAAGGGCACGAACCAGTCGCCGAGGGTCAGATCACCCCGGGCCATGTCCTGCCGGACCCGCACGAAGGTCACGATCATCGTGCCGACGAGCGACATCCCGGCCAGCGCTCCGATGACCCGGCGCGGCAGCTCGGCGGCGGCGAGCGTGTACAGGCCGACGATGCCCATCAGGAAGCCCATCTGGGCCGGAGTGATCGCGATCGCGACCAGGACGACCGCGATCGGCCACTTACGGCGCAGCAACAGCACGGAACCGGCCAGCAGACCGAACACGATCCCCGCCGACACCGGAATCCCCGCGTCCCGCGCGAACGGGATCCCCTCCGCGCCGCACTCCACCGCGGACACCAGCGCGAGACTCGCGTCGAGCACGGCACTGCGCCACCTGGACCACCACCACGGCCCGTTCACGGCCGTCGCGTGGTCTACCCCCGTAGTGGTCATGCGTCCAGCCTACGGGCGCGAGGGCTCGCTTTTCCGGTGAGTTTCGCCTACTTGCCCACACCACACTCCGTGACGATGCGGAAGCAAAACCGACCGATACCCCTCGAACTACTGAATCGCACACCGTTCGACCACGGAACCGATCATTCCGGCCGGACGGTATGCCCATGGAACATTCAGGTGGCAAGTACAAGTACGCCGACTTCGGGGGACTGCGGGAGCGGGCGGTCGCGCTGCGGCGCGCCGGGCTCAGCCGACGGCAGATCCGCGACCGGCTGCACGTCGACAACAACGACATCCTCAACCGGCTTCTGGAGGGCGAGCCGCCTCCAGAATGGACGAAGCGCCCGAACGCGAAGGACTACCTGAGGTACCGGGCGCGCGAGCTGCGGCTCCAGGGCTGCACGTACGATCAGATCCAGGTGGAACTGGGCTGCTCGAAGAGCTCGATCTCGCTGTGGGTTCGGGATCTACCGAGGCCCGAGCGCAAGCGCAGCCATGAGGAAGCGGCGGCGATCGCAAAGCGGGGGTGGGAGGCGAAGCTACGCATCCGCGAGGAGGAACGTCAGCAGACCAAGGACGCCGCGAAGCAAGCGATCGGCCGGCTTTCGGCGCGGGAACTGTTCTTGGTGGGCGTGGGCCTCTACTGGGCCGAGGGGAGCAAGGACAAGCCGTACGAGCGCCGCGAGAACGTGACATTCGTGAACAGCGACCCCGGCATGATTCAGGTCTTCCTGGCCTGGCTCGATCTCCTCGGAGTCGAGCGGGAGCGCCTGCGTTACAGCGTCATGATCCATGAGACCGCGGACGTGGCGGGCGCCGAGCAGTACTGGGCCGACCTCGTCGGCGCCGACCGCTCCACGTTCAACAAGACGACCCTCAAGAAGCACAACCCCAAGACCGTCCGCAAGAACGTCGGCGATTCCTATCGGGGTTGCTTGGTCATCAAAGTCCTGAAGGGTGCCGAGTTGTACCGTCGCATCGAGGGCTCCTGGTACGGCATAGTAGGGGCTGCGCGCACAGCCGATCTAGGGAATCGGGCATAGTGCGCAAACTATCCCGGGTCGTCTAAAGGCAGGACAAACGGTTTTGGTCCGTTGAATGAGGGTTCGATTCCTTCCCCGGGAGCGCTGAGTTCGGGTCCTGACCTACGAAGGTCAGGACCCGCTCTCATGTCCCCCACGAAACGCCCCGGTATCCTGCGGATGTCACCCCCACCCATCCAAAGCCGAAGGGCAACCCCGTGAGCGCCATTCGCCCGGCAGCCGTCGTCGTTCTCGCAGCGGGTGAGGGCACCCGTATGAAGTCGGCCACACCGAAGGTCCTGCACGAGATCTGTGGCCGTTCCCTGGTGGGCCATGTGCTCGCCGCCGCACGCGAGTTGGCCCCCGAGAACCTGGTCGTCGTCGTGGGGCACGCCCGTGAGGCCGTCACCGCGCACCTCGGTGAGATCGACCCGGGCACGCGGACCGCCGTGCAGGAGCAGCAGAACGGCACCGGGCACGCTGTACGGATGGCGCTGGAGGAGCTGGGCGGCACGGTCGAGGGGACCGTGGTCGTCGTGTGCGGGGACACTCCGCTGCTCACCGGCGAGACGCTGAACGCCTTGGCCGCGACGCACGTCGGCGACGGCAACGCGGTGACCGTGCTGACCGCCGAGGTCCCGGACGCGACCGGTTATGGGCGGATCGTGCGGGACGACGCGACCGGTGCCGTCACCGCGATCGTCGAGCACAAGGACGCCACCGACGCGCAGCGGGCTGTCCGGGAGATCAATTCCGGGGTGTTCGCGTTCGACGGGCAGTTGCTGGCCGACGCGCTGGGGAAGGTGCGGACGGACAACAGCCAGGGTGAGGAGTATCTGACGGACGTGCTGGGGCTCCTGCGCGAGGCCGGGCACCGGGTGGGGGCTTCGGTCGCGGGTGACCACCGGGAGATCGCGGGGATCAACAACCGCGTGCAGTTGGCGGAGGCCCGCCGGATCCTCAACGACCGGCTGCTGACCGACGCGATGCTCGCCGGCGTCACGATCGTCGATCCGGCCACCACGTGGGTCGACGTCACGGTCTCTTTCGAGCCGGACGCCGTCGTCCACCCGGGCACGCAGTTGCAGGGCTCGACGCACATCGGCCGGGGCGCGGAGGTCGGCCCGAACACCCGGCTGACGGACACGTACGTGGGCGCGGACGCGCGTGTGGACAACACGGTCGCGGATCACGCGCACGTGGGTCCGCAGGCGTCCGTCGGGCCGTACGCGTATCTGCGGCCCGGTACGCGGCTGGGGCTGAAGTCGAAGGTGGGTACGTACGTGGAGACGAAGAACGCCTCCCTCGGTGAGGGGACGAAGGTTCCGCATCTGTCGTACGTGGGTGACGCGACGATCGGTGAGTACACCAACATCGGCGCGGCGAGCGTGTTCGTGAACTACGACGGTCGGGACAAGCACCACACGACGGTGGGGTCTCACTGCCGTACCGGTTCGGACAACATGTTTGTGGCTCCTGTCACGGTCGGGGACGGTGCGTACACGGCTGCCGGGTCTGTGATCACGAAGGACGTACCGCCCGGTTCGCTGGCCGTGGCCCGTGGTCAGCAGCGGAATATCGAGGGTTGGGTGGCTCGCAAGCGCCCGGGGAGCGCGGCCGCGAAGGCGGCGGAGGCGGCGTCCCGGCAGGGTGAGGGCGAGGACTGACCGGAAACGGGCGCGTCGAACACGGCGTACCGTGATAGGTGCAGATCCGCACCCCACCAGCTGAGACGGCTTCTCGCGGCCAGCCGAGACGTCGTTCGACAGTTGGCTGAGAACCTCTGAGGAGACAGTGCTGTGACCGGGATCAAGACGACCGGCGAGAAGAAGATGATGTTCTTCTCCGGCCGCGCCCACCCCGAGCTTGCCGAGGAGGTCGCCCAGCAGTTGGGTGTCGGGGTCGTTCCGACGAAGGCCTTCGACTTCGCGAACGGTGAGATCTACGTCCGTTACCAGGAGTCGGCGCGTGGTGCGGACTGCTTCCTGATCCAGAGCCACACGGCTCCGATCAACAAGTGGATCATGGAGCAGTTGATCATGATCGACGCGCTGAAGCGTGCTTCGGCGCGGTCCATCACCGTGATCGTGCCGTTCTACGGTTACGCGCGGCAGGACAAGAAGCACCGGGGGCGTGAACCGATCTCGGCGCGTCTGATCGCGGACCTGATGAAGACGGCGGGTGCGGACCGGATCCTGACGGTGGATCTGCACACGGACCAGATCCAGGGCTTCTTCGACGGTCCGGTGGACCATCTGTTCGCGCTGCCGCTGCTGGCGGACTACGTGGGCGGCAAGGTGGACCGTGACAAGCTCACCGTGGTGTCCCCGGACGCCGGGCGGGTGCGGGTGGCGGACCGCTGGTGCGACCGGCTCGGTGCTCCGCTGGCGATCGTGCACAAGCGGCGCGACAAGGACGTGGCGAATCAGGTGACCGTCCACGAGGTCGTGGGTGAGGTCAAGGGCCGGGTGTGCGTGCTGGTCGACGACATGATCGACACGGGTGGCACGATCTGCGCGGCGGCGGACGCACTGTTCGCGCACGGGGCCGAGGACGTGATCGTGACGGCGACGCACGGTGTGCTGTCGGGTCCGGCGGCGGACCGGCTGAAGAACTCCCGGGTGGGCGAGTTCGTGTTCACCAACACCCTGCCGACGCCGGGTGAGCTGGGCCGGGACCTGGACAAGCTGACGGTGCTGTCGATCGCGCCGACCATCGCGAGCGCGGTGCGCGAGGTGTTCGAGGACGGTTCGGTGACGAGTCTGTTCGACGAGCAGTAGGCGTCGGGCGGGGCGGTCACCGGTCGCCCCTGGAGATCGTTTTGGGTACGGCCTCCCCCTCCGAGTAGACTTCTCGAGTTGCTCGGCGAGGGAGGCCGTACCCGTTTCACGCGGGTGTGGCGGTCCGTTATCGACGCGCTCTTCGTAGCAGGCCGTTCGTGGCCGGGTGACCACGTCCATATCTACCTCTGCGAGGAGTGATCAATATGTCCGAGGTGAAGATCGCCGCCGAGACGCGCACCGAGTTCGGCAAGGGTGCCGCCCGCCGCGTCCGTCGTGAGAACAAGGTTCCCGGTGTGCTGTACGGCCACGGTTCCGACCCGCTGCACCTGACCCTCCCGGGCCACGAGCTGCTGCTGGCGCTGCGTACGCCGAACGTCCTGATCTCGCTGGACATCGACGGCAAGACGAACGAGCTGGCGATCCCGAAGTCCGTGCAGCGCGACCCGATCAAGGGCTTCCTGGAGCACGTCGACCTGCTGCTGGTCAAGCGTGGCGAGAAGGTCAACGTCGAGATCCCGGTGCACACCGAGGGCGAGCTGGCGCCGGGCGGCAACCTGCTGGAGCACGTCCTGAACGCGCTGCCGGTCGAGGCCGAGGCCACGCAGATCCCCGAGTCCGTGACGGTGTCCGTCGAGGGTCTGGCGGCCGGTGCCTCCGTCCACGCCAAGGACATCGTCCTGCCGGCCGGTGTGACGCTGGCCGTCGAGGAGGACGCGGTGGTGCTGCAGGTGCTGGCCGCGCAGGCCGAGGAAGCGGTCGAGGGCGAGGAGACCGAGGGCGAGGAGCCTGCGCAGGCCTGACCTCGGGTTCGGCCGTTGCTGCCCTGGGCGTCCGTTTTCCGGGTGCCCGGAGTTGCAGGCCGTGCCCACTCTCCCCCACTCTCGGCTTCGCTCGGGCGGGGGCCCCATCGCCCCGGCGGAACGACTGCCCACAGCGGTATAGGCTCCAGCCGCTGCTCCCTTCGGAGGGGGCAGCGGCTGTTGCATTGAAGGAGAAGGACGTGACCACCCCGGCAAACGCCCCCTGGCTCGTCGTGGGCCTCGGGAATCCCGGTCCCGAGTACGCCATGAACCGGCACAACGTCGGGTTCATGGTGGCTGATCTGCTGGCCTCGCGGATCGGGGGGAAGTTCAAGCGGGCGGGCAAGGCTCAGGCGCAGGTCGTCGAGGGGCGGATCGGGCCGCCCGGCCCGGCGAACCGGCGGGTGATCCTGGCGAAGCCGATGTCGTACATGAATCTGTCGGGCGGTCCGGTGAACGCGCTGCGGGACTTCTACAAGGTGCCGGTGGCGAACATCGTCGCGGTGCACGACGAGCTGGACATCGACTACGGGACCCTGCGGCTGAAGCTGGGCGGCGGGGACAACGGGCACAACGGGCTGAAGTCGATGACGAAGGCGATGGGCGCGGACTACCACCGGGTGCGGTTCGGGATCGGGCGGCCGCCGGGTCGTATGCAGGTCGCGGATTTCGTGCTGAAGGACTTCTCGTCGACGGAGCGCAAGGAGCTGGACTACTTCGTGGACCGGGCGGCGGACGCGGTGGAGTGTCTGGTGATCGAGGGTCTTGAGCGGGCGCAAAGCTCGTACAACTCCTGACTTGTCCGTCTGCCGGGGCCCGTGGAGTTGACCGCTCGTGGCGGCATGGCCAATGATCCCGGCCATGCCTGCCTCAGCCACCACGTCCCGTCAGGCCCCGGTCGCCGCGTTGCGGTTCGGGCGGCTCGCCGCGATGGGCACGGTCGCCGCGCTGATTCTGTTCGCGGGGGTGTGGGGTTCCTGGGCGACCGCGCACAACGTGATGCTGACGAAGGGCCGGGAGACCGGGACGATCAAGGTGACGCGGTGCGCGGAGGACACGTGCTCCGGTCCGTTCACTCCGGGCTCGACGGGCGCGCGGGCGCGGGCGAGTGCGGAGATCGCGCACACGGTCGCGGTGCGCAAGGGGCAGACGTACACGGTGGTGGTGAAGCCGGGGACGGACGAGGTCGTACGGTCCGGTCCTGCGGGTGTGCTGTACTCATGGGTTCCGCTGGGCGGGGCGTTGTTGCTGGCCTCGGTCGTCGTGGCGGGCGGGCTCCGGCTGACGCGGGTGGCGTGGGTGCTGGCGGGGTCGGGCGTGGCGTTGCTGACGGCGGCTTTTCTGGCGCTCTGAGCCACCGTGCTCCCGGTCGCAACGGCACCGTGAAGATCCGGGGCGCCTCGACCGGCGAGGAGCTGTGAGCGTGTGAATGCCGGTGCCCCCGTGCTCGTACGAGGCACGGGGGCACCGGTGTGTCCGGGCGGGCGGGGTCAGCCGGTGTTGCGCAGGCCGGCGGCGACGCCGTTGACGGTCAGGAGCAGGGCGCGGGAGAGCAGCGGGTCGGGTTCGGCGCCCGCGGCGGCCGCGTCTCGCTGACGCTTGAGCAGGGCGACCTGGAGGTAGGAGATGGGGTCCAGGTAGGCGTCGCGGATGGTGAAGGTCTGCTTCAGGACCGGCTGGGCGTCGAGGAGGCCCGGTTCGCCGGTGATGCGGAGGACTTCACCCACCGTCCGTTCGTGTTCGGCGCGGATGGTGTCGAAGACGTGCTTCAGCTCGTCGGGGACGAGGGTGTCGACGTAGTGCTGGGCGATCCGCAGGTCCGTCTTCGCGAGGGTCATCTCGACGTTGGAGATGAAGTTGCGGAAGAAGTGCCACTGTTCGTGCATCTCGTCGAGGACGGTGTCGAGGCCGGCCTCGCGCAGGGCCTTGAGGCCGGAGCCGACGCCGAACCAGCCGGGGACGATCTGCCGCGACTGGGTCCAGCCGAACACCCAGGGGATGGCCCGCAGTCCGTCCAGGCCCGCGCCCGAGTCGGGCCGCCGCGACGGCCTGGATCCCAGGTGCAGGTCGGCGAGCTGGTCGACGGGCGTGGACGCGAAGAAGTAGGCGGGCAGGTCGGGGTCCTCGACGAGCCTGCGGTAGGCGGCGTGGGCGGCGTCGGAGACGACGTCCATGGCGGCGTCCCAGCGGGCGAGGGCCTCGACGGACTGGCGGGGTGCGGTGTGCAGGGCGGAGGCCTGCAGGGTCGCGGCGACGGTCAGTTCCAGGTTCTCCCGGGCCAGGGACGGCACGAGGTACTTGTCGGAGATGACCTCGCCCTGCTCGGTGACCTTGATCTCGCCCTCGAGGGTGCCCCAGGGCTGGGCGAGGATGGCGTCGTGGGAGGGGCCGCCGCCGCGGCCGACGGTGCCGCCGCGGCCGTGGAAGAGGCGCAGGCGGACGCCGTAGCGGTGGGCGACGTCGCGCAGCCGGCGCTGGGCGCGGTGGATCTCCCACTGGCTGGTGGTGATGCCGCCGAACTTGGAGGAGTCGGAGTAGCCGAGCATGACCTCCTGGACGTCTCCGCGCAGCGCGACGAGGCGCCGGTAGGAGGGGTCGGCGAGCATGTCCTCGAGGATGGTGTCGGCGGCCCTGAGTTCGTCGGTGGTCTCCAGGAGCGGCACGATGCCGATCCTGGCCCAGCCGGCGTGCAGGTCGAGCAGGCCGGCCTCGCGGGCGAGGACGGTGGCGGCGAAGACGTCGTCGGCGCCCTGGCACATGGAGATGATGTACGACTCGATGACCTCGGGTCCGAACACCTCGAGGGCCCGCTTGACGGTCTGGAAGACGCCGATGGTCTTCGCGCCCGCCTCGTCCACCGGTGCCGGGGTGGGGGCGAGCGGCCTGCGTGAGCGGAGTTCCTTGGCGAGGAGCCGGCTGCGGTAGTCGCGGGGCATGTCGGCGTAGCGCCAGGTCTCCTCGCCGAGGCGGTCGAAGAGCTGGCCGAGGGCGTGGTGGTGGGCGTCGGCGTGTTCGCGTACGTCCATGGTGGCGAGCTGGAGGCCGAAGGCGGCGAGCGTGCGGATGGTGCGGCCGAGCCGGCCGTCGGCGAACAGGCCGCCGCGGTGGGCGCGCAGGGAGGTCTGGATGATCCGCAGGTCGTCGAGGAGTTCGGCGGTGCCGAGGTAGTCGTGGCCCGGCTCGTGGGGGGTGCCCGTGGCGAGGCGGTGCTTGGTGTTGACGAGCTTCTGCCGGATGCAGGTGGCCTTGAGCCGGTAGGGCTCCTCGGCGTTGAGGCGCTTGTAGCGGGGGCTGATCTCGGGGAGGAGTTCGAGGTCCTTGGCCAGGGAGTCCAGCAGTTCGTCGGTGGCGCCGGTGTAGCGGATCGAGTTCGACAGGTAGCCGCGCAGCTCGTCGATCATCTCCAGGGCGTCGTTGATGCCGTGTTCGTGCTGGAGGATGAGGACGTCCCAGGTCACCTGGGGGGTGACGTTGGGGTTGCCGTCGCGGTCGCCGCCGATCCAGGTGCCGAAGGTGAGGGGGCGGGTGTCGTCGGGGAGCTTGAGGCCGACGCGTTCCAGTTCGGCGGTGAGGTCCTCGAGGACGTCGCCGACGGCGCCGGCGTGCAGTTCGTCGAGGTAGTAGATCGCGTTGCGGGCCTCGTCGGCGGGTTCGGGCCGTACGACGCGCAGCTCGTCGGTCTGCCAGACGAGGTCGATGTTCTCGGCCAGGCGGGTGTCGTGGCGGCGGCGGTCGGCCTCGATGACGGGGGTCTCGAGGAGCGCGGCGATGCGCCGGAGCTTGTTGAGGACCGAACGGCGCGCGGCCTCGGTGGGGTGTGCCGTGAACACCGGGCGGACGTTCAGGTGCTGGACGGTCTGCCGCAGGTGCTCGGGGTCGGCGTCCTTGAGGCGGTCGGCGGTGCGGGCGAGGAGGCCGCCCTCGGCAGCGCGGTGGGTGCGGGCCTCGCGGCCGCGGTGGACCTGCTCGGTGACGTTGGCCAGGTGGAAGTAGGTGGAGAAGGCACGGACCAGCTTGGCGGCGGTCTCCAGTTCCGTGCCGCGCAGCAGTTCGGCGGCGGCTTCGCCGTCCTCGCGGGTGAGGCGGCGGACCTTCTCGACGAGCTCGAGCAGCTCGGGGCCCTCCTGCCTCACGAGGGTCTCGCCGAGCAGGTCACCCAGCCGCCTGATGTCGGCGCGCAGCTCGCTGCTGGACGTCGTGCTCCGGGTAGTCAGGTCGTCGGCACTGCTCACAGGTGTGGCTCCTTGCAGTGTTGAAGCTCAGCTGGGCGGGAACCCGGCTGTCGACCGCGCGGCGGGGGCCGCATACGGGCGGGTCATCCGGGAAGAAAACAGAGCGGACCGCGCTGTCCGACCGATTCCAAGGATAGGTGTCCATGCGGACGCGCTGGCCCAAGGGCTCTTGCCGCCGTTCGGCGCGCTGCCATACTTACGTCGCCGTAGGTTACGGAAGCGTAGGGAAGCTTGGCTCGAGTCCCGTTCGGTTCCGCGCCCCGGCACCGACTCGACACCCCCGAAACCCTCGACCCCACAGGGGACGCCCATGACCACCGGTTCCGATGTGATTGACGACGCCCCGAAGTCGACCGACTCCCCGTTTCCGTCCGCCACGCTGGGCGGCGAGCAGAAGCGCTCGATCGAGCAGATCGCGCTGGTGCTGTTCATCACCGTGCCGTTCCTCGCGCTGCTGGCCGCTGTGCCGCTGGCGTGGGGCTGGGGGGTGAGCTGGCTCGACCTCGGACTGCTGGTCTTCTTCTACTATCTCGGCTGCCACGGCGTCACGATCGGCTTCCACCGCTATTTCACCCACGGTTCGTTCAAGGCCAAGCGGCCCCTGAGGATCGCGCTGGCGATCATGGGGTCGATGGCGGTCGAAGGCCCCCTTGTGCGCTGGGTGGCCGATCACCGCAAGCATCACAGGTTCTCCGACGCGGAGGGTGACCCGCACTCCCCCTGGCGGTTCGGCGAGACGCTTCCGGCGCTGATGAAGGGCCTGTGGTGGGCGCACATCGGCTGGATGTTCGACGAGGAGCAGACCCCGCAGGAGAAGTACGCACCGGATCTGATCAAGGACCCGGCGATCCGGACGATCTCCCGGCAGTTCGTCTACTGGACGATGCTGTCGCTGGCGCTGCCGCCGCTGGTCGGCGGGCTGGTCACCATGTCCTGGTGGGGCGCGTTCACCGGGTTCTTCTGGGGATCACTCGTACGGGTGGCGCTGCTGCACCACGTGACGTGGTCGATCAACTCGATCTGCCACGCGGTCGGCAAGCGGCCGTTCAAGTCGCGCGACCGTTCGGGCAACGTGTGGTGGCTGGCGGTCCTGTCGTGCGGCGAGTCCTGGCACAACCTGCACCACGCCGACCCGACCTCGGCGCGGCACGGTGTGATGCGCGGCCAGGTGGACTCGTCGGCGCGGCTCATCCGCTGGTTCGAGATGTTCGGCTGGGCGTACGACGTGCGCTGGCCGTCACGCTCCCGTATCGATTCGCGCCGTAACACCGGGGAAGGCGGCTCCCGGCGCGGGACGGAAAGCGCGAAGGCGGCATGATTGACGCCGTGGCGACCGATCCCAGCAGCACCCCCAGCAACGAGAAGCCGAGGCGCGCGCGCCGCACCCGTATGACCGGTGCCGAGCGCCGCCAGCAGCTGCTGGAGATCGGCCGCACCCTCTTCGCGGCGAAGGGGTTCGAGGGCACGTCGGTGGAGGAGATCGCGGCGAAGGCCGGGGTGTCCAAGCCGGTGGTGTACGAGCACTTCGGCGGCAAGGAGGGGCTGTACGCGGTGGTGGTGGACCGTGAGATGCGGCGCCTGCTGGAGATGGTGACCGGCTCCCTGACGGCCGGCCATCCGCGCGAGCTGTGCGAGCAGGCGGCCTTCGCGCTGCTCGACTACATCGAGGAGTACACGGACGGCTTCCGCATCCTGGTCCGCGACTCCCCCATCCCGCAGTCGACGGGTTCCTTCGCGTCTCTCATCTCGGACATCGCCACCCAGGTGGAGGACATCCTCGGCCGCGAGTTCAAGAGCCGCGGCTTCGACCCGAAGCTGGCCCCGCTGTACGCGCAGGCGCTGGTCGGCATGGTCGCGCTGACGGGCCAGTGGTGGCTGGACGTGCGCCGCCCCAAGAAGGCCGAGGTGGCCGCGCACCTGGTGAATCTGGCGTGGCACGGGCTCGACGGGCTGGAGCAGAGGCCGCGGCTGATCGGGCACCGAAAGTCCTAGGCCCGGTCCGATCAGACCCGGTCAGGCCTGACCGGGTTCCAGGAACTCCAGGCGGTTGCCGACGGGGTCGGTGGAGTAGAAGCGCCGGTGTCCCGGCAGGTCGTGGTCCCATGTGACGGGTGCGCCATGGGCCTCGAGCCGGGCGGCGTACGCCTCGATGCCGGTGACCCTGAGCCCCGGATGCGCCTTCTTCGAGGGCCTCCAGCTGCATTCTCCGCCTCCGGCGGGGGCATCCTCGATCCCCAGGTGCAGCTGCACGAGGCCGGCCTGGAACCAGCAGCCGCCACGGGAGGCGAGCACCGGCGGCTTGGGGATCTCGGTCATGCCGAGGGCGTCGACGTAGAACGTGCGCAGCAGGTCCTCGGAGCCGGGCGGGGCGGCGAGCTGGACATGGTCGAGGGCGGCGAGCATGCTCACGCCACCTGCTTGACGGCGACGGCGAACAGACGGCGGAACGGCAGGACGGTGCCGTACTCCGCGCCCGGGTACGCCCGGCGCAGCAGGTCCCGGTACTCGGCGACGAACGTGTCCCGCTGCTGGGGGTCGTCGGCCAGCGCGGTGAGCGCGGGCCGCAGTCCCGTGCCCTTGACCCAGTCCAGCACGGGGTCCTCGCCCTCCAGGACATGGAAGTACGTCGTCTCCCACACGTCGGCTGCGCAGCCGAGCCGGGTCAGCCGGTCGAGATAGACGCCGGCGTCGTGCACGGAGTCCTCGCGGCGCAGCACGTCGCCGAGGCGGGCCTTCCAGCGCGGGGTGGCGGCGAGTTCGCGCATGAGGGCGTGCAGGGGCGCGTCGATGTTGTGCGGGACCTGGAAAGCGAGGGCGCCGCCGGGGGCGAGGCCGTCCAGCCAGCCGGCGAAGGAGTCGAGGTGGTCCGGCACCCACTGCAGCGCCGCGTTCGACACGATCAGGTCGTACGTCCCTGTCGGTGCCCAGTCACGCAGGTCGGCGTGGGCGAAGTCGAGGCTGCCTCCGCCCGGGGTGGGGCCCGCGTGCTCCGCGAGAGCCTGGTCGAGCATCGCGGGCGAGTTGTCGTACCCGGTGATGTGCGCGGTGGGCCAGCGGTCGGCGAGGACGGCGGTGACGTTGCCGGGACCGCAGCCCAGGTCGGCGATGCGAGGCGGGTCACCGGGGAGGCCCGGGACGCGGGCTAGGAGGTCGGCGAAGGGACGTGCACGGTGGCCGGCGTGACGGAGGTACTGGGCGGGGTCCCAGGTCGGTGAGGTCATGTCGCCCACCTTTCCAGGGAATTAATCTCGACGTCAAGAGACTTGAAGTCAAGAAACTTCATCTCAAGAGACTTCATGTCGACACAACCACTACACTGATCGCCATGGAGGACGAGGTCGATCGGCTGGTCGCTGCGTGGCGCCGGGAGCGCCCTGACCTCGACGTGGAACCGCTCGAGGTGCTCAGCCGGGTGAGCAGACTGGCCCGGCATCTGGACCGGGCGCGTCGGCTGGCCTTCGCCGAGCATCAGCTGGAGCCCTGGGAGTTCGATGTGCTGACCGCGCTCAGGCGCGCGGGGTCGCCGTACCAGCTCTCGCCCGGGCAACTGCTGACGCAGACCCTCGTCACCTCGGGCACGATGACGAACCGGATCGACCGCCTGGCCAAGAAGGGCCTGGTGGAGCGGCTGCCCGACCCGAGCGACCGGCGGGGCGTGCTGGTCCGGCTGACCGAGGAGGGCCGGGACCGCGCGGACCAGGCCCTGTCCGGCCTGCTGGAGCAGGAGCGCGCGATCCTCGCCGAACTCTCCCGCGCTCAGCGGAGCGAACTGGCGGGCCTGCTGCGCCAGTTGACGGCCCCGTTCGACAACATCCCGGGCTGAGCCGAGGCCCTGCCGGGCGGATCCGGCCGGCGACGCGGGGCCGGCACCCACCCCGGAGGGCGTACCCACCCGGCGGCGTTGTCGTCGGCCGCCGACTCCCCACGCCCGGACCCGCTCGCGCGGAGCACCCCGCCGCCCCCGCTTGCCGGCGTCGGTCAGGCGCTGTTGGTCTCCTCCGCCCTGATCCTCCCCGCGGGCCCCAGGTCGGCCGGTCCCACTCCGGCCCGGCGCGCGAGCGCGACCGCCGCGAGGGTGGAGTGGACGCCCAGTTTGCCCAGGACGTTCTGCATATGGGTGCGCACCGTGTGCGGGGAGAGGAACAGGCGCTCGGCTACCGCCTTGCGGCCGAGTCCCGCGACCATGCAGCGCAGCACCTCCCGCTCGCGCGGGGTCAGCGACTCCACGAGCCGCTCGCTCTCGGTGCGGTGCTTGCGGGCCGCCGTCAACTCCCGCAGGACGCCGGTGAGCAGGGCGGGCGGCAGATGCGTCTCGTCGCGCAGGACGCCCCTGATCACCGTGAGCAGCCGGGACAGCGAGCAGTCCTTGGCGACCCAGCCCGAGGCACCGGCCTGCAGCGCGAGCGCGGCGCGCCGGGGGTCGTCCTTCTCGGCGAGGACCACCGTCCGTACGCCGGACTGCGCCGAACGGACGCCCGCGACCAGCGAGATGCCGTCGACGAGGCCCTCCTCGTTGCCCGCCTGTACGGGCACGGCCGGCCGGCTGCCGGGCACGTGACCGCCCAGGTCGGCGTCGACGAGCAGCACGTCGAAGCGGCGGCCCTCGGAGACCGCCCGCTCCAGGCAGCGCAGCGCGGCCGGACCGCTGCCGGCCGCGGACACCTCCACGTCAGGCTCGGCCGCCAGGGCCGCTGCCAGCGACTCGGCGAAGATACGGTGGTCGTCGACGACCAGGACTCGGATGCGAACCATGAAACCCCCTTCCCCAAGCCCTAGATGAGCCGGGGACACTCCAAGGTCCGGAGGAACAGCGACCCGGCGCGGAGACGACACCCGCGGATGACGCAGCCGCACGGCCGCCGCCGTGCAGTGACTGCTACCCCCACCGCGGGCGTCGAACCCGCCTGTCTCGCCCCCTGATCCGCGCCGGCCCCCACCGGCGCTGCTCATCAGAGTACGGGCGGGGGCCCCGAGCGGAAGCCGATTTGCAGAACTGCCCGGCCGACGCGTTTATGGTGTGGCGCATGTTTCGTATTGAGGCAGAAGTCGACAAGGCGAGGCGCGATCTTCTCCGTTCCCGGCTGCGGGACACCAATACGGCGGCCTCGCCCGTACTGCGTGCCCTGCGCGGAACCCCGGGCGAACGGGAACTCCCGCTCCATGTCTGGGCGTCCGACGAGGCCGGGCGACTCGCGGGCGGTCTCGTCGGCCACACCTGGACGACATGGCTGCACGTGACGTACCTGTGGGTCGACGACCGCCACCGCGGCTCGGGCCTGGGCTCCCGGCTGCTCACCACGGCCGAACGCCTGGCCCGCGACGAACGCGACTGCCGGTCCGCGCGCGTGGAGACCTGGGACTTCCAGGCGCCGGGGTTCTACCGGAAGAAGGGCTACGAGGTGGTGTGCGTGATCCCCGACTATCCGCCGGGGATCACGGAGTACACGCTGACGAAGACGCTCAACTGACGCGCCGTGCCCCCGCCGCCGGCACCGCCTCGAAGACCCGGGGTGCCGCGAAGTCCGCCGCGGCGAAGGCCTCCGTCACCGACTTCGTGACGGTCTCCACGTCCGTCGCCTCCACCAGCACGATGGCCGAGCCGCCGAAGCCGCCGCCGGTCATACGGGCGCCGAGCGCTCCCGCGGACAGGGCAACCTCGACGACCAGGTCCAGCTCGGGTGCGGAGACCCGGAAGTCGTCGCGCAGCGAGGCGTGGCCCTCGGTCAGGACCGGGCCGATCGCCCTGGTGTCGCCGGCCTCCAGCAGGGACACCACGCGCTCCACCCGGTGGTCCTCCGTCACGACGTGGCGGACCATGCGCCGTACCTCCTCGTCGCCGAGCCGCGCCAGTGCCTCGTCGAGGCCGTCGTACGGCACGTCCCGCAGGGCGTCCACGCCGAGCAGCGCCGCGCCCTGCTCGCAGCCCGCGCGGCGCTTGCCGTACTCGCCGCCGCTGTGGGCGTGCTTGACCTGGGTGTCGACGACCAGGAGGCGCAGGCCCTCGGCGGCCAGGTCGAAGGGGATCTGCTTCTGGGACAGGTCGCGGGTGTCGAGGAACAGGGCGTGGCCCTCCTCGCAGCAGGCCGACGCGGTCTGGTCCATGATCCCGGTGGGGGCGCCGACGTAGACGTTCTCGGCGCGCTGGCACAGGCGGGCCAGCTTCCAGCCCATCAGACCGAGCCCGAACAGGTCGTTGAGGGCGAGGGCGACCACGACCTCGAGGGCCGCCGAGGACGACAGACCGGCGCCCGTCGGGACCGTCGAGGACAGATGGATGTCGGCGCCCGTCACCGGGTGGCCCGCCTCGCGCAGGGCCCAGACCACGCCCGCCGGGTAGGCCGTCCAGCTCGGGTCGCTGCCCGGCGCGAGGGCGTCCAGGGCGAGTTCGACGACGCCGGCCGCGGTGCCCTGGATGTCCGCCGAGTGCAGGCGCAGCACGCCGTCCGTGCGGCGGGCGACCGCCGCCGTCGTGACGTGCGGCAGCGCGAACGGCATGACGAAGCCGTCGTTGTAGTCCGTGTGCTCGCCGATCAGGTTGACCCGGCCGGGCGCCGACCAGACGCCCTCCGGCTCGGCGCCGTACAGCTCGACGAACCGCTCGCGCACCTGCTGCTTCGCCACTTACCGCTCCTTCGCGATCTTCTGTGCGAACTCCCACGCGTCCGCGACGATCCCCGCGAGGTCCGCGCGGGACGGGTTCCAGCCGAGCTTCTCGCGGGCGGCGTCGGCGGACGCCACCAGCACCGCCGGGTCGCCGCCCCGGCGCGGGGCCACGACCTCGGGGATCGGGTGGCCGGTCACCCGGCGCACGGTCTCGACGACCTGGCGCACGGAGAAGCCGTTGCCGTTGCCGAGGTTGCAGATCAGATGCTCGCCGGACCGCGCGGCCGTCAGCGCGAGCAGGTGGGCGTCGGCCAGGTCCGCGACGTGGATGTAGTCGCGGACGCAGGTGCCGTCCGGGGTCGGGTAGTCGTCGCCGTAGACCGAGATCGCGTCGCGGCGGCCCTGGGCGACCTGGAGGACCAGGGGGATGAGGTGCGACTCGGGGTCGTGGCGCTCGCCGTACGCGCCGTACGCGCCCGCCACGTTGAAGTAGCGCAGCGACACCGCGCCCAGCCCGTGGGCCACCGCCTCGCCGGTGATCATGTGGTCGACGGCGAGCTTTGAGGCGCCGTACGGGCTGGTGGGCCTGGTCGGCGCGGTCTCCAGGATCGGGACCTGCTCCGGCTCGCCGTAGGTGGCGGCCGTGGAGGAGAAGACGAGCTTGCGCACGCCGGCCTCGCGCATCGCGCCGAGCAGGGCCATGGTGCCGCCGACGTTGTTGTCCCAGTACTTCTCGGGCTTCACGACCGACTCGCCGACCTGCGAGAAGGCCGCGAAATGCAGAACGCCGTCGTAGGAGGAGTCGAGCCACTTGGCGGCGTCGCGGATGTCGCCCTCGACGAAGGCGGCACCCGAGGGCACGCCCTCGCGGAAGCCCGTGGACAGGTTGTCGAGGACCGTGACCTCGTGCCCGGCCTCCAGCAGATGCTGGGCGACCACGCTGCCGACGTAACCCGCCCCGCCCGTCACCAGGTACTTCATGAACTCGCTACCTCTCGCAGTCGCTCGGCCGCGCGCTCCGGCGGCACGTCGTTGATGAACACGCTCATGCCGGACTCGGAACCCGCGAGGAACTTCAGCTTGCCGGAAGTGCGGCGGATGGTGAAAAGCTCGAGGTGAAGCGCGAAGTCGTCCCGCGTCACACCGTCGAACTCCTCCAGCGCGCCGAACGGTGCCTGGTGCCAGGCGGAGATGTACGGGGTCGGAGGCTCACCCTCGCCGAAAATACGGTCGAAGCGCTTCAAGAGTTCCAGATAGACCTTGGGGAACTCTGTGCGCGCCGCCTCGTCGAGCGCGAGCAGATCGGGGACGCGGCGCTTCGGGTACAGGTGGACCTCGTACGGCCAGTGCGCGGCGTACGGCACGAAGGCCGCCCAGTGTTCACCCTCGAGGACGACCCGCTCGTCGGCGAGTTCACGCTCCAGGACGGCGTCGAACAGGTTCTCCCCGCCGGTCGCCTCCTTGTGCGCGGCGAGTGAACGGAGCATCAGCGCGGTGCGCGGGGTGGTGAAGGGGTAGGCGTAGATCTGGCCGTGCGGGTGACCAAGCGTCACGCCGATCTCCTCGCCGCGGTTCTCGAAGCAGAACACCTGCTCGACGGAGGGGAGATGCGACAGCTCGGAGGTCCGGTCGGTCCACGCGTCCAGCACGAGACGCGCCTGCTCCTGGCTCAGGTCGGCGAAGGACGCGTCGTGGTCGGAGGTGAAGCAGACGACCTCGCAGCGGCCCGAGTCCCCGGACAGCGAGGGGAAGCGGTTCTCGAAGACGACGACGTCGTACGACGAGTCCGGGATCTCGCTCAGCCGCTCGCCCCGCGAGGGGCACAGCGGACACTGGTCGGCCGGCGGGTGGTAGGTGCGGCCCTGGCGGTGCGAGGCGACCGCGACCGAGTCGCCGAGCAGCACGTCACGGCGGATCTCGGAGCTGGTGACCGTGGCCTCCAGCGGGCGCCGGTCGACCGCGTCGCGGACGGTGTCGTCCCGCAGATCGAAGTAGATCAGCTCACGACCGTCGGCCAGTCGGGTCGAGGTCTTCTTCACACCGGACTCCTCTACGCCCGCACCCAATGATGCAACACAATCAAACATAACAGACCACAATCGACACCCCCTCCTGGAGTCACAATCAAACAAAGAACACCATCGGACATGTTCAATTACTGAACGCGGAGGCGTGCGTTCCGCTACGGATCAGTTCGCGCAACGAAGCGAGTACTCATGCAAACCCATCCATATGCGGCCACCTACCTGGCGGAGGGCCTACGGCTCCCCACCAACGGGCTCGACTACACGATCCTGGCGATCTACTTCGTCGTGGTCCTCGGCATCGGCCTCGCGGCCCGCCGCTCGGTGAAGACCAGCCTCGACTTCTTCCTCTCCGGGCGTTCCCTGCCCGCGTGGATCACCGGCCTCGCATTCATCTCCGCGAACCTGGCCGCCACCGAGATCCTCGGCATGGCGGCGAACAGCGCGCAGTACGGCGCCTACACCGTCCACTGGTACTGGATCGGCGCCATCCCGGCCATGGTCTTCCTCGGCCTGGTGATGATGCCCTTCTACTACGGCAGCAAGGTGCGCTCGGTTCCCGAGTTCCTGCTGCTGCGTTTCGACAAGGCCGCTCACCTGCTGAGTTCGATCCTGTTCGCCTTTGCCGCGATCCTGATCGCCGGTGTGAACCTGTACGCCCTCGCGATCGTCGTCGAGGCGCTGCTGGGCTGGCCGCAGTGGGTGGCCATCGTGGTCGCCGGCTTCTTCGTGCTGGCGTACATCACCCTCGGCGGTCTGTCCTCCGCGATCTACAACGAGGTGCTCCAGTTCTTCGTGATCCTGGCGGCCCTCATCCCGATCACCGTGCTCGGCCTGAAGAAGGTCGGCGGCTGGGGCGGTCTGACCGACAAGCTCACCGCGACCCACGGCCACGACTTCACCACCGCATGGGGCGGCACCGGCATCGGCAGCACCAACCCGCTGGGCGCGAACTGGCTGACCATCGTGCTCGGCCTCGGCTTCGTACTGTCCTTCGGCTACTGGACGACCAACTTCGCCGAGGTGCAGCGTGCCCTGTCCGCGAAGAACCTCTCCGCCGCCCAGCGCACCCCGCTGATCGCCGCGTACCCGAAGATCTTCATCGTCTTCCTGGTGATGATCCCGGGCCTGGTCGCCGCCGCACTCGTGCCGAACTTCGGCACCGCCGCCTCGGGCCTGCAGTACAACGACGCGATCCCCTACCTGATGCAGGAGCTGCTGCCCAACGGCGTGCTCGGCATCGCGGTGACGGGTCTGCTCGCCGCGTTCATGGCCGGCATGGCGGCCAACGTGTCGTCGTTCAACACGGTGTTCACGACGGACATCTGGGCCAAGTACGTGGTCAAGGACCGCGAGGACGCGTACTACGTCAAGTTCGGCCGCCTCATCACGGCGGTCGGCGTGCTCGCCTCGATCGGCACGGCGTTCCTGGCGTCCTCGTTCTCGAACATCATGAGCTACCTGCAGACGCTGTTCTCCTTCTTCAACGTGCCGATGTTCGTCGTGTTCATCGTCGGCATGTTCTGGAAGCGTGCGTCCGCCAAGTCGGGCTTCTGGGGTCTGCTGGCCGGCACCACGGCCGCGATGATCAACTACTTCGTCCTCTACAAGAAGGACATCATCGGCATCCCCTCCGACCAGGGCGCCAACTTCGTCTCCGCGATCGCGGGCTTCGTCGCCGGCACGGTCGTCATGGTCCTGGTGTCGCTGTTCACCAAGCCGAAG
The DNA here is from genome assembly GCF_014647875.1 of Streptomyces brasiliensis. Taxonomy (GTDB): domain Bacteria; phylum Actinomycetota; class Actinomycetes; order Streptomycetales; family Streptomycetaceae; genus Streptomyces; species Streptomyces brasiliensis. The sequence goes on along the minus strand of NZ_BMQA01000011.1, from coordinate 85,865 downwards.
CGCACCGAGGAACTCCAGGGGCTCGTCTACGGCACCCTCCCCCAGTCTCGGCTTCGCTCGACCGGGGGGACCCCCATCCCCGGCATGGCCGAGGCGCCCGCCAAGGGCGACGACGCCTGGTACCGCAAGCCGGCCCTGCTGGGCTGGGGCGCTGTGATCATCGCGGCCGCCTGCTACATCCCGTTCTCGTTCTGACGGCCATCTAGACTGGAGTTTGAGAGACCATGACCGAGAACCCCCGGCACTCCAGCCCCTTCTCCGAGCACGACGTCCAGAGGGAAGTCACCGAGCTGGAGCAGAAGTCCGCGACCGCCGCCCGCATCTTCGACCTGCGCCGCATCATCGGTGGCCTGTTCGTCCTCTACGGCGTCATCGTCACGATCGTCGGCCTGACCGACTCCCAGTCCGCCATCGACAAGGCCCAGGGAGTCAACATCAACCTGTGGACGGGCCTGGGAATGCTGCTCCTGGGCCTGTTCTTCCTGGCCTGGCTGAAGCTACGGCCGACTCCGCCGCCGGTTCCCACGGACGAGGACGAGCCCGGTCGGTGACGAGCTTCCGGCTCTGGCCGCACCGGGCACCGACACCAGGCGCCCACACGGGGCCGGAGCACTACTGCTCCGGCCCCGTTTCCGTTTCCCGATAAGAACCCGAGCCGGACAACGGCCCCGCCCGGTCCAACAGCCCCGTCCGCGCGGCCAAGGCGGCAGCCTCGAGTCGCGACCCCACCCCCAGCTTCATCAGCACCCGCTGCACATGCGTCCGAGCAGTGGACGGCGCTATCCCCATCCCCGCCGCGATCAGCCGGGTGTCCTCCCCGTCGGCCACCCGCACCAGCACCTCCACCTCCCGCGGCGTGAGCATCTGCAGCAGCCGCTGCCCCTCGTCATCGGGCTGCGCGACAGGATTGAGCAGTTCACTGAAAGCGCCCTGCAGCAGCTGGGGCGCCACGGCCGCCTCCCCCGCCCTGGCCTTCATGATCGCCCGCTCGACCCCCTCGATGCGCTCGTCGTGCCGTACGTATCCCGACGCCCCGGCCGCGAACGCCGCCGCGATCCCCCGCGGCGACGGCACCGGGCCCAGTACCAGGACCGCGACCTGCGGCCGCTCGCGCTTGACCTTCACCACCGGGTCGAAGACACCCGGTTCGGCCGGTGCCGCCGTACCCAGCAGGCACACCTCGGGTGCGCGGGCTATGACCAGGTCCGCCGCGCCCGCGGCGGGAGCCGCCGCGGCGAGTACCCGGTGCCCGCGCAACTTGAGTGCCGAGGCCAGCGCCTCGGCGAGCAAGCGGTGGTCGTCGACCACCATGAGCCGCACTCCCACAGAGCAACCCCCCAGTCCCCCCGATGGATGCCCCACTATGGATGCCCACGGGGACGCATGGACAGAGGGCCCCCCGGCACCCCTGACCTTCATGCCCCCGGAAGCTACACGCTTGTTCGACGTTGCGCTGCCCCTACTGATGAGAAGTGCCCCGGATCGGAGGAATCTCTGGCTTGTCGGCCATTCGAGGGTGATGAGCGGTACGCGCACGGCCCCGCCCCTGAGCAGGGACGGGGCCGCGGGGCCGGGGCGCGTTCCCGGTCAGCCGCTCGTACCGAACGCGATCGCCAGATACTGCTTGGCGTACGAGGACACCGACTTCTGGGCGAAGACCGCCGACATGTACAGGTGGCCCCGCGCGTAGCGGATCTCCGCGTAGTCCGGCGACATGCTGGTCTCAGCGTCGCGCACCGACTCGGTGGCCGGGTTCTCCAGCAACGTGGTCTCCTTGAAGGAGCCGCCGTCGATGCTGACGATCTGGCCGCCCTTGTCGTACGGCGGGCGCTTGTACGCGATCAGGTTGGTGCCGTCCATGCGCAGCGGCGAGATCATGTAACCGTCGCCCGCGTCAGCACGCTGCCCGGTCTGCTTGCCGCCGGCCAGGTCGAACGCGATGATCTCGTTGGTCTTGCCCTTGTCGCCGGAGCCATCGTGCTCCTCGGTCGGCACGTACAGCTTGTCGGGGCCGACGACGACGCCCTTGCAGTACTCGATCTTCGAGATGCCGTCGCAGCGGCCGCCGAACTCGTCACCGGGCGCGGAGATCCTGGTGCGCAGCTTGCCGGTCTTGTTGTCGATGGAGAAGTAGTCCGAGATGCCGCTGCCGTCACCGGCGCTGTCGCCGACGTCGGCGGCCACGACCAGCGGATCGGTCGACACGATGGCGGCGTACTCGATGCCCGAAGTCATCTTGTACTCGGAGATCACCTTCCCGGACTTCGGGTCGATGGTCTGGATGTGCAGCTGGCGGTTGCCGTACGAGCCGCACTTGCGCACCGCCACCAGCTTCTCGCCGCCGCCGTACCCGGCGTCGTAGCAGGTGTCGGCCGGCTTCGGCTGCCACAGCACCTTGCCGGTATCGATGTCCCAGGCCGCGCCGCCGCTGGTGCTGCCGGCCGCGACCGTGTGCTGCGCGACCGTCACGTTCTCCAGATTGACGGGAGAGTCACCGGAGTTGACCGTCTTGGTCCACAGTGCCTTGCCGGCGTCGAGGTCGATCGCGGCGACCTGGCTGCAGCCCTCGGACGAGTTCTTCCTGGGCATCTTCGGCTGGAAGACGACCGCCGTCCTGTGGTCCGCGGTGACGTGGTCGGTGACCGCGCACACCGGACCGGACAGCGGGATCGTCCACAGCTTGGTGCCCTTGTCGGGGTCGTAGCCGACGATCTGTGCGATGCCGCTCTTCGCGTACACCTTGTCGGTCAGCCACGAGCCCGAGGTGACGAACAGGTCGTCCGCCTTGGGCATCGGGACCTGGAAGAGGACCTTGGAGGCGGTGTCGGCCGGCGCCTTCTCGTCGCCGCCGGACGTGCCACCACCGCCCTCGGTGTCCTTGCCGCTCGTGCCGCCGCTGGAGTTCGCGGTGTCGTCCTTCTTGCCGTCGTCGGACCGGCCCGCGTACCAGATCCCGCCGCCGACGATCAGGGCGATCGCGACGACCGCCGCGACGATGATGTACAGCGGCGCCTTGGACTTCGCCGGTCCCCCGGGCGCACCCGGCTGCGGCTGCATCGGCATGGTGGGCTGCCCCGGGTAGCCGTACCCGGGCTGCTGGCCGTACGCGGCGGGCTGGGCGTACGGGTTCGGCTGCTGACCGGGGTAGCCGTACCCAGGCGGCGTCTGGGGGGCGCCGGCCGGATAGCCGTACCCCGGCGGGGGCGGGGGCGTCTGCGGAGCGCCCTGCGGCTGCTGCGGGTAGCCGTACCCCTGCTCCGGGGACTTGGCGAAGTTCGGCGGGGCCGCAGGGGGTTGGGCCGGCGGGGTCGCGGGCGCGGCGGGCGGCGTGGGCACGCCGAAACCACCCTGCGCGGGCTGCTGGGGCGGCTGGTCCTGGGGCGGGCCGAAACCGCCCTGCTGCGGTGGCTGGTTGGGGGGCGGGGGCGGCTGTGTCATGGCGGGCTACCTCGGAAGGGCGCGGGACGGCGGTGACGGCGGGGAAGGGGAGCGCGGTCTCACTTGCCGAAGGCAAGCATCAGCTTCTCCTTCGTGTCGTCGTTGCCGGTCAGCCGGGTGGAGGAGATGTAGAAGCGCCCGTCGACCCAGTCGACGGCACCGTCGAAGAAGCTGTCCTCGATCTCCGCCGTGCCCTGCGGGTTCTGCAGCAGTTTCACCGGCTTGTGGCTCGCGCCGGCCGTCGGGATCGACACGACCTGACCGCCCGCGTCGTACGACGGCTTGACGTACGCGACGAGGTTGCCGCCCTCGATCCTCACCGGCGCCATCGACTCGTCCGCCGGGGACTTCACGCGCCACTTCTCCTTGCCGTCGGCGAGACTGATCGCGACGATCTCGTTGGCGCCGGTGGTCGTATCGGTCGGCAGATAGAGCGTGCCCGCGTCGACGGCCACGCCCTTGCAGCCCTGCAGGTCGCGTTCGAGGATCGCCCAGCCGCACTGGGGGGCGAACTTCTCGTTGACCTTGACCTCCGAGCGGAAGCCGCCGGTGGCGGTGAAGGTGGAGATGTTCCAGGCCTTCTTGTCCTGGTTGGTCAGATAGACCACGAGCGGGTCGACGGAGTACGTCCGCGCGACCTGCCAGCCCTTCTTGACCGGCTGGGTCCACTTCACCTTGCCGGTGGCCGGGTCGAGTTCCTGGATCTCGTCGTGCTCGTTGCTGCCGCCCACGTCGCAGGAGGCCACGGAGATCAGCCGGTTCGTGCCGCCCGCGAACGCGGTCGGGAAGCAGGCGGCGCCGTACTTCCTCTTGTCGAACAGCTTCTTCCCGGTGTCGAGGTCGTACGCCGTGCCCGACTGCGAACGCCCCACCATCAGCGTCTTGCCGGCCACGCTCAGCTCGATGGTGACCGTGCTGTCGAACAGTGCGCCGTCGGCGATCTCGCCGCTCCAGCCCTTCTTGCCGGTGTTCAGGTCGATCTGCTGGAGCTGGTTGCACTTGGCGCGGTCGCTGCTGCCGCTCATGTACGCCACGACGACCTTGTCGTCCGCCGACTTCTGCGGCGTGACCGCGCAGATCTTCTGCGGGAAGGCGATCGGGGACCAGGTCGGATTGCCGTCGGTCACGTTGTAGGCGAAGACCTGCTTGTACGCCGCCTTCACCGCCGTCTTCCCCGTGATCCACATGCCGGGGGCGTCCGCGCCGGAACCGGGCGCGTCCGGTGCCGACTTGTACCAGAGCACCTTCGCCTCGCCGGGCTGCCGGCCCGCGTTGAGGTCCTCGGGATCCTCGCCGCCGTTGCCGCTGCCGTCACCGGGGTTGGCCGGGTCGGCCGAGGCGGAGCCGGAACCGGAGGGCTTGGGGTCGTCGGACTGCCGCGCGACCGGCTTCTCGTCGTCGGCGCCACTGGTGACGGCGTACACGGTGCCGCCGATGACGAGCAGCGCGGCCACCGCGGCGCCGATCACCAGCGCTGGCTTCCCCTTGAAGGGGTTGCCGGAACCGCCGGGCGGCGGGGTGCCGGGGGCGCCGGGGTACTGCGGCTGCTGCGGATAGCCGTAACCGGGCTGCTGTCCGTACGGCCCCGGCTGCTGCGGCTGTCCGTACGGTCCGGGCGTGGGCGGGGTGCCGTACGGTCCGGGCGTGGGCGGGGTGCCGTACGGTCCGGGCGTGGGCGGGGTGCCGTACGGTCCGGGCTGGGCGTAGGGGCCGGGCTGCTGCGGGTGGCCGTAACCGGGCTGCGGCGGGGGCGGTGGTGTCTGAGGGGCCTGGGGCGGCTGGGCGGGCGGCGGAGGCGTGGCCGGTGTTCCGGGCGTGCCCTGGGGCGCGCCGAAACCTCCCTGCGCGGGCGGCGGCTGCGGGGCGCCGAAACCTCCGCCCTGCGGCGGCTGGTCCTGCGGTGCTCCGAAACCGCCCTGCGGCGGCGGCTGATTCGGCGGCTGAGTCATCAGCGCTCTTCCCCCTGTTTCACTGATTTTTAGCCACGCCCCGAGGTTCGTGACGGCCCCAAGGTCGTATTCAGACGGTTCTCGGACCGCCCTTTTCTATCACCCGGGCCGACAGCTCCAAGGGCCGTATCTGCCCCTGTTCCCAAGGGAGGACCGCCCCGTGATGCCGCCGTTACGCGCCTTCACGCCCCCTTCACGAGGCACCCCCGAGGGCATCGCGCACGCCGTACGGCACGGCGTGCGCGCCCGTGTCACGCGTCTTCGGCGAGTTCCAGCCAGCGCATCTCCAGCTCTTCACGCTCCGTGGCCAAGTCGCGCAGCTGGGCGTCCAGTTCGGCCACCTTCGCGAAGTCCGTGGCGTTCTCGGCGATCTGCGCGTGCAGCTTGGTCTCCTTCTCGGAGACGCGGTCCAACTGGCGATCGATGCGCTGGAGTTCCTTCTTGGCGGCGCGCTGGTCGGCGGCGCTCTTCTCCGGCGCCGCCGCCTGGGGCGCCGCGGCGGCGGACGACGCCGCGGCGGCCTCCTCCATGCGCTGACGGCGCTCCAGGTACTCGTCGATGCCGCGCGGCAGCATCCGCAAGGTGGCGTCGCCGAGCAGCGCGAACACCCGGTCGGTGGTGCGCTCGACGAAGAACCGGTCGTGGGAGATGACGACCATCGAGCCGGGCCAGCCGTCGAGGAGGTCCTCGAGCTGGGTGAGGGTCTCGATGTCGAGGTCGTTGGTGGGCTCGTCGAGGAAGAGGACGTTGGGCTCGTCCATCAGCAGCCGCAGCAGCTGGAGCCGACGGCGCTCACCACCGGACAGGTCGCCCACCGGCGTCCACTGCTTCTCCTTGTTGAAGCCGAACGTCTCGCACAACTGCCCGGCGGTCATCTCGCGCCCCTTGCCGAGGTCGACCCGCTCACGCACCTGCTGCACGGCCTCCAGAACCCGCCAGGCCGGGTCTAGTTCGGCGACCTCCTGGGAGAGGTAGGCGAGCTTGACCGTCCGGCCCACAGCGATCCGCCCACCCACGGGCTGCGTCTCGCCCGCGCTGCGCGCAGCCTCGGCCATGGCCCGCAACAGCGAGGTCTTTCCGGCACCGTTGACCCCGACCAGACCGATGCGGTCGCCCGGGCCCAGCTGCCAGGTGACGTGCTTGAGCAGCACCTTGGGTCCGGCCTGCACGGTGACGTCCTCGAGGTCGAAGACGGTCTTGCCGAGCCGCGACGAGGCGAACTTCATCAGCTCGGAGCTGTCGCGCGGCGGCGGCACGTCCTTGATCAGCTCGTTGGCGGCCTCGACACGGAACCGCGGCTTGGACGTCCGCGCGGGCGCGCCGCGCCGCAGCCAGGCCAGCTCCTTGCGGACCAGGTTCTGCCGCTTGGCCTCCTCGGTCGCGGCGATGCGCTCACGCTCGGCACGGGCGAAGACGTAGTCGGAGTAGCCGCCCTCGTACTCGTACACGTCGCCGCGCTGCACGTCCCACATGCGCGTGCACACCTGGTCGAGGAACCACCGGTCGTGCGTCACGCACACCAGCGCCGAGCGCCGGTTCTGCAGATGCCGGGCCAGCCAGGCGATGCCCTCGACGTCGAGGTGGTTGGTGGGCTCGTCGAGGACGAGCAGGTCCTGCTCCTCGATGAGCAGCTTGGCCAGCGCGATACGGCGCCGCTCGCCACCGGACAGCGGCTCGATGACGGTGTCGAGACCCTTCGGGAAGCCTGGCAGGTCGAGCCCGCCGAACAGCCCGGTGAGGACATCCCTGACCTTGGCGTTGCCCGCCCACTCGTGGTCGGCCATGTCGCCGATGACCTCGTGCCGTACGGTCGCGGCCGGGTCGAGCGAGTCGTGCTGCGTGAGCACGCCGATCCGCAGCCCGCCGGAGTGCGTGACCCGCCCGGTGTCCGCCTCCTCCAGCTTGGCGAGCATCCGGATGAGGGTGGTCTTGCCGTCGCCGTTGCGTCCGACGACCCCGATCCGGTCCCCTTCGGACACACCGAGCGAGACACCGTCCAGCAGCGCACGGGTGCCGTACACCTTGCTGACGTTCTCGACATTGACCAGATTGACGGCCATTTCACTCCTGTGCGCGGGGATCGATCAGCCTTCAAGCGTAGAGCCTGCGGGGGCGGGGGCGGGGCGCGAGGGGATGGTCACTCTCTGTGATGACGTGATCGGGATGCGGCGGCTACCGTGGAGGGCGGGGCAGCAGGATCCCGTCCATGGGAGGAACCATGACCGCCGAGTCCGTAGAGCACCGCGTCCAGTGGCCGGTGCCGCCGCAGGACGGCTACACCGTGGACGACCTGTTCACGCTGCCGGATCTCCCGCCGCACACGGAGTTGATCGACGGGAGCCTGGTGTTCGTGAGTCCGCAGCGCCGCTTCCACTTCCTTGTGATCGACCTGTTGGTCAAAGGACTGCGCTCCTCCCTCGCCCCGGAGTTCAGTGTCGAACGGGAGATGACCGTCATCCTGGACGATCGCAACGGCCCAGAGCCCGATGTCAGCGTGGTCCGAGCCGACGCGATCACCGGGCTGGATCAGACCAGGTTTCAGGCCAAGGACGTCCTTCTCGCCGTCGAGGTCGTCTCCCCCGACTCGGAGTCCCGCGACCGTACGACCAAACCGCAGAAGTACGCCGCTGCCGGGATCCCCAGCTTCTGGCGCGTCGAGCAGACCGGAACCACCGGCAGCCTGGTCATCCATGTCTATGAGCTCGACCCGCTCACAAAGTCCTATGTGCACATGGGCATGCACCGCGATCGGATCAAGATCGACAAGCCGTACCCCATCGACATCGACCTGACCGCCATCGACAGCTTCTGAGCCACCCGCCCCTCAGAGCACCGTCGCCCCCGGCGCGGGCCCCGAAGCCGTACGGACCGTCCTGCACGTCCCCGACACCCGCAGCGCCTGCGCCACCTTCTCCGCCGACTCGGGGTCGCGGACGAGGAACGCGGTCGTCGGGCCCGAGCCCGAGACGAGGGCCGTGAGCGCGCCCGCCCCGCGACCCGCCGCCAGCGTGTCCGCCAGTTCCGGGAACAAGGACAGCGCGGCCGACTGAAGGTCATTGGACACAGCGGCCGCGAGCGCGTCGGGGTCGCCCTTGGCGAGGGCCTCGAGGAGTTCCCCGGACGCGACGGGCTCCGGGATGTCGAGTCCTTCCCCCAGCCGGTCGAACTCGCGGAACACCGCCGGTGTCGACAGCCCCCGGTCGGCCATCGCGAACACCCAGTGGAAAGTGGCGCCGACCTCCAGAGCCGTCAGCTTCTCGCCGCGCCCGGTGCCGAGCGCCGCGCCGCCCACCAGGCTGAACGGTACGTCGCTGCCCAACTCCGCGCAGATCGCGAGGAGTTCGGCCCGGGAGGCCCCGGCGTCCCACAGGGTGTTGCACGCGAGCAGCGCGCCCGCGCCGTCCGCGCTGCCGCCCGCCATGCCGCCGGCGACCGGGATGTCCTTGGCGATGTGGATGTGCACGGCCGGGTCGATGCCGCGCCGCTCGGCCAGCGCGAGGGCCGCGCGCGCCGCGAGATTCGTACGGTCCAGCGGGACCTGGCCGGCGTCCGGGCCCTCGCAGGTGATCCGCAGTTCCTCGGCCGGGGTCACCGTGACCTGGTCGTACAGCCCCACCGCGAGGAAGACGTTGGCCAGGTCGTGGAACCCGTCCGGCCGGGCGGCGCCCACGGCGAGCTGGACGTTGACCTTGGCCGGAACCCGTACCGAGACGCTCACTTGCTCTCCTTGTGCTCCGCGATCCGCGCGAACTCCTCCACCGTCAGCGCCTCCCCGCGCGCCTGCGGCGAGACCCCGGCCGCGACCAGCGCCGCCTCGGCGGCCGCCGCGGAACCGGCCCACCCGGCGAGCGCCGCCCGCAGCGTCTTGCGGCGCTGCGCGAACGCCGCGTCGACGCACCCGAAGACCTCACGTTTGGAGGCGGTGGTCTTGATCGGCTCGGCCCGCCGGACGAGCGAGACGAGCCCGCTGTCGACGTTCGGCGCGGGCCAGAACACGTTGCGCCCGATGGCCCCGGCCCGCTTCACGTCGGCGTACCAGTTGGCCTTGACGGACGGGACGCCGTACACCTTCGAGCCGGGCGCCGCGGCGAGCCGGTCGGCGACCTCGGACTGCACCATGACCAGGGTGCGTTCGATGCTCGGGAAGGTGTCGAGCATGTGCAGGAGCACAGGGACGGCCACGTTGTACGGCAGGTTCGCCACCAGTGCCGTGGGGGCGGGGCCGGGCAGGTCGGTGACGTGCATCGCGTCGGAGTGGACCAGCGCGAAGCGGTCCGCGCGCTCCGGCATGCGCGCCGCGATCGTCGTGGGCAGCGCGGCGGCCAGGACGTCGTCGATCTCGACGGCGGTGACCCGGTCGGCGACCTCCAGCAGCGCGAGGGTGAGGGAGCCGAGCCCCGGGCCGACCTCGACGACCACGTCGTCGGGGCGGACCTCGGCGGTGCGGACGATACGGCGGACGGTGTTGGCGTCGATCACGAAGTTCTGGCCGCGCTGCTTGGTGGGGCGTACGCCCAGCGCTGCCGCGAGCTCACGGATGTCGGCGGGGCCGAGGAGGGCGTCGGGGGTGGGGCTGCTCACGGGACAAGGGTACGGGGCCCCGGTCGGCCCTTTCGCCCGGCCGACCGGCGCTCAGCCGTACAGCCGGGACCCGCAGTGCGGCCAGGGACTCGACCCGTGCCGCAGGTAGAGCTTCTTCGCCCGTAACGTCTGTTCCCCCGCCGACGCGTCCTGCGGACGGCCCTTGCCGCCGAGGCCGTGCCACGTGCGGGGGTCGACCTGGTAGAGGCCGCCGTACGTCCCCGACGGGTCCACCGCGTGCGGTCGGCCACCGGACTCGCAGACCGCGAGGGCCCGCCAGTTCAGGCCGTCGGTGCCCTCGACGGAGTGCGGTAGCGGCTTCGTGCCCACCTTCACGACCTGCAAACTCGGCTCGCGCACCACCTCGTCCCGCTCCAGGCGCGGCCTCTGCCGGACCCCGTCGACGGTCCGTACGTGGTACGTGATCCGCCGCACCCCGGGCCGCCCGGGCTGCTCGACGACCTCGGCGCCCTTGAGCAGCGAGGGATCCGCGGTGCGCCGCACCTCGAACGGGATCTGTTCGTCCCGGACCTCCGTGCCGCTGGTCACCCGCAGGACGGTCACCGTCTGCCCGTCGCGCGGGAAGCTTTCGGGCGGGACGGAGGTGGCGTCCGGGCCGTGCAGGGTGATGCCGGCGCCCTCGACCGCCTCGCGGACGGTGGCCGCGTTGGTGCGGACGGAACGGGCGCGGCCGTCCGCCATGATCGTGACGGCGCGTTCGGTGCGGACGTCGAGCGCGAGCCCTGCGCGTCCGATGCGCTCGGAGCGCGAGGCGGAGAGGTGCGCGCCCTGGGCGCGCACCCCCAGCTGTTCGAGCGCCCCTTCCACGGTGGGCGCCGTGGTCCACGCCTCGTACTGTCTGCCGTCGAGCGTGAGCCGTACGGGGCGGCCGTGGCGCACCGCGACCTCGTCGCCGCTCTCGAGCGCCGTACCGGCGGCGGGCGCCACGATGTCGTGCGCTCCCACCGCGACGCCCTCCTCGGCGAGCAGCTCGGTCACGTCGTCGGCGAAGGTGTGCAGGGTGCGCGGCTTGCCGTCGACGCTCAGCTCGATCGCCTTGTCGTTGGCGACGAACGCGGTGGTGCCGCCCGCGAGGAAGGCGACGACCAGCGCCTGCGGCAGCAGACGGCGCACGACGGACTCCGGGCGCTCGGCGTATCGCGCTCGGCGCCGGCGCGTGGCACCTCGTGTGCTCCCCGCGCGCACAACGCGCTCCCGCGCCTCCTCGCCAGGTGTGCGCCCGGCGGGGCGCTGCCACGCCCCTTCGTCGGGCGCGCGCCCCATCTGGAGCGAAAGCGCCGCATCTTCGTACGCCGGCCGGTAGGTGTCGGCGTGCGCTCCGGCGCGCATCGGTGCACCGGACGCCCCCCGCATGCCGTGCCCGACCGTCGGCGCGCTGTGCCGGTCCTGCGGTGCGCCGCTCGGCAAGCCGCCGGGCGCGCGGCGTGCGTCGCGTGCCGGTGCGGCCTGCCCGGGCGCCGGGCGTCTTCTCGGGCCGTAGGGCTCGTACGTCTCGTGCTGCGCTTTGCTCACGCCGACACGCTCCAGAGGGCCAGAAAGGGTCCGGATCGGGCCCCCAGAACCTAGCGGAGCGTTCGTCACTCTCCAAAGCGACGCGACTGCACAGCGTTTCGGTCAGTAGCCGAAGACGCGGGCCGTGTTCGCGCCGAGGGCCGTGGCCAGCGCGTCCTCGTCGATACCGCGCACGGCGGCCATCGCCCGCACCGTGACGGGGACGAGGTAGGGGGCGTTGGGCCGTCCGCGGTACGGCACCGGGGTCAGGTAGGGCGCGTCGGTCTCCACGAGGACCAGGTCCAGCGGGGCGACGGCGAGGGCGTCCCGCAGGTTCTGGGCGTTCTTGAAGGTGACGTTGCCGGCGAAGGACATGTAGTAGCCCTCACGGGCGCAGACCTCGGCCATCTCGGCGTCTCCCGAGTAGCAGTGGAAGACGGTGCGCTCGGGGGCGCCCTCCTCCTTGAGGACGCGCAGGACGTCGGCGTGGGCGTCGCGGTCATGGATGACCAGGGTCTTGCCGTGCCGCTTGGCGATCTCGATGTGGGCGCGGAAGGACCTCTCCTGGGCGGCCTTGCCCTCGGGACCGGTGCGGAAGTAATCGAGCCCGGTCTCGCCGACGCCCTTGACCTGGGGCAGTGCGGCCAGCAGGTCGATCTCTGCGAGGGCCTCGTCCAGCGCGGCGCCGCCGCCCGGCACGCGCGCGCCCTGCCTCGACCACCCATCGGGGTCCCCGTGGACGATGCGCGGGGCCTCGTTGGGGTGCAGGGCGACGGCCGCGTGGACGTTCTCGTACGCCGCCGCGGTCTCGGCGGCCCATCGCGAGCCCTTGATGTCGCAGCCGACCTGGACGACGGTCGTCACACCCACCGACGCAGCCTTCGCGAGGCCCTCCTCGACCGTGCCTGACTGCATGTCGAGGTGCGTGTGGGAGTCGGCGACCGGCACCCGGAGGGGCTCCGGGAGCGGCGGTGCCGCGTTCTTGTCGGCGTTCGAAGGCATGTGCCGATCCTACGAAAGGCGCCCGCCCCCGAACGCCGGCGCCCGGTTCAGCTCGCCTTGCGCTGGAACGGGTGGAGGAGATCGGACAGATGCCAGTGGTGCTGCTCCCCGGCCTGCGTGGCCGCCTCCGGCGTCCCGGACGTGTCCGTCCGCCGCTCGTGCCGCCGGCTCGCGCTGCGGACCGACGAGACCTGCCCGGGCCGCATGATCCGCACGACATGGCCGTCGCAGTTGCGGCACGTCGGCCGGCTCAGCGGAGAGGGCACGAACCGGCCGTCGGCGACGTACATGACGTACTCGTTGCCGTCCGTGTCCGTGTGGTGCTCTATGTCGTACGACTGCTCCCAGCCGTGCCCGCAGCGCATGCAGGCGAAGGAATAGGACTCGTGAACGACGGCGGTCGCCGTACCGCGGAGGCCGGTCTGCCCTGCGATCTCACTCATGCCAGCTGCTCCTGTTGTCCGCTGGACAAGCGTCCCCGCTGTGCGGGACTCCCCCCGGAATCCCTGGGGACGAGGGACGGGTACGCCCCTTCGACCAGTGGACGCCTCAGGCGCGGTGAATGCATCAGGTCTGTCGACTGTTGGAGCCGATTTGGACTTTCCTTGCCGAATCGGCCCGGGGCACCAGGGCGGGCTTTGCCCTTCCGCACGTACCCTTTGCCGCCGCGTGGGGCGCACGCTCATGGGAGACGCGCCCTGCTCAGAGGTCACATCACTGCAGGCCAGGGGGCGCACACACCCCTTGAGCACACGCCCCGCCGACCGCTCCCGCGCCGCTCACGAAACCCCTCGCGCGCACCGCCGCGCCCCCCACGATTCACCCGAGTGAACCCACCCACACACCCCCACCGCACAATCCACCCCAGCGCCGTACGCCAGGGCTGCGGGCAGTCGTGCCTCCCCCAGTGCCTCGAGGGCCTGGGGGGACAGCAACACCGAGCACCCCAGCACCTGCACCGGACCCGGCAACCCCTTACACGCCGCCCTGCACCTTCTTCGCCGCCACCACCGCGTCGAACACCTCCCGCTTGGGGATCCCCGCCTCGGAGGCCACCGCGGCGATCGCCTCCTTCCGCCGCTCACCGGCCTCCTCCCGGACCCGAACCCGGCGCACGAGTTCCGCGGCGTCGAGTTCCTCGGGACCGCGCTCGGGCGCGCCCTCGACCACCACCGTGATCTCGCCGCGCACCCCCTCCGCCGCCCACGCGGCGAGCTCGGCGAGCGGACCGCGCCGTACCTCTTCGTACGTCTTCGTCAGTTCCCGGCAGACAGCGGCCCGCCGTTCCCCGCCGAACACCTCGGCCATCGCCGCGAGAGTGTCGTCGAGGCGGTGCGGGGCCTCGAAGTACACGAGCGTGCGGCGCTCCTCGGCGACCTCCCGCAGCCGGGACAGCCGTTCGCCCCCCTTGCGTGGCAGGAAGCCCTCGAAGCAGAACCGGTCGACCGGCAGCCCGGACAGCGCGAGCGCGGTGAGCACCGCGGACGGACCTGGCACCGCAGTGACCCGGATGTCCTTCTCGACGGCCGCGGCGACCAGCCGGTACCCGGGGTCGGACACCGACGGCATCCCGGCGTCCGTGACGAGCAGCACACGCGCGCCGGACAACAGTTCCTCGACCAGCTCGGGCGTACGCGCGGACTCGTTGCCCTCGAAGTAGGACACCACCCGCCCCTTGGGGGTGACACCCAGCGCCTGGGTGAGCCGGCGCAGCCGTCGCGTGTCCTCGGCGGCGACGACGTCGGCGCCGGTCAGCTCCTCGGCCAGCCGCGGCGGCGCGTCCGCGACGTCGCCGATGGGGGTGCCTGCCAGGACAAGGGTTCCAGTCACTCCCCCATCCTCGCAGGAGCCTCCGGAGGCGGACGCACCACAACCGGTACGCCCATGCGCGGGACTCACACAGAAGGGTTCCCTACGATGGCGCGGTGACCAGTACCGCGTCCTCCACGGACACCCGGCAGGGGCAGGCCCCGCACGATCAGCGTCCGTCGTGGCAGCAGCGGCTGCGCCATTTCGGCTACACGGCGGGCACGACGGAGCGGAACGAGCCGGCGGCGGGCAGAGGCCGTGCGGGCGATGTCGAGGAGCGCCTGGTGCCGCCGTACGCGGAGCCGAGCCCGCGACTGTGGCTGGCCCTGGGCGTGCCGCCGGTGCTCGCCGAGCGGATCAACCGCTGGTCGGGCTGGGTCGGTCCGCTGCTGGTGACACTGGTGGCGGGCCTGATGCGGTTCTGGCACCTGGGCAGCCCGAAGGCGGTGATATTCGACGAGACGTACTACGCCAAGGACGCCTGGGCGCTCGTCCACCGCGGCTTCGAGGTCAACTGGGACAAGAACGCCAACGACCTGATCCTGCAGAAAGCCGGGCACGTCGGTATCCCGTCGGACGCGGCGTACGTGGTGCACCCGCCGGTCGGCAAGTACGTGATCGGGCTCGGTGAGCTGGTCTTCGGGTTCAACCCGTTCGGCTGGCGGTTCATGACGGCGCTGCTCGGCACGCTGAGCGTGCTGCTGCTGTGCCGCATCGGGCGCCGTTTGTTCCGCTCGACGTTCCTCGGCTGTCTGGCCGGCGCGCTGATGGCGGTGGACGGCCTGCACTTCGTCATGAGCCGGACCTCGCTGCTCGACGGCGTGCTGATGTTCTTCGTGGTGGCGGCGTTCGGCTGTCTGATCGTCGACCGCGACCGGATGCGCGCACGGCTCGCGGCGGCTCTGCCCCGAGACGAGGACGGCCGGGCGCGCCCGGACGCGCACATCGCGGAGACCACCCGCTCCGGCTGGCGCCCCTGGCGATGGACGGCGGGCCTGATGCTGGGCCTGGCCATAGGCACCAAGTGGAACGGCCTGTACTTCCTGGTGTTCTTCGGCGTGATGGCCGTCCTGTGGGACTACTCCGCGCGCAAGGTGGCCGGCGGCCGGCAGACCGCGACGGCGGTGCTCAAGCACGACCTCGGCATCACCTTCCTGGCCACGCTCCCGGTCGCGATCGTCACCTACCTGGTCTCCTGGACGGGCTGGATCCTCTCCCCCGCCGACGGCACCGGCGGCTACTTCCGCAACTGGGCCGCGACCGACGGCAAGGGCGGCAGCTGGGCCTTCCTGCCGGACTGGCTGCGCAGCCTGTGGCACTACGAGCACGAGGTGTACGAGTTCCACATCGGGTTGTCGTCGCCGCACACGTACCAGTCCAACCCGTGGAGCTGGATCGTCCTGGGCCGCCCGGTCTCGTACTTCTACGAGTCCCCCTCGCCCGGCGCGGACGGCTGCCCGGCGGACGCGGGCCAGAAGTGCGCCCGGGAGGTCCTCGCCCTGGGCACGCCACTGCTGTGGTGGGTGGGCTGCTTCGCGCTCCTGTACGTGCTGTGGCGCTGGCTGCTGCGCCGCGACTGGCGCGCGGGCGCCATCGCTTGCGGAATCGCGGCCGGGTACCTGCCCTGGTTCATGTACCAGGAACGGACGATCTTCTACTTCTACGCCGTCGTCTTCCTGCCGTTCCTGTGCCTGGCGGTGGCGATGCTGCTCGGCGCACTCATCGGCCCACCGGGCTCCAGCGACACCCGCCGGGTGGTCGGGGCGGCGGGCGCGGGCATCCTGGTGCTGTTGATCACCTGGAACTTCATCTACTTCTGGCCGCTGTACACGGGCACGGCGATCCCGCTCGACTCCTGGCGTTCACGTATGTGGCTGGATACCTGGGTATGAGGGGTGTTCCTCTACATTTCTGATCTCCGTTCGGACAACATCCGACAACAACCCTCACGCCTCACTCGCACGCCACTTACAGTGCGAGAGCTGATACGGGGCGAGGGGGAGGGGTCGCGTCATGCGCACGGGGGCCAAAGCCGCGGTCATAGGTGGTGTGTTCACGGTTCTGGTGGGAGGGGCCGGGTACGGGGCGTACAACATCTTGTCCTCGCTGACCGGTGACGGGGGCGGCCTGACGGGCAACAGTGCCCCGGCCGTGAAGACCGGGCCGCCGAGCAGCTCCGAAGTGCGGGACACCACGAAGAAGTTCTTCGCCGCCTGGGAGAAGGGCGAGGCGGTGACGGCGGCGTCGTACACCAACGACGCGGCGAGCGCCGAGCAGCTGCTGACGGCGTACGGCGAGGACGCGCACATCACCAAGGTGCACATCACGCCCGCGGGGCCGGTCGGCACCCACGTGCCCTTCACGGTGAAGGCGACGGTGTCGTACGACGGGAAGTCCAAACCGCTCACCTACCGGAGCGAGTTGACGGTCGTGCGCGGCGAGACCACGCACCGCGCCCTGGTCGGCTGGAAGGCGTCCGTCGTCCACCCGCAGCTCCACGAGGGCGAGACGCTCGTCACGGGCGAGTCGTCGGCGCCGCCGATCGAGGCCGTGGACCGCAACGGCGTCGTCCTGACGAAGGAGAAGTACCCGTCCCTGGGGCCGATCCTGGACGAGCTGCGCCAGAAGTACGGTGACAAGGCGGGCGGGACGCCCGGCGTCGAGCTGGCGATCCAGAACCAGGCCGACGGCTCCCCCGACACCACACTGCTCACCCTCGCCAAGGGCAAGGCGGGCAGGCTGCACACGACGCTGAGCGCGTCGGCGCAGGCCGCGGCCGAGACTGCGGTGAAGAAGTACGCCGAGTCGTCGGTGGTGGCCGTGAAGCCGAGCACCGGTGAGGTGCTGGCGGTCGCCAACCACCGTGCGGACGGCTTCAACGCGGCCTTCCTCGGCAAGCTGGCCCCGGGCTCCACGATGAAGATCCTCACCGCGGCCACGCTCATCGACAACGGTGTCACCACGGCGAACGGGCCGGCACCGTGCACTCCGGACGCGATGTGGGAGGGCCAGACCTTCCACAACCTCAAGGACATGGCACCGAACGAGAACGCGACGCTCTCGGAGAGCTTCGCCCTCTCCTGCAACACGGCCTTCCTCCACTACGTGGACGAACTGGACGCCGACTCGCTGACCCGGGAGGCGGAGGACCGTTTCGGCCTGGGCAGGGACAACTGGCAGACCGGCATTCCGTCCTTCGACGGCTCCGTCCCGGCCGTCGACGGCCCGGACAGGGCCGCCGCCCTGATCGGCCAGGGCCAGGTCCAGATGAGCCCGCTGAACATGGCGTCGGTGACCGCGACCGCGATGACGGGCACCTTCCGGCAGCCGATCCTCGTGCCGCTGAGCCTCGACAACCGTGAACGGGCCCAGGCACGCGGGCTGTCCTCGAGCACGGTCCAGCAGTTGCGCGCGATGATGAACCGCACCGCGACCAGCGGCACCGCGGCCGGCGTGATGTCCGGCCTGGGCTACAACATCGGCGCGAAGACGGGCTCCGCGGAGGTCGACGGACAGGCCAAGTCCAACAGCTGGTTCACCGGTTACCGCAACGACATCGCCGCCGCGGCCATGGCCCAGGACGGCGGGCACGGCATCGACGTGGCCGGTCCGATTGTCGCAGCTGTGCTACGGACCGGCGGCTGACGTCACCCTCGCAGTACGGGACTCTAGGGTGGTTGCCGTCGTTGAGGAGCGTGGGGGCTACGAGGGCAGCGGGGACCCTGGGGAATTCGCGGAGGAACTGGCAGTGGGCAAGAGAAGGCGCGTCGCCGAGCGACCGAAGAACAGACCCATCGTGGTCGGCGGGGTGATCGCCGCGGTTGTCGGCGGCGCCGGGTTCGGCGTCTACGCGCTGTACGGCGGCGGGGCGGCGGCCGACGACGAGTCGCGGACGACGTCCGCGCCCTCGGCCGAGGTGAAGACCGGCCCGCTGTCCGCCATCGAGGTGCAGACCGCCTCCACGCGCTTTCTGACCGCCTGGCAGCAGGGCCAGGTCAGCAAGGCGGCGGCCGGCACCGACGACGCGACCGCCGCCGCCGCGCTGCTCACCAGCTACACCAAGGACGCGCACCTCACCGGCGTCACGCTCACCCCCGGCACCCGCACCGGCGACAAGGTGCCCTTCTCCGTGAAGGCCACGGTGTCGTACAAGGGCGTCAGCAAGCCGCTGACGTACGACAGCGCACTCACCGTCGTCCGGAACAAGGCCGACGGCAAGCCGCTGGTCGACTGGCACGCCTCCCTCGTCCACCCCGATCTGAAGGACGGCGACACCCTGGTCACCGGCGCGGCCGGCACCCCGCCGGTCAAGGCGCTGGACCGCGACGGCGAGGAGCTGACCACCGCCGAGTACCCGTCGCTGGGCCCGGTGCTGGACGGGCTGCGCGAGAAGTACGGCAAGATCGCCGGCGGCAAGGCGGGCGTCGAACTGCGCGTGGTGCGGGGCAAGGCGTCCGAGAAGGCGAAGCTGTCCGACAAGACGCTGCTGGCACTGACCGAGGGCACGCCGGGCACGGTGAGGACGACGCTGAGCCCGGCCCTCCAGGCGGCCGCCGAGCAGCAGGTGGCCAAGAAGCCGCGCGCCTCGGCGGTCGTCGTGCGCCCGTCGACCGGTGAGATCCTGGCCGTCGCGAACACCTCCCACGGCTTCAACACCGCCTTCCAGGGCTCCCTCGCACCCGGCTCCACGATGAAGATCGTGACGTCGACGATGCTGTTCGAGAAGGAGCTCGTCACGCCGGGCGCCTCGCACCCCTGCCCCAAGACGTACAAGCTGGCCGGCTGGACGTTCCACAACGACGACGACTCCGAGATCAAGCAGGGCACGTTCAAGCAGAGCTTCGGGGCCTCCTGCAACAACGCCTTCATCAACTTCGCGCCGAAGCTGTCGAACAGCGACCTGACGAAGGAGGCCCAGGAGGTCTACGGCCTCGGCATGAACAACTGGGCCATCGGTGTGCCCACCTTCGACGGCGCGATCCCGGTGCAGAGCGGCGCGCAGATGGGCGCCTCGCTGATCGGGCAGGGCGGGGTGCGCATGAACCCGCTGAACATGGCGTCGGTCGCGGCGACCGTGGAGACGGGCGTCTTCCACCAGCCGTACCTGGTGTCACCCTCGGTGGACGACCGTGCGCTGGCCAAGGCCTCGCGCACCATGTCGTCGAAGACGCAGGCGGAGCTGAAGGAAGTCATGCAGTTCACAGCGGCGTACGGCACGGCGGCCCAGGCGATGGCGGGCCTCGGCCCGGACTACGGCGCCAAGACGGGTTCGGCGGAGGTGGACGGCCAGAAGAAGCCCAACGGCTGGTTCACCGCCTACCGCGGCGACCTCGCGGCCGCCGGCGTGGTCCAGGCGGGTGGCCACGGCGGTGACACGGCCGGGCCGATCGTGGCGGCGCTGCTCAGGGCGGGCGGCTGACCCCTTCCGCTTCAGTGGCGCACCGGCTCCGCGGCCATATAGGTGCGGCGCAGGAACCGCAGCAGGGCCTTCGACTCGAACTGCACGACGGAGACGCCGTGCGCGGAGTGGAACTCCACGACGGCCTGGACGCGGCCCAGCGGCCACACCCGTACGTCGCCGCTCTCGGCCGGGGCCCTTAGGCCCTGCTCCAGCAGAGCGCGGGAGAACGTCCACTCGTGCGGCCCGGGCAGCGGCTCGGGCAGGCCGATGCGCACCGATCGCGGGTCGGCCTCGGGGTCGTAGCGCAGGATGACGGGCACGGCGCCGGGGTCCGCCACAGCGTCCTCGTCCGTGACTATGTGAGCGCGTGCGTACTGTTCGACTACGGACATCGGCCAGCCCCTAACGCTGCGTTACGTAAACGAAGTATGTTCATCCGCTTCTCTTTCAATGTCACATATTTCCCGTATTACGCTCACCGAACCGTGACGTCTCGGATTCGTGAGACGACGGACTCGCTCTTGCAAAAGGTTCGCAACAAGCCTCTAAAATCAAACGGTGCACGTACCTGACGGATTCATAGACGCCCCCACCTCCGCGGTCACCGGCGTGGTCGCCGCAGGCGCCGTCGCCGTGAGCCTGCGCGGCGCGCGCCGGGAACTCGACGAGCGCACCGCGCCGCTGGCCGGCCTGGTGGCGGCGTTCATCTTCGCGGTGCAGATGCTGAACTTCCCGGTCGCGGCCGGGACCAGCGGGCATCTGCTGGGCGGCGCGCTCGCCGCCATCCTCGTCGGCCCCTGTACCGGTGTCCTGTGCGTGTCCGTCGTCCTGCTGATGCAGGGCATCCTTTTCGCGGACGGCGGTCTGACCGCGCTGGGCGTGAACATCACCGACATGGCGATCGTCACGACGGTCGTGGCGTACGCCGTCTTCCGTGCCCTGGTCAAGGTGCTGCCGCGCAAGCGGCGCTCGGTGACCGTGGCCTCGTTCGTCGCCGCGCTGGTCTCGGTGCCGGCCGCCGCCGTCGCCTTCACGCTCATCTACGCCATCGGCGGCACCACTGACGTCTCCCTCGGCAAGGTCGCCACGGCGATGGTCGGCGTCCACGTCCTCATCGGCATCGGCGAGGCGGTCATCACGGCGCTCACAGTCGGCGCCGTCGTCGCCGTACGCCCCGACCTGGTGTACGGCGCGCGGGACCTCCAGCAGCGCCTGAAGCTGCGGGTGAACGGCGAACTCGTCGACGCGCCCGCGGCCCAGCCCGTACCCGTCACCGCCCGCTCCCACCGCAAGCTGTGGATCACGGGCCTGGTCACCTCGCTCGTGCTCGCCGGGTTCGTCAGCTTCTACGCCTCGGCCGACCCCGACGGCCTGGAGAAGGTCGCCCACGACAAGGGCATCGACAAGAAGGCCGAGGAGCACGCGGCCGCCGACTCCCCGCTCGCGGACTACGGCGTCAAGGACGTCTCCGACGCCCGGCTGTCCGGCGGTCTCGCGGGCGTGATCGGTGTCGGCGTCACCGTCGTCGCGGGCAGCGCGGTGTTCTGGGCGGTACGCAGGCGCCGCGACCAGGACGTCTCCCCCGCGAACACGGGGGTCTGACATGGGGGCGGGACACGCACACCGGCTGTACAGGCACGGGCACTCACCCGTGCACGCGCTGCCGCCGCACACCAAGCTCGCCGCCGTCTTCGCCTTCGTGGTGGTCGTGGTGTCGACACCGCGGGAGGCGATGTGGGCGTTCGCGCTGTACGCCGTGCTGCTCGCGTTCGTGGCGTACCACGCGCGCGTGCCCGCCGGTTTCCTGCTGAAGCGGCTGCTGATCGAGGTGCCGTTCGTCACGTTCGCCGTGCTCATGCCGTTCGTGGCGGAGGGCGAGCGGGTGGACGTCCTCGGGCTGTCGCTGAGCGTGAGTGGCCTGTGGGGCGCCTGGAACGTGCTCGCCAAGGGCACGCTGGGCGTCGCCGCGTCGGTCCTGCTGGCCTCCACCACCGAACTGCGCGAACTGCTGCTGGGCCTGCAACGGCTGAAGCTGCCGCCGCTGCTCGTCCAGATCGCGTCCTTCATGATCCGCTACGGCGACGTCATCACAGGCGAGATGCGCCGGATGCGGATCGCCCGGGAGTCGCGCGGCTTCGAGGCGAAGGGCGTGCGGCACTGGGGCGTGCTCGCGAAGTCGGCCGGTGCCTTGTTCATCCGCTCCTACGAACGCGGCGAGCGCGTGCACCTGGCCATGGTCAGCCGCGGGTACGCCGGTTCTATGCCGGTCATCGACGAGGTGACCGCGTCCCGGGCCGAGTGGTCGTCCGCCCTCGCCCTCCCCTTCGCCGCCCTCGTCGTGTGTCTGCTGGGATGGACCCTGTGACTGCTGTGACCGAAGTGCCCGCCTCCCTCGAGGTTTCCGGCCTCGCCTTCGCCTACCCCGACGGCCACCAGGCCCTGTTCGGCGTGGACTTCCGCATCGCCCGCGGCGAACGGGTCGCGCTGCTGGGTCCGAACGGCGCCGGCAAGACCACCCTCGTGCTGCACCTCAACGGCATCCTGAGCGGCGGCGCCGGCACCGTGACCGTGGCCGGGCTGCCAGTGGGCAGGAAGCACATGGCCGAGATCCGGCAGAAGGTCGGCATCGTCTTCCAGGACCCGGACGACCAGCTGTTCATGCCGACCGTGCGCGAGGACGTGGCGTTCGGTCCGGCGGCGGCCGGGCTGAAGGGAGCCGCGCTGGAGGAGCGGGTGCGCACGGCGCTGGAACTGGTCGGCATGGCGGACTTCGCCGATCGCCCGCCGCACCATCTCTCCTTCGGCCAGCGCCGCCGGGTCGCCGTGGCGACGGTCCTGGCGATGGAGCCGGAGATCCTCGTCCTGGACGAGCCGTCCTCGAACCTCGACCCCGCCTCGCGCCGCG
This sequence comes from Streptomyces brasiliensis, assembly GCF_014647875.1. Taxonomy (GTDB): domain Bacteria; phylum Actinomycetota; class Actinomycetes; order Streptomycetales; family Streptomycetaceae; genus Streptomyces; species Streptomyces brasiliensis. The sequence goes on along the minus strand of NZ_BMQA01000011.1, from coordinate 63,268 downwards.
AACTGGCCGACATCCTGCGCTCGTTGGACGTCACCGTCCTGATGGTCACGCACGACCTGCCGTACGCCCTCGAACTCTGCCCCCGCTCGCTGATCCTGAGCGAGGGCGTGATCGCGGCGGACGGCCCGACGGGCGAGCTGCTGTCCGACGACACCCTGATGCGCGCCCACCGCCTGGAACTCCCCTTCGGCTTCGACCCGCGGTCGGTGACGGCGGGCGCGTGACCCGAGGCAACATCGCCATAACGATCCTCCTCGGTCGGCGAAACGAAGGAATCACAGGCTGACACAGGATGTTGCACCGCCTGTCGAAGGCAAGGCGAAGGGAAGTACGAACGTGGGCGGCACGGTCGTGAACGGCACGGTGGCCGGAGGCTTCGAGCCGGTCCGGGAGGCGTTCGTGCGCAACTTCGAGCAGCTCGGCGACCGGGGCGCAGCGGTCGCCGTGTACCGGGACGGCCACAAGGTCGTCGACCTGTGGGCCGGCACGAAGGACATCGACGGCGCGGCCCCCTGGGAGCACGGCACCGCCCAGATCGTGCGCTCCGCGACGAAGGGCGTCGCCGCCGCCGTACTGCTGCTCCTCCACCAGCGCGGAGAGCTGGACCTGGACGCGCCGGTGGGTACGTACTGGCCGGAGTTCAAGGCGGCCGGCAAGGAGCGGACGCTCGTGCGGCACCTGCTGGCGCACCGCGCCGGAGTCCCCGTGCTCGACCGGCCGCTGACGCCCGAGGAGGCCGCCGACCCCGACCTGGGTGCCGCGGCCGTCGCCGCGCAGGCGCCGGTGTGGGAGCCGGGCACGGACCACGGCTACCACGCGCAGACGTACAGCTGGCTGACCGGCGAGCTGGTGCGGCGGGTCACCGGCCGGACCGTCGGCGAGTGGATCGCCGACGAGATCGCGGAGCCGGTCGGCGCCGGGCTCTGGCTCGGGCTGCCGCCGGCGGAGCACGCGCGCGTGGGCCGCGTCGGCCCGGCCGGGACCCTCGAGGCGGAGGGCGCGCTGAAGACCCGCCCCAAGCGGTCCGTCGCCGAGGCCTACGCCGACCCCGAGTCGCTGACGAGACGCGCGTTCGCCGCGATCACGCCGCTCCCCGACGAGAACTCCCCCGCCTACCGCGAGGCCGTCCTGCCCGCCTCCAACGGCATCGCCACCGCCGACGGCCTGGCGCGCTTCTACGCCTCCCTCATCGGCGAAGTGGACGGCGGACGCAGGCTGTTCACCTCGGAGACGGCCGCTCTGGCCCGCGGCGAGCAGTCCGCCGGTCCCGACCGGGTGCTGGTGGTGAACACCCGCTTCGCACTCGGATACATGCTCCACGGGAGCGCGTCGCCGCTGCTGTCCCCCGGTTCCTTCGGGCACCCGGGCCGCGGTGGCGCCCTCGGCTTCGCCGACCCGGACTCGGGGATCGCCTTCGGCTACGTCACCAACGGCTTCCGCCCGGGTGTGACGGCGGACCCGCGCGCCCAGGCGCTGGTCAGGGCGGTGCGGACGGCACTCGCACAGCGGTAGCCGTCCGCACCGGCAGGGCACGACCGTTCACACGTGGATCGGGTGCGAGATCCGTCCGGAATCCGCGTCGATTTCCGTGTGGGCCTTGCTCAGCAGTTGCATCGCCAGTTCGTTGAGGGCGCGGGCACCCGCTATCTCCTCACCGACCCGTGGCTGATTGGAGTCGGTGTGGTGCCGGCTGGCCTGGCCGTGCGCCCGCACCTCCGTGCCGTCGGGCAAGCGCACCAGGGCCGCCGCCCGCGTGTGCTGTTCGTCCTCCATGAACTCCATCTCGATGTGCCATCCCACTGCGGTGTGCATCATGACGACCACCTCCGGAAACCGCTGTTACCAGGGTGCGCCCGACCGCCGGAGACGTCACGTCGGCACCGGACCGGCTTCGGACCGGACCGATCCGGCGTCAGGAGGCAGGCTTCTCGTCGAAGCTGGCGTAGTACGCGGCGACCATGTCCTCGTCGGCGTGCCCCTGTGCGGCGGCCCGGGCGAAGCGCTCGGCGGCGGCCGCGGCGACGTCGAGCCGTACCCCGCCCTTCTCGCCCGCCCGCACGATCAGCCGCGCGTCCTTCCCGGCGGTGTCCACCGCGAACTGGGCCGGAGTCAGCTTCCCGTCGAGCACGAGCTGGGCCTTGGCCCGCAGATAGCCCATGTCGAGCGGACCGCCGGCGATGAGGTCGAAGAAGTTATCCGGGTCGACGCCGAGGGCCTGGGCGAGGGCGACCACCTCGCCGCCGGCGGCGGTGACCGCGAGGACCCAGCTGTTGGCCACCAGCTTGAGCCGGGTCGCGCTGCCCGCCGCCGCGTCGTCGCCGGTCCACATCGTGCGGGCGCCGACCGCGTCGAAGACCGGCGCGACCGTCTCCCGGCCCTCCTGCGGACCGGCCGCGAGGACGGTGAGTTGTCCGGCCTCGGCGGGCTGGCGGGTGCCGAGAACGGGGGCGTCGTAGAAGACCAGCCCGTGCTGCCCGGCGAAGGCGGACAGCACGGGGATCGCCTCGATGCCGGCCGTGGTCGACTGCGCCCAGACGGCGCCGGAGCGCAGTGCCGGGGCCGCCTCGCGCATGACCTCCAGGACGGTGCCCCCGTCGTACAGCATGGTCAGCACGACGTCGGCGCCCTGGACGGCCTCGGCCGGAGTGTCAGCGACGTACGCGCCGTCGGCGGCCAGCGGCTCGGCCTTGGCGCGGGTCCGGTTCCAGGCCCGCAGGCCGTGTCCGGCCCGGGCGATGTTGCGGGCCATCGCGGCGCCCATGATGCCGGTGCCCAGGACGCTCACGGTGAGCTTGTCGGTCATACGTAGGTTCCTGTTCTCGTACGGCGCTTTGCGCCCAGCTTCCCCTACGACGCGGCCCCTGCAGCGCACAAGGGGCGTGGACGCGCCTACCCCGTGTGCAGCATCAGCCCGATCCCGACGACCAGCAGCCCCGCCGCCGCGATCCTCGGCCCGCCGAACCGCTCCTTGAAGAACACCGCGCCGATGGCGGCACCGACGATGATCGACGATTCACGAAGTGCTGCGATCGGCGCCAGTTCGGCCCGGGTCTGGGCCCACAGGACCAGGCCGTAGGCGGACACGGACAGCAGTGCCCCGAACAGGCCGAGAGCGGCGGAGGGGCGCAGCACGGCCGGCGTCGCACCCCGCCAGCGCCACACGGCGTACGCCGGGACGGCCAAGCCCTGGATCACCATCAGCCAGGCGGTGTAGCCGAGGGAGGTGCCCGAGGCGCGCACGCCGAGCCCGTCGACGACGGTGTACGCGGCGATGGACAGTCCCGTCGCGACCGCCGCCCCGATCGCCGCCCAGTCGGGCCGGTGTCCCCGCAGCCCCCACACCGCGACACCGGTGAGCCCGGCGCAGGCGAGCGCGATGCCCGCGGCGCCCCAGCGGTCGGGCACCTCGTCGGCGAAGAAGGCCGCGAACACCGTGACGACGAGCGGGGCCGTGCCGCGCGCGAGCGGGTAGGCCTGGCCGAAGTCGCCGAGCCGGAACGACGTCATCAGCAGGACGACGTACACGAGGTGGATGAGCGCGGAAGCGATCAGGTACGGCCACGCCCCCGCCGCCGGGAGCGCCGCGAACGGGGCGATGACCAGCCCGATCAGCACCCCGCCGGCCAGGATCAGCGTGAACGCGACGAGCTTGTCGGTGATCTTGTGGGCGATGGCGTTCCAGCTGGCATGGGTGACCGCGGCCAGCAGGACGGCCGCGGTGACGGCCGGCGTCACGAAGTGTGCTCACGCACGTCCACGAGGCTGGCACCGGCCTGGGCGACGAGTTCCTTGGGCTCCATGGGAAAAACGGCGTGCGGGTTCCCGGCGGCGGCCCACACGACGTCGTGCGCGAGCAGGGAGCGGTCCGCGAGGACCCGGGTGGTGTGGCGGTGCCCGAAGGGCGGCACCCCTCCGATCGCGTATCCGGTGAACTCCCTCACGACGTCGGCGGAGGCCCGCGTGACCTTCTCGGCCCCGAGTTCCTCACGCACCAGCTCCACGTCGACCCGGGACGCGCCGTCCATCAGCACCAGCACCGGCACGCCGTCCGCCGCGAAGATCAACGACTTGCAGATCTGGCTCAGCTCGCAGCCGATGGCCGCGGCGGCCTCGGCCGCGGTACGGGTGGCGTCCGGGAAGCGCCGTACGCGCGCGTGGAGTTCACCGAGTCCGCGTTCGTCCAGGGCGGCGGCGAAGAGGGGGTGGGCTCCGGAGCCCTCGGCGTCAGTGGCGGCTGTCGTCGTCATGGAGGGCACCGTAGCGGTACGTGTAGGAGGCAGGCGACCTGGTTTACGCACGGGCGGGCGACCGGGCGCACTTCGGGCGGCCGGGTTCACGGCACGGGCGGGCGACCAGGTGCACGGCATGACGAGGCCGGTGAGGGCAGCGCCGTCCCCACGGATCCCTCACCAGCCGGTCCTTCACACGGCGCGCGTGCTACACGCGCACGAGCTCCCGGTCCTCGTCCCGGGGGCGGTCGTCGTGGGCGCGCAGGCCCTCGCCCTCGACGTCGACGTTGGGCAGGGCGCGCTCGAGCCACTTGGGCAGCCACCAGGCGCGCTTGCCGAGCAGGGCGAGCACGGCCGGGACGATCGCCATCCGGACGACGAACGCGTCGAAGAAGACCGCGATCGCCAGGCCGAAGCCGATCATCTTGATCATGGCCTCGCTGGAGTCGATGAAGCCGGAGAAGACGGCGATCATGATGACGGCGGCGGCCGTGACGACCCGGGCACCGTGCTTGAAGCCGGTCACCACGGCCTGCCTCGGCTTCTCCCCGTGGACGTAGGCCTCCCGCATCCGGGTCACGAGGAACACCTCGTAGTCCATGGCGAGGCCGAAGACCACGCCGACCATGAAGATCGGCATCATCGACATGACCGGTCCGGTCTCCTCGACGCCCATCAGGCCGGACAGCCATCCCCACTGGAAGACCGCGACCACGGCGCCGAGGGCGGCCAGCACGCTGAGCAGGAAGCCGAGGGCCGCCTTCAGCGGGACCAGGACCGAGCGGAAGACCACGATCAGCAGGAGGAAGGCGAGGCCCACGACCAGGGTCAGATACGGGATCAGCGCGTCGTTCAGCTTCTGCGAGACGTCGATGTTCATCGCCGTCGAGCCGGTGACCAGGACCTTCGCGTCGGTGTCGGCCGTGATCTCCGTGCCCTTGTCACGGATGGCGTGGACCAGGTCCTCGGTGGTCGCGGAGGACGGCTTGGACTTCGGGATCACCGTGATCGTGGCGGTGTCCCCGGCCTGGTTGGGCGCGGGCGGGGTCACCGTCACCACGTCGTCGAGGCCCTTGATCTCGTCGCCGACCTGGCGGAACGCGCTCTTCGGGTGGGCACTGCCCTGTGCGTCGACGACGACCAGCAGCGGCCCGTTGAAGCCGGGGCCGAATCCCTCGGAGAGCAGGTCGTAGGCGCGGCGCTGGGTGGTGGAGGTGGGCTGGGAGCCGTCGTCGGGCAGGCCCAGTTCGAGCGAGGCGGCCGGAACGGCGGCGGCCCCGAGGCCGACGACGCCGAGCAGCAGGACGGCGACCGGGCGCCGTACGACGAAGCTCGCCCAGCGGGTGCCCAGGTTCGGCTTCGCCGACGTGCGACGGGCCGCGCGCCGGCCGCCCAGCAGTCTGGTCTTCTCGCCGGCCGGCTTCACCTTGCGGCCCGCGTAGCCGAGCAGCGCGGGGATCATCGTCAGGGCGATCAGCACCGCGACGGCGACCGTGCCCGCGGCGGCCACGCCCATCTTGGTCAGCATCGGGATGTTGACGACCGACAGGCCGACCAGGGCGATCACGACCGTGAGCCCGGCGAAGACCACGGCCGAGCCCGCGGTGCCGACGGCGCGTCCGGCGGCCTCCTCCCGCTCGCGCCCCTCGGCGAGTTCGGCACGGTAGCGGGAGACAACGAACAGCGCGTAGTCGATGCCGACGGCGAGGCCGATCATCGTCGCCAGGGTGGAGGTGGTGGTGCCCAGGTCCAGTGCACTCGCGAGGGCGGTGATGGTGGAGACGCCGATACCGACGCCGATCAGTGCGGTCAGCAGCGGGAGTCCGGCGGCGAGCAGCGAGCCGAAGGTGATGACGAGGACGACGGCAGCGATCGCGATGCCGATGACCTCGGTGGCCCCGGTCTCGGGTGCCGCGCTCAGCGCGTCACCGCCGACCTCGACCGTCAGCCCGGCGTCCCGTGCGTCCTGCGCGGCCGTCTCGAGGGCCTCGCGCGAGGAGTCCTCGAGTTCCATGCCGGAGACCTTGTACTTCACCGAGGCGTACGCGATCGTGCCGTCCTTGCTGACGGCGTGCCCGGTGTAGGGGTCGGCGACGGAGGCGACCTCGGAGCCGTCCTTCAGCGCCTCGACCGTCTTCCGCACGGTGGTCTTGTTGCCGGCGTCGGTCATCTTCTCGCCGCTCGGTGCCTTGAAGACGACCCGGGCGGTGGCGCCGTCGGCGCTCATCCCGGGGAAGCGCTGTTCCAGCAGGTCGAAGGCCTTCTGCGCCTCCGTACCGGGGATGGAGAAGGACGAGTTGCCGGCCGCGGGGGCGCTCGCAGCGCCGACGCCGGCCAGCGTCAGCAGCGCCACCCAGATCAGGGCGACGAAGTGCCGTCGCCTGAAGGCGAGCCGGCCCAGTTTGTAGAGGAACGTGGCCACGAGGGCGTACTCCCGGTCAGTCGTGGGGTGGTCAGGGCAGGGGTGATCAGCCCGTGGGGTGACAGGGGTGATCGGCCCGACGACGTGAGCGGTGACGTCAGGTGGGGCTGGTGAAGGGGTGGGTCAGCCGGCCGAGGAGGTCCGGCCGGTGTGCACGCCGAGGGCGGGGAGGACCACGGCGTCGATGTACGAGAGGAGGAACGTCTGCGTCGGCGGCTGATCGTCGATCAGGGTCCGGGCGGCGAAGGCTCCGATCATCATGTGCACCACGTAGTCGATCGCAGGGTTGTCCGCACGGACCTCACCCCGGTCGATCGCCCGCTGCAGCACAGCGCGGAACATCACCATCTCGGGCTCGACGAGATGCTCCCGGAACGCCTTCAGGAGGTCCGGGTTGGCGTGCATCGCCATGGCCAGGCCCCGCATCAGCGCGGAGTTCTGCTCCATCTCGCAGTCGTCCGAACGCCGCGTGAGGGCGTGCAGATCACCCTTGAGGGTGCCGGTGTCGACTCCTTCGAGCATGCTGCCCGGCTTGTTGTGCCGCACCGCCTTCGCGACCAGTTCGGCCTTGCCGCCCCACTGGCGGTAGAGGGTGGCCTTGCTGGAGCGGGTGCGGGCGGCGACGGCGTCCATGGTGAGGGCGTCGTAGCCGACCTCGCGGAGCAGATCGAGCACGGCCTCGTACAGCTCGGCCTCACGCTCGGGCGTGATGCGACTGCGCCGCGCCGTTGCGGTCTCAGTCATGCCACTCACCCTTTCCCACTCCGAACGACACGGTTTCGTACGTGACGAATGTAGCGCAGCCCTTCTGCGAAACGAAACCGTTTCGTACGTGCAGTGGGTCACGTCCGTCAATTCCGTATAAGTTGCTGGTGTCCATCCCCCGGAAAAGCATGGGGAGGTGAGCTATCTGCGCCTACCGCATCTCAGCGGCGACCTGTTGTGCTTCGTGGCCGAGGACGACCTCTGGCTGGCCCCGCTCGACGCCCCGGGCCGCGCCTGGCGGGTCACGGTCGACCGCACCAAGGCCGGCCACCCCCGTTTCTCGCCCGACGGCGGCCGGATCGCGTACACGAGCTGGCGCAGCCTGGTGCCCGAGATCCATCTGGTGGACGTGTCCGGCGGACCCGCGCGGCAGCTGACCTACTGGGGCAGCGCCGACACGCGCGTGTGCGGCTGGACCCCGGACGGCGACCTCCTGGCCGTCGCCTCCCACAACCAGCCCTTCTCGTACTTCAGCTGGGCCTACAAGGTCTCCCCCGACGGCGACCCCGGCCGCAAACTCCCCTGGGGCCCGGTCTCCGACATCCAGGTCGCCGACCTCGACGGCGAGCGCAAGTCCCTGCTGCTCACGGGCACCCCGCCGCACGAACCGGCCTCCTGGAAGCGCTACCGGGGCGGTGCGATGGGCCGGCTGTGGCTGCACGGGCAGCGGCTGCTCGAGGGCATCGGCGGGCATCTCGCCTCCCCCATGTTCGTCGGCGGCCGTATCGCGTTCCTCTCCGACCACGAGGGTGTCGGCAACCTCTACTCGTGCGCCTACGACGGCTCCGACCTGCGTCGCCACACCGACCACGACGCCTTCTACGCCCGCAATGCCGCCAGTGACGGCACCCGGGTCGTCTACCAGTGCGCCGGTGACCTGTGGATCGTCGACGACCTGTCCCCGCATTCCGTGCCGCGCAGGCTCGACGTACGGCTGTCCGGCCCCCGCGCGGGACGCCGCAGGTACCAGGTGCCGGCCGCCCAGCACGTGGACGGCCTCTCGGTCGACGAGACGGGCCGGGCCAGCGCCGTCGTCGTCCGCGGCAGTCTGCACTGGCTCACCCACCGCGACGGCCCGGCGCGCACCCTCACCGACACGCCGGGCGTGCGGGTCCGCCTCCCGGAGATGCTCGGCTCGACCGGGCAGGTCGCCTATGTCACGGACGCGGAGGGCGAGGACGCGATCGAGATCGCCTATCTGCCCCGGGCCAGCGGCGACCGCGAACCCCGCCGGCTGGCCCAGGGCGAACTGGGCCGGGTCCTGGAACTGGTGTCGGACCCGCTCGGCGAGCGCCTCGCCATCGCCGCGCACGACGGCCGGCTGCTGCTCCTCACCGTGTCCGACGATACGGCTGCCACCACGGGGACCGAGGACTCCGGGGGCACCTCCGGGACGGAATCCGGGGGAGGCGAGGTCACCGAGCTGATCCGGTCCATCAACGGGCCCGTGCGCGATCTGGCGTTCTCACCGGACGGGGACTGGCTCACCTGGTCGCACCCCGGGATCGGGCGCTCGCTTCGGCAGATCAAGCTGGCCCGCATCTCCGGAACCGGGCAGACGGGGGCCCCGGACCGGCTGATCGTCGACGTGACCGACGGCCGCTTCGAGGACGAGAACCCGGTGTTCACCCGGGACGGCCGCTATCTGGCGTTCCTTTCCTGGCGCGGCTTCGACCCGGTGTACGACGTCCACACCGGCGACCTGTCCTTCCCGCTCGGCTGCCGTCCGTACCTCGTCCCGCTGTCCTCGGCCACACCCTCCCCCTTCGCCCTCAACCCGGAAGGCCGGCCGGCCGCAGGCGGGCTCGATCCCTTGGAGGACGAGGAGACCGGCGACAGCAGCGCGGTGACCGTCGAGGTCGAGGGGCTGGAGAGCAGGGTCTGGCCGTTCCCGGTCACGGCCTCCAAGTACTCGGCGCTGTGCCCGGTCTCCGGCGGCGGGCTGGTCTGGCTGCGCTGGCCGATCTCCGGCGCGCTCGGCGAGACGTTCGCCAACCCCAACGACCCCAGCGAGCGCCCCACCCTCGAGTACTTCAACCTCACCAAGGCGAAGAAGTCCGAACTCGTCGGCCACCTGGACTGGTTCGCGGTGAGCGGCGACGGCACGCGCCTGGTGGTCATGGACGAGGGCGACCTGCGGGCCGTACCCGCCACCGAGGTCGGCGACAGCGACTCGACCACCTGGATCGACCTGCGCCGCATCCTGCACGAGGTCGACCCCGGCGCCGAGTGGCGCCAGGCCTACGAGGAGGCTGGCCGCCTCATCAGGGCCTACTTCTGGGACCCGAGCATGTGCGGCATCGACTGGGACGGAGTGCTCGACCAGTACCGCCCGCTCGTCGAACGGGTCGACTCGCCCGACGAGTTCGCCGATCTGCTGCGTGAGGTCCTCGGCGAACTCGGCACCTCCCACGCCTATGTGGCCGCCGCCCGCCGCAACGAGGGCCCGCCCCACTACCAGCGCTACCAGGGCCTGCTCGGCGTCAACCTCGTGTACCGGGACGACGGCTGGATGGTCAAGCGGATCCTGCCCGGCGACTCCTCCGACTCCAAGGCCCGTTCCCCGCTGGCCGGCACGGGCATCCGCGAGGGCGCGGTGCTCACACACGTGGACGGCCGGCCCGTGGACCCGGTGACCGGCCCCTTCCCTCTCCTCGCGGGTTCCGGTGGTACGACGGTGGAGCTGACCTTCACCCCCGCCGAGGGCGAGGCGGGCCGGGCGCGCCGGGTGGCCGTCGTCCCACTGATCGACGAGCGACCCCTGCGCTACCAGGACTGGGTGACCAAACGCCGTGGGGTCGTACGGGAGTTGAGCGGCGGCCGGTGCGGCTATCTGCACATCCCGGACCTGGGCGGCTCGGGCTGGGCCCAGTTCAACCGCGACCTGCGCAAGGAGGTGTCCCGGCCCGCGCTGATCGTGGACGTGCGCGGCAACGCGGGCGGGCACATCAGTGAGTTGGTGATCGAGAAGCTCACGCGCACCATCCTCGGCTGGGACCTCACCCGCAACGCCCAGCCCGTGTCGTACGCCTCGAACGCCCCCCGGGGACCCATCGTGGCGCTGGCCGACGAGGCGACCTCCTCCGACGGCGACATGATCACGGCGGCGATCAGACTCCTCAAGCTCGGTCCGGTCATCGGGCAGCGCACCTGGGGCGGCGTGGTCGGCATGACCGGGCGGCACACACTCGGGGACGGCACGGTGATCACGGTCCCCATGAACGCGGCCTGGTTCGACGCGTACGGCTGGTCCGTCGAGAACCACGGCGTCTCCCCCGACCTGGAGATCCTGCGCACGCCCCTGGACTGGGCGGAGGGCCGCCACGCGCAGATGGACGACGCGGTGCAGCTGGCCCTGGACCTGCTGTCCACCCAGCCGGCCGCGGTACCGCCGGACTACAGCGACGTGCCTGATCGGTCGCGACCCAAGCTGCCGCCGCGCGCATGAGGCCGGTGCACGGCAGGGCTCTGCGGGGCGGGGCTTCGCGGGCATGAGAGAGGGCGCCCCCCTCGAGGGGCGCCCTTTCCACCGGACCTCCGACGTCAGGCGTCGTAGTCCTGGTTGAGTCGGTCCTCGTCCTCGCGACGGATGCGCTCCGACTCCTCGTCACGCTGCTGGCGGCCGCGCTGGGGCTGCTGCTTGGCCTGGTCGCCGGCCTGCCGCGCCTTCTGCTTGCCCTGCTGGGACTTCTCCTGGAACTGGTCCTTCATACCCATGTGGGTTCACTCCCGTGGGGTGTCTGGGGATCGGCCCCTGCTGGGGCCTGTCCGGCCCTCGGTGGGGCCTCGACCAGATTCACACGGGCGAACACGCTGCGCATGTCGATCAGTTACGGTCCGTAGCGCGCTCCCGTTCGTCGGCCGCCCCACCTGCGCCGACGAGCCCGGTGCGCATGCCCTGCAGCCGGGGTGCGAACCGCCGCATCTCGCGCTGCCCGACCGTCCCGATGAGCCCCGGCAGACAGCCCCGCACCCCCTGCATCCCACGCAGCCACCACTGCCCGTACACATGGCTCGACCGGCGCTCGATCCCGGCCACGATCCGGTCCACGGCGGGACCCAGCGGGTACGTCTTGTTGGACGGCCACGGCAGCCGCTGCCGGAGCTCCCGCATCACGTCCTCCTGGTCGGCGCCGCGCACCATGTCGGTGTCGGTCCACGACAGGTACCCGACGCCGACGCGCACGCCCTGGTAGCCGACCTCGGCGCGCAGGCTGTGCGCGTACGCCTCCACGCCCGACTTCGACGCGCAGTACGCCGTCATCATCGGCGCCGGCGTGATCGCGGCGAGCGAGGCGATCTGCAGCAGATAGCCGCGGCTCTCGACGAGCACCGGCAGGAAGGCACGGGCCGTCACAGCCGAGCCGATCAGATTGACCTCGATCACCCGCCGCCAGGCCACCGGATCGGAGTCGATGAACGGTCCGCCGGTCGCCACACCGGCGTTGGCCACGACGATGTCGACCTTGCCGAAGCGCTCCTTGACCTCCCGGGCGACCCGCGTCATCGCCTCGTGGTCGGTGACGTCGGCGTACCAGTGATCGCTCTCGCTGCGCAGCCGCCCGGAGGCCTCCTTGAGCGCGTCCTCCTCCAGACCGACCAGCGCCACCTTGGCGCCGCGCGCGGACAGCTTGCGCGCGAGCAGCTCACCGACGCCGCGCGCGGCTCCGGTGACCACCGCGACCTGCCCTTCGAGGCTGACCCTGCTCATGCGCCCTCCTTGACATGTGCGTCCGCCGTATCTGCCATGTCCGCCGCGTCTGTCGTGTCCGGTGTGTCGGTCGTGTGCGTGAGGTACGTCGAGACGAGGGCCCGGATCTCCGCCGTGACCAGCTCGGGGGCTTCCACCGGGGTCATGTGTCCGAGACCGGGGAGCTCGGTCAGGCCGACGCACGCCGGTAGCGCGGTAGCGAGCGCCCGCGCGTGCACCGGCGGCGTGAGCCGGTCGGCGGTGCCGGCGACCACCGCCGTCGGGACCGTCAACTCCCGTACACCGTGGTCGAGATCGAGCCGATCCAGCACCACTGCCCAGGCGCCGCGCACGGCGCGCGGGCAGGCGTGCACGATCCGCGCGCACGCCTCCACCATGTGCGGGGCCGAACCGGCGCCCATCGTGGCGTACTTGAGGATGCGCTTCGCGACCGGCGTGACCGGTCCGAGCGGGGCGCGCGAGCCCAGGATGCGCCCCGTGACCCAGGTGCGGACGCGCCCCGCCCGCAACGGCACGACGCACGCCTCCGCCACGAGCCGCGAACTGCCCGTGCTGCACAGCAGAACGGCGGCCGCGTGCTCCCGGAAGCAGGCGCGCCCGGACGCGGCCATCACGGTCATCCCGCCCATGGAGTGGCCCGCGATCACGGCCTTCTCGCCGGGCGCGAGGGTGTGCGCGAGCACCGCTTCCAGGTCGTCCGCCAGCGCACCCGTGGTGCAAGCGGAGCTCGCGGGACTGCGCCCGTGCCCCCTCTGGTCGTACGCGATGACGCGGTGGTCGGCGGCCAGGTCCCGGATCTGCGCCGCCCAGAAGGCGGTCGAACAGGTCCAGCCGTGCGCGAGGACGACAGGGGGCGCGTCCTCGGGACCGTGCACCTCGACGTGCAGGCGCGCGCCGTCGGCGGAGACCACGGTGAGCTCGCGCGCGGGGGCGGGCGGCTCGTAGGGGCCCGAGGTGAAGGGCGTCAGACGGCTCACGCCTCCACCCCCACCTGGGAGCCGTCGAGTGCCGACGCGCCGGTCTCGAGCGCGGGCGCGCGCAGCACGTCGTACTCCGCGAGGTCCACACGCCGTGTCGCGCGCCGGAACTCGGTGGTCGTGCCGGGCCAGACGGTGACGTTGCGGCCGTTGGCGTCCAGGTACCAGCTGGTGCAGCCACCGGTGTTCCACACCGTGCGCTTCATGCGCTCCTGCACCTTGTGGTTCCAGGCCTGTACGGCGGCGGGGCGGGCGTCGAAGGCGGCGCGGCCGCCGAGGACGCCGAGCTGGCGGACGTAGTCGGCCATGTAGTTCAGCTGGGACTCGATCATCAGGATCATCGAGGAGTTCCCGAGACCGGTGTTGGGCCCGATGATCGTCATCCAGTTGGGGAAGCCGGCCGCCGAGGCCCCGCGCAGCGCCTGCATCCCGTCCTTCCAGCTCTCCGCGAGAGTCACGCCCTCCGCTCCCACCACCCGCTCGGCGATGGGCATGTCGGTGACGTGGAAGCCGGTACCGAAGACGATCGCGTCGACCTCGGCCTCGCTCCCGTCGGCGGCGACGAGGGTCGAGCCGCGGACCTCGGTGAGCCCGCTCGCGACGACGTCCACGTTGGGCTGCGCGAGCGTCGGATAGTACGTGTTGGACAGCAGGATCCGCTTGCAGCCGATCCGGTAGCCGGGGGTGAGCCTGGCGCGCAGGGCCGGGTTCTTGATGGCGCGGGCCATGTTGCGCTTGGCGAGCTGCTCGACGAGTCCGAGTTCGTCGGGGTGCTTGGTGAAGGCCTGGACCTGCAACTCCCGGATGCCCCACAGCAGTCCGCGCCGGGCCTGCGCGGTGAAGGGCAGCCGCTGGTGCAGCCAGCGCTCGGCACCGGTGATGGCCCGGTCTACGCGCGGCATCACCCACGGCGGTGTGCGCTGGAAGAGGGTCATCCTCGAGACGAGGGGCTGGATGGACGGCACGATCTGGATGGCGGAGGCGCCGGTGCCGACCATCGCGACGCGCTTGCCGCGCAGGTCGTAGTCGTGGTCCCAGCGGGCGGAGTGGAACACCTTGCCGGGGAAGGAGTCCAGCCCCGGGATCTCGGGGATCTTCGGGTCGGACAGTGGCCCGGTGGCGGAGACGACGATGTCGGCGGAGAGCGCGCCGCTGCTGGTCTCGATGTTCCAGCGCAGCTTCTGCGTGTCCCAGCTCATCAGCTTCACCTCGGAGTCGAACCGAAGGTGCGGCCGCAGATGGAAGACGTCGGCGACGCGCTCGAGGTAGGCGCGGATGTGGTCCTGCCCCGAAAAGGTACGCGGCCAGTCGGGGTTGGGCGCGAAGGAGAAGGAGTACAGGTGGGACGGTACGTCGCAGGCGCACCCGGGGTAGCTGTTGTCCCGCCAGGTGCCGCCGACGCCGTCCGCCCGTTCCAGGACGACGAAGTCGGTGATTCCCTCGCGGCGCAGGCGCACCGCCGCGCCCAGCCCGCCGAACCCGGACCCGATCACCGCCACCCGTACATGCTCGTGCTCGGCCATCCCGCAGCCTCCCGGCATCACATTGGATTGCGCCAGTAATCACTGGCGCAATGGGAGACTAGAGCAGCTCCGTACTGATGGGTAGGGGTCGGGGACCGGAAAGTTACCAGCGGTACAACATAGGCTTCTGGCGTGGCAGCAGACGGAGGACAGGGCGCGGGCCCGAGCGGTGAACGGGCGGGGGACGAGCAGACCGGCCCCCGTGAGTACCGCATGGAGGAGCTGGCCCGCCTGGCCGGCATCACGGTGCGCACCCTGCGCTTCTACCGCGAACGCAAGCTGATCCCGCCGCCCCGCCGCGAGGGCCGCATCGCCTGGTACGACGACCACCACCTGGCCCGCCTGCGTACGATCTCGGCACTCCTGGAACGCGGCCACACGCTCAACGGCATCGCGGAACTCGCCGAGGCCCTCGATCAGGGCCGGGACGTCGCCGACCTCCTCGGCGTCGGCGCCCCCACCGAGGAGGAGCCGGTCCGCCTCACCCCCGAGGAACTCGCCGCCCGCTTCGACGGCGAGGTCACCCCGGAGAACCTCGCCGCCGCCCTCGACCTGGGCTATCTCGGCACCGACGGCGACGAGATCGTCCACATCAGCCGCCGCCTCCTGGAAGTCTCCTCGGCACTGGTGCGCGAGGGCATCCCGCTGGCCGAGGTCCTGACGGCGGGCCGCCGCGTCCGCGAACACGCCGACGCCCTGGCCGAAATCTTCACCGACCTGATCCTGCGCCACGCCCCCGAGGAGGACCTCCGACGCCTGCGCCCCCTGGCCCGCAGCGTGGTGGAGGCGGAACTGTCCCTGGCGCTGGACCGGAGGTCGCGCAAGGAGGAGTGAGCCGGGCGGTCTTTCGGAAGGGCCGGCCTTCAGAGGTCGTAGACGACGGTCACGGGCGCGTGGTCGGACCACCGCTCGGCGTGCGTGGCCGCCCGCTCCACGAACCCCTTGACCGCCCGGGCCGCGAGCCCCTGCGTCGCGCACTGGTAGTCGATGCGCCAGCCCGCGTCATTGTCAAAGGCACGGCCGCGGTACGACCACCACGAGTACGGCCCCTCCACGTCCGGATGCATCTCCCGTACGACGTCGACGTAACCGCCGTCGGCCGGGTCGAGGACGCGGCTCAGCCACTCCCGTTCCTCCGGCAGGAAGCCGGAGTTCTTTGTGTTGCCGCGCCAGTTCTTGAGGTCGGTCCTCTGGTGGGCGATGTTCCAGTCGCCGCAGACGACGACCTCCCGCCCGTCGGCGGCGGCCCGCTCGCGCAGCCCCTTGAGATGGGCGAGGAACTCGCCCATGAAACGAACCTTCTCGTCCTGCCGCTCGGTACCGACCTCCCCGGAGGGGAGGTACAGGGAGGCGACCGTGACACCGGGCAGGTCGGCTTCGACGTACCGCCCGCTCGCGTCGAACTCGGCCGAGCCGAAGCCGATGCGGACGCGGTCGGGCTCGCGCCGCGTGTAGAGGGAGACGCCCGCGCGGCCCTTGGCGGCGGCCGGGGCGTGCACGACGTGCCAGCCGTCGGGCTGCCGCACGCCGTCGGGCAGCTGGTGCGGCTCGGCGCGCACCTCCTGCAGACAGAGCACGTCCGCGGACGTCCCGGCGAGCCACTCCACGAAGCCCTTCTTCGCGGCGGCGCGCAGCCCGTTCACATTCACCGAGGTCACTGTTAGCAAAACACTCTCCTCGACCTCACAGTCGACCCCATCGGCAGGACGCGTTGTCCGAGGTCACAGTCAGCACCCGGGCACGATACCGGCACACTGGACGCAGTCCGCTTCCGCCACCTGCATAGAAGTACGATACTCAGCATGAATATACGCCGCGTTCCCTTCGACCACCCCGACGCCGTCAAGCTGAACGACGAGGTCCAGGCCGAATACCACCTGCGCTACGGCGACGGCGGCGACGCCACGGTCCTGAACGCGTCGGACTTCGAGCCCCCGAAGGGCGTCTACCTGATCGCGTACGACGAGGCCGACTGCCCCGTGGCCACCGGCGGCTGGCGCAGCCAGGACTCGAACGGCGAGGGCAACGAGGACGGCGACGCCGAACTCAAGCGCATGTTCGTGATCGAGGCGATGCGCGGCCGCGGCCTGGCCCGCCGCATGCTGTTGGCCCTGGAGGACGACGCCCGTGCGGCCGGCCGCGTCCGGATTGTCCTGGAGACGGGCACGAAGCAGCCGGAGGCGATCGCCCTCTACACGTCCAGCGGCTACGAGCCGTGCGTGAAGTTCGGCTACTACCGTGAGTACGAGGACAGCCTCTGCTACGCGAAGCCCCTGCGGCCCGAGGCGGCGCAGTAATTCACGTCACAGCAGTGACGACCGCGGCCGGCCCTTGGGGGTCGGCCGCGACGCCTCCTGTTGCCGCGAACACGATGAAGCCCCAATCGACTCCTGCCGACTGGGGCTTCATGCTGCGTGGACCTGAGGGGATTTGAACCCCTGGCCCCCTCGATGCGAACGAGGTGCGCTACCGGACTGCGC
Source organism: Streptomyces brasiliensis (assembly GCF_014647875.1). Classification (GTDB taxonomy): domain Bacteria; phylum Actinomycetota; class Actinomycetes; order Streptomycetales; family Streptomycetaceae; genus Streptomyces; species Streptomyces brasiliensis. The sequence continues at coordinate 46,161 of NZ_BMQA01000011.1, read as the reverse complement.
CACAGGCCCTTGCAACGAGTGAAACTTTAGCATCCCCGTCGGGGTGCTTGGAAATCCGTTCCCCGACTGGTCAGGGGGCGGGTTCCCGGGGTGCGGCCGCGGCCGGCTGTCACTCGTTGGCCGCGCGCGGGCGGTCGCCGTCCTCGTACTGGTCGAAGAGCGGCGTGCGCCCGCGTTCACGCGCGCGGCGGGCGGAGGCGGCACGGCGGGCGTCACTGCGTCCGCCGACCGCCGGCTTGTCCTCCGCGTCGGGCGCCGGCTCCAGCGCCTGCGCGCCCCGCGCGGCCGCCTCGGCCTCCTGCTCAGGCGCGACGGAACTGGAACGCGCCGAACTCCAGGTGTCGGGCGCCCCCAGGTCCACGTCGGACGTGGCCCGCGGCGCGACCGGCGCGGTCACGTACGTGGGCAGCGGCACCGGGACGGGGTCCCAGCTGTCCCCGTGCGCGGGCCGCTGCCGGCGCTCACGCTGCTGGTCCACCCACTCCGCGTGGTCCGTCTGCTCGACGAGGGCTCGCCGGTCCGCGGCGAGGGCGGACAGTCCCGGGTCGGTCCCGGCCGCTGGGCCCTCGTCCGGTTCGTCGGAGGCGGCACCCTCGTCGACGGGCGCGCGCCTGCGCGGCTGGCGCTCCCGCAGGCGCTGCGCGGCGGCTTCGGCTTGGCGCCGGTCCATCTGGTAGGCGAAGCGGCGGCGTTCCTGGGAGCGCAGGTACGCGATGTACGCGCTGAGCATGACGGCGGGCACGCCGGGCGCCCACAGGAACGTGAGCCCTCCGACGGCGGCCACGATGGCGCCGAGCGTGAAGGCTAGGAAAAGCGCCACCGTGGTGCGCCGACGGCGCGCGAGGACCTTCGAGCGCTGGGCGCGCGCTGCAGCCGCCTGCGCGGAGGGCGTGCGCCGGGCGGCCGGTACGCGCTTCTGCGCGGGCTCGGAGGGGGACTTGAGCGCCGGGGCGGATGCGGGGGTGGGCGCTGGTGCGGTTTCACGCTGGCGCGCGGAGGCGGATTCACGCTGGCGCGCAGGCGCGGACGCCGGCGCGGAAGCCTGGTGGGGCGCCGGTGCGCTCGCGCGGCCGCGCGCCTGTTCCGCGCGCGCCGGTGCCTCCGGCTCGCCCTCCTCCCGTACCTCCGCCCGCACCTGACGGCGTGTCGGAGGCATGGCGAAGGCCCGGACGTCCACCGAATCGGTGACGACGCCCGGAGCGACGGAAGCACGCTCCCCCTCCTGGGCGGAGCGTGCCCGCAGGTCCTTGGCGTACCGGCGCTCCATTCCCGCCCGTCCGGACAGCAGCCGGATGGCGGTGCTGAAGCGTTCCGTAGGACGGGCCTCGTTCAGCTCGTCCTGCCTACGGAGCCACATCGGCACCAAGTAGGCGGCCCAGGCCCCGACAATGACTGCGTAGATGAGGCCGCTGCTGCTCACGCCTCACACGGTAGAGGGGTTTGCGTGAGGCCATCTGCCAATTGCGCCGGTGTGTCGCACGATCTGGCTGATATTTCGAGCTTTTTTTGTGACGGATCCGATCAGCAGGCCGCCGTCACCGCGAATTCAATGCCCGGACACTGTCACCGACCGATCAATTTCGAACATGCATTCAATTTTTCGGGCCTAGGCGGGATTCCCCGGGGAGTTCTGCGGATTCCGGGACGCGCTCTGTCCGTTCGACGCGTCAGGGGTGTCCGGCGTCCGCTGAGAGATTGCCCGCCGCCAGCGTCCGAGCAACCCCTCGGGGACCTCTTCCGCGGTGAGCGCGAAGACGAGGTGGTCGCGCCAGGCTCCGTCGATGTGAAGATATCGCGGGCGCAGCCCCTCCTCGCGGAATCCGAGTTTCTCCACGACCCGTCGGCTGGGCCGGTTCTCGGGGCGAATGCAGACCTCGATGCGGTGCAGGCCGACGGTGCGGAAACAGTGGTCCACCACGAGCGCCACCGCAGTCGGCATCACACCGCGACCGGCCACCGCCTGGTCCACCCAGTAACCGATGTGCCCCGAACACATCGACCCCCAGGTGATTCCGGCGACCGTCAACTGCCCGACCAGCCGCCCCTGATACTCGATGACGAACGGCAGCATCCGGCCCGCGTTGGCCTCCGAACGCAAGTGCCGGACCATCTGGCGATAGGTCGGCCGGTGCGTGATCGGCCCGGCCGGGGTGGGCGGCGGAATGGTCGCCTCCCAGGGACGCAGCCAGTCCCGGTTGCGCCGGTTCACCTCGCGCCAGGCCCGCTGGTCGCGCAGCTTTATCGGCCGGAGGACGATGTCGCCGTCCGCCAGCACGACGGGCCAGGATGGGCTGTTCAGCTCGCACCCCCACTGGTGACGCCGGGTCTGACGTGGTCGCCGCCGTGGGCGGCGGGCCTCGGATGGTCGCCGCCGCGTATCTGGTCGACGGCATGGGCCAGCAGCGGCTCCAGGACGGCCAGTCCGTCCCTCACCCCGCCGGTGGACCCCGGCAGGTTGACGATCAGCGTCCGGCCGGCGACTCCCGCAAGGCCCCGGGACAGCGCGGCCGTCGGCACCTTGTCCCGTCCGAACGCCCGGATGGCCTCCGCGATGCCCGGCACTTCGTAGTCGATCACCTCACGGGTCGCCTCGGGGGTGCGGTCGGTGGGCGAGACACCCGTGCCGCCGGTGGTCACGACGACGTCGTACCCGGCCTCGGCCGCGGCGCGCAGGGCAGCCTTCACCGGATCGCCGTCGGGGACGACCTGCGGCCCGTCGACGGTGAATCCGAAGCCCCGCAGGCCCTCGGCGATCAGCGGGCCTCCCTTGTCCTCGTACACGCCCGCGGCGGCCCGGTTGGAGGCCGTGACGACCAGCGCGCGGTACGGCCCGGCGGTCACGCCCGGCTCCAGTCGCCCGACTTTCCGCCCGTCTTCTCCTCGACCCGTACGTCCGTGATGACCGCTCCCTTGTCGACCGCCTTGACCATGTCGATCACGGTGAGGGCGGCGACCGACACCGCGGTGAGGGCCTCCATCTCGACGCCCGTACGGTCCGTGGTCTTCACGGTGGCCGTGATCTCGACGGCGTCGTCCGCGACCGACAGATCCAGTTTCACACCGGAGAGCGCCAAGGGGTGACACAGCGGGATCAGGTCCGGCGTGCGCTTGGCGCCCATGATGCCCGCGATACGCGCGGTCGCCAGGGCGTCTCCCTTGGGGACCCCCTCGCCGCGCAGCAACTCGACCACGCGGGGTGACACGAGGACGCGCCCGCTGGCGCGGGCGGTGCGCGCGGTCACGTCCTTCCCGGATACGTCGACCATGCGGGCCGCGCCCGCCTCGTCGATGTGCGTCAGTCGTTCCTGCGTGCTCATGATGTGCGGCGCTCCCGGGTCGGGCCCGTCGCGGTGCGGCGCACGGGCCTGTTGTGCGCGACACGGTACCTCCAAGTCGGGAAGTCCACCGGGGCAGGACCCCCACGACGCTGGCCACGCCCGAGGGGGCGCGCGGTGTGCCGTATCGCGCACGGGCGCGTTCAGCCGAGCAGCACGACCTCCACCTCGCTGCCGGGCTCGACGCTCTCCACGTCCTCGGGTACGACGATCAGCGCGTCGGCGTGCGCCAGCGCGGCGATCAGGTGCGAGCCGGCACCGCCCACGGGCGTCACCTCGCCGTCCGCGTAGGCGCCCCGCAGGAACTGTCTGCGCCCCTGGGGCGAGCCGAGCGCCTTGTCCGCCTTCAGGGTCGCCGTCGTCCGCGGGCGCTCGACATCCTCGAGGCCCATCAGCGTGCGGATGGCGGGGCGGACGAACAGCTCGAAGGAGACGTACGACGAGACCGGGTTGCCGGGCAGCGCCAGCAGCGGGGTGTGGTCGGGGCCGACGGAGCCGAAGCCCTGGGGCTTGCCGGGCTGCATGGCGAGCTTGCGGAACTCGACGCCGCCGCCCGCCTCGTCCTCGTCGCCGACGTGCGACAGCGCCTCCTTGACGACGTCGTACGCCCCGACGCTCACGCCGCCCGTGGTGACCAGCAGGTCGGCCCGGACGAGCTGGTCCTCGATGGTGGCCCGGAGGGTGTCGGCGTCATCGGCGACGGCACCGACCCGGTAGGCGATGGCGCCGGCGTCCCGGGCGGCCGCGGTGAGGGCGAAGCTGTTGGAGTCGTAGATCTGGCCGCTGCCCAGCTGCTCGTCGGGCTGGACCAGTTCGCTGCCGGTGGACAGGACGACCACGCGCGGGCGCGGGCGCACACGTACCGTGCCGCGACCGATCGCGGCGAGCAGGGCGATCTGCGGCGGACCGAGGACCGTGCCGGCCTCGAGGGCGAGGTCGCCTGCCTTCACGTCACTGCCCTTCGCGCGCACGTGCGCGCGTGCCTCGGCAGGCCGGTGCACGCGTACGTGGCCGGTGGCGCCCTCGGGGGCGAGGCTGCGGGCGCGCATCCCACTCGCCGGCCCCTCGCCGAGGCCCCCGTCCGTCCACTCCACAGGAACGACGGCCTCCGCGCCGGGCGGCAGGGGCGCGCCGGTCATGATGCGCGCCGCCTGGCCCGGGCCCACGCGCCCCAGGTCCGCCGCGCCGGCCGCCACGTCGCCGACGACCTCGAGGACGGCTGGAAACTCCTCGCTCGCACCTGCGACGTCCGCCACCCGCACCGCGTACCCGTCCATGGAGCTGTTGTCGAACGGCGGCAGCGAAAGCGGCACCGTGACGTCGTCGACAAGGACGCAACCCTGGGCGTCGAGCAGTTGCAGCTCGATGGGCTCGAGGGGGCGGACGGTGGTGAGGATGTCCTCCAGGTGCTCGTCCACCGACCACAGGTGGTCCGGGCCGGCGGTGCGGGTCGCGGCGCTGCTCAAATCCCTACATCTCCTCGGCTACGTAACTGCGAAGCCAGGTCCGGAAGTCCAGGCCCAGGTCTTCACGTTCGCACGCGAGTCTGACAATGGCACGCAGATAGTCGCCACGGTCTCCGGTGTCATAGCGGCGGCCCTTGAAGACGACGCCGTGCACGGGTCCGCCGACCTTCTCGTCCTGGGCCAGCTGCTGGAGCGCGTCGGTGAGCTGGATCTCGCCGCCGCGGCCGGGCTCGGTCTTGCGGAGTATGCCGAAGATGTGGGGGTCGAGGACATAGCGGCCGATGATCGCGTAGTTGGACGGGGCGTCTGCCGGGTCCGGCTTCTCGACCAGGCCGGTCACCTTGACGACGTCGCCGTCGTCGGTGGCCTCGACGGCCGCGGAGCCGTAGAGGTGGATCTGCTCGGGGGCGACCTCCATGAGCGCGATGACGCTGCCGCCGTGCCGCTCCTGGACCTCGATCATGCGCTTGAGCAGGGGGTCGCGGGGGTCGATCAGGTCGTCGCCGAGCAGGACGGCGAAGGGCTCGTGGCCGACGTGCGGCGCCGCGCACAGGACGGCGTGGCCGAGGCCCCGGGGGTCGCCCTGGCGCACGTAGTGCATGGTCGCGAGGTCGCTGGACTCCTGGACCTTCGCGAGCCGCTCGGCGTCGCCCTTCTTCTCGAGGGCCGACTCGAGCTCGTAGTTGCGGTCGAAGTGGTCCTCGAGGGGACGCTTGTTGCGTCCGGTGATCATGAGCACGTCGTCGAGCCCCGCCGACACGGCCTCCTCGACCACGTACTGGATCGCGGGCTTGTCCACGACCGGCAGCATCTCCTTGGGAGTGGCTTTGGTGGCCGGCAGGAACCGGGTACCGAGGCCTGCCGCGGGAATGACAGCCTTGCTGATCCTGGGGTGCGACTGAGTCATGCCGGCAACCTTATCCGGTGCCTTTGTGCGAAATCTGTGGCTCCGGTTAATTGGTTCTCATATGAGCACATTAAGAAGGATGCGAGAACGACCTGTGGATCACGCCGGACGTACCACCGAGCCTGACAAGCGAATGTTGCGCCGAGAGCTCCTCTCGGTGAGGAACAGGTTGACGGCCGATGACGTGAGGGAGGCGGGCGCGACGCTGGCCGAGCGCGCGCTGGAGCTGCCCGAGCTGGCGCGTGCGCGCACGGTGGCGGCGTACGTCTCCGTCGGGGGCGAGCCCGGCACGCTCGCGCTCCTGGACGCGCTGCGCGCGCGGGGCGTGCGCGTCCTGCTCCCCGCGCTCCTGCCGGACAACGATCTGGACTGGGGCGCCTACGCCGGTGAGGGCTCCCTCGCGCGCGTCCAACACGGCGGAAAGATGGCGCTCTTCGAGCCCGCCGGTGAGCGCCTGGGGCCGGATGCCGTGGCCTCCGCCGATGTCGTGCTGCTGCCCGGGCTCGCGGTCGACGCGCGCGGGATGCGCCTGGGGCGCGGCGGAGGGTCGTACGACCGTGTGCTGGCGCGCCTGGAGCGCGCGGGCGCACGCCCCGCGCTGGTGGTGCTCCTGTACGACGCGGAGGTCGTGCAGAGCGTGCCCGCGGAAGCGCACGACCGGCCGGTGCACGCCGTGGTGACGCCGTCGGGTGTGCGCCGCTTCGCGAGCCCCTGACGCCCGCTCCCCCTCACCACCCGACGGGGACAGATGTGAAGGGGCCCTCCACGCGCGCGTGGAGGGCCCCTTCACCATCGCCGAAGTGCCGTCAGTGGATCACGGCTTGAGCACCAGCGTGTCGCTCGTGCTGTCGTCGACCGCCTTCTCGGAGAAGGACCAGGGCAGCAGTTCGCCCTTGGCCCACTTCTCGGTCTGGTCGGTGTAGTGCGCGCTGTAGGCGTGCCCGGAGGCGCCGGTGAGGTTGATCCACTTGGACTTGTCGAGGTCGTCGAGGTTGACCACCATCCGCATCGACGGCACCCAGATGACGCCGTAGCCCCCCGCGGCGTTCCAGCCGGTCGCGTTGACCGTCGCCTCGCCGCCGCTGAGCTTCCAGGGGCCACGGTTGAGCGCGTACTGCAGGAAGCCGGGGCCCTCGGTGCCCAGGGTCTGGTTCTTCAGGAACAGGCGGTGCAGCCGGCCCCAGCTCCAGGTGTCCATGTCCTTGCCGAGCTTGGCGGTCAGCTCCCAGCGGGCGTCGATCATGGCGCGGGCGAGCAGCTGGTCGCGGTTGTCGGCCTTGGGGCGGGTGCCCGAGGCCGGCGTCTTCCACCAGTCGCTGTCCGGCTTGTCCATCAGGTTGCGGACCACCTCGTACCAGCGGTCGCCGCCGTCGGGCTGCGCCTGGTCGGCGTCGCGCTCACCGCACTCGCGCACCTTGGTGTCGTCGTCCACCGGGCCGGTGCTGTCGAGCTTGTCCACCCACAGGCACTGGCCCTTGACCCGCAGCTCCTTGGGCAGCTTGTTGCCGAAGGCGAGCTTGAGGACGTTGCGCCAGACCGCGTTGAAGTAGGCGGCCGCCGCGGAGTCGGCGTCCTGGGTGTAGTCCCAGCCCTCGAGGAGCTTCTGGGCGTCGCGGACGTCCTTGTCGTCGAGGTTGATCTGGCGCAGCTTCGGCACGAGCAGCTTGGCGATCTCGCTGCTGTTGTCCAGCTGCATCTGCCGCATGTCGTCGGTGGAGATCTTGCCGCCACCCTTGATCTTCGACTCGATCAGGTCGGTGATCCGCTGGCTGCGGGCACCGTAGCCCCAGTCCGCGGTCAGCGTGTACGGGTACTTGTCCGAGTCGATCACTGCCTGGTTGGCGGTGACGATGTACCCGCGCTCGGGGTTGTACTCGGAGGGCAGCTCGTCCTGCTTGACGAAGCCGGTCCACTTGTACCGGGAGTCCCAGCCGGGCGCCGGGACGGAACCGTCGTCGCCCTTCGCGCGCGTGGGGATCCGTCCGGGCAGCGTGTAGCCGATGTTCTTCTGGGTGTCGGCGTAGATCAGGTTCTGCGAGGGCACGTCGAACAGGGCGGCCGCCGCGCGGAAGTCCTTCCAGTCGGCCGCCCTGTCGAGGGCGAAGACGGCGTCCATGGAGGTTCCGGGGTCCAGCGCGGTCCATTTCAGGGCGATGCCGTAGCCGTCGCCGCGGTCGGGCGCCGCGGTGTCGACGGTGGCCTTCTTGCCGACCTTGACGAGTTCGTTGTCGCGGTCCGACAGCAGGGGCATCCCGTCGGCGGTCTCGCGGACGACGATCTTCTTGGACGCGCCGCCGGCGACCTTGATGGTCTCCTCACGGCTCGTGAAGGGCCGGACCTTGCCGTCGTACAGGTAGCCGTCGCCGCTGAGCTTCTCCAGGTAGAGGTCGGTGACGTCGACGCCGGAGTTCGTCATGCCCCAGGCGATGTTGCCGTTGTGACCGATGATCACACCGGGCATCCCGGCAAACGTGTAACCCGTGACGTCGTACTGGCACTTGGCCGAGACGGTGCGGCAGTGCAGGCCCATCTGGTACCAGACGGACGGCAGCGAGGGCGACAGGTGCGGGTCGTTGGCGAGCAGCGGCTTGCCGGTGATGGTGTACTTCCCGCCGACGACCCAGGAGTTGGAGCCGATGCCCTGCCCGTTCACACCGACGGCCGTGGGGACGTCGTCCAGGACGTTGTAGAGGCCCGCCAGCTGGCTCGTGAGCGCCGAACCGGACGAGGCCGAGGTCACGGTGCCCGGGGTGCCCGTCGCGCCCTGTGCGCCGCTCGTGGCGCCGCTCTGCTGGAACGTCCGGGTGAGCTCGTCGTACTGGCCCTCCTGCACGATCGCCTTGTTGCGGCTGTACGGGTACTCCGGGTAGAGGTCATTGATCTGCTGCGGACCCAGGCGGCTGGTCATCAGGGCGCGGTCGATCTCGTCCTGCATGTTGCCGCGCAGGTCCCAGGCCATCGCCTTCAGCCAGGACACCGAGTCGACCGGGGTCCACTGCTGCGGCTTGTAGTCGTTGCTGAAGCCGAGCGCCGCGTACTCCAGGGAGATGTCCTTGCCGTCCTTGCCCCGGAGGTAGGCGTTGACTCCCTTGGCGTACGCCTGGAGGTACTTCTTCGAGGAGTCCGACAGCTCGGTGTCGTACTCCTTCTTCGCGACCCGGTCCCAGCCCAGGGTGCGCAGGAACTCGTCGTCCTCGATCTGGCCCTTGCCGAACATCTCCGACAGGCGCCCGGCGGTCATGTGCCGGCGCACGTCCATCTCGTAGAACCGGTCCTGCGCCTGCACGTACCCCTGCGCCATGAACAGGTCCTCGTCGGACGAGGCGTAGATCTGCGGAATGCCGTTGCCGTCCCGCTTCACGTCGACCGGTCCGGACAGGCCGTCGAGCGTGACGGAGCCCTCGGTCTGCGGGAAGGAGGCACGGACGGTGCTGATCGACCAGTACGCCCCGTAGGCGATGCCACCGACGATGGCCAGGACGAGCACCAGCACGATCAGACGGGCTTTGCGCCCCTTCTTCCTGCCGGACTTGACGGGTGTGTCACCCGTTGTGGCGGTGGTATTGGGGGGCATCGCTGTCCTTGCTGTCCTAACGCGAGCGGCGAGGCGGGCTGTCCTTTTGAATGAGCGCTGGAGCAACCATAGGCGCAGGGCCCCGTGCCCCTTGACGCGGAGTGGGGAACCAGCGCGGACGGACGTTCGATCTTGCCTCGCCGGGCGTCAAGAAAGCGTCAAGAATTAGGTAAGGTAACGAAGTACTTGGGTGCGGAGTACCGCAGCCTCGATCGTGTCGTCAGCTGAGCCTCGCGTCGTACGGACATGGGCTCCGCATCGTGTGTACGTGAGCTTCGCGCCTCCCGCGCGCGAGCCGGCGAAGGGATCTGCCACTGACCGTCCACCACCTCAACCAGCTCCTGCTCCTCTGCTCCGTCGTCCTGCTCGTCGCCGTGGCGGCCGTCCGGATCTCCTCGCGCAGCGGGCTCCCCAGCCTGCTCGTCTACCTGGGCATCGGCGTCCTCATGGGCCAGGACGGCATCGGGGACATCAAGTTCGACAACGCCGAGCTGACCCAGGTCATCGGGTACGCGGCCCTGGTCGTGATCCTCGCCGAGGGCGGCCTGGGCACGAAGCGGAAGGAGATCAAGCCGGCTCTGCCGGCCGCCTCCACGCTGGCGCTGTTCGGGGTCGCGGTGAGCGTCGGTGTCACGGCGGCGGGCGCGCACTATCTGACCGGGCTGGGGTGGCGGCAGGCGCTCATCATCGGGGCGGTGGTGTCCTCGACGGACGCGGCGGCGGTCTTCTCCGTCCTGCGCAGAATCCCGCTCCCCGCGCGCGTGACGGGCACCCTGGAGGCGGAGTCGGGCTTCAACGACGCCCCGGTGGTCATCCTGGTCGTCGCGTTCTCGACCGCGGGCCCGATCGAGCACTGGTACGTGCTGCTGGGCGAGATAGTGCTGGAACTCGCCATCGGCGCCGCCGTGGGGCTCGCGGTGGGCTGGCTGGGCGCCTGGGGACTGCGGCACGTGGCGCTCCCGGCCTCCGGCCTCTACCCGATCGCCGTGGTGGCGATCGCGGTCACGGCGTACGCCGCGGGCGCGCTGGCGCACGGCAGCGGCTTCCTCGCGGTCTATCTGGCCTCGATGGTGCTCGGCAACGCCAGGCTGCCGCACTGGCCCGCCACACGCGGCTTCGCCGAGGGGCTCGGCTGGATCGCCCAGATCGGCATGTTCGTCCTGCTCGGCCTGCTGGTCACGCCGCACGACCTGGGCGACGACATCTGGCCCGGCCTCGTCATCGGGCTGGTGCTGACGATGGTGGCGCGACCGCTGAGCGTGGTGCTCAGCCTGCTGCCGTTCCGGGTGCCCTGGCCGGAGAAGACGCTGATGTCCTGGGCCGGGCTGCGCGGCGCCGTGCCCATCATCCTGGCGACGATCCCCATGGTGAACGGCGTCGACGGCAGCCGCCGCATCTTCAACATCGTCTTCGTCCTGGTCGTCGTCTACACCCTCGTCCAGGGCCCGACACTGCCCTGGGTGGCACGCAAGCTGCACCTCGGCGACCAGCCGGAGGCCGCCGACCTCGGCATCGAGTCGGCTCCCCTGGAGCGGCTGCGCGGACACCTGCTGTCCGTCGCGATCCCCAAGGGCTCGCGCATGCACGGCGTCGAGGTCGGCGAGCTGCGCCTGCCGGCCGGGGCCGCCGTCACCCTCGTCGTCCGCGACGGCAAATCGTTCGTCCCGATGCCGGCCACGGTGCTGCGACGCGGCGACGAACTCCTCGTGGTCACCACGGACCCGGTCCGCGACGCGGCGGAACGCCGCCTGCGGGCGGTGGCTCATGGCGGCAAGCTGGCCGGGTGGCTGGGGACGGACGGGGCGGGCGGTTGAGCGCGGGGTGGTGTGCGGGGCGGTATGTGCACCGTGGCGCGCTCGAGACGCACGTTAAGGGTGTGTTTCGTATGGTTCACTCCCCCGCCAATCCCAGGTGAATGGCCTTCGGGTGCTCGTTTTCACAGGCGTGCGACGCCTTGATCCCTGTACGCTAAAGGCACCCTGATCGAACCAACTCTGCCTGACGCAGAGCTGGCGCGACCGTATGGCGGCCGGGAAGCCCTCCTCAGCGGGCGCCGGTATCTACCGCAGTTCCGCGCAAGAGGACAGCTCTCGGCGCCCCCGCACGGGCGCGCTACCAGGCGGCAGAAAGGCACGGGCCGTGGCATCCACGGTCACCTCCGAGCCGTCGAAGAACTCGGCGGCACCGTCCCGCCCGGGATACGGACAGCTGCTGCGCACCCGCGGCGCCTGGACGTTCCTGCTCCCCGGCTTCGCGGCGCGCCAGCCGTTCGCGATGCTGACCATCTCCATCGTGCTGCTCGTACAGCACACCACCGGCTCGTACGGTGCCGCGGGCGCCGCCGCGGCCGTCACCGGCGTCTCCATGGCACTGTTCGCGCCCTACAGCGGTCGGCTCGCCGACCGTCACGGCCAGCGCGCGGTCCTGATCCCCGGCGTCCTCGTGCACGCCCTGTCGGGTCTCGCACTGACGGCGCTCGCGCTGTCCCACGCACCGCTGTGGGCGCTGTTCACGGCGGCTGTGCCGGCCGGCGCCTCGGTGCCGCAGATCGGCCCCATGGTGCGTGCCCGCTGGGGCGTCAAGCTCCAGGACTCACCCCTGATGAGCACCGCGGCGGCCTTCGAGTCCGTCACGGACGAGCTGACCTTCGTCGTCGGCCCGCTGCTGGCGACGGCCCTGTGCACCGCCGTGGACCCGGCCGCCGGCCTGGTCACGGAGGCCGCGCTGACCCTCGTCGGCGGCCTGCTGTTCGCCGCGAGCAGGGCCACGCAACCGCCGGTGACCGGCGCCGGGCACGCGCGCGTGAAGCACGCTTCCGCGCTCCACGTCCCCGGTGTGCGCGTCCTGGTCGTGGCCTTCCTCGGCATCGGCTCCGTCTTCGGCGGCATGCAGGTCTCGCTCGCCGCGTTCACCGAGTCGATCGGCGAACCCGGTCTGAACGGCGTCCTGTACGGGACCTTCGCCGCGGGCAACATGCTCTCCGGCATCGTGTGCGGCGCGATCGCGTGGCGGGCCGCTCCGCAGCGCCGCCTCGTGATCGGCTACGCGGCGCTCGCGCTGACCGCGTCCGCCCTGTGGACCGCGCACTCGGTGCTCGTACTCGCGGGTCTCGGCCTGCTGGTGGGTATGTGCATCGCACCGGCCCTGATCACCGGCTACACCCTGGTCGAGGACCTGGTCCTGGCCAGCACCCGCACCGAGGCCTTCACCTGGCTGACCGGCGCGGTCGCACTCGGCCAGGCAGCCGCGGTCACTGTCGCCGGACAGCTGGAGGACCGGCTGTGGGGCGGCGCCGGATTCCTGGTGCCGATGGCGGGCACGCTGCTCGCCCTGGGCACCCTGGTGGCACTGCGTTCGCTGCTCGTCGCCCCGTCCCGGAACCGCCCGGTTGCACGTGGCGTCGGTCACCGCACGGCGGTCACGGTGGACTGATCCCCGGGAATACGTCACTATGGACCGTCGTTAGCACTCATCGAGTGAGAGTGCCAGGAGGAAGACAGTGCCCACCTATCAGTACCAGTGCACCGAATGCGGCGAGGGCCTCGAGGCGGTGCAGAAGTTCACCGACGACGCCCTGACCGAGTGCCCCAACTGCGGTGGCCACCTGAAGAAGGTGTTCTCCGCGGTCGGCATTGTCTTCAAGGGCTCGGGTTTCTACCGCAACGACAGCAGGGGCTCCTCGTCGAGCAGCAGCCCGGCCTCGAAGTCGTCGACGTCCTCGTCGTCGAGCTCGGCCGGCTCCTCGTCGTCGGACTCGAAGTCGTCCTCGTCGGCTTCCTCGTCCTCGTCGAGCTCCACCAACAGCTCCGCGGCCTGATCTTCCTCCCGCGAGACCCTGCCGCCCTCGGCGGCAGGGTCTTCGGCGTTCCCGGGTACCGGCTCTGCGGCGTTTTCCCGGCCAGCTAGTGTGCTCGTCATGGCGAACGCAGAGATCGGTGTCATCGGCGGCTCGGGCTTCTACTCGTTCCTCGACGACGTGACCGAGATCCAGGTGGACACTCCCTACGGGGCTCCCAGCGACTCACTCTTCCTCGGTGAGATCGCCGGCCGGCGGGTCGCCTTCCTGCCCCGGCACGGGCGCGGTCACCACCTGCCCCCGCACCGCATCAACTACCGCGCCAATCTGTGGGCGCTGCGCTCGGTCGGCGTGCGCCAGGTCCTCGGCCCGTGCGCGGTCGGCGGCCTGCGCCCCGAGTACGGGCCCGGCACGCTGCTCGTCCCGGATCAACTGGTGGACCGTACGAAATCCCGCGTGGGTACGTACTTCGACGGGCTGCCGCTGCCCGACGGCACCGTGCCGAACGTGGTGCACGTCTCCCTGGCCGACCCGTACTGCCCCACCGGGCGGGCGGCCGCGCTGAAGGGGGCGCGCGGCCGGGACTGGGAGCCCGTGGACGGGGGCACGCTGGTCGTCGTCGAGGGCCCGCGCTTCTCGACCCGCGCCGAATCGTTGTGGCACCAGGCGCAGGGCTGGTCGGTGGTGGGCATGACCGGCCACCCGGAGGCCGCGCTCGCCCGTGAACTGGAGCTCTGCTACACGTCGTTGACCCTGGTCACCGACCTCGACGCGGGTGTGGAGACCGGCGAGGGCGTCTCGCACGACGAGGTGCTGCGGGTGTTCGCCGCCAATGTGGACCGGCTGCGCGGCGTGCTGTTCGACGCGGTGGCGGCGCTGCCGGAGAACTCGGCGCGCGACTGCCTGTGCACGAACGCCCTCGGCGGGATGGACCCGGGGTTCGAACTGCCGTAGCGGAGGAGCGGCGCGGAAGGAGCCGTGGGGAAGGCGTGACCGACGGCGGACGTGGGGACGTGAGGGACGTGGGGTGGAACTCCTCGTTCGAGTGAGCGAGTTGTCCACAACCGGCCAGTAGTCCACCGGCTCCGGCGGACATCGGCGCGAGGCCTCATCGTGGCATCGCAAGCCGATTCCTCGTCGCAGGTGGTGGTCCTCGTGCCCGTCTTCCCCCCGTCCCCCTCCCCGTCGTTCCCGCGTCCGCTTCCTTCGCCCCGCCCGCTGGGCACGGACGCCCCGGCCACCTGCGAGGTCCCGCACTTCGCGCCGGTGCGTGTGCGCGGCGGGCGGTATCAGCTGCAACGGCTCGTACGGCACCGGCGCCGGGCCGTGGCGGCCGGCCTCGCCGTCACCGCAGCCGCGCTCGTGGCGGCAGGGCCGCGCGCCGCGACGGACCCGCACCGCCCGGAGCGGCCCCGCGGACATCCCACGGCGGAGCCGGTACGGCGCCACGGCGCGGTGGACATGGTGACGGCACCGGTGCGCATCGCCGACGCCGCGACCGTGCGGCTGCTGCGGCCCGGCGACCGGGTCGACGTCGTCGCGGCGCAGGACCCGGCGACGGGTGGCGACGCGCGGGTGATCGCTCGCGGGGCGCGGGTGGCCCAGCTGCCCGAGCCGCTGGACGACACCGCGGGCAGCGGGGCTCTGGTCGTGCTCTCGGTGCCGCGGTCCACGGCGGCGCGCCTGGTAGGCGCGAGCGCTTCGGCCCGGCTGGCGGTGACGCTGTGCTGAATTCCCTCGGTCGTCTGCTGGTCGAGACGCTGTCAAGTCGCTTGATCAAGCTAGGGAATTGGACAGGATGGCCTCATCGTGCCGTAGGTTGCGGAGCGTTTCGTTCCACACCCTGTGCATACGAGGAGAGTCCCCGAGGTGAGCGAGAAGAAGGAACCAAGCGTCTGGGAGGGCTTCAAGGCCTTCCTGATGCGCGGCAACGTCGTCGATCTGGCAGTAGCGGTGGTCATCGGCGCCGCCTTCACGAACATCGTCAACTCGGTGGTGAAGGGCATCATCAACCCGCTGGTCGGAGCGGTCGGCACAAAGAATCTCGACGTCTACAGCACATGCCTGAGCTCGTCGTGCCAGGGCACGCACGGCATCCAGCTGATGTGGGGCTCTGTCCTCGGTGCCACGCTGAGCTTCGTGATCACCGCGGCGGTGGTCTACTTCCTGATGGTCCTGCCGATGTCGAAGTACCTGGCCCGGGTGGAGGCCCGCAGGAAGGCGAAGGAGGGCACGCACGAGGTCATCGAGGTGACCGAGCTGGAGGTGCTGAAGGAGATCCGCGACGCGCTGGTCGCGCAGCGCGGCTCCGGCCAGGACGGGCGGTAGCGGCGCTTCTGCGGAGCCTCGCTCAGAGGTGGTGGGGCGGCTTCTCGTCGAGGAAGCGCTTCAGGTCGGCGGCGCTGTCGCTGTCGCCGCGCTCGCCCCAGCCGCGGTCCGTGTCGTCCGAGGACTGCTGGTTCAGCGGATCGTCGAAGATCAGCGCGGCCTTCGGGTCACGCGGCTCGGGGGCGGGGGCGGTGCTCATGCCTCAAGGGTACGGCCCCTCCCGCACCCCTCGTCCCGGCCTCGCCTCGGGTCCGGCGCACTCACACCGCGTGCAGACCGTGGGCCGCGAAGACACCCCTGGCCAGGGCGGTCTGCTCCGTGGTGGGAGTGGGCGTGTCGTGCAGCGTGAAAAGCATGCCGAGCGCCTGCCACTTGGCCTCGCCCAGCTTGTGGAAGGGCAGGACGTCGACGCGCAAGACGTTGCCGAGACCGGCGGCGAAGGCGGCGACGCCCTCGATGTTCGCGGGGTCGTCGGTGAGGCCGGGCACGAGCACGAAGCGGATGTGCACCTCCGTGCCCAGGACGGCCAGCCGGCGGGCGAAGTCGAGAGTCGGCTCCAGCGGGCGGCCGGTGACCTTGCGGTAGGTGGCGCGGTCCCAGGATTTGATGTCGAGCAGAACCAGGTCGGTGTCGCGCAGGAGCGCGTCGGTGGCCCGGGTGCCGAGGAAACCGGAGGTGTCCAGGGCGGTGTGCAGACCCAGTTCGTGCTTGAAGCGGTGCAGCAGCTCGCCGGTGAAGACCGGCTGGAGCAGCGGCTCACCCCCGCTGACGGTGGCGCCGCCGCCGGCCGCCGCGATGAACCGCTTGTACTTGGCGGCTTCGGCGACGATGTCGTCGGCCGAGGTGCGCGTGCCGCAGCGCATCCGCCAGGTGTCGGGGTTGTGGCAGTACAGGCAGGCCAGCGGGCAGCCGGCGAGAAAGGTCACGAAGCGGGCGCCCGGCCCGTCGACACCGGTCGACAGGTCCCAGGAGTGCACCGAACCCACAGCGGGCCGCCGACTCGCCGCGACGGCCGGGGTGGCCGCCGCGGAAGCGGGCCGCCGGTCCCGTGCCGTCGGGACGGCCGGCGCGGACGTCGGAAGCATGGTCATCGTCCCTCGCCCTCAGAGCGAACCGTGGAAAGTGCGGTTGATGACGTCGAGCTGCTGCTCGCGCGTCAGGCGGATGAAGTTGACCGCGTAGCCGGAGACCCGGATGGTGAGCTGCGGGTACTTCTCGGGGTGCTCCATCGCGTCCTCGAGGGTCGCCTTGTCGAGCACGTTGACGTTCATGTGGAAGCCGCCGCAGGCCATGAAGCCGTCCAGTACTCCGGAGAGGTTGGCGACGCGTTCCTCGGGGGTGCGTCCCAGGCCGTCCGGGGTGATGGTGTTGGTCAGCGAGATGCCGTCCTCCGCATCGTCGTACGGCAGCTTGGCGACGGAGAGCGCCGAGGCGACGTAGCCGTGCTGGTCACGCCCGTTCATGGGGTTGGCGCCGGGCGCGAAGGGGGCGCCCGCACGGCGGCCGTCGGGCGTGTTGCCGGTCTTCTTGCCGTAGACGACGTTCGAGGTGATCGTCAGGACCGACTGGGTGTGCACCGCGTCGCGGTACGTCGGATGCCGGCGGACCTTCTCCATGAACTCGTGGACGATCCAGCGGGCGAGGGAGTCGGCCCGGTCGTCGTTGTTTCCGTAAGCCGGGTAATCGCCCTCGACGACGTAGTCGACGGCGAGACCGGTCTCGTCGCGGATCGTCTTCACGCGTGCGTGCTTGATGGCGGACAGGGAGTCGGCGGCGACCGACAGGCCGGCGATGCCGCAGGCCATGGTGCGCAGGACCGCCCGGTCGTGCAGGGCCATCTCGAGGCGCTCGTAGGCGTACTTGTCGTGCATGTAGTGGATGACGTTGAGCGCGTGGACGTAGGTCTTCGCGAGCCAGTCGAGCATGGCGTCGTAGGCCGTGAGGACCAGGTCGTAGTCGAGGTACTCGTCGGTGATCGGCTCGAAGCCCTCGGCGACCGTCTTGCCGGAGATCTCGTCGCGGCCGCCGTTGATGGCGTACAGCAGGGCCTTGGCGACGTTCACGCGGGCACCGAAGAACTGCATCTGCCGGCCCATGGCCATCGCGGAGACACAGCAGGCGATGGCGGTGTCGTCCCCGTACTTGGGGCGCATGAGGTCGTCGGACTCGAACTGGAGGGCGCCGGTGTCGACGGCGACCCGCGCGGCGAACGTCTTGAACGCCTCGGGCAGACGCGGGGACCAGAAGACGGTGAGGTTGGGCTCGGGGGCCGGGCCGAGGTTGTAGAGGGTGTTCAGGGCGCGGAAGGTGGTGCGGGTGACCAGCGGGCGCCCGTCCTCGCCGAGGCCGGCCAGGGACCAGGTGACCCAGGTGGGATCGCCGGAGTAGAGCTCGTTGTACTCGGGGGTGCGCAGGAAGCGGACGATGCGCAGCTTGATGACGAAGTCATCGATCAGTTCCTGGGCCTCGGACTCGGTGAGCAGACCGTGCTCGATGTCCCGCTGGAGGTAGATGTCGAGGAAGGCGTCGATGCGGCCGATGGACATGGCGGCGCCGTTCTGCTCCTTGACGGCGCCGAGGTACGCGAAGTACAGCCACTGGACGGCCTCGCGGGCGGAGCGGGCGGGTCCCGAGACGTCGTAACCGTAGGAGAGGGCCATGGCTCGCAGTTCTTCGAGGGCGTGGATCTGCTCCCTCGTTTCCTCGCGTTCCTGAATGAGCTCCACGGTGGGCCACTCAGCGTCGAGGAGAACATTGACCGCCTCTTTGGCCGCTATGAGCCGGTCGACCCCGTAGAGGGCGACGCGCCGGTAGTCACCGATGATGCGGCCGCGGCCGTAGGCATCGGGGAGGCCGGTGATGATGCCGGAGGAACGGCAGGCGCGGATCTCCGGGGTGTAGGCGTCGAAGACCCCGTCGTTGTGGGTCTTGCGGAGCTTGGTGTAGATCGTCCTGATCGCGGGGTCGGGGTCGTACCCGTAGGCGGTGAGGGCGTTCTCGACCATCCGCCAGCCGCCGTTGGGCATGATGGCGCGCTTGAGCGGGGCGTCGGTCTGGAGGCCGACGATCAGGTCGAGGTCGGGGTCGATGTAGCCGGGCGCGAAGGCGTCGATGCGGGACGGGGTGTGGACGTCGACGTCGTAGATACCGCGCTCGTTCTCGACGGGGAACAGCGCAAGGAGCTTGTTCCAGACCTTGGTGGTGCGCTCGGTGGGGCCGGCGAGGAAGGCGGCGTCGCCCTCGTAGGGCGTGTAGTTGGCCTGGACGAAGTCACGGACGTCGATGGTGTCGCGCCAGCGGTCGCCGCGGAAGCCGGTCCAGGCGTCCCGGCGAGCCGAGGTTTCGCCCGTCGACTCCTCAGCGGGCGTCACAGGGGTGGTTTCCGCAGGCGTGGCAGTCATGTCCCGCACCTTCCGCGTCGGCCGGTCGCTACGGATCCATTGCACGCCCCCGGCGAACGCCCCGGGTGCAGCGATGGTCCCCGATCGACGTCCGAACGTCCCTCAGCACGCGGGGCCGATCAGCCCGCACACCGTCCGACCTGGTCGTTTCATCGGGACTTTGACCCTCCCCATTCTTGTGAATCGCCTCACAAGATTTTGGTCCGGTTTTCTGCTGTGCTGGGAGGCATGACGTCGAGTTCCGCTCCAGCGCCCGCCTCCCCGGGCGGGCCCCAGACCCACCGGCCCGTGCGCCGGCTCACCGCACGAGGACGCGACGAGGCGCACCGCGTCGCGTCGACGCTCGAGCTCTTCTTCGACCTGTGTTTCGTCGTGGCCGTGGCGCAGGCGGGTGTCTCGCTCGTGCACGCCGTGGCCGCCGGGCACACGGGCGAGGGCATCCTCAACTACGCGATGGTGTTCTTCGCCATCTGGTGGGCCTGGATGAACTTCACCTGGTTCGCCTCGGCGTACGACAACGACGACGCGCTCTACCGGATCGTCACCCTCGTCCAGGTCGCCGGCGTCCTGGTGCTGGCGGGCGGTGTGTCCCGGGCGTTCGAGAACCACGACTGGACCACGGTCCTGATCGGTTACGTGATCATGCGGTTGGCGATGGCCACTCAGTGGCTGCGGGCCGCGAGATCGGCCGAGGGCGCAGAGAGAACCATGGCACTGCGGTACGCCGTCGGCGTGCTGGTGTGCCAGATCGGCTGGGTCGGCCTGGTGGTCCTGCCGGAAGCCGCACGGCCCTGGCTGTTCCTGGTGATGGCGATCGCCGAGATGTGCGTGCCCGTGTACGCGGAGAGGTACAACGCCACCGCCTGGCATCCGCACCACATCGCCGAGCGGTACGGGCTGTTCACGATCATCGTGCTCGGCGAGACCATCGCCGCCGCCACGGTCGCCGTCAAACCGGCCCTGGGAGAGGCGCTCGGCGATCTGCTGCCGATCGCGGCGGGCGGGCTGCTGATCGTCTTCTCGGCCTGGTGGATCTACTTCGTGGTGCCCATCCACGGTCGGTTGCGCGCCTACAAGCAGGCGTTCCTGTGGGGTTACGGCCACTACCTGATCTTCGCCTCGGCCGCCGCGATCGGCGCCGGCCTCGAGGTGGCGATCGAGCATGCGGTCGGCCAGGCGCACATCTCCGCCCTGGCTGCCGCGGCCGCCGTCACCCTGCCGACGGCGCTGTACCTGCTGACCGTCTGGGTGCTGCACGCCCGCCACTTCAAGGTGGGCATCGCCCAGCAACTGGTGCTGCCGGCCACGGCGCTGCTGGTGATCTGCTGCACGTTCCTGGGCGACTGGGCGGTCCTCACGGCCGGTGTCGTGTGTGCCCTGTCGGTGGCGATCGGCGTGACGCTGACGGCGCGCGCGGGCAGGGAGGCGCGCGCGGCGGAAGCAGGCGCTCTCGCCTGACCGGTCCGGCGCGCCACCGGCTGGGACAGACTGGCTGCCATGACAGTTGACGCATTGACGGACGTCGCCGGACTGCGGGTCGGACACGCGACCCGCACCGGCGACGGCTGGCTTTCCGGCACGACGGTCGTCCTCGCTCCCGAGGGCGGGGCCGTCACCGCGGTGGACGTGCGCGGCGGCGGCCCCGGCACCAAGGAGACCGACGCCCTCGACCCGCGCAACCTGGTACGCACGGTCGAGGCCGTCGTGCTGACCGGCGGCAGCGCCTACGGGCTGGACGCGGCGTCCGGCGTGATGGCATGGCTGGAGGAGCGGGGGCGCGGCGTGCGGGTCGGGCCGGACCCCGCGCACGTCGTGCCGGTGGTGCCCGCCGCCTGTGTCTTCGACCTCGGTCGGGGTGGGGACTTCCGGGCGCGACCGGACGCGGCCACGGGGCGCGCGGCGGTCGAGGCCGCCGCGGCGAGCGCCCCGGGAGCGGGGGTCCGCGAGGGGTGCGTGGGCGCCGGTACGGGCGCCGCGGTGGGGCGGTTCAAGGGCGGGGTCGGCACCGCGAGCACCGTCCTCGACTCGGGGATCACGGTGGCCGCGCTGGTGGTCGCCAATGCCGCGGGGTCGGCGGTGGATCCGGAAACGGGCGTGCTGTACGGGGAGTTGCTCCAGGGGCGCGTGCGCTATCCGGAGGCGCGCGTGCACGAGGCCGCGCGCCGGCGGCTTTCCGAGATCGCTGCGAAGAGCACCCCTCCGCCGCTCAACACGACGCTCGCCGTGGTCGCCACGGACGCGGACCTCTCGAAGGCCCAGGCGCAGAAACTGGCCGGCACGGCGCACGACGGCATCGCGCGCGCGGTACGTCCAGTGCACCTGCTGAACGACGGGGACACGGTGTTCGCGCTGGCCACAGGCGCGCGCCCGCTCGACGCCGAGCGCCCACTCGCGCTCAACGACGTCCTGGCGGCAGGCGCGGACGTGGTGACGCGCGCGATCGTACGCGCTGTGCGCGCCGCCGAGTCGGTGGACGGGCCGGGCGGGACGTGGCCGGCGTACGAGGAGTTGTACGGGGGGCGGTAGACGGCGTGGGTGCTCGCGGTGAGCGCTCGCGCCGGGCGCGGGTGCTCGCGGTGAGCGCTCGCGCCGGGCGCGGGTGCCGAGCGCGGGCGCGCGGCGCTCGGTGGTGAGCGGCGGTACGGGAGGGGCGCGGCGAGTGCGTGTTGCCGTACACGGGGCACGGAAGGCGCGGTGCGGCGCGCGTTGCACGGCGGGGCGCGGGGCGCCGTACGGCACTGAGCCTTGTCGCGAGGCGCAGGGGAGTGCTGAAGGGCGTGTGTTCCAGTGACGGGACCGGCGCCGGGCGGTGCGGCGCGTTCGTGTTGAGCGGGGTGCGTAGCTGACCAGGGCGCGGGTCAAGGCCGTTCCACACCCGCGGGCTACCGCCCGTGCATGCGCCGTCCCGCCCACAGCCGGCCCACTCCCCCCCCCCGCAAGTGACACCCCCACACCCGCAGTTGGACCGAGCTCGCGCCAACCAGGTCCGCCGAGCCTCGGATTGTCCCGGTTCTGTCACGTGATGGCGTTCACGACCGCCGGAGGGAACCTCTGCCCGGGACGGCGCCCTCTTTCTTCACGCATCGGAGCGGATCACCCACATCACAAGAACCTGGAGCAGCCCGTGACAACGCCGGACATTGCAGCGCGGCGCGCGCTGGGGGCCTGTGCCGTCCTGTTGGTCGGCGCCCTCACCCTCACCGGATGCGGCGGCAACGCCAACGCCACGGACGGCGGCGGCAAGAGCGGCAAGGACTCGCCCAGGACGTCCGCGGCGAAGATAGTGATCTCGGCGAAGGACGGTTCGACCGATGCGTCCATCAACGCGACCGGCGTGAAGGTCAGCGACGGCAGGCTGACGGACGTGAAGATGACCGTGGCGGGATCGGGGCAGGCCGTGCCGGGCGCGATATCGGCGGACGGCAGGAGCTGGAAGCCGAAGGAGCAGTTGGAACGCGGCACGAAGTACGAGATCGCGGCGGCAGCGAAGGACGCGAACGACCGTACCGCCGCCGCGAATTCCATCTTCACCACCGTCACCTCGTCGAACAGCTTCATCGGGACGTACACGCCGGACGACGGCACCACGGTCGGGGTCGGCATGCCTGTGTCGTTCACCTTCGACAAGGCCATCACCGACAAGAAGGCCGTGCAGTCGCACATCACGGTCACCTCCAGCGGCGGGCAGCAGGTGGTCGGGCACTGGTTCGGGGGGCAGCGGCTCGACTTCCGGCCGGAGGATTACTGGAAGGCCGGCTCCGAGGTCACGATGAAGATCGACCTGGACGGGGTCGAGGGCGCGAACGGCGTCTACGGCGTGCAGAAGAAGACGGTGACCCTCACCATCGGGCGCTCGCAGGTCTCCACGGTCGACGTGAACACGCAGACCATGACGGTGGTGCGGGACGGCAAGACCCTCAAGTCGGTGCCGATCTCGGCGGGCAGCACGCAGCACACGACGTACAACGGACAGATGGTGATCTCCGAGAAGTTCGTGCAGACCCGTATGAACGGCTCGACGGTCGGCTACGGCGGCGAGTACGACATCCCGGACGTGCCGCACGCGATGCGCCTGACGACGTCCGGCACGTTCATCCACGGCAACTACTGGTACGACAAGGGCAACCCGCCCTTCGGCCGGCAGGGCACCAGCCACGGCTGCGTCGGGCTCGCCGACGTGCAGGGCGCGCGGGGGGACACGAGCGCCAAGTGGTTCTACGACAACTCGCTCGTCGGGGACGTCGTGATCGTCGAGAACTCCCCCGACAAAACGGTGGCGCCGGACAACGGCCTCAACGGCTGGAACATGGCGTGGAGCGAGTGGGTCGCGGGCAGCGCCGACTGATCGATCATCGGTTTCGTCAGGTCGGCGGAATCACCGGGAGAGCCGGAAGGGCCGTCTGACCGGCGATTTTTGACGGGGTCTCGGGCCGCGCGGGAACTTTCCGTGCGGCCCGCGCGTTTTCGCAGCGTACGTTTTCTCGGTTCCCGGACATGATGTCCGACCGAGGGGCTACGGTATGCACCCACAAGGTGACATGCAGCAACGCCGGGAGATGCCTTGAGCGTTCCGTACGAGACGACAGCGTACGAACCAGCCGAGTCGCCCGAGTCTCCGGAGGAGCACCTCGCGCGGCTCCTGCGCCGTGCTTTGAACTCCTTCGAGCTGCCCGACGAGGCGATACGGCAGCTCGACTGCGCGCTGGCGCACGACAGTTCGCTGCACTCCGCCCACCACAGCGCGGGGCTGCACCGGGAGACGTACCGGCACACGTGGCTGCTCGCGGACGGCTCGGCGGTCACGTTCTGGGAGCTCGTGCACAATACGGCGCCCGGCAGTGACCCGCAGCACGAGGTGTACACCGACGAGGAGGAGCTGCGGGCCGCCACCGCGCGTCTGCCCTTACCGGCTGACACCCCGGACTTCGAACTCCTGGTGCTCACGCAGTTGTCGCCGATCCCCGAGCCGCGCCACACGTACGTGCCGGACGACTCGGCCGACCACGCACGCCGGGTCCTGCGCCGCGCGGAGAACCCGGACCGGCCGGACGCGGAGACGGCCGCGCTGCTCGCGACGGCGTTCGCGCACCAGATCACGCAGGCCTTCGGCCGTCCGAGCCGGGGCGGCCGAGTGGGCCTGAGCTTCTCGCTCTACGAGCACGCGTTCCTGCTCCGCGACGGCCAGGAACTCTCCCTGTGGGAGGTCGAGCACACGGCGACCCCCGACGGACGGCACATGTGCGAGGTGTACGCGTCGGAGGACGCGGCCCGCGACGCGATGGAGCGGCGGGCGGCACGGCAGGCCTGAAGAAGGCGCCAGTAGCGGCTCCGGATGCGGTGGCCCACAGCGGCTAGCGGTCGCCGAGCCGCCGTACGAGTCCCGCGAACGCGTCCTGCTCCGCCGGAGTCAGTTCGACGGCCTCCCGATGGGGGCCGTCCAGGCGTTGGTGGGCGAGGGCGTGAAGGGGGTGGCCGGAGCGCTGTACGGCCTCGCGGCGGGCGCGGTGCAGGATGCGCAGGAAGATCACCCAGGCCGCGGTCGTCAGGACCAGACCGGCCACGACCATCAGGTGCAGGATCGAGACGTGCTCAGGCATGCGCTCAGTAGACACCACGGTCCGGGACGTCGGCCCCGGACCGTGACGTATCTCGCAGGTGCCGTGAACAACTCACAGCACTCCAAAGGGACAAGAAGAGCGGCTGCCCTACGCCGCGACCGGCTGCTTCGCCTCCGCCGTCGCGGTGGGCGGCTTCGGCTGCGACTCGGCGCCGGTGGTCTCCGGGGCCGGCTTGCGCAGGCCCTTGAGGATGACGACCAGGGCCGTGCTGACGCAGACGCCGGCCGCGATGGCGAGGAGGTAGAGGAACGGGTTCCCGATCAGCGGGACCACGAAGATGCCGCCGTGCGGGGCGCGCAGGGTGGCACCGAAGGCCATCGACAGAGCGCCGGTGACCGCACCG
The DNA here is from genome assembly GCF_014647875.1 of Streptomyces brasiliensis. Taxonomy (GTDB): domain Bacteria; phylum Actinomycetota; class Actinomycetes; order Streptomycetales; family Streptomycetaceae; genus Streptomyces; species Streptomyces brasiliensis. Next base: position 21,393 of record NZ_BMQA01000011.1, on the reverse strand, counting down.
CCGACCATCGACGACGGGATGACGCGCAGCGGGTCCGCCGCGGCGAACGGGATTGCCCCCTCCGAGATGAAAGAGGCACCCAGGACCCAGGCGGCCTTGCCGTTCTCCCGCTCGGTCTGTGTGAAGAGCTTCCCGCGCACGGTGGTGGCCAGGGCCATCGCCAGCGGCGGAACCATGCCGGCCGCCATGACCGCCGCCATGATCTTCATCGCGGAGTCGCTGGGGCTGGCCACCGCGATACCGGCCGTGGCGAAGGTGTAGGCCACCTTGTTGACCGGGCCGCCGAGGTCGAAGCACATCATCAGGCCGAGCAGCGCGCCGAGCAGGACCGCGTTGGTGCCGGTGAGGCCGTTGAGCCAGTCGGTCATCGCCTTCTGGGCGGAGGCGATGGGCTTGCCGATCACGACGAACATCAGGAAGCCGACGATCGCCGAGGAGATCAGCGGGATCACCACCACCGGCATGATGCCGCGCAGCGCCGCCGGGATGTTCACCTTCTGGATCGCCATCACCACGCCGCCGGCGATCAGACCGGCCACCAGGCCGCCGAGGAAGCCCGCGTTGATGGTGGAGGCGATCATGCCGCCCACGAAGCCGGGTACCAGGCCCGGCCGGTCCGCCATGCCGTACGCGATGTACCCCGCGAGGACCGGGACGAGGAAGCCGAAGGCCACGCCGCCGATCTGGAAGAGCAGGGCGCCCCAGCTGTCGGTCTGCGTCCATACGAAGTGTTCCATCACCGACGGCGCCGACTTGATCTCGTAGCCGCCGATCGCGAAGCCGAGGGCGATCAGCAGGCCGCCCGCAGCGACGAACGGGACCATGTAGCTGACGCCGGACATCAGCCACTTGCGCAACTTGGTGCCGTAGCCCTCGCCGGAGCCACCGGCGCGCTCGACCGGCGTACCGGCACCGGCGGGCGCCCCCGCGGTCACCTCACCGCGCGCGGCCTTCTCGCGCACCTCGGCGATCAGTTCGCCAGGGCGGTTGATGCCGGCCTTCACACCGACATCGACGGTCGGCTTGCCGGCGAACCGGTCCTTTTCGCGTACGGGGACGTCGTGCGCGAAGATCACGCCGTCTGCCGCCGCGATCACCGCCGGGTCGAGCCGGGTGAAGCCCGCGGAGCCCTGCGTCTCGACGACGACCTCGATGCCGGCGTCGCGGCCCGCGCTCTCCAGCGACTCGGCCGCCATGTACGTGTGCGCGATGCCGGTAGGGCAGGAGGTGACGGCGACGACGCGGAACGGGCGCTCGCCCTCGCCGGTCGCCCCGCTCGTGCCGGTCGCATCGGCCGTGCTGCCCGCTGCGGCGTCGGCGGAGGCCGCCGCCGACGCCGCAGCGGTGTCTCCGGAGGCGCCCACGGCGCCCTTCACACTCCCGGCGCCTGCACTTTCACTCACGCCAGGCGCATCCTGCACGCTCCCGGCTCCCACAACATCGCGCACGCCCTGCGCATCCCGCGTACTCCCAGCGCCCACACCTTCGCGCGCGCCCTGCGCATCCTGCGCACTCCCAGCGCCCGCAACCTCACACGCGCCCTCACCCGCACCTCGCGCCCCGACGTTCCCCGGCGCCGCGTCCCCCCGGATCAGCGCAGCCGCCGCCTCCGCATCGCCCACCGCCCGCAGCGCAGACGTGAAGTCGGCGTTCATCAGGTGCCGGGCCAGTGACGACAGGATCGTGAGGTGCGCGTCGTCCGCGCCTGCCGGGGCCGCGATCAGGAAGATCAGGTCGGCCGGGCCGTCCGCCGCGCCGAAGTCGATTCCGGTCGCGCTGCGCCCGAAGGCGAGTGTCGGCTCGGTGACGTGTTCGCTGCGGCAGTGCGGGATGCCGATACCGCCGTCCAGGCCGGTCGGCATCTGCGCCTCCCGGGCGGCCACGTCGGCGAGGAAGCCCTCCAGGTCGGTCACCCGGCCCAGGGCCACCATGCGCTCGGCGAGGGCGCGCGCCACCGCCTCCTTGGTGTCGGCGGACAGGTCGAGATCGACCAGGTCCGCCGTGATCATGTCGCTCATCGCGGGCTCCTTCGCACGCGTATCGCCCGGGGAGTGGGGTGGGCGGGAGTGGGGACGGGGGTGCTGCGGGGGGAAGCGGAGGTGAACGAGGCGAGGTGGGGGAGGCCTCGCCTCAGCCGGCCGGCGGCGCCGTAAGGCGCCGTCGATCGTGTGGTGGCGGGGACGTTCATGACACCGGCTCCGTCAGTTCGCGGTCCGTGGGGATCGTCGACGTGACCGTCACCGCTGTCGGGTCCAGGTCGGCCGGTGTGGGCATCACGCTGCCGGGCAGCTGGACGGCTGCGGCGCCGTGGGCGACGGCCGAGGCCAGCGCTTCCGGGCCGCTGCCGCCGGCGATCAGGAAACCGGCCAGGGAGGAGTCGCCTGCGCCGACGTTGCTTCGTACGGCATCGACGCGCGCGCTGCCGAACCAGGCGCCCGCGTCGTCCACGAGCAACTGACCATCGGCGCCCAGGCTCGCGAGCACGGCGCGCGCGCCCATCTCGCGCAACTCCTCGGCCGCCTTCACCGCGTCGCCCACTGTCGCCAGGGGGCGCCCGACGGCCTCCGCGAGCTCCTCAGCGTTCGGCTTCACCACATCGGGCCGCTCGCGCAGCGCCTCGAGCAGCGCACGCCCCGAGGTGTCCAGGGCGATCCGCGCGCCCGCGGCGTGCGCCCGCGCGACCAGATCGGCGTACCACGCCGGCGCGAGCCCCCTCGGCAGGCTCCCGCAGCACGCGACCCAGTCCGCGTCGCGCGACCGTGCGCGCACCGTCTCGACGAGCAGCTCCTGCTCCTGCGCCGTCAGTTCCGGCCCCGGCGCGTTGATCTTGGTGAGCACCCCGTCCGCCTCCGCGAGCGCGATGTTCGAGCGGGTGGCTCCGGCGACCAGGACCGGCGCGACCTCGATGCCCTGCGCGTCGAGGAGTTCCGCGACGAGCGCGCCCGGCGCACCACCCAGAGGCAGTACGGCGACCGTGCGCCGTCCGGCGGCCGCGACGGCGCGCGAGACGTTGACGCCCTTGCCGCCCGGGTCCATGCGTTCGCCGGTGGCACGGATGACCTCGCCGCGTTCGAGGGAGGGGACCTCGTAGGTGCGGTCGAGGGACGGGTTGGGGGTGACGGTGAGGATCATGCGCGTACTACTTCCGTGCCGCCGCGCTCGATGACGGCCGCGTCGTCCGGGCTCAGCCCGCTGTCGGTGATCAGCAGGTCCACGTCGCTCAGGTCGCCGAAGCGGGCGAAGTGCTCCTGGCCGTGCTTGGCGGAGTCGGCGAGGAGGACCACTCGGCGGGCCGCGGCGATCGCGGCCCGCTTGACCGCGGCCTCGGCGAGGTCGGGGGTGGTCAGACCGTGCTCGGCGGAGAAGCCGTTGGCTGCGACGAAGAGGACGTCGGCGCGGATCTCGCCGTAGGCGCGCAGGGCCCAGGCGTCCACGGCGGCGCGCGTACGGTGCCGCACGCGCCCCCCGACCAGGTGGAGCTGGATGCCGGGGTGGTCCGCGAGGCGGGCCGCGATCGGCAGGCTGTGCGTGACGACGGTGAGCGAGGCCTCCAGGGGCACGGCCGCGGCGAGACGGGCGACCGTCGTACCGGCGTCGAGGATCATTGTGCCCTCGGTCGGCAGTTCGGTCAGGGCCGCCTTGGCGATGCGGTCCTTCTCGTCGGCGGCCGTGGACTCGCGCTCGGCGAGGTCCGGTTCGAAGTCGAGGCGTCCGGCCGGCAGGGCGCCGCCGTGCACCCGGCGCAGCAGGCCGGCGCGGTCGAGGGCCTTCAGATCCCGGCGGATCGTCTCCGCCGTGACCTGGAACTCCTCGGCCAGCGACAGCACGTCCACCCGGCCGCCCTCACGGGCGAGGCGGAGGATCTCCTGCTGTCGCTCCGGTGCGTACATGTCCGTTCGCCTCCGACTGATGCCCGAACCTGTGGTTTCGTTGCGAGGCTACGCCCGGATCTCCAGAAAGTAAACAGGTTCGGATTTCATTCGGACATAAACGGACTTCCGAATCTCCACTGGACCAGTCACCCGGACGTATTTGGCACGTCCGAAGGCCAGGTTCGGGCACGTTCGGACACGCGAGAAGGGCCCGGCACCCACCGGGTACCGGGCCCTTTCCCCCGCCGCTACGACACCGGCGGTGCCGGTTTCCCTACGACACCAGTTCCGGCTCGGCCTCCGCCTTCCGCTCCCCCGCCGGAACGTCCTCCCCGGCCCCCTCCACGTGCTGCGCCGGCCGTCCCGGCAGCGCGAACATCAGCAGGAAGATGACCGCCAGCACCGCAGCGACCCAGCCCAGCGCGTGCTGGAAGGCGTTCACGAAGGCCGGGCCCACCTGCGCCGGGGCCAGCCGGTCGTCGATGACGCCGAAGAAGACGACCGACACCAGACCGAGCCCGAGCGCGTTGCCCATCTGCTGCACCGTGTTGATCAGCCCGGAAGCGGACCCGGCGTGCTCGCGCGGCACCTCCGAGAGCACCGCGTCCGTCAGCGGGGCGACGATCAGCCCCATGCCGACGCCCATGACGACCAACGGAAGAGCCATCTGCCAGGAGGCGATGCCGAGGCCGTACCGTTCGGACTCGCCGAGGTAGAGCAGGACGCCCAGCGCCATCACCAGCGCGCCGGCCTGGAGCACCCTGCGTCCGAAGCGCGGGACCAGCTTCTGCACCGACATCCCCGCCGCCACGGACACGGCGATCGAGAAGGGAACGCCCGTCAGACCGGCCCTGAGCGGGCTCCAGCCCAGGCCCACCTGCATGTACAGCGTCCAGACCAGGAAGAAGATGCCGAGCGCGATCCCGAAGACCGTCTGCACGGCGATGCCGGCCGCGAAGCTCTTGACCCGGAACAGGGACAGTTCGACCAGCGGGGACCCGTCGCGCGCGCTCTTGCGGCGCTCGTACGCCACCAGCGCCGCGAAGACGACGAGCGCGCCGGCCATGGACACGTACCCCCAGACCGGCCAGCCCAGCTCACGGCCGCGGGTGAGCGGGTAGAGCAGCATCAGCAGGCCCAGTGTCACCAGCGCGACGCCGACGAGGTCCAGCTTCAGCGCCTTCGGGGCGCGCGACTCGGTGATGTAGCGGCGACCGAGCAGGAAGGCGGCGAGGCCGACGGGCAGGTTGATGAGGAAGATGGGCCGCCACTCCAGCCCGAACAGGTTCCACTCCGTCAGCAGCGCCCCGAGCAGCGGACCGGACACCGCGCCCAGCCCCACGATCGCGCCGAACAGACCGAAGACCTTGCCGCGTTCGTGCGCAGGGAAGGTGGCGTGCACGATCGACAGGACCTGCGGCACCATCATCGCCGCCATCGCGCCCTGCAGGATGCGGGAGGCGACCAGCATCTCCGGGTTCGCGGCGAGGCCGCACAGGGCGGAGGCGACGGTGAAGCCGCCGATGCCGAGGAGGAACAGCCGCCTGCGGCCGTGGATGTCACCGAGCCGTCCCCCGGTGATCAGGCCCGCGGCGAAGGCCAGGGCGTAGCCGGCCGTTATCCACTGGATCTGACTGAAGGAGGCGCCCGCGTCCCGCTGAATCGACGGGATCGCGATGTTGACGATCGTGACGTCGACGAGGTCCATAAAGGCCGCGGTCATCACGATCGCGAGGGCGAACCAGCGCCGGCGGTCGGCCGCGGCGGCCGGGCCGGTGGGCCGCCCGGTGGGAGCGAGAGACGTTTCGGTCGGGTCGGTCGTGTCGGTCGAGTTCATGTCCTCGAAGTTAGGTGGCCATTAGGTCAGATCATGTCCTAGTGGAGGTCCATCCTGGAAACATGACGACGGACACCCCGGCCCGGCTTCTTCAGCTCCTCTCGCTCCTCCAGACGCCCCGCGAGTGGCCCGGCGGCGAGCTGGCCGAACGGCTGGGGGTGTCCCGTCGTACGGTCCGGCGGGACATCGACCGGCTGCGCGAGCTGGGCTATCCCGTGCAGTCGACCAAGGGCTCCGACGGCGGCTACCGGCTGGTGGCCGGCAAGGCCATGCCGCCGCTCGTCCTGGACGACGAGGAGGCGGTGGCGATCGCGGTCGGGCTGCGGGCCGGCGCCGGGCACGCCGTGGAGGGCGTGGACGAGGCGTCCGTACGGGCCCTGGCGAAGCTGGAGCAGGTACTGCCGTCCCGGCTGCGCCACCGCGTCTCCACCCTGCAGGCCGCGACCACGCCGCTGACCAGCGGAGACGGGGCGAGCATCGCGCCCGAGACGCTCACCGTGATGGCGTCGACCGTGGCCGGGCGGGAGCGGCTGCGCTTCGCCTACCGCGCCGGGGACGGGACCGGTTCGCGTCGGCTGACCGAGCCGTATCGGCTGGTGTCGACCGGGCGGCGGTGGTACCTCGTGGCGTACGACCTCGACCGCGACGACTGGCGCACGTTCCGTGTGGACCGGGTGAGCGAGCCGTTCGCCACCGGGGCGCGGTTCGCTCCACGGGAGTTGCCGACGGGGAGTGCGGCGGAATACCTGCGGCGGTCGATCCAACGGCGGCAGGAGACCTACGAGTTCACGGTCGCCTTCGCCGCTCCGGCGGACGTCGTCGCCGCCCGGCTGCCCACGTGGCTCGGGACGCCGGAACCGGAGGACGGGGGATCGGGGCCGGGTTGTGTCGTACGCGGGGCGACCGGCGATCCTCTGGAGTGGCTGGCGATACGACTGGCGATGACGGATTGCGATTTCGTCGTCCGTGAGCCGGTAGAACTCGTGGACTGTGTACGGGAGTTGGGCGAACGGTTGACTCGGGCGGGAGGTGCGTGAGCGGTCGTACGGGACCGGGGTGTCCGGCGGCGCTGTCGCGCGTCGGGATCACTCGGCACCGGCCCGATCGATTCCTACAGCCGATCCCTACGACCGGTTCCTACAACCGGTTCCTACGCCCCTTCCTCCTGCCGCTCCCCGTCCCGACCCCCCAGGAAAACCCCCGCAGCGCCTCCAGGTTCCGCAGTGCCAGCGCCGCCGGACCCTCCGCGCCCGACGCCGTGGCGGAACCCGACGCCCAGGACTCGACCGCCACGCGCACGGCGGCACTGGCGACTGCCGCGGTGAAGCGGAGTTCGGGCGTGACGGGCGCCTCCGCGCCAACGTTGTCATCACCGGCCGCCGGAGTCTCCGAGGCCGCACTCCCCTGCGCCGAAGGCGCCGAGTCCGAAGCCGCCCGCGTTGCCAGCACCTCCGCCAACGTCTGTTCCGCCCCCTGGCACACCTCCGCCCACACCTTGCGCAGCCCGGGGCTCGAGTGGGCCAGGCGGATGAGGGTGCGGACCCATTCCCAGGAGGCGGCGGAGACTCCGACGCCGGGAGTGAGGGTGTGGTGGACGGCATGCTCCAGGGCCTCCGGGACGCCGAGCGCCGCCGGGGCCTCACGGACCGCTTCCGCCCAGCGCCGCGCGCACGCCGCGTAGAGGGGGGCGATGGCCTCCTCCTTGGTGGCGAAGTAGCGGTAGAAGGTGCGGGGCGCGATGCCGGCGGCCTGGGCGATGTCCTCGGCGCGGGTGGCCCGCAGGCCCTGGCGGACGAAGAGACCGGCGGCCGCCCGGGCGATCTCCATCCGGGTCTCGGCCTTGCGCCGCTCCGTCAGCGAGAGGCCGGGGCCGGCAGAAAAGGCCTGATCGGGGGTCTTGCCGGTGGGGCTGGGGGCGCTCACGTCGGCAGGCTATGCCCATGTGGCAGAATCTGCCATTCGGTGGGCCACCCCGGGGTTCAGGTACGGGGTGGCCCACCGATCAGCGTGTTCGGACGAGTGCGCACGGACGATGTGCCCGGACAGACACCGCGTCCGGACGAGCAAGAAGCCGGACTCCGACGCCCGGGGGGACAGGCGCCGAAGTCCGGCTCTGGGAAGGTCCCGGCGCCGGGGGGGGATTGCGACGGGACGTGGCTCAGGGATCTCGCGGGGTGCCGGGAGTGCGGTACCGAACCCCGAACTCCTGGGCCCTGAAGGGTTGTTCCCGGGCCCCGGAGGGTTGAAGCGGCGGTACAAAGCCATGTTTGCGCTGTGTTGCGCCACCCGGCGTGCGCGGGAGGGGCTGTTGTGCGCCGCCTGGAGCGAAACGGCCGTACGCACCACAGCCGCACACGCTCCGCCGGGCCTCGGGCAGCCACGCGCCTCCACGCGTCAGGCTGCCCCGGCCACGGCTGAGGATCTGCCGTCGGTTCTGGCTCTCGTCGGCCCTCACTCGCTGAACGCCCCCCACTCTCGCTTACGCCGCCGCGTCGAACCCGGTGTCGCGCGCGAGCTTCTTCAGTTCGAGGAGCGCGTGCTTCTCGATCTGGCGGATGCGCTCGCGGGTCAGGCCGTGCTCCTTGCCGACCTCGGTGAGCGTGCGCTCCCGGCCGTCTTCGATGCCGTACCGCATCTTGATGATGCTGGCCGTGCGCTCGTCGAGGCGGCCGATGAGGTCGTCGAGCTCCTCGCTGCGCAGCAGCGTCAGCACCGACTGCTCCGGGGAGACCGCCGACGTGTCCTCGAGAAGGTCGCCGAACTGAGTCTCGCCCTCGTCGTCCACCGACATGTTCAGGGAGACCGGGTCACGGGCCCAGTCGAGCACGTCGGTGATGCGCTCCGGCGTGGAGCCGAGCTCGGCGGCGATCTCCGCGGGCTCCGGCTCGCGGCCGTTCTCCCGGTTGAACTCGCGCTGCACGCGCCGGATCCGGCCGAGCTCCTCGACCAGGTGGACGGGCAGGCGGATCGTGCGGGACTGGTCCGCAATGGAGCGGGTGATCGCCTGGCGGATCCACCAGGTGGCGTACGTCGAGAACTTGAAGCCCTTGCGGTAGTCGAACTTCTCGACCGCGCGCACCAGACCGGCGTTGCCCTCCTGGATCAGGTCGAGCAGGGGCAGGCCACTGCGCGGGTAGCGCCGGGCCACCGCCACGACCAGGCGGAGGTTGGACCGGATGAAGACGTCCTTGGCGCGCTCGCCGACTGCGACCAGGGCCTCCAGTTCTTCGCGAGTGGCGTCCGTCGCGGACTCCTCCTCGCCGTCGAGAACCTGCCGCGCGAACACACCCGCCTCGATGGTCTGGGACAGCTCGACTTCCTTGGCGGCGTCGAGCAGCGGTGTACGCGCGATCTCGTCGAGGTACATGCCGACCAGGTCGCGGTCGGCGATCTCGCCGCCATGGGCGCGAACACTGCTTGCCGAGTCGGCCGTCTCGCCGGTGGCGGACTGACGACGGGCGACGGCACGGGTTGCCATGCGTGCTCCCTTGCGATGGTGGGCTAGCGGGTGGTCCTGTGGACGCTCAGCACTCCCGGGGGACTCTCGGACTCTCGTCGAGTGCCCTGCATCCGATGGAAACAACGACTGGAAACAGGACAGAATTCCCAACCCGCCCACCGATTTTTCTGATCATGCAGTACCCTGTCCGACCACGTGAGGAGGTGCGGTGCCGACGGAACGTACAGAGCTGCAGGTCAGGACGGGAGTCGAGGGCGACCTCGAGGCCCTCACCGACATCTACAACCACTATGTACGTGAGACCCCGATCACATTCGACACCGCTGTCTTCACGCCGGAAGAGCGACGCCGTTGGCTGCTCTCCCATCCAGAAGACGGCCCGTACCGGCTGAAGGTTGCCGTGGCGGGGGACTCTAACGAAATTCTGGGCTACGCCACATCCAGCCCTTACCGTGCGAAGCCCGCCTATGCGACCTCGGTGGAGACGACGGTGTACGTCGCCCCACACGCCGGCCGCCGCGGCATCGGCACGCTTCTGTACGGCGCTCTCTTCGACGCCCTGTCCGGCGAGGACCTGCACCGCGCCTACGCGGGCATAGCGCAGCCCAACGCGGCGTCGACGCGGCTGCACGAGCGGTTCGGGTTCCGGTACGTCGGCACGTACCGCGAGGTGGGCCGCAAGTTCGGCCGCTACTGGGACGTGGCCTGGTACGAGAAGGAGCTGTGAGCGGGGGCGGACTCAGCCGAACTGCACCGACCGCTTGGCCATGCCCATCCAGAACCCGTCGATCACGGACTTCTGCGCGTCCAGCTCACCGCCGGCCTCGGCCGCGCCCATGGTCACGAAGAGCGGGGCGAAGTGCTCGGTGCGCGGGTGGGCGTACCGACCGGCGGGGGCCTTGTCGAAGAAGTCCAGGAGGCCGTCCCAGTCGCGCGCCTCGAGCGCCCGCCGGCCCCAGTCGTCGAACTCGGAGGACCAGCTGGGCACGCCGCTGCCCGCGTACCGCAGCGCGGCCAGATTGTGGGTGAAGAAGCCGGAGCCGACGATCAGCACACCCTCGTCGCGCAGGGGCGCCAGCTTGCGGCCGATGTCCATCAGCTTCACGGGGTCGAGGGTCGGCATGGAGATCTGCAGGACCGGGATGTCGGCCGCGGGGAACATCTCCACCAGGGGGACATACGCACCGTGGTCGAGGCCGCGGTCGGGGATGTCCTGGACGGGCGTGCCGGGCGCGCGCAGCAGCTTGCGCACGGATTCGGCGAGTTCGGGGGCGCCCGGGGCCTCGTACGTCACCTGGTAGTAGTGCTCGGGGAAGCCCCAGAAGTCGTACACCAGCGGCACGGTCCGTACGGCGCCTAGGGCGAGCGGGGCCTCCTCCCAGTGGGCGGAGACCATGAGGATCGCCTTGGGTCGGGGCAGACCGGCGGACCAGGCGGCGAGCTGACCGGGCCATACCGGGTCGTCGGCGAGAGGCGGTGCGCCGTGGCTGAGATAGAGGGCGGGCATGCGCTCCCGGGTGGCGGCGGACATGGCGACGGCTCCCTCCGGCGGGCCCGCCCGGCGATCCGGCTGCTTCTGGTCACAGACCTTCGAGTCCTGGGCCCGACTGCTTTAAGTCTCAAGTTCCATCCAAAACTCTACGCCACGCTTGTTCAATCTTCAAGAAGATGCTCCGTACAGTGGAGTACATGAACACGGCACCCGACCCCGCCGAGCGGCACGGCTGGCTCACCGACGAGGAGCAGCGCGTGTGGCGCGCGTACCTGCAGGCCACCACCCTGCTCGAGGACCATCTCGACCGTCAGCTCCAGCGCGACGCGGGCATGCCGCACATCTATTACGGCCTTCTCGTCCAGCTCGCCGAGGCGCCGCGCCGCCGGCTGCGGATGACCGAGCTCGCCATGAGCGCGAAGATCACCCGCTCCCGCCTCTCGCACGCCGTCGCCCGCCTGGAGAAGAGCGGCTGGGTGCGCCGCGAGGACTGCCCGTCCGACAAGCGCGGCCAGTTCGCGGTGCTGACCGACGAGGGCTACGACGTGCTGCGCCGCACCGCGCCGGGCCACGTGGCCGCCGTACGCCAGGCGCTGTTCGAGCGGCTGTCCCCGGAGCAGCAGAAGGCCCTCGGCCAGATCATGGAGATCGTCGCAGAGGGCCTTCAGCCCAACGAAGCGGGTGCGGACCTGCCCTGGCTCCGCTGAGCCGCTCACTCAGCAAGCCAGGACAGGTCTCGGGAGTCGTGCCCGCGGAGCGTCCCCGTCCACGCGCGCACAACAGGTTCAGGTCCGGACGGATACCCCGGTGCCGTGCCTCAGTGGGCGATCACCGGGACCGCCACCTCGTCCTCGACGTCGTCGCCCCCGACGGAGGTCACCGTGGCGCCGCCCGGGCGGCCGGCGTTGACGAGGGTCACGACGAGCAGCGCGGAGAGGACCAGGATCCCGACGGCGGCCCAGATCGCGACGCTGTAGCCGTGCACGACGCCCTGCAGCTGGACCAGCTGCTGCTGCGGCCTGGTGGCCGCGGTCGCGATGTGGTCCTTGATGTACGACGTCGTCGCGGACGCGGCGACCGTGTTCAGCAGGGCCGTACCGATCGCGCCGCCGACCTGCTGAGAGGTGTTGACCATCGCGGAGGCGACACCGGCGTCCCGCGGCTGGACGCCCTGGGTGGCCAGGGACATGGCCGGCATGAACGCCGTACCCATGCCGAGGCCGAGCAGCACCAGCGCGGGCAGCACCAGCGAGGCGTACGACGAGCCGGTTTCCAGCTGGGCCAGCAGGAACATGCCCGCCGCTGCGACCAGGAAGCCGGGGCCCATCAGCAGCCGGGGCGCGACCCGGGTCATCAGGCGCGTACCGACCTGGGTGGAGCCCGTGATCATGCCCGCGACCATCGGCAGGAAGGCGAAGCCGCTCTGGATCGGCGAGAAGCCCTTGACGACCTGCAGGTAGTACGTGAGGAACAGGAACGTGCCGAACATCGCGATGATCGCGAGGCCGAGCGAGAGGTAGACACCGCCGCGGTTGCGGTCGGTGACCACGCGCAGCGGCAGCAGCGGGGCCTTGACCTTGGCCTCGGTGACGACGAACGCGAGCAGCAGCACCACGGAGGCGACGAACAGGGAGACGGTCACAGAGTCGCCCCAGCCGTCGGACTCGGCGCGGGTGAAGCCGTAGACCAGCGAGACCAGGCCGAGGGTGGACAGGACGACGCCGGGGATGTCGAGCGGGGAGCGGTTGCGGCCGCCCTCCGGCTCACGAATGACGAAGTAGGCACCGGCGGCTGCGACGATCGCGAACGGGATGTTCACGAAGAACGTCCAGCGCCAGTCCAGGTACTCGGTCAGCACGCCGCCGAGGATGAAGCCGACGGCGCCGCCGCCACCGGCGATCGCGCCGTAGATGCCGAACGCCTTGGCGCGCTCCTTGGCGTCCGTGAACATCACGGCGAGCAGAGAGAGCGCGGCGGGAGCGAGGAGGGCGCCGAAGACACCCTGCAGGGCGCGGGCGCCGAACATCATGGCGCCGCTGGTGGCCGCGCCGCCGAGCGCGGAGGCCACGGCGAAGCCGGTCAGACCGATGACGAAGGCGCGCTTGCGCCCCCACAGGTCCGCGATCCGGCCGCCGAACAGGAGCAGACCGCCGAAGGCGAGGGCGTAGGCCGTGACGACCCACTGCCGGTTGCCGTCGGAGATGCCCAGGTCCTGCTGGGCGGAGGGCAGGGCGATGTTCACGATGGTGGCGTCCAGGACGACCATCAGCTGGGCGAGCGCGATGAACACGAGCGCTTTCCAGCGGTTGGCGTCGAGGGCCCCGGGAGCCTTCAAAGCTGTTTCAGACATGGAGGTATCCACTTCGGGACTTCGTGACGGAAAAAAGGGACGTCGAAAGGTAGGGAAGGGTGGCTGGTGACTGGAGGTGGCGGTTCGTCCGCGTCGACGGCCGGAAGCTTGGACCGCGAGTGATGACCGGGGTCCGGCCCTGAACTCATCGTTCGGAACCGGTCGGTTCAGGTCGGGCCGGTCGGAGATCAGGTCGTCATGTCGGTGGTGAGGGTCTGGTCGGGTCTGATCAGGCTCGGCGCAGGTCCTCCATGGTCACGGTCGTGCCGGGCAGGACGGAGGGCGCCGGCGCCCGCAGCCCGTCCAGGAACAGCTGCAGATGACGGTGGACGAAGCGGTCGACGCTGAACCAGGGGGCGCCCGCCGGAGGCCGGCTGAGCTGGGCCACGGCGACCATCACATCACCGACACCGATGTCGGTGCGCAGCAGTCCGGACGCCTTGGCACGGTCCATCAGCTCCTCGACGAGCAGCTCGACGCGCTCGCGGGCGGCCTCCAGGTCGGGGTGGTGCTTGTCGAACGTGCTGGAGATCATCGGGCACAGGGCACTGATCCGCTCGTCGGCACAGGCGTGCACGAAGTACTCCAGCGCCTCGAAGGCGTCGCCCCCGTCGGCGAGGGCCTGCTCGGCCGCCCGCACCGTACGGTCCATGACCGAGCACACGACCTCACGGACCAGCGCGTCGCGGTCCGGGAAGTTGCGGTACAGCGTCGCGTTGCCCACGCCGGCCCGGCGGGCGATCTCGTCGAGCGGTACGTAGAGGCCGTACTCGACGAGCATCTCCCGGGCGGCGCTGACGATCCGCTCCCGGTTGCGCAGGGCGTCGGCGCGGGGCCGGGGCGTCTTGCGCGGCACGGGGGTCGCGGTGGTCACGACGTCCTCCTCGGTCGACCGGCCGGTGGGTGGGCCGGGTGGCTTCGCTTGTCTGGGCTTGTCCGGCTTGCGGTGTCCAAGGAGCCGACGTATCGAACCGACTCCCGCCGATCCGGGGAACAGCTCCCCGTTTCGCTCGGACACAGGTCCAAACGGGGAATCGATCCCCGGTTATTTCCCAGCCCAGAAAAGAATCTGTGTGACCTGAATCACACTCACGCGGGTGTCACTACCCGCCGGAAACCCACGATCGGTCTCTTTCAGCGCGCGCCCTTCGCCCTGTCGACACAGGGTGATCGCAAGGGTGCAGCCGGGGCCGGCGGCTGCCGTGGAGCGAGAGGTCCATGCATGCAGCCGCAGCCCAGCAGCCGTCGCATACGCTCGCGCCGCGCGGCGTCCCTCGCGTGCGTGACGGCCCTCACCCTGGCGCTCAGCACCTCGTCCGGAACAGCTGGTCTCACCCCCGGTTCCACCACCGCCGGCGGCTCGATCGCCGACCTGGCCCGCACCACCACCCTCGGCCCCTGCCTGATCAACGGCGGCCGCGAGGTCCAGATGACCGAGGGCCTCTCCACTCCCGGCGGCTACTCCCGCTCCACGGGCACCGTCCACGCACTGACCCTGATGGTCGACTTCTCCGACGCCCCCGGGAAAGGCAGCGCGCTCGACCGGTACCACGAGTTCTTCCCGCAGACCCGGGACTGGTTCCGCACCGCTTCCTACGGCAAGCTCGACTACCGCCCCGAGACGCCGATCACGCACTGGCTGCGGATGCCGAAGTCGTTCAAGGAGTACGGCATAGAGCGCGGCGCCCCCTTCGACCCCGGCTACCGCCAACTGGTCCAGGACATCGTGGCCACGACCGACCCCGAGGTGGACTTCCGCGACTACGACCTCCTGAACATCCTGGTCACCCCGAACGCGGGCCCCTCGGCGCTGGACACGGTCCTGTCGGTGACCTTCGCCGGCAACACCGACGCGCCCGTGGCCGACGGCGTGCCCCTCGCCAACGCGTCCTTCATCTACTCCCGCCAGGACGACGGCTCCGGCTCCTACGCCCACACCGGCTATCGCGTCCTGCCCCACGAGAACAGCCACGTCTTCGGCCTGCCCGACCTCTACACCCAGGACGGCGGGGGCACGGTCGGCCACTGGGACATCATGAGCGAGGACTGGGGCGGCAACAACGACCTGCTCGGCTGGCACAAGTGGAAACTGGGCTGGCTGGACCCCTCCCAGGTGAGCTGCGCGGCGGCGAAGGGCAGCACCGAGTACAAACTGACGCCACTGTCCCGCCCCGGCGGCCGCAAACTGGTCTTCGTCCCGATCGACGGCCGCACGGGCTACGCCCTGGAGCTCCGCACCCGCGGCGGCAACGACGAGACGGTCTGCCACCCGGGCGTCCTGGTCTACAAGGTCGACGCGAACGTCGACACGGGCCGGGGCCCGATCAAGGTCTACGACGCCCACCGGAACAGCGGCGGCTGCACCCGAAGCCCAAACGTCCAGGCAGAACTCTCGGACGCCCCCTTCGCCCCGGGCGAGACGTTCAAGGACCCGAAGCACGGGATCACGGTGGCGGTGTCGAGGGCGGATCCGGGCGGGGAGTATTCGGTGCGGGTGAGTCGGAAGTAGGTAGGGGTGACTCGGGGGCGGGCGCGGCTGACTCGGGGCCACCCGGCACGACCACGCCCCAACGCCCCTCCCAACAACCTGCCGCTGCGCCCTTGCCCGCCTGCCCTGACCCTCCGCACCCCCACGCCCACATCCGGTACGCTGACGCCTGTGGCCGCACCGCGACCATGCTCGCCTTCGTAGCTCAGGGGATAGAGCACCGCTCTCCTAAAGCGGGTGTCGCAGGTTCGAATCCTGCCGGGGGCACCAGGGAAAACGGCCCGGACCAATATGGTCCGGGCCGTTTTGACGGCAGCAGTTGACGGCAACCGCTACTCAAGCGGCTGGTAGACGGCGTTTGAGCAGCCGGTCCATGTGGCTGATCGCCTCCCGCTGGGTGTCATGCACGACGTGCGTGTACACGTCCATCGTGATGCTGATCTGGCTGTGCCCGAGGATCTCCATGATGACCCTCGGGGCGACGCCGGCCGCCGTCAGCAACGTGGCGCAGCCGTGCCGCGCGTCATGCAGCCGGACCACTCGCAGCCCCGCATCAGCCGCAACCCGCGTAAAGGACCGGTAGACGTTCCGGGGCTCCACCGGGCGGCCGTTCCGTGTGGCGAAGACGTAGCCGGTCTCCGACCAGGCGACGCCCGTGCGCTCGAACGTCTCCCGCTGCCGCAGCCTGTGCCAGCGCAGCGGCGCGATGCACAGCGCAGGCATCGGCACCACGCGGCTGCGGCGGCTCTTGGGGTCGTCGTCGTACAGCGTTCCCCTACGGCGCTGCGTCTGTTGGCGGACGTGCAGCACGCGGTTGTCCAGGTCCACATCCGACCAGCGCAGACCCACCAGCTCACCACGCCGCAGACCCATGGCGACGGCAAGCACGAATACGGCGTACAGCGGGTCGCTGCGCGCGGCCTCCAGGAAGGTCAGCGTCTCTTCCAGTGACCAGGGATGGATCTCCCGTTGCTTGACGCGCGGCGGTTCCACCAGCGACGCCACATTCCGCGTGATCAGCTCCTCGCGCACGGCGGCACTGAGCGCCGTGCGCAGTACGCGGTGCGCCTCCTTCGCAGTCGGGGCTGTATGAGCGTTCTGCACGCGGGTGATGAAGCGGCGCACGTCCGCGACGCTCAGCGACTCCAGCCGCTTCGTGCCCAGCAGGGGCACGAGGTAGAGCCGCACATGCGTTTCGTACTTGTCGTAGGTGCTGAGCTTGCGGCGCGGCTCGATGAAGTGCTTCAGCCAGTACGGGAGCCACTCGGAGAGCTTGGCGGAACGGGTCGGCGTCGGGATGCCCTGGCGGTCGCGGCGCACCAACTCCTGCCGCTTGGTGTCGCACTCTTCCCAGGTGGCGCCGTAGACGGTCTTCCGCTTACGGGTGCCGTCAGGCTGAGGAACGTAGACGCGCGCCTCATAACGCCCGTCTTTGCGCCGCCAGATGCTGCCGGCGCCGTTCGGATTCTTGTGGGGTGCCATCAGGCTGCGTTCTCCTCGATCTGTTCCTGAATGAAGGCGCGCAGGCTTTCGGGGGCGACGCGGCGAGCGCGGCCGACGGTGAAGCTCGCCAACTGACGGGAGCGAATGAGGTCGTAGACCTTGCTGCGGCTGAGTCGCAGGGCGGTCATGACCTCCGGGACGGTCAGGGCTTCGGGTGCTGCGGGCAGGGCGGTGCGCACGACGAACCTCCGGGGTGGTCGCGGGGGCTTCCTGCTCCCCTTCTGGAAGTCCGCTACTTCCGCTACCGCCGCTACCTCGCAGGTCAGGGGCCTGTACGAGGTAGCGGAAGGGGTAGCGGTAGCGGATAGGTAGCGGCGGGGTAGCGGCTCGCGATCAGGCTTGCCGCTACCCCGTTGTTGCTGGTCAGGCAGCGTTTTCCGTGCCGGGTAGCGGAGGTAGCGGAGATTCCGGGGGTGGGGGACAGTAGCGGGCCCACGCGTCCCAGAGATCGGCGGCGTAGTAGCCCTTGAGGACGCTTCCGGCCGCCTTGATGTTGCGGGAGGCGATGGGCTCGTTGTCGGCCGTCATGTACTCCGCGAGCATCCGCGACAGTCGCCGATTGTCGAGAGGCTTGCCGTTGAGATCGGCCCACGGAGCGTCATCCATGGCGGTGAGCCGGTCCAGGATGGCGACCGTCGGCAGGCGATCGATACCGACCATCACGTGGTCGCGCAGGTCGGTCAGCAGCCGAACGCCGAGGCTTCCCTTGTCGTTCCAGGGTGGTGCGGGTGATCAAGGGGCGGTCCCAGCGGGCGAGGATCTCGTTGGCGAGGTCCACGACCGGCAGGGGGTCGACGTCGTTGCGCACCTCGATGCCGGCGGCCAGCAGACTGCGCGGGACGGCGTCGGCATCGAGGAGCACGCGCCAGTCCTGCGGGCAGAGGTCCAGGAACTCCAGGCCGGTGAGCCGGGAGATCTCCAACGGGTCGGCGAGCGTGCCCGGGTCGGCCCTCAGGGTCCGCAGCCGCGGCAGGTCCACGACGGGCTCCAGGCTGAACGGTTCGCCCTCCCACAGGCCGATGCTCAGGACCTCCAGCGCGGGGTGCGCGGCGGCCTCGACGCTTCGCACACTGCCGATGTTGACGTGCGCCACGGCCGGCGGCTCGCCGTACGCACGCGGGTGGGAGCCGTGCGTCCCCCGTCCGGGGAGCACCAGCTCGGTGAGGGAGTCGGCTTCCAGACTCGCGCCGATGCTCTCCTCGCGGCTGAGGACGATGACCTGCCCGGTGTGCCCGCCCGGTCCTGGGGTCAGGTCGACCGCGAACCGGTCGCCGTCGGCGTCGCCGAAGACAATCCAGCCGGGTGAGCCGACCAGCCCCTGCACCGCGGCGTCGGACGGGGAGTCGACCACCTCCGCCTCCATCGCCGCGGACCGCCACGACCACCAGCGTGAGTCGGCGTCGGCGATGTACAGCTCGTCGAGGGTGAAGAGTTGGCAGCCGACGGCATTGGCGACGCGCATGGCCGACTCGTAGTCATCGTTCCAGTCCTCCCACCGGGCCCGGGTCACCCGGTACAGCGACTTGAGCTTGTCGGGCAGCACAACACCGAGGCGTGCCTCCGCCTCCGCCAGCTCCGCCTCCGTGGCGCCGACGGCGTCGGGAAGACGTTCGCGCAGGCGAGGTGATTGTCACGGAAGACACTGACAGCCCCACTGGCGGGGGTGACGGCCCGATCCTGACGGCAGACACTGACGGCAACGACTACGCACAGAGATACACAGGCGGATTCACTCGAAGACCTTGAAGCCAGCACTGACAGAACGAAAACCTGACCAGGGCCTCGGTCGGAAGATCTCCTAAGGCGGGTGTTGCCGTTCTACCGTGTCGGGGTGATCCGACTCATCGCGCAGGACGACACCCTTGAGCTCAGTGAAGAGCAGGCGTCGAAGATCAGGTTCTGGCTGCTGGAGTTCCTGCCTGCTCGCACTTGCGAGGTCAGCCTGGGGCCTGGAGCCGCGATCGTGGTACCGGACCAAGACCGCGGTCTTGAAGATCTCACGCCAGGTCTCCTCTCGCAGTTGGAAGCCATCGTCGGCTGTGCGTTGCTCGCCAACTGACTTCCTCGCAGGTTCCCCTCACCTGCTCAGCCAGCGGTGGCAGATGAGGGCTGCGGCAATGCCTACGAAGGCGAGGAAGTGTTCGGCCTTGCGCTCGTAGCGCTATGCCGGGAAGGTGAGGTATCCCGATGGCGGTGGGCTGACGGCCGAGGAGCGGGCTCGGCGTGAGCAAGTGCGGTTCGAAGCCGCTGATCTGATCGAGGCCGGGGCCAGTGACCGGGAGTTGGCCCGGCGGTTCAGGGTGACCCGGATGTCGGCGAACCGGTGGCGGCGTGCGTTGGCTTCGGGCGGTCGGCAGGCTTTGGCCTCCAAGGGTCCCGGCGGGGCGCGCGGGAGGGCGACTTGGAACAGGCGCTCGTCATGGGCGAGCGCGCCCTCGAAGGCGAGCGCCAGTCCGTCCCTTCGCTCATCATGACGAGCCGCGAGCTGGCAGCCGAGATGAGGAGTTCCCACCCGCCACGTGCTTCCGGGCCGACTGGACCTGGCGTGCCCGACGGGTCGGCACGGTCCCTGCGGCTCTCCCGGCTACGCTCGCGCGGGAGCGCCCCGCAGCGCGTGGCTGCGGGGCGCCTAGTGGGGTTTAGTCGACCGGCTGCCCGTCGCCCGTACCGCCCCTGCAGAGCCCGAGATGGGGATTGTTCGGGTTCGCCACGACCACTCCGCCGCCATCCTTGCACTCACCCGGGGTGAGGGCAGCGGCGGTGGCGGTGGTGGCCTCTGTGAGGCCGAGTCCGGCGAGGGCTGCCGTGGCGAAGACGGCGGCGAGGATTCGTCGAATACGCATTTGGTTCCCCTTTCACGGATTGCCTCAATTGGGGCCCTAGTCAGCGTGACCTTCACCCATGTCGGTGGCACGCCATGTTGCGCCGTTCGGGTGACATTGCTGGCGGGTGCGGGGTCGGTGACGCGACCCGTCAGACAGGCCCTAGTCCGCCGTTGCCACGCCGCTGCTGTCTGCAACATCGTTCAAGGTCCGGGCGAGGACAGCCGAACGCCCACGACTGAGACCTCGTCTCAACCACTCCCCGGCGGCGCCGCCCGCCTGCCCGGCGAGCCGGCCGTCGCTGCACTGACGGTTACCACCGTTCACGGTCGTACGCGCACGCCGTCTGGCCTGCCCCCCGCACCCCAACAGACGCCTCCGAACGACCAGACGGACAGCTGAAAAGCCTGCTCCACGGAAGGATCAGGGCACCATCACCGTGACTGCCTCACGCCGACAGCCTTGAACTCTGACGGAACGGGCGGACCAGGCGCACTCTTCCAGCCTCCAGCAAGGATGGCGCCTGACGGCAACAACTGACGGCAACGTAGACGTACATTGCCGTACCACGGAGGGCACCGACCAACCCCGCCGACGAAGGCGAGCCGTTGAGAGGCTGACCGTCAAGAGGCGGTGAAGATCTCCTAAAGCGGGTGTCGCAGGTTCGAATCCTGCCGGGGGCACCATGCCTGACCAGGTACGATGCGTCAGAAGGGCCCCTCGGAAGTGATCTCCGAGGGGCATTTTGGCTTGCATGGGAACGAAAGGTGGGAACGCGCGGTCAGGCAGCGCCCTCCGCGGGAACGCTTGGCGTCTCCGCCGATTTCGCCTCGTCACGCAGTCGGCGTAGGGGGCCCTGGGGTCTGGGGCTGGCACGGCCGCACGAGTCGCGCCACCGGACGCAGCAGCGTAAAGACCCTGGGAGGGCAACCGGCAGGCAGCCGCACTGCTCGATGGACGCATTCACCAGCCCCAGCTCTACGACACCACGGGGTCAAGAAACGACGGCTATGCGTACCGGGCTGAGCTACACCAGTGAACCCTTCTCGGTAACGTCTCGTGACGGTTAGTGATCTTCGTTCAGGCGGTGCGGCTGTGTTCGAGCTGGAGCAGGACGAGGGCGGCGCGGGCGATCCGGGTGATGGCCGCGGGGTCGAGGCTGACTCGGCGCAGGGCCTTGAAGGTGACCTTCAGCAGGGCGTTGGCGCGTTCGGCTACGGCGTGGACGCCCCGGATCACGGCGTTGAACGCCTTGTCGTGGTCGGCGAGTTCACCGCCCTTGGGCTTCTTGACCGGGTGGCGGAAGGCGTCTCCGGCGTTCTCGTAGCCGAGGTCGGTCAGGGTGGGGATACCCAGCGTGGCGGCGAGCCGGTTGAGAGCGTCGACGAGTCCGTGGGCGCGGGCGCAGGTGGTGTCGTGCTCGCGGCCCGGGCGGACCGGGGAGACCCACAGCGGCCATCCGTCCGGGGCCGCGATGACCTGCACGTTTCCTTCGTGGTGCTTGTGCTTGCCGGACCACCACAGGTCAGCGCCGTTGGGGCCGGCGGCGGCCACGCGGTCGGTGCGGAT
>NZ_BMQA01000010.1 GCF_014647875.1 Streptomyces brasiliensis | reverse complement strand
CGCGGCGGAGACTTGGAGTTGCTGGGCGAGCCCCGCCACCAGCAACGTCAGACCGAGGACCACGAGCAGCAGCTTCTCGGGGTCGTCGCTGGAGACGAAGCGGGAGATGTGCCGCCCGTAGCGCACCGCCACCAGCAGGACCAGTCCCGCCACGCCCAGCGCGACAGCCAGGGTCACGCTGCCCGCTGCCAGTCCCGCACCGGCCAGCAGCGCGGTGATGATGGGCAGGTACACGGCCATGGAGAGGTCCTCGAGGACCAGGATGCTCAGGATCACCGGGGTCTCCCGGTTGCCGAGCCGCCCCAGGTCGCCCAGCACCTTGGCGATCACTCCGGACGACGAGATCCAGGTGACCCCGGCGAGGACGACGGCGGCGACCGGGCCCCAGCCGAGCAGCAACGCCATCGCCGCGCCGGGCACGGCGTTGAGCGCCGCGTCGACCAGGCCCGCCGGGTACTGGGTCTTGAGATTGGAGACGAGATCGCTGGCCGTGTACTCGAGGCCGAGCATGAGGAGCAGCAGGATCACGCCGATCTCGGCGCCGATCGCCACGAACTCCTCGCTGGCGCCCAAGGGCAGCAGACCGCCCTCGCCGAACGCCAGCCCGGCCAGCAGATAGAGAGGAATGGGCGAGAACCGCAGCCGGCCGGCGAACCGGCCGAGCAGGCCGAGGCCGAGGAGGATCGCGCCGAACTCGACGAGGAAGACCGGGGAGTTGTGCACCCCGTCACTCCCGCCCGAGTATCGCGGCGGCCGCCTCCACGCCTTCGCGCGTGCCGATCACGATCAGCGTGTCACCGCCGGCGAGACGGAAGTCCGGTCCGGGCGAGGGGATCGCCTCCGCCCGGCGCAGTACGGCCACGATCGACACACCCGTCTCCGTTCTCATACGCGTGTCACCGAGCAGACGCCCGTTCCAGTGCGAGGCGGCAGGCAGCTCGATGCGCTCCGCCACCAGGCCCAGCTCGGTCGTCGACAGCAGACTCGGGCTGTGGTGGGTCGGCATCAGCGCATCGATCAGCGCGTCCGCCTCGCCCGACGCCAGCCGCACCGACAGGGCGCAGGCGTCCGGATCGTCCTCGCGGTACGCGCTCAGCGTCCGTGAACCGTCCCGGTGGGCGACGACCGACAGACGTTGCTGTTCGCGCGTCGTCAGGTCGTAGCGGACACCGATCCCCGGCAACGGTGTACTGCTCATGCGTGCAGCCCCCACGGCTGGCCCCCTGTCCGGCTGTCTGGTTTGACTGTTCCTTTGCCAAAGTGTTGGTGACACTCTAACCAGCACCCCAGGAGCGCCTGACCGGCCCCATGGGCGATGCCTGGTCGTCGTCGTCGGCGGCGCCGGGCCGGACCGGAAGGAAGCCTGAGCATGATCGAATGGGTGTCCCTCGGCACCGCGGCCGTACCCGTGCCGCAGCCCGTCGCCACCCCGCTGGTGTGGACCGGGGCCTTCGGCGGGGCACCGGTGCTGGTGGCGCTGATCAACCACGTCATGGGCGCCGACCGCCCCGCACTCGCCCTCACCGCGCTGTCGGTGCTCGCCGCCCTGCTGGGCCTGTGCGCCCGGTTCACGGCGGCTCCCGGCACCGCCCTGCTGTGCTGGCTCTTCCTCAACGGCTTCGCCGTTCCGCCCGCCGGCACGCTCACCTGGGCTGCGCCCAGGGACACGTTCTGGCTCGCCTGTCTGCTCGGCGCGGGGCTCGTCGGCACGACTCTCGCCCGCCTGCTCAACGCCCGCGCCGCCTACCGCCGGCTGACCCCCACGACCGGCCCCCTCTCGCCGGAGAACGGCAGGGAGAGCTGGTGAATCCGGCCGGAGCAGGCCGGGGAAGGACGGGAGACCACGGAGCGAGCGAGATCAGCTCCGGTCGCCGAACGCCCTCAGAATGCGTTCGGCGGCCAGCGTCGCAGTCAACTCCCCGTCCCTGACCTGCTGTTCGAGCCCGGGGGCGACCCCCCGCACCGTCGGGTCCGTGTGCAGCCGGCCCAGCAGCTCGTCGCGGACCATCGCCCAGGTCCAGTCGACCTGCTGGTCCCGCCGCTTGGCCGCGAGCCGGCCCGTCGAGTCGAGCAGGGTGCGGTGCTGCTCCAGTCGCTCCCACACCGTGTCCAGGCCGGTCGATTCGCGGGCGCTGCAACTGAGCACCGGCGGCGTCCAGAACGCGTCCTTGCCGTGCATCAGCCGGAGCGCGCCCGACAACTCGCGTGCGGCGGCCCGGGCGTCGCGCTCGTGCGGGCCGTCCGCCTTGTTGACGGCGATCACGTCGGCCAGTTCCAGGACACCCTTCTTGATGCCCTGGAGCTGGTCGCCGGTGCGGGCCAGGGTCAGCAGCAGGAAGGAGTCGACCATGTTCGCGACCGTCGTCTCCGACTGGCCCACGCCGACGGTCTCGACGAGGACCACGTCGTAGCCCGCCGCCTCCATCACGACCATGGACTCGCGGGTCGCCTTGGCCACCCCGCCCAGCGTGCCCGCGCTGGGGGAGGGGCGTACGAAGGCGTCGGGGTCGACCGCCAGCCGCTCCATCCGGGTCTTGTCGCCCAGGATCGAGCCGCCCGTGCGCGTCGAGGACGGGTCCACCGCGAGTACGGCCACCCGGTGCCCCAGCGAGGTCAGCAGCGTGCCGAAAGCGTCGATGAACGTCGACTTGCCGACACCCGGCACCCCGCTGATCCCGATCCGCCGCGCCCGGCCGCTGTGCGGGAGCAGCTCGGTGAGCAACTCCTGTGCCAGCGCCCGGTGCTGCGGCCGGGTGGACTCGACGAGCGTGATGGCGCGGGCCACCAGGGCCCGCCGCCCGTCGAGCACACCCTTCACATACGTGTCGAGATCGATCGCTGCCATGGGACTACAGATCGTGGCCGAGGTCGGCCGACAGCCGCTCGACCAGGTCGTACGCCGCGTCCGGGATCACCGTCCCGGGCGGGAACACGGCCGTCGCGCCCATCTCGAGCAGGGTCGGCACGTCCTGCGGCGGGATCACACCGCCGACCACGATCATGATGTCCTCCCGGCCCTCCTCGGCGAGCTGCTCGCGCAGCGCCGGCACGAGGGTGAGGTGCCCGGCGGCCAGCGAGGACACGCCGACCACATGGACGTCCGCCTCGACGGCCTGGCGGGCGACTTCCTCCGGGGTCTGGAACAGCGGGCCGACGTCGACGTCGAAGCCGAGGTCGGCGAACGCGGTGGCGATCACCTTCTGGCCGCGGTCGTGCCCGTCCTGGCCCATCTTGGCGACCAGGATGCGCGGCCGGCGCCCCTCGGCCTCCTCGAACGCGTCCACCAGGGCCCGGGTGCGGTCCACGGACGGGGACTGGCCTGCTTCGTTGCGGTACACGCCGGAGATGGTACGGATCTGGCTCGCGTGCCGGCCGTACACCTTCTCCAGGGCGTCGGAGATCTCGCCGACGGTGGCCTTGGCGCGGGCCGCGCGCACGGCCAGCTCCAGCAGGTTGCCGTCGCCGTCGGCCGCCCGGGTCAGCGCGTCGAGCGCGTCCCGGCAGGCGGTCTCGTCCCGCTCCGCGCGCAGCCGCCGCAGCTTCTCGATCTGCTGGGCGCGCACGGCGGAGTTGTCGACCTTGAGCACCTCGATCTGCTCGTCGTTCTCCACGAGGTACTTGTTGACGCCGATCACCGGCTGCCGACCCGAATCGATCCGGGCCTGGGTGCGGGCCGCGGCCTCCTCCACGCGCAGCTTGGGGATGCCCGCGTCGATGGCCTGAGCCATGCCGCCCGCCTGCTCCACCTCCTGGATGTGCTGCCAGGCCTTGCGGGCGAGGTCGTACGTCAGCTTCTCGACGTACGCGCTGCCGCCCCACGGGTCGATGACCCGGGTGGTGCCCGACTCCTGCTGGATGAGCAGCTGGGTGTTGCGGGCGATGCGCGCCGAGAAGTCGGTGGGCAGCGCGAGCGCCTCGTCGAGGGCGTTGGTGTGCAGCGACTGGGTGTGGCCCTGGGTCGCTGCCATGGCCTCGACGCACGTGCGCGTGACGTTGTTGAAGACGTCCTGCGCGGTCAGCGACCAGCCGGAGGTCTGCGAATGGGTGCGCAAGGACAGCGACTTGGTGTTCTTCGGCTCGAACTGCGAGACCAGCTTGGCCCACAGCAGCCGGGCCGCCCGCAGCTTGGCGATCTCCATGAAGAAGTTCATGCCGATCGCCCAGAAGAAGGACAGCCGCGGTGCGAAGGCGTCCACGTCCAGACCCGCTTCACGACCCGCCCGGATGTACTCCACACCGTCCGCGAGCGTGTACGCCAGCTCCAGATCGGCCGTCGCACCCGCCTCCTGGATGTGATAGCCGGAGATCGAGATGGAGTTGTAGCGCGGCATCCGCTGCGAGGTGTACGCGAAGATGTCGGAGATGATCCGCATCGACGGCTTCGGCGGATAGATGTAGGTGTTGCGGACCATGAACTCCTTGAGGATGTCGTTCTGGATGGTCCCGGCCAACTTCTCGGGCGGTACGCCCTGTTCCTCCGCCGCCACGATGTAGAGCGCGAGCACCGGCAGCACGGCGCCGTTCATCGTCATCGACACGGTCATCCTGTCGAGGGGGATGCCGTCGAAGAGCTGCCGCATGTCGTAGATGGAGTCGATGGCCACACCCGCCATGCCGACGTCGCCGGTCACGCGCGGGTGGTCGCTGTCGTAACCCCGGTGCGTGGGCAGGTCGAAGGCGACCGACAGGCCCTTCTGGCCGGCGGCGAGGTTGCGCCGGTAGAACGCGTTGGACTCCTCGGCGGTGGAGAAGCCCGCGTACTGGCGGATCGTCCAGGGCTGGTTGACGTACATCGTCGGGTACGGGCCGCGCAGATACGGTGCGATGCCCGGGTACGTCCCCAGGAAGTCCAGGCCCTCCAGATCCCGGCCGGTGTAGAGCGGCTTGACCCCGATGCCCTCCGGGGTCTCCCACAGCGGCTCCTCGCCGTCGGCCGCCCGCTCGGCGGCCGTACGCCATTCCGCGTCACCGCCGTCGGCGACCGGGGTCCCCAGCTCGATGCCGGAGAAGTCGGGGATTCCCATCAGGACACTCCCATGCGGTCGAGGGTCGCGGACAGCACGTCGACGGCGTCGCAGCCCGCGAAGACGTACGAGTCGATACCGGGATACCCCGAGGATTCGGCGGGACGGCCCGCGAGGAACACGTGCCGGGCGCCCGAGGTCTTCAGCAACTCGGCGACCCGCCCCGCCTGTTCGGCGTAGACCGCGTCGCTGGAGCACACCACGGCCTCCGTGGCGCCGCTGTCCTCGAACCGGCCCTCGGTGACCGGCTCGACGCCGCCCGCCTGGAAGAGGTTGGCGGCGAAGGTCGCGCGCGCGGTGTACGCGGCGGCCGGACCGATCGTGGTCAGGAAGATCCGGGGGCGCGAGCCGGTCTTCGCCAGGTGGGCGTCCGAGCGGGCGCGCAGGGCCTCGTACGCCTCGTCGCGGCGCACGCGCGGCAGACCGCCGGACGGCGGCTCGGGCGCGGGCTCGCGCTCCACCGGCTTCTCGGCGAGGTGCGGGAACTCGCTGACCCCGGTGATGGGTTCGCGCCGCTTGGCGAGCCTCTTCGAGCGCTCCGCCCACGTCGTCGCCAGGTCCGTGCGCAGCCGGCCGGAGCGCAGCACGGCGGCCTGACCGCCGTCCCGCTCGATCGTTCGGAAGAACTCCCAGGCGGCGTGGGCCAGTTCGTCGGTCAGCCGCTCCACGTACCAGGAGCCGCCCGCCGGGTCGATCACCCGGGCCAGATGCGACTCCTCGACCAGGATCGTCGACGTGTTGCGTGCGATGCGGCGGGAGAACGCGTCCGGCAGGCCCAGCGCGTGGTCGAACGGCAGCACGGTGACGGCGTCGGCGCCGGCAACGCCTGCGGCCAGCGTGGCCACCGTCGTGCGCAGCATGTTCACCCACGGGTCGCGGCGGGTCATCATCACCGGCGAGGTCACCGCGTGCTGCACCTGCGCGCCCGTGCCGCGCGCACCGGACACCTCGGCGACCCGCGCCCACAGCCGGCGCGCCGCACGCAGCTTGGCGATCGTCAGGAACTGGTCGGCGGTGGCCGCGTACCGGAACTCCAGCTGCCCGCAGGCCTGTTCGACGGTGAGGCCCGTCTCGGTCAGCTCGCGCAGATAGGCGACGCCGGTGGCGAGGGAGGCGCCCAGCTCCTGCGCGGCCGAGCCGCCCGCCTCGTGGTACGGCAGCGCGTCCACGGTCAGCGTGCGCAGCCCCGGGTACTCCTCGGCGACGCGGCGCGCCAGGGCGGTGGCCGGTGCGACGTCCAGGGCGGTGCCGGTGCGGGCCTGGTGGCCCAGCGGGTCCGCGCCGAGGCCGCCGCGTACC
Organism: Streptomyces brasiliensis; assembly: GCF_014647875.1. Classification (GTDB taxonomy): domain Bacteria; phylum Actinomycetota; class Actinomycetes; order Streptomycetales; family Streptomycetaceae; genus Streptomyces; species Streptomyces brasiliensis. Next base: position 248,061 of record NZ_BMQA01000010.1, on the reverse strand, counting down.
GCCTTGCGGTCCACGCCCCGCTCGGCGTGCAGCCGCAGCAGCTCGGCCGCCGCGGCCTCGAACTCCGCCCCGGCGTCCAGAACGACCGGCGCCAGGTCGAGGAGGACACCGTCGAGGGCCGGGCCCAGCTCGGACACGGGGATGCCGCCCGGGCCGACGAGCAGCCAGAGCGAGGTGACGCCGTTCTCCAGATCGGTCAGGACCGCGCCCTCGCCGAGTGCCGCGTGCCGCTGCCGTACGTCCCAGCCGCCCGCGGTGTTCCCCTCGGGGCGGCCGCCGCGTACGAACGGGGCGAAGCCGGGCAGGCCGGCGTCGGGCGCGGTGTCGCGCGCGGTGTAGAGCGGACGGGTGCGCAGCCCGTCCTCCAGCGTCGTGGACAGGGCGTCCTCAGCTGCCGCGCCCGAGACTTCCTTGCCCGACTTGCGCAGCACACCCTCGACCAGGCGTTGCCACTGCTCATGTGTCGCGTCAGGGAACTCGGCGGCCAGTGAGAGCCCGTCGTCAGGCAGGACCGTCATGCTCGGATGCTAGGCCAGCCCGCTCATCCGATACCGGAGCGGGGGCTGTGACGTTGCCCTCCCGGCAGCTGTGACCTGCACCTCTCGACGCCCACGCGGGCGTGCGTCGATGGGTCAGCAAGGACCCTCGGCGAGCCCCGGCAGCAGTCCGGACACCGCCTTGCGCTGCTCCGGTCCGACGAACTCGGCCAGCGCCTCCTTGACCGCGCTCGCGAGCTGCGCGGAGGCCTCCCGCAGCAGCTGGCGCGCCTTCTCGGTGAGGGACACCTCCACACCCCGCTTGTCGCCGCACACCGCCTGACGGGTGACCAGGCCCGCGTGCTGGAGGCGGGCGATCTGGTAGGTGAGCCGGGTCTTGGGGCGTCCCAGGAGGGCGGCGATCCGGGTCAGACGCAGCCCGCCGCCCGGCTCCTCGGCCAGCAGGCACAGGATCAGGAACTCGTCGTGCGAGACGTCCAGGGTCTGCTTCACCACCGAGCGCAGCCGTTGCTCCACCGCGCCCGTCGCGCCCAGCAGCAGCATCCAGGCGCGCAACTCGTCGGGGAGCAGCCCGCCGCCCCCGGAGGGACACGCGGGCCGGTCGGCGAGGGGCTCGTCGCGGGTGGCCATGTGTCGAGTCTACGTGTTGTCCAAATTTGGATATTGGGCTAGCGTGAGGCGCCCCGAGATAATCCAAAATTGGACCATTGGCTATCCGGTCCGTCGAGAAAGGGCACGACCATGACCGTCGCCACCGGGACCTGGCAGCTCGACCCGGCCGCCTCCACCGTCGCCGTACGGCACAAGACGTTCTGGGGTCTGGCCACCGTCAAGGGCACCTTCACCGCCGTCACCGGCGGCGGCGAGGTCGGGCCCGACGGGACGGCCACCGGCACCGTCACCCTGGACGCCGGCTCCCTGGACACCAAGAACGCCAAGCGCGACACCCATCTGCGCTCGGCCGACTTCTTCGACGCCGACAACCACCCGCAGATCACCTTCGCGGTCCGCGGCGCCGAACTCCGCGACGGCGACACGGCGCCCGTCGACGGTCAGTTGACCGTCCGTGGCGTCAGCCGCCCCCAGACCGTCACCGCGCGCGTCACCGCGGCGGACGCGTCGGCCGTCACGCTGGAGGCGGAGTTCACCGTGGACCGCGACCAGTTCGGTGTCAGCTGGAACCAGCTGGGCATGATGGGCGGCCTGACGAAGGTGAGCGCGACGCTCCGTTTCACCCGTACCGAGGCCTGACTCGCCGTCAGCCCGCCGCGCCGCCGCCCCGGCGCAGCCGCACGTCCTGGCTCGACAGCGTCTGCGGGGCCGCCGTGAACGCCCGCAGCCGGATTCGCACGGTCGGCTTCGGGATCGCGAACATACCTGAGGGCGGCCGGAGTTCGAGGCTCGCCGTGGTGTGGGCGGGGATGGTCGCCGGGCCCCGTGCGAGCGACCAGTACTTGTTCATCCCCTGGCCCGTGGTGAGCGTGAAGTGCGGGGTGAGCGCGTCGCCCGCCGCGTTGGTCACCCGCAGGGTGAGCGCCGAGACCACGGTCGCCGAGGCCCGGCGCACCGAGGTGACCCGCATGCGCAGCGGCGGCGACCCGGACACCGCCAGGGCCGCGCTCACCACCGCCGGGGTGAGCAGCAGCGCGGTCGCAGCGGCCAGGGCCGGGCGACGCCGCGGACCGGTGAGCGCGCGGGGCCGGGGCTGCCAGGCGGTCGCGAACTCCGGGAGGGGTGCGGTGACGGCCGCCGCCAGCCACAGCGGCGTCATCATCAGGTAGTAGCCGTCCTGCGAGCGGGTCGCCAGATAGAAGGCACACCAGGGCAGCACGGTCGCCGCCGGGCCCAACCGCCGTACGAACAGCACGAACAGCGCGAGCAGGGCCGCCGCGAAGAGCACGCTCGCGTGCCCGTACCAGTCCAGGCGGTCGCTTCCGTCGGTGAAGTACAGCGAGACGTCGACCAGGCCCTGGCCGTGCAGGACCGCGCCCTGCGTCAGCGGCAGCGCGACCCCGTCCAGCCAGGGGCCGGGCTCCGACACGATGAAGTACGTGTTGATGAGCAGCCACGCCGTGGCCGCGATCCCCACGACGCGCGCGACGACGAGGCCGGCCGCACGCCCGCCCAGTTCGCCGCGGCGCACGGCGTAGATCCCGGCGAGCAGGAACGGCACCACGAACCACGGCAGTTGCTGGGCCGCGCACGCCGCGCCGAGACACGCGGCCCGCGCGACACCGGCGGCCCCGAGCCGCCCGCCCCGGCCGATCCTCGGCCAGCGCACCACCACCGGCACCAGCAGGGCGAGGGCGAGGATCGCCGGGTAGCCGAGCCGGGCGTACGTCGGCAGGAAGCTGAAACCCAGACAGGCGATGGTCGCGGCCGAACGCCACGGCACGGGCAGCATCCGCCACAGCACGGCCGCCCCCGCGATCAGGGCGCCGGTGCTCACTGCGGTCGCGGGCGCGCCGCCGTGCCCCAGCCACAGCAGCGGGACGGCCAGCAGCGGCGCCAGCGGGGGATAGCCGTACGTGAGGTCGTAGCCTCCGCTCGTCGTCGGCGTGAGAGCGACACCGTGGCCGGTGAACAGCCACGGCCACGGACGGCCGTACACCGTGTGCCCGGCGGCCAGTTCGCGCGCGGCCTGCGTGGTGAGGACCGCCTCGTCGCCGCCGCCGTGGTCCAGCGCCCAGGCGCACAGGACGAGCGTCACCGCCGTCACCAGGACCACCAGGTCCAGGCGGGCCAGCGACCCGGTCCGGCGGACCGTGAGGGCCAGCACGCCGGTGACCAGGATCGAGACGTAGCAGACGGAGATGACGGCCGCGAGGACCGGACGGTGCGTGGCGGCCTGCGTCCACACCGCGCGCGTACCGATGAACAGACTGACGTCGGCGAGGAGGGTCAGGACGCGATGCCACTGCGCGGGGGCGTCCGAAGGTACCGGTCCGGCGAACACCACCGACTGTGTCCGCCGGCCGGGTGTCACCTGCTGTGTCTCTGCCAAGTGCACGAGATCGCACACTATGCGCGCTCGGTGAGCGGGGCGTCGCAGGAGGTGAAGAGGCCGGTGTGAGGCCGGTAAGAAGCGGGCGTATGCGCACATGTGGCATGCGGGTGGGGCTGCCGGGGAGGTCGCGCTTCGTGTCGCTGTTGGGCCGAACAGGTGACTTGCGTAAGAATTGGCTGGTGCAGGCATGGAACGCGAGTCAGTTCGGGGGGAAGCCGGTGAACCACTACGACGTCACCGATGAACAATGGGAAGGGCTCGCCCAGGTCGTGCCGCTGCGCGGCCGGGACGCGTGGCCGTCCGCGGTCGGCCACCGTGCGCTCCCCGACGCCGAGACCGAGACCCGCCGCCGTTTCGTGGTCCTCAGGGTCAACGTCTTCGCCGACGCCCGCGACGTCGCCGAGACGCTCATGGCGGGCATCCCGGTCCTGCTCGACCTCTCCGGTGCGGAGACCGAGGTCGCCAAGCGCGTCCTCGACTTCAGCACCGGTGTCGTCTTCGGCCTGCACAGCGGGATGCACCGCGTCGACCGCAACGTGTTCCTGCTGACTCCGCCCGGCACGGAGGTCAGCGGCCTGATGGAGAGCGCCGGGGCCTCCGGGGGCTGAAGTGCGGTCCCCCGATCGTAGGAAGGTGCTCTGAGGGAACGGTTCGGCGCCGCCGGGGAGTCCTACGGTCCGCATATGCCCCTGCCCCCCATGCCTGCGGAATCTCATGGTCCGCATACGCCGTTGTCCTCCGCGTCTCCGGAGTCCGGCGGCCCGGATGCGCCCGCGTCCGCCGCGCTCGTGAACGCGGCTTCCGCCGACTCCTCCCGGCCCGTTCCGTGCGTCGGGGACGTCGGCACCGACGCGCCGGTCCCGGCACCCAGGTCGGCGTCCTCCCCGTTGTCGGTCTCTACGGCGCCCTCGGTCCCGTCCGTCGAGGTGCGGGAGGGGCCGTTGCGGCCGTGCCTCACCGAGTTGCGGTTGTCGGCGTTCGCCGGGCACCGGCGGGCCGGGTTCCCGCTCGGGCCGCTCACCCTCTTCGCGGGGCCCAGCGGGTGCGGCAAGTCCACCGCGCTGCGGGCGTACGAGGCGCTCGCCCGGCTGGGCGCGGGGGCGCCGCTCGTGGAGGCGCTGCCGGATCCCGTCGCGTGCGTGCCCGACCGGGCCAGGCCCGACGCGCAACGCCGCCGGGGCTTCCGGATCGGGTGCACGGTGGACGGTCCGGAGGGCCCGGTGCGGCTCGACGTCGCCGTCCAGGTGGAGCCCGAACTGCGCATCGTGGGCGAGCGGTTGACGGCGAGCGGGCTGGTACTGCTCGAGACCGCCCTGCGTGACCCGGGCCGGCGTGCCGTGCAGGCCGCCTGGCACACGGCGGGCACATCCCCGGTGACGCGCGCCCCGCTCCCCGACGACCGGCTCGGCACCGCGCTGCTGCCGCTGCGCGTCGCGGGCAAGACCGACGGCCAGCGACGGGTGCTCGCCGCCGCCGAGCAGACCGTGGTCGCCCTGAGGACCGTCTTCGCCTGCGACCCGCGTCCCGAGCGGATGCGCGAACCGGTCCTCATGGGCTCGGGACGGCTCCTGCCCGGCTGTGACAACCTCGCCGACGTCCTGTGGCGCACGCGCGCGGAGTGCGCACGGCGGCACGCACAGCTCGTCACCGCCGTGCAGGCGGGCTGCGCCGGACGCGTGACCGATCTGGTCTCCGAACCCGCGGGCGACGGGACCGTGCGGGCGATGCTGGACCGGGGTGACGGTACGCGCACGGACCTCGGGCGGCTGGGCGACGGTGAATTGCGCTATCTGGCGCTGGCGTTGGTGCTGCTCACCGGTCCCGGCGTACTCGACGTGGACGTGCCTGGCGAGGTGCCCGACGCGATAAAGGTGCTCACCGTGCTCGCCGACGGCCTCGATCGTGCGCTGGACCCGCGGCAGCGTACGGAACTCCTGCGGCTGGCGGCCCGGATGTGCACGCGCGGGCACATCCGGTTCGTGGGGGCGGTGAGCGACGCGTCGTGGACCGGGGAGGTGCCCGGAGTCACGGTGGTACACCTGGACGCGTGACGGAACATCTGGACGTGGCGAAACTGCAGCGCCGCCTGGCCGAGTTCGCGGCCGCGCGGGGCTGGCAGCCGTACCACACCCCCAAGAACCTGGCGAGCGCGCTCGGCGTGGAGGCCGCTGAACTGCTCGAGATCTTCCAGTGGCTGACGCCGGAGGAGTCGGCCCGCGTGATGGACGACCCGGACACCGCGCACCGCGTCACGGACGAGATCGCCGACGTGCTCGCGTATCTGCTGCAGCTGTGCGGGGTGCTCGGCGTCGACCCGTTGGCCGCGCTGTCCGCCAAGATCGACCGGAACGAGCGGAGGTTTCCGGTGCCGGGGGCGGACGACGCGTAGTGCGCCGGGCACGGAACCCGGCGCGAAACCGTGGTGAATGCGCGGCCAACGGCAGGAGTAGGAGCTTCCGTTATCACTCTCCGAAGCTGAAATCCCCGCCGAATCCGAATTGTTGTCCACAGATTTCCGGCTTCCCCTGGCTTTTCTTCCCAGGGAAGCTCACGCTGGGTAGTGGACAGTGTGGTTCGGGCGGGCGTACGAGGAGTACGTCGGACAGACGGGGGCAGCGCATGGATGCGGTGCGGCTCATCGTGACGAGCAGGCACGCCCTGGCGGCGAGCGGAGGCGCGCCTCAGACGCTGACGGAGGTGTGGCAGGCGCAGGCGCTGGCCCAGGCGATCGGCAGCCGTCTGGCGGTCTCCGGCCCACCTGAACTGCGCGGCGAGGCACTGGGCCTGACGGAGCTGGCGGGCCGTGGCTGCGGCGTCCTGGACACACCCGCCCTCGACCCCGGGGCCTTGCGCGCCGCCCAGCTGACCGACCTGGTCGACGCGCACGAAACCCTTCTCTCCCTGGGCGGCCTGCTCGGCGAGGTCGGCATGGCCTTGGTCGGCATCGCCAGCGCGGCGGACGACGAGGCGACGTACTGGCAGTGCATGGAGGCGATCGACGCGGCCGACGAATCCCGCGACAGGGTCCGCGAGATGCTCCGCAAACTGGCGGCGCGGGAGGAGGCTCTGCCCGAGAAGGAGGCGGGACAGGGCCGATGGGGGCCGACGCTGCGGTAGGTCGGCCGGGATCGTGGGGCGGGAGGGCGTACAGGGCGACGCGGCAAGACAGGTGGACCGGCGCACTGGGCGGCCAGGTGTCGCTTGCCGCCCGGAGGCCCGTGCGCCGCACGGTCCGGACTCGGCCCCTCGACGATCACCACGGCGGGCCGGCCGTTCACTCGCCCTGGCAACGTCCCCGCAACGCCCCTACCAGCCGCATCGGCGGAATTCATCCGCCCTGGCACCGGGGTGACAGGAGGTGCCGATGCGGTGGGTGGGGGGGTCGGCGTGCAGGATGGGTGTATGGACCTTCGAATTTTCACCGAGCCCCAGCAGGGTGCGACCTACGACACCCTGCTCACCGTGGCGAAGGCCACCGAGGACCTCGGCTTCGACGCCTTCTTCCGGTCTGACCACTACCTCCGCATGGGCAACGTGGACGGCCTCCCCGGGCCCACCGACGCCTGGATCACCCTGGCCGGCCTCGCCCGTGAGACCAAGCGCATCCGCCTCGGCACCCTCATGACCGCCGGCACCTTCCGCCTCCCCGGCGTGCTCGCCGTCCAGGTCGCCCAGGTCGACCAGATGTCCGGCGGCCGCGTCGAACTGGGCCTGGGCGCGGGCTGGTTCGAGGACGAGCACAAGGCGTACGGCATCCCGTTCCCGAAGGAGAAGTTCGCCCGTCTCGAGGAGCAGCTTGCCGTCGTCACCGGCCTCTGGGAGACCAAGGTCGGCGACACCTTCGACTTCCACGGCACCTATTACGACCTCACCGACTCGCCCGCGCTGCCCAAGCCCGCCCAGGACCGGATCCCGGTCCTGATCGGCGGCCACGGCGCGACCCGAACCCCGAAGCTGGCGGCGCGTTACGCCAGTGAGTTCAACATCCCGTTCGCCTCCATCGAGGACAGCGTGCGCCAGTTCGGCCGGGTGCGGGCCGCCGCCGAGGAGGCGGGCCGCAGTGCCGACGACCTGACATACTCCAACGCCCTCGTCGTCTGCGTCGGCAGGGACGACCAGGAGGTCGCCCGCCGCGCCGCCGCGATCGGCCGCGAGGTGGACGAGCTCAAGGCCAACGGCCTGGCCGGCTCCCCGGCCGAGGTCGTCGAGAAGATCGGCAGGTACGCGGCCATCGGCTCGCAGCGCATCTACCTCCAGATCCTCGACCTCGCCGACCTGGACCACCTGGAACTGCTCTCCACCCAGGTGCAGTCCCAGCTGTCGTGACACCTGTGTCACGACCCCGTGGGGTCCACGCCAGGCCAGGGGCGGGCCCGACGGAAACCGCTGGCCGCCACTGGTGCTCCACCCGCTGCGGCGACCGCGCCCGGGCCGCCCGCGCCCCCGCCTGCCGCAGCACTTCACCATGACCCGGCGACGGGCAGCAGGCTCGCTCCGTGGGCGCGGGTCCGGCTGCCGCTGCTGACGGAGACCCCAGCCCTTCAAGCAGATCGGTGGGCTCACCCCGAAGGCCGGCGGCCGCGTGCTGGATGGCCGGGCCTGGGACGAGCAGCCCGGCCCGGCGGTGGCCGGGGCCGGTGCCTGACCGGTCGTTGGGTGCGTCTCTTCCAGAGGACCGAGCGATCAGGTGATCAGTAGCTTTTCGGTGAGCCCTTGCCGGGCTTGTCACACAGGGCGTGGTCGACGAGGGCGCCTGTCGCGCGGTTGAGGGTGGCCAGGTCCGGCGGTGCGGTCGTGGTGGTGATGGAGACGGTCACCGCGCGCTTGCCGTCCGCGCTCACGGCGGGGCGGGTGTTGACGCCCGCCCCGTCGCCTTCGTGGGTGAAGTAGAAACCGCCACAGGAAAGCGGGATCTTGCGCAGTCCGAGGCCGTAGGTGCCCTCGGGCATCTCGGCCACGTCGTCCGGGTCGTCGGTCCGTCGGACGGTCTGCCGCATCTCGCGCCACTGCTCGGCGGGGAGCAACCTGCCGCCGGCCAGGGCGCGGAAGAAGGTGTTCAGGTCGGCGGTAGTGCTCACCACGCCGGAGTCCGCGGTGTGCTGGAGGCTGTGCTCGGTGACGTCGAGACGCTTGCCGTCCGTGTCCGTCAGGTACGCGTTCACGTGCGGGTCGGGCAGGTGCGGGTCGAGCCCGGGGACGGAGGCGTCCCGCAGTCCGAGCTTCGCGATGACCCGGTGCTCGACCAGTTCCTGCCAGCTCGTGCCGCCGGCCTTCGCGGCGATCATCCCGGCCAACAGGTAGTTGGTGTTCGAGTACGCCCATCGGGTGGCCCCGCCCGGCTGCGGTACGAACACCGGCGGATGTTTCATCGCCACCGCGACCAGGTCGGCCGTCGGGGTGGTGTCGTAGCGGTTCTCGTCGAAGTGGTTGATCAGCAGGTCCTGGATCTCCGGGTCGTCGATGTAGTCGTACAGGCCGCTGGTCTGGCGGAGCAGGTCGCGGACGGTGATGCGGCTGCCGTCGTTGCCGTTGCCCGCGACGACTCCCGGCAGCCAGTGCTCGACGGTGTCGTCGAGCGACAGCCGTTTCTCCGCCGCGAGTTGCAGGACCACCGTCGCCGTGAACGTCTTCGTCGTGCTTGCCACGCGGAAGTGTGCGTTCCACGGGATCGGGGCCGAGGAGTCGGCCGTTCTCGTGCCGATGCGTGCCATGAGCGGTGCGCCGTTCGTCCGGTCGACCCTGGCCAGCACGTTCACATCGCCTCCTCCCGCCGCCCGTACGGCCGCCAGGTCCTGCCGCAGCAGGGCCTCGCTGTAGGGGTGCCGGGCGGTCGTCTGCCCGGCGGTGGCGGCGGTCGCGGTCATGGGTGTGGCCAGTGCGAGCAGCGATACGGTCAGCATGGCGGCCTTGACCTTCATCGACGGCGGCATCTGCATGTTCGAGTCTCCCGGTGCTTCGGGCCTGATCGGTGACGATCACCACCCAACCGGATCGTGAAGCGCGAAAGGATGGGACTGCCCACCGAATGAGGGGTGTACGTAGACCCCCTACGAGCTGTGGGCCTCGCGCCGCCCGTGGACCGTGCGACTTCGGTCTTGGGCCGCACCCGGGCCGGGTTCGACGTCTTCCGCGAGCCGCACGAGGGCGGGATGTGGATCTGCAGGCGGGACGAGGGGCTGCGACTGCCGTACGACGCGATCACCGAGCGGACGGCGGACGGGATCCCGTATCCGCTACCAGAGTTGGTGCTGCTGTGCAAAGCCAAGGGGCCGCGGTCCAAGGATCGGGCTGACTTCTACGGGGTGTTGCCGCTGCTGGGCCGAGCGCGGCGGGACCTTCTCGGTGAGTCGGTGGAGCGCCTGCACCCTGGGCACCCGTGGCTGGCTGAGCCGGCGGGGTAAGTGGCTCGGGTTGGTCCTTGATCGCCTTGGTCACTCTGGAAGAGCCGCGCCCGAGACCGTGAAGTTGCTTCGAGCTCGCGCAGCAACGGCAACCCACTGGGTTCGCACGCGGCATGGGGCAGCGGACGCAGGCTTCTCTGAACTGGCGTAGCCAGGCGAACTGGCGGGAGTGAAGATCGCGATCCTCCCGGCTCGTCTCAGCGCCAGGAACTACTGTCGAGAGCATGGTCGAACACGATGCCCTCAGTGCCACCCGCGAGGCCTACGACGCTGCTGCCCCCGTGTATGCGCAGCTGTTCCGCGGCGAGCTGCGTGACAGGCCCCTGGACCGCGCGATCTTGAGTGCCTTCGCCGATGTCGTGAGCGCGAGTGGCAACGGTCAGGTCGCGGACCTGGGGTGCGGACCCGGCCACATCACCGCTTGTCTGGATGAGTTGGGGCTGGCGGTGTTCGGCGTTGATGCCTCTCCTGCGATGATCAAGTCGGCTCGACATGCCTATCCGGGTCTGCGGTTCGACGTGGGCTCGATGGCCGCGGTGAACATCGCTGACGGTGTGCTGGGCGGCGTACTCTCACGTTGGTCCATCATCCACACTCCACCGCAAGAACTCCCCGTCATCCTGGCGGAGTTCCACCGCGTGCTGGCACCTGGCGGCCACCTTCTGATCGGCTTTTCGGCCAGCGATGATCCTTCTCACCCGACACAGGTCTTCGATCACACAGTCGCGCCGGCCTATCGGTGGTCGCCGGATCACCTCGCCGCGATGCTGCGCAAGTCCGGGCTCGACGAGGTAGCCCGGATGGTGCGCCAGCCTCAGCCCACCGACCGACGGCAATTCCAGGAGATCCACCTGCTCGCCCGCAAAGCCTAGGCGAGGGCTGTTCGTCCGATGGGATGACCGCGTCCAAACGGGGCCTCGAGGTACTTACCGTCGCGGAGTGCTCATCAGCCGGTGGTGAGGTGGGTGGTGTAGAAGTCGGTGAGCTTGTCGATGGCGGGGTCGATGTACTCCTTTTTGTCGTACAGGTCCACGTGGCTGGCGCCCTTGATCCAGTGGATCTCCTTGGGGCCGGTGGCGCGCTGGTGGGCCTCGACGGCCATCCAGGCGGTGACGGCGCGTTCGCCGATGATCTGGAGGATGGGGCGGGGTCCGATCAGCGGGACGGCGAAGAAGGCGTCATGGAAGGCCATCCTGTCGATGCTCTCCCAGGCGAGGGTTTTCGCGGAGCGCTCGTGCCGGGCGCGCGGGGTGCAGTAGTACTCGAAACCTTCCACACCGTGCTGGCCACCGAGCGCGCGGGCCTGCTCTGCGGTCTCCGGGAACATGGTCATCGTGCCGGGGTCCTCGCCGCGTGCGGCGGCGCTGCGGGCCGCTGCTGCGGCGTCCAGCAAGGCCTGGAAGACGGCGGGGTCCTGGGTGCCGTCGGCCCCGAGACGGAACTGGCGGGCGGGCTCGGCGGTGGACACGGTGGCCACGGCCTTGACGCGGTGGTCACCGCCGGTGGCGGCCAGCGAGTAGCTGCCGGAGGCGCAGATGCCCAGCAGGCCGATCCGGTCGGCGTCGACCTCGTCGAGGGTGGTGAGGTAGGAGACGGCGGCCTTGAAGTCCTCCACCCGCTGGGCGGGGTCCTCCAGGCCCCGCGGCAGACCGCCGGACTCGCCCTGGTAGGCGGCGTCGAAGGCAAGGGTGACGAAACCGCGCTCGGCCATCAGTCGCGCGTACGTGCCGGAGGTCTGTTCCTTCACGCTGGTGCCGGGGTGACCGACCACGAGCGCCGGCCGCGGACCCGACGCCGGCGTGTCGGGGGTGTAGAGGTGGCCGGCGAGGGGGATGCCGGCGCTGTCGAAGCTGACGGTGATCTGGGCCATGAGGGACTCTCCGTGAGATGTCGATGACGTGTCGTGAAGCACCCGTGGGCGGACCCTGGGGCCCGCACCCTCCTGGGCACACGTCCACGTTCGGTCAGTCTCCACACGAGCGGGAGAGTCAGGTTTCTGCCTGGGAAAGAACGTGCCCCCTCAAACATGTGCCGTGGTCGTCGCGGCGCAATGACACTTGAGAGCATGACTTCAGACTCCGACTCCCGGGCGCTGGGCGCCTTCCTCAAGGCCCGCCGGGCCCAGCTGACACCGCGGGAGTGCGGCCTTCCCGAGCCGGACTCCGCCCGCAAGGTCGCCGGACTGCGCCGCGAGGAGGTCGCCCAGCTCGCCGCCATCAGCGTGGACTACTACACACGACTGGAACAGGGTCGCGTCCGGGCATCCGTACCCGTGCTCACCACCCTGGCCCGCGCCCTGCGCCTCGACGACGACCAGCAGAGATACCTCTACGAACTCGCCGGCCGGACCGACGCCCACCCACGCCGCCGCCGACCCGCCCAACGGTTGCGCCCCGCCATGCGACGTCTGCTCGACCAGCTGGCCGAAACCCCCGCGCTCGTCCTTGGCAAACGCCTGGACATCCTGGCCTGGAACCCCGCCGCCGTAGCCCTCTACACCGACTTTGCCGCCATCCCGGCCCACCGGCGCAACTACGTGCGGCTGCTGTTCACGAACCCGGTGGTCCGGCAGCTGCACCAGGACTGGGCCCACGACGCCCGGGAAGCCGTCGCCGCGCTGCGCATGGAGGCCGCGGCCGACCCCGACGATCCCGACCTCGCCCAGCTCGTCGGCGAACTGTCTCTCCAGGACCCCGACTTCCGCATCTGGTGGGCCGAACACCACGTCAACAGCGCCAGTTACGGCACCAAGCACTACCGCCACCACCTGGTCGGCGACCTCACCCTCGACTGCGACACCTGGACCAGCCCCGACGGCTCCGGACAGCGCCTGATGATCCTGACCGCCGAACCCGGCAGCCCCTCCCACGACGCCCTGCGCATCCTCACTTCCTGGACCACCCAGCAACCGAGCACCGACCGGACGGAGGACCTGACGCGATGACGACCTGGACATCCGAAGATCTCGCCCTTCTCGCCGGGGCCGAGTCCCTCGTCATGACCGCCGGGGACGACGGTCACCCCGGCGTGGAGATCGGTATGGTCCTGGTCGGCGGCGAGCTGTATGTCCGCGCCCACCGGGGGGTCCGCTCCCGCTGGTACCAGGCGGCACAGAAGCACGGCCACGGCCAGATCCGGGTGGGGGCCGTCACCCGCGACGTCCTCCTGGAAACGTGTGACAGCGGGCCCGCCTTCGAGATCGACGCCGCCTACCGGAACAAGTACGGACAGGCCGCCGGAGCCCTCGCCGCGAGCTCCGCGGCATACGCCGCGACGATACGGATCGACCCGGCACCCTCATCGAACGGAGCCACGGGCCTGATCCGCTGACGGAACGGGAACCCGGGCAACGTCGGCACGCAGCAAGGCACGCTCGCCGCCGAGCAGATCGGCAGGGGACGGGCGATCTTCCCCGGAGGCCGACTGCAGAGGCGATGCCAGCAGCTCGGGCGCCGGGCTGCACCTCTTGGGTCGCCGTCGGCCAGGCCGGCGACCGTGCGTCCGGGCTGGTTCAGGCCGGCCGCGTCCCACCGCTCCCGCCAGGTCCGCCCCAGCGCGATCACCAACGCCCTGCTCGGTCGAACCGACTCGAAGACACCGGCCACCTCGCTTCGGTGAACGGTCCGGCGGCGTCCCGAAGACCAGTTACGGAAAGCCCTTAGGACGTAGCGGCGGGAAACAGGCGTTGGACGGCTGCCACGATGGCGGCCCGGCGCGCGGTCATGAAGGACGCGCGCTCTTCCGCATCGCCGAGACCGCCCCCGACGGCGGCCTCGGCGGACGCCTGGGCTGACGCCCGCACTCGCCCGGCGCCTGTCCTGGTGGCGGGGTCGCTGTTGTCACGGGTCGGGGGTAAGCGCCGGTAGCGCCTGGTTGACGCGTCAGGCCCGGTGCGTGGGACTGCCAGAGCTCGTCCCACCGGGCCTGACGCGAAGCGGTGCGGCTATCCCCACTGGCCGGGCCGGTAGTCGCCGGCGGGCTGCTGGGTGATGACGTTCAAGCGGTTCCAGGTGTTCATGACGGCGATGAGGGACACCAGGGCGGCGAGCTGGTCCTCGTCGTAGTGCTTGGCGGCGTTCGCCCAGGCCTCGTCCGTGACGCCGCCGGCGGCGTCGGCGATGCGGGTGCCCTGTTCGGCCAGTTCCAGGGCGGCGCGCTCGGCGTCGGTGAACACCGTCGCCTCCCGCCAGGCCGCGACCAGGTTGAGGCGCGCCGAGGTCTCCCCCGCGTGGGCGGCGTCCTTGGTGTGCATGTCGATGCAGTGCGCGCAGCCGTTGATCTGGCTCACGCGGATCTCCACCAGATGCCGCGTCGCGGCCGGCAGCGTCGAGTCCCACACGACCTTGCTCGCCGAGACGATGTACTTTACGACCTTGGCCCCGACCGGGTTGCTGCGGTGGTCGAAACGAGCGTCCATGCTGATCTCCTTGCCGTGTTGGCTGTTACACCCCTCCGACAAGACAGCCCCGCGAAGTGTGAGCCACCCGGAAGCGATCTACCTCTCCCGCTCGCGGCGGCCCGTCGTCCAGGGCCGGAGCTTGTCGGGGTTGCGTACCGCCCAGATGTGCGTGATCCGGTCGCCTGCGACCTCGAACGCGTACACCGTCACGGTGACGCCGTCCCGCTGAGCGACCAGGCCGGGCCGGCCGTTGACCGTGCGCTCCAGAATCGTCAGGCCGGGTGCCGTACGGACGATGTCGACGTAGGCCCGCGCGACCTGCGCGCCGCCTTCGATCGGGTCGACGTGGGCGGTGGCGAGGCCGCCGCCGTCGCCGATCGCCGTGGCGTCGGGGTCGAGCAGGCCGACGAGGGCCTCGATGTCCTTGGCCTCCCACGCCCTCTTGAAGTCCCTGACGATGCCGGCCTGCTGTGCCGTCGGGGTCGCGGAAGGCTGCGACGCGCGGAGGCGACGGCGGGCCGAGGCGGCCAGCTGGCGGCATGCCGCCGGCGTACGGCCGACGATCTCGGCGATGTCGGCGAAGGGGTAGCGGAAGACGTCGTGCAGGATGAATGCGACGCGTTCGGCCGGGGTCATCGCTTCGAGCACGACGAGGAAGGCCATGTTGACCGACTCGTCGAGGGTGACCCGGTCGGCCGGGTCGATGGTGGTGTCGCCCGGCCACCTGTCGATCCACTCCGTGCGGTCGGGCAGCGGCTCGGGGACCCATTGGCCCACGTAGCGCTCTCGCCGGGCCCGTGCCGAGCCGAGCAGGTTGAAGCAGATGCGGCTGGCGACCCTGGTCAGCCAGGCGCCCGGGGATTCGATGGCGTCCTGCTGCTGCGGGGTCAGGGCGTACCAGCGGGCGTAGGTCTCCTGTACCGCATCCTCGGCCTCGGCCAGGGAGCCGAGGAGCCGGTAGGCGAGATTGATCAGCTGACGCCGCTCGCTCATGAGCGCACTCAGGCTCGTGTCGGGTCGGCCATGTCCTGGCTCGGATGGGGTGCTCATGGTGCGCCGGCTCCCTTGGTGGTATCTGCCCTCACCAGTTCGACAAGGCAGCGCACCGGGTTGTGAGGCCGGCACGCCGCTTCACCGTCCGGGGGCTGTGCCGTCGAACCGTGCGGGCAGGTCACGATTGCCCGCCCCCCCCGTTCGCTGCGCCACGACGCCGGAGCAGGCCCGCCACGCCCGCTCTGCTCGCCGACCTCGACAACGCGTCTCCTCGATGACCCGCCTGCCCGGCGTCGGCCGGTCACGATCTACGAGTGGTGACCGGCCGGACCGCCTTCGACTGTACGGGCCTGCGGTGATCGGTCCTCGCCGTCGTCCGTGTCGTCGTTGCTGTGCGGGTCGCACGGCCGGCGCAGGCCCGACGCCGGCGGTCGCGTGAAGGCGTAGCGGCCGAGGAAGTCGATATGGCCGTACTGGAGCGGGTCGACGGGCGAGCGGCTCGTCGATGACGGGGAAGCCGTCTGCGGCGAGCTGCTCGACGGCGGCGTCGCTGCAGAGGCTGTTGAACAGCACTACGGCGTCGAGGGCCAGGCCGAGTGTGCCGAGGTGGTCTTCCATGCCCTCGCGGTGGTGCCGGCGCAGTTCGCCGCGCTGCCCGAAGAAGATCTTCCGGGCGAGGCGGCGGCTGGCCCCGGTGACGTTGAGCCGGGCGCCGATCAGCCGCCGGCATCCCTCGTCCGAGAGGAGCTGGAGCAGGTGCAGGGTCTTGAAGATCCGCCCGTAGTGGGCGAACGCGTCGCCCAGCCCAGTCGGCTTGCCGTCGTGGGAGAGCATGCGGATCAGGTCGTGCCGAGCGGGCGAAAAATCTCGAGTGTGTTTCTTGCATTCGCTGTACGTTGAGCGGGCGCGCCGAACGAGCGCCGCTCCCGTGGCCGACTGACCGTAGCGCAGCGCCGCTACCGCGTTGGGAAGGGGCCAGGAGCTGTGATCACAAAGGCGCGATCTTCCCTTCCCGTGCCTCATCGGCATTCTGCGACTGTGCACTCGTCGTGCACTGGGCACGGTGAAAACCCGCAGTACAGACGGCATTTCGAGGTTGACTGCCCATGTTCCTGACCATCACCACCACCGGCACCCCCGAACGCCCCGCCACCGATCTCGGCTTCCTGCTGCACAAGCATCCCGAGAAATCGCAGGCGTTCTCCACCTCGTACGGCACGGCCCATGTGCTGTACCCCGAGGCGGATACCCAGCGCTGCACGGCGGCGCTGCTCCTCGAGGTGGACGCGGTGGCGCTGGTCCGGCGTGGGAAGGGCAAAGGCCGTGGCGGGGCCCCGGACGCGGCACTGGCCCAGTACGTCAACGACCGGCCGTACGCGGCATCCTCACTGCTCGCCGTCGCGCTGAGCAGCGTCTTCTCCAGCGCCATGCGCGGTGTGTGCACCGCCCGGCCCGAGCGCGCCGCCGAGCCGCTGCCGCTGGCCGTCGAGGTACCCGTGCTGCCCGCCCGTGGAGGCCCGGACCTCGTACGGCGTCTCTTCGAGCCGCTCGGCTGGGCGGTGACCGCCGACCCCGTGCCGCTGGATCCCGAGTTCCCGGAGTGGGGCGACTCGCGCTACGTACGGCTGATCCTGGAGTCGGAGCGGCTGACCCTCGCCGAGGCCCTGCGCCATCTGTACGTGCTGCTGCCCGTCCTCGACGACGCCAAGCACTACTGGGTGTCGTCCGACGAGGTCGACAAGCTGCTGCGGGCCGGTGAGGGCTGGCTGGTCGGACATCCGGAGCAGAAGCTCATCACCAGCCGGTATCTGTCCCGCCGCTGGTCGCTCACCCGGCAGGCCATGGAGCGGCTGGAGCTGGTGCGGCTCGCCGAGGCCGACGACAGCGCGGTCGAGGAGATCGACAACGCCGTCGCGGACGAGACCGGGACCGAGGAGCGGCCGACCCCGCTCGCCGTGCAGCGGCGGGACGCGATCCTCGACGAGCTGCACTCGTCCGGAGCGGCTCGTGTGCTCGATCTCGGCTGCGGACAGGGGCAGTTGGTCCAGGCACTGCTCAAGGACCCGCGCTACACCGAGATCGTTGGCGTCGACGTGTCCGTGCGGGCGCTCACCATCGCCTCCCGGCGCCTCAAGCTGGACCGCATGGGCGAGCGGCAGGCCTCGCGGGTCAAGCTCGTCCAGGGCTCGCTCGCCTACACCGACAAGCGGCTCAAGGGGTACGAAGCCGCCGTGCTCAGCGAGGTCGTCGAGCACGTCGACCCGCCCCGGCTGCCCGCCCTGGAGTACGCGGTGTTCGGCGCTGCCCGGCCCCGGACGGTCCTCGTGACCACGCCCAACGTCGAGTACAACGTCCGCTGGGAGAGCCTCCCGGCCGGACACGTCCGGCACGGCGACCACCGCTTCGAGTGGACGCGCGAGGAGTTCCGCGCCTGGGCGCGGTCCGTGGCCGAACGGTACGGCTACGACGTCGGCTTCCGCCCGATCGGACCGGACGACCCCGAGGTCGGCCCGCCCACCCAGATGGCCGTCTTCACGATGAGCAGCACGGCGACCGAACCGACCGGCACCACGACCGAGACGTCCAGCACCGAGGGCGGGACGACCGGCACCACGACCGAGAAGGAGGCGACGGCCGCATGAGCGAGACACAGCGCAAGGGACGCGTACTGCCTGTCACCGACCTCTCTCTGGTCGTCCTCGTCGGCGCCTCCGGCTCCGGCAAGTCCACCTTCGCCCGACGGCACTTCAAGCCCACCGAGGTCATCTCCTCGGACTTCTGCCGGGGCCTGGTCTCCGACGACCAGAACGACCAGGGCGCCACCCGCGACGCCTTCGACGTGCTGCACTACATCGCGGGCAAGCGCCTGGCCGCAGGCCGCCGTACCGTCGTCGACGCCACCAGCGTGCAGCAGGACAGCAGGCGGCAGTTGATCGAGCTGGCGAAGAAGCACGACGTGCTGCCCATCGCCATCGTGCTCGACGTCCCCGAGGAGGTGTGCGCCGAGCGCAACGCGGCCCGCACCGACCGCGCCGACATGCCGCGCCGGGTCATCCAGCGGCACATCCGTGAACTCCGCCGTTCTGTAAGGCACTTGGAACGCGAGGGCTTCCGCAAGGTGCACGTCCTCAGGGGTGTCGAAGAGGTGGCGAACGCCACCGTCGTCACCGAGAAGCGCTTCAACGACCTCACCCACCTCACCGGCCCCTTCGACATCATCGGCGACATCCACGGCTGCGCGAGCGAACTCGAGTCGCTGCTCGTGAAGCTGGGCTACACCGACGGCGTCCACCCGGAGGGCCGCACGGCGGTGTTCGTCGGCGACCTGGTCGACCGCGGCCCCGACAGCCCGGGCGTTCTGCGCCGGGTGATGGGCATGGTCGAGGCGGGCAGCGCGCTGTGCGTGCCCGGCAACCACGAGAACAAGTACGGCCGTTTCCTCAAGGGCCGCAAGGTCCAGCACACCCATGGACTCGCCGAGACCATCGAGCAGATGGAGGGGGAGAGCGACGAGTTCAAACAGCGGGTGCGGGAGTTCATCGACGGCCTCGTCAGCCACTACGTCCTCGACGGCGGAAAGCTCGTCGTCTGCCATGCCGGCCTGCCCGAGAAGTATCACGGCCGCACCTCCGGCCGGGTGCGCTCGCACGCGCTGTACGGCGATACCACCGGCGAGACGGACGAGTTCGGGCTGCCGGTGCGCTACCCGTGGGCCGAGGACTACCGGGGCAGGGCGGCGGTCGTCTACGGCCACACGCCCGTCCCGGAGGCGACCTGGCTGAACAACACCATCTGCCTGGACACCGGCGCCGTCTTCGGCGGCAAGCTGACCGCGCTGCGCTGGCCGGAGCGTGAGCTGGTCGACGTAGCGGCCGAGCGGGTCTGGTACGAACCGGCCAGGCCGCTGCGCACCGAGGCACCCGGCGGGCACGACGGACGGCCGCTCGACCTGGACGACGTCCACGGCCGCCGGGTCGTGGAGACCCGGCACTCCGGCCGGGTCGCGGTCCGTGAGGAGAACGCGGCGGCGGCCCTGGAGGTCATGAGCCGCTTCGCGGTGGACCCGCGCCTGCTGCCGTACCTCCCGCCGACCATGGCACCGACGGCCACCAGCCACGAGGAGAACCGCGGCGGAGCCGCTGATGGACACTTCCTCGAACACCCGGTGGAGGCCTTCGCGCAGTACCGGGAGGCCGGTGTCGAGCGGGTCGTGTGCGAGGAGAAGCACATGGGCTCGCGGGCGGTGGCACTGGTGTGCCGGGACGCGGAGGTGGCGGGCAAGCGGTTCGGAGTGGACGGCGGCCCCACCGGGGCGCTGTACACCCGTACCGGGCGGCCCTTCTTCGACGACGAGACGGTCACCGAGGAGATCCTCGGGCGAGTGCGCGCGGCCGCCGACGCCGCCGGACTGTGGGACGAACTCGCCACCGACTGGATGCTGTTGGACGCCGAGCTGATGCCCTGGTCGCTGAAGGCCTCCGGGCTGCTGCGCAGCCAGTACGCGGCCGTCGGTGCCGCCGCCGGCGCGGTGTTCCCGGGCGTGCTCGGCGCACTGCAAGGTGCGGAGGCGCGTGGCGTGGACGTCTCCGCTCTCCTGGGTCGACAGCGCGAACGGGCTGCCGACGCCGGGGCGTTCACCCGGGCGTACGGACGCTACTGCTGGCCCACCGACGGCCTGGACGGCGTGCGCCTGGCGCCGTTCCAGATTCTCGCCGTGCAGGGGCGCAGCCTCGCGGCCGTACCCCACGACCGGCAACTCGCCCTGATCGACCGGGTCGTGGAGCACGACGGCACCGGACTGCTGCAGACCACACGGCGGCTGTACGTCGACACCGGTGACCCCGAGTCGGTGCGCGCGGGCATCGACTGGTGGCTGGAGATGACCGGCCGGGGCGGCGAGGGCATGGTCGTCAAGCCGGTCGGCGCGCTCGTGCGTGACGGGCAGGGGCGGCTGGTCCAGCCGGGCGTGAAGTGCCGTGGCCGGGAGTACCTGCGGATCATCTACGGTCCCGAGTACACCCGTCCGGACAACCTCGAGCGGCTGCGCAAGCGATTCCTGGGCCACAAGCGGTCGCTGGCGATCCGCGAGTACGCCCTGGGTCTCGAGGCCCTGGACCGGCTCGCGGACGGTGAGCCGCTGTGGCGGGTGCACGAGGCCGTGTTCGGGGTGCTGGCCCTTGAGTCGGAGCCGGTCGACCCTCGGCTCTGAGCGGTCACCCGACGCTCCTGTGGACCGCACGTACCGTCCATATGGTGAACCGCCGTGCCCTGTACGTGTGTTCGGTACCCGAGAGCCGTAGAAGGAGTGGTGGTCATGGAGATCAAGAAGGTCGTGGTCCGCGAGGAGGGGAGCACCAGCCGCCCGCCGGCGATCCTGGAGAAGCGGCCGACCCGCTGACATGCGCGTCCATCTGGTGACGATGCCCTGGCATCCCATCGACCTCCCCTCACTCCAACTGGGCCTGCTGCACCGTCTGGTGCGGCAGGCCCGTCCGGCCGACGAGGTGACCGAGTTCCACGGCTCCCTGCGCTGGGCGGAGTTCCTCCTCGACCGCTCCGGCGGACGGCTGCGACCCGGCGACTGTGTGGCGGTCGGCAGCGACGCCATCTTGCACGGCCTCGGCGACTGGGTCTTCTCCGGCGTCCTGTACGACGACGCGGACTGGGGCACGACACGGCCTCGCTCCTACGCCGCCGCCGGGGACGTGTACATCGACACCGCCCTCGCCATGCGGCCGTACGCCCCCGACTTCATCGCCGAGTGCGCCACCGAGGTGCTGGCCGCCGATCCCGACGAGAGACGTCACGCTGCTGGGTCATTCACTCGGCTGCACGGTGATCTGGAACTACTGGGACCTGTACGGCAGTGACCGGATCAAGCGGCTGATCCTGGTCGATCAAGGCCCGATCGGTCTGAAGGAGTTGGCACAGGGTGCGCAGTCGGAGCAACGCGGAGCGATTTTCACCTTCGAGGAAGCTCTACAAATTGCCGCCGGGCTCAAGAGCGAACAGGCCCCGGAAGTTTCCCGTGCCGTGGTCGACATGCTGCACGGCCCCGAACTGCGTGACGAGGACGTGGAATGGATTCTTCGTCAGAATCTTTTGCCGCCGCGCGAAGACGCCGTGACTCTGCTTCTTGACTACTGTGGTAACGACTGGCGGGACGTGCTGCCTCGGATCACCGTGCCCACACTGGTCATCGGTGGGGCGGCCGGTTTGATCCCTTCCGATGTTACGGAAGATGTTGCGGAGCGGATACCGAAATCAGTGGTCCGAATATTCTCGGCGACCGTGAAAGGCAGCCACTTGATGTTCTGAGAGAATTCCGAGCTGTTCAACTCGGCGGTTTGCGCCTTCATGGAGACCGGAATGCCGGCGGTATGAAGTGGACGTGTGCGGCGGGGGTGAAGGCTTCTCAGTCCCGGATGACGGCCGTACCGCCGCTCTCGTAGATCCCGGTGACGTGGTGAGGGCTGAGTCCCCGGGGAATCAGGTCCTGGACGGGTACCCCGCGCAGCTCGTCGACGAGGTTCGGGAACAGCCCGTGGTCCTCGACCTCCCGCACGTCGCCGAGCGGGTCGAAGGGCAGGTCGGCGGCCCGCTTCAACCAGTACGCCGATCCGGTGTCGGGGGGAAGTGCCAGCGCATCGCCGCGCGGACGAACTCGCCGGGGGCGGGCCGTGCGTCGGGCCGCGGGTCAAGGATGAAGAAGCCGGACATAGAGCTCATAACACGATCACGCACAGATCGGGAGGCGCTTGCCGCCCTTCTCCGCCAGTCGAGCGGTGACAGGCGGGTCGCGGCACTCCCCTGTCGCGTGAACCTGGGAGCCGTTCGCGCACGCCGGCGATCAGTCGGGTTGGTCGACCGCATGGCACCG
The DNA here is from genome assembly GCF_014647875.1 of Streptomyces brasiliensis. Taxonomy (GTDB): domain Bacteria; phylum Actinomycetota; class Actinomycetes; order Streptomycetales; family Streptomycetaceae; genus Streptomyces; species Streptomyces brasiliensis. The sequence goes on along the minus strand of NZ_BMQA01000010.1, from coordinate 225,884 downwards.
TGATTCATACAACCGTCTTACACATACGTCTTGTACATGCGTATAGATGTCGTCTACGGTGAACCCATGAACATCGACAACGCCAAGCGTTCCGCGCTCACCATCGACGGCCGCACCCTGTCCTACGTGGACTTCGGCGGACCGGGCCGCCCGCTGCTCGCCCTGCACGGACACATGTCCGAGGGCATGTCGTACGCCGATCTCGCCGCCCGCCTCGCCCCGGACTGGCGGGTCATAGCGCCCGACCAGCGCGGCCACGGCGACTCCGGCCGGGCGGCCGACTACAGCCGGGAGGGCTACCTCGCCGACCTGGACACCCTCATGGACCACCTGGGACTGGAGCGGGCGGCTCTTCTCGGCCACTCGCTCGGCGCGATCAACGCCTACCAGTTCGCCGCCCGCCACCCCGAGCGCGTGACCGCGCTGGTCAACGGCGAGGGCTGTGCCGAGCTCGGCCTGGACGGCAGCAACCCGCTGGCGTTCGTGCTGAACCTTCCGGAGGGAACTTGCCCCAGCCGCGAGGCGTTCGTGGCGCAGCTGGGCCGGTTCGCCCCCTTCCTCGAATCCGCCGTTCGCGAGCGGCCGGACGGAACGTGGGGCCTGCACTTCCACCCCAAGGACATCTACGAATCCGAGGACCAGGTCCACGGCGACCACTGGGCCGACTGGACCGGCTCCACCTGCCCGGCGCTGCTGATACGCGGCGCCAGAGGCGGTGTGCTGTCGGCGGAGCAGGCAGCACAGATGGCCGCTCGGCGGCCCGGCACCCGTCTCGTCGAACTGGGGACGGACCACTTCTTGTACGCCAACGACCCGGTCGGCTTCGCGGACGCGGTCCGGGACTTCCTTGCCTCGGCATAGCCATTGGCCCCCAGCCTTTCCGGCACCCCGCCGATGGATCACGATGCGGCCTTCTTGAGGCTCCTCCAGCAGATGAGGCTGCAGGCCAGTGAGATGAAAGCGTCGTGGAGTTCGACGCGCCTCTCCCAGCGCACGGCAAGGCGTTTGAACTGGTGGAGCAGGGCGAAGGTCTGCTCCACGACGTAGCGGAGCTTGCCCGGGCCTTTGATGTTCGGGGCGCCCTTGCGGGAGATCACCGGCAGAATCCGGCGATGTCGTAGCGCACGTCGTACCGCCTTCGAGTCGCAGGCCTTGTCACCCAGGACGGCCTCAGGGCGCTTACGCGGATGGCCCGGGCGTCCGGCTACCGGCGGAATGCCGTAGACCAGGGCGAGGGTCTGGGTGACGTCGTGGACGTTCGCGGCGGTCGTGATGACATGGAGCGGGGTGCCCTTGCCGTCACGGATCGGGTGGTGTTTGCTGCCCGTCTTCCGTCGGTCGACCGACGACGGACCCGTCGCGATTCCCCAGCGATGGCGACCTCTGTCGCCGCCGATCGGAGCTCGGGAGGGACACGGGGGACGACTCCCGTCGTGCCGCGGGAGCTCTTGTCGTCAATGGGACGAGAACAGGAAGATGCGGAAACGGTCGAGCCGAGGGTGAAGACGGTCCGTGATGGTCAGGATGGAGGCATGGGATTCCACGTCGACTCCGAGGCCGGGCGGCTGCGCCGCGTCATCCTGCACCGGCCGGATCTCGAGCTCAAGAGGCTCACCCCCAGCAACAAGGACGCGCTCCTCTTCGACGATGTGCTCTGGGTGCGCCGGGCGCGCGCCGAGCACGACGGGTTCGCCGACGTGCTGCGTGACCGCGGAGTGGCCGTCCACCTCTTCGGTGATCTGCTCACCGAGACCCTGGAGATCCCACAGGCCAGGACTCTCGTCCTGGACCGCGTCTTCGATGAGAAGGAGTACGGCCCGCTCGCCACGGACCACCTCCGGGACACCTTCGAGCAGCTGTCCGCGCGCGAACTCGCCGAGGCGCTCGTCGGTGGCATGACCAAACGGGAGTTCCTGGACGCGCACGCGGAGCCGACCTCCGTCCGCTTCCATGCGATGGACCTCGACGACTTCCTCCTCGGTCCGCTGCCCAACCACCTCTTCACCCGCGACACCTCCGCCTGGATCTACGACGGCGTCTCCATCAATGCCATGCGCTGGCCCGCCCGGCAGCGCGAGACCGTGCACTTCGAGGCGATCTACCGGCACCATCCGCTCTTCCGCGACGAGACGTTCCACGTCTGGTCGTCGGGACAGGCCGACTACCCGTCCACCATCGAGGGCGGTGACGTCCTGGTGATCGGCAACGGCGCCGTCCTGATCGGGATGAGTGAGCGCACCACCCCGCAGGCCGTGGAGATGCTCGCGCACAAGCTGTTCGCGGCGGGCTCCGCGCGGACGATCGTGGCGCTCGACATGCCGAAGCGGCGCGCGTTCATGCACCTCGACACGGTGATGACGATGGTCGACGGCGACATCTTCACCCAGTACGCGGGCCTGGGCATGCTGCGCTCGTACACCATCGAGCCGGGCGCGGGCGACAAGGAGCTGAAGGTCACCGACCATCCGCCGGAGCACATGCATCGCGCGATCGCCGCCGCCCTGGGCCTCAGCGAGATCCGGGTGCTCACCGCCACCCAGGACGTGCACGCGGCCGAGCGCGAGCAGTGGGACGACGGCTGCAACGTCCTCGCCGTCGAGCCCGGCGTCGTCGTCGCCTACGAACGCAACGCCACCACCAACACGCATCTGCGCAAGCAGGGCATCGAGGTGATAGAGATCCCGGGCAGCGAGCTTGGCCGGGGCCGGGGCGGACCGCGCTGCATGAGCTGTCCCGTGGAGCGGGACGCCGCGTAGCCGGCGCCGTCGGCAAAGGCTGTGTATATAAATGTTGAGAGTCGTATAGAATTCCAAAAGTCCCCGTCCCCGCATCCCTGGAGCGCCCCATGGCGACAGTCCCCACCGCCCTCGCCGGCCGCCACTTCCTCAAGGAGCTGGACTTCACCGACGAGGAGTTCCGCGGTCTGGTCGAGCTGGCCGCCGAGCTGAAGGCGGCCAAGAAGGCGGGGACCGAGACCCAGTACCTCCGGGGCAAGAACGTCGCGCTCGTCTTCGAGAAGACCTCGACGCGTACCCGCTGCGCGTTCGAGGTCGCAGCCGCCGACCAGGGTGCCCACACCACCTACCTGGACCCGGCCGGCTCACAGATCGGGCACAAGGAGTCCGTCAAGGACACCGCCCGGGTGCTCGGCCGGATGTTCGACGCCATCGAGTACCGCGGCCACGGCCAGGGCGTCGTCGAGGAACTCGCCGCCTACGCCGGAGTCCCCGTCTACAACGGACTCACCGACGAGTGGCACCCCACCCAGATGCTCGCCGACGTGCTCACCATGACCGAGCACAGCGACAAGCCGCTGCGCGAGATCGCCTTCGCCTACCTGGGCGACGCCCGCTACAACATGGGCAACTCCTACCTGGTCACCGGCGCCCTCCTCGGCATGGACGTCCGTATCGTCGCGCCCCGCGTCCTGTGGCCCGACAGCACGATCGTCGAGGTGGCCCAGCAGCTCGCCGCCGCCTCCGGCGCCCGGATCAGCCTCACCGACGACGTCAAGGAAGGCGTGCGCGGCGCGGACTTCGTCGCCACCGACGTGTGGGTGTCGATGGGCGAGCCCAAGGAGGTCTGGGACGAGCGCATCGCGCTGCTCGGCCCGTACGCCGTGACCATGGACGTGCTGCGCGCCACCGGCAACGAGGATGTCAAGTTCCTGCACTGCCTGCCGGCCTTCCACGACCTCGGCACCGACGTCGGCCGCGAGATCCACGAACGGCACGGGATGACCGAGCTGGAGGTCACCGACGAGGTCTTCGAGTCCGAGCGCTCCGTCGTCTTCGACGAGGCGGAGAACCGGATGCACACGATCAAGGCGATCCTGGTCGCCACCCTCGCCTGACCTCGCCGCACACCCCCTCGACCACCTCGCACAGCCTTGCCCGACAGGCCTCACCAGGCCTTGTCCTGACCCGCGGCCCGGGGCCACCCCTTCCCGGCCACGCAGCGACTTCCCCCAAGCTCTCGGCCTCGCTCGAGCAGGGGGCACCCCCCGTCGCACCCGCACCACCAGAAACGAGCACCACCCGCATGCCCCGCATCAAGTCCTCCCACCTTCTGGTGGCCGAGTCCGGCGCCGACCGCGAAGGCCACGGGCTCAAGCGCACGATGGGCCTCTTCCAGCTGATCTGCTTCGGCGTCGGCGCGATCGTCGGCACCGGCATCTTCGTCGGCCTCTCCGACTCCGTCGCCCAGGCGGGCCCGGCCGTCGTCGTCTCCTTCGTCCTCGCCGCGATCACCTGCGTCTTCACCGCCCTCTCCTTCGCGGAGCTGGGCGGCGCGATCCCGGTCTCCGGATCGTCGTACTCCTTCGCGTACGCGGGCCTCGGCGAGTCCACCGCCTTCCTGGTCGGCTGGTGCCTGCTTCTCGAGTACGGCATCTCGATCTCGGCGGTCGCCGTCGGCTGGAGCCAGTACGTCAACGAACTGCTGCACAGCCTCACCGGCACCCAGCTGCCGACCGCCCTGTCCGCGGGCCCCGGCGACGGCGGGTTCGTGAACCTCCCGGCCGTGATCGTCATCGCCATGGCCTCCGTGCTGCTGGTGCGCGGCGTGCGCGAGAGCGCCCGGGCCACCACCGTCATGGCCGCCGTCAAGCTCGCCATCCTGATCGCCTTCTGCGCCATCGGCTACAGCGCCTTCAAGCACGGCAACCTCACCCCGTTCTCCCCGGCCGGCCTCGGCGGCATCGGCGCGGGCACCACGGCCGCGTTCTTCTCGTACATCGGCTTCGACGCGATCACCACCGCCGGCGAGGAGGCCAAGAACCCGCGGCGTGACATCCCCATCGCGATCCTCGTCTGCATGGGCCTGGTCACGCTGCTGTACTGCGCGGTCGCTGTCGCCGCGATCGGCGCCATCGGCGGCGACCAGGTCGGCGGCCGGCCCGCCGCGCTGTCGTACGTCGTCAACGAGGTGACCGGCTCGACCATCGGCGGCGGGGTCATCGCCTTCGGCGCGGTCGTCGCCATCGCCTCCGTCGTGCTCGCCGTCATGTACGGCCAGACCCGCATCCTGATGTCGATGTCCCGCGACGGCCTGGTGCCGCGCGTCTTCGAGAAGGTCTCGCCGCGCACGGCCACCCCGGTCTCCGGCACCCTGATCGTCGCGGTCGTCTTCGCGCTCCCGGCGGCCTTCGCCTCGCTGGACTCCGTGGTGAACCTGAGCACCATCGGCACGCTCGCCGTCATGGCCGTCGTCAACATCGCGGTGATCGCCCTGCGCCGCCGCGAGCCCGGCCTCGCCCGCAGCTTCCGGGTGCCGCTCTACCCGGTCGGACCGCTGCTCGGGGTCGCCTTCTGCCTCTACCTGATGTACGAGACGGGCTGGAACACCTGGATCCAGTTCGCGGTGTTCCTGGTGGCCGGATCCCTGGTGTACGTGGGCTACGGCCGCCGGCACTCCACGCTCGCGCAGGACGCCGCCGAGGTCACGCCGGACGCCACTGACGCGGTACGACAGGCAGTCTGAACCACACCGCCTTGCCCGACTCGGTGGGGCGGTGGCCGCAGGAGGAGCTGAGGGCGCGGATCAGCAGCAGACCGCGCCCGTTCTCCTGCCATACGTCGGGCGGCTCGACGCCTGGACGGGTCAGGTCGGCGGGCGGGGCCGGATCGGGATCGTGCACCTCGACCTGGCAGCCGCTCGCGCGCAGTTCGACGACCAGCTCTATCGGGCCGGTGCCGCCGGTGTGCTCCACCGCGTTGGCGACCAGCTCGGCGGTGAGCAGCTCCGCGGTGTCGCGGTCGGCCCCGTGCTCGTGCTCCGCCAGAGCCGAACGGACCAGGGCACGGGCCACCGGCACCGCCGCGGCGGTGTGCGGCAGCGCGATGCGCCAGGAAGCGGGGGAGGCGGGGCGTTCGTACAAGGCGGATCCGTTCATGAGCAGGCTGTCCTGCTTTCAACCTTATGAATGGTACGGCGCCCGCCACACAGTCCCTCGACGGGCACCGCTCGGGACTTTCGGCCCGATGACAGGCGGCATACCCACACCGGCGCCCCGTTTCCCGTAACCGTGCCCGCTGTTACCGCGTCGTTGACGACCCGTGACGGCGGCCACCGGGCCGGGTCGGCCGCGCGACGCTGTCGCGAAGTCGTGACGACAGTCACAAATGAGTGATAGTTTCAAGGGGTAGAGCTACGTGAGGCACCGCCTGCCCGAGGAGGCCGCACGTCATGAGTCCCTTCACCGGCTCCGCCGCCCCCACCGCCGACTGGAAGCACCTGCGCGTCGAGATCACCGACGGCGTCGCCACGGTCACCCTCGCCCGCCCGGAGAAGCTCAACGCGCTCACCTTCGGCGCCTACGCCGACCTGCGCGATCTCCTCGCCGAGCTGTCGCGGGAGAAGACGGTGCGCGCCCTGGTCCTGGCCGGCGAGGGCCGAGGCTTCTGCTCCGGCGGCGACGTCGACGAGATCATCGGCGCGACCCTCGCCATGGACACGGCCCAGCTCCTCGACTTCAACCGCATGACGGGCCAGGTGGTCCGGGCCGTACGCGAATGCCCGTTCCCGGTGATCGCGGCGCTGCACGGCGTGGCCGCGGGCGCCGGCGCGGTCCTCGCCCTGGCCGCGGATTTCCGCGTGGCGGACCCCACGGTCCGTTTCGCCTTTCTCTTCACGCGCGTGGGGCTGTCGGGCGGCGACATGGGCGCGGCATACCTGCTGCCGCGAGTGGTGGGCCTGGGCCACGCCACCCGCCTCCTGATGCTGGGCGACCAGGTCCGTGCCCCGGAGGCGGAACGAATCGGCCTGATCAGCGAACTCACGGACGAGGGCGGAGCGAACGCGGCAGCACACCGCCTGGCCCGCCGCCTCGCCGAGGGCCCCGCCCTGGCCCACGCCCAGACGAAGGCCCTGCTCACGTCAGAACTGGACATGCCCCTGTCGGCAGCGGTGGAACTGGACGCGTCGACCCAGGCCCTGCTGATGAACAGCGAGGACTACGCGGAGTTCCACCAGGCGTTCAAGGAGAAGCGGACGCCGACTTGGCAGGGACGGTGACCATGCCGGCCCCAGGGGCGCGGGGCAGTGCCGATGTGCGGCTCCGCCGCGGGGCGCGATCAGCCACACCGCACCCGCAGTCGCCGAACAACCCGAGCCACCCCCTACGCGTGGCGATCATCGGCGGAGGCCCAGGCGGCCTGTACGCGGCGGCGTTGCTGAAACGACTCGACCCGACACGAGAAATCACCGTCTGGGAACGCAACGCCCCCGACGACACCTTCGGCTTCGGAGTGGTCCTCTCCGACGAAACCCTGGGCGGCATCGAACACGCGGACCCAGTCGTATACGAAGCGATGCAAAGGGACTTCGTCCGCTGGGACGACATCGACATCGTCCACCGCAACAACCGCCACACCTCCGGAGGACACGGCTTCGCCGCCCTCGGCAGAAAACGCCTCCTGGAGATCCTCCACAACCGCTGCCACACCCTGGGCGTCGAACTCCGGTTCACCACCGAAGCCCCCTACCCCGCCTGGCTCTCCGAGACATACGACCTCGTCATCGCCGCAGACGGAGTCAACAGCAGCACCCGTGAGGCATACGCCCGCTTCTTCCGCCCCCGAGTGACGGCTCACCGCAACCGCTACATCTGGCTGGCAGCCGACTTCGCCTTCGACGCGTTCCGTTTCGAGATCGCCGAGACCGAGCACGGCGTGATGCAACTGCACGGCTACCCCTACGCACCCGACGCCTCCACGGTGATCATCGAGATGCGTGAAGAGGTCTGGCAGGCGGCGGGGTTCGACGAACCCGACACCCACGAATCCATCGACCGCTGCGCGAAGATCTTCGCGGACGCGCTCCGCGGACGCCCGCTGCGTTCCAACAAGTCCGCCTGGACCACCTTCCGCACGGTGGTCAACGAGCGCTGGTCGTACGGCAACGTCGTCCTTCTCGGCGACGCTGCCCACACCGCCCACTTCTCCATCGGCTCCGGCACCAAGCTCGCCGTCGAGGACGCTCTCGCCCTGGCCGCTTGCCTGGAGGAACAGCCGTCCCTGGCCGAGGCGTTGACGGCCTACGAGGAGGAGCGCAAACCCGTCGTCGCCTCCACCCAGCGCGCCGCCCGCGCCAGTCTGGAGTGGTTCGAGAACCTGGGGTTCCATCTCGACCAGCCGCCCCGCCAGTTCGCCTTCAACCTGCTCACCCGCAGCCGTCGCGTCACCCACGACAACCTGCGGCTGCGCGACGCCCGCTTCACCGGCGCCGTGGAGCGCGAGTTCGGCTGCCCGCCCGGCACCCCGCCGATGTTCACCCCGTTCCGGTTGCGCGGCCTCACCCTGCGCAACCGGGTGGTCGTCTCGCCCATGGACATGTACTCGGCGACGGACGGCGTCCCCGGCGACTTCCACCTCGTCCACCTCGGCGCGCGTGCGCTGGGTGGCGCCGGGCTGGTGATGACCGAGATGGTGTGCGTCAGCGCGGAGGGCCGGATCACCCCCGGCTGCACCGGCCTCTACACCGGCCGGCAGGCCGAGTCGTGGAAGCGGATCACCGAGTTCGTGCACGCGCAGGCGCCGGGCACCGCGATCGGCGTGCAGCTCGGCCACAGCGGGCGCAAGGGCTCCACCAAGCTGATGTGGGAGGGCATCGACGAGCCGCTGCCCGACGGCAACTGGCCACTGGTGGCTGCCTCCCCGCTGCCGTACCGGCCGGACAGCCAGATCCCGCGCCAGCTGTCCCGCGCCCAACTCTCCGGCATCCGCGAACAGTTCACGTCCGCCGCCTGGCGCGCCGCCCGCGCCGGCTTCGACCTGCTCGAACTCCACTGCGCGCACGGCTATCTGCTCTCCGGCTTCCTGTCCCCGCTCACCAACCACCGCACCGACGTCTACGGCGGCTCGCTCGAGAGGCGGCTGCGCTTCCCGCTCGAGGTCTTCGACGCCGTACGCGGGGTGTGGCCGGAGGAGAAGCCGATGACCGTGCGGATCTCCGCCACCGACTGGGCGGAGGGCGGGACCACGGCCGAGGACGCCGTAGAGATCGCCCGCGCCTTCGCCGCGCACGGCGTCGACGCGATCGACGTGTCGACCGGGCAGGTGGTGGCGGAGGAGCGGCCGGAGTACGGGCGGTCGTACCAGACGCCGTTCGCCGACCGCATCCGGCACGAGATCCGGGTCCCGGTGATCGCCGTCGGCGCGATCTCCTCCTGGGACGACGTCAACTCCCTGATCCTGGCCGGGCGTACGGACCTGTGCGCCCTGGCCCGCCCGCATCTGTACGACCCGAACTGGACCCTGCACGCCGCGGCCGAGCAGGGGTACGAGGGGCCGGGCGCCGGATGGCCCGCGCCCTACCGTGCGGGCAGCCGCCGCCCGCAGACCGGACGCACCGACGCGCCCAAACCCCGGCTCACGCTGGATCAGACGCCCACATAAGCCGCCCCGGCGTCCCGCAGTCGCTCGTGCAGCGCCCGGAACACCTCGGCCGAGCGGGCGCCGGGCCAGTTCGCCGGGAGCAGGCGGGTGGGCAGTCCGGGATCGGTGTAGGGAAGATGGCGCCAGGAGTCGAGGGCGAGGAGATAGTCGTGATACGCCTCCTCGGGCGGGGTGTCCGTGCGCCGCTCCCAGGCGTGCAGCACGGGCGCGTGCACGTCCAGGAACGCCTCGTGCGCCTTGGCGATCGCGGCCAGGTCCCACCAGCGGGCGACCGCCTCCACCGTGGGCGCGAAGCCGAGGTGTTCGCCGCGGAAGAAGTCCACGTACGGGTCGAGGCCGAGGCGGCACAGGGTGTGCCGGGTCTCCTCGTGCAGCCGGGCCGGGGCGATCCACACGCCGGGCGCGGCCGTGCCGAAGCCCAGCCCCGCGAGACGGGAGCGCAGCACGTGCCGCTTCTGCCGCTCCGACTCCGGCACCGAGAACACGGCCAGCACCCAGCCCTCGTCCTCCGGCGGCGCGGCGGCGTAGATGCGCCGGTCGCCGTCGTCGAGCAACTGCCTGGCCTCCGGAGACAGTTCGTATCCGGCCGCGCCCTGCGCCGTGCGCGCCGGCAGCAGCAGCCCGCGTCTCTTCAGCCGGGACACCGACGACCGTACGGAGGGTGCGTCCACACCGGCGGCGGCCAACAGCCGGATCAGCTCGGCGACGGGCACCGGGCCCGGCATGAGGCGGCCGTACGCGCCGTAGAGCGTGACGATGAGGGACCGGGGGGCGTGCTGCTCGGACACGTTGATCATCTTAGGTCTTCTTGATCACTGCTGATCTCCGCCGGTGCGCAGCCGGAAGCGCTGGAGCTTGCCGGTGGCCGTGCGCGGCAGGGCGTCCAGGAAGACGATCTCGCGCGGGCACTTGTACGGCGCCAGCTCGGACCTGACGAAGGCGCGCAGCGCGTCGGCGTCCCGCTCGGCGCCCTCCTTCACGACGGCGTACGCCACCACCACCTGGCCGCGTGCCTCGTCGGGCCGGCCGACCACCGCCGCCTCGACCACGTCCGGGTGGCGCAGCAGCGCGTCCTCGACCTCGGGGCCTGCGATGTTGTACCCGGCCGAGATGATCATGTCGTCGGCGCGGGCGACGTACCGGAAGTAGCCGTCGTTCTCGCGGACGTATGTGTCCCCGGTGACGTTCCAGCCGCCGCGCACGTACCCCCGTTGCCGCGGGTCGGCGAGATAGCGGCAGCCGACCGGGCCGCGCACGGCCAGCAGTCCGGGCCGGCCGTCGGGCACCGGCTCACCGTGCTCGTCCTGCACGCGCGCGTGCCACCCCGGGACGGGTGTGCCCGTCGTGCCCGGCCTGATGTGCTCGTCGGCGGCGGAGATGAAGATGTGCAGCAGCTCGGTGGCGCCGATGCCGTTGATGATGCGCACGCCGGTGCGCTCCTGCCAGGCTCGCCAGGTGGCCGCGGGCAGGTTTTCGCCCGCGGAGACACAGCGCCTCAGCGAGCCGGTGTCGTGTTCGTCCAGTTCGTCGAGCATCGCGCGGTAGGCGGTCGGTGCGGTGAACAGCACGGACACACGGTGCTGGGCGATCGCCGGCAACAGCTGCCTGGGACCGGCCTGTTCGAGCAGCAGGGCGCTCGCGCCGACGCGCATCGGGAACACCACGAGCCCGCCGAGCCCGAAGGTGAAACCGAGCGGCGGGCTGCCCGCGAACACATCGTCCGCCATGGGTCTGAGCACATGCTTCGAGAACGTGTCCGCGATGGCGAGCACGTCCCGGTGGAAGTGCATGCACCCTTTCGGGCGACCTGTGGTCCCCGAGGTGAACGCGATCAGCGCGACGTCGTCGGCCGCGGTGTCCACAGCCGCGTACGGCGTCGTGGGCGCCGGGCGGCGCAGCAGGTCGTCCGGCGCGTCACCGCCGTACGTCGTGATCCGCAGTCCGGGGACCTCGGCCTTCGCCAGGTCGTCGACCGCCCGGACATCGCACAGCGCGTGTCCCACCCGGGCGATCTCGCAGATCGTGGCCAGTTCGTGCGGGCGCTGCTGGGCCAGCACGGTGACGGCGACCGCGCCCGCCTTCAGCACCGCCAGCCAGCAGGCCGCGAGCCAGGGCGTCGTCGGGCCGCGCAGCAGGACGCGGTTGCCGGGGACCACGCCGAGGTCGCCGGTGAGGACGTGGGTGAGCCGGTCGACGCGGGCGCTCAGGTCGCCGTACGTCCACGTTTCGCCGGTGGGCGTGTGGAACACCGGACGCGCCGGGTCGGCGTGGTCCAGGAGTTCGGCGGCGCAGTTCAGCCGGTCGGGGTAGCTCAGCTCCGGCAGGTCGAAGCAGAGCTCGGGCCACTCGTCGGGCGGCGGCAGATGGTCGCGCGCGAAGGTGTCGACGTGGGCCGAGACATTCATGGTGGCGCCCCCTTGCCTGGCCGGCCGGTAGTGGGCTCGCACAAGGAGCGTATCGTGTTGGTGACGACAGTCAACAGTGCGCGATACCGTCGGGTGGGGTCATGGCGGCCCCTCGTGGAGGGAGGACCGGCAGTGTCCGCATTCTCACTCGAACCCGAGCAAATCTCCTGGTGTGCCGAACTGCGCGCCCTCGCGGCCGAACGGCTGCGTCCGCTCGCCGAGAAGGGCGAACCCGGCCACGTCAACCGCCCGCTCGTGGCGGAGCTGGGCCGACTCGGCCTGCTCACCCGCCTGTTCACCTCCGGCGCCCTGGACCTCTGCCTGATGCGGGAGTCCCTCGCCCACGCCTGCACGGAGGCCGAGACGGCGCTCGCCCTCCAGGGCCTGGGCGCGCACCCTGTCCACGCCCACGGCAGCCCGGCCCAACGCGACCGCTGGCTCCCCGCGGTGGCCGACGGCACGGCGATCGCGGCCTTCGCCCTCAGCGAGCCGGGCGCGGGCTCGGACGCGGCCGCGCTCACGCTGCGCGCGGAGCCGGACGACGGCTCGGGCGCGGGTGACGAGGGCTCGGCCGCCCTTGCCGCACGGGAGGATCCGGCGCGAGGCGCTGCGTTCGGCACCGTGGGCGCGACGGCCGGCGGGAGGAGAGCTGACCGGCGCCCTGACGGCGGCGCGGCGCGTACCGATCGGGAGCACGGCGATGGCCCCGGTGACCCCGCGAAGGGCGGCACAGCCCTCGACGCCCGGCCGAACGGCCCTCGGCGCTGGCTGCTCACCGGGGAGAAGTGCTGGATCTCCAACGCCCCCGAGGCCGACTTCTACACGGTCTTCGCGCGCACCACATCCGGCGCCGGTGCCCGCGGGGTCACCGCCTTTCTCGTCCCCGCCGACCGGCCCGGGCTCACCGGCGCCGCGCTGGAGATGCTCTCCCCGCACCCGATCGGCAGCCTCACCTTCGACGCCGTACCCGTCACCGGCGACGACGTGCTCGGCGAGGTGGACCGCGGCTTCCGCGTGGCCATGGGCACGCTCAACCTGTTCCGGCCCAGCGTCGGGGCCTTCGCCGTCGGCATGGCCCAGGCCGCGCTCGACGCCACCCTCGCCCACACCCGCCGGCGGGACGCGTTCGGCGGCAAGCTGAAGGACCTGCAGGCCGTCGCCCACCAGGTCGCCGAGATGGCCCTGCGCACCGACGCGGCCCGCCTGATGGTGTACGCGGCGGCGACGGCGTACGACACCTCCGCCCCGGACGTCCCCCTGCGCGCCGCCATGGCGAAGCTGCTCGCCACCGAGACCGCGCAGTACGTCGTCGACAGCGCCGTCCAGCTGCACGGCGCCCGGGCCCTGCGCCGCGGCCACCTCCTCGAGCACCTCTACCGCGAGGTGCGCGCCCCGCGGATCTACGAGGGCGCGAGCGAGGTCCAACGCGGGATCATCGCCAAGGAGTTGTACGCCGGCCCGCCCGCCACCGAGGACCACCCGGAGCACCCGTGACGAACGAGCGCATCAACCCGCCCGACCTCTCCCCGGCCACCGGCTTCTCGCACGCCGTCGTCGCCACCGGCTCGCGCGTGGTGTTCCTGGCCGGGCAGACCGCCCTCGACACCGACGGCAAGGTCACCGGTGACACTCTCGCCGAGCAGTTCGAGACGGCGCTCACCAACCTCCTCACCGCCCTGCGTGCTGCGGGTGGCACCGCCACCGACCTCGCCCGCGTCACCGTCTACACCACGGACGTCGCCGCCTACCGCGCCCACGCCCGCGAACTCGGCTGTGTCTGGCGTGACTTGGCCGGCCGGAACTACCCGGCGATGGCGGTCGTGGAGGTCGTACGACTGTGGGACGAGCGCGCGCTGGTGGAGCTGGACGGCTTCGCGGTCCTGCCCTAGGACCGGTGCCGTTTCACGCGGCGATCGTCAGCCGTTCGACCGGGACCCGGTGCGGCTGGACGACGCTGCCGTCGGGGTGCAGTTCGCCCGTGCCGTCGAAGTGGACAGTGCCGTCGCACAGCAGGTTCCAGCCCTGCTCGGGGTGGGCGGCGACGATGTGCGGGGCGCCGCTGTCGTGGCTCGGGGTCTCGTGGAAACACATGGCGCACCTCCGCGTCGGATCTGATGGGTGCCGGCAGCCCTTTCGCGGCCCGGCACAATAGACCATGCGCCGCTTACGAGCTCCTCGGAACGGCCCGTGGCGAAGTGTGACAGCACACGGACGAGCTCCTGACCGTTCCACGACGGTCATGACCCGCCACCGATGGAGTGACGATCATGGACCAGGTCCCACGCGCCCGGTAATTACCAGGGGAAACCCCCACCCCATGTTCCGGGAGGAAACCACCATGCCCGTGCGCCCCCACCTCGGCGCCGTCGCCGCCATGGCGGCCCTGCTGCTCGCCGCGGCCGTCACCCCCGCGACCGCCGACCCGTACGAGTCGGTCACGGCCGACCCGACGGGCCGTATCTCCGCGGACGGCACCGTCATCCTGTCCGGCACCTACCGCTGCCGCGCCGGTACGGGCGCGGTGTTCGTCAGCTCGTCGGTCAGCCAGGGCGACTCCGCGGTCAGTCACGGCGTCGGCGGCACCCGGGCGGTCTGCGACGGCGCCGAGCACACCTGGCAGAACACCGGCGCGGTCGCGTCGGACAAGATCGCGCCCGGTGCGGCCCATGTCGAGGCCACGGTGATGGAACTCCGCCCCGAGGGCGGTCTGCCCCTGCCGGTGTTCCACGCGTCGCGACAGCAGGACGTGACGCTCGTCGCGAACTGACCGGACACGCACGACGGCCGCGCCGCCCACCGGGCAGGCGCGGCCGTCGTGCGTGACGTGGCGGTGCGTCAGCTGCCGGTTCGTTCCGTGTCGATGCCGAGCGACGCCCACAGCTCCTGCTCCTCCCGGCTCGGCGGGGTCGCGCAGCGCCGCTCCGGGTGTCCGGGCGGGGGTCCCGGCGGAGCCTCCCGGCGAGCGAGGCCGGAGTCGGTGCCCAGGTCGGCGTAGTGGACACCCGGCAGCGGTCCGGTGAAGAAGACGCCGAGACCGTTGAGCTGGATGAGCAGGTGCTTCATCGCGGCGGCGCCGGCCCTGCCGAGCCAGATCCTCAGCCTCATACGGCCCCTCCTCGCACGAGCTGGTCCCGGGGCCGTCGCAGGACGGCCCGTCGGCATCATGGTCACCACTTGCCCTGAAGCGTCGCTTAAAGCGGGCGCGGCGTGAATATTTCACGCTCCGGCTCAGCCAAATTCCTAGCCGAGATCATGATCGGCTAAGTGTCGTTGTAAGCGGCAACGTGTCACTGTTCCGGCAGGCGGAAGGAGCAGTGGCATGGAGATCGGAGTTCTCGGGCCGCTCGTGGTGGACATCTGTGGCACCTCCGTGGTGCCGAGCGCGGCCAAGCCGCGCCAGATGCTTGCGTTGTTGGCGGTCAACGCGGGCGGGGACGTGAAGGTGACGACCCTGACGGAGGAGCTGTGGGACGCGAGTCCCCCCAGCGGGCCCGCGGGTGTGGTGCAGACCTATGTCAAGCAGTTGCGCCGGGCCATCGCCCTCGCTCTGGGACCGGAGCACGAGTGTGCGCCGAAGGAGGTCCTGAGCCGCAGCTACGCCGGGTACGTGCTGAACATGCCCACGTACGCCATCGACGCCGAAGTCTTCGAGCGGCTCACCGCCCGCGGGCTGCGGGCCCTGGCCGGCGGCGACGACGAGGCCGCGTCGAAGCTGCTGGGCGAGGCGCTCGCCCTGTGGCGCGGGCCGGTCCTCGCCGACGTGCGGATCGGACCGGCGCTGCGCGTCGAGTCGCTCCGGCTGGAGGAGACACGGCGCTCCGCGCTGGAGGGACGGATCACCGCCGATCTGCGGCTCGGCAGACATGCCGAGGTGATCGGCGAACTCCTCGCGCTCACCGAGCGTTTCCCGCTCGAGGAAAGTCTGCACGCGCTGCTGATGCTCGCGCTCTACCGAAGCGGTCGCTCGTGGCAGGCGCTCGAAATTTTCCGAAAGCTACGCGCGTCGACCGTGGAGGAGCTGGGTATAGAGCCCTCCCTGCGCATCCAGCGACTACACCGGGCGGTCCTCGCGGCCGACCCCCAACTCGACCTCACGGCACCGAGTTTGGCGGCCTTTTAGCGGTCCCGGGCAGTGTGGGGCCGCGCCCGCCGGGTCCGCCCCGCGGGATTCGCGCAGCCCACCCGGGAGCCGGGCATCCCCCCACCCACCCCCTGGACGGAACCGAGACGGACCACCATGACGCGATACCTGTCCCGGAAGCGCCCGGATCACGAACCGGCCCCTGCGACACGGTTGTTCTGCTTCCCGTACGCGGGCGGCGGAGCCTCGGCGTACAGGCGATGGCAGCGCGGCCTCGACGCCCTGGACGCCGGAGTACGGGTGATGCCCGTGCAACTGCCCGGCCGCGAGGAACGGTTCAGCGAACCCAGGTTCACCGATCTGGACGCCCTCATCGACGACATGGACGCGCAGCTCGACGAGGAGCTGTCCGAGCCGCACATTTTCTACGGCCACAGCATGGGCGCGCTCATCGCCTACTCGCTCGCCCGGCGCCGGCAGCAGCGCGGCGCGACTCTGCCCCGGGCACTCGTGCTGAGCGCCTACCGCGCCCCGCACCTGCCGGCCCCGGCGATCGCCGACCCGGACGCCGGGGACGAGGAACTCGTCGCCGGTCTGATGGATCTCGGCGGCATCCCGCAGACGTTGCTCGACCATCCCGAATTCCTCTCCGCGCTGCTCCCGGTGGCCCGCGACGACCTCCGGCTGTGCCTCGGCAGCGGCGCTGTCCACACCGAGCCGCTGCGGGTGCCGCTGCACCTGTTCGCCGGACGGGGAGACCGGCTCGTCAGTGTCGACGAGGTGCTCTCCTGGCGGCGGCACGCGGGAGCCGGCTACGCCGTGCGCACGATGCCCGGCGGACACTTCTTCGTCAGATCGGACGAGGGCGCCTTCCTGCGCGAACTCGCCTCCCTGACCCGCCGGTACGCCACGGAACGGATCGCGGTGTAACCGGCGGACACACACCGCGAGCACCGCGGCCGGGTCGTGAGAATTTCACGCTTCGGCCATTCACATGCCATGCCGGGGTCCCGCTTCGCGGGGATCACCACGCCCGTACGGCGGCGCCCCGGAGCGCTCACAGAACCATCGCGAAAGGAACAGCTCCGTGACCCACGACGCCACGAAGGGCGCCATCAGGAGCTCGGCCTCACGGCAGGTCCGGATCGCCTGGGGGCTGTTGTCGGCCCTCCTGCTGATCTGGGCGGTGTTCGAGGCGGCGAAGTACGGAGGATGGGTGATCGTCGCGGTCGTCGCCGGGATCGTCGTGCCCGACCTGTCGTTCCTCGTCGGTCTCTCCGGCCCGCACCAGCACGGCCGGCTCTCTCCCCAGGCCGTTCCCCTCTACAACCTCCTGCACCGGCCCGTCGTCGCCCTCCTCGTCATGCTCAGCTGTCTGGTCCCCGATTCGCCGGCCATCGCCGTCCCCCTGTTCAACTTCGGTCTGGCCTGGCTGCAGCACATCGCCTCCGACCGGGCCTTCGGCTTCGGCCTGCGTACGGCGGACGGCCGGCAGCGCTGACGCTTTGGTCCCGCGCAAGCCGTTGCTGCGAGGCTCGTCGGGTCCCCGGCAGCGCCTCTCGCCACGCCCCGGAGACCGGACCACCGCATACAAGTAACCGCTGAGCACCTGTTGCCGGAGGAAACGCATGGAAACGACGGAGACGACGCAGGGCGGACCGGAGACGGACCAGCCGATACTCAACTACCCGTTCCACCGTCCTTCGGCCGTCGAAGTGCCGCCCGTCTACGAAGAGTTGCGGGCCGAGTGCCCCGTCGCCCACGTCCGGCTGCCCAGCGGCGACGAGGGGTACGTGGTGACCCGCTACGACGACGTGCGCACCGTACTCGCGGACGCCAGGTTCAGCCGGGCCGCCACCATCGCCCCCGACGCGCCTCAGCTCACCAGCACGCCGCCCGTGCCGGGCAGCCTGTTCACCACGGACGCGCCCGAGCACACCCGGCTGCGCAGGCTCGTGTCCCGGGAGTTCACCGCCCGCCGGGTGCAGAACATGCGTCCGCGGATCCAGGAGCTGACCGACGGTCTGCTGGACGAGATGGAGAAGCTCGAGGGGCCGGTCGACCTCAACACGGCGCTCGCCTTCCCGCTGCCGGTGATGGTGATCTGCGAACTGCTCGGGGTGCCCTTCGAGGACCGAGACCGGTTCCGCGAGTGGTCGGACGCCTTCGTCTCACTGACCGCGCACACCGCGGAGGAGACCGCCGCGCAGCGCCAGCAGATGATCGGGTACCTGGCGGCACTGGTGGGGCGCAAGCGGGAGGAGCCGACGGACGACCTGATGGGGGCGCTCGTCGCCGCCCATGACGAAGAGGGCAGCCTCAACGAGTACGAGCTGATCGTCATGGCGGCGACCATCCTCGTCGCCGGTCACGAGACCACCGTCAGCATGATCGGCAAGATGGTGCTGACCCTGCTGCGTCACCCGGAGCACATGGCCGCGCTGCGTGAGCACCCCGAGATGATGGACCACGCCATCGAGGAGCTGCTGCGCGTCAACCCGATCGGTGACGGCGGCCCGCTGCGGATCACCCTGGAGGACGTCGAGGTCGGCGGCACCGTCATTCCCAAGGGCAGTGCGGTCCTGGCGGCGGTCTGCTCCGCCAATCAGGACCCGGCGCGCTTCCCCGGCGCGGAGGCGAACGAGTTCGACCCCGCGCGGCCCGAGGCCGTCCACCACGTCGCGTTCGGCCACGGCCCGCACTTCTGCCTGGGCGCCGCACTGGCCCGGGCGGAGCTGCAGATCGTCCTCACCTCGCTGCTGGACCGCTTCCCCGGTCTGCGGCTCGCGGAGGAGGTCGAGTCCCTGGAGCTGACGACCGGCATGATGGTGCACGGCCTGACCCGCCTGCCCGTCACCTGGTGACGAACCCACCGGAACACCGCCCGGCCGTCACCGGCTGACGGCCGGGCACCGGCACGCCCGGCCGGGCCGATCACTCCGTCCGGCTCAGTCCGTGGCCGCCGTGTTCCGGCGCCGGGGGCGCGGTGCCCGGGCGGGAGGCCCGTGGCGGGGCCCCGCCGGCGTGCGGTGGGTCGTGGAACGGCCGTGCACCGGTGGGGCGGTGGTGGAACGCCCGGGTCCGGTACGGCTCCGGACAGCGGCCGAGCACGGGCAGGGAGGGCGGCCGGCTTCAGCAAGTGCACACGAAGGCCCCGGTCCGCACGTGGGTTCCCATGCGGACCGGGGTCTTGTGCCGTCCGCCGGCCCTCACCCAGTCCACGGACAGGGTGGTCACACGCGGGTGGCGGGGGACTGCGCCTCCACGACGTGCGGACCCGGCTTCTGCAGCTGGAAGTACGCGCCTCCCAGCACCTTCTCCTTCAGCTTCTGGCTCTGGTCGACCACCCGGTACAGCGAGCGGCGGAAGATGCCGCCGGCGCCGTGCAGGGCGAACAGCCGCTCCTGCCGAAGCTGCAGACCGCGCGACTTGCCGACCGCCTCCTCCCGGGCCCGCTGGAACTCCTCGCACGCCCGCAGCAGCGCCGACTCGTCCCCACCCGCGCCGAGTGCGTCGCGGACCAGCGGGGCCAGCGTCACCGCGTCGATGATCGCGTGGTTGACGCCCTGCCCCAGGATCGGCGTCAGCGTGTGCGCCGCGTCGCCGATCAGGACCAGGCCCGGCATGGACCAGCGCGGCACCAGCGCGGTGAAGATGTCCAGCATCGAGGTGTCGGACCAGGAGCGGATCTCGCTGCGCACCGACCCGGACAGCTCGGGAGCGAGCAGGTCGAGCCGCTCGTACAGCGCGGGCAGCCCCTGGGCGCGCAGCCCCTTCAGCCCGCCCTTGGGGATGTTGAAGCCGACGCGCACGCTGTTCGGGTGGGTCGGGATGAACAGCCCGTGCTGGTCGCCGCGGATCCGGATGCGATACGTACGGTCGTCCCACTCGGGCGGGAACGGCAGCTTCAGCCACACCACGTCACGGTCCAGCGGCAGTTTCGTGTACGGCAGGCCCGACATCTCGCGGACCTTGCTGAACCGGCCGTCCGCCGCCACGGTGAGCGCCGCCCGCACCGTGATCTCGCCCTCCGGGGTGCGCGCCGTCACCCCCGTGACCGGACCGCTGCCGTCGGCCGCGCGCAGCAGGCGGGTGGCCGTCGCCCGGCGTACAAGGACGAAGTGTTCCGGGTGCTCGTCCTGCCCGAGGCCCGCCAGGGCCGAGAGCAGCGCCGGCTGGGGCAACTCCACCGGGTAGGGGTGCGGGTACGGGAAGCGGCGGAAGTCGGCCCGCAGCACCGTGCTGCCGGAGTCGACGATCTCCATTCTGTGCATCTGCTGGTAGGCGCCGTTCAGGCGGCCGAGGACGCCCAGCCTGTCGAGCAGCCACACCGAGTCGGGGGAGACCGACTCGCCCCGGAACGACCGGTCGAAGTGACCGCTCTGCTCCAGCACCACGACGGAGACCGAACGCTTGGCGAGTTCCACGGCCAGCGTGAGTCCCGCCGGGCCTCCTCCGACCACACACACCTCTGCGGTCAGCTCAGTTGTCGTCATCAACGCTGCCTTTCAGAAGGAGTCATCCTCCGCCGATGGTCGGCAGCCCGCCTAAAGCAGCTCTTGCGAGCGCCCAGGCAGCTCTTGCGGGCGACCCGCGAAGCGGGGTGAGCGCCCCGGCGCAAGCCCGTCTTTAGGGCCGGGGCACAAGCTCCGAAGAGCCCGCCCGCCCCGGCAGAGAGGCGAACAGACCGTGAGCACAGCAGTGACGACGCCGTCCGGCCCGGAGCCCACCGGCCCCGCGGGTCCCCTCGACCGGCTGCGCGCGCTGTACGGCGAGAAGAGCCTCGCCGCCGAGTACCCGGCGGTGCCCGGACTGCTCGCCGAACTCGCGCAGCAGGACGACGGGCCGACCCAGCTGTCCCGCGCGGGCCGGCTGCTCGCCAAGGTCGCTCCCGACGACATCGTGGCGCGGCACCCCGGTGCCGTACCCGCGACCGTCGCCGTCACGGGACACGGCACGCTCGACGCACTGACGGCACCGCTCACCGCGGAACTAGCCCGCCACGGCATCCCGTTGCGCGTGAGCGCCGGCGACCACGACGCGTGGCTGCGCGACCTCCAGGACCCCGGCAGCCATCTGTACACCCCTGGCACCGAACTCGCCCTGTGCCTCCTCGACGCCCAGGTCGTCTTCGACGAACTGCCCCTGCCCTGGGGGACGGAGGACGTCGCCAAGGCCGCCGCCGGCAAGCTCGAACTCCTCGACGCGCTCGCCGCCCGCTACGACGAACACGGCACCGGAACGCTCGTACTCAACACGCTGCCGCTGCTGCCCGAGCACGCGCAGCAGCTGGTGGACCACCGCTCGCGCACCGAACTCTCCATCATATGGCGGGAGTTCAACGTCGGGATGCTGCGGCTCGCCGCCGCGCACCCGCGGCTGCACGTCGTCGACCTGGAACCGCTGATCGCCGAGGGCGGACCGGTCCGCGACCCGCGGCTCGCCGCCTACGCCAAGGTGCACCTGGGGGAGGAACTGCTCGGCCGGTACGCCCGCCAGGCGGGCCATCTGCTGCGGACGCTGCGCGGCCGGGCCAGAAAGGTCCTCGTCGTGGACCTGGACAACACTCTCTGGGACGGCATCCTCGGCGACGACGGCCCTGACGGCATCGCCGCCGCCACCACCTACCGCGGTGAGGCGTTCGGCCGGTTCCAGCGGGTGGTCAAGCAGATCGGCAGCCAGGGCGTACTGCTCGCGGTGTGCAGCAAGAACGACCGCGAGCCGGTCCTCGACGTGCTGCGCACCCACCCCGACATGACCCTGCGCGAGGACGACTTCGTCCGGATCAGCGCCGACTGGGAACCCAAGGACGGCGCCATCCGCGCCATCGCCGACCGGCTCAACCTCGGGACCGACAGCCTCGTCTTCGCCGACGACTCGCCCTTCGAACGCGGCCTCGTCGCCTCCTCGCTCCCCGAGATCGCCCTGGTCGCGCTCGACGAGGAACCGGCCCTGCACATCGACCGGCTGCTCGCCGACGGCTGGTTCGACGTACGGGAACTGACCACCGAGGACCGGGGCCGCGCCGTGCAGTACCGCCAGGAGGCGAAGCGGCAGGACCTCCAGCAGGTCACCGGCTCGATGGAGGAGTACCTGCGCGCCCTCGGCGTGACCGTGCAGGTCGCCCCGGTACGCGACCACGAGGTGGCCCGGGTCGCCCAGATCACCCTGCGCACCAACCAGTTCAACCTCACCACCCGCCGGCTCCAGGTACCCGACGTCCGCGAACGGCTCGACTCACCGGGCCACTTGGTGCTGGCCGTGCGCTCCCGCGACCGCTTCGGCGACAACGGGGTCGTCGGCGCCCTCTTCGCACATCGCGAGGACGGGGCCCTGCGCATCGACAACATGCTGCTCAGCTGCCGGGTCTTCGCCCGCGGCATCGAGCAGGCCGCGCTCGCCTCGCTGCTGGAGCACGCCAGGGACTCGGGCGCGGCCGAGGTGCGCGCGAGCTACCGGCCCACCGCCAAGAACCACAAGGTGCGCGACCTCTACCCGTCGCTCGGCTTCGAGCGGGCCGCCGAATCGGCCGACGGCACGGTCGAGTTCAGGCACCCGCTCACCGAACTGCCCGACGTTCCCGGGCACGTGACCCTCGACGCGGGCTTCCGGAACGAGGCCGGGTGACCTGCGCCCCACCCTCAGCGGCACCTCACCGTGTGCATGGAACGCACAAGCGTCTCCTCAGCACCGCGAACAACGATCGTGATGTCAGAGCGACCCGTGCCGGCGCCACGCCAGCGGATCTCGGAGAGGCCGGAGAAAGACGTTGACGAACTTCCGAACCTTCACGGAACTGGTTCTGGAGCGTACCGAAGCCCGCAGCGCCGCGGATGCCTTCATCTTCCTGCCCGACGACGCCCGCGGCTCGGTGCCGCAGCACCTCACGGCCTCCGGCCTCGACTGGGAGGCGCGCAGGGTCGCCTCCTGGCTCCAGGCGCACGGGGCGGTGAACCGCCAGGTCCTGCTGCTCTATCCGCCCGGCCTGGACTTCATCAAGGCGTTCACCGCCTGCCTGTACGCCGGTGCCGTGGCCGTACCCGGACCGCTGCCCACCGAGCAGGGCCGGCAGTTCACCCGGGTCTCCGGCATCCTGCGCGACGCCGAGGCGTGCGCCGTGCTCACCGACTCGGCCAACGCCCCCGAGATCTCGGCCTGGCTGGCCGCGGAGGGCCTCACCGACGTGCCGTGCCTGGCCACCGACGACCAGGCCCAGGGCGACGCGGACGCCTGGTACGCGCCCTCCCTCACCCCGGAGAGCCTGGCGTTCCTGCAGTACACCTCGGGCTCGACCAGCGACCCCAAGGGTGTCGCGGTCTCGCACCGCAATCTGCTCGCCAACGAGGCGGCGATCCAGCGGTCGATCGGCACCGGCCCCGAGACCGTGTGCGGCGGCTGGCTGCCCTTCTACCACGACATGGGCCTGATCGGGCACATCCTGCAGCCGCTCTACCTCGGCATCCCCGCCGTCCTGATGGCGCCCTTCACCTTCCTCAAGCGCCCCTACCGCTGGCTGAAGATGATCGGCGACTACGGGGTCACCAGCGGCGGCGCCCCCAACTTCGCGTACGACCTGTGCGTGCGCAGGATCACCGACGCACAGCTGGAGACGCTCGACCTGTCCACCTGGACGACGGCCTGCAACGGCGCCGAACCGGTCAGGGCCGAGACGATCCGCGCCTTCACCGAGCGCTTCGCCCCCGCGGGATTCCGCCCCGAGACCTTCTTCCCCTGCTACGGCATGGCCGAGACGACCCTGCTGGTCTCCGGCATCCCGCGCACCGCGGGACCCCGCATGCTCGACGTCGACGCCGCGGCCCTGGAGCGCGGCGAACTGGCCGGCCCGCGTGGGGGCGAGCCCAGCCGTTCCCTCGTCAGCAGCGGAGTCGTACGGGACTTCGAGATCCGTGTCGTCGACCCGGAGACCCACGTGGAGAAGCCCGAGGGACACGTCGGCGAGATCTGGCTCAAGGGTGACAGCGTCGCCTCCGGCTACTGGAAGCGGCCGCAGACCAACAAGGAGATCTTCGACGCGGCGATCTCCGACGGCGCCGGCGGATGCGACGACGGCGGCTGGCTGCGCACCGGCGACATGGGCGTCCTGAAGGACGGCGAGCTCTACGTCACCGGCCGGCTCAAGGAGATGGTCATCCTGGCGGGCCGCAACCTCTACCCGCAGGACGTCGAACGCGCCGTCCAGTCCCTGGACCCGGCCTTCGGCACCGGCGCGGGCGCCGTCTTCGCCGTCGACACCGACCGCGAGCACCTGGTGGCCGTCCAGGAGATCCGCCCCGGCAGCGTCTCCACCGACCTGCCCACCCTCGCCTCCGGCGTCCAGCGGTTCATCAGCAAGGAGTTCACCGTCCCCGCCGGCAACGTCCTGCTCGTACGGCCGGGAACCATCCGCAAGACCACCAGTGGCAAGATCCAGCGGACCCTGATGCGCAAGCTGTTCCTCGAGGGCCGGATCACCGCGCTGCACGAGGTCCTGGAGCCGGCCGTCCGCGACCTGATCGCCTCCGCCGACGCCGCCCCGTCCCTGGAAGCGGTGGTCTGACATGGAACACCAGCCCTACCGGCTCGCCGAGGAGTTCGACCGTTTCCTCGGTGACCCCGACGACCCAGGCGAGGTCTTCTCCCACGCGCGCTGCGTGGAACTCGACGACAAGGAGGAGTTCCCCGCCGACATCTGCCGTCGCTTCCAGGAGTGGGGCCTGCCCGAGCAGTACGTACCGGTCGAGTACGGCGGCCGGCTGCGCGACTACGAACAGGTGCTCCAGCTCGTGCGCGCCGTCGCCCGCCGCGATCTGACCTGCGCCATCGGCCACGGCAAGACCTACCTCGGCGGGGTCTGCGTCTGGGTCGCGGGCTCCGCGGAGCAGGGCGCCCGGCTCGGCGCCGAGATCATGGCCGGGGTCCCGGTCTCCCTCGGGCTCACCGAACGCGCCCACGGCAGCGACCTGCTGGCCGGTGACGTGCGCACCGACGACAAGGCGGCGGACACCGAAGGCCACTGGCTGGTCAGCGGCGAGAAGTGGCTGATCAACAACGCCACCCGCGGTTCGGTGCTGGCGCTGCTGACCCGCACCCGCCCGGACGGCGGCCCGCGCGGCTTCAGCGTCCTCCTCGTGGACAAGCGCGAGCTCGACGAGGACACCTATCGCCATCTGCCGAAGATCCGCACCCACGGCATCCGCGGCGCCGACATCTCCGGCATCGCGTTCGACGGAGCCCGGGTGCCGCGCGGTGCCCTCGTCGGTGCCGAGGGCGCCGGCCTGGAGATCGTGCTGAAGGCGCTCCAGCTCACCCGCACCATGTGCGCGGCGCTGTCGCTCGGCGCCGCCGACCACGGGCTGCGGCTCGGCCTGGACTTCGCCGAGGAGCGCGAGCTGTACGGCCGGCGGCTGATCGACCTCCCGCAGGCCCGGCAGGTGCTGGCCGGCGCCGCCGCCGACGTCCTGCTGCACGAAGCGGTCGCCCTGGTCGCCGCCCGTGCCGTACAGACCCAGACCGCGGAGCTCGGCGTCACCTCGGCCGTCACCAAGTACCTGCTGCCCACCGGCACCGACCAGGTCCTGGCCGACCTGACCGGCCTGCTCGGCGCCCGTGCCTTCCTCAAGGGCGTCTACGCCGGCGGCCGGTTCCAGAAGGTCGCCCGCGATCACCGCATCGTCGGACTCTTCGACGGCAACACCCTGGTCAACCTCAACTCCCTGGTCAACCAGTTCCGTTCCCTGGCGCGCGGCTTCCGGCGCGGCACCGGCGACACGGCGGGAGCCGACGCCGCCTGCGACCTGACCGCGCCGCTGCCGCCCCTGGACCCCGCACGGCTGACGCTGGTCACCCGGCACGGCAGCGGCGTCATGGCGGGTCTCGCCGCCTCCGTCGACGAGATCACCCGGCGCGCGGAGCAGAACCCCGTGATCGGCCCGGTGGCCGCGGCCGCGCGGAGGCTGCTCGACGTCACCACCGCGGTGCACGCCGAGATGGAGGAGTACCAGGGCGTGCTCACCGAAGTCCCGCCCGCCGCCTTCGAGGTCGCGCGCCGCTACACCCTGTGCTGGGCGGGAGCGGCCTGCCTCGGCCTGTGGACGCACAGCACCGACCACTTCGGCGACGACCCCGGCACCGGGGAGCTGTGGCGCGACGGACGGTGGCTGCACACCGCCCTGGACCGGCTGCTGGTCCGCCTCGGCGAACCGGCGGCGGCCGGCGAGGAGACGTACGAAGAACTGCTCGGCGCCCTGCGGGCGGCCCGCTCCTCGGGCCGGCTGTTCTCGCTGCTGCCGCAGCGGCTCCCCGAGCGGCAGCCCGTGAGGACCGGCGCGGCCGCCGTCGAGAGTGAGAGGACGTCATGCTGATCGGCACAGAGCTCCAGCGGGCCGTACAGGACGGTCAGGAGGCGCCCGGCCAGGAAGCGCGGGCCGCGACCCGCGTCGCCGAACTGGACCGGCGCCTCGGCGACCCCACCGACGACGGCAACGAACTCTCCTACACCCGGCTGCTCGAGGCGGACGAGGCCGGTGAACTCTCCGAGCCCGGCGAGCGCGCCCTCGACGAACTGGGCCTGGGCGCCGACTTCGTGCCGCGTGCCGAGGGCGGCCGCCTGGAGCGGCTCGACACCCTGGTCCGGATCATGCGGCAGGTGTTCCGCCGCGACGTCGCCCTCGGTCTCGGCTACGGTGTGACCTCGTTCATGGCCGCCGTGAACATCTGGACCTCCGGGGACGCCGCGCAGCGCGCATGCCTCGCGCGGATCCTCACCGGCGGCGGCAAGGTCTCGGTCGCCTATCACGAACTCGCGCACGGCAACGACTTCGTGCGCAACGAGTTCGAGGCCCGCCCCGCCGAGGGCGGCGGGTATCTGCTGAACGGCGCCAAGCAGGTCATCAACAACGCCCAACGCGCCGACGCCTGGGTCCTGTTCAGCCGCACCAGTCCCGCACCGGGCAGCCGCAGCCACTCCGTCCTCTTCGTCGAGCGCGACGGGCTGGACACGGACACCTGGCAGGTACTGCCCCGCTACGACACCGTCGGCGTGCGCGGCTGCCTCCTGTCCGGACTCCGGTTCGACGACACACCCGTACCCGCCTCGGCCCTCGTCGGTGAGCCGGGCAAGGGCGTCGAAACCGCCCTGCGCGCCTTCCAGATCACCCGGTCCGCGCTCCCCGGCATGGCGGTCGGCACCACCGACACGGCCCTGCGGACCGTCGTGCGCTTCGCGCTCGGCCGACAGCTCTACCGCAAGTCCGTCATGGACATCCCGCACGCCAGGGGCACCCTGTCCGGGGCCTTCGTCGACCTCCTGACCTGCGACAGCCTCTCGCTGGCCGCGACCCGGGCGGTGCATCTGCTCCCCGAGCAGACCAGCGTCTTCGCCGCCGCCACCAAGTACCTCGTCCCGAAAGTGCTCACCGACGCGATGCACGAGCTGTCCATCGTGCTCGGGGCCCGCTTCTACATCCGCGACGGCGAGCACGGCATCTTCCAGAAGCACCTGCGCGACATGCCGGTGCTCAGCCTCGGCCACGCCGGCTCCGCGGCCTGCCAGGCCACGATCATCCCCCAGCTGTCCCGGCTCGCGCGGCGCTCCTGGTTCAGCGACGAACCAGCCCCCGCGCAGCTCTTCCAGCCGCGCACGGACCTGCCGGACCTCTCCTACGGCCGGCTCACCCTGGCGAGTGGGCGGGACGGGCTCAGCGCCACCCTGGTCGCCGCAGTGGACCAGCTGCCGGGTGCGTCGCCCGAGGAGCGGGCCGTCCAAGGGCTCGCGCTGCAGTTGGTGGACGAGCTGCGCCAGGTCCAGGAGGCGAGCCGCGCGCTCGCGCCCGAGGACCGTACGGCGCTCGCCCGCCCCGCCGCCTTCGCCCTCGCCGACCGCTACGCCGTCCTGCTCGCCGCCGCCTCGGCGATCGGCGTCCGGCAGCAGGCGTCCCACGACGGCGGTGACGCGTTCCTCGCCGACCCCGCCTGGCTCGCCGCCGCACTGCACCGGCTCGCCCGGCGGCTCGGCCGGCGGCCGGCCGACCTCCCGGCGTCCGTGGACGCCCGGGTCCACGAGGAAGTACTGCGCAGGTTCCACGCGCGCACCAGCTACGACCTGTACGACACCCCGCCGGCCGGCTGACGGACACCGGCCGGCCGCCACGGACGACGGCCCGTCCGCGACGGCCCCCCGACGACAGCACGACAGCACGCGACAACCGCTCACCCCCGCGAGGAGTGCACCATGCCCGTTCCGACCACCGGACACACCACCGAGTCTCTGACCACGTGGTTGGCCGAGCGCATCGCCCTCTACCTCAAGCGGCAGCCCGCCGAGATCGACCCGGACGTGCCCCTCGCCGAGTACGGCCTCGACTCCGTCGCCGCCCTCAGTCTGTGCGGAGACATCGAGGACGACTTCGACCTGGTGATCGAGCCGACGGCCGCCTGGGACTACCCGACCGTCCACGCCCTCGCCGGCCACCTCGTGGAGGAGCTGGCCGCGGAGGCCGCGAAGGACGGCGGCGCCTGATGGAGCCCATAGCCATCGTCGGCATCGACTGCAGATTCCCGGGGGCGCCCGACACCGGCGCCTACTGGGACCTGCTGATGCGCGGCGCGGACGGGGTGGGGAAGGTGCCCCGGCAGCGGTGGGACGCCGAGGAGTTCCACTCGGCGGCCGGGGACGAAGGACACGCCAACACCACCGAGGGCGGCTTCATCGCCGACCCGGACGCCTTCGACAACGAGTTCTTCACCATCTCGCCGCGCGAGGCGGCCGCCATGGACCCCCAGCAGCGGCTGCTGCTGCAGTCCGCGTGGCGGGCGGTCGAGGACGCGGGCATCCCGCCGCGCACCCTCGCCGGCACCCGGACCGGCGTCTTCGTCGGCATCATGGGCAACGAGTGGGCGCAACTGCACCTCACCGACTACGCCAACGTCACCGCCCAGG
This sequence comes from Streptomyces brasiliensis, assembly GCF_014647875.1. Lineage (GTDB taxonomy): Bacteria > Actinomycetota > Actinomycetes > Streptomycetales > Streptomycetaceae > Streptomyces > Streptomyces brasiliensis. The sequence continues at coordinate 197,066 of NZ_BMQA01000010.1, read as the reverse complement.
TCGGCTCCGGCAACGGCTACTGCATGACCGCCAACCGGATCTCGTACCACCTCGACCTCAAGGGCCCCAGCCTCGCCGTCGACACCGCCTGCTCCTCCTCGCTGGTCGCCGCGCACCTCGCGGCGAACGCGCTGCTGGCCGAGGAGTGCGACCACGCACTCGTCGGCGGCGTCAACTTGGCCCTCACTCCGGCCCTGTCGATCTTCTACACCCAGGCCGGGCTCTCCGCCCCCGACGGGCGGTGCAAGCCCTTCAGCGCCGAGGCGAACGGCATCGGCCGCGGCGAGGGCGTCGGCGTGGTCGTGCTGCGCCGACTGCGGGACGCGATCGCCGACGGCCAGCGCGTGTACGCCGTCATCCGCGGCACCGCCGTCAACCAGGACGGCCGCAGCAACGGGCTGACCGCACCCAACCGGTGGGCCCAGCAGGAGGTGCTCGCCGCCGCCTACCGCAGGGCCGGCGTCGAACCCTCCGACGTGGTCTTCACCGAGGCGCACGGCACCGGCACCGCCCTCGGCGACATGATGGAGGTCAAGGCACTCGGCCACCACCACGCCGGCCGCGCCGCCAGGCCCATGGCGCTCGGCTCGGTCAAGGGCAACCTCGGCCACACCGAGGGCGCCGCCGGCATCGCCGGACTGATCAAGGTCGCCCTGTCCCTGCACCACCGGGTCGTCCCCGCCAGCCGCTTCGCGGCCAAGGAGAGCAAGCAGCTCAAACTGCGCGACCACGGACTGCGGCTCCTCAAGGCACCGCTGCGGCTGCCTGCCGGCCCCACCGTCGCCGGACTCAGCAGCTTCGGCATGGGCGGCACCAACGCCCACGCCGTCCTGGAGTCCGCGCCCGCGCACACCGCGCGCCCCGAACCGGCGAACACCGCCGCGCCGGGCGGCATCGGCGCCGCCGTCTTCACCCTCACCGCGCCGAACGCCGATGCGCTGCGCCGCAACCTGCTGGCCCAGGCGGACGCGGCAGCGGCCCGCCGGGTACCGCTGGGCCCGCTGGCCAGATGGAGCAACCGCGTCAAGGCCGGCCACCGCCACCGCTTCGCGACCGTCGCCACGGACATCGCCGAACTGGTCGCCGGACTACGGGAGTCGGCCGCCGACCCCGAGCTGCTGGCCCGGCTCTCCGCCAGGCCCGCCGAAAGGCCCCGCAGCGCGTTCCTGTTCACCGGGCAGGGCTCGCAGTACCCGCGGATGACCGCCGTACTGTACGAACAGTCGCCGCTGTACCGGCACTTCCTCGACGAGGCGGACGCAGCGCTGCTGCCGCACACCGGAAAGTCCGTGCGCGACCTGATCCTCGCCGGTGACGACGCCGTCCACAGTACGCAGTGGACGCAGCCCGCCCTGTTCGCCGTCGGCTACGCCCTCGGCCGTACCCTGACGGAACTCGGCGTGCGCCCCGAGATGCTCCTCGGCCACAGCGTCGGCGAGTTCGCCGCCGCCGTCCTGGCCCGGGCGCTCCCGCTGGACGGCGCCGCCCGGCTGATCGCCGCCCGCGGCGCCCTGATGCAGGAACTCCCGGAAGGCGGCGGCATGTTGGCCGTCCGTACCACCCGGGCGGACTTGGAGGCGCGGATCGAGCGGGAGCCCCTGGTCGGCATCGCGGCGGTCAACGGCCCCACGGCCACGGTGCTTTCCGGTGATCTGGAGCCCCTGGCCGAGATCGGGGCCGAGCTCGAGGCCGAGGGGGTCACCTCCCGCACACTGCAGGTCTCGCACGCCTTCCACTCACCGCTGATGCGGCCTGTCCTGGACCGCTTCGCGGAGATCGCCGAACAGGTCGGCGGGGGAGTGCCCGAGATCCCGCTGTACTCCACCGTCCGCGGACGGGTGCTCGACGGCGAGGCGATGGACGCCGCGTACTGGGTCGAACACATCGGCGCCCCCGTGCTGTTCGGCGACGCGGCCGGCGCGCTGCTCGCCGACGGCCCGACGCACCTGGTGGAGATCGGCCCCCAGCCGGTGCTCTCCGGGATGGTGCGGCGCCTCGGTGGCCCCGCCGCCGGCGCGGGCCCGGTGCACGTCCTGCCGGTGCGCGGCCCCGACTCCGCCGGCCGGGACCTCGCCGAGGCCCTCGCCGAGCTGTACCGGGGCGGCGTCGAACCCGACTGGGACGCCGTGTACGCACCCGAGGAACGGGTTCCGCACCCGCTGCCGCCGTACGCCTTCTCGACCGACCATCGCTACTGGTCGAGGAATCCGGTGCGGAGCCAGGGAACGGTGGCCGAGCCGACGATCCCGGCGCTCGTAGCGCACGGGGAGCCGGAGACCGCCCCCGCCGCCGTCCTCACCCTGGACCGGCCCGGCGGTCCGGCGGACCCGGTCGGGCAAGCCGTCCTCGGCGCCGTCCGGATGGTCGGCGGCTACACCGACGCCGAGGTCGGCCCGCACGACCGGCTCTACGAGGACCTCGGCTTCGACTCCGTCATGATCATGGAGCTGAAGAACCGGCTGGAGGCCCGGCTCACCGGCATCGGCACGGTGACGGTCCAGGATCTGTTGCCCCGCCTCTCGTCCGTCGGCGACCTGGTCGCCTTCCTGCGTGAGATCGGCGCGGCGGCGCCCGGTTCCGCGGGCACCGGCGACGTGGCGGAGAACCCGGCGCTCATGGAAGAAGAGAGGACGGCATGACCACCCCGACGACGTTTCTGGCGTCCCTCGGCACCGCCCTGCCCGGTGACCCGGTGGACAACGCCACCCTGGCCAAGGTGCTAGGCATCAATGAGGACTGGATCGAGGTCTTCATCGGCACCCGGACGCGGCACTTCGCCCGGGACCTCGGCACCGGAGCGGTCCGCTGGTCGCTCGCCGACCTGTGCGCGCAGGCCGCCGAGAAGGCGCTCGCCGCCCCCGAAGTCGACACGTCCGAGATCGAGTTCATCGTCCTCGGCACGGCCACCCCCGACACCCTGATGCCGGCCACGGTCAACCATGTCGCCGACCAGCTCGGCCTGGACCAGGTGCCCACCTTCCAGCTCCAGTCCGGCTGCGCGGGCGCCGTACAGGCCCTGGGCGTGGCCCAGACGATGATCGCCTCCGGCCAGTACCGGACCGGACTCGTCATCGGCGGCGACGTCTGCAGCAAGCACCTCGACCTCCAGCGCGACGTGGCCGGTGCCGCCCCCGGTGACCTCGTCAACCACGTTCTCTTCGGTGACGGCGCCGGCGCGGCCGTCGTCACCGACGAGCCGCGCGGACAGCGTCTCGCCCTGCGGCATGTCCTCAACCGCTTCACCGGGCTGGGCCGCAAGCCAGGGCAGGTCATCGAGTGGTTCGGGCTCGCCGACCGGTACGACGACCGGCAGGCCCTCACCGAGGACTACAAGGCCATCGAGGAGTCCGTGCCCGTCATGGCCGTCGAGATCCTCTGGGAGATGCTCGGCGAACTCGACTGGGAAGCGGACCAGTTGGACTATCTGCTGCCGCCCCAGCTGTCCGGCCGGATGACCCGCCGCATCACCGAGGAACTCGACGTGCCGACCGCGCAGGACGTCAGTTGCGTCGCGGACACCGGCAACAACGGAAACGCCCTGCCCTTCCTGCAGATCGAGAAGTTGCTGGAGCGGATGTCCGACGGCGAGAAGGCCCTCGCGATCGCCGTCGAGTCCAGCAAGTGGATCAAGGCCGGCTTCGCCCTGGAGAAGATATGAGCGTCGACAGCACCGTCCCCGCGCCCGTTCCCGCCGGAGGCGGCTTCACCCTCGGCGACTACGTCCGGCTCGTCAACGACGAGATCGGGATGCCGCTCGCACCCGGGCAGGTGGCCGCCGACTTCGACGAACTCCCCGACTGGGACTCGCTGTACCTCCTCAAGCTCGTCACCGCCCTGGAGCCCGCCATCGGCCGCAGGATCCCGGTCGGCAGGGTCCTGGAGGCCCGCACCCTGAAGGAGATCTACGAGCTGGCGGTGCTCGGGTGAGCCCCGTCGTCACCGTCGAACGGCGCCGCCGCCACACCCTGTACTTCCTGGAGTGGGCGGCGGCGCAGCGGCCCGTGCACCTGGACACGGACATCGACATGACCCGTGTCCAGGCGCACCGCGCCACCGCCCGCGAGGACGGTCGGCGCTACTCGGTCGTCAGCTATCTGCTGTACGCCGCCGGACGGGTCCTCGACCGGCACCCGGAGGCCAACGCCGCGATGGCCCCCGGGTGGCCCGGACCGCTGCGCCGCCCGAGGACCGTCCGCTTCGACGGCGTCACCGCCAAACTCGCCCTGGACCGGCCCGTAGAGGGCGAGCGCACGGTGCTGTCGGCGCTGGTCCCCGGCCTGGAGTCGGCGACCCTGAGCGAGATCCAGGAGCGCGTCGACCGCTACCGGGGCGAACAGGCCGCCGAACTCCTCGAGTTCAAGGGCGTACGGCTGCTGAGCCGGCTCCCGGTGCCGCTCGGCAGGGCCGCGTTCGCCGCGGCGCTGCGCGACCCGCGCCGACGCGCCGGCGTGTTCGGCACCGTCTCGGTCAGCTCGCTCGGCCACCGGAGCGTCGACGGCTTCCACTCGGCCGGCGGCACCGCCGTGACCCTCTGCGCGGGCCGCGTCGTGGACCGTGCGGTGGTGCGCGACGGTGTCGTGGTGCCAGCGCCCGTGATGCGGCTCGGCCTCACCTTCGATCACCGGGTGATCGACGGCGCGGCCGCGGCCGATGTGCTGTCAGATCTCCACGACACGATGGAGGCGTTCGATGACAGCACGGCCGGCACCCGGGCGCCAGGGCCCGGGCCGGACGCTCGGGGAGCCGATCGCGATCTGCGGCCCGTCGGGGGACTGGAGCAGAGTACGCGCTGACCTGGACCGGCACGGCGCCGCGGTGCTGTTCGCCCGCCAGGCCGACTGGCGCCCCGACCGGGCGGGCCTGCCGCGACTGCGCGGGCTCCTCGGCCACGACTGGGGCCGCTACCTCGGGCTGACGCACCCGCAGGTCCGCACGCGCTTCGCCGCCTCGCGCGTCCTGCTGAAGTTCGCCGCGGCGGCCGCGCTCGGTGGTGTACGGCCCGAGTCCGTCGAACTCGGCTACGGCCTCACCGGGCGCCCCTGTCTGCGCGGCTACGACGGGGTGCAGGTCAGCCTCAGCCACACCGACGGCCTGTTGCTGGTAGGGCTGGCCACCGGCGGCGCGATCGGCGTGGACGCCGAGCCGAACGACCGTGTCCTGTACGGTCCCGGGCTCGGCCGGCACCTGTGCACCCCGTACGAACTGGAGCGCGTCGAGGCCCTGCCGCTCGCGGAACGCAACCCGGCCGTGCTCCGCCTGTGGACCCTGAAGGAGGCCTACAGCAAGGCCCTCGGCCTCGGCCTGCGCTTCCGCTTCACGGACTTCGGCTTCTGCCCGGACGGAGCGCCCGGGGACGTACTGCGCCCCGACGGCACCCCTGCCACCGTCGGCAGATGGGCCTTCCACACCTTGTCCCTCGGGAACCGCTACACCCTGGCCGTCGCCGTCGGGGACGCGGGCTTCGGCCGTACGACGGACCTGGCGGCGGGCACGGCGCTCGACGGGGGCATCGTCGACGCCGTGGTGGAGGCGCTGGGGGAGGACGAGCGGGAGGCGGTCGACGCCGACGGGTGGTGAGGCAGGGGTCTGTTTCGCGGGTGCCGGTCGTGGGCGGCTCGCGCCCACGCTGCGGAGCCGCCTTTCGATACAGCCCGGCGCCCCTTCCGCGGCGGGGCGCCCGCCCGGTGCCGGCGACGGCGTCCGGCACCGGGCGGGCGGAGCCTCACGCTGCTCGTTGCGCCGGTTTCGACGGGCAGAAGAGCCAGACGCCCGGGCGGACTTCGAGGGGAGTCGAGGCCGCCGTGGCCGGGCTGCCCGACGCGAGGGCCGTGCGGAGGGCGGAGGCCGTGCGACGCGCGTACTCGGTCCAGCGGTGGTCGCCCGCCGAGCGTGCCGCGCTCTCGCACTCCGCCAGGCGGGCCAGCGCCTCCTCGTTGCGGCCCTGGCGCAGCGCCACCAGGGCCAGTCCGCGCAGCGACTCGGCCGCCCCGCGAGCGTCGTCGGCCGGCCGGCTCACCGACAGGGCGTGCGCATAGGCCCGTTCGGCCTGCTCGACCCGCCCCAGGCCGAGGAGCGCGTCCGCCTCCGCGGACAGGCAGCGGCCCGCCGCCGCCCGGTCGCCGTGCCGGGTGAACAACTCCGCGGCGAGCCGGTACCGGTCGAGCGCCGCCGAGGTCTGGTGGCGCTGCCACGCCAGGTCACCCAGGGACCGCAGGACGACGGCCTCCGCGTGGACGTCCCCGGACCGCCGGGCCGCGTCCAGCGCGAGGTCGTGCGTCGACTCCCACTCGTCCCACAGGGCGCCCGCCTCGTAGTAGCCGGCCGACGCCGAGGCCAGGGCACAGCACAGACTCCACAACCCGGCCGCATGGGCCTGCCGTACGGCCTCCGACAGGCCCGCGGACTCCTCCTGGAACCATCGCAGCGGCGCGCTGCCGACCACTTCCTCGGGGGAAACCCCGGCCGGGGGCTCGGCCTCGAGCGCGAGCCGGTCCCTGCCGGGAGTCAGCCGCGCGTCCGCGTGTCTGGCCAGGGTCAGGAAGGCCCGGCACAGCCGCTCCACGGCCGCGGGGCCCTCCTGCCGGCACTCCTGGGCCAGGACCTCGAGGGCCAGCGAGCGCAGCAGCGCGTGGAAGCCGTAGCGCACGGTGGCCGGTCGCCCCGGCTGCCGCCGCGCCTCCAGCAGATGCGCCTGCACCAGCTCCTCGGTGAGCCGCTCGGCCCCCGCCCGGTCCGTGCCGAGCAGCGCGGCCGCGCTCCACAGGGCGAAGTCGGGCAGCGAGGCGAGACCGAGTATCCGGAAGGCGTGCCTGGCCTCCTCGTCCACGTCGCGGTAGGCGGTCAGCAGGCTGCTGCGTACGTCGAGATCGCCCAGCGCGAGCGCGGCCAGCCGGGTCCGCTCGTCACGCAGCCGCTGGGCGAGCCCGGCGGCGGTCCAGTGCGGGCGGGCCGCGAGTCCGGCCGCCGCCACCCGCAGGGCCAGCGGCAGCCGGCCGCAGAGCCGGGCGATCTCCCCGGCCGCCTCCGGATCGTCCCGCATCCGCTCTCCGCCGCACGCCGTGAGCAGCGCCTCGGCCTCCGGCGCGGAGAGCACGTCGAGGGTCAGGCGCTCCACGCTCTCCAGCGCACCGAGCACATGACGGCTCGTCAGGATCACCGTGCTGTCGGGCACGGCCGACAGCACGGGCCGGACCTGCGCCTCCGAGACGGCGTCGTCCAGGACGAAGAGCATCCTGCGGCCCGCGGTGCGTCTGTGCAGCAGCTCCGCGAGTTCCGTCTCGGACGACGGCAGCGGTTCCGCGTCGGAGTCCGCTCCTGTCGCCTGCGGTCCGTGCAGTCGGCGCAGCAGGGTCGTCAGGGCGGTCTTCGATTCGACGGCTCGCCCGCCGGCGTCCCGCAGCGTCACCAGGACCCGTCCGTCGGGGAACCGGTCGGCGGCGCCGTGGGCCAGTCGTACGGCCAGCGCGGTCTTTCCGGCGCCCGCCCGGCCCGACACCACGAGCACCTGGTTCCGGCCGGCGTAACCACCGGCCAACAGCTGTTCACCGACGATCAGTTGGTCCTCGCGTCCGGTGAAGTCGGCCACGGCCGGCGGCAACCACACCGTGGGCCCGGCGTCCCTCGCGGGTACCTCGGCCGGTCGGTCGCCGGATCCGCCGACGGGAACGAGCCGGCGCTCGGGCTCACCGTGCCAGGCCAGCGAGGGGTCGGAGGCCAGGATCCGTTCCTGCAGTCTGCTCAGCACCGGTCCGGGCTCCACCCCCAGTTCGTCGACCAGCGCCCGTCGCGCCCGCCGGTAGACCTGCAGGGCGTCGGACTGCCGGCCGGACCGGTAGAGCGCCACCATCAGATGGGAGTGCAGCGCCTCGCGCAGCGGATGTTCGTGCGCGAGGGCCATCAGCTCACCGATGAGCTCCTGGTGCAGCCCGAGGCGCAGATCGGCGGAGATCCGCTGTTCCAGCACCTCGGCGCGCAGTTCGTTCAGCCTGATCGCGGAGGTCTGCAGCGAGGGCCCGTGCGGGATGCCGGCGAGCGCGGGCCCCGTCCACAGAGCGAGCGCACGGCTCAGCGCCTGCGAGGCGTCCCCGTACTCACCCCGGCCGTACGCGGCCCGGCCCTCGGCCCGCAGCGACTCGAAGACGGACAGGTCCAGTTCGCCGGGGGCGACCCGCATCAGATAGCCGGGGGGCCGGGTCAGCAGCGGCTGCGCCGTGTCCGTCTCCGCCGGGGTCTCGCCGGTCGCCGCCGGCAGGGCCTTGCGCAGCTGGGACACGTACACCTGGAGGGTGGTGGTGGCCGTGCGCGGGGGTTCGGCACCCCACAGTTCGTCGATCAGGGTATGGGTCGAGACCACCGTGTTGCTCTGCACCAACAGGGTGGCCAGCACCGCGCGCGGCTTGGCCGCGGACGGCGTACGAGGCGACATGTGCACGGGGCCGAGCACGCGGTATCTCATCGCGTGCCTCAGCAGTCCTGCAGCACGGCCGCGGTGACACGCGCCACGACCCGGCTGCCCTGGAGGAACGACAGCCGCAGGTCGATCACCGGCCGGCCCGCCTCGTCCCGGGACACCCGTCCGTCCGTGCGGCGCACGCCTTCCCGCACCGTGCAGTGCAGCGGCAGCCCGGGCTCGGCGAAGCCGAGGAACGAGGCCTGCCACCGGGACAGCACGGCGTACGACGGCACGAAGCCGCGCAGCTCCGCGGCGGCGAGCAGCCCCACCTGGCGGGACACCTCCAGGAACAGCATCGGCGGCACCTCGTCCGGCGCGCCGGACGCCTCGGACAGCAACGCGGCGGCCGCCCCCGCGTGGACGGGGAAGACGAGGCCGTCGCCGTCCGCTCCGGCGTACTCGGGCAGCCCGACCAGGACGTTACGGCTGTCCCGGTGACCCACCTGTTCGGGCAGCGGCATGCCGGCGGACACCGGGCCACCGTCCTGGGCCGTCATGGGCTCCTCGCTCTCCTGCCGGCCGAGCGCACGATGGCTGTGGTGGACGCCCCGGGCGAGGAAGACCAGCCGGGCCGAAGCCGTGCCACAGCGCTCGCCGTCGATCGAGACGGCGGCCTCGCACTCCAGACCGCGCGGCACGCCGCCCACGACGTCGAGCGGTGTCATCCCGAGTTCCAGGGAGATCCCGGCCCGCACGCCGTCGCGGCGCCAGGCGTCCAGACCGGTGATCGCGGCTCCGCCGGAGGCGACTACGGGGTGCCGGCCCGCCGGCACTCTGAAGTACCGGCGAGCCGCGAACAGCATGGTTCGGCGCAGCGACTCCACGGGGAAAAGCAGGTCGTGGTACCGCGATTCGGAGTCGCCGAACAGCGGGTGTTCTTCGGGCAGTTGAGCCGAGAAGGCGAAGTTCTGCCGTACCGGCGCCGTCGCCTTGAGCAGAAAGGCCTCGGGGCTGCCCGGCCTGTGGACGAGATGGTGGGGTCCGAGGAAAGAGGGGGACGGTGGGGTGAAGGTGTCCATGGAATTCCTCTGCGGCGGTGTCCGGCGGCTCTGCGGAACGCTTGCTGGGCACGTGCGCTTGACGGGGTGCACGTTGCCCGACTCCGCTGAAGGACCGGGGAAGCCGCACTGAAGTGCGGGGTCGGCGTCCCCCGCACCCATGGCGTTCAGACCGCTTCGACCGGCTCTTTTCCGACGATCGGGTGGTCCTCGGCCGGCGGTCCCGCCGCGCTCGCGCCGCCGGGCGCTCCGGTCCCGGCGAACACGTCCCGCTCGGCGGTGAGATAGCCGGCCCACTCTTCGGGCAGGGAGTCCTCGTAGAAGATCGCCTCGACCGGGCACACGGGCTCACAGGCTCCGCAGTCCACGCATTCGTCGGGGTTGATGTACAGCTTGCGCGGACCTTCGTAGATGCAGTCGACGGGACACTCGTCGACGCAGGCCTTGTCCTTGAGATCCACGCAGGGCTGGGCGATGACGTACGTCATGAGGTCTCCACGGTCCAGGAGTCGTTGCCGGTGAGAAGGGAGGCGAGATCGCCCTTGCCGTGCGGTTCGACGTCGGGAAAGGCGCCGACGGGCTTGTGGTGCCGCACAGCTGACCACCTGCCGCCGCACCCTAGAAAGCGCTCCTTGTGATCGGCCAAAGCCGGTCCGCGAGGTCGCGTGACACTGTGCGAACACCGGGCGGGCGTGCGAGTTCCGGCCGTGACCGGCGGAGGTGCCGGGCGTGGGTGTGCGGCGGCGAGCGGCGGACGCGTCAGGCCTGTGACGAACGACCGCGACCCGCCGGCGCGGTCAAAGCAGCCAGTCCGAGTCCCGTGCGATGCGGATCGCGTCGACGCGGTTGCGGGCGTTGAGCTTGGCGACGACGGTCGTCAGGTAGTTGCGCACGGTCCCGGCCGACAAGCGCAGCTTGGCGGCGATCTCCCGGGGCTCCGCCCCCTCCGCCGCTAGCCGCAGCACCTCTGTCTCCCGGTCGGTGAGGGGGCTCTCGTACTCTCCCCAGGCGGCCAGCGCCAGTTCCGGGTCTACGGCCCGGTGTCCCGCCGCCACCCGCCGTACCGCGGTGGCGAGTTCGGAGGACGGGGCGTCCTTGCGGAGATAGCCGGAGACCCGGGCCTCGAGGGCCCGGCGCAGAGCGCCGGGGCGGCCGAGGCTGGTGAGGATGAGGACGCGGCACTGGGGGAGCTGTTCGCGCAGCAGGCCGGCGGCCGACAGGCCGTCGACGCCGGGCAGGTCGATGTCGATGATGGCGACATCGGGCCGGTGCTTGAGCGCCATGTCGACGATCTCGTCCCCGCGTTCGACCTCACAGACCACGTCGAGATCGTCCTGGAGATTCAGCAGCGCGACCAGGGCGCCGCGGACCATGTTCATGTCCTCGGCGATCAGTATCCGTATCACTGAGCTCCCCGGGGGACGTCCGCACTGCTCGACTCGTCCACGGTGCCGGAACGGTCGGGACTCTCCATCATCTCCACGGCCTCCATCCTGCGGAGATCGTAAGTCAACCTCGTAAAAATTGTGTGGCATTCAAAGCCCTGTGAGCGCAAAACTCTGTAACTGACCGGCATTTGGAAAAGAGTTGAAACTGATTCATCTTTTCCGGTGAACCTTCGGCCGGAGGCGTGGAAGCGGGCCGTGGCGGTACAACGCTCCCCTCCCCCCGGCCCGCGGTGCACAAGCGGCTCTTTAGAGGGCGCCCGCAGGATGCGTGCGAACCGTACGCGTCGGCATGGTGCCGGCAGTCTCGGAGAGGTCAGCGATGCGCGTTCTTTTCACCATCTTTCCGGCATCGGCACATCTTTATCCAGCCATCCCGCTGGCGTGGGCGTTGCAGAGCGCCGGCCACGAGGTCGTGGTGGCCAGCCCCGAAGGTGTGGTCGACCAGAAGGTGATCGAGAACATCACCTCGGCCGGCCTCACCGCCGTCACGCTGGGCGGCAAGGAGGAACTCACCGCCTCGCTCGCGCCCCTCATCGCCGGCGCGGGCCCCAACCGGCCCACCCTGGCGCTCGACCCCGACGACCCGAACGCCTGGCGCACGGCGAGGGCCGTACTCGGGGGCATGTTCAACGCGTACTACCCGCCCGCGGCCGTGGAGGGCGGGCGCCGGCCCGTCCTGGACACGCTGGTGGAGTTCGCCCAGGGCTGGCGTCCGGACCTGGTGCTGTGGGACCCGCTGGCGCCGACCGGGGCCGTGGCCGCCCGCGCCTGCGGCGCCGCCCACGCGCGTCTGCTGTTCGGCACCGACAACGTCGGCCTGGTCCGCGCCAAGACGCGTCAGGAGCTCGCCGATCCGTCCTCGGACCTGACCGAGGACCCGTGGCTGCCGTGGCTGCGCCCGGTGCTGGAGCGCTACGGTCTCGACTTCACCGAGGAGACGCTCACCGGCCAGTGGACCCTGGACCTGACCCAGTCCCGGATGCGCACCCCGCTGGACCTGACGTACGTCCCGGTCCGCCGCGTCCCGTACAACGGTGCCACCACGCTTCCCGACTGGCTGCACGCCCGGCAGGAGCGGCCCCGCGTCGTGCTCACCCTGGGGGTGAGCCGCCGGCTGCTCGCCGGCCGGCACAGCGGCTTCCCGATGCGGGAGTTCTTCGAGTCCGTGTCCGGCCTCGACCTGGAACTGGTCGCGACGCTGAACAGCGAGCAGCTGGAAGCGGCCGGCACGCTCCCCGACAACGTCCGCGCCCTCGCGTACCTCCCGCTCAACCAGGTGCTGCCCACCAGCTCGGCGATCATCCACCACGGGGGCGGCGGGACGTTCGCCGCCGCCGTGGCGTTCAAGGTGCCACAGCTCGTCGTGCCGCTGCCGATGTGGGACGAGATGGTCACGGCGCGGTACGTCGCCCGCCGGGGCGCGGGACTGGTCGCCGACCCGGCCGCGATCGACGTCGACAGCATGCAGAAGGACCTCGTACGGCTGCTCGAGGAGCCGTCCTTCCAGCTCGGCGCGCGTGCCCTGTACGAGGACATGCTGGCTGCCCCGGCACCGAAGGACGTGGTGCCGGTCCTGGAGCGGCTGGCCGCGGAGCACCGCGGCTGAGCTGCGGGCACCACCCGCCGCCGTACCGGACCGAGGCCAGTCGACTTGAGGAAGAAGAGGCGAACGTGCGCGTCGAGGAAATCGGCATCCCCGGCACGTTTCTGATCGAGCCGGACCACATATCCGACAGCCGGGGCGTGTTCTACGAGTCGCTGCGCACCGACGTACTGGAGCGGTCCGCCGGGATCGCCTTCCAGCCCCGTCAGATCAACTACTCGGTGTCCCGGCGCCACACCCTGCGCGGCATCCACAGCGTGAGCGTCCCTCCGGGCCAGGCGAAGTTCGTCACCTGCGTCCGGGGCGCGCTGCGCGACATCGTCGTCGACCTGCGGGTCGGCTCGCCCACCTTCGGCAGGCACCAGGTCAACGAACTGGACGCCGCCTCCGGCCGGTCCGTGTACGTGCCGGAGGGCGTCGGCCACGGATTCCTGGCGCTCACCGACGACGCCTGCATCTGCTACGTCGTCTCGACCACGTACGTCCCCGGAACACAGATCGACATCAACCCGCTCGACCCCGACCTGGACCTTCCCTGGGAGTGCGCCGGGACACCGCTTATCTCGGACAAGGACGCGCAGGCACCGACGCTGGCCGAGGCCCTGGCCGCGGGCACGCTGTCGGATTTCGCCGCCGTCTGACCCGGCGTCACCCCCGGTGCCGCCGACCGCCCACGCACCGGGGCGAGGAGGACACGGCCGAGCGGCCGCGAACCGCGCACCGGACCGAAGAGGCATCAACACATGAAGCGAGAGGACCTCCCATGAAGGCTCTGGTGCTGGCCGGCGGATCGGGCACCCGCCTGCGGCCCTTCAGCTACTCCATGCCCAAACAGCTCATCCCCATCGCGAACACGCCGGTCCTGGAATACGTCCTCGGGAACATCCTGGACCTGGGGGTGACCGAGGTCGGCGTCATCGTCGGCGACCGCGCCCAGGAGATCCAGCAGGCGCTCGGGGACGGCTCGCGGTTCGGGGCACGGCTGACCTACATCCCGCAGGAGGCTCCGCTCGGCCTCGCCCACACCGTCGCCATCGCCCGGGACTTCCTCCGTGACGACGACTTCGTGATGTACCTCGGCGACAACATGCTGCCCGAGGGGATCGCCGGTATCGCCGAGGAGTTCGCGGCGCACCGTCCGGCCGCCCATGTCGTGGTGTACAAGGTCCCGGACCCGCGCGCCTTCGGCGTCGCCGAACTCGGTCCCGGCGGCGAGGTGCTGCGCCTGGTGGAGAAGCCGCAGCAGCCGCGCAGCGACCTGGCCCTGATGGGCGTGTACTTCTTCACCGCCGCCATCCACGAGGCGGTCCGGGCCATCGAGCCCAGCGCCCGCGGCGAACTGGAGATCACCGACGCGATCCAGTGGCTGGTGTCGACGGGCGCGGACGTAAGGGCCGGCCAGTACGAGGGCTACTGGAAGGACACCGGGAACGTGGAGGACGTCCTCGACTGCAACCAGCACATCCTGGAGAGCCTGCGGCCGGCCCTGGACGGTGCGGTCGACGACGCCAGTGTGCTGGTGGGACCGGTCGTCGTGGAGGAGGGGGCGCGCATCCTGCGCTCCCGCATCGAGGGGCCGGTGATCATCGGCGCCGGCACGGTCGTGGAGGACAGCCACATCGGCCCGCACACGTCCATCGGGCGCGCGTGCGCCGTCACCGGAAGCCGGCTGGAGTACTCCATCGCCCTGGACGGTGCCTCGGTCACCGGCGTCCAGGGCCTGCGCAGTTCCGTCATCGGTCGCTCCGCCTCCGTCGGCACCAGCGGGCAGAGCACGGACCGTTACCGCCTGGTCGTCGGAGACCACACCAGAGTGGAAGTCGCGGCATGAGGATCCTCGTCACCGGAGCAGCCGGTTTCATCGGCTCCAACTTCGTCCGCAACCTTCTCGCGAACGCGTACGCGGGGTGGGAGGACGCCGGGGTCACCGCCCTGGACAAGCTGACCTACGCGGGCAACCGCGACAACCTGCCCGCCGCGCACCCGCGCCTGGAGTTCGTCCAGGGAGACGTCTGCGACCTGGGCCTGCTGCGTGACCTGCTGCCCGGCCACGACGCCGTGGTGCACTTCGCCGCCGAGTCCCACGTGGACCGCTCGCTGGAGGGCGCGGGACCGTTCTTCCGCACCAATGTCCTGGGCACCCAGACGCTCCTCGACGCCGTGCTGGACAGCGGTGTCGAGCGGGTCGTGCACGTCTCCACCGACGAGGTGTACGGCTCGATCGACGAAGGTTCGTGGACCGAGGACCGGCCGCTGCTGCCCAACACCCCGTACGCGGCGTCCAAGGCCTGTTCCGACCTGGTCGCCCGTACCTACTGGCGTACGCACGGAGTGAACCTCTCCATCACGCGCTGCTCCAACAACTACGGGCCGTACCAGCACCCCGAGAAGCTCATCCCGCTGTTCGTCACCAACCTGCTCGAAGGCAGGCAGGTGCCGCTGTACGGCGACGGACGCAACATCCGGGAATGGCTGCACGTGGACGACCACTGCCGCGGCATCCACCTCGTACTCGACAGCGGCCGGGCCGGCGAGATCTACAACATCGGCGGCGGCAACGAGCGCACCAACCGGGCCATCACCGAGCGCCTGCTCGAACTGACCGGATCCGGCGAGGGGATGATCCGCCACGTCGCCGACCGCAAGGCACACGACCTGCGGTACTCCATCGACGAGTCCAAGATCCGTGAAGAACTCGGCTACGTGCCGCAGATCGGGTTCGAGGAGGGCCTGGCCGCCACGGTGGCCTGGTACCGCGACCACCCCGACTGGTGGAAGGCCGTCAAGTACGGGGCCGACCGTGACCACGGCTGAGAACGGGCCGGCATCCGGACTCCGTGTCGTGGTGCTCGGCGGCACCGGCTATCTGGGCCGCCGTATCGGCGAGGCCTTCCACGCCGACGGCGCCCTGGTGCACCTGGTGTCCCGGAGCCCGGCGGGGGACGGCCCGGCGGATGCGTGCCACGTCCGTATGGACCTGCTCACGGCCGGCGCACGCGAACTCGCCGGTCTCTTCGGCTCGTTGCGGCCCGACGCGGTGGTCAACGCCGCCGGCCGGGTGTGGCGGGGCGACGAGGCCGAGATGACCGCGGGCAACGCGGAACTGGTCGTCCGCCTCACCCGGGTACTCGCCGAACTGCCCCACCCGCCACGGCTGATCCAGCTGGGCACCATCCACGAGTACGGCGCCGGTACGCCGGGCGCCGGCACCCGCGAGGAGCAGGAACCCGCACCCGTCACACCGTACGGACGTACCAAACTCCTCGGCACGCGAACCGTCCTCAAGGCCGCGGCGGACGACGGCATGGACGCCGTGGTCCTCCGCCTCGCCAACGTGATCGGCGCCGGGGTGCCGGCCGGCAGCTTCTTCGGCCGGGTCGCCGCACACCTCGGCGAGGCCGCCCGCGTCCAGGCCCTGGGCGAGAAGCCCGGCGAGCTCAGCCTCCCGCCGCTGCGCGCCCATCGCGACCTCGTGGACGTCCACGACGCCGTCGACGCCGTACGCGCCGCCGCCACCGCGCCCAAGGCGGACGCCGGCGGCCAGGTGATCAACGTCGGCCGCGGCGAGGCCGTCCCGATGCACGCGCTGATCGACCGCATGGTCGACCTCAGCGGTGTGGACCTCCCGGTCGTCGAGGCCGTCCCCGACCCGTCCCCGCGCACCGACGTGGCATGGCAGCAACTCGACGTCTCACGGGCGCTGCGGCTCCTGGGATGGCGGCCGCGCCGCACCCTCGACGACTCGCTGCGCGACCTGCTCGCGGCCGCGGTGCCGGCACCAGTCAACGGAAGGACATGACGAAATGAGCCAGACCAGCGACAACGGCGACCACGGCGACCACAGGGAACTGGTGCTGGACGAGGTCCGCAGATACCACCGGGACACCGCGCCCGACCGGGAGTTCGTGCCCGGCGTGACCGAGATCTGGCCGTCCGGCGCGGTCCTGGACGAGCAGGACCGGGTCGCCATCGTCGAGGCCGCGCTGACCATGCGCATCGCCGCCGGACCCAGCTCCCGGAAGTTCGAGTCCGCCTTCGCCAAGCGGCTGAAGCGGCGCAAGGCCCATCTGACCAACTCGGGTTCGTCGGCGAACCTCCTGGCCGTCTCGGCCCTCACCTCGCACCAGCTCGGCGACCGGCGGCTGAAGCCGGGCGACGAGGTGATCACCGTCGCGGCGGGCTTCCCCACCACCGTCAACCCGATCCTGCAGAACGGGCTCATCCCGGTCTTCGTGGACGTGGACCTGGCCACGTACAACACCACGGCCGAGCGGGTGGCGCGGGCGATCGGGCCCAGGACGCGGGCGATCATCATCGCGCACGCCCTCGGCAACCCCTTCGAGGTCGCCGAGGTGGCCCAGCTCGCCGAGGAGCACGACCTCTACCTCATCGAGGACAACTGCGACGCGGTCGGCTCCACCTATGACGGCCGGATCACCGGCACGTTCGGCCACATGACCACGGTCAGCTTCTATCCCGCACACCACCTCACCATGGGCGAGGGCGGCTGCCTGCTCACTTCCGACCTGGGCCTCGCCCGCATCGTGGAGTCGCTGCGCGACTGGGGCCGGGACTGCTGGTGCGAACCCGGCAAGAACAACACCTGCTTCAAGCGGTTCGAGTACCAGATGGGCGACCTGCCCGCCGGATACGACCACAAGTACATTTTCTCGCACGTCGGTTACAACCTGAAGGGAACCGACATCCAGGCCGCGCTGGGCCTCGCCCAGCTCGACAAACTCGACGGCTTCATCGAGGCGCGGCGGCGCAACTGGCGCCGGCTGCGCGAGGGACTGGACGGCGTGCCGGGCCTGTTGCTCCCGGAGCCCACCCCGAAGTCCGACCCGAGCTGGTTCGGTTTCGTCATCACCGTCGACCCCGAGGCCCGCTTCACCCGCGCCGAACTGGTCGCCCATCTCGAGGAGCACAGGATCGGCACCCGGCGGCTGTTCGCCGGCAACCTCACCCGGCAGCCCGCCTACATCGGCCGGCCCCACCGTGTCGTCGGCGACCTCACGAACAGCGACGTCATCACCGAGCACACGTTCTGGATCGGCGTCTACCCGGGACTCACCGACGAAATGCTCGACTACATGACCGCCACGATCAAGGAGTTCGTGGCCCAGCACGGCTGAGAGCCCGTCGGCGCACCCCCCGGGACCAGGCCCCGAACACGCCTGCCCGGGAACGGGGTTCGCCGACGGCTCGGAGCCCGCAGGGCCGCCTCCCCCAGGGAGATCGGGACGACGATGGAGATAGTGGGAACCGGATTCCTGGCACGGAGCCTGCGTCCGCTGGCCGGCCGGCATCCGGGCACCGTGGCCCTCGCGGCGGGGGAGTCCAGGACGAGCGGCGCCTCCGACGCGGACTACGCACGGGAGGCCGCACTGCTGCGCGACGTCGCGAAGCAGTGCGCGGCCAATGGGCAGCTGCTGTTGTTCTTCTCGACGGCCGCCACCGGAATGTACGGGCTCACCGAGGGACCCGGCAGGGAGGACACCCCGGTGACGCCCGCCACCCCCTACGGCGCACACAAACTCGCGCTCGAGGAGCAGTTGCGCGACTCCGGGACCGACCACCTCATCCTCCGGCTGGCGCACCTGGTGGGCCCGCACGGGCGGTACCACCAGCTCATCCCCACGCTGGTGCGGCAGGTGCGGGGCGGGGTGGTGTCCCTGCACCGGGGTGCGGCCCGCGACCTGATCGGTGTCGGCGACATGCTGATGATCATCGACCGGCTGCTCGCCGCGGGTCTGCGGGCCGACACGGTCAACGTGGCCTCCGGCTTCGCGGTCCCGGTGGAGGACATCGTCGACCATCTGGCCCGAGCGCTGCGGCTCGTGCCGCGCAAGAGGTACGTGGAAGTAGGTGTCGCGGGCGTCGAGTACGCCATCTCCACCGAGAAGTTGCGCGCCCTGGTCCCGCACGTCGCGGACCTGGGCTTCGGCCCCGACTACTACCGCCGGGTCCTCAACGACTTCATCGCGGCCGACCAGGCCCGACCCGGCCGCGCTCTCCTCACCAGAAAGGCAGGGAGTTTCTCCGATGCCGTCGTCCCACTCACTCCAGACGCGTGAGAACACGAGCCTGCCGGACCGGATCGCTCTCTCGGCGGCCACCGTCCAAGGCGGGCACCTGCGCACCGAAGACTTCGCCGACTGGCTGGCCGAACGAGGCAGGGCCAACACCTTCCGCGTAGCGCGGATCCCGTTCGTGGAGCTGGACGGCTGGTCGTTCCAGGAGTCCACCGGGAACCTGGTGCACCGCAGCGGCCGGTTCTTCACGGTCGAGGGCCTGCACGTGACGGAGGAGGGCGAACCGCACGGCGACGGCCCGTACGCCGACTGGTACCAGCCCATCATCAAACAGCCCGAGGTGGGCGTCCTGGGGATCCTCGTCAAGGAGTTCGACGGGGTGCTGCACTTCCTGATGCAGGCGAAGATGGAGCCCGGCAACCCCAACCTGCTCCAGCTCTCGCCCACGGTGCAGGCGACGCGGAGCAACTACACCAAGGCCCACCGGGGCGCCGACGTCAAGTACATCGAGTACTTCGTCGGGCCGGACCGCGGCCGGATCGTCGCGGACGTGCTCCAGTCCGAGCACGGCTCGTGGTTCTACCACAAGTCCAACCGCAACATGGTGGTCGAGGCCGTTGGTGACGTCCCGCTCCTCGACGACTTCTGCTGGCTCACCCTCGGTCAGATCGCCGAACTGCTGCACCTGGACAACGTGGTCAACATGGACGCGCGCACGGTGCTGTCCTGCCTGCCGTTCGGCGACGCCTGGGAGGGCGCGCTGCTCTCCGACACCGAACTGTTCTCGTGGATCACCGGCGAGCGCACCCGGCACAGTGTGCGGGCCGAGCGCGTCCCGCTGGACAACCTGCCCGGCTGGAAGCGCCGGGAGAGCACCATCGAGCACGAGGCGGGCCGCTACTTCAACGTCGTCGCCGTCTCCGTGCAGGCGGGAAACCGTGAGGTGACGGGCTGGACCCAGCCCCTGTTCGAGCCGGTCGGCCCCGGTGTCACCGCCTTCCTCACCCGGGAGTTCGGCGGCGTCCCGCACGTCCTGGTGCACGCGCGGGTCGAGGCCGGCTTCCTCGACACCGTCGAACTCGGCCCGACCGTGCAGTACACGCCGGACAACTACACCCATCTGCCCGCGAGCGGCCGCCCGTTGTTCCTGGACACGGTGCTGCGCGCCGGCCCGGACCGCGTCCGCTACGAGGCCGTGCACTCCGAGGAGGGCGGCCGCTTCCTCAACGCCGAGAGCCGCTACCTCCTCGTCGAGGCGGGCGAGGCCGACGCCCCGCAGGACCCGCCGCCCGGCTATGCCTGGGTCACCCCCGGACAGCTCACCTCCCTGGCCCGGCACGGCCACTACCTCAACGTCCAGGCCCGCACCCTGCTCGCCTGTCTCAACGCGACGGCGGTGAGGACCCGATGACCGACCCCCTGCGGATCGGGGTGATCGGATGCGCGGGCATCGCGGTGCGCCGGATGCTCCCCGCCTTCGCCGCCTCCCCCGACATCGAGATCGCAGCGGTGGCCAGCCGGGACGCGGCCAGGGCGCGGCAGATCGCCGAGCGCTTCGGCGGCTGCCCAGCGGTCCACGGATACGACGCGCTCCTGGAACGGGACGACGTCCAGGCCGTCTATGTGCCGCTGCCCGCCGCCCTGCACGCCGAGTGGACCGAGAAGGCACTGACCACGGGCCGGCACGTCCTCGCCGAGAAGCCCCTGTCCACAGACCGTCACCGCACCGCGGAGCTGCTCGAACTCGCCGACGCCCGCGGCCTGGTGCTGATGGAGAACGTCATGTTCGTCCATCACCACCGGCACGGGGCGGTACGGCGTCTGCTCGCCGACGGTGCGATAGGCGAACTGCGCGCGTTCCACGCGGCGTTCACCATTCCCCCGCTTCAGGACGGTGACATCCGATACGACCCGGCACTCGGTGGCGGGGCCCTGGCGGACGTCGGGATCTACCCCCTTCGCGCCGCGCTGCACTTCCTGGGCCCCCGACTCGACGTCACCGGCGCCCGCCTCGTCCGGGGTGCGGGCCGGCAGGTCGAGACCTCCGGCGCAGCGTTGCTGAGCACGCCCGGTACCGTCACGGCCCAGATCACCTTCGGTATGGAGCACGCCTACCGCTCGTCGTACGAACTGTGGGGCAGCGAGGGCAGCATCACCGTCGACCGGGCGTTCACTCCGCCCGCCGACCACATCCCCGTGATCGGCCTCCACCGCGACGGCAAGACCGAGGAGATCCGGCTCGCACCGCACGACCAGGTGGCGGCGACCGTCGCGGTCTTCGCCGCCGCCGTGCGCTCCGGAGCCCTGCCGGACACCGGCGAGACCCTGCGGCAGGCGGAACTCCTCGACCAGATACAGCGGTCCGCCTCACACGGCAAACCCATCGGAACTGGATGAGCGGCAGGAGACATTCGTGCGACGCCACATTGCTTTCTTCAACTTTCCGGCCGTAGGCCATGTCAATCCCACGGTCGGCATGATCGAGGAACTGGCGAAACGGGGGCATCGCGTCACTTGCACCGTGACGGAGCACTTCGCCCCCATCATGAAGGCCGCCGGTGCCGAACCGGTCCGATACGAATCGGTCTTCGGAGACTTCTACCGGGTCCCCCTGACCCCCGAGGAGACCGCGGGCGAGGGACTGCGGAGCCTGAACGAGGCCATCTCCCTGGTGGCCCAGGTCGCCCCGTTCTACGAGGAGAACAGGCCGGACGTGATCGTCCATGACTTCATGGCCTGGGGAGCGCGCTTCTTCGCCGCCAAGAACGGCATTCCGCTGGTCCGGACGTATCCCGTGTTCGGCGCGAACGAACACTTCTCGATCCGGGAGAAGTTCCCGGTGGCCGGACCGAACGACCCGCAGATCGTCGAAGCGGTGCGGAAACTCGCGGGTGTGCTGCCACAGTTCGGTCTGCCGGCCGACCCGATGGGTTTCCTCACGCACATCGAGAAGCTCGCCGTCATCTTCCTTCCACGCGAATTCCAGTACGCCGGCGAGACCTTCGACGAACGCTTCGTCTTCACCGGCCCCTGCATTGCCGAACGCCCCTACCAGGGCACCTGGCAGCCGGCCTCGCCGGACCGGCCCGTGCTGCTGATCTCGCTCGGCACCTCGGCCAGGGGCTGGCCGGAGTTCTTCCAGATGGCCATCAAGGCCTTCGGCGACTCCGAGTGGGACGTCCTCATCACCGTCGGCGAGCACACCGACCCGGCCGACCTCGGACCGCTGCCCGCGAACGTCGACGTACGGCGGTACGCACCCCAGCTCGATGTGCTGCGCCACGCCCGGCTGTTCATCAACCACGGCGGGATGAACAGCACCATGGAGTCGCTGAACAACGGTGTGCCCATGGTGCTCGTGCCCCAGACGAACGAGCAGCGGGCGAACGCCCTGCGCGTGGAGGAGCTGGGCCTCGGCCGCCTGCTGGCCAAGGAGGACGTCACGGTGGAGAGCCTGCGCGAGGTCGCGGCCCGGGTGACGGGCGACGCGCCCGTGGCCGAGCGGGTGCGGGCGATGCGGGAGCGCATGCGGTCCGTCGACGGCCCGGCCGTCGCGGCCGACGCCGTCGAGACGTACCTGGCCGGCCTGGACTGATCGCTGCCGCGGCCCTGATCCGTGCCACGGCCGAACCCGCACCGGTGCCGTAAGGCCCCCGCTCACAGGCCCTACGACACCGGTGCGGCACGTCGCGCCACGTACAAGCACGGCGCAAGCGGACGACGGAACAATGGGTGCGCACAGCCGCTCCGGCGGGAGCCGGCGGGCAGGGTCTCCCTCGGCGTCCCCGCCGCCCCGACGGCGCCACCGGCCGAAGCCGGTGGTTCCCTCGCTAGGAGACCGATGGACCATCTGGAAGAACTCAAGGAATTCGCCCGTCTGCACGCCCGGGGCCAGGGCATGACGGCCGAGCACGCCACGCGGGTCCTCACCCGGATCACCACCGACACCCCCGGCGCCCCGGAGTCGTGGGCCGCGGTGTGGACCGCAGAGGGCCGGGCCGCCGCCGACCGCGGCGACCTCCTCGACGCGTGCCGGCACTATGCGCTCGCCCGGTTCCCCTACCACGGCGACGCCGACCGCGTCCGGGCCCAGCGGCTCTGCGTCGACACCTTCGACCAGTGGCGCCGCGGCCAGGACGGCATCGAGCGCCTGGAGTTCGAGCACGGCGACGGCACCGTCGCCTGCTGGGCCACCGGGCTCGACAGGCCCCGCCCGTTGCTGGTCGTCATGGGCGGCATCGTCAGCGTGAAGGAACAGTGGGCGCCCCTGCTGCCGCTGCTGCGCAAACTCGGCTTCGCCGCCGTCGTCACCGAGCTGCCGGGCGTCGGCGAGAACACCTCCGTCTACGGCCCCGACTCCTGGCGCATCCTCGGCTTCCTGCTCGACGAGCTCGCCGACCGCGCCCAGGTCTCCGACACCTCGATGCTCGCCCTCAGCTTCAGCGGCCACCTCGCCGTGCGCGCCGCCGCCGAGGACTCCCGCATCCGCCGCGTCCTCACCGTGGGCGCACCCGTCGCCGGCTTCTTCACCGACGAGGCCTGGTGGCCCCGGGTGCCCGGCATCACGGCCGACACTCTGCGCCGCCTCACCGGCAGCGCGGACCTCACCGGACTCCGGCACCTGCTCCCGCAGTTCGCGCTCACGCCCGAGCAGCTGCGTCAGGTGCGGATTCCCGTCCGGTACGTCGCCAGCAGCCGCGACGAGATCATCCCGGCCGGTGACCAGGCGCTGCTGCGCCGCACGCTCGACGACGTCCGGTTCAAGACGTTCGACGACGTGCACGGTTCGCCCGCCCATCTCGGCGCGATGCGGCGCTGGCTCATCTCCCGGCTGCTGTGGCTGCGCTTCGCGCGCCGCGGTACCCGGCCGACGACCCGCACCCTACTCAGCGAGAGGTCCTCATGAGCGAACCCGGGAACGACAAGGACGTGACCTCCGGCCCCGTGACCGGCGTACGGCCGTGGCAGACACTGGCCTCGCTCGGCATCACCGAGAACGATCTGACCACCGTCCACCACAGGCCGGCTTCCGCGCACCGGTCCCTGTCCGCGCAGGGGAACACGACCGACGTGGGCGGCGGCCCCGGTCCCCTCTGACCGGCTGCCGCCTCCGGCGGCGCGTGGGCGGCGGCCGTCCGGCCGATACCGCCGCCCACGTCCCCGGTTCCGGGTCGGTCAGCCGCCCACACACGCGGTGGAGGAGGCGCTTTGCGCGGGCACTTCGGCCAGCAGCCGGAACGTGCCGTCCTTCCAGGGGCCCGACTCGAGCCGCCCGCCCACCGCGGTCATCCGCGTGTGCAGATTGCCGAGTCCGCTGCCGCCGTAGGGCGAGGGGGCGTGGTGGGCGGAGTCGACGCCGTCGTTCTCGACCACCAGCCGGACCAGACCGTCCAGCTGAACGGCCTCGATGCAGCAGCGTGAGGCGTTGCTGTGCCGCAGCAGATTGGTGACGGCCTCCCGCAGCGTGGTGGCGAGCGCGGTGTCGACGTGCGGGGAGAGCGGCCCCAGTTCGACCTCCGCCCGTACGTCGATGCCGACGGCGTCGAGCATCGACCGTGCCGACTTGATCTCCTGCCGTAGTGACAGGTCGTGGAACCCGCCCGCGACCTTGCGGACGTCGGCGAGGGACTGTTCGGCGATGGACAGCACCTCGTCGACCTCCTTCATCGCGCGGGCGGGATGCGCGGGAATGAGCCGGTGGATCAGCTCGCTCTTCAGCGCGATCGCCGAGAGGCTGTAGCCGAGCAGGTCGTGCAGGTCCCGGGCGAAGCGCAGCCGTTCTCCGGTGACCGCCCGGCGGGCGAGCTCACCGCGGGCGGCGTGCAGTCGCGTGACCAGTTCCGTCAGCCGGGTGAGCCCGTAGAGGACGAATCCGGTCAGGAGCGAGGACTGGGCGAGACGGATGCTGTCGATGACCGGCCGGCCGTCGAGGGCCGGTGGGATCAGCATGCTGAGCCCCACGACTCCGTAGAGCGGCCAGGCCACCCGGGGCGGGAGGAGCAGCAGCAGTGAACCCGCGAGGTAGCCGGCCATCGTCGCCCAGAAGGTCTGGAACAGCAGGAGCGGCAGATAGGTCAGCAGTGCCTGGACGGCCAGGGTCAGGCACTTGCGGGCCAGGGGCGCCCGGTTGCCACCCGGCACGGAGTGGACGAGCTGCAGGGCGAGGATCATCAGGAGGAGGAGCAGACCGGTCGTCTCGGCGGTCGTGGAGACACCGGCGCTCAGGATGTTGACGGTGGTCAGGAGCGCGAAGCTCAGCAGCGCGGCGATGAGGATGGTGCGCGCCAGCCGGGGGGCGGGAAGATCGCTGCCGGGTACGGGCGGGGTCGCCGCCTCGCGTCTGTTGCCCCTCGACTCGTCCGCACTGTCGCAACGGTCGTGACTGTCCATCATCTTCACGGCCTCTCACAACTATGTGCGCAATCGCATGGATATCAACTGACGCGCAGGCCTGCTCGTGCGTGCGGGTCCACCGCCAGATGATGCCCGGAGAGACGGGACTTGATGCCGTCAATCTCCTTACAGGGCAAGCAACGTAGTTGGGATCGACGCAAGGTGAACGGCAGGAACTGCTTCCACTCCCGCGTCCGATCCCGGCCGTCAAGTCCGCGCGAAGTCCCACAGATGCCGCCGCACCCGCTCCAGACCTGCATCCGTGCAGGCCGGAGAGGGTGCGGCGGCATTCCTGGGTCAGATGTCCCGGAAGATCTCGATCTGCGCCCCGATCGAGTTGAGGCGCTCCGCGAGGTCCTCGTAGCCGCGGTTGATGACGTAGACGTTGCGGAGCACCGACGTGCCCCCGGCCGCCATCATCGCCAGCAGGACGACCACCGCCGGGCGCAGGGCCGGCGGGCACATCATCTCCGCCGCGCGCCAGCGCGTGGGGCCCTCGACCAGGACGCGGTGCGGGTCCAGCAGCTGCAGGCGGCCGCCGAGGCGGTTGAGGTCGGTCAGGTAGATCGCGCGGTTGTCGTAGACCCAGTCGTGGATCAGCGTCTTGCCCTGAGCGACCGCCGCGATGGCCGCGAAGAACGGCACGTTGTCGATGTTCAGGCCGGGGAACGGCATCGGGTGGATCTTGTCGATCGGCGCCTCCAGCTTGGAGGGACGCACGGTCAGGTCCACCAGGCGCGTACGGCCGTTGTCGGCGACGTACTCCGGGGTGCGGTCGTGGTCGAGGCCCATCTCCTCCAGGACCGCGAGCTCGATCTCCAGGAACTCGATGGGCACACGGCGCACGGTCAGTTCGGACTCCGTGACCACCGCGGCGGCCAGCAGGCTCATCGCCTCGACCGGGTCCTCGGAGGGGGAGTAGTCCACGTCGACGTCGATGGTCGGCACACCGTGCACGGTGAGCGTGGTCGTGCCGATGCCGTCGACGCGGACGCCCAGGGCCTCCAGGAAGAAGCAGAGGTCCTGGACCATGTAGTTGGAGGACGCGTTGCGGATGACCGTGACGCCGTCATGGCGGGCGGCAGCCAGCAGCGCGTTCTCGGTGACGGTGTCCCCGCGCTCGGTCAGCACGATCGGACGGTCCGGGCGCACCGAACGGTCCACCTCGGCGTGGTACTGCCCCTCGGTGGCGGCGACTTCGAGACCGAACCGGCGCAGCGCGATCATGTGCGGCTCGATGGTCCGCGTGCCGAGGTCGCAGCCGCCGGCGTAGGGCAGCTTGAAGCGGTCCATGCGGTGCAGCAGCGGGCCGAGGAACATGATGATGGAGCGCGTGCGTACGGCCGCCTCCGCGTCGATCGCCGCCAGCTCCAGCTCGGCCGGCGGCACGATCTCCAGGTCGACCCCGTCGTTGATCCACCGGGTCCGCACGCCGATGGAACCGAGCACCTCCAGCAGACGGTAGACCTCCTCGATCCGCGCGACGCGGCGCAGGACCGTGCGGCCCTTGTTCAGGAGCGAGGCACACAGCAGGGCAACGCAGGCGTTCTTGCTCGTCTTGACGTCGATGGCGCCGGACAGCCGCCGGCCGCCGACGACTCGCAGATGCATCGGGCCCGCGTAGCCCAGCGAGACGATCTCGCTGTCCAGGGCTTCACCGATTCGCGCGATCATCTCAAGGCTGATGTTCTGGTTGCCGCGTTCGATACGGTTCACGGCACTCTGACTGGTACCGAGTGCCTCCGCGAGCTGAGCCTGTGTCCAGCCCCGGTGCTGCCGGGCGTCACGGATGAGTCGGCCGATGCGTACGAGGTAGTCGTCTGCCATGAGGTTGAGGTTATCTCAGATATGAGATGGCGCCTGTTGGGGGGTCCATTCGGGTGACGGCCGGTCAATGACCAGCGGGAACAAGGAAATAAAAGGGATTGACCACCAAATAATCAGTTTGCCCGTTTTGGTAGATAATCACTCGTAAGTACCAGAGGCGCACCTCCGGTATCCCGGCGCCGGATGATCCCGTGGCGGGCTGCCGCCGGAAAGCGGCAGGGTCGGACCGGGCTGGGCATGACCATCCCGGCCCCATGTACTAGAGTTATCTCGACATCGAGATATCTGCCAGGCGCACCGCGGTCGCCACTCGAGTAAGGGTCGCCTTACTTAGGCTTACCTTAGCGGATCGGCCAAGCTTGCGTGGCGGCAGGATGCGGTGGTACGCGCACATCAATGAAGGAGACTGTCGTGTCGGCGAACAGCTTCGACGCCCGCAGCACGCTGCAGGTGGGCGACGAGTCGTACGAGATCTTCCGGCTGGACAAGGTGGAAGGCTCGGCCCGCCTTCCGTACAGCCTGAAGGTGCTGCTGGAGAACCTGCTCCGCACCGAGGACGGCGCGAACATCACCGCCGACCACATCCGCGCCCTCGGCAACTGGGACTCGCAGGCCCAGCCGTCGCAGGAGATCCAGTTCACGCCGGCCCGCGTGATCATGCAGGACTTCACCGGCGTGCCCTGTGTCGTGGACCTCGCGACCATGCGTGAGGCCGTGAAGGAGCTGGGCGGCGACCCGGCGAAGATCAACCCGCTGGCCCCGGCCGAGCTGGTCATCGACCACTCCGTCATCGCCGACAAGTTCGGCACCAACGACGCCTTCAAGGTGAACGTCGAGCTGGAGTACGGCCGCAACAAGGAGCGCTACCAGTTCCTGCGCTGGGGTCAGACCGCGTTCGACGAGTTCAAGGTCGTCCCGCCGGGCACCGGCATCGTCCACCAGGTGAACATCGAGCACCTCGCCCGGACCGTCATGGTGCGGGGCGGCCAGGCCTACCCCGACACCCTCGTCGGCACCGACTCGCACACCACCATGGTCAACGGCCTCGGTGTGCTCGGCTGGGGCGTCGGCGGCATCGAGGCCGAGGCCGCCATGCTCGGCCAGCCGGTCTCCATGCTCATCCCGCGCGTCGTCGGCTTCAAGCTCACCGGTGAGCTCAAGCCCGGCACGACCGCGACCGACCTCGTGCTGACCATCACCGAGATGCTCCGCAAGCACGGCGTCGTCGGCAAGTTCGTCGAGTTCTACGGCGAGGGTGTGGCGGCCACGAGCCTCGCCAACCGCGCCACCATCGGCAACATGTCCCCGGAGTTCGGCTCCACCGCCGCCATCTTCCCGATCGACGGCGAGACCCTGAACTACCTGCGCCTGACGGGCCGTTCGGACCAGCAGGTCGCGCTCGTCGAGGCGTACGCCAAGGAGCAGGGTCTCTGGCTGGACCCGAAGGCCGAGCCCGACTTCTCCGAGAAGCTCGAGCTGGACCTGTCGACCGTCGTCCCGTCCATCGCCGGCCCGAAGCGCCCGCAGGACCGCATCGTCCTCGCGAACGCCGCCGAGCAGTTCAAGCAGGACGTCCGCAACTACGTCGACACCGCCGACGAGGCGGGCGAGGAGTCCTTCCCGGCCTCCGACGCCCCGGCCGTCCACCCGAACGGCGTGCCGTCCAACCCGGTCCAGGTGACCGCCCCCGACGGCACGAGCTACACGCTCGACCACGGTGCGGTGACGGTCGCGGCCATCACCTCCTGCACCAACACCTCGAACCCGTACGTCATGGTCGCCGCCGCGCTCGTCGCGAAGAAGGCCGTGGAGAAGGGCCTGACCCGCAAGCCGTGGGTCAAGACCACCCTCGCCCCGGGCTCGAAGGTCGTCACCGACTACTTCGACAAGGCCGGTCTGACCCCGTACCTCGACAAGGTCGGCTTCAACCTGGTCGGTTACGGTTGCACCACCTGCATCGGCAACTCCGGCCCGCTGCCGGAGGAGGTCTCCCGGGCCGTCAACGACCACGACCTCGCGGTGACGTCGGTCCTCTCCGGCAACCGGAACTTCGAGGGCCGGATCAACCCCGACGTCAAGATGAACTACCTGGCGTCCCCGCCGCTGGTCGTCGCGTACGCCCTCGCGGGCTCCATGAGGGTGGATATCACCAAGGACGCCCTGGGCACCGACCAGGACGGCAAGCCCGTCTACCTGTCCGACATCTGGCCGACCGAGGCCGAGGTCAACGACGTCGTGGCGAATGCCATCGGCGAGGACATGTTCAACAAGTCCTACCAGGACGTCTTCGCGGGCGACGCCCAGTGGCAGTCCCTGCCCATCCCGACCGGCAACACCTTCGAGTGGGACACCGAGTCGACGTACGTCCGCAAGCCCCCGTACTTCGAGGGCATGCAGATGGAGCCGGCCCCGGTCACCGACATCGCCGGTGCCCGCGTCCTGGCCAAGCTGGGCGACTCGGTCACCACCGACCACATCTCCCCGGCCGGCGCGATCAAGGCCGACACCCCGGCGGGCCAGTACCTCACCGAGCACGGCGTCTCGCGCCGCGACTTCAACTCGTACGGCTCCCGCCGCGGCAACCACGAGGTCATGATCCGCGGTACGTTCGCCAACATCCGCCTGCGCAACCAGATCGCGCCGGGCACCGAGGGCGGCTACACGCGTGACTTCACGCAGGAGGGCGGCCCGGTCTCCTTCATCTACGACGCCTCGCGCAACTACCTCGCGCAGGGCACCCCGCTGGTCGTCCTGGCCGGCAAGGAGTACGGCTCCGGTTCGTCCCGCGACTGGGCGGCCAAGGGCACGGCCCTCCTCGGCGTCAAGGCCGTCATCGCCGAGTCGTACGAGCGCATCCACCGCTCGAACCTCATCGGCATGGGCGTCCTGCCGCTCCAGTTCCCGGAGGGCGCCTCGGCTCAGTCCCTGGGTCTGACCGGCGAGGAGACCTTCACCTTCACGGGCGTCACCGGGCTGAACGAGGGCACCACCCCGCGCACGGTCAAGGTCACCACCGACACGGGCGTCGAGTTCGACGCGGTCCTCCGCATCGACACCCCCGGTGAGGCCGACTACTACCGCAACGGCGGCATCCTGCAGTACGTGCTGCGCAGCCTGATCAACAAGTAAGCGGTACGGCACAGCGGTCGAGGGCCGCGTCCCCGGCGACGGGGATG
Source organism: Streptomyces brasiliensis (assembly GCF_014647875.1). Taxonomy (GTDB): domain Bacteria; phylum Actinomycetota; class Actinomycetes; order Streptomycetales; family Streptomycetaceae; genus Streptomyces; species Streptomyces brasiliensis. Next base: position 167,134 of record NZ_BMQA01000010.1, on the reverse strand, counting down.
CGGCCCTCGGTGTGTTCCGGCGGGGCCGGCGCGGTCAGGCGCCGGGGTTCGGGTGGTGGCAGGCGGTCGAGGCCCGGGCCGGGGAGACTGCGGTCGCGGCGGTCACCGGGGCGTCCCCGCTGGTGGAGTCGGCGAGTTCGTCGAGGGAGCGGCCGGTCGTCCGCGGGCCGAGCAGGCCGATGTCGAGGACGGCCCCGGCCATGGCGCAGGCGATGAAGGCGAAGACGGCGTCGGCGCCGTGGCCGACCAGCAGGGGCAGCAGGACGTACGGCATGGCGGCGGAGCCCAGCCGGCCGAGGGAGTACGCGGTGCCCGCGCCGGTGGCCCGCAGCCGGGTGGGGAAGAGTTCGCCCTGGTAGACGTGGTAGGCGTTGGAGAAGAGGTTGCTGGCGAGGGTGTAGCAGAAGCCGAGGGCCACGATCAGCGCGGTGGAGTGGGCGTAGCCGAACCCGAGGCCGAACCCGCGCATGGCGAGCCCCGACAGCGTGATCAGGGTCTTGCGCTCGACGCGCTCCAGGATCGGGACGGACAGCAGCGAGCCGATCGGGTAGCCGACGAAGGACAGGGCGCTGAAGGTCAGGCTCTGCACGATGTCGTAGCCCTTGCCGGCGAGCACCAGCGGGGCGAGGGTGCCGAAGCCGTAGTAGCCGAACGCCTGCAGGACCTGGAAGACGGCCAGCATGGCGGTGCGGGTGCGCCACGGTGCCTGGACCAGGGTGTGCAGTGGGGCCTTCGTGCAGGTGAGAGGGGCGGCGGATGCGCCGCAAGCGGAACGTAAGTGCCCGCACCGCCCGGGGCTTCGGGCTCGACGGGAGCTGGTGCTTGAGCGCTCTGGGCGGACCCGGTGGGGTTGGGCACGACACCGGGTCCGCGAGCCGGGCAGGCGACGGGGGAGCACCCTGCCCGGGTGGAACGTGGCTTGTGACGGCGCTGTGGCGCGCGACAACGTTGTCTGGTGACTCCGTACATGACTGTACCGCGCCAACGGACAACGATGTCAAGCGACTTGGGACAGCCCACACGGATGAACCCGGGAGTGTCGGTGCGACCGGTGCGGCGGTCTTCCGCGGTACCGGGGGCGCAGGTTACTGTCCCTGCGGCTTGTGCGACCTGTGGTGCGCGACCCGTCCCAAGGAGGAGGGGCCGCGTCATGCGTTTCCGTCCCGTGTCCCTGCTGCTCGCCGCCGCGCTCGCGGTCGGCGGCGCCACACCCGCCCTCGCGGCGACCGCCGCACCACCCGGCCTGGTCAAAGACCCCACGACATACGTCGACCCGCTGATCGGCACCAGAAACGGCGGCGATGTCTTCCCGGGCGCCGTCGTGCCCTTCGGCATGCTCTCCTGGAGCCCGGAGAACACCAGAGGCAGCGCCACCAGTACCGTCGCGCCGGGCGGATACCAGTACGACGCCACCCGCATCCGCGGCTTCAGCCTCACGCACATGTCGGGCACGGGGTGTGCGGGCGGCAGCGGCGACATCCCGTTCTTCCCGTACTCCGGTGAGGTCACCTCGTCCCCGGCGACCGACACCAAGGACGCGGTCTACGCCGCCGACTTCAGCCACGCCGACGAGACCGCCGAGCCCGGCCACTACAAGGTGGGCCTGTCGTCCGGGGTCACCGCCGACCTGACCGCCACCGCGCACACCGGCTCCGGCCGTTTCACGTTCCCCGCCGACAAGCCCGCCTCGCTTCTGGTCCGCACCGCCAACTCCGAGGTGGGCTCGGCCGATTCGACCATCAGCATCGACCCGAAGAACCGGACCGTCTCCGGCTCCGTCACCTCCGGGAACTTCTGCGGCTATCTCGATGCCGAGGGCCAACGCTCCTACTACACCCTGTACTTCACCGCCCGCTTCGATCGCGCCTTCAAGGCCACCGGCACCTGGCAGGACGACAAAGTGAACCCCGGGGCGACCAGCGCCTCCGGTGGCACCGGCGGGTTCTCGAACGGCGGGTGGCCCGTCACGGGCAAGGGGGCGGGCGGATACGTCGAGTTCGCGCCCGGCACCGGCCCGGTGAACGTCAAGGTCGGCATCTCGTACGTCAGCCAGGCCGGCGCCGAGGCCAATCTCGCGGCGGAGAACCCGTCGTACCGGTCCTTCGACGCGGTGCAGGGCGCCGCCGCGGCAGCCTGGCGCGACCGGCTGGACGCGATCCGCGTCGGCGGTGGCACCGACGACGAGCGGACCACCTTCTACACCGCCCTCTACCACGCCTTGCTGCACCCGAACGTCATCAGTGACGCCGACGGCCGGTACCGGGGCAGCGACGGCAAGGTGCACCGGGTGGGACGCGGACACCAGGCCCAGTACGGCACCTTCTCCGGGTGGGACGTCTACCGCGACCAGGTGCAGCTGCTCACCCTGCTCGACCCGCGCACCGGCTCCGACATCGCGCAGTCGCTGTACGAACTCGCCGGGCAGAACGGCGGGACCTGGGACCGCTGGCTGCACGGCGCGAGCGGCACGCACGTCATGAACGGCGACCCCTCGCCGACCGCCCTGGCCGGCATCCGCGCCTTCGGCGGCACCGACTTCGATCTGCGCGGCGCGCTGGACTCGCTCGTGAAGGCGGCGACCGTGCCGACGCCGCAGGACCTGTCGTCGGCGGGCAAGCCCGTGCTGTCGGTGGGCCAGCGGCCCTCGCTCGACAAGTACCTCCAGCTGCACTACATGCCCAGCGTCTCCAACGCCTGGGGCGGCGCCGCCGAGACCCTGGAGATGTCCACCGCCGACTTCTCGCTCTCCCAACTCGCCCAGGCCGCAGGGCAGAAGGACACGGCCGCGACCTTCGCGAGCCGCGCCCAGTGGTGGCAGAACAACTTCAACATCGCCGCCGACCCGAGCGGCGGCTACATCGCCAACCGCAAGGCCGACGGCAGCTGGGTCACCGGCTTCACCCCGGACACCGGCAACGGGTTCGTGGAGGGTACGGCCGCCCAGTACACCTGGATGGTCCAGCACAACCCGGCCGGCCTGTTCGCGGCGATGGGCGGCACCGGCAAGGCGCTGGCCCGGCTCGACGACTTCTTCCACAACGCCGACGGCAGCTGGGCCTTCACCGGCAACGGCGGCACCAAGTCCGAGATGGACAACGAACCCTCGATCAACGTGCCGTACCTGTACGACTACGCGGGTGCCCCCTACAAGGCCCAGGAGACCGTGCGCGCGGCGATGCGGCAGCTCTGGTCGACGCAGCCCGGTGGCATCCCCGGCAACGACGACCTCGGCGCGATGTCGGCCTGGTACGTCTTCTCGGCGCTCGGCATGTATCCGCAGGTACCCTCGCGTGCCGAACTCGTCCTCGGCTCACCGCTGTTCGAGCGCGTCGAGATCGACCGGCCGCAGGGCAACGACATCTCGATCCGGGCGACGGGAGCGGCCGCCGACACGCCGTACGTCCAGTCGCTGAAGGTCGACGGGCGCTCCAGCGACCGGGCCTGGCTCCCGGCGTCGTTCGTGCGGGACGGCGGCCGCCTCGACTACACGCTCTCAGGCACTCCGAACAAGACCTGGGGGGCAGCCACGCCGCCGCCCTCCTTCCGGGAGGGCGAGCAGCCGTACCAGATCGGCGTCGGGCCGACCGCCGCCACCGTCGCCCCCGGTGACAGCACGAAGGTCGGCATCCGCGCGCTGTCGCTGAGCGGCGGCAGCGGGCCGGAGGTGCGCTTCCGTGTCGAGACCCCCGACGGGATCACGGCATCGCCCGCCGAGGGCACCGTGACCGACGGCTCCCAGGAGATAGCGCTCGCCACCACCGGTGAGACCCGGCAGGGCTTCTACGACATCAAGGTCACGGTGACCTCGGGCGACACCTCGTACGAGCAGCCGGTGTCCCTGACGGTGGCCGCGCCCGGCTCGCTCGTCGCCGCCTACAACAACACCGGCGTCTCGGACGACACCGGTGACCACGACGAGGCCGACTACGACGGTGGCGGCTGGAGCTATTCCCGTCAGGCGCTCGCGGCGGCCGGCCTCACCCCGGGTGCGCAGGGGACGGTGGAGGGGCTCACGTTCACCTGGCCCGACTCGCCCGCCGGCCGGCCCGACAACGCCTCCGCGACCGGCCAGAGGATCGAACTGCCCACACCCGCAGCCAAGCTGTCGTTCGTCGGCAGCGCGGTCAACGGCAACCAGCAGACGCAGGCGACCGTCACCTACACCGACGGCAGCACCGACACCGTCGACCTCTCCTTCACCGACTGGACCGTCGGCGGTGGAAGCGGCACCGTCCAGTACGGCAACGCGGTCGTGGCCAAAGCCGCGTACCGCAACGTCGGCGGCGCGGACAAGGACCCGGTGGCGACGTACGTCTTCGCCACCAAGCCGTTCGAGGCGCCGTCCGGCAAGACCGTCAAGAGCGTGACGCTGCCGAACAACACGAACCTGCACGTGTTCGCCCTCGCGGTGAGCTGAACGCCCCGGTGAAGCAGGAGGGCCCGCCGGTCTCGACCGGCGGGCCCTCTCGGTGGTCAGGCCTTCGTCACGCCAGCAGCTCCACCTCCGCCAGCGTCGACTCGCCGTCCAGGACCAGCCGGTACTTCGCGTACGAGCCGGGGGAGTCGACCGTGAACGCCCTGGTCTGCCGGTCCCAGGCGAAGGACTCGCCGGAGCGGTGGTCCAGGGTCTTCCATGTGGTGCCGTCGCTGGAGCCCTGCAGGGTCCAGCCGGTCGGTGCCTTCGTGTGGTCCGTGCCGGACGTCAGGGTGTACTGGACGGCCTGCGTGGCACCGCCCACCGGCAGGTCCACGGACGTCACCGCCGCCGACGTCGCCGACGTGTTGTCGAACAGGGCGCCGTCACCCTTCAGCACGTCCGCGCGGGGCGTGGGGACCGTGTCGTCCTGGGTGATGGAGACCGGGGCCGCGTTCTTGCCGGTGCCCCACTTGGACGGCTTGGCGCCCATGTCGAAGTTCAGCACGCCACCCTTCTCCAGCAAGGAGTTGGGGAGCGAAGTCTTCGTCCAGGGGCTGCCGTTGACGGTCAGGCCCTGCACATAGACGTTCTTCGCGCTGTTCTTCGGGGCGTTGATCACCAGGTCGTGGCCGTTCTCCAGGTGGACCGTGGCCTTCTTGAACAGCGGGGAGCCGATGGCGTACTCGCCGCTGCCCATGACCAGCGGGTAGAAGCCGAGCGAGGAGAAGAGGTACCAGGCCGACTGCTCGCCGTTGTCCTCGTCACCGTGGTAGCCCTGCCCGATCTCGCTTCCGGTGTAGAGGCGGGAGAGCGCCTCGCGGACGTCCTGCTGGGCCTTCCAGGGCTCGCCGGCCGCGTCGTACATGTAGATGACGTGGTGGGCGACCTGGTTGGAGTGGCCGTACATGCCCATCCGGACGTCTCGCGCCTCCGTCATCTCGTGGATGACACCGCCGTAGGAGCCGACGAATTCCGGCGAGGCCGTCTCCGGCGTGGCGAAGTACTCGTCGAGCTTGTCGCCGAGGCCGGCGCGGCCGCCGTACAGGTTGGCGAGGCCGCGGCTGTCCTGCGGGGCGGTGAAGGCGTAGCCCCAGCCGTTGGTCTCCGTGTAGTCGTAACCCCATACGCGCGGGTCGTACTTGGCGGAGTCCACGCGCCAGTTGCCCTGTGCGTCACGGCCCTGGAAGAACCCGGCCTGGGAGTCGAAGAGGTTCACGTAGTCCTGGGCGCGGTTGAGGAAGTACTGGGACTCCTCCTTGTAGTGCTTCTCGCCCGTCTTCTTGTAGAGGGCCTCGCCCATCTTGGCGATGCCGTAGTCGTTGACGTAGCCCTCCATCGCCCAGGAGAAGCCCTCGCCGGTGGACGTGGTGGTGTAGCCGAGGAAGGGCGAGGTGGCCATGCCCTTGCGGCCCACACCGGAGGACGGTGGGACGACCGTGGCGTTCTTCACGGCCGCGTCGTACGCCGCCTTCGCGTCGAACTTCACGCCCTTGACGTATGCGTCCGCGAACGCCACGTCGGAGGAGGTGCCGGTCATCAGGTCCGCGTAGCCGGGGGAGGACCAACGGGAGGTCCAGCCGCCGTCCTTGTACTGCTGCACGAACCCGTCGACCATCTCGCCTGCCTGACCGGGTGTCAGGAAGGAGTAGGCCGGCCACGTCGTCCGATAGGTGTCCCAGAAGCCGTTGTTGACGTACACCTTGCCGTCGACGATCTTCGCGCCGGTGTGGGCCGGAGTGTCCGGACCCGGCATCGGCGAGAACGGCGAGGCGTACTGGTACTTCGAACCCACCTTCTCGAAGCCCGAGTTGGGGTACAGGTACAGCCGGTACATCGAGGAGTACAGGGTCGTCAGCTGGTCCGGCGTCGCGCCCTGGACCTCGACCTTGCCGAGGATCTCGTCCCAGGCGTGCTGCGCCTTGGCCTTCACCGCATCGAAGGACGTGCCGTCCGGGATCTCCTGGCCCAGGTTGTCCTTCGCCTGGTCGACGCTGATCAGCGAGGTGGCCAGCCGCAGGGTGACGGTGTGGTCGGAGCCCGCGTCGAACCGCAGATAGCCCTTCACGCCGCTGGAGTCGCCCTCCTTCACCGGCTTGTCGAAGACGCCGTAGACGAACAGCCGCGTCGCGCCCGTCGACAGGCCCGACTTGACGTCGGAGTAGCCGGTGACGATGCCGTGCTCCTTGTCGAGGGTGAGGCCGGCCTGCTGGGTGACGTTGTCGAAGAGCACGCTCGCGTCGTCACCGGGGTAGGTGAAGCGCAGTGCTGCCGCGTGGTCCGTCGGCGTCATCTCCGCCTTCAGGCCGTTCTCGAAACGGACGCCGTAGTAGTACGGCCGTGCCGTCTCGTTCTCGTGCCTGAAGGCCAGCGCCCGTGCCGTGCGGTCGGTGTCCGGGGTGCCGGACGCGGCGGACGGCATCACCTGGAAGGTCTGCCGGTCACCCATCCAGGGGCTCGGCTCATGGCTCGCGCTGAACGCCTGGATCGTCGGCAGATTGTCGGCGTTGTTGGCCCGCGCGTATTCGTACAGCCAGTTCAGCGAGCCCGCGTCGGTCACCGGCGTCCAGAAGTTGAAGCCGTGCGGCAGCGCGGTCGCCGGGAAGTTGTTGCCGCGCGAGAAACTGCCGCTGGAGTTGGTGCCGCGGGTGGTCAGCGCGTAGTCCGACAGATGCGCCTTCGGCTTCTCGGGGGCGACCGGCTTGATCGCCACGTCGTCGAGCCAGCCCCGGAACTTCGCCGGGCCCTTGGGGGAGTCGTACGCGACCAGTATCCGGTCCACGGTCTTGCCCGCGGCGACCGAGCCTATTCGCGAGGCCACGTTGTTCCACTGATTGACGTACAGCACCTTGGCCGCGCCCTGCCCCTGCGGGGACAGCGTGAACCCGTGCTGGTCGGTGGCGCCCAGACCGCTCAGATAGGTGCCGTCGGTGAAGGCCAGGTCCACCGAGACGTTGGTGGCGTCGTAGTCGCGATCGCCGTCGGCCATCGACGGGAAGATCCGGTACGACAGCTGGGTGTCGCGGCCGACCTTCACGTTCACGTCGAAGACCTTGTTGTACGAGTACGCCTGCCCGTCGGCGGTGTGCCGGCCCGCGTAGCGCAGGGCCCGCTTGCCGGTGTAGCCCGCACCCGCCTTGGCCGTCGGCGAGCCGCTCGGGCCGCGGTCGACGAGCGAGAGCATGTCCTGCGGCACCGGGTCGCCCGTGCCGCCGGTGGAGAACTGCACGTCGGCCAGTTGAAGGATGCCCGACGCGCCGTTGTTCTTCGTCACGTCGAGCCGGAAGTGCTGGTACTCGGCCGGCTCGGCGAGATCATACGATTTGGTCTGGAAGCGCTGTGAAAAGGACTCCCCGGAACGGGAGTCGACGGTCTTCCAGTCCTTGCCGTCCGTCGAGCCCTGAAGCGTCCAGTCCTTCGGGTCGCGTTCGTCGTAGTCGTTGGCCGACGTGAGGGCATAGGTCACGAGCTTGACCGGCTTGTCGAGGTCGAACTCGACCCAGCCGGTGGGCTCGAAGGTGAGCCACTTGGTGCTCGGCTCGCCGTCGACGAGGTTCTCCTTGACCTCGCCCCCGCCCGTGTTCTCGCTGCTCGCCCGTACGTCGGTGACATGGTCGGTGACATTGCCCGGAATGCCGGTGCTGTAGCCGCCGTCGACGCCGGAGGAACGCTTGCTCCCGTCCGGTTTCGTGTCGACGGTGCTCAGCCAGTCCGGTGCCGGATCGCCCGTCTCGAACGACGAGGCGAACTCCTGGTCCGTGGCGGCCGCCTGGGCGGGCAGGGCGACCGCTGCTCCCTGCGAGCCGACCGCCATGACGAAGGCGGCCGTGACCACGACCGCCGGACCCCATCTGTGCCCAGTTCTTCGCTGCAACAAAGCGGGTTCCCTCCCTGCACACGTTGGACAACGTTGTCAAAATCGGTGCGCAGGAACCAGTAGGGAGTCAAGTGCCCGGTGATGTCAAGGGCGTTGACTGTGGCATTGGGGGCCGTATGTCGCGGATTTTTCCGGCAAGGCGCACACAGGCGTCTCAGATTTCCGTGAGGTCTCAACTCGGAAAAGACCCATGGCCAACCTTGCATTCGATCTTGCTCAGCTGGCGGGAAGTGGACTATACCTGTCGGCGTTTCCTGCACGACCCTGCACTACCCGACCGCGGTGCCGGGGAGGATCCGGTTCACCGCCTGAGTCCTGGAGAAGGTGAGGACTTGAGCATGGGATCCACTTCCGCAGCGAACGGTTCCGAAGGCGTGGGACGGCGTGATCTGATCAAGCGGTCCGCCGCCCTGGGTCTGATCTCCGTACCCACGATGAGCTTCCTGTCCGCGTGTGCGAGCAGCGGTGGTGACAGTCAGGACAAGGCCGAGTCCGGCAAGAAGACCGCGAAGAACCCGCTCGCCGTCAACGACACCGCCGGCATGGAATTCGTGCTGTTCGACGGCGGCTTCGGCAAGGAGTACGCCCAGGACGCGGTGAAGGTCTACGAGAAGGCCTTCCCGAAGGTCAAGGTGAAGTTCTCCGCCACGCAGAAGATCCAGTCGACCCTCCAGCCCCGCTTCAACCAGGGCAACCCGCCGGACCTCATCGACAACTCCGGCGCCGAGCAGATGGACATGGGCGTCCTGGTCGGCAAGAACCAGCTCGCGGACCTCACCCCGCTGCTCGACGCGCCGTCGTACGACGACCCGAACAAGAAGGTCCGCGACACGCTGCGCCCCGGCATCGTGGAGATGGGCCAGTTCGACGGCAACCCGGTCTGGATCATGTACTACGCCTACACGGTGTACGGCGTCTGGTACTCGCAGAAGGCCCTCGACTCGCTGGACGCCCAGTACCCGGAGACCTGGGACGAGATGCTCGCGGTCTGCGAGAAGGCCAAGAAGAAGGGCATGGCGGGCTGGACGTACGCGGGCAAGTACCCGTACTACATCCCCTTCTCGCTCTACCCGATGATCGGCAAGGTCGGCGGCCGCGAGGTCCTCGACGCCATCGACAACCTGGAGCCCAACGCCTGGAAGCACCCGGCCGTCAAGGCCTGCTTCGAGGCCTACTACGAGCTCTACAAGAAGGGATACGTCCTCAAGGGCACCCCGGGTCTCGACCACATCCAGTCGCAGACCGCATGGGCCCAGGGCAAGGCGCTGTTCATCCCGAACGGCTCCTGGGTGGAGAACGAGTCGGCCAACGTCATCCCGGCCGACTTCAATCTGGCCGTCTCGGCGCCGACCGGCATCGACAGCTCCGACAAGCTGCCGTTCGGCACCATCTGGGCGTCCGGCGGTGAGCCCTTCATCGTCCCGGCCAAGGCGAAGAACGCCGCGGGCGGCATGGAGCAGCTGCGCATCATGCTCAGCGAGGCGTCGTCGAAGAACTTCACGGCCAAGGTGAAGTCGCTGACCGCGTACAACGGCGGCACCGACGGCATCTCCCTCACCCCGGGCCTCAAGTCCGGTGTCGCGGCGCTGGAGAAGGCCGGCCAGAACGTGGTGAACCCGCGGCTCCAGGACTGGTACGTGCAGCTCCAGAAGGAGAAGATCGGTGTGGCCGGTCTCGGCGAGATGATGGCGGGCCGGCTCACCCCGGCCGAGGCCATCAAGAAGATCCAGGGCTTCGCCGACGAGGCCGCCAAGGACACGTCGATCAAGCACTACAAGCACCAGTGACGATCCGTCGCCAGGGCCTGTCCGGCGAATTCCGCCGGACAGGCCCTGGCGACGGCACCCGCGCAGAGATCGGGGTCGGCAGTAATGCAACACGGTAAGTACCGGTTCATCGTGGGGTTCCTGGCGGTGCCCCTGGGGCTGTACGCGCTTTTCGTCATATGGCCGTTCATCCAGTCCATCTACTACTCGTTCACGGACTGGACCGGTCTGAGCCCCGAATTCAAGATGGTGGGCTTCGACAACTACAAGAGGATGTTCGACGACGAGATCTTCTGGAAGTCGTTGCAGCACAGCCTCCTGTTCGCGTTGCTGCTGCCGGTGGTGACGATCAGTCTGGCCCTGTTCTTCGCCTTCATGATCAATGTGGGCGGCCGGCGCAGAAAGGGCGGCCCGGTGATCTCGGGCGTCCGGGGCTCCGGCTTCTACAAGATCGTCTACTTCTTCCCCCAGGTGCTGTCGATCGCGATCGTCGCGCTGCTGTTCCAGTTCGCGTACAACCCCGACAGCGGCGCCATCAACTCGATCCTGCGCGGGATCGGCCTCGACAGCGTCCAGCCGCTGTGGCTCGGTGACCCGGGGCTGGCCCTGTGGGCCGTGATGGCGGTGCTCGTCTGGTCGACGGTCGGCTTCTTCGTCGTCCTGTTCTCCGCGGGCATGGCGTCCATCCCGGCCGACCTGTACGAGGCGGCCCTGCTGGACGGCGCGAGCCGCTTCACCACCTTCTTCCGCATCACCCTGCCGCTGCTGTGGGACACCGTGCAGTCCGGTTGGGTCTACATGGGCATCCTCGCCCTGGGCGCCGAGTCGTTCGCGGTCGTGCAGATCATGACCGTCGGACCGGGCGGCCCCGACTACTCGACCACGGTGATGGTCCTGTACGTGTACCAGAAGGCGTTCCGGGACGGTCAGGCCGCCTACGCCACCACCATCGGCGTCGCCCTGCTCGTCGTCACACTCGCCTTCGCGGCGGTCGTGATGCGGCTGGGCCGTCGCGAGCGGCTGGAGTTCTGAGCAGATGAAGACGACCGAGACCCCCGCTCCCGTGCCGGCCGAGTCGGGCGTGCCCGTGGCCAAGGTCGACATACCCGCCGCGGGGCACGGCCGGCAGAAGAAGCAGGGCAACGTCCTCAACGCCTTCTCGCACGGCTTCCTGATCCTCTGGGCGTTCATGGTGGTCATGCCGCTGCTGTGGGCGGTGATGACGTCCTTCAAGGACGACCGCTCGATCTTCAGCTCGCCCTGGGCGCTGCCGGACAAGTTGCACTTCGACAACTGGTCGCGAGCCTGGACCCAGGCCAACATGAGCGACTACTTCCTCAACACCATTCTGGTGGTGGGGGGTTCGCTGATCGGCACGCTGGTCCTGGGCTCCATGGCGGCGTACGTCCTGGCCCGGTTCGACTTCCCGGGCAACCGTTTCATCTACTACCTGTTCATCGGCGGCATGAGCTTCCCGATCATGCTCGCGCTGGTCCCGCTGTTCTACGTCGTGAACAACATGGGGCTGCTGAACACGATCCACGGCCTGATCCTGGTCTACATCGCGTACTCGCTGCCGTTCACGGTGTTCTTCCTGACGGCGTTCTTCCGGACGCTGCCCTCGTCCGTCGCGGAGGCGGCCTTCGTCGACGGCGCCTCCCACACGCGCACGTTCTTCCAGATCATGCTGCCCATGGCCAAGCCCGGCCTGATCAGCGTCGGCATCTTCAACTTCCTGGGCCAGTGGAACCAGTACATGCTGCCGACGGTCCTGAACACGGACCCCGACAAGCGCGTCCTCACTCAGGGCCTGGTCCAACTGGCGGTCAGTCAGGGCTACAAGGGAGACTGGTCTGGCCTGTTCGCGGGCCTGGTCATGGCGATGCTGCCGGTCCTGGCGGCGTACATCGTCTTCCAGCGCCAGGTGGTCGCCGGCCTCACGGCGGGTGCGCTCAAGTAGGGACACGTCACCGGCACAGACCTCTGCCACTCCCGGACTCCGGTTCCACGGAGGGGTGTTCGGTCCGCGCGAGGCACGTCCTGCCGGACGCCGGTGTGGGCGGGGTCGTCCGGAGGCCTCCGCGAAGCCCTTGCGGGACCGCTGCGGGCGGAGGGCCCCTGTGTGCGTGAGGCCCTCCGCCGTGGTGTGTGTACGAGATCGACCGGGCTCGGAAGACGGGCTCTCAGCGTTTGGTGGTGCTGTTGAACAGCGAGCGCGACCAGACGTAGCCGACCAGGGTGATGCCGGCGCACCAGGCGAGCGAGATCCAGCCGCTGTTGCCGATCTCCGAGCCGGAGAGCAGACCGCGCAGCGTCTCGGTCATCGGCGTGAACGGCTGGTTCTCGGCGAACCAGCGCAGACCCGGCGACATCGAGTCGGCCGGCACGAACGCGGAGCCGAGGAACGGCAGGAACTGGATCAGCAGCGGCTTGTTGCTCGCGGACTCGACGGTCTTGGAGGCCAGGCCGAGCGCCACCGCCAGCCAGGTCACCGCGAACGCGATGGCCGTGAGGAGACCGGCGGCGGCCAGCCACTCCAGTGCGCTCGCATCCGACCGGAAGCCCACCGCGAGCGCGACACCCACGACCGGGACCATGCACACCATCGTCTGGATGACGCTGCCGATGACATGCCCCGTCATGAACGACGAACGCGTGATGTTCATGGTGCGGAAGCGGTTGATGATGCCCTCGGTCATGTCGGAGCAGACCGCGATCGAGGTCGACATCCCTCCTGCCGCCACCCCCATGACGATGATGCCGGGCGTCAGGTAGTTCACGTACGCGTCCTGGCCGCCGCCCACGCCGGCACCGATCGCGTCACCGAAGGCGTACACGAACAGCAGCAGCATCAGGATCGGCGTCAGGGCGCTGCCGAACCCCACGGCTGGATAGCGGATCGCGTGCTTCAGGTTGCGCCGCGTCATCGTCATCGAGTCGTGCACGGCGTAGGTGAGGGTGCTCATCGCAGGGTCTCCTTGACGTGGAGGGACGTACCGGTGCTGCCGTCGCCGGTCAGGGTGAGGAACACGTCGTCGAGGTCGGGGGTGTGCGCGGAGAAGTCGGCGGCCCGGATGCCGGCGGCGTCGAGCCGGTCGAGCAGGGCGCGCAGCGCGTCGAGGCCCGCGTCGCCCGCCACACGCAGGGCGAGGTTCTCCTCGTCCCGGGCCGCGCCGGGGAAGGCGGCGGCCGCGCGCTCGTACTCGGCGGACTCGGTGAACCGCAGCCGTACGTGGCTGCCCGGGATCCGCGCCTTGAGCTCGTCGGCGGTGCCCTCGGCGACGATCCGTCCGCCGTCGAGCACGGCGATCCGGTCAGCCAACTGGTCGGCCTCGTCGAGGTATTGGGTGGTGAGGAAGACGGTGGTGCCGCCCGCGACCAGCGAGCGCACCGTGTCCCACATGGTGCGGCGGCTGCGTGGGTCGAGCCCGGTCGTCGGCTCGTCCAGGAAGATCACCTGGGGATCGCCGACCAGTGTCATGGCGAGGTCGAGCCGGCGCCGCATACCGCCGGAGAAGGTCGCGGCTCGGTTGTGCGCGACGTTTGCGATGTCGAACCGCTCCAGCAACTTCTGTGCACGGAAGCGCCCTTCACGCTTGCCGAGGCGCAACAGGTCGGCCATGAGGAGCAGGTTCTCCTCGGCGGTGAGCAGGTCGTCGAGCGCGGAGAACTGCCCGGTGACACCGATCGCGGCGCGTACGCCGTCGGGTGAGGTGGCGACGTCGTGCCCGGCCACCTGGGCCTGGCCGCCGTCGGCGGCGATGAGCGTGGACAGAATCTGCACGGTGGTGGTCTTGCCGGCGCCGTTGGGCCCCAGCAACGCGAACACGGACCCGGCCGGGATGCGCAGATCGATGCCGTCGAGCACGGTCTTGTCGCCGTACGACTTGCGCAGACCGATGGTGGAGACGGCGGCGGGCGCCTGCGGGCCGCCACCCTTTCTGGGTGTGGGCATGACAGAAGAAGGCATGGAGCCCTCCCTTTCGAAGGCTTTCGAAGGCTGAAGTCGCCGGGCTGAATGGGCGAATGTCCGGCCGGTGCTCAGACCCGGGCGCGGCGGATGTCGATGTTGCCGAACCGGGTCCGGGCGCGGACCTCGACCGTGTCCTCGGCCTTCTCCGGGGCCTCGGACGCGGCGAGCGCATTGCGCACCTGCCCGTTGCGCGAGCTGACGTCGAGCCAGGCGGCCGTACCCTCGCGGACGCCGACCTCGATGGCGCCGTAGGAGGTCTCCAACTGGACGGTGCCACGGGTCACTTCGGCCACGCGCAGGGTGCCCTGAGCGGTGGTGGCGGTGACCGAGCTCTCGGCGCGCTGGATGTCGATGTCGCCATGGGCGCCGCTCACCCGGAGGTCGCCGATCGCGGCGCCGACCACCGTGGTGCCGTGCGAGTTCTTCAGGACGGCGGGGCCGTCGACGGTGCCGACGCGCAGGCTGCCGAAGCTGGTGGCGATCTCGGCCAGGCCCTCGATCCGGTCGACGGTGATCGAGCCGTGGGAGGCGGTCAGTTGGAGCGGCCCGGCTGTGCCGAGGCGGACGTCACCGCCCGAGGTCTTCACCCGCACCTCGCCGAGCCGGCCCTCGCCGAGCACTTGGGTCCAGGAGCCGGTCACTGCGACGCGCGAGCCCGTGGGCAGGTCGACCGTCACATCGACGGAGCCGGTGGGCCCGACGAAGCGGCGCTCCTTCGTCGTGACGGTCAGGACGCCGCTCGCGTACGTGACCTCGGTCTGCTCGGCGGCCCGCACGTCCTTGTCCCGCTTCGGGCTGCCGGGCCTCACCTCGACGACGGTGTCGAGGCGGTCGCTCGCGGTGAACCGGATGGAACCGGCGCCCACGTGTGCGGTAACCGAAATCGGTTCGGGAGTGTCGAAAGAAGGCATGGCTGTACCGTCCTCATGAGTCCTTGAGGCGTCCCCGCTGGTGGGACGCGGTGTTGGTGGAGTGCTCTTTTCTCGGGGGCGGGCGCGGCTAGCGCACCCAGCCCGTGAAGCTCTGTCCGGCGGTGCGGGTCCTCTCCGGCGTACGCGGCCGCGTACCGCCGTCGACCGCGGCCGACACGGCCCGCACCAGCCACGCGTTGACCGACAGGCCCTCGCGGCTCGCGGCCTCCTCCGCGCGGGCCTTGAGGTGGGCCGGCAGACGCAGGTTGACGCGGGCGGTGCCGCCCTCGTCGCCGTCGGCGGGTGCCTGCGCCGGGAGCGGTTCGGCGGGCACGGGGGCGGCTGCCGTGGAGCCGCTGTCGGTGGGCGGCAGCGTCACCACGAAATCGGGGTCGAGCCCGCGCAGCCGTACGTCGACCGAGCCCGGGGCGAGCTCGCGGGTGATCTCGTCCATCGCGGCGGAGAGCACATTGAGCATGGTCAGACGGGTCGCCGACTCCAGAGGGGCGGTGAGCCGCTCGGCCAGCTCGCGAGCATCCTCTCCGCCGGCTTCGGCGGCCACCGCGAGTTCGCGGCGGAGGGTGTCGACATACGGGGTGAGGTCCATGACGTCATAGTGGCACCACCATGGCGCCATCTGCAAGCCCAGATGGCACCTTTGGTGGCGTGAACTCAAGGTTCACTGCCCTGAATTGCGGAAACGTGAAGGGATCAACCTGAGTCATTGGGGAGTCACGCACGCTCACGCGCCTTCGGTGCCGTGGAATGGCGCCGGATGACACCGGGTGGTGCCAAGCGGTGCCATCTTTGCGTCATCTGACGCCACGCCGCGCCGGGGACTCCGTCACGAACCATGAGCCGGCCCGCACCACCGTTCACTCTCGGCTCACACCGACCCCGGCTCCCGGGTTCACGGGTGTGGTGTGCGGAGTGTGACCCCGCACGCTTCCCGCTTCGATCTGCATGCGTGTGGCATTCGTCACTCCGCGCCCGTCACGGTGCTCCTCGCCTCGCGTTCGCAACCGTGTGTCGGTGACCCGCTCTTGCGTCTCCGCCTTCCAGGCTCACCCTTTGCCCGACCCTTCACGGCAGCAATTCGCACGCCAGTCTCATTCGGCCCCTGTGTCGGCCCCCAAGGTTTCCCGGCTGAAGGATCAGGTAAGTGGTCCGGTGCCCCGCGAGGCGCTTTGCAGCGACCCTGCGGACGTCCGGCGTGCCCCTCGTGGGGCAACGACGACCTGCTCCGGGGTGGCGCGCGCATGTCCGGAGGGTGTCCAGAGCGGGTCGGGAGAAGTGACAGCGATTTCCGTCTAGGTCTTGACTGCGGCAACCCGTTCGGCAGAGCTTGGAGTTCATAACTTGTAATTGGCCCGGTTCCGCAGATGTGACCTGGGCCACGGGTGGCATCGGCCGCCCGGCCGAAGGCAGGAGTGGATGGGTCGATGGAGACTCCGGGGTCGCAGTCGTCGCTGCACCGAGCCAACCTGGAACGAGTCGTACGGGCCGTGCGGCTGGCCGGGTCGCTCACGCAGGCGGAGATCGCACGGACGACCGGCCTGTCCGCGGCCACGGTCTCCAACATCGTGCGGGAACTGAAGGATGGCGGAACCGTCGAGGTCACGCCCACTTCAGCAGGTGGACGCAGAGCCCGCAGCGTCTCCCTGAGCGGCGACGCCGGCATTGTCATCGGCGTCGATTTCGGGCACGCCCATTTGCGCGTGGCGATCGGGAATCTCGCCCACCAGGTGCTGGCCGAGGAGGCCGAGCCACTGGACGTGGACGCCTCCGCCAGCCAGGGCTTCGACCGAGCGGAACGGCTGGTCAACCGACTGATCGAGGACACCGGCGTATCTCGCGCGAAGGTCGCCGGCGTGGGCCTCGGCGTACCCGGACCCATCGATGTCGAGTCCGGCACCCTGGGTTCCACCGCCATCCTGCCGGGCTGGAGCGGCACCAAGCCCGCCGAGGAGCTGCGCGAGCGGCTCGGCGTGCCCGTGCACGTGGACAACGACGCCAACCTGGGCGCCCTCGGCGAGCTGGTCTGGGGCAGTGGCCGGGGTGTGCGCGACCTGGCGTACATCAAGGTCGCCAGCGGTGTCGGCGCCGGCCTGGTGATCAACGGCAAGATTTATCGGGGACCCGGCGGCACGGCGGGTGAAATCGGACACATCACTCTGGATGAGTCGGGGCCGGTCTGCCGCTGCGGCAACCGCGGATGCCTGGAGACCTTCACGGCGGCTCGGTACGTGCTTCCGCTGCTCCAGTCCAGCCATGGCACCGATCTGACCATGGAAGGCGTCGTACGGTTGGCTCGCGCCGGTGACCCGGGCTGTCGACGGGTCGTCGCCGACGTCGGCCGCCACATCGGCTCCGGAGTGGCCAATCTCTGCAACCTGCTGAACCCCAGCCGGATCGTCCTCGGCGGCGATCTCGCCGAGGCCGGAGAACTCGTGCTCGGGCCCATCAGGGAGTCCGTCGGCCGTTACGCGATCCCCAGTGCGGGACGGCAGTTGTCCATTCTCCCCGGGGCGCTCGGGGGTCGTGCGGAGGTGCTCGGTGCGCTCGCTCTCGCACTCAGCGAGATGGGCGATTCGACCCTTTTGGACGGAACGTTGTCCGCGGCGGAACCTGCCTTCACTTAGAAAACGGATGGCACCGTTGCCATCTCGTTAAGGATTTACTTCTTGACGTCGCACGTGTGGCCGAGTTGACTTCCAGCCACCTCGGCCGCAACGACGCGGCCTCGTCAGGGAGGTTTCTGAAGTGAACACGCGTATGCGTCGTGCGGCCTTCGCCGTTGCTGCTGGTGCCATGGCTGTTTCGCTGGCCGCATGTGGCAGCGCCAAGGAGTCGGGTGGCGACTCCTCCTCGTCGTCGTCCTCCAGCGCCAAGAAGGGCGACGCCATCAAGGTGGGTCTGCTTCTCCCCGAGAACCAGACCGCGCGTTACGAGAAGTTCGACCGCCCCTTGATCGAGAAGAAGGTCAAGGAACTCACGAACGACAAGGGCAAGATCGTCTACGCCAACGCCAAGCAGGATGCCAGCCTGCAGAACCAGCAGGTCGACACGATGATCACCAACAAGGTCGACGTGCTGATCGTGGACGCGGTGGACTCCGCGGCCATCAAGAGCTCGGTCCAGAAGGCCAAGGACTCCGGCATCCCGGTCGTGGCCTACGACCGCCTGGCGCAGGGGCCGATCAGCGCCTACACCTCGTTCGACAACGAGACCGTCGGCAAGACCCAGGGCGAGGCGCTCCTCACCGCGCTCGGCTCCAAGGCCAAGTCCGGCAAGATCGTCATGATGAACGGCTCCGTCACCGACCCGAACGCCGCGCAGTTCAAGAAGGGCGCCCACGAGGTGCTCGACGGCAAGGTGAACGTCGGCAAGGAGTACGACACCAAGGACTGGAAGCCGGAGAACGCCAACGCCAACATGGAGGGCGCCATCTCCGCCCTCGGCAAGAAGAACATCATCGGCGTCTACTCCGCCAACGACGGCATGGCCGGCGGTATCATCACCGCCCTCAAGGCCGCCGGTATCAAGGTCCCGGTCACCGGCCAGGACGCGGAGCTCGCGGGTGTGCAGCGCATCGTCGCCGGTGAGCAGTACATGAGCGTCTACAAGCCGTACGCCCCCGAGGCCGACGCCGCCGCCGAGATGGCCGTCGCTCTCGCCCAGGGCAAGGCGCTCGACTCGATCGCCAAGGACAAGGTCGACAGCCCGACCACCAAGCAGGTCCCGTCGGTCCTGGTCCCGGTCCAGTCGCTGACCAAGGACAAGATCAACGACACCGTCATCAAGGACGGCGTCTACACGGTCGCGGACATCTGCACCGCCCAGTACAAGGCGGCCTGCGACAAGATCGGCCTGAAGTAACCGGCCGAACGTCCTTGTCCCGGGGGGGAATCGGGGGGAATAAACACCCCCTGACTCCCCTTCAGGACTGGCGAACGAAGGCTCCTCCGGCGCCCCGCATTCATCAGCCCCGCAAGCTCGTTGCGGGGCGCCGGACGGAACATTCCCCACAAACTTCTGCACAACCTCCCGCCGGGTCAGGCGGCGAAGGAGATGGTTCACGTGTCCGCTACGCCCGTGCTGGCGTTGCGCGGGGTCTCCAAGCGGTTCGGTGCCGTTCAGGCGCTCACCGACGTAGAGCTTGAGGTCCACGCCGGTGAGGTGGTCGCCCTGGTGGGCGACAACGGCGCCGGAAAGTCCACGCTGGTCAAGACGATCGCCGGCGTGCACCCCATCGATGAGGGTGTCATCGAATGGGAAGGCAAGCCCGTTCAGATCAGCAGGCCGCACGACGCCCAGAGCCTGGGCATCGCGACGGTGTACCAGGACCTCGCGCTCGCCGACAACATCGACGTCGTCGGCAACCTGTACCTGGGCCGGGAGATCCGCCGGTACGGCATCCTGGACGAGGTCGAGATGGAACGCCGCTCGCGCGAGCTGCTGACCACGCTGTCCATCCGTATCCCCAGCGTCCGTATTCCGATCGCCTCGCTCTCCGGTGGCCAGCGCCAGACCGTGGCCATTGCCCGTTCGATGCTCGGTGAGCCGAAGCTCGTCATCCTGGACGAGCCCACCGCCGCCCTCGGCGTCGAGCAGACCGCACAGGTTCTCGACCTGGTCGAGCGACTGCGTGAGCGCGGTCTCGCCGTGATCCTCATCAGCCACAACATGTCCGACGTGAAGGCCGTCGCCGACCAGGTGGCGGTGCTGCGTCTGGGGCGCAACAACGGCGTCTTCGAGGTCAAGACGACCTCGCAGGAAGAGATCATCTCCGCCATCACCGGCGCCACGGACAACGCCGTGACCCGTCGTGCGGCGCGCACCACTGGGGAGATCAAGAAGTGAGCATCGACAAGACTTCCGCGTCTCCCGAGGACCACGTCGTGGAGAACCCGGACGCGGCCCCCCAGGCCGTCACCGCCGTCGACCCCCGACTGCTGGTGCGCGAACAGGGATTCAAGGGCTACATCACCGAGTTCAAGCGCAAGATCAAGGCCGGTGACCTGGGCGCGCTCCCGGTCGTCATCGGTCTGGCGATCATCTGGATCATCTTCCAGAGCCTGAACTCCAACTTCCTGACCGCGGGCAACCTCTCCGACATCTCCGTCGCCATGGTCGGCACGGGCATGATCGCCGTCGGTATCGTCTTCGTGCTGCTGCTCGGCGAGATCGACCTGTCGGTCGGCTCGGTGAGTGGTGTCGCCGGTGCCGCCTTCGCGGTGTTGACGGTCACCCACGGCATGTCGTCCTGGCTGGCCTTCGTCCTGGCCATCCTGACGGGCACGGCCGCCGGTGCGATCCACGGCTTCGTCTTCGCGAAGATCGGCGTGCCCGCGTTCGCCGTCACGCTGGCCGGTCTGCTCTTCTGGAACGGCTTCATGCTCCAGATCCTGGGCGACAGCGGCACCATCAACCTGGACAGCGAGGGCCTCGTCGCCAAGCTGACGAGCTACTACTTCACCGACGTGGCCGCCGCCTACGGGCTCGCCCTCGCGGTGACGGTGCTGTACTTCCTCAGCTCCTACTTCGGCAACAAGCGGCGCGAGGCCGCGGGTGTGCCGTCCCGGCCCCTGAGCGAGATCATTCTGCGCACGGTGCTGCTGGCGATCCTCTCGTTCGTGGTGGCGGCCGTCTACAACCAGTACAAGGGCCTGCCGCTGGCGGTCGTGATCTTCATCGGCGTGCTGCTGATCACCGACTTCGTCCTCCGGCGCACCCGGTACGGCCGGATGATCTTCGCCCTCGGTGGCAGCGTCGAGGCCTCCCGGCGTGCCGGTATCAACGTGGAGATGGTCCGGATCTCGGTCTTCGCGATCTCCGGCACCTTCGCCGCGATCGGCGGTCTGTTCATCGCCTCGAAGATCGCCTCCGCCAACCAGGGCGCCGGTGCCGGTGACCTGCTGATGAACGCGATCGCCGCGGCGGTGATCGGTGGTACGTCGCTGTTCGGTGGCCGTGGGCGCACGTGGAACGCGCTGCTCGGTGTGCTGGTCATCGTGTCGATCCAGTACGGCCTCGCCCTCGAGGGCATCGCCTCGCCGGTCCAGTACATGATCACCGGTGGTGTTCTGCTGGCGACCGTCGTCATCGACGCCATCACACGTAAGACGCAGAAGACCGCGGGTCGGGCGTAGTTCCCCTGATCGCCACAGGGCTGCGGGTGCGATGGCGAGTGCCGGTCGTACGCGGCTGGTCGCGCCCACGCGGTGAAGCGGCGTATTGACACCGCCCCGTGCCCCTTCAGGCCGGCAGAAGTGCCCGGTGCCCTTGAGGCGCCGGGCACTGTCGTGTCCGATGTGGACGAACATTAGACTCGTCGGGCCCGGCAACAGCTCGATCAGCTCAACTGCAAGGAGGCACGGGTGCCGCTGCTGACCCGCATCAGGGGACCGCGCGATCTGGACCGGCTCAGCCTGGAGGAGCTGGAACAGCTGGCACAGGAGATCCGCACCTTCCTCGTGGACGCCGTCTCCAAGACCGGCGGCCACCTCGGCCCCAACCTGGGTGTGGTGGAGCTCACCATCGCCCTGCACCGTGTCTTCGAGTCACCGAAGGACAAGGTGCTGTGGGACACCGGTCACCAGTCCTACGTGCACAAGCTGCTCACCGGGCGTCAGGACTTCTCCCGGCTGAAGATGAAGGGCGGCCTGTCCGGCTACCCCTCGCAGGCCGAGTCCGAGCACGACGTCATCGAGAACTCGCACGCCTCGACCGTGCTCGGCTGGGCCGACGGTCTCGCCAAGGCCAACCAGCTGAAGCAGCGCGACAGCCATGTGGTCGCCGTCATCGGTGACGGGGCGCTCACGGGCGGCATGGCCTGGGAGGCGCTGAACAACATCGCCGACGCCAACCGGCCCCTCGTCATTGTCGTCAACGACAACGAGCGGTCGTACGCCCCGACCATCGGCGGTCTCGCCAACCACCTCGCGACCCTCAGGACCACCGACGGGTACGAGCGCTTCCTCGCCCGGACCAGGGAGGTCCTGGAGAAGACGCCCGTCGTCGGCAAGCCGCTGTACGAGACGCTGCACGGGGCGAAGAAGGGGTTCAAGGACTTCATCGCGCCGCAGGGCATGTTCGAGGACCTCGGGCTGAAGTACGTCGGTCCGATCGACGGGCACGACATCGAGGCGCTGGAGTCGGCGCTCGCGCGGGCCAAACGGTTCGGCGGGCCCGTCATCGTGCACTGCCTCACCGAGAAGGGCCGCGGCTACCAGCCCGCCCTCCAGGACGAGGCCGACCGCTTCCACGCCGTCGGCAAGATCCACCCCGACACAGGCCTGCCGATCGCCTCCTCCGGCGCCGACTGGACGTCCGTGTTCGGCGAGGAGATGGTCAGGCTCGGGCGGGAGCGGGAGGACGTCGTCGCCATCACGGCCGCGATGCTCCAGCCCGTCGGGCTCGAGAAGTTCGCCAAGGCCTTCCCGGAGCGGGTGTACGACGTCGGCATCGCCGAGCAGCACGGCGCCGTCTCCGCGGCCGGGCTCGCCGCCGGCGGGGTGCACCCCGTCTTCGCCGTGTACGCCACCTTCCTCAACCGCGCCTTCGACCAGGTGCTGATGGACGTCGCGCTGCACAAGTGCGGTGTCACCTTCGTGCTGGACCGGGCCGGCATCACCGGCACCGACGGCGCCTCCCACAACGGCATGTGGGACATGTCGATCCTTCAGGTCGTGCCCGGCCTCCGGCTGGCCGCTCCGCGCGACGCCGACCAGGTCCGCGCCCAGCTGCGCGAGGCCGTCGAGGTCGAGGACGCGCCGACCGTCGTGCGCTTCTCGAAGGGCGCCGTCGGCCCCGCCGTACCGGCCGTGGGCCGCGTCGGCGGCATGGACGTCCTGCGTGAGCCGGGGACGGACACGCCCGACGTGCTGCTGGTCTCCGTGGGCGCCCTCGCGCCGATGTGCCTGGAGGTCGCCGACCTGCTCGACAAGCAGGGCATCTCCACCACCGTCGTCGACCCGCGCTGGGTCAAGCCCGTCGACGAGGCCATGGCCCCGCTCGCGGAGCGGCACCGCGTGGTCGTCACCGTCGAGGACAACTCCCGTGTCGGCGGCGTCGGCTCTGCGATCGCGCAGGCTCTGCGGGACGCGGGCGTCGACGTCCCGCTGCGCGACTTCGGCATCCCGCCGCGCTTCCTCGACCACGCCTCCCGCGCCGAGGTCCTGGCCGAGATCGGTCTGACCGCCCCCGACATCGCCCGCCAGGTCACCGGACTCGTCTCCAAGCTGACGGGTGGCCGGTTCGGCCGGGCGACCGAAATCGAATCCGTGGAGCCCGCGCGCGACTGACGTGTCCGATGGGCCGGTTTCACCACAGTCAGGGTGGTGAAACCGGCCCATTTGCGTGAATGCGCCCATGCCGGGGCATACGTACCACGCCCCCTCTCGATCATGTCGAGGACGCCAAGCGTGGGAGGTACCCCGTGAGAAGTACTCTCTTCCGGACGAAGAAGGTCGAGCAGTCCATCCTCGACACCGAGGAGCCAGAACACGCGCTCAAGAAGTCCTTGTCCGCGCTGGATCTGACCGTCTTCGGTGTCGGCGTCATCATCGGCACCGGCATCTTCGTCCTGACCGGCAAGGTCGCCAAGGAGAACGCGGGCCCTGCCGTCTCCCTGGCCTTCGTCGTGGCCGGCGTGGTCTGCGCGCTCGCCGCGTTGTGCTACGCCGAGTTCGCCTCCACGCTCCCGGTGGCGGGCTCCGCGTACACCTTCTCGTACGCCTCACTCGGGGAACTGCCCGCCTGGATCATCGGCTGGGACCTGGTCCTGGAGTTCGCGCTCGGCACGGCGGTGGTGGCCGTCGGCTGGTCGGGTTACATCCGCTCGCTCCTCGACAACGCGGGCTGGCACCTGCCGGAGTACCTCTCCGGACGGGACGGCGCCCACGGCTTCGGCTTCGACATCCTCGCCGCCGCGCTGATCCTGGTCCTCACCTGCATCCTCGTGATCGGCATGAAGCTGTCCGCGCGGGTCACCGAAGTCGTCGTCGCCATCAAGGTGGCGGTCGTCCTCATCGTGATCATCGCCGGCGCCTTCTTCATCACGGCCGACAACTACAAGCCCTTCATCCCCAAGGCGCAGCCCGTGGCGGCGGGCGGCAGCCTCAAGGCCCCGCTGATCCAGCTGATGGTCGGCTGGGCGCCGTCCAACTTCGGCGTGATGGGCATCTTCACGGCCGCCTCCGTCGTCTTCTTCGCCTTCATCGGCTTCGACGTCGTGGCCACCGCCGCCGAGGAGACCAAGAACCCCCAGCGGGACATGCCGCGCGGCATCCTCGGCTCCCTGCTCGTGTGCACAGTGCTGTACGTGGCGGTGTCCATCGTCGTGACCGGAATGCAGCACTACAGCCAACTGTCCGTGGACGCCCCGCTCGCCGACGCGTTCAAGGCCATCGGACACCCCTGGTACGCGGGCGTGATCAGCTTCGGCGCCGCCGTCGGCCTGACGACCGTCTGCATGATCCTGCTGCTCGGGCAGACCCGGGTGTTCTTCGCGATGAGCCGCGACGGACTGCTGCCCCGCTTCTTCTCCCGCGTCCACCCGCGCTTCCGCACCCCGCACCGGCCGACCATCCTGCTCGGCGTGGTCATCGCGGTCATCGCGGGTTTCACCAGCCTGAGCGAACTCGCCCAGCTGGTGAACATCGGCACGCTGTTCGCCTTCGTCGTCGTCGCGATCGGTGTGATCATCCTCCGGAACACCCGGCCCGACCTGCACCGCGCCTTCCGTACCCCGTGGGTGCCGGTCCTGCCGATCGTGTCCGTCCTCGCCACGCTGTGGCTGATGCTGAACCTGCCCGCCGAGACCTGGCTCCGGTTCGCGATCTGGATGGTCATCGGCTTCCTCGTGTACTTCCTCTACGGCCGCTCGCACAGCCGCCTCGCCCGGCACGAGGAGACCACGGTCGCCGACGTGAGCGGTGACCGGCCGCCCGGAGACGCCCAGGCGTAGCCGACCGCGGTTCAGTTCGTCACACCAGCCCCGTATGTCCTGCTTCGTCAGGGACTGCGGGGCCGGATAGCGTGCTGCCCATGCTCGCCGCGCCCCTGGCCCCCGTCCGGTCCGCAGCAGCCGTACGGACGGCGTACTGGACGCGGCTCCTGCCGGCGCTCGCGGCGCTGGCCTGCGTCACCCGGGCGCCGTCGTTCGCGCGGCCGCTGTGGAACCCGGACGAGGGTTATCTCGCCGTACAGGCCCGGATGCTGGCGCACGGCGGACAGCTCTACGAAACGGTCGTGGACCGCAAGCCGCCGCTCGTGCCGTGGCTGTACCAGGCGGCGTTCGCGTTCGGCGGCTCGGGGTCGCTGACGTCGGTACGGGTCCTCGCGGTCCTCGCGCATCTGTTCACCGCCGTCCTGCTGGCCTCCCTGGCCCGCCGCCGCTGGGGCGACACCGCGGGCCGTACGGCCGGGACGCTGTATCTGCTGGTCTCCGTCGGACTCAACCCCGAGGACGCGCAGGCCGCCGTCTTCGAGGTGTTCATACTGCCCGGCACGGCCGCCGCCATGTGGTGCGCCGACCGCCGCCGCTGGGGCGCGGCCGGGGTCGCCGTCGCCTGCGCCGTCCTCGCCAAGCAGACCGGCGGGGCGGTGCTGGTGCCGGTGCTGTGGCTGCTGCACCGGCACGGAGCCGGGCGGAGCGGGCTGCTGCGGCTGGCCGCCGGGGTGGTGCTCCCCGTGCTGTGCGCGGCGCTGCTCACCGACCCGGCGGGCTTCGTGTTCTGGACGGTCACCGGCTCGGGCGCGTACGCCTCCCTCACCGGCTCCGAACTCCACGTCCTCGGCCGGGGACTGGCCAACACGGCCATCCTGGCCGCGGCCTGTGCGGGCCTGCTCCCGCCCCTGGTACGGGCCCTGCACACGACGACCCGTACCCGAGCCACGGACCTGTGGCTGTGGCTCGCCTCCTCCGCCGTCGCCGTCAGCCTCGGCTTCCACTTCTTCGGCCACTACTATCTGCAACTCACCCCGCCGCTGGTCCTGTTGGCGACAGCCGCGCTGCGAGACCTGCCCCGGGAACGGCTGACGGCGGCGGTCGTCACCTCCGTCTGCTGCTGCACGCTGTTCCTGACCTGGGGCCTCGCGGCCCCGCGCCCCGAACTCGCCCACGCCCAGCGCCTCGCCGCTGCGGTCGCCCACCGCACGTCACCCGACGACCGCGTCCTGGTCTGGGGCATGCACCCGGAGACGTACTGGCTGGCCGACCGCAGCCCGGCCAGCCGCTATCTCACCGCGGGCCTGCTCACCAACTACAGCGGCGGGCGCGACGGTCCCCAGGTCGGCGAGAAGTACGCCGTCGAGGGCGCCTGGCCCGTCTTCCGCGCGGAACTGGCCCGCCACGCCCCGGCCCTGGTGATCGACGACTCCCGGGGCAAGCCGTACGGACCGGACCGGCTGCCCAGTCTGCGACGGCTGCTCGCGGCGCGGTACGAGGAGGTGGGGACGGTCGACGGAGCGGTGCTGTACGCGCGCGTGCCGGGCGAGTAGGGGCTCAGGGGGTGCCGCCCAGGACCGACCGAGGCCCGGTGACCTCCGCGTCCGACTCCATCACCCTGCGCCGCAGTTCCCGGTCGGCCGTGATGACCAGGCAGGCGCGGCCGCGGTACTCCTCGACCAGCTCGACGATCCGGTCGTCACCGCTGCCCGGCGCCGACACCACCCGCACACCGGGCGCGGACTCCACCCCGCGCGCGGCGCCCTCGACGACGAGCACGATCTCCACCGGGTCCGGATGCCCCGGCAGCCCCTCCGAGGCCAGCCGGTCCCGCAGCCGTTCGGCGGCACCCTTGCGGTCCCGCCACCATCCGTCGGGCACCGATCCGACCACGTTCGCGGCGTCCACGATCACGAGCAGAGGCGCTTCCACGTCCATGCCTCAAGGGTCCCACGAAGCGCTGATCAGGCAGGGGCCGGGCCAAGGGCCCGCGGGAACGCGGCTTAGAGTGAACCGGTGAACGGCGACTGGCTCATACGCGGCCGCGACGGCCGGCTCAGTGTCTATCTCCCCTCGGGTGACGCCGTCCTGTGCCGGGCGGAGCGCGCACCCGGCGGCCCCTGGGGCGCCCCGCGCACGGTGGGCGGCGACC
The DNA here is from genome assembly GCF_014647875.1 of Streptomyces brasiliensis. GTDB lineage: Bacteria > Actinomycetota > Actinomycetes > Streptomycetales > Streptomycetaceae > Streptomyces > Streptomyces brasiliensis. Next base: position 140,089 of record NZ_BMQA01000010.1, on the reverse strand, counting down.
AGGAACTGCATCCCGTCCTCGCCGTCGGCCACGGCGCCGACGGCTACGCCCACCTGGTGTCCTGGCGGCCCACCGTGCAGGGCGAGTCGGGACTGGTGCACTCCACCCACTTCCGCCCGCTCCTGGCCGCCCTGGACTGGAACCCGCTCGGCCACCCGAACAAGAAGGGCGACCGCACCGGTACACCCGCGGTCGCGGTGGACGCGAAGGGCCGCGCCCATGTCTTCGTCCGCAACAAGGGCGGCGGGATCAGCATGCTCGCCCAGAAGGAGAAGGGCGGCTGGGACCCCTGGCGCGACCTCAAGGGCCGGGACGTCCAGGAGGAGCCGGCGGCGGTGACGGGGGAGTCCGGGCTCGTCGAGCTGTACGCGGCCGCCCCCGCCGGCATCCTGCACTGGCGCCAGGAGAAGCCGGGCACCCCACCGGTCCTCGAGGAGGCGATCGAGGCGACGGCCCGTCCGGGCACCCTGCACGCCCTGGCCACGTCCACCGACAGCACGACCCTTTTCTACACCGACGACGCGGGTGACCTCTGCGCCTGGCGCCCCGGCACCAAGCCGGTCACACTGCTGCCCGCCGCGGGCCCCGGCCCGGTGGCGGCGGTCCGCTGCGAACTCGACGGTCACGACTGCACGTTGCTGGCCCAGCGCTCGGCCGGCGGCCGAGTGGCCTTCGCCGCGTACCCCACGGAACTGGAATCGGCCGGCGCGTGGTGGACGGAGTCCGGCCCCCGACTCCCGTCCGACGCGACGGTGTCCCTCACGGTGGACGAGGACGGCCGGGTCGCGGCGGCCACGCTGTCCCCGTCGACCGGGCAACTCCTGCTGACCCGGCGGAAGGACGAGCCGGGACTGGCACTGGTGGCATGGCGCAAGGTCTGAGTGCGCCATGATGTCCGGCGTGGACACCGAGACACTCGTCGACACCTGGCGGCGGCTGCTCTCCGGCTCCGGAAAGTCCTGGGTGCTCTTCGCGCACGGCACCTGTGTGGTGCTGGACGAACCGGCCGGAGACCTCGCCGAACAGGCCAAGGAGATCCTCCGGGAGTACGGGCCCGTGCACGTCACCACGGCGGCCGGTGACTTCCGTGTGCTCGAACTCAAGAACAGCGAGGGCTGGTTGGTCACGGGTCACCATCCGGACGTCGTCACCTTCGTGCCGCTCGACGAACCCGCCGACCCCTCCCATCTGGCCGTCGGCATCCACGGCCGGTCCAAACGCCACGAGGACGGCACCGGACTGCACGTCGTCCACGTCGAGGACGCCCGCTGACACACCGGTGCCCGGCACACCGCACAGGGTGGGCCGGGCACCGTACGCCGGCAGGGACCGGGTCAGGCCGGGACGCTCGCCACGCCCGGAGCCAGGAACCGCTTGCCGTTCACGCGCTCCGAGACGCCCTCGCGGTCCAGGTACGGCGTGATGCCGCCCAGGTGGAAGGGCCAGCCGGCGCCCGTGATCAGGCAGAGGTCGATGTCCTGGGCCTCGGCCACGACGCCCTCGTCGAGCATGAGCCCGATCTCCTGCGCCACGGCGTCGAGCACCCGTGCCCGCACCTGTTCCTCCGTCAGCACGACGTCGCCCTGCCGCAGCAGCGCGGCGACCTCGGGGTCCAGCTCCGGCTTGCCGCTGTCGTAGACGTAGAAGCCGCGCTTGCCCGCCTTGACGACGGCCGCGAGGTTCGGGGAGACCTTGAAGCGGTTCGGGAAGGCCCGGTTGAGGGTCTCCGAGACGTGCAGACCGATGGCCGGGCCGACCAGCTCGAGCAGGACCAGCGGGGACATCGGCAGGCCCAGGGGCTCCACCGCCTTCTCCGCCACCTCGACCGGCGTGCCCTCGTCGATGACGTTCTGGATCTCGCCCATGAAGCGGGTCAGGATGCGGTTGACGACGAACGCCGGGGCGTCCTTCACCAGCACCGCGGTCTTCTTCAGCTTCTTGGCCACCGCGAAGGCGGTCGCGAGCGAGGCGTCGTCCGTCTGCTCGCCGCGCACGATCTCCAGGAGCGGGAGGATCGCGACGGGGTTGAAGAAGTGGAAGCCCACGACCCGCTCGGGGTTCTTGAGCTTCGACGCCATCTCCGTCACCGACAGGGAGGAGGTGTTGGTGGCGAGGATCGCGTGTGCCGGGGCGACCGCCTCGACCTCGGCGAACACCTGCTGCTTGACGCCGATCTCCTCGAAGACGGCCTCGATGACGAAGTCCGCGTCGGAGAAGCCCTCGGCCTTGTCCAGGACACCGGTGACCAGTGCCTTCAGTCGGTTGGCCTTGTCCTGGCCGATACGGCCCTTGCCGAGCAGCTTGTCGATCTCGGAGTGGACGTAGCCCACGCCCTTGTCGACGCGCTCCTGGTCGATGTCGGTCAGGACGACCGGCACCTCGAGGCGGCGCAGGAAGAGCAGCGCGAGCTGAGAGGCCATCAGGCCGGCGCCGACGACACCGACCTTGGTGACCGGACGGGCGAGTGACTTGTCGGGCGCACCCGCCGGGCGCTTGCCGCGCTTCTGCACGAGGTTGAACGCGTAGATGCCGGCGCGCAGTTCACCGCCCATGATCAGGTCGGCGAGCGCCTGGTCCTCGGCGTCGTAGCCCTGCTGGAGGTCGCCGTTCTTGGCGGCGGCGATGATGTCCAGCGCACGGTAGGCGGCCGGGGCCGCGCCGTGCACCTTGCCGTCGGCGATGAAGCGGCCCTTGGCGACGGCCTGGTCCCAGGCCTCGCCGCGGTCGATCACCGGACGCTCGACCTCGATGTCGCCCTTGAGGACGTTCGCCGTCCAGATCAGCGACTGCTCCAGGAAGTCGGCTCCCTCGAAGAGGGCGTCGGCGATGCCGAGGTCGAAGACCTGCCGGCCCTTGAGCTGCTTGTTCTGGTTGAGGCTGTTCTCGATGATGACCGAGACGGCCTTCTCGGCGCCGATCAGGTTCGGCAGCAGCGTGCAGCCGCCCCAGCCCGGGACCAGACCCAGGAACACCTCGGGCAGGGAGAACGCCGGGATCGCCTTCGAGACGGTCCGGTAGGAGCAGTGCAGGCCGACCTCGACGCCGCCGCCCATCGCGGCGCCGTTGTAGTAGGCGAAGGTCGGGACCGCGAGACCCGCGAGGCGCTTGAAGACCTCGTGGCCGCCCTTGCCGATGGCCAGCGCGTGCTCGTGCTTCTTCAACAGCTCGACGCCCTTGAGGTCGGCGCCGACGGCGAAGATGAACGGCTTGCCGGTGACACCGACGCCGACGATCTCCCCGGCCGCGGCCTCCTTCTCGACCTGGTCGATCGCGGCGTTGAGGTTCGCCAGCGAGGCCGGGCCGAAGGTCGTCGGCTTGGTGTGGTCGAGGCCGTTGTCCAGGGTGATGAGCGCGAAGCGCCCCGCACCGGACGGCAGATCGAGGTGGCGTACGTGCGCGGACGTCACGACCTCGTCGGGGAACAGCTCGGCCGCACCCTTCAACAGCTCAGCGGTGGTGCTCACTTGTCCCCCTCGAAGTGCGGGTTCTCCCAGACGACCGTCGCGCCCATGCCGAAGCCGACGCACATGGTGGTCAGGCCGTAGCGGACGTTCGGCTGCTCCTCGAACTGGCGGGCCAGCTGCGTCATCAGGCGCACGCCCGACGAGGCCAGCGGGTGACCGAAGGCGATCGCGCCGCCGTACTGGTTGACGCGCTCGTCGTCGTCCGCGATGCCGTAGTGGTCGAGGAAGGCCAGCACCTGCACGGCGAAGGCCTCGTTGATCTCGAACAGCCCGATGTCACCGATGCCCAGGCCCGCCTTGGCGAGGGCCTTCTCCGTGGCCGGGATCGGGCCGTAGCCCATGACCTCCGGCTCGACGCCCGCGAAGGCGTAGGAGACGAGGCGCATCCTGACCGGCAGCCCGTTCTCGCGGGCGAAGTCCTCGGAGGCGATGATCGAGGCGGTGGCACCGTCGTTGAGACCGGCCGCGTTGCCCGCGGTGACCCGCCCGTGGACGCGGAACGGCGTCTTCAGACCCGCCAGGTTCTCCAGGGTGGTCCCCGGACGCATCGGCTCGTCGGCGGTGACCAGACCCCAGCCGGTCTCACCGGCATCGGGGTTGGTGCGGCGCACCGAGATCGGCACCAGGTCCTGCTGGATCTTGCCGTCGGCGTACGCCTTGGCGGCCTTCTCCTGCGAGCGCACCGCGTACTCGTCGGCGCGCAGCTTGGTGATCTGCGGGTAGCGGTCGTGCAGGTTCTCGGCGGTCATGCCCATGAACAGGGCGGACTCGTCGACCAGCTTCTCGGAGACGAACCGTGGGTTCGGGTCGACGCCCTCGCCCATCGGGTGGCGGCCCATGTGCTCGACGCCACCGGCGATGACGGCGTCGTACGCGCCGAACGCGATCGAACCGGCCGTGGTGGTCACGGCGGTCAGCGCACCGGCACACATGCGGTCGATCGAATAGCCGGGAACGGACGTCGGCAGACCCGCGAGGATGCCCGCGGTACGGCCCAGGGTCAGACCCTGGTCACCGATCTGGGTGGTCGCGGCGACGGCGACCTCGTCGATCTTCTTCGGGTCCAGGCCGGGGTTGCGGCGCAGCAGCTCCCGGATCGCCTTCACGACGAGGTCGTCGGCGCGGGTCTCGTGGTAGATGCCCTTCGGACCCGCCTTGCCGAACGGGGTGCGGACGCCGTCGACGAAAACGACGTCCCTGACGGTACGAGGCACGATGGCTCTCCTCCAGGGTGCGGGGCGCTGAGCGCTTGCTTACGACCATGCTACTTATGAGTAACGTAGCTGCCCAGTCCCGTGCCCGGGAGCCGAACGTCACACCCGAAGCCCCCAGGATCTTGGCGCGATCTGAGCGCTCCGAAGGGGCACGTGGCTGTATCGATTTGAGCTCCGCCGCGTGGGCGCGAGCAACTGCAACGAATCCCGCACCCGCCGTCGGCGGGGTCCGCAACGGCGACTAGGCACTCTTCACGGACAGTGCGTCGACCAGTACCGGCGTGACCAGCGAAACCTGCCAAGGCCGCGCACCGTACCCGGCAAGCGCCGCCTCCACGGAGTCCGCGTCCACAACCTTCGGCGGCTCCCAGCAAACCCGCCGAACCGTGTCCGGAGTGATCACATTCTCCTGCGGCATGTTCAACCGCTCGGCAAGTGCCGACACCCCGGTCCGCGCCGCCGACAGCCGTGCCGCCGCAACAGGATCCTTGTCGGCCCAGGCCCGCGGCGGCGGCGGCCCGTTGACCGCCTGCCCCGGCTGAGGCAGCCCGGCCTCGGGCAGCGCCTTGGCCCGGTCCACCGCTGCCTGCCACTGCTCCAGCTGCCGCCGTCCCATCCGATGCCCGAAGCCATTCAGCGCGGCCAGCGCATGCACATTGGCCGGTAGCGCAATCGCGGCCTCGACGATGGCCGCGTCGGAGAGCACCTTGCCAGGTGAGACGTCGCGTTTCTGGGCGATCCGGTCACGGGCCTGCCACAGCTCCCGCACCACGGCGAGCTGCCGGCGCCGGCGCACCTTGTGCATGCCGGACGTACGGCGCCAGGGGTCCTTGCGGGGCTCGGCCGGCGGAGCCGTCGCGATGGCGTGGAACTCCTGCTGCGCCCACTCCAGCTTGCCCTGCCGGTCCAGCTCCTTCTCCAGTGAGTTGCGAAGATCGACGAGCAGTTCGACATCGAGCGCGGCGTACCGCAGCCAGGGCTCGGGCAGTGGGCGGGTCGACCAGTCGACGGCCGAGTGACCCTTCTCCAGGACGAAGCCGAGGACGCTCTCGACCATGGCGCCGAGGCCGACGCGCGGGAACCCGGCGAGCCGTCCCGCCAGCTCCGTGTCGAAGAGGCCACTGGGCACCATGCCTATCTCGCGCAGACACGGCAGGTCCTGGGTGGCCGCGTGCAGCACCCATTCCACGCCGGACAGCGCCTCGCCCAGACCGGACAGGTCGGGACAGGCGACGGGGTCGATCAACGCGGTGCCGGCGCCGTCACGGCGGAGCTGGACCAGGTAGGCGCGCTGGCCGTAGCGGTATCCGGAAGCGCGCTCCGCGTCGACGGCGACGGGACCGGAGCCGGCGGCGAAGGCGGCGATCACCTCGGCCAGCGCCGCCTCGTCGGTGATCACGGGCGGAATGCCCTCGCGCGGTTCGAGCAAAGGAGTCGGCGCCGGTGCCGCAGATGTTCCGCCGTCGTCCGGAGGGGTTCCTCCGGTGGTGCGCAGGGGCGTGTCTGCTGCGGTCTCTTGGGCGTCGGTCACCTGTCAAGAGTATCTGTGTGTGCGCAGCGCCCGTCGACGTAACGTTCCGTCGACGGGCGCTGGGGGGTCGTAAACCAGTCAAGCCGGTGAAAGCATTCATTCACATGAGTGAACGATCGAGCCTCCTCCCTCAGTGGATGATCCCGGTGCGCAGGGCCACCGCCACCATCCCGGCCCGGTCGCCCGTGCCGAGTTTGCGGGCGATGCGGGCGAGGTGGCTCTTGACGGTCAGGGCGGACAGGCCCATCGAGACGCCGATCGCTTTGTTCGACTGGCCCTCCGCGACCAGCCGAAGCACCTCGACCTCGCGGCCGGACAGCTCTCGGTAGCCTCCCGGGTGGCTCGGGGCACCCGGGGGGCGGCGGTGCATGCGGGCGGCGGCGGAGCCGATGGGGGCGGCGCCCGGTCGGGTGGGGAGCCCGATGTTGGTCCGGGTGCCGGTGACGACGTAGCCCTTGACCCCGCCGGCCAGGGCGTTGCGTACGGCGCCGATGTCGTCGGCCGCGGACAGGGCCAGGCCGTTGGGCCAGCCCGCGGCACGGGTCTCGGACAGGAGGGTCAGGCCGGAACCGTCCGGCAGGTGGACGTCGGCGACGCAGATGTCACGGGGGTTGCCGATGCGTGGACGAGCCTCCGCGACGGACGAGGCCTCGATCACGTCGCGCACGCCGAGCGCCCACAGATGGCGGGTGACGGTGGAGCGGACGCGCGGGTCGGCCACGACCACCATGGCGGTCGGCTTGTTCGGGCGGTAGGCGACCAGGCTTGCGGGCTGCTCGAGGAGAACGGACACCAGGCCTCCTGGGGTGCGGGACGGCTTTCCAAGGTCACAGTCCCTTTCGGCATCAAACCCCTGGCCCTTTAGAGAAAGATCACGATTTAGTGAGTAACAATCTGGGCAATTCGGACGTTCGGTCGATCGTTCAGTGAGCGAATCAGATCATCGGCAGGTCGTGGGTGACTGAATGTGGCCGTATCGACAAAGGGACCCTCAAGGGGCCGTCAACGGGACTGCGGTCCGCGGCGCTGCGGCAGCGTCACCACCGACGCGTCCCCCGGAGCGGCCGGCGGCAGGCCCGCGATCTGGGCGAGCAGATCGCACCAGGCGGTGAGGTGGGTCGCGGTGTCAGGGATGCCGGTCAGGCCCTCGCGCGGTGTCCAGGAGGCGCGGATCTCGATCTGCGAGGCGCCGGGGCGCTCCGACAGGCCGCCGAAGTAGTGCGAGCTGGCGCGTGTGACGGTGCCGCTCGGTTCGCCGTACGACAGCCCGCGCGCCTGGAGCGCGCCCGTCAGCCACGACCAGCACACGTCGGGCAGCAGCGGATCGGCCGCCATCTCCGGCTCCAGCTCCGCACGGACCAGCGTGACCAGCCGGAACGTGCCGTTCCAGGCTTCGTGCCCGGCTGGTTCGTGCAGCAGGATCAGCCGGCCGTCGGCCAGGTCCTGGTCGCCGTCGACGACCGTCGCCTCCAGCGCGTACGCGAACGGGGCGAGCCGCTGGGGGGCCGGCGTCGGGTCCACCTCGATCTGTGGCCGCAGCCGCGCGTTCCGCAACGCCTCGACGGCAGCCCGGAAGGCCGGCGGAGCCGTGCCGTCGGTATGCCGCTCCGCCTCCCCGGCCTCCTTCGCGTCGTCCATTCCGCCAGCGCCGTCCGACAGTCGTCCCTGAGCCGCAGCCATGCGGGGAAGATTAAGGGGAACGGGGGCTTCGCGCAGGGAGAGACACCACCTAAAGGCTGGCTAAAGGGCGCGGCCACGTCTGCTTCGGGACCATGGGAGACTTGCCTTCGTGAGTGCCAACGGAAGCCCCACGGGCCAGCAGCCGACAGCGACGTACGACTCCGCGTTCCTCAGGGCGTGCAGGCGTGAACCCGTGCCGCACACGCCCGTCTGGTTCATGCGGCAGGCCGGGCGCTCACTGCCGGAGTACCGCAAGGTGCGCGAGGGCATCCCGATGCTCGAGTCCTGCACGCGGCCCGACCTGGTCGCCGAGATCACCCTGCAGCCGGTGCGCCGGCACAACGTGGACGCGGCGATCTACTACAGCGACATCGTGGTCCCGCTCAAGGCCATCGGCATCGACCTCGACATCAAGCCCGGCATCGGCCCGCTCGTCGAGCGCCCGATCCGCACCCGCGCCGATCTCGACCGGCTGCGCGACCTCACCCCCGAGGACGTCTCGTACGTCACGGAGGCCATCGGTCTGCTGACCCGCGAGCTGGGCCCGACCCCGCTCATCGGCTTCGCCGGCGCCCCGTTCACCCTGGCGAGCTACCTCATCGAGGGCGGCCCGTCGCGGACGTTCGAGAACGCCAAGGCGATGATGTACGGCGACCCCGGCCTCTGGGCCGAGCTGCTCGACCGGCTCGCCGGCATCACGGCCGCCTTCCTCAAGGTGCAGATCGAGGCGGGCGCGAGCGCCGTCCAGCTCTTCGACTCCTGGGTGGGCGCGCTGGCCCCCGCCGACTACCGGCGCTCGGTGCTGCCCGCCTCGGCCAAGGTCTTGGACGCCGTCGCCGGGTACGGCGTCCCGCGCATCCACTTCGGCGTCGGCACCGGGGAGTTGCTGCACCTGATGGGCGAGGCCGGCGCGGACGTCGTCGGCGTCGACTGGCGCGTCCCGCTGGACGAGGCCGCCCGCCGTGTCGGCCCCGGCAAGGCACTCCAGGGCAATCTCGACCCGACGGTGCTGTTCGCCACCCCCGAGGCCGTCGAGACGAAGACCCGCGAGGTCCTGGACGCGGCCGCCGCCCTCGAGGGCCACGTCTTCAACCTCGGTCACGGCGTCCCCCCCGCCACCGACCCGGACGCCCTCACCCGCCTCGTGGAGTACGTGCACACGCACACCGCCCGCTGACCCTCACCAGGTGTGCCGGGGCCGGGCCTGTCTGCCGAACATCAGTCTGCGTGGCTCCGGGGGCGGTGGTGTGCCCGGGCGCAGTGGCAGTGCGAGGAGCATGCCGACGACGAAGCCCACGATGTGTGCCGCGTACGCCACGGAGCCGGCGCCGGAGATGCCGTGGCCCGACGAGTACACGGCCTGGAGCACGAACCAGAAGCCCAGCACCAGCCAGGCCGGCAGCCGTAGCGGCAGGAAGATCAGGAACGGGACCAGGACCCACACCCTGACCCTCGGATACACCACCAGATAGGCGCCCAGGACTCCGGCGATCGCCCCGGAGGCGCCGATCAGCGGGTCGCCCGAGGTGTCGTTGAGCAGTGCGAATCCGTATGCGGCCGCGTAGCCGCAGACGATGTAGAACAGGAAGTACCGGATGTGGCCCATCCGGTCCTCCATGTTGTTGCCGAAGATCAGCAGGAACAGCATGTTGCCCAGCAGATGCAGCCAGCTGCCGTGCAGGAACATCGCCGTGAAGACCGACAGGGGCGGTGACTTGTCGTAGCCGGGCGGGCCCACGACGCAGCCGGGGCCGTGCGCGCCGACCCCCACCTCGCCCGTCGGCACCATGCGCGGCAGCTGATCGTGGATCAGTTCCCGGGGCACCGCGGCGTACTGGTCCATGAACGCCTGGAGGTGACACAGCTGCGCCAGGTTGCTGCCCCCGGCCACGGAGCCGGCCATGCCGGGCGTGTGGAGGAAGACGATGACGTTGGCGGCGATGAGCGCGTACGTCACCCACGGGGTACGGCGCACCGGGTTCACGTCATGGACGGGGATCACCACGTAGGAGTAGTGCCCTGGATGAGCCGCGCGAATCGGTGAAAGCCGCCCGGCCGGTGCGCGTATCTCTCGTCAACCGACGTGAGGATCAGGCGATGAACGACCGAGGAACTCCTCAGACATTCCCCGCGATGCAGGCCCTGCCGGACGGCGAGGCGGAGATCTCACTGGTGGTGCGGCTGCCCTGGGAGGACGTCGCACGCCTCGGCCAGGAGGCGGGCCGGCTCGCCGCGCAGATGCAGCGCCCGGTGACCCTGGACGAGGCCGTGAGCCACCGGCTGCGCTCGGTCCGGGTGGCTGCGACGCATGCGAAACCGGCCGGGGAGCAGCCGAGCGGGGCGGTCGCTTCGCTGCCGAGTGCGTCGTTGCCGCGGATCAGCGGGACGGCTTAGGCGGGGGGCCTGGGCACCGAGCACCAGATGCTCGTCGGCGGACCGCGTGCTCGCCCGGGCACCGGCTCTGCGGGGCGGGTGCCTACCGGGCGCCCGCGCGTACCTTCGCCGCCGCCTTACGTGCCGCCACCAGGACCGGGTCCCACACCGGGGAGAACGGTGGGGCGTAGCCCAGGTCCAGGGCCGTCATCTCCTCCACCGTCATCCGTGCCGTCAGGGCCACCGCCGCGATGTCGACGCGTTTCGCCGCGCCCTCGCCGCCGACGATCTGCACGCCCAGGAGGCGGCCCGTGCGGCGTTCCGCGAGCATCTTGACCGTCATGAGGGAGGCGCCGGGGTAGTAGCCCGCGCGGCTGGTCGACTCGATGGTGACCGTCTCGTACTGGAGGCCCGCCCTCCGCGCGTCCTTCTCGCGCAGGCCGGTGCGGGCGATCTCGAGGGCGCAGACCTTGCTCACCGCCGTGCCGACGACGCCCGGGAAGGTGGCGTAACCGCCGCCCACGTTCATGCCGATGACCTGGCCGTGCTTGTTGGCGTGGGTGCCGAGGGCGATGTGCCGCTCCTGGCCTGAGACCAGGTCGAGGACCTCGACGCAGTCGCCGCCGGCCCAGATGTTCTCGTGGCCGCGTACCCGCATGGCGAGGTCGGTGAGCAGGCCGCCGTGGGCGCCGAGGGGGAGGCCCGCCGTCCGGGCCAGGGACGTCTCGGGGCGCACGCCGATGCCGAGCACGACCACGTCGGCGGAGTACTCCGCGTCCTGCGTCGCGACCGCGCGCACCCGGCCGTCCTCGCCGGTGAACACCTTGGTGACCTCGGCGTCGTCGACCATGGTGATGCCCATGCCCGACATCGCCCGGCGCACCAGGCGGCCCATGTCCGGGTCGAGCGTGGCCATCGGTTCCTTGCCGCGGTTGACGACCGTCACCTCGTATCCGCGGTTGACCAGCGCCTCCGCCATCTCGACGCCGATGTAGCCCGCGCCGACGACGACCGCTCGACGGCCACGCGTGCGTGCAAGCGAGTCAAGGAGCGCCTGGCCGTCGTCCAGCGTCTGCACACCGTGCACTCCGGGCGCGTCCGCGCCGGGCATGTCCGGGCGGATCGGGCGGGCGCCGGTCGCGATCACGAGCTTGTCGTACGGCGTCCAGGACCCGGCGCCGGAATCGACGTCACGCGCGCGTACCCGCTGTCCCGCCACGTCGATCTCCGTGACCTCGGTGCGCATCCGCAGGTCGATGTCCCGCTCACGGTGCTCCTCCGGTGAACGGGCGATCAACCGCTCGCGCTCGGGGACGTCGCCGCCCACCCAGTACGGGATGCCGCACGCCGAGAAGGAGGTGAAGCGGCCGCGCTCGAACGCCACGATCTCCAGCTCGTCGGGCCCCCGCATCCGGCGCGCCTGCGACGCCGCGGACATCCCCGCGGCGTCGCCGCCGATCACGACCAGCCGTTCCGCTGTGCCCCGCCCACCGCTCATGCTCATGTGAACACGCTACGGGCACGGGTCGTTCCGGGCCCGCTCAGCCCTCCTCGCCGGGCGCGCGCCCCACGGGGACCTGCGGCGCCGTCGTCGCGGCGGCGGGCGGGGTGCGGTGCGCGAGACGCGGCCGTACGACCCGCAGCCACAGCAGCACGAGCAGTGCCGTGAGCGCCGCGAAGGGCAGGACGGCGCCGACGGCCAGGGCGATCCAGCGCAGCAGCGTGACGAAGACGTCCCAGCCGCCGGACACCGCGTCCAGGAAGCCGGGGGTGTCGTCCTTCGCGGCCTTCTTGACCGGCGTCTCGGACAGCGAGAGGGCGATGGTGGCCAGGCTGGTGCGGTCCTTCAGCGACGCCTGCTGAGCGAGCAGCGCCTCCAGGTCGGCCTGGCGGCGGCTCAATTCCCCTTCCAGGGTGACCACGTCACTGAGCTTGGTCGCCTGGTCCATCAGCTCACGGATCCGGGCGACGCTGGCCCGCTGCGACTTGATGCGGCTGTCGACGTCGACGACCTGGTCGGTGACGTCCTCGGCCTTGGCGGTGCGGTCGATGAGCTTGCCCGTGCCCCGGAGGTCGCTGAGGACCTCGTCGTACTTGTCGGTGGGCACCCGCAGCACGACCCGCGTGGTCTCGTGACCCTTCTCGTCCCGGTGCGTGCTCTCGTTGCCGACGAACCCGCCCGCGTTCTCGGCGGCGGTGCGGGCCTCGTCGAGCGCCTTGGGCACGTCCCTGACCTGCACGGTCAGGGAGGCCGTGCGGATGATGTGGCCGGCCGTGAGGTCGGGCGGGGTCTGCTCGGCCCGGGCGTCGCCCGCCTTGCCGCCCGCGGTGTCCGCCTCCCCCTGGACGGCGGAGCCCCGGGCGCCACCGGCCGGAGCGGCGGCCTTGTCCGCGGTGCTGCTCCCCGTGTCGTCCGAGGCGCTGCACCCGGCGAGCGCGAGCGAGGCGGCCAGCAGAAGCCCGGCCAGGGCGTGAACGGGTCGCGGGAAACGCGGGGACTGTCGTACGTGCATCGTGGCTACCCCCCGAGGGTCGTGACAATCGACGCTCCTTCGACGCCCGGACCGGACCGGACGTTGGCCCGAAACGGTTCCGATGAGGTCACGGTCACAACGCAATGGGGCCACAAGGCCCTGGCACGGCTGTCGGTGGCGTCTGAGAAGGTGGAGCCATGAGCGGATCACCCACGGTCAAGGGCCATGTCGTCGTCATCGGAGCCGGAGTCGCCGGTCTTGCGGCCGCCCACCGGCTGCTCGGGCGCGCGGCCCGTGTGACCGTCCTCGAGGCGTCGGAGCGTGTCGGCGGCAAGCTGCTGCCCGGCGAGCTCGCGGGCGTGCGCGTCGACCTGGGCGCCGAGTCGATGCTGGCGCGCCGCCCGGAGGCCGTGGGCCTGGCCCGCGAGGTGGGCCTCGCGGACCGGCTCCAGCCCCCGGCCACCGCGACGGCCTCGATCTGGACCCGCGGCGCGCTGCGTCCGATGCCCAAGGGTCATGTGATGGGCGTACCGGGCACCGCGTCCGCCCTCTCCGGTGTCCTGTCCGACGACGGCCTCGCCCGCATCGAGCGCGACGCTGACCTGCCCCGCACGGAGGTCGGCGACGACGTGGCGGTGGGGGAGTACGTGGCGGCACGCCTCGGCCGCGAGGTCGTCGACCGCCTCGTCGAACCCCTCCTGGGCGGGGTCTACGCGGGTGACGCCTACCGGATCTCGATGCGCTCGGCCGTCCCCCAGCTCTTCCAGGCCGCACGCACCCACGACTCCCTCACCGAGGCCGTCCGCGACATCCAGGCCGAGGCCGAGGCCAACCGCCGGACCGGACCGGTGTTCATGGGCATCGAGGGCGGCGTGGGCCGACTGCCGCTCGCGGTCGCGGAGTCGGTGCGGGCGCGCGGCGGCGAGATCCTGACCGGGACCCCGGTGACGGAGCTGCGCCGGGAGGCGGGCGCGGGCTGGCGGGTCGTCGCCGGTGACCGAGTGCTGCGCGCGGACGCCGTGGTCGTCGCCGTACCCGCCCCGGCCGCGGCCCGGCTGCTGGCCGCCGAGTCCCCCGAGGCCGCCGCCGACCTGCGCACCGTCGAGTACGCCTCCATGGCCCTCGTCACCCTCGCCTACCGCCGCGCCGACGCCGCCCTCCCCGACGGCAGCGGCTTCCTCGTCCCGCCGGTCGACGGCCGCACCATCAAGGCGTCGACGTTCGCCTCGCAGAAGTGGGGCTGGATCGCCGACGAGGACCCGGACGTGATCGTGCTGCGCACCTCCGTGGGGCGGTACGGCGAGACGGAGATCCTCAGCCGCGAGGACGCGGAGCTGGTCGAGGTCTCCCGGCACGACCTGCGCGCGGCCACCGGCCTCGACGCGAACCCGCTGGAGGCCCGCGTCACCCGCTGGACCGACGGCCTGCCCCAGTACCCGGTCGGTCACCACGCGCGCGTGGTACGAATCCGCGAACACGTGGCCAAGCTCCCGGGCCTCGCCGTGTGCGGCGCGCAGTACGACGGCGTCGGTATCCCGGCGTGCATCGCCAGCGCGTACGCCGCCGTCGACCAGCTCGGCGGCGATCTCAGCGGTGTCGAGGAGCTCACCGCCAACCCGGTGCAGAGTCTGCACGGAGGATCAGGAGAATAAGGGACATGAGTGACGACGCCCCCACCACCGAGGCCGGCCGGATCCCGAACAAGGGCAAGCTGGCCAAGGACCTCAACGAGGTCATCCGCTACACCCTGTGGTCCGTCTTCAAGCTGAAGGACGTGCTGCCCGAGGACCGCGCGGGCTACGCCGACGAGGTCCAGGAGCTGTTCGACCAGCTCGCCGCCAAGGACGTGACGATCCGCGGCACCTACGACCTCTCGGGCCTGCGCGCCGACGCCGACCTGATGATCTGGTGGCACGCGGAGACCGCGGACCAGCTGCAGGAGGCCTACAACCTCTTCCGCCGCACGAAGCTGGGCCGCGCGCTGGAGCCGGTCTGGTCGAACATGGCGCTGCACCGGCCCGCCGAGTTCAACCGCTCGCACATCCCGGCGTTCCTCGCCGACGAGACGCCGCGCAACTACATCAGCGTCTACCCCTTCGTGCGCTCCTACGACTGGTATCTGCTGCCCGACGAGGACCGCCGCCGCATGCTCGCCGACCACGGCAAGATGGCCCGCGGTTATCCGGACGTGCGCGCCAACACGGTCGCCTCGTTCTCGCTCGGCGACTACGAGTGGGTCCTGGCCTTCGAGGCGGACGAGCTGCATCGCATCGTCGACCTCATGCGCCACCTGCGCGGCTCGGAGGCCCGCATGCACGTCCGTGAGGAGGTCCCGTTCTTCACGGGCCGCCGCAAGGACATCGCCGAGCTGATTGCGGGCCTCGCCTGAGGGCAGACGCCGCGCTGCCGTCGGCCGGGGGTCCGGCCCGCCGCGGAGCGGCAGCCGGGTGCTTCGGCCCCGGGGGGACGTGGCACGGGCCGTCGCCAGGACATCACCGAGCTGGTGACCGGGGCTCGCGCAGCCCCGGCCACCAGGCTCGTTACGCCTTGCCCTTCAGGGCGTCCCTGAGGGGCTGGTTGCGGGACGCGTCGGACGGGGTCTTCGGCTTCGGTTCCGGGTGCGGTGCGCAGGACGCGTGCCGCACCGGGAGCCGGCCCTCCAGGAGGTACGCGTCCAGATGGGCGTTGACGCACTTGTTGGGTCCGCCGCCGATGCCGTGCGTGCCGGCGTCCCGCTCGGTGACCAGCACCGAACCAGCCAGCCGCCGGTTCATCTCCAGCGCCCCGTCGTACGGCGTGGCCGCGTCCCGCTCCGCCGCCATGATCAGCACCGCCGGCAGCTCACCGGGCCCGGTGCGCACGTCGACGGGCTGCTGCCGAGGCGCCTGCCAGTAGGCGCACGGCAGGTTCATCCAGACGTTGTCCCAGGTCTCGAACGGTGCCACCCGCGCGAGCCGGGTGTTGTCGCGGTCCCACACCGCCCAGTCCGTCGGCCAGGGAGCGTCGTTGCACTCGACGGTCGTGTACACGGCATTGCCGTTCTCCGCCTCGGTGGCCGTCTCCCGCTCCGGCCCGGCCACCGCGACCAGCGGCTTCGGGTCGCCCTTCAGATACGCCGACAGTGCCTCCGCGCGGCTCGGCCAGTAGTCGTCGTAGTACCCGGCCGTCAGGAACGCGCCCTGCAGTTGCCCCGGCCCGACCGTGCCGCCCGCGGGCTTCGTGGCGAGCCGGTCTTCGGCCTTCTCGTAGCTGCGCAGCACCTTCCCGGTGGTGTCACCGAGTCCGTACACGTGGTCGTGCCGGGCGATCCACTCGCGGAAGTCGGCCCAGCGGCCCTCGAAGGCGGCCGACTGCTGCAGGTTGTTGCGGTACCAGATCTGTCCCGGGTCCGGGTTCACCGCCGAGTCCAGCACCATCCGCCGTACGTGCGAGGGGAAGAGCGTCGCGTACACGGACCCGAGGTAGGTGCCGTACGAGGCCCCCATGAACGTCAGCTTCTCCTCGCCCAGCGCGGCTCGCAGCACGTCCAGGTCACGGGCGTTGTTGAGGGTGTTGTAGTACCTGAGCCCGCTCCCCGACCGCTCGGCGCAGCCGCGCGCGTACGCCTTCGCCCGCGCGACGCGGTCCTTCTTGTACGACGCCGAGGGGTGCGTCGGCGCCTGCGAGGGTCCCTCGAAGAAGCGTCTGGGGTCCTGGCAGGACAGCGGCGCCGAGCGGCCCACCCCGCGCGGGGCGTACCCGACGAGGTCGTACGCGGCGGCGATCCGCTTCCACTGCGGCATTTCGCCGATCAGCGGGAAGTACATGCCGGAGGCGCCGGGACCACCCGGGTTGTAGACGAGGGCGCCCTGCCGGGGGATCTTGCGCTTGCTGTTGCGCGGGTCCTTCTGGCTGGCCCGCACCCGGCTGACGGTCAGTGAGATCTGCTTGCCGTCGGGGTGGGCGTAGTCCAGCGGGACACGGACCGTGCCGCAGAGCAGCGTGCCCGGCGCTTCCTCGGTGGCCGGGCACTTCCCGAAGTGGACACCGGCCGCCCGTGCCCGGGCGGCGGCGACCGCGGCACCCCGCACCTCGGCGGCCCCGGGGGACGCCGGCGCGCCGCCGGCCGGGGCCGCGGCCAGGGTGGTCAGGAGCAAGGACCCGGCGGCCGAGTAGAGGGCGGCAGCTCTCATCGCATTTCCCTTCGGTGCACGGCAGCACGGACACTGCAGCAACAAAGGGGATATTTCGTTCGCCAGTTGGTGAAGGCAAGCACCATCCGGCCGGTGTCGGCGCCAATGCCCCCGATGCGCCCCTCGACCCGCCCTCACTCGGGCCAGTGCTGCCCCCGATCGGCGAACGCCGCCCGCAGTTCGGGCTCGCCGACGGCGCGGATGCCGCGTACGGCGACGGAGGTGAGGTACCTGCGGTCGTCGCCGGCGCCCGCGACGCGCCGGGTCAGGGCGCCGAGCAGCCGCTGCCCGGCCGGGGAGGCCCAGCGCGAGTAGGGGTGCGCCTCGACCCGGGCGATCGCGAGGCAGCTCAGGGTCAGGGCGAGCGGGAGCGCGAACCACAGGGCGATCAGGTCGCGCGGCATCTCGCTGTGGGCGGGCAGGAGCAGCGCGGCCAGGCCCAGCGCGAGTACACCCACGGCGGCGGCGCGCACCTGGCCGACGCAGGCCGCGACGTTCGTACGTGCTCCGTCGGGCACCGCGAGCCCCGCC
This sequence comes from Streptomyces brasiliensis, assembly GCF_014647875.1. Lineage (GTDB taxonomy): Bacteria > Actinomycetota > Actinomycetes > Streptomycetales > Streptomycetaceae > Streptomyces > Streptomyces brasiliensis. The sequence goes on along the minus strand of NZ_BMQA01000010.1, from coordinate 122,650 downwards.
CTCACCAGCCCGTCGGCGAGACGCCGCACGGAATCGGCGGCCGCCGCCGCGGACCGCACCGGCTCGATGCGGGACTGGCCCTCGGGGCCTATCGCTCCTATCACCGACTGTTCCATCTCGTCCCGGCCCGTCGGGTCGACGACGGTCGCCCAGCCGGTGTGCGCGAGCAGCAGCCGCCGCTGGCGCGCCATGGAGACCAGGGTGAGGTCGGCGACCCGCGCGGGGCCGCCCGACAGGAACGCCGCCTCGTACAGCGTCAGATCGTGCTCGCGGTCCGCGTCCGTGCCGTGCCTCTCGACGGTCGCCGCGCGTACGGCGGCCAGGCACAGCCCCGTGCACGCCGTGCCGGCGACGGCCCAGGCCAACAGCAGGAGAAGGACCCAGAACATGACGTGTTTCTATGCCAGTGGTCTTGGAAACACCATGCCTTGTTCACCATCCGGACACAGTGTTGTCGGTCCGTGATGTCGTGATTCGCCCGCAGTTCAGGGGGCGTTCGCCGGCCGTGGGCTGGAGGCGGCGGGCGGGAGCGGGTAGCTCGGTGCGGCGGACGGGACGACCGGGATCGCGGATGCCGGGTCGACGCTCGGCACCGGGGAGCCGGACGCGGGCGGGGCGCTCGGGGCCAAGTCCCGTGCCAGCTGGGCGAAGTCGACGTCGCCCGTCGCCTCCAGGGCCTCGATGTGGTTCAGCACGGTGGCGTTGGCGTCGTCGGCGAGGCCGCGGACCAGTGAGTTCTGGGTGCTCGCGCGGACCTGTGCGACGACGGAGAACACCTTGCCGTGGGCGAGCCGCAGGATGTTGGCGAACTGCCGGTCGAAGTCCTGCCCCTGGGCCGCGTTCAGGGTGGCCAGCCACTGCTTCTGCTGCTCGTTGGGCTCGTTGGGCAGCGCCAGCCCGAGCTGGCCGGCGACGGTGCGCACATGTGCGTCCAGCGAGGTGTGCCCGTCGACCAGATGCTGTCCGGCCGTCCGTACGGCCGCGGTGGTGCCCTTGCGCTCGGCCAGCTCCCCGGCGGGCAGCTCCCACAGTCCGGCCAGCCTGACCCGGGTGACGAAGTCGCGGTCCTGCCCGGACAGCGGTCCGTACCGAGTCGCCACAGTCCGGTCGCTCAGGACGTCGGCATCGGTGGTGGTCCCGGCCCGGTCCGCGTAGGACCAGATCGGGAAGATCAGCGCCACGAGGGTCGCGACCAGGCCCGTGATGATGAGCCCCGTGCCGCTGACTATGCCTCGGCCCTTGATCGGCGGACGCGGTCGCATGGTGCCTCCTGCTGATGGCACCGCACGCCAGTGTGGTTCGAGTGGGTGCGGGGTCGGCATATTACTGCGCAGTCCGCACCGGCTTGCTCCGGAGTCGCCACTGGCCGTCCTCACCCTCTGCGCAGCAGCACCCGCCGGGCCGCCCGGGCCGCCCGCACGACCGTCCTGCGCGAACGCGGCGCCGGCCCGGAGCGCTCCAGCCACCACGCCCGCACCTCCCGACGTACGGCGGGGTCCTCGACCGGCGCCGTGAACAGCAGGTGCCCGGCGAAGTCCAGCGCGTCCCGCCGGTAGCCGCCGGTCAGCGGGTGCCCCTGGGCGTAACCGAGGAACGCCCGCCGGTACCCCTCGCCGAGGATGTCCGGCAGCTCGGGCGCGACCTTCGCCACCACGTCCGCCCGCTTGGCGGCGAGCGCCCGCGCCTGCACCCCCATCCGCACTCGGTCGAACCCCTCGGGCACGGGCGTCCCGGCGACGAGCGCGGACAGCACGGCCGCCTCGGCGAGACCGACGCGCTCGCGGGCCGATTCGAAGCCGGCCTCGGGGGCGAGGCCGTCGGCCGCGGGTTCGACGAGCTCCGGCGCCGGGCCGTCGGCCGCAGGTATGAGCGCCGGGCTGTCGGCCGCAGGCGTGTGCGCTGGGCCGTCGGCCACAGAGGTCACCGCCTTCGGCGTCGGGCCGTCGGCCGCAGGTATGAGCGCCGGGCTGTCGGCCGCAGGCGTGTGCGCTGGGCCGTCGGCCACAGAGGTCACCGCCTTCGGCGTCGGGCCGTCGGCCGCAGACACGGCAGTCTTCCGTGCCGAGCCGTCGATCGGTCGTCGTGCCGCGCCCTTGGTCACGGCCTTCCGGATCGCACCCAACTCCCCCTCCAGATCGGCCGGTTCGGGGAAGTTCTCGTCCCGTTCCAGCAGCACCCCGGGTGGGGACACGCGCGTGGCGAGGTCGGTCAGGATGTCGAGGACCGGGCGCGGGACGGGGTGGGCGTGGCTGTCGTGCCACACCCCGTCGCGCTCGAAGCCGCCCGCGACATGGACGTACACCAGGGCCTCCAGGGGCAGTTCGGCGAGCGCTTCGGCCGGGTCCTCGCCGCGATTGACGTGGTTCGTGTGCAGGTTCGCCACGTCGATGAGCAGCCGTACGCCGGTCCGCTCGGCCAGTTCGTACAGGAACTGCCCCTCGGTCAGCTCCTCACCGGGCCAGGCGATCAGCGCGGCGATGTTCTCCAGGGCGAGGGGCACGGGCAGCGCGTCCTGGGCGATGCGCACGTTTTCGCACAGCACGTCGAGCGCGTCCTTGGTGCGGGGAACCGGCAGCAGGTGGCCCGCCTCGAGACGCGGGGACGCGGTCAGCGGCCCGCCGGCCCGGACGAACGCGATGTGCTCGGTGACCAGCGGCGATCCGAGCGCCGTCGCCCGCTCGGCGAGCGCGGTCAGCCGTCCTTCGCCGGGCCGGTCCGCCCCGCCGAGGCCCAGCGAGACGCCGTGCGGCACGACGGTCACGCCGCGCTCGCGCAGCCGCAGCAGCGACTCGGGCAGATGCCCCGGACACACGTTCTCCGCGACGACCTCGACCCAGTCGACACCCGGCATGCGTTCCACGGCGTCCGCGATCTCCGGTCGCCAGCCGATCCCCGTCCCGAGTTGCCGCATCACGCGTCCCCCTCCGTGCCTCCTGCCGCCGTCATGGCGTGACGGGGGTATGGCCCAGGCGTGCGGCGCCGAATCCCGCGCCCCGCACGTTCAGAGCAACATTTGAGGTTGGCGCCGGCGGCCGCCTGGTGGCCCCTGACCGGAGCCGGGTCGGCCCCTACCGCAGCGCCGGATGGTCCGCCACGACGGTGCAGGACCCCGGCGCGATCTCGGTGAAGCCCGCGTCACGCACCAACGGCAGGCCGCTGTCCGTCAGTTGGGTCCAGTCGGCGGGATCGGCCGTGCGGACGGCGAGGGGGAAGCCCGCCTCGCGCCAGGCCGTGCGCTCCTCGTCGGACAGTTCCCACCAGGCGAGTTGGGCGCCGTGCCCCGCCTGGGCCATGGCCTTTCCGGCCGACATGTCGAGGCCGGGGTTGAGCCAGAGCACCGGCTCGGTGTGGTCGAGGCCGGCGGGCGGCTCCGGGTCGTCGAGGTCGGTGCCGGACACCTGGAGCCGGGCGAGGTCCTTGGGCCAGCCGTCCAGCGGAACGGGCGGGAAGACCCGTACCTCCGCGGACTTCCCGGTGACCGTGATCCCGGGCAGCGCCTCGGCACGTCGCCACTCGGCGCCCCGCGCCCGGCGCACCACCTTGCGGATCCGGGCGTCCTGCCAGTCCCGCACCGCCTGCGCCCACTCCCCGTCGCCCAGCGCCCGCTCGTCGCTGAGCAGCACGAGCACGGCCCGGGCAGCGGTCTCCAGCGCGTCCGTTCGGGCGGGCGGGGCGCTGCGCTCGATCCGTACGACCATGGGCAGGACGAACTGGGGCGCCTCGTCGCGCGAGGTGCGCTCGTCGTGGAAGGGGCTGTCGCTCGGGGGCATGGGAACGTCGCTCACATCAGCCAACCTTAAAGGGCGCGCGAAAATGGCCCCCATGCAACGTGATCTACGGCTGACCAGGGTGGGCCGCCGCTACGGACTGCGCGGACCCTGGGTGCTACGGGGCGTCGACCTGACCGTCACCCCGGGCACCCTCACACGGGTGGAGGGCGCCAACGGCACCGGCAAGTCGACCCTGCTGCGGCTCCTCGCCGGGATCGACGCCCCGACGGAGGGCCGTGTCACCGGTCGTCCGCGCACCGCGTACGTACCCGAACGGTTCCCGGCCGCGCTCCCCTTCACCGCGTCCGGCTATCTCACCCACCTCGGCACCGTGCACGGACTGTCGCGCCGGACGGCGGCCCGTGCCGCGGGGGAGTGGCTGGAGCGGTTCGGCGCGTCGGCGTACGCCGGTACGCCGTTGGCGCAGCTGTCGAAGGGCAGCAGCCAGAAGGTCGCGGTGGCCCAGGCGCTGCTCGCCGAGCCGGAGCTGCTCGTGCTGGACGAGGCCTGGACCGGCCTGGACACCGGCGCACGGGCCGAACTGGAGCGGGCGGTCGCCGAGCGGACCTCCGCCGGAGGCGCCGTCGTGTTCGTCGACCACGACCCGCGCCGCCTCGCGGGGGCACCCGACGCGACGTACACGGTCGCCGACGCAGCCCTCGACCGCCGTACCGAGAAGGCGAGTTCGGCCGTCGGCCCGCACACCGTCGTCAGCGTGCAGGGGCCGCCGGGCGGACAACTGCCCGCCGACGTCACGCGGGCGGTCACCTCGGCCGAGGAGATCACACCGGGCGGCTACCGGCTCACCGTCCCCGCGTCCCGCTCCGACGTCGTACTGCGGGCCCTGCTGACGGCGCGCCCACCCTGGCACGTGGTGCGCGTGCACCCGGACGACCTCACCCCCGACCTCGGAGGCCGGTCATGACCGCACTCCTGCGCTACCACACCGCCCTGCTCCTGCGTTCCCAGCGCTGGCTGTCGCCGCTCATCCTGTATGCCGCGTTCCTGGCCGTCGGGGTGCAGGGCGGGCAGCCGGTGCTCGACTCGCTCGGCTACTCGGCCGCGGCGCTGCTGCCGGTCGCCGCCTGGCTGGTGCGGATCTGCGTCACCGGTGAACCGCCCGCCGCCCGCGCCGTCGTCTTCGCGGCGACCGGACCGGCCCGGGCGCACTTGGCCGCTCTGCTGACGGCGCTCGGCGCGGCGGCGGTGCTCGGTGCGGCGGCCACCCTGGTCGTCACGCTGATCAGCGACCCGGCGGCGACCGGCCACCGCGCCCATGTCCCGCCGCTCCAGGCGGGCGTGGCCGGTCTCCTGGCCGCCCTCGCGTGCGCCCTGCTCGGAACGGCCGTCGGCGCGCTCACCAACCGGCCGCTGCTGCGCTCGCCGGGCCGGGCGGTGCCCACGATGCTGCTGGCCGCGCTGCTGTCGGTGGTGGTGTCGGGCTCCCCGGCGCAGGCAGCGGTGAGCGGCCTGGTCACCGGCTCGCGGTCGGGCCGGGTGCCGGTGCCGCTGCTGCCGTTGGCCGCCGCGGCCCTGCTCACGGCCGCCGCGTTCGCGCTGGCCGCGGCGCTCGCGGGCCGGCGCTCACCCTGAGCAGGCGGTGCGCTGTGCCTCCTGCCACTCGCACACGGGGCACAGCGTGATGCCCTTGTACGACTCCGGGTACTCGGTGGGCTTCCGGCACGACACGCACTCCGCGTACGGCGGACCGTCGGCCCGCGGGGGCGCGGCGTCGATGATCGTGCAGTATTCCTCGTCGCTCATGCATCCAGCGTAGGCGGTTCAGTGACGCGTGCTCGTCTCACCGATCAGCTGGGACACCTTCACCAAGCGGTAGCCCTGCTTGCGCAGTTCCGGTACGACCGTGCGCACGACCCGTTCGGTCGTCGGGGCGGCGCTGCGGGTGCAGTGCATGACCACGACGGACCCGGGCTTCACGCCGTCCAGCACCTGCTTGACCACGGCGTCGGCGTCCGTCGCGAACGCGTCGCCGCTCACCACGTCCCACTGCACCGCGGTGACACCGAGCCCGCTCAGCGCGCGCAGCGCCTGCTGGTCGTAACAGCCGCCGGGGAAGCGGAAGTACGGCATCGGGTGCGGCACGCCCGCCTTGCGGAGCGCGGTGTACGCCCGCTCCACGTCCGTCCGCATCCGGTCGGCGCCGACGGTCGGCAGTCCGTAGCAGTCACTTTTGAAGGCGTAGTGGCTGTAGGAGTGGTTGGCGACCTCGAACAGCGGGTCGGTGCCGATCGAGCGGGCCTCGGCCGGGTACTCGTCGGCCCACCGGCCGGTCATGAACACGGTGGCCGGGACCTTCAGCTCACGCAGGGCGGTGATCAGGCCAGGGTTGTCGAAGTGCTCGCCGGAGGCGGCGCGCGGCCCCTCGTCGGCGGTCATGTCGGCGTCGAAGGTGAGGGCGACGGTCTTGCCCCGGGTGCGCGGTCCGTTCATGAAGACCGGGGTGAGACCGCCCGGTCCAGGGGTCAATCTGGGCGGCTGTGTCGCGGTGGGGGAGGGCTTGGTGGGGGCCGGGCGGGCGGCGTGCGGTGCCTCGGTGGTGCCGCAGGAGGCGAGGGCGGCGCTCAGGGCGCAGACGGCGGTGACACGGCGTACAAGAGTGAACACCATATGAAGATATGACTGAAAATCCGACAAATCGCCCAACTCGACCGTCGGTGGAGAAGGTGTCACCCGCCCGGCCGCAGACCGCGGCGCGACCGGGTCGAGCGGCCCTGGCGGCCGGTCGGCGTGCCGGTGGGGGTGCGGTCGGTGAGGGCTCGGCGTCGGGTGCTGTGCGGTCGATTCCCCGCGTCAGCCAGTGTGTGAACGTGCCACGCGGGGCGTCGGCAGCGCCTCGAAGGGGTGCGAGGCAGTGTCCGTGTGCGGCCCCGCCACACGGGTGCGACCAGTCACGACGGACCCGTGGAGGATCGACGGCCGATCGCGCCACCACTTCTCGCGGAGCGCTCAGTCGTGGTGCGGGCCCGCGTCACCGATCGCCGTCGGCTGTTGTCCCCTCTCCAGGAACCGCAGTAGCTCCACCGGGATCGGCAGGACGAGCGTGGAGTTCTTCTCCGCCGCCACGGCCATCACCGTCTGCAGCAGCCGCAGCTGGAGCGCGGAGGGCGTGTCCGCCATCTGCTGGGCCGCCTCCGCCAGCTTCCGCGACGCCTGAAACTCGGCGTCGGCGTTGATGATCCTGGCCCGGCGCTCCCGGTCGGCCTCGGCCTGGCGGGCCATGGACCGCTTCATCGCGTCCGGCAGGGACACGTCCTTGATCTCCACCCGGTCGATCTGCACGCCCCAGCCCACGGCCGGACTGTCGATCATCAACTCCAGCCCCTGGTTGAGCTTTTCGCGGTTGGACAGCAGATCGTCGAGGTCGCTCTTGCCGATGATCGAGCGCAGCGAGGTCTGTGCCATCTGTGAGACCGCGAACCGGTAGTCCTCGACGTTGACGATCGCGGCCGACGCGTCCACGACCTTGAAGTACACGACGGCGTCGACCCGCACGGTCACGTTGTCGTGGGTGATGCCTTCCTGGGCGGGCACCGGCATCGTCACGATCTGCATGTTGACTTTGCGCAGCCGGTCGATCACCGGGATGATCATGTTGAAGCCCGGCGACCGCACCGGGGCGACGACCCGCCCGAGCCGGAACACCACCCCGCGCTCGTACTGCCTGACGACGCGCGCAGCCGCGGTCAGGTAGACCACGCCGACGGCGCCGGCTGCCGCGATCGCACCGAGCAGCTCCTGGAGCATGACGACCCCTTTCATCAGAGGTCCGATACGTCCACTCCAGCAACGATATGCCCGGCGTCTGGTCCGGGGCTATGCCGTCGCCCCGGACCGGAGCGGCCCTCTCCGGTTACGCCTGCGTGAGCCGCACCGGCTCGGTTCCCTCCGCGCTGTACCGCGCGGCCCAGGTCTCCAGCGCCGTGCGGCAGGCGTGGTCCAGATGGTGCAGGCCGGACAGGTCGAGCAGGACCGGCCGGTCCTGCGGCAGCGCCTCCAGACTGTCCAGGATCTTCGGAAGCCGCAGGAAGGTCGCGTTGCCCGACAGGTACGCCTCGATGGGACCCGCGCCCTTGTCGACGACCTCCAGCCGGAGGTGCGAGGCCTCCCAGGCCGTCTTGACCACGGCCGGCCCGAGCCCGATGAGCACCCCCTCGAACATGCTCACCGCGACGATCGACACGGCCGTGACGACCAGGGTGCACCAGGACGCCCGCGAGGCCGGTATCGGGATGTGGCCGAGCACGTCCGGCAGGAACACCGCGGACAGCAGCAGCCACACTCCGTGCAGCACGCGCGACGCCTTGGTCCGCGCGCCCGCCTGGACGTCGGCCGCGCTGCGCACGATCACCGCGGTCATCGGCAGCGCGCCCAGCAGCCCGCACACCGTGTTGCCGACGCCTTGCGCGAGCAGTTCCTTGTCGTAGGCCGTACGCGGCCCGTCGTGCAACCGGTCCACGGCCGCCGCGCTGAACAGGGACTCGGCGGACGCGATCAGTGTGAACGCGACGACCGTACCGAGGACGTCCGGGCCCGCGAGTTCGCCGAAGGCGCCGAGCGGGGGCGGCTGGAGCGAGTCGAGCAGTCCCCGCACCTCGACGGTGGCCACGGGCAGCTCGAGGGCCGGTACGGCGACGGCGGCGAGACCGACCGCGACGAGCGGACCGGGCACCGTCCGCACCCTCGCCGGAGCCGGCCGCCACAGCACGAGCACGGCGATCGTGCCCGCGCCCAGGGCGAGCGAGGCCAGTGCACTGCGGTCCCCGAGGGCGTCCGCGAACGCCCCGGTCAGCCCGGTCAGCATGCCCGGTCCGGATGCCGGGGCCTCGGCTGCGAGCATCGAGTACAGCTGTCCGGCCATCAGGACCAGACCGATTCCGGCCAGCATGCCCTCGACGACGGAGACCGATATGGCCCGGAACCAGCGCCCGAGCCGCAGGGCGCCCATCAGGATCTGGAGCACTCCGCCGGCCCGGTGACCAGACCGCCCACGATGCCGGTGACCAGCCCGAGTTCGGCCGGCACACCGGAGGCGACGGCCACGCCCACGCACAACGGGAGCGCGACCAGGAAGACGACGAGAGAGGCGGCGAAGTCCCGCTTCACATGAGGGAAGTCGGGCATGACGGGCTGCATGATGCGTGGCATCCTCCTGGCGCGCCGCCGGGGCGCGTCGGGCGTGCACGACATTCGGTGGGGGTGCGGCAGGCTCCGCGGGATGGGGGGAGCCTTGATTCCAGGCTGAGCCTTGGCCTTCGTGTCACGCACTGTGTGCGCGGATGCGAAGGTTTCCGTGGGCGTGAAGACCGCAGGTCACGCCCTCGCGAGCACCAAGGATCGGTCAACGAATGGTCAAGAGGCGCGTTAACCCTGCAAAGTGCTGTGCAGGGCCGACTCGGCGCTTCTCATGGACAGAAGCGTGAAAAGTGCCGCTGGCGTGGCGCGAACCGCCCCTTGACGGGCGGGAGTCGGATCCGTTATCCGGCTTCGACCAGTCCCTTGGCGTCCCGGGCCAGCGCGGTGAGCCGGGATATCGCGCGGAAGTACTTCTTGCGGTACCCGCCCTTCAGCATCTCCTCGCTGAACAGCCGGTCGAAGGGCAACCCCGAGGCCAGCACGGGGACTTCACGGTCGTAGAGCCGGTCCGCGAGGACCACGAGCCGCAGCGCCGTCGACTGGTCCGGCACCGGCCGGACATCGGTGAGGCACACGGCCGTCAGGCCGTCGGTCAGCGCGCCGTACCGGCTCGGGTGCACCTTGGCCAGGTGCTCCAGCAGATGCGGGAAGTCGTCGAGCGAGGCGCCCGGCGTGGCGTACGCCGCCTTGGTCACCTGCTCGTCCGAGTACGGCGCCGGCGCCTCGGGCAGGCCGCGGTGGCGGTAGTCCTCGCCGTCGATGCGCAGGGTGCGGAAGTGGGCGGACAGGCCCTGGATCTCGCGCAGGAAGTCGGCCGCCGCGAAACGGCCCTCGCCGAGCTTGCCCGGCAGCGTGTTGGAGGTGGCGGCGAGCGCGACACCCGCCTCGACCAGCTTGCCCAGCAGGGTCGACACGAGAACGGTGTCACCGGGGTCGTCGAGCTCGAACTCGTCGATGCACAGCAGACGGTGACCGGACAGGGTCTGCACCGTCTTCTGGAAGCCGAGGGCGCCGACCAGGTTCGTCAGTTCCACGAAGGTGCCGAACGCCTTGAGAGCGGGCTCGGCCGGAGTGGCGTGCCACAGGGAGGCGAGCAGATGGGTCTTGCCGACGCCGTAGCCGCCGTCGAGGTAGACACCGCGCGGTCCGGCCGGCGTCTTCGGGGCCTTGGCCCTGCCGAATCCGAGGAACCCCCGCTTGCCGCCGCCGGTGGCGTGGGCGCCGCCGAGACCGCCTGCGAATCCTTCGAGGACCTGTACGGCCTCGGTCTGGCTGGGCTGGTTCGGGTCCGGGATGTACGTGGCGAAGCGGACCGAGTCGAAGCGGGGCGGCGGCACCATCTCGGCGACCAGCCGGTCCGCGGGGACGTGCGGCTCGCGAGTGCACAGGGACTGGGGGGTCGCTCCGGCTATGGAACGGAGGCCCGACGCGGCGGTGGAGGAGGACACGGTTCCCCATGCTAAGCGCCGTGTCACACTGCACGGCATGCGACGCCTGTTCCCTGTGACCGACGAAACAGCAGCCCAGGCCTCCGGCGGGGGCGCGGAGGAAGAGGGGGTGAGGGGCGTCGGCGGGGTGGCCGGGGCCCTAGGAGCGGGAGGTGCGGGCGGTACCGGCGCTACGGCCGGGCTCGCTGACCGTGAGTGGGGGCTCGACGAGCTGGCCGCCGCCTATGCGTACCCCGAGTCCGCAGCCCGTGAGCCCTGGCTGCGCGGGAACATGGTGTCCACGCTCGACGGTGCCGCCCAGCACGACGGCCGGTCCGCCGGTATCTCCAGCGCGGCCGACATGCGGATCTTCGGCACGCTGAGGGCGCTGGCGGATGTCGTGGTCGTGGGCGCGGAAACGGTACGGCAGGAGGGCTACCGCCCGGCACGCGCGCGTGCGGAATTCGCTGCGGCCCGGGATGCGGCGGGACAGGGGCCGGCGCCGGTGATCGCGGTCGTCAGCGCGAGTCTGGACCTGGACTTCTCGCTCCCGCTGTACACCTCGCCGCTGGTGCCCACCCTGATCCTGACCGGCGCCGCCGCTGCCCCGGACCGTGTCGCCGCGGCCGAGAAGGCGGGCGCGCGGGTGGTGATCGCGGGTGACGGGACCGGGGTGGACCCGGCACGCGCCGTACGGATCCTCGCCGGCCTGGGCCACACCCGGTTGCTCACCGAGGGCGGGCCCCGGCTGCTCGGGCAGTTCGTCGGCGCCGGGGTGCTCGACGAGCTGTGTCTGACCCTCTCTCCGCTGCTCGTCGCGGGCGGGGCGCAGCGGATCTCCGGGGGGCCGTCGGTATCCGTACCCCTGCACTTCGAACTGGTGTCTCTGCTGGAAGAGGCCGGGTTTCTGTTCGGTCGGTACCGTCGGTCCTGAATTAATCGGAATATATCGTTCCGCTTGGCTTCTGCCGGGCACACTAATCTCCGGCAGAACCCGTGCGATCACGGGGCAGGATGGTTTCCGCAGGGCCTGACACGGCCCACGGAGGATTGAGGGCCCGCGGGTCCTCGAAGGAGAATGGGGCGCTGGTGTTCACAAGCGTACTGATGATCGAGAAGGCCCTGACGTCCGCCGACGTGGAGTTCGTCAGCACGTTGCACGGAGACGAGCCCGTCTCGTTCCATGTGCTGCTCCAGCCCCGCGGGGACCAGGCCGACCGGCTGCTGCGGGCCATCGACGACATCGCCCTCGGCGAACTGGACGACGCCGCGCGGGAGGGGGAGACGCCGGAGGGGGCCGCGGCGAAGGAGCCGGCCGAGCAGGCGCTGGCGGTTTCACTGACGGCTCTGCGGGCGGTGGGCAGTCAGGCCGAGGGGAGACTCGTCGAGGATCATCCGCTCGACGCGTTGAAGACGCTCGTGGGGGAGGTCGGGGCGGATGAGGTCATCGTGCTGACCGACCCTCATTACGTGGAGGAGTTCTTCCACCGGGACTGGGCGTCTCGGGCCCGGCACAAGGTGGGGGTGCCGGTGTTGAAGCTGTTCTCGCACAGCAAGGCGTAGCGGTAGGCCCGGACGCCGTCGGGGGTGTGGTGCGATGGCGGGTGCGGGGCCGTCGTGGTCGTTCGCGTCCACGCGGCCGAGCCGCACATCGTTACGGCCCCGCGCCCCTTGCACGGCCCCCGGTGCTGCAGCGCATAGGCTAGGCCTGCTCCGATCGCACCGTACCTGGGGAGACATGCATGGCACCCGGCCTTCCTACCGCCATGGACCGACCGCACTTCATCGGGATCGGCGGGGCCGGGATGTCCGGTATCGCGAAGATCCTCGCGCAGCGTGGAGCCAAGGTGGCCGGCAGTGATGCCAAGGAGTCGGCGACCGCCGAGGCGCTGCGTGCGCTGGGGGTGACCGTGCACATCGGGCACGCCGCCGGGCATCTCGCCGACGACGCCGGCTGTGTCGTCGTGTCGTCGGCGATCCGGGAGGACAATCCGGAGCTCGTCCGTGCGGCGGAGCTGGGCGTTCCCGTGGTGCATCGCTCGGACGCCCTGGCCTCGCTGATGGGCGGTCTGCGGCCGATCGCGGTCGCGGGTACCCACGGCAAGACAACCACGACCTCCATGCTGGCCGTGTCGCTGACCGAGCTGGGGCTGAACCCCTCGTACGCCATCGGCGGCGACCTGGACGCCCCCGGCTCGAACGCCCTGCACGGCGACGGCGAGATCTTCGTCGCCGAGGCCGACGAATCGGACCGCAGCTTCCACAAGTACGCGCCCGAGGTCGCCATCGTCCTCAACGTGGAGCTGGACCACCACGCCAACTACGCCTCGATGGACGAGATCTACGAGTCCTTCGAGACCTTCGCGGGCCGGATCGTGCCCGGCGGCACGCTGGTGATCTCCGCCGATCACGAGGGTGCGCGGGAGCTGACCCGGCGCCTTGCCGGGAAGGTCCGTACGGTGACGTACGGCGAGGCCGAGGACGCCGACGTGCGGGTCCTGTCGGTCGTGCCACAGGGGCTGAAGAGCGAGGTGACCGTTCTTCTGGACGGTTCGGAGCTCACCTTCACCGTGTCGGTCCCGGGCCGGCACTACGCGCACAATGCCGTCGCCGCGCTGGCCGCGGGCGCGGCGCTCGGTGTGCCGGCCGCGGAGCTGGCGCCCGCACTGGCCGCGTACACAGGGGTCAAGCGGCGCCTGCAGCTGAAGGGCGAGGCGGCCGGTGTGCAGGTCGTCGACTCGTACGCGCACCACCCCACTGAGATGACCGCCGACCTGGAGGCGATGCGCGCGGCCGCCGGTGACGCCCGCATCCTGGTCCTCTTCCAGCCGCACCTGTTCTCCCGCACCCAGGAGCTGGGCAAGGAGATGGCCCAGGCGCTGGCCCTGGCGGACGCGTCGGTCGTCCTCGACATCTACCCGGCCCGCGAGGACCCGATCCCCGGCGTCACCAGCGACCTGATCATCGAGGCGGCGCGTGCGGCGGGCGCCGACGTCACGGCCGTACACGACAAGTCCGAGGCCCCCGCCGTGATCGCGGGAATGGCGCGGGTGGGCGATCTCGTTCTCACCATGGGCGCGGGCGACGTGACCGACCTGGGCCCGCTGATTCTGGACCGCCTGTCGGAGCAGTGAAGGGGCTGAAGATCCATGTCGTACGACGTCGACAAGCCGGACGAGCAGTGGCGCGAGGAGCTGACCCCGGCCGAGTACGCCGTGCTGCGCCAAGCCGCCACCGAGCCCGCCTTCACCGGTGAGTACACCGGGACCAAGACCAAGGGCGTCTACTCCTGCCGCGCCTGCGGTGCCGAACTGTTCACCTCGGGCACCAAGTTCGAGTCGCACTGCGGCTGGCCGTCCTTCTACGACCCGAAGGACACCGACGCCGTGGAGGTGATCGAGGACCGTTCGCACGGGATGGTGCGGACCGAGGTGCGGTGTGCCCGGTGCGGATCGCACCTCGGGCACGTGTTCGAGGGGGAGGGGTATCCGACCCCGACCGACCAGCGCTACTGCATCAACAGCATTTCGCTGCGGCTGACGCCGGACGAGGACTGACGCGTACTTCATCGACGGCGCGCCTTCGGGGGTGACCGGGATCGGCTCTATGGCACGTCCTTGAAGGGGCCAAAACCCGGCGTACCGCCCGACTCGTCCGCCGCTACCTGCGACTTTGCCTTGCAAAGGGCCTCTGATCTGGGACGGAGGCCCTTTCGGGTCTTTCGTGGGCTTGCCTCGTTGGGCGGCCAAAAATCCCTCGGAAGTCCCTCGGACAGCGCTGAAAGTCACTGAAAAGTCCCAGCAGTGTGGGGTCGGTGGACGCCTCTGAACTGGATCGGATCGATCAGCGGCGGCTACGGACTGCCCGGAGGCAGGAGTGGCGTCCCGGAGCGCGGGGGAGCTGACCGGCACTGGCGAGCACGGTCGATGTCGTGCGCGGTGACGATCCCGCGCAGCCGGTCGTCCTCCAGGACCAGGACGGGCAGTCCGCTCCCGGTGCCGAGGCGCTCCAGCACGGAGGTCAGCAGTTCGTCCGGTGCGGCGACCGTGCACGCGGACAGCGGGGTCGCGAGGTCCCGTACGCGCACCGACTGCTGCTGCCCGGGCGGCACGTTGGTCAGCCGTCGCAGCCGTACGACACCGCTGGGACGGCCGTCGAAGTCCAGCAACGCCAGCACCGAGCGGCCCGACCGAGGTGCCGTCTCGGACAGGAAGCGGTCCACGGTCAGCCAGTCTCGACCAGTGAGCACCGGACTGGTCATCGCCTCTTCCACCCGCACCCCGCGCAGAGCTGTGACCAGCTCCGCCCACCGTCGTTCGGCCGCGGCGGCACCCCCCACGAACGCGCCGACGATCATCAGCCACAAGCCGCCCGTCATCCCCCTCGCGAACGCCAGCCACCCCACAACGGCCAGCGCGATGCCGACGACCTGCCCGCTGCGCCCGGCCGCCCGCTGAGCCCGCTCGCGGTCCCCCGTACGCCACCACAGTGCCGCCAGGAGCACCCGGCCTCCGTCCAGGGGCGCGGCGGGCAGCAGGTTGAAGACGCCCAGCAGCAGGTTGGTGCCACCGAACCAGCCCAGCACCGCAACCAGAATCCGCCAGCCCGGCGCCGCCTGAACCGCGGCCGCCGCACCCAGCCCGACGCCACCGAGCAACAGGCTGGCGAGCGGCCCGCTGACGGCGACCGTGAAGGCCGCCCGTGCTGTGGTCGGCCGGTCCATGCGGGTCAGGCCACCGAGCGCCCACAGGGTCACGTCACGCACGGACATCCCCGCTCGGCGGGCAGTCAGCGCATGCGCCGCCTCGTGCACCACCAGACTCGCCAGCAACAGCACGGCACCGACCACTCCAGCGACCGCGTACACCACCGGCGCCAGGCCCGGCGCGTATCCGGGCAGTGTCCGGTCGGCCAGTCCGTACGCGAAGAGCAGCATGATCAGCGGCACACTCCAGTGCGCCCGCACCGCCACCCCACGAACACTTCCGAGCCGGACCGTACCCTTCATCGCCATCACCGCCGACAGCCGCATCCGGCGTCTGCACCACCTCTTCAAGTGTCCGCCTCCGGCTCCCGGGACCGGAAACGTCCGATGCCATCAGTGCCGACAGGACCGCGACCCGGAACCCGGCCAGGGATTCTCGGCAGCGCCACGATCGCCACGCAGGCACAAGCGGTGTTTGGGACCTACGGTGGTCGAAGAGGGCCAACCAGGCCGAACCGGGCTCGCGCAGGAGGCGGCGATGGAGGAACACTTTGTCTGGGTGACGACGCGCCGCCTTCGGCCCGGCACCCTGGAGGACTTCGAGAGGGCGTGGCAGCCGGCCCCCTACCCGCAGGCCCTGCGCCGCGCTTTCGCGTACTGGTCCGAGGACGGACAGGAGATCACCGGGGTGTCGTTCTGGGACTCCAAGGAGGCATGCGACTCCTGGCGGGCCTCCGAGCCGGAGGCGCAGCGGCGTGCGGCCATGGCCCCCTACGTCGTCGAGGAGCGGGAGGCCTTCTACCGCGGCCGTGAACTCACCATTCCCCAGCGGTAGCGGCGGGCTGGGTGGCTGGGCGCTGGTTCTGGACTGCGGCTCGTACGTTGTCCTGGACGCCGTGGATCAGCCTGGATGATTCCGGTCGTCACGCCTCCTGGCGGTCAGGCAGTAGGACGTGCTCCCCTCAGAGTTCTCCTCGGGCACCGGAAGCGGCTGCCGACAAGGCGTGGATGTGTCGATCTTCGGTGCGGTTCGGCCGAGCCATTGAGCCGTGGCACTGGCCTCCCCACGGGTCGGCGCGGATACGGCGAGAAGACGGAAGGGGGCAGCGGGCCGCAATTCGACGCACACAACGGGTCTGCCGGGCCGCACGGCCACGAAGTCCATCCCCGCGTGGTGGCTGCGCGTGCCGATGCACCGGGCCCCGGGAATCCAGAGGCCGCGCCGGCGGGCTCCGCGCAGGGCGCGCCACCAGTCGGTTTCGACCGTCACCCGGCACACCGCCGTCAGCGGCACACGCACGTCGCCGCGGCGGGCGGCTGCCTTTTCCCGCCACGACAGGTGTACGACCAGGTCGTCGCCGTCGACGAACATCCGCGCCATCGCTCGCTCCTCCCTCCCACCCTCCCTCGTCCGGATGGGAGCCGGATATCGCGCGGGCATTCCTGGCCGTTCGCCAGGCCGAGGCGGACTTCATCGGCGGCGTGCATCTCCGCGAGCAGCCATGCCGGAGCACGGCGCAGGACCGCCCGCCGTCTTCGGAGACCCGACCATCAACGTCCCTGGAGCATCAGCGCGCGCCGCCCGGTTCCGGGCCCATGCGGACTCCAGCGTCGAGCGCGGCGTGCAGCGCGGATCGTCCGCAGTGCACCGGCGGATCTCGTCGGGGGCGCCGATGAGATGCAACCGCCTCAACGGGAGCACGGCGGTCCCTGCGCGCGGCTCGACGCGCCCTGCTCGTACGCCCCGCACACCACGACGGCCTCCGTCCGGTCCGCGAGCTGGCGGAGCAGGACGAGGGTCTTGTCGACGGGCGGGGCGTTGTTGCCCTGGTCGTAGGAGACGTAGCCGGTGGCACCGTTGAAGGTGACGCCTGCGCCGAGGGCGACGAGGACGGACTCGCGGGAAACGGACTCGTCGCGCAGACGGGCCTGGTCGACCGCCTGGGACAGGACGTGGAACGCGTCGTAGGAGACGGCGGAATGGCCGTCCTGGACCCAGGGGTCGGTGCCCTTCGTGGTGCTCTGCACAAACGCGTTGTAGTCGTCGACGAACTGGCGGGTCTTGTCGCTGACGCGCGGGTCCGAGGCGGGCTGCCGGTGCGCGGAGTAGTACAGACGCAGCCAGTTCTTGTTGTTGAAGGCGCCGGTCTGGGCGACATTGGTGAGTTCGTTGCCGCCGAGGACGGTGATGTCGTCGCCGATGCAGGTGCCCTGGTTGTCCATGGCGTCGATGAAGGCGGTGAAGTCGCGGGCCCGCGCCGACCAGTACACGACGGACTCCGGCTGCTCCTTGAGCGCCTTGCACAGCTGGCGTGCCAGTTCGTCGGCGCTGGACACGCTGGTCGCGCCGGCCGGCGGCGCGGGCTCGAAGTCGCCGTCCTGGTTGAAGTTGAACACCTGGGAGGCGCCGGGGAAGCCGGCGCGGAACTTGTCCGCGAGGCTGCGGCTGTAGAGGTCGGCGGAGCTCTCGATGACGAGGGCGCGGCGGGCGGGGGAGCAGCTGTCGCCGGAGCCGGAGCCGGGGGCGGCCACGATGTTCTGGCCGCTCGCGAAGTCCGCCTCGATCCGTGCCTCGGTGGAGTTGGCCGGGGTGAAGGGCCAGTAGCTGAGGCTGGCGTCGCCGCCCAGCATCTCGTCGGCGGTCGCTGTGGTGCCGATCGTGGGGATCTTTGCGGCGCCGAGCACCTGGAGCGCGTCCCGGGTCTCGTCCCGGCTCTGCGCGTATGCGAGGACGCCGACGACCCTGGCGTAAGCCTCGGCGCTCTGGACACCGGGCTCGTCCCGCACCCGGGCGACGAGCCTCTTCGCCTCCGCCACGGCGTTCGCGAACGCCCGCCCGGTGGGCCGGACTTCGACCCGCAAGCGTACGGCCGAGTCGTTGGACACCGCGTCGTCGAGCACCTTCTTCTGCCACATCGCGATGCCGCGCAGCTCCGGGATAGTGCCGTCGAAGCGCGTCTCGTTCTCGTCTGTCGGCACACTGGAGACGAATGCCACGACGGTCCGCACGGTTCTGCCCTGAGCGGCGGCCTGCTCGGCCCGCTTGTTCTGCTCGTCGATCTCCCGTACGGCAGCCTCGTACCAGCCCTTGGAGTCGACCGGAACGGGGGTGGTCCGCGCGGACTCGGCGACGGACTCGCTGCCGCCGACGCAGCTGTGGTCCACGTCGGGGGTGAGAGCTCTCCGTGTGACCAGGCCCGCGGCGATCAGGGCCACGACGGTCACGCAGGTCACGATTCCGGTGGGGATCGTCCGGCTGAACTTGAACGTGCGCGGAGTGACCTTGCGCAGGTCCAGCCCCGGGCCGGCCATGGCCTCCTCGGTGAAGGTCACCAGGACCGTGGGCTTGTCGCTCTGGCCGAGGTGCTGACTCGCCTGCGCGAACGTGAACTCGTCACGACAGTCCAGGTCCGCCAGCAGGGTCTCGGACGGCTGTCCCACGGCCACGACGAGCGGACCCGGCGGCCCGGCGGTGGCGCGCGCCTCATCCACGGAGCGCAGGAAACGATCGGCGGCACGGGCGCCCGGTGTGCCCGGCGGCGGCAGCTCCACGAGCAGGACCGGGCGGCCCGTCCTGCGCCGTCGGCCGGGCCGGATCCGGCCGATCGCCGGGGTGCGCAAGTCCTCCAGGAGGGCGCGGAACAGGAGCCGGTCGATCTGCTGGAGCGCTTCCTCGTGGTTCGGGTCCCTGCTCAGCTGCGCGCCCCACACGGCGCCCACGGTATCCATCACCCGGAAGAGCTTCTTGCCGCCTCCGGCGATCTTCTCCGCCCCCAGCCATCCCCGCATCACCTTGCGGGACGTCCAGCAGGCCCACAGCCACTTGGGCATCCGCTGCACGAACGAGAGCCAGCTGACCTTCACCAGGAAGCCCGGGAGCCCGCCGAGGCCGAGGTCCGGCGCCTCCGTCTCCCTCCTGGTGAAGCCCAACAGGCCGCCGCGCTGGGCGCGCTGCTCGCTGGCGTACAAGCGCAGGCTCCGCGTCTGCGGGCCCTGTCTCCAGGCGTCCGGATTCCGCCGGATGTACGTGACGAGGTCCCGCATGACGCGGAAGTGCGGGAACCGATCGGGCGTCATGTACTCCGGAGCGCCGGACAACAGCTGGATTCCGGCGGTCTCGGAGAGCAGTGCCGAGTCATCCTCCGGGGGCAGGTGGGCGAACGGCACGAGTTTGCCGTTGTCGTAGAGCGAGGCGCGCAGCGCTCCGACAACACGGTCCACACCGGCCGCGTACCCCGTCTCAGGCACCCGCAGGACGAACAGCGGCGGGCTGGACGCCAGGCTCGACCGGTTCCGGTACTCGGGAGCCACCGCTGTCGGGAACCCGAGGACGAAGTTCACGGCCCGGTCGTCGGGGAAACCCTCGGATCCGCTTCGAGTCGTCGGCACGCAGTCCCCCGCTGGTCGGCACTATTCAACTTCCTGAATATGAAAGGAACTTGAGAGCATACTCGGCGGATTCCGGCTGTCACAACGGGTTGCTGGAAGCGCTTGCGTTTCCTTCACGACTACTCCCCGGGGAAGAGGGGGACCGCATCCGAAGCCTCACAGGTCATCAACTGGCCAGGGCGGTAGGAAGTTTCTTGGCGTTGCGCAGGGGCTGAAGTGAATGCCGTGCACGGGCTAGAACGAGGGCGCCCTGCAGAGTGGCGACGATGTTCGGTCATTTGGCCGGCCTCGACCGAGGCGTGACCGTGTCGGTCCAGATGCGCCACAGGGGCCCGGTCCAGTGCGGCTACTGCGACGCTCACCGCCTGAAAACTCGGGGCCCGACGTCGTCGTGGTCACCCTCGACTAATAGTGATGGCTGGCCGTCCTTCTGCGACTTCGCACGGGATGGTGCGGACCGAGGTGCGGTGTGCCCGGTGCGGATCGCATCTCGGACACACGTTCGAAGGGAAGGGCTGTCCGACCCCGACCGTCCAGCGCTACTGCATCAACTCGACCTCGCTGCGGCTGACGGCCGACAAGGCCTGATCGCCCAGGCGCTCACCGAGCGGCTACGCCGGCGGCCCTGGCCCTGGCCCTGGCCCGGTCAGGGCCGCCGTCAGGTCCTTCACCTCGTATCCGGTGACCTCCCGGCCGAAGGACCCCCTCGTCGAAGTCCTCGACCACGTGAGCGCGCGGACTCGTGCCGCACGTCCACAGGCAGCGGCACCCGAGTTTGCCGGGCGTAGTCCGTCATGCGGCCTGTCGATCGAGAGGCCCGGTCCGTGCTGCCGAAGGGAAGTGCGTGGCTGGTGCTGGGATCGCTCCCGTTTGAGATTCTGTGAGGGTGGCGGGTGTCGCGCGCTGGATCCAGGCCCTGCGGAGACCCGCGGCGGTCGGCGATCGCGGCCCCGGGAACGGGCTCACGGAGGGGGACGGCGCGTCGTCGCGGCTGAAGGGCCTGCGCGCGGTCATGGCCGGGATCGGCACGACCCTCGACGAGGGCACGACGTGCACGGAACTGGTCCGGACCGTCGCGGAGGTGGCCGGCGGCGCGGCGGCCGTGATGCGCCACCTCGGCGAGACGGTCACCGGGTACGAGTCGATCACCGGCGACCCGGACCTGCTGCCCGACGCCCGCTGGGCCGGCGCGGTGGCTCGCGGGAACGCGTCACCCGCGGCCGACCGCCCACCGGAGCCCTGGACGGTCCACCCGGGCGGCGAGGACGCACGGCCCGCACTCTGCGTTCCGCTGATCAGCGGCGAGGTCTCTTACGGCGTGCTGGTCTGCGGCCGGAAGGCCGAACCGTTCACCGGCCCCGAGGCCGAGCTCCTCACCCTCCTCGCCGAACGGGCCGCCTCGCACATCCGGCACGCCCGCGAGTACGACAACGTCAACCGCACCGCCGGCGACCTGCAGCGTGCCCTGCTGGCGGAGCCCGGCCGGCCGCACCCGAACCTGGACGTCGCCATCCGCTATCTGCCGGCGGGCAGCCGCACCCTGGTCGGCGGCGACTGGTGCGAGACCGTACGGCTGCACTTCGGACGCACCCTGCTCGTCGTCGGTGACGTCATGGGGCACGGCCTCGAGGCCGCCGTCGACATGAACGCCTACCGCTCCTCCCTGCGCTACATCGCCTCCGCCGACCTGCCCCCGCACCGGGTGCTGCGCCAGATGGACGACATCGCGTCCGGCGAGGAGGACCGCAGGCCCGCGACCTGCCTGATCGTGCGTGTCGACCCGGCCCGCGGCCAGCTCACGCTCTCCAGTGCCGGGCATCTGCCGCCCGTGCTGATCAGCCGGGAGGGCGAGACCCGGGTGGTCCCCGTGCCGGTCGGGCCGCCGCTGGGGACCGGCTTCGGGGGCTATGAGTCGACCACGCACACCATCGACCGGGACGAGACCCTGGTGCTGTTCACCGACGGGCTCGTGGAGCACCGGGGTGAGGACATCGACGCCTCGCTGGAACGACTTGCCACGCTCGGCTTCGCGACCGCCGCGCCCGTCGACGACATCCTCGAGACGATCCTCAACCGCTTCGACGCCCGGCACGCCGAGGACGACGTAGCGGTGGTGGCGGCCCGCCCGCGTCTGCGCCAGGGCACGGCGGTGCCGGAGGAGGGGGCGGGGGGGGGTGACGGCACGCGCGGCGGCTGTCCGTAGGCCGACCGTCGAGCCGGCTCGAAATCTCCCTCCTCCACCCCCGAATCGGGCGGGCTCGTGCGGGAGCCTGCGAGGCGCGGCGGGCGGTTCCGGTACGGGGATCGGGCGGGTCATGGCCGGGCGGCCGGGTTCGTGCAGGTTGAGGCAGGTGTGGAAGAGCGCGCCGCAGGAGGGCGGCGGAGCGGCCCGGCTCCGACGTGATCGACCGTGCCAGGGAGGTTGGTTCGGGGCTGGGGGCCGCGGCTGCGAGGAGCTGGGGGGAGGAGGGGCGAGTGCGGTCCAGGCCGGGTCGAACTCGGCGGCCCGGGACAGCCCTTCCTCGCCGGAGTATGCGATGACCGCATCCCAGCCCTCGTACCGGGCGACCGTCGCGACCAGGTCGGCGATGGGCGGATCCTCGTCGAGGACGAGGAGTCGTACTTTCTCCACCAGGCCATGCTGCTGCACCCGTGGCCAAGAAGCCGCAACAATCGCGGTCTAGACTCTCCACGCAATGGCCTGCGCAACGACGACCGTGGCCGAAAGTGGGCAGGTTTCTGCCAAACCCGAAGGGTATTCGGCGTTTTGATACGGATAGATTCAGTCACCAAGCGGTATCCCGACGGCACGGTGGCGGTCGACCGGCTGTCGCTGGAGATACCGGACCGCTCGATCACGGTTCTTGTCGGGCCGTCAGGCTGCGGCAAGACGACCACCCTTCGGATGATCAACCGGATGGTCGAGCCGAGCGAGGGGTCCATCCTCCTCGACGGCGTGGACATCCAGGCGCAGCCCGTGAACACGTTGCGTCGTTCGATGGGGTACGTGATCCAGAACGCCGGTCTCTTCCAGCACCGCACGATCATCGACAACATCGCCACCGTGCCCCGGCTGCTCGGCTGGAGCAAGGAGCGCTCCCGGGCGCGCGCGGCGGAGCTGATGGAGCGGGTGGGCCTCGACTCCTCGCTCGCCAGGCGGTACCCCTACCAGTTGTCGGGCGGACAGCAGCAGCGCGTCGGTGTCGCGCGGGCGCTCGCCGCAGACCCGCCGGTGCTGCTCATGGACGAGCCGTTCTCCGCCGTCGACCCCGTGGTGCGCAAGGGGCTTCAGGATGAACTCCTGCGTATCCAGGAGGAGTTGGGAAAGACTATCGTCTTCGTCACGCATGACATCGACGAGGCGATCAAGCTCGGCACGATGGTCGCCGTGATGCGTACCGGCGGCAAACTGGCCCAGTTCGCGCCGCCCGCGGAGCTGTTGAGCGCGCCCGCGGACGACTTCGTCGAGGACTTCCTCGGCACCGACCGGGGCATCCGGCGGCTGTCCTTCTTCCCGTCCGGCGCCCTGAAGTTGGAGTCCGGCCCCGTCGTGCCCGTCGACGCGGACGCGAAGAAGCTCGCCGCGCGCGGCTCCGCCGACGTGCCCTACCTCCTCGTGACCGACCTGGACGGCAAGCCCCTCGGGTGGGGCGCACCGCAGGACCTCACCGCGGGGGAGATCGCCGTCGGTCAACTGCTCCCCTACGGACGGCCGTTCGTGCACGGCAAGGACTCGCTGCGCGCCGCGCTCGACGGTGCGGTGCTGTCGCCGACCGGCTGGTCCGTCGGCGTGGACGGCACCGGGCGCGTCGTCGGTGTCGTGTCGCAGGCGGTCATCGCCGAGGCCATCCGGAACGCACACGCCGAGGGACGGACCGACGACGAAGCAAAGGCCGTGCGGTGAGCGGATTCTTCGACATCCCGAGCGACCTCCAGCACAGCTACCTCGGGCTGATAGGCCTCCACCTGCGGGAAGCGCTGATCCCGGTCCTCGTCGGTCTGCTCGTCTCACTGCCCATCGCCCAGCTGTGCGTGCGGTTCCGCTGGCTGTACCCGCCGGTGCTGGGCGTGACCACCGTGCTGTACGCCGTCCCGTCGCTGGCCTTCTTCGTCTTCCTCATCGACTACACCGGCCAGAGCGAGACCACCGTGATGATCCCGCTCGCCGTGTACAGCCTGGTGGTGCTCGTCCCGGCGATCGTGGACGGCGTGCGGTCGGTGCCGCCGGAGACCCTCGCCGCCGCCACCGCCATGGGCCTCGGGGCCGTACGCCGCTACTTCCAGGTGCAGTTGCCGATCGCCGTACCCGCGATCATCGCCGGCCTGCGCGTCGCCACCGTGTCCAGCATCTCCCTGGTGAGCATCGGCATGCTGATCGGCAACCAGGGCGCGCTGGGCAACCTGCTCAACGACGCGAACATCTACCACCGGCCCGAGCTGGCGGTGAACGCCGTGCTGACCATGGCGGCGCTCGCGATCCTCGCCGACGCGGCACTGGTTCTCGTACGCCGCGTCCTGACCCCGTGGATGCCGAGGAAGGGCGCCGCCCGGTGAACATACTGAACTTCGTCCACGCCTTCTTCAGCGACAGCGCCCACTGGCACGGCTACGACGGCATCCCCACCCGCTTCTGGGAGCACATCGGGTACTCCCTGGAGGCCCTCGCCTACTCGGCCGTGATCGGGCTGCCGATCGGCGTGCTCACCGGCCACTACGGGCGCGGCGGCAACGCCCTCGCCCTGATCGCCACCGCGGGGCGGGCGCTGCCCACCTTCGGTCTGCTGGTACTGCTGACCATCCTGCTCGGGTTCAGCCTGGTGCCCGTGATGGTCCCGCTGGTCGTCCTCGCCGTACCGCCGATCCTGGTCACCACCTACGAGGCCCTGCGCTCCGTCGACCCGTCCCCGGTGGACGCCGCCCGCGGCATGGGCATGTCCGAGTCGCGGATCCTCTTCCAGGTGGAACTCCCGGTCGCGCTCCCGCTGATCCTCAGCGGGCTGCGCTCGGCGGCCATCCAGATCGTCTCGACGGCCACCATCGCCGCGTACGTGGGCCTCGGCGGACTCGGCCGCTACATCATCGACGGCCTCTACCAGCGCAGCTACGAGAAGGTCGTCGGCGGCGCCACCCTGGTCGCCGGGCTGGCGCTGGCCACGCTCGCGGTGTTCTGGGCGGTGGGCCGGTTCGCGGTGTCGCCCGGCGTGCGGCGCGGCGCCTGACGCTCAGCCCTCGGTGCGGGCCAGCGCCAGCTCCAGTACGACGAGCAGCGCGTCCCGCACCGAGCCCCGCTCCCGGGCGTCGAACACCACCAGCGGCACGCCCTCGCTCACGTCCAGCGCCCAGCGGACCTCGTCCAGGGTGTGCTCCACCTTCCCGTCGAAGGCGTTGATCGCCACCGCGAACGGGATGCCCTTGTGCTCGAAGTAGTCGACGGCCGCGTAGCAGTCGTCCAGGCGCCGCGTGTCGACGATGACGAGTCCGCCGACCGCGCCCTCGACGATGTCGTCCCACATGAACCCGAACCGCTCCTGGCCCGGCGTGCCGAACAGATACAGCTTGAGCGTCGGGTCGATGGTGAGGCACCCGAAGTCCATCGCCACCGTGGTGGTCGTCTTGCGCGGCGTGTGCGTGAGGTCGTCCACGCCCGCGGCGACCTCGGTGATCGAGGCCTCGGTGGTGAGCGGCTCGATCTCGGAGATCGAGCCCACGGATGTGGTCTTGCCGACGCCGAAGCCGCCCGCGATGACCATCTTCACCGGCAGCGGCGGCCGTTCGGCGGTCTGCGCGGCGGCGGCGCCGTGGACCAGTGGTTCAGTCGGTGTCACGGAGTACCCCTCGGGAGTCGGGGATGGACCTGAGCCCATCGATAACCCTGCGCAGGACGGACGCGTCGTGCGTGGCCGCGACGTCGGGCACGTGCACCGTCAACTGCCCGGCGGCGCGCAGGTCCTCGGCCAGCACACGGACCACGTTGAGATGCAGCCGCAGCCGGGCCGCCAACTCCGCCAGGGACTGCGGGCGGCGGCAGGCGGCGACGATGTCGTGCTGCTCGAAGGAGAGCCCGGCGAGCGCGCCGAGTCCGGCGGCGGTGGCCACCACCTGGGTCTCGACGGGCATCGTCCGGCCGGAGGCGGTGTCCGCCACCCGGCCGGCGGTGACCAGGAAAGGCCTCACGGCGGGGGCGGGACCGACCGGGTCGGCGCCCGGGGGCGGGGAGCCGTCCGCCATGGGATCCTTCGCTTCCTCTCTCGGCCGGGCGGCGCCGGTCAGCGCGACGACGGCACGCCGACGGTGTTCTTCAGTTCCAGGACGAGCTGCGGGCTGAGGGCGGTGCCGGCCCGGTTGGCGAACAGCGTCATCTCGTAGGCGATGTTGCCCAGCTTGGCCTCCTTGTCGGCGACCACGCCGAGTACGGCGCCGCTGCCGATCGCGGAGACGATGACATGGCCGCCCTCCAGGTCGATGATGACCTTGTTGAGACCGCCCAGGCCGTAGTTGCCGGACGCTCCGGCGGCCAGGCTGGTGATGCCGGAGACGATCGCGGCGAGCCGCTCGGAGTGGGCGCGCTCGCGCAACTCCGAGACGGCGATGAGCAGTCCGTCCGACGACACGGCGATCGCGTCGACCACGCCGGCTGTCTCTGTCGCGAAGCGGTTCAGCAGCCAGGTGAAGTCGGCCGCGGCGGCCCGCAGGTCGGTCGGCGTGGTACCGCCCGTCGGGGTGTCACCTGTCGACGTGCTCACTGCTCGGCTCCTTCCGGGTGGTGGTTCTGGTCGTGCGGTCGGTGCGTCGGCCGGGTGCCGTCGCCGGGGCGCGCGAAGCTGCCGGTGTCGCTGTCGCGCCGCGCGCGCTCCACGGCGGCCTCGAACTCGTCGAGGGCGTCGCGTACGGCGTCGGCATCGGTCGGACGCACGGTCTGGGGTACCACCTGCTGCGTGCCGGCGGTCGTACGGAGCGTGGCTCCGCGGACCCGGCGACGCAGCGGGCGGGAGGTGCCGTCGGCGTCACTGGCGACGGCCGGGAGGGGTGACTCGGTGCGGGCGCGGGGAATGAGCGGGGCCTTCGGTGGCCTGCCACTGCTCGTCGCGGACGCGTTGCCGCCCATGGTAGGCGCATCGCCGGGGGCGGCTGAGACCGGGCCGGGTGCGGGGGCGGGCGTTCCGGTGGCGGGCGTTGACGTGGCGTCGGACGCCGGCGGATTCGTGCCGTCGGGTTCCGTCGGCTTCCCGGCGGGCGCTGCCGGGCTCGTGCCGTGCGCCGTCGCTGTCGATTCTCCCACGGGCGCCGTCGTCCGCGTGCCGGCCTCCGCCCGGTCTCGGCGGGTGGTTCTGCGTGGGAGCGGGCCGGGTTCGCCGGCAGTGGCCTCGTCGGCCGAAGCAGTGAGAGACGGCTTCGGTCCGCCGGTTGTGGTGGACGCCGGCTCGATGGCCGCCGCCGTCGGTGCGGCCGCGTTCACCGGGCTCATCGTCAGCAGCAGCGAGGCCGGCAGCGAGACCTCCGCCGTCACGCCGCCGCCCGGCGTACGGGTCAGCTCGACCCCGATCTCCCAGCGGCGGGCCAGGGTGCCCACCACGAACAGGCCCAGCACCTTGGTCGGCATCAGGTCGAGGCGCTCACGGCGGATCAGCCGCGCGTTCTCCTCGGCGAGCCGCTCCGCGCTCATCCCGAGTCCGTGATCGGTGACGACGACGTGCGCGCCCTCGGCACCGGCCCGGACCGTCACCTCGACGGGGCTGCCCTCCGGCGAGAACGACACCGCGTTCTCGACGAGTTCGGCCACCATCAGGGTCAGGTCGCCGATGATGTCGGGCGCCACCATGGTCTCGGTCGCGGCGTACAGCCGTACCCGCTGATAGCCCTCGATCTGCCCGAGGGCGGCCCGTACGACGTTGGTCAGCTCGGTCGGCCCCGCCTCGAGCACCGTCTCCCGGATGCCGGCCAGCAGCATCAGGCTGTCGGCGTTGCGGCGCAGACGTACGGCGATGTGGTCGATGGAGTAGAGGCGTTCGAGCAGCGCCGGGTCGGTCTCGCCGCGCTCCACGGCATCGATCAGCGCGAGCTGACGAGTTGTCAGGTTGCTGACACGGCGCCCGACGTTGCCGAACATCTCGGCGGTGTTGCGGCGGCTGAGCACCTGCCGTTCGAGGAGCGCCGCGGCGGTCGTCTGCACCTGGTTGAAGGCCTCGGCCAGGTCGCCGATCTCGTCGCGCGCGGTGACGGGCATGTCCCGCAGCCGGGGCGGGCCGTCGTCCTCGGCGTCGTCGTCGGCCACCCGGGCCAGTTCCCGGCCCGCTACGTCGGCGACCTCGTGCGCGACACCGGTGAGGGCCTGCACCGGACGGATCACCGAGCGGCGGACGAGCACCGCGAAGGCGATCCAGAGGGCGAAGCCGAGCAGCGTGCCGCTCAGCAGCAGGGAGGCCCGCCAGGTGGCGGACTCGGAGGTGTTGTCGGCGCGGTCGGCGATCTGGCCGATCAGCGAGGTGGTGATCTTCAGCCGGGCCGCGGCCTGTTCGGGGTAGTACGGGTAGGAGGCAAGGGCCTGCTTGACCGCGAGCCGGATCTCCGCCTGGCTGCCCGCCTCCAGCCTGCCGGTGTCGATCTGCATCTCGGCGTACGACTCGGCGATGGCGCGCTGCGCGGGCGTGTGCTCGACGCCGGCCAGCTCCTCGGCCTGCGCATCGGTGGCGAACCGGCCGAAGCGGTCGGCCTGGTGGTTGTAGAGGTCGTAGGCGCCGACCGCGTTGGTGAACTCGATCAGCGCGTTGGTGTCCCCGGTCGTCGCCGAGAACACGCTGGTCTCGAAGGCAGCGTGGGCGGCATCCGCGCGCAGCAGGGAGTCCAGCAGGTTGCCGGTGAAGGTGGACGCGAGGGCCGCGTTGCGGTCGAGACCGAGGCTGTCGATCAGCTCGTTGGCGGTGTTGGCGTAGGCCGGGTCGATGTTGTCGGCCGGGAGGTAGGCCTGCTCGACCGAGTCACGCAGGCTGGACAGGCCCTCGACCTCGCGCAGCGCCCGCGCGGCGGTGTCCGGGAGGCGGTCGCCGAAGGTGCCGCGCACCTTCCGCACCTGGGAGTTCACCTCCTCCTGGGCCTTGCGGTAGGCATCGGCCGAGGGCATCTCGGCACCGGCCTCGTAGCGCGCCGAGAGCAGGATGGCCTGCTGGTGCTCCGCCTCCACCCGGTCCACGAGCCGGGCGACCTGGGCGCTGTCACGCACCAGTTGGGCCGCCGACCGCGCACTGTTCGCCTGTCCGAGCAGGTCGGTGATGAGGTAGGTCAGCAGGACGGCGACCACTGCGAGCGGAATGCCGACGAGCAGGTTGAGTTTGCGCCGGAAGGGCCAGCGGTCGGCGAAGCCCCGTATGCCACCCCTGGTCGGAGGGGCGGGCCGGGCGGGCGCGTCCACTTGGTTCGTGGACACCGGGCCTCCTTCGTGCGGGTGCCTCCACCCGAAAGCTGATACGTGACGACACTCGTGCGGGCCCCGTGCACCGCAGTGACGGAAATCAACTGCGGCGAGACTACAGCCTCTTCGAACCCACGATCGGGCCGCACTTCATCAAGAATCCATCACAAGAGAGCAGGGATCGAAGCCAATCGGTGACCCGGTGGCGCTTGACTGGGTGAGAACGGGCTGGATTGGATCAGTGAAGAACTGTTCGCAGTCCGTTGCAGTCCTGTACACAGACCCCCAGCCAACTCCAGAGCCCGGAACGGGAACCGTGACTTCCAACACCCACACCAGCAGGTCAATCCGGAGAAACCGAGGCGCGGCGGCCGTCGCGCTCGCCGCGGCAACGGCCCTGCTGGCGGGCTGTTCCTCCTCCGACGACAAGTCCGACCCGCTCTCCGGCGACAAGGCCGGCAGTGACACGGTCGTCGTCGGCTCGAACAACTTCGCCGAGAGCATCCTCGTCGCCGACATCTACGGCGAGGCCCTCAAGGCCAAGGGGATCAAGGTCTCCTACAAGCTGAACATCGGCAGCCGTGAGACGACGTACGGCCTGCTCAAGAACGGCACCATCTCGGTCCTGCCCGAATACAACGGCGCGCTGCTGGCCTACCTCGACCCGAAGGCCACTCCGAAGACGGTCGAGGCGACCACGGCGGCCATCGACGCCAAGCTCGACTCCAAGCTGACGCTGCTGAAGCCGGCGCCGGCGCAGGACAAGGACTCGGTCACGCTGAACGCGGCCACCGCGCAGAAGTACAACCTGACCGACAAGTCCTCCATCGCCGACCTCAAGCCGGTCGCGAAGGACCTGGTCATCGGGGCCTCGCCGGAGTTCCAGACGCGGCAGCAGGGCCTGGTCGGCCTCAAGGACGTATACGGCCTGGAGTTCAAGTCCTTCAAGGCGCTCGACGCGGGCGGTCCGCTGACGCAGGCGGCGCTGAAGAAGAACACCGTGCAGGCCGCGGACATCTTCACCACGGACCCGGCCATCTCCAAGGAGAAGTTCGTCGTCCTGCAGGACCCGGAGAACCTCTTCGGCTTCGAGAACGTCCAGCCGCTCGTCTACAAGAGCGGGCTCTCCCAGGACGGCGTCGACGCGCTGAACGCGGTCTCGGCCAAGCTGGACACGGCGACGCTGCTGGACCTGGACACCCAGGTGCAGTCCGAGAACAAGGACCCGCTGGACGTGGCCAAGGCCTGGCTGAAGTCGGCGGGCCTGGACTGACCCGGACCGGAAGACGCGGGTGCCTCCGGATGTGGGGGCACCCGCGCCGAAAGACCGGAAGAAACCGCCGGTCAGAGGTCGAACTCGTGCGGCGGGAGGTCCAGCGTGAAGCACGCTTCCCGCACCACGGCCTGCTCGGTCTTGTCGAAGTCACCGTCCGCGCCGCCGATGACGATGCCGATCTGAATCACGGCACGGGCCTCGGCGGGCTTCTTCTTCGCCTTGGCGATCTCCTGGAGCACGCTCACCTTGCCGAAGGCGAAGTCGGCGGTGAGCTTGTTCAGGTTCTCCTCGAAACGGCGCCGCAGGTCGTCCGCCGGGAAGTTCTGCAGCACCTCGTTGGTGGCGATGAGCTGTGCCACGCGCTGACGCTCGGCGGGGTCGATGGTCCCGTCGGCAGCGGCGACAAGGGCGCACATCGCCATGCTCGCGTCACGAAAGGCACCGCTCTTCAGATCGTTCTTCTTCGCCACGAGCTGGGTCTGCATCGTCGATGCCGACTCCTTGATGCGGTCCCACAGGGCCATGCGAACTCCTCGTATGCACAGACGATTGCTTCTACAACAAGGTAGAAACTCCCGGCGGGGCCGAGAAGTTCCGGGGATCACGACAACTCGCGGCACGGATCCGGCCCCTTGGGGCTAGCATCGCGATCATGGCCGCCATCGAACCCACCATCGTCGCGACGTCCGGCGGACACCGCACGGGCGGGCGGACCATGGTCGAGTTCGACGCGCTGGTCCATCACGCCGTGGACCTGTCGGGTGCGCACGGGCGCCGGCCGCGTGTGATGTACGTCGGCACGGCCATAGGGGACGCCGAGCACTTCACGGCACGGATGACCGAGGCGGCGCGGGTGGCCGGGTTCGATCTCACGCCGCTCCACCTCTTCCCCAGGCCCAACCTCGAGGACGTGGAAGCTTCGGTCCTCGCACAGGACGTCGTCTGGGTCATGGGCGGCTCGGTGGCCAACCTGCTCGCCGTGTGGCGGGTGCACGGCCTGGACCGGATCATGCGACGCGCCTGGGCGGCCGGAGTCGTCCTGAGCGGGGTCAGCGCCGGATCCATCTGCTGGTTCCGGGGCGGCACGACGGACTCCTTCGGACCGGAACTCCGCCCCCTCACGGACGCGCTCGGCTTTCTGCCGTACGGCAACGGTGTCCACTACGACACCGACCCGGGCCGCCGCCCCCTGGTCCACCGTCTGGTCGCCGAGGGCACCCTGCCCACCACGCACTGCACGGACGACGGGGTCGGCCTGGTCTACCGGGGTACGCGGCTCGTCGAAGCGGTCGCGGAGGTACCGGGCAAGGGCGCGTACGCCGTGACCCGGGACGGGGACGGCGTGAGCGAGGAGCGCATCGAACCGCGCAGGCTGCCCGGGGTCTGACCGGGACGGAGGAGCTAGCCGGCGGCTCGGGCCTCCTTGCGACGCCTGCGGCGGCCCGCCCTCGGCTCCTGGTCCGGTAGCCAGCCGAAGGTCAGGCAGCTTCCCGCCAGGCCCAGGAGGAGCCCGATGAAGAAGCCGCGGCTTCGGCCTTGAACGGCTCCTTTCACGCACCACCCACGCTCCATGCCCGGCCTGTCGGCAGGACCGGGCAGATCGCGCGCCTCGGACCCACCCCCACGTCATCTGGCACCCCCACTTCCAGAAGAGAGGCACTCCCATGCGCAAGCGAAACATGCTCGCCCTCGCGGGAACCGTCGCCGCCGTCACCCTCGCGGTGGCCGTGCCCGCCTCCGCCGCCGGCCCGGTACTCACCGCGGGCGGTAACACCGTCGCGGTCGGCGACACCCTCACCTCCCAGCTGGCGAGCGGCACCAACGCCACGTTCTACTCCAGCACCACCGGCACCAGCGGAGTGAAGTGCGCCGCCTCCGACTTCAGCGCCACCGCCACCGGCAACCCCGCCGCCCCGGGCACGGCCACCGAGTCGCTCACGGGCCTGAACTTCAGCAGCTGCACCAGCAACGTCGTCGGCGTCAGCGGCGTCAACAGCATCACCGTCGACAACCTGCCGTACAGCGCCACCGTCGGCTCCGACGGCACCGTCACCATCTCCGGCGTGCAGAGTACGATCAACCTGCGCACTCTGCTGGGCAACGTGAACTGCGTCTACAAGGCGGTCGACCTGACCGGTACGGCTGACAACGCAGACCACAGCATCACCTTCACCAACCAGCCGCTCACCAAGTCCTCGGGCTCCTCGCTCTGCTTCTCCACCGCCTACTTCACCGCGACATATGCGCCCGTCGTCGACGCCACCCAGGGCGGGGTGCCCGTCGATGTCAACTGACCACTGAACGCTCCGCGTTCACCGTTGACGCAGACGCAGACGCAGACGCAGACGCAGGGCGAGGGCGGCGCCGCCGGTGAGCACGAGCACCGCGGCGGCGCCGCCCGCCAGCAACGGCGCGGACGGCCCCGACCCGGCGTCCGTGCCGGAGGCCAGCGGCGTGCTGTCTGCGCCGCCGGCCGCGGCGCGGGAAGAGGCCGGCGACGGCTCGGCCGTGAGCGCGCTCCGCGACGGGGTGGGGGCAGTAGTGGTCCGCACCGGCGCGGGCGTGGCAGCCTGCCGCGCCGCACTCTTCCCGGCCGTCGGCGCCTGCGCCTGCGCCGCCGGGAACACGACGTCCGAGCACGAGTAATAGGTGTCCGGCGTGCTGCTGTTCTGCCAGATCGTGTAAAGCACGTGGTGCCCCGTCCGGTCCGCCGGCAGGGTCGCGGTGATGTGGTACGCCCCGGTGGTGAGCGCCGGGTTCTCGGCCGCCGCGAACGGCCGCTCAGGCAGGTCCGACCACTTCAGCGGCTTCGCGGGGTCGTAACCCGGCTTCGTCAGATACAGCTTGAACGTGCCCTCGTGCGCGATCGTCGAGGCGTACGTCATCGTCAGCCGCCCGCCCGGGGTCAGCCGCGTCGACGGCCAGTCCGTACGGGCGAGATCGAGCCCCTTGTAGGCGGGCAGGCCCCCGCTGCACAGCCGGCCGTCCGGGATCACCTCCCGGTCCCGCCCGCCGACGCCGGCCACCCGCAGGTTGTCCCACGCCGTGAAGGACCCTCCGTTCGCCGCGATCGCCGCCCGGCAGGCGGCCGTTGCCGCGCTGCCGCCGCCGGGCGAGCAGGCGTACACCCGGCTGACCGGAGCCGTCGGCGCGCCATGCAGGGCGGGTCCGGCCGCCCAGAGGGACAGCAGGGCCGGGGCCGCGACGGCGGCCCCCGTGACCCTGAGGGGTGCGGTGATCCGAGTCATCCGGGACGTCTCCTCGGCCGGCGCGGGAACGGGCTGCTCCGTGCAGTACGGGAAACGGCCCCGCCCCGTTCAGGCCCTGGATGCGCCACACCGACCGGGCCGTCCGTTTTACGGACCTGACGAGGTGGCATTGAGAACCGACCAGCTGCCTCGTATCGTGGCGATCACCGGTGCGGCGGTCCGCCACCCGCCAATGCCTCCGGATGCGGGAGAGAGCCGAGGGAGGGCCGTGGTTTGACATCGTCCGCTTTTCGAACTCCGAACACAGTCACGGCCGTTCGTTCACGAGTCACACGTGCCGGTCACCAGGTCCGCACACCTGGATCCTGCTGTCACACGGTGAGCTATCGTGTGCGAGGGGTAATAAACAAACGGCACGTCCCGTTCGTTTCCGTCCGCAAGGAGTGTTCAGTCGATGGCGAGGCAGTTACGGGCCGAGCAGACCCGAGCAACGATCATCACAGCCGCCGCCGACCTGTTCGACCGCCGTGGCTACGAATCCACCAGCCTGAGCGACATCGTCGAGCACGCCCAGGTCACCAAGGGCGCCCTGTACTTCCACTTCGCGGCCAAGGAGGACCTGGCGCACGCCATCATGGAGCTGCAGTCCCGGGCCGCGCGCCAGGTGGTGAAGGAGGTGGACAGCCGCGGCTGCTCCTCCCTCGAGGCCCTGATGCGCACCATGTTCGGCATCGCTCGGCTCGCCGTGGAGGGTCCGATCCCGCGGGCCGGACTCCGTCTGGCCACGGCCGACCTGGCCGTCCGGCCGCCGCTCAAGCACCCCTTCACCGAATGGCTGGAGATCACGACCCGCAAACTCCTCGGCGCCGTCAGGGAGTCCGACGTCCACGCGGACATCGACGTGGAGGCCGTGGCCCACTCCCTGGTCTGTTTCTTCGTCGGCACGCGGGTCACGGGCCGCTCCCTCGAACCCGTCACCCGGCTGCCCCGCAGGATCACCGAGATGTGGCACCTGATGATCCGCGCTCTGGTCCCGGTACCGCGTCGGGCCCGCTATCTGACGCTCGCCACGCAGCTGGAGCGGGAGATCAGAACCGTCTGACCCGCGCGGTACGGTGACGCACATGTCCGACCTCTCCACCGCGCCCGTGATCCTCGGCGACGAACCCGGCTCGTTCCCCCACGGCGTGCTGGCCGAACGGCATCCGGCGATCATCGGGCAGGTGCGGGATGCCTTCCCGTACGGACCCGAGCAGCACCGCGCGCTCGACGCGCTCCTCGAGAGCTGTCTGCACGGCGTGATCGAACCTCTCCCGGCGAACGCGCCCGACCGGGAGCGGTGGCGGGTCTGGGGCGTGGACGCCCATGCCGGCCGCTCCTGGTTCGAGGCGCCCTGGCTGTGGTCCGAGAGCTACTTCTACCGCCGGCTCCTGGACGCCGTCGGCTGGTTCGGCCCCGGCGCCTGGCAGGGCATCGACCCCTTCCGCCCGTTCAAGCTCGCCGAACTCGACGCCAAGGAGACGGACGAGGAACTCGCCGCCCTCGACGCCCTGGAGGGCCGCCCGGCTCACGAGCGGGCGCGGGCCCTGCTGCACGGCTCGCTCTGGGGCAACCGCGCGGACCTGGGCTTCCGCCTGTCGGCTGCGGGCGCCGAGGCACAGGAAGCGGTCCCCGGTCTGGTCGCCGACGACAGCGAGGCCCTGTGGTCCCTGCTCCAGCCGTCCGGCACCGGCACCCTGTGCGTGGTCGCGGACAACGCCGGGCGCGAACTCGTCCCAGACCTGCTGCTGATCGCCCACCTCCTGGCCGAGGGACGCGTCGGGCGGGCGGTGTTGCACGTCAAGCCGTACCCGTACTACGTCTCCGACGCGACGACCGCCGATGTGGTCGACGCCGTGCGCCGGCTCACCTCGGCGCCGGGCGCGGCGGGGGAGTACGGGCGGGGCCTGTGGGCGGCGATGGCCGACGGCCGTCTCGCGGTGCGCGCACACCCCTTCGCCGCGGCGCCGCTGCCGTACGCGGACATGCCCGGCGACCTGCGCGCCGACTTCGCCCGGGCATCGCTGACCGTCTTCAAGGGCGACCTCAACTACCGCCGCCTGGTGGGCGACCGGCTGTGGCCGCCGACCACGCCCTTCCGGGACGTCACCGCCTGCTTCCCGGGTCCGGTCGCCACCCTGCGCACCCTGAAGTCCGACGTGATCACCGGCCTGGACGCGGCCACCGAGGCGGCACTGGACGCCGCCGAGGGGGCGGCGTGGCGCATCAGCGGCACGCACGCGCTCATCCAGGTGTCGGACGTCACCTCACCTGTAGCGGAAGCGACTTGAGCCCGTTGATGAAGTTCGACACGAGCCGCTCGTGCGGCCCGGCGACTCTCGGCGCGGGCAGCGCCCGCAGCGCCTCCTCGTAGAACAGCCGCAGCTGGAGCCGGGCGAAGTGGGCGCCCAGGCAAACGTGCGGGCCGTCCCCGAAGGACACGTGCGGATTGGGCGTACGCGCCAGGTCGAGCCGCTCCGGATCGGCGAAGGCGCGCTCGTCGCGGTTGGCCGAGGCGTGGAAGACGACCACTTTGTCACCGGTACGGATGCGCTGTCCCGCCAGCTCGGTGTCCCGGGCGGCGGTGCGGCGGAACGTCAGCACCGGCGGATGCCAGCGCAGCAACTCCTCGATCGCCGCCTGGAGTCGGACCTTTCCCTCGCGCAACAGGTCGCACGCCTCCGGGTGCTCGGCCAGTGCCAGCAGACCGCCCGGGGCCGCGCTGCGCACCGTGTCGTTGCCCGCGACCGTGAGCAGGAAGAAGAACATCTCCATTTCGGGACCGGTGAGTTCGGCGTCGTGCGCCAGCGTGGTCAGCACGTCGTCGGCCGGGAAGCGGCGCTTGTACGCCGCCAGTTGCCGGGCGTACGCGAACATGTCCGTCAGCATGGCGGGCGAGCGCGGGTCGATCGGCTTGCCCGCCGCGTCCAGGACCGGGGGAGCGGCCTCGTCCGGGTCCTGGTAGCCGATGACCCGCTGCGTCCAGCGCAGCAGGAGCCGGCGGTCGCTCTCCGGGACGCCCAGCAGGTCGGCCAGGTTGAGCAGCGCGTACTCGTCGGTGACGGCGGTGACCACGTCGACCGTACCGGCACTGTCACGGGCCGCCTCCAGGGCGTCCGCGAACAGCGTGCGGGCCCGCTCCCGCGCCACCGCCGCGAACCGGTCCACGCGCCCCGGCGTGAAGGCGCGGCTCACCAGCCGCCGCAGCCTGCCGTGCCCCGGGGGGTCCTGATTGAGCATCATGCGCCGGATGAACGGCAGGTCCGCCGGGTCCGGATCGCGGATCTGGGTCGCGCCGACGTACGAGGAGTACGTCCCCGAGTCCTTCAGCACCCGTACCACGTCCGCGTGCCGGGTCACCGCCCAGAACCCGGGTCCGGCGGGCCAGCCCAGCACCTCGTGCTCGTCCTGCCAGGCCACCGGGTGGTGATCGCGCAGGACGCGATAGTCGGCGTACGGCACACCGGTGGCGTACCGGCGCGGATCGAAGACGTCGGGAATCACCTCGAGGGGCGGCAGGGAGGTCATGCCGACCACCGTGGCCCGCGGACCGGCGTCGGGCAAGAGCGCCGGCCACACGGCACGACCTGCCGTCACGGGCGTCCGCAGGCCTTCGCGGCCGATGTCACGCGAAGGTGTGATCACGTGCCGCCGCACGGATGGCGGCGCAGGGCCACGGGCAGGACCCGGCCATGACGCAGCCGTTCGAACTCCCGCACTTCTACATGCCGTACCCCGCGCGGCTGAACCCGCAGGTCGACGAGGCGCGTGCCCACTCGACCGTGTGGGCACGCGAGATGGGCATGCTGGAGGGCTCGGGAATCTGGGACCAGGCCGACCTCGAGGCGCACGACTACGGACTGCTGTGCGCGTACACCCACCCCGACTGCGACGGCACGGCCCTCTCCCTGATCACCGACTGGTACGTGTGGGTGTTCTTCTTCGACGACCACTTCCTGGAGATGTACAAGCGCACCCAGGACCGGGCCGCGGGCAAGGCCCACCTCGACCGGCTTCCGTCGTTCATGCCGCTCGACCTGTCGACTCCCGTACCGGAGCCGGAGAACCCGGTCGAGGCGGGCCTCGCCGACCTGTGGGCGCGCACCGTTCCATCGATGTCCGCCGGCTGGCGCCGGCGCTTCGCCGTCGCCACCGAGCACCTGCTCAACGAGTCCTTGTGGGAGCTGTCCAACATCAACGAGGGGCGGATCGCCAACCCCGTCGAGTACATCGAGATGCGCCGCAAGGTGGGCGGTGCCCCCTGGTCGGCGGGGCTCGTCGAGTACGTGACCGCCGAAGTGCCCGCCTCCGTCGCGGAGTCGAGGCCCCTGCGGGTGCTGATGGAGACCTTCTCCGACGCCGTGCACCTGCGCAACGACCTCTTCTCCTACCAGCGGGAGGTGGAGGACGAGGGCGAGAACAGCAACGGCGTGCTCGTCCTGGAGACCTTCTTCGGCTGCACCACGCAGGAGGCCGCCGACGCCGTCAACGACATCCTCACCTCACGCCTCCACCAGTTCGAGCACACCGCGCTCACCGAAGTCCCGGCGCTGGCACTGGAGAAGGGCCTCGCCCCGGACCAGGTCGTCGCCGTCGCCGCCTACACGAAGGGACTGCAGGACTGGCAGTCGGGCGGCCACGAATGGCACCTGCGTTCCAGCCGGTACATGAACGAGGGCGCCGCATCCGCCTCGCCGTGGCACGGGCCGACCGGGGCCGGCGTCTCCGCGGCGGATGTGGGCGCACTGCTCGCCTCGGCCGCCGCAGAGCATCTGCGGGCGTACGCGCACGTGCCGTTCCAGAAGGTCGGCCCGTCCGTGCTGCCGGACTTCGCCATGCCCTTCGCGCTGGAGCTGTCCCCGCACCTGGACGGAGCCCGGGAGCGTCTGCCCGGCTGGGCGCACCGCATGGGCCTCCTCGAGGAGGGCGTCTGGGACGAGGACAAACTCGCGGCCGGCGACCTCCCGTTGTGCGCCGCCGGCCTGGACCCGGACGCCACCGCCGACGCCCTCGACCTCAGTTCACAGTGGCTCACCTGGGGAACGTACGCCGACGACTACTACCCGCTGGTGTTCGGGCACCGCCGTGACCTGGCCGGAGCGAAGGCGGCCACCGCCCGGCTGTCGGCCTGCATGCCGCCCGCCGGCGAGCCGTTGCCCGTCCCGGCCAACGGCATGGAGCGCGCGCTCCTCGACCTGTGGTCCCGGACGACGGCGGAGATGACCGACGGCCAACGGGGCGCCGTGAAGCGGGCGGTGGACACGATGACGGCGAGCTGGCTGTGGGAGCTGTCCAACCAGTTGCAGAACCGCGTTCCCGACCCGGTCGACTATCTCGAGATGCGCCGCGCCACCTTCGGCTCCGACCTCACCCTGAGCCTGTGCCGCATGGGCCACGGCCCCTCGATCCCGCCCGAGGTGTACCGCAGTGGACCCGTGCGCTCGCTGGAGAACGCCGCCGTCGACTACGCCTGCCTGCTCAACGACGTCTTCTCCTACCAGAAGGAGATCGAGTACGACGGCGAGATGCACAACGCCGTCCTCGTCGTGCAGAACTTCTTCGGCGCGGACCATCCGACCGCACTCCGTGTCGTGCACGACCTGATGACGCAGCGCCTGCAGCAGTTCGAGCATGTCGTGGCGCATGAACTCCCTGTCGTGAACGAGGACTTCGAGCTGACGTCCGAGGGGCGCGCGGCGCTGGAGGCGTACGTGGCCGACCTGCGCAACTGGCTGGCCGGAATCCTGAACTGGCACCGGAGCGTGGACCGCTACAAGGCCTCCTACCTCGCCCGCCGCGCCCACGGTTTCCTCCCGGACCGGCCACCCGCGCTTTCCGTCGGCCGAGCTGGAGGATTTCCCCGCTTCCCCCAGGTCAGTCTCACTCGTTCGTGGCTCGTCGCGCCCGCGTGCGCCGGGTAGTTCACCACCGGAGGCGAACCATGGAACAGACAGTGTTGCGTCCCAAACCGATGCCGGGTCAGGGGCGACGGGAGGGCGGCACGGCCGGTCCCGTCCGGCGGCCGCACGCCGCGCGACGGCGCGGACGGCGGCTGAGGGCCGCGTTGCTCGGGGTCTTCGCCGGTACGGTCCTCGTCCTGTCGGGCGTCGGCATCGGCACGGTCAGCGCCACGGTGATCGGCATGAGCAGACTCGCCGAACTGCAGCGCCAGGCACCGCCGCCGCACCCGTCCGCTCCCGTCCGACCGTCCACCGCGGCCCCGAGCCCCACGCAGACCCAGACCACCCGCGCGACCCTCGGTGTGGAGGCCGTGGACGCCCGGGGAGTCGGCGCGCTGGTCGTCGGCGTTCATCTTCCCGGCCCCGGCTACACGGCGGGCCTGGTGCGCGGCGACGTACTCCTGCAGTTCGGATCGGCGCGCATCGATTCCGCGGCCGACCTCGCACGCGCCGTCGCCCACGCCACCCCCGGGACCGAGGTGGCCCTGACGGTACGTCATGAGAACGGCAATTTCCAGAAGTTGACGGCCGTCCCCGGCATCGTCACGTGACCACACGGAAGTGGCTCGTCAACCGCCCTCCGTCGTCCAGCACATGGAAGGCGAACCCGGCCGGCGCGTCCCGGTCCGCGACCCCCTCGCCCTCCCACGGCAGCCGAAGCGTCCAGGTCACCCCCGGACCGACCACGAGCGGGCGTCCGGCGAAGACGGTGGCGGCGGGCGTGTGCGCGTGCCCGGTGATCAGCCCCGCGATCGCGGGCCGGCGCGCCAGCAGCCGGGCCAGCCGATCCGGTTCGGCCAGTCGGTAGGAGTCTGGCAGCGGGTGGTGCAGCGCGACCGGCGGGTGGTGGAGCGCGAGCAACGCGGGCATGTCAGGGTCGAGTTCGTCCAGGGTCGCCTCGATCCAGCCGTACGTCTCCTCGTCGAGCGCCCCGTCGTCCTCGCCCGGGATGCTGGAGTCGCACATCAGCACCGCGCCGCCGTCGAGGAGCCGCACGCTGTTGACCGGTCCTTCGTCGGCCGGGTGTCCCAGCAGCGCCTTGCGGTACGGGGCGCGGCTGTCGTGGTTGCCCGGGCAGG
Source organism: Streptomyces brasiliensis (assembly GCF_014647875.1). Classification (GTDB taxonomy): domain Bacteria; phylum Actinomycetota; class Actinomycetes; order Streptomycetales; family Streptomycetaceae; genus Streptomyces; species Streptomyces brasiliensis. Next base: position 82,236 of record NZ_BMQA01000010.1, on the reverse strand, counting down.
TGAGCACCGGGAACGGGGCGTCGCCGTCGCGCAGCCCGAGGATGCGGGCGGCCTCCTCGTACTCCGCCTCCGCGCCGTGGTCCGCGATGTCCCCGGTCACCAGCAGCGCGTCCACCTGTTCCGGCAGCTCCCACAGCCGGTCACGCACCCGCAGGGCCCGCTCGGTGGCCCGTACGCTTCCGTCCAGATGGAGATCGCTGATGTGTGCGAGTACGAGCATTGTTGTCCGCCTTCCCCGGAGGCCTTCTAACGTGCGAAAGGCATCCAAGCATTAGAATTAATGGTTGATCAAGGATGATGCGTTAGCAGGTCGATGGATCGCCGTGACACGGGCTGCGGGACCGCCGTAACCGGCTCGCGCCGCCCTCCGTGTCCGGGCAGGATGCTGCCCGTGGTCCTTTGCCCCGCCGCCGCACACGACCTGGGAGAACCGGATGACCGGCAGTACGCCCGCGCCCTTCACCGCCGACGACTACCGGGCCCGGATGGTGCGCGCCGCGCACGCCGCCGCCGACGCCGGCCTCGCGGGACTGCTCGTCGCCCCGGGACCCGACCTGGTGTGGCTCACCGGCTACACGCCCACCGCGGTCACCGAACGGCTCACCGTACTCGTCCTCGCCGCCGGACAGGACCCGGTGCTCGTCGTCCCCGCGCTGGAGGCCCCGGACGCGGAGAAGGCGCCCGGCGCGCCCGGCCTGACCCTGCGCTGCTGGACCGACGGCAAGGACCCCTACGCCCTCACCGGCGCGCTCCTCGCCCCCGACGGACGCTTCGGCATCAGCGACAACACCTGGGCCCTGCACCTGCTCGGCCTGCAGAAGACCCTGCCCGGCACCTCCTACGCCGCGCTCACCGACGCCATGCCGATGCTGCGCGCGGTGAAGGACGTGGCGGAACTCGAACTCCTCGCGGCCGCGGGCGCGGCGGCAGACGCCGCGTTCGAGGAGATCCGGAAGGTCCCCTTCTCCGGCCGGCGCGAGTCCGACGTCGGCCACGACCTCGCCGACCTGCTGCGCCGGTTCGGACACTCCCAGGTCGACTTCACCATCGTCGGCTCGGGACCCAACGGCGCCAACCCGCACCACGAGGTCGGCGACCGTGTCATCCAGGACGGCGACATGGTCGTCCTCGACTTCGGCGGCCTCAAGGACGGCTACGGCTCCGACACCACCCGCACCGTGCACGTCGGTGCGCCGAGCGAGGAGGAACGCGCGGTCCACGACATCGTGCGTGCCGCCCAGGAGGCAGGTTTCCGGGCGGTACGGCCCGGTGCCGCCTGCCAGGACGTCGACCGCGCCGCCCGCGCCGTGATCGACGACGCCGGGTACGGCGAGTACTTCATCCACCGCACCGGCCACGGCATCGGCGTCACCACGCACGAGCCGCCGTACATGATCGAGGGCGAGGAGCAGCCCCTCGTGCCGGGCATGTGCTTCTCCGTGGAGCCCGGCATCTATCTGCCCGGCCGCTTCGGGGTGCGCATCGAGGACATCGTGACGGTGACCGAGGACGGCGGCCGGCGCCTCAACAACACGACCCGCGAGATGGTCATAGTCGACTGACCCGGCCCCCAGGAGACACCACCTCGACGCACTTCCGAACGGTTACGGCGCGACCCATGACCCAGGCACCGACTCCCACCGCGGACATCGTCCGCCGATTGGTCCGTACGCTCCTCAAGGACGGCGCGGACGGCACCGCGGGCCCCGACGTGCGCCCGGTCGCGGAGGGAGCCGGGCATCACACCTGGTGGGTCGGCAGCCGCCATGTGCTGCGCCTGGCGCCCGACCGCGAAGCAGCCGTGCGTCAGCGCCGCGAGCTGCGGCTGCGCGATCTCGTACGCCCGCACCTGCCCGTCACCGTCCCGACCAGCGTCGCGCACGGCGAGTGGGCGCCCGGGCTGACGTACACGCTCGACAACCTGGTGCCCGGCGGTACGGCGGAGGAGCACGACGTGTCCGCCGTCGGTGAGGCCGACCTCGCCGGGCTGCTCACGGGGCTGCGCGAGGTGCCCGCACGGCAGGCCGAGTCGCTCGGTGTGCCGCGCACCGCGCCCCGCTCCCTGGAGGCGCTGCGGCGCATGGCCGTGCACGCAGGTGAGCGCCTGGGCGCCGCCGACGAGTTCGACCCCGCCCGGCTCCGCCAGCTCACCTCGCCGGGTGCGGCGCAGCTCGCCGCGCAGCCCGGCACCGCGGTCCTCGTCCACCACCACCTCAGGGGCGAGCACCTGGTCGTGAGCCCCGACGGCCGGGTGCGCGGCGTCCTCGACTGGACCGACGCGGCGATCGGCGACCCTGCCGAGGACATCGCCGGACTCGTCCTCGCCGTCGGCTCGGGCGCCGCCGTGCGCGCCGCCACCCTCGCCGGCTACGGGGCCCGCCCCTGTCTGCGCGGCCTCTGGCTGGCCCGCTGCGACACGGTCCTCCACCTCACGGACAGCCTCGACGGCCGCGGGACGGCCCCCGTCACCCTGCTGAGAACCCAGCTCCGCCGCGCCTGGGAGGCGATCCTCCTGGAACGGACGACGGAGTTCAGGGGCGGTGCGACGGACGAGGAGCCGTAGTCGGACAACGGCTGCTTCTCATTCCTGCGTCAGCACCACGCACGACTCGCCCGGTACGTGCAGCAGGCCGTCCGGGCCGGGTGCCTCGACCGGTTCCCACGCCGCCAGCACCCGGGCGCGGCGCGTGCCGAGGGGGATCGCTGCCGGTTCCTTGCCGAGGTTGACCGCCACCCGGACGTCCCCGCGGCGGAAGGCGAGCCAGCGGGCCTCCTCGTCGTACGCCACCTTGATGTCCGCGAGGTCGGGATCGGTCAGGTCCGCCTGTTCCTTGCGGAGGACGATGAGCCGGCGGTACCAGGCCAGTACGCGCGCGTGGGGCTCGCGCTCCGGCTCCGACCAGTCCAGGCAGGAACGCTCCCAGGTCGCCGGGTCCTGCGGGTCGGGCACGTCCTCCTTCGCCCAGCCGTGCGCCGCGAACTCCCGTCGCCTGCCCAGCCGTACGGCCTCCGCCAGCTCAGGATCGGTGTGATCGGTGAAGAACTGCCAGGGCGTGCCCGCCGCCCACTCCTCGCCCATGAACAGCATCGGTGTGAACGGCCCGGTCAGCGTGAGCGCGGCCGCGCAGGCGAGGTGACCGGAGGAGAGGGCGGCCGAAAGGCGGTCGCCCTGGGCGCGGTTGCCGACCTGGTCATGGGTCTGCGCGTAGCCGAGCAGCCGGTGCGCCGCCACCTCCGTGCGGTTCAGCGGACGGCCGTGGTGGCGGCCCCGGAAGTTCGAGTACGTGCCGTCGTGGAAGAAGCCACCCGTCAGCGTCTTGGCGAGAGCGGCGAACGGTTCGCGCGCGAAGTCGCCGTAGTAGCCCTGGGACTCGCCGGTCAGCGTGGTGTGCAGGGCGTGGTGGAAGTCGTCGTTCCACTGTGCGTGCAACCCCAGGCCGTGCTCCGTGCGCGGGGTGACGATCCGCGGGTCGTTGAGGTCCGACTCGGCGATCAGGAACAGCGGCCGCCCCAGTTCGGCGGCGAGGCCGTCAACCGCCGTCGACAGCTCCTCCAGGAAGTGGTACGCGCGGGTGTCGCGCAGCGCGTGCACCGCGTCGAGCCGCAGCCCGTCGATCCGGTAGTCGCGCAGCCAGGCCAGCGCGCTGCCCACGAGGAACGCGCGCACCTCGTCCGAGCCGGGCGCGTCCAGGTTCACGGCCGCCCCCCACGGCGTGTGGTGCGTCTCCGTGAAGTACGGTCCGAAGGCGGGCAGGTAATTCCCGGACGGGCCGAGGTGGTTGTGCACGACGTCGAGGACAACACCCAGGCCGAGCCCGTGCGCCCGGTCGACGAACCGTTTCAGCGCCTCGGGTCCGCCGTACGGCTCGTGCACCGCCCACAGCGAGACTCCCTCGTACCCCCAGCCGTGCCAGCCGGGGAAGGGGCACACGGGCATCAACTCCACGTGCGTGACACCGAGTTCGACGAGATGACCCAGTCGCTCCGCCGCCGCGTCCAGCGTGCCCTCGGGCGTGTACGTCCCCACGTGCAGCTCGTACAGCACCGCCCCCGGCAGCGCGCGCCCCTGCCACGCCGCACGCCACGCGTACCGGCCGTGGTCCACGACCGCGCTCAGGCCGTCGGGACCGTCCGGCTGGCGGCGCGAGCGCGGATCCGGCAGCACCGGACCGCCGTCCAGTGTGAACCCGTACCGTGTGCCGTCGCTCGCCTCCGCCTCCCCGGACCACCATCCCGCCCGTTCGGGATCGTGCTCCAACGCGCGCGTGACGCCCCCGCAATGGAGCGTCACACGGTCTGCCTGTGGTGCCCACACCTCGAACTGCACGGACGGTTCCCCTTCGTCTGCTCACCGTGATGTAGCAGGTCCATCGTGCCGTGAGAGAGATCGATCCGCTGCGAGTACGCGCAAGGGGACCGTTTCCATGTTTCCTGGACACCCGGGGTTCACTGACCGACAATCACGAACGTGACGTCGGCCTTCGAGTTCAACACATATCCCGCGCGGCTCTCCGACGCCGACCGGGACAAGGTGCTTGAGGTGCTCCGGGACGGGGTCGTCAAGGGGCGGCTGTCGCACGACACGTTCGTACGGCGCATGGAACTCGCGCTCGTCGCGCGCCGCGCGGACGAACTCGCCGCGCTCACCGCCGATCTGCCCCGGGAGAGCGCTTTCTCGCGGATGGTGTTCGGAGCGGTCGAGGCGGTGTCCGGGTTTCCCGCCCGGCTGCGCCGGGCCTGGCAGGCCGAGCGGTTGCCCAAGTTGCTGCTGCCGCACGGCATGGGCGGACCGCTGCGCATCGGCCGCGATCCCGTCAACGGGCTGCGGCTCACGCACGAGACCGTGTCGAGGGTGCACGCGGAACTCTCCCGGCAGGGCGGGATGTGGGTCCTGACGGACCTCGGCTCGACGAACGGCACCACCGTCAACGGCCGCCGGGTCATCGGTGCCGCCCTCGTCCGCGAAGGCGACCAGGTCGGCTTCGGGCATGTGACCTTCCGGCTCGCGGCCGGCTGAACCTCCGCGCCGGGCACACACCTCTCTCACTGGCCGAAAACCTCTTGTCCACCGCGGTGTTGACGTACCCCTGAAGTCGTGACTGACTGTGCGTACGCCATGCACGCCAGGTGATCCGGCAGCACCGTTTCGTGGAGGTGTGCCCTGCCGCTCCTCCGCTATCCGACCGTGGACGAGCTGTGCGCCCATGCGGCCGCGCTCGCCGCCCGCCGGCCCGAGGACGCCCGGCTGCGCCGCGTCGGTACCTCACGCGCGGGCACACCGCTGTGGCTGCTTTCGATCGGTCATGGCAGCCGCAACGCGCTCGTCGTCGCCGGTCCGCACGCCAACGAACCGGTGGGCGGCGCCACCGTCGTGCACCTCGCCGAACGCCTCCTCGCCGACCCCCGGCTCACCGTGAACGCCGACGCCACCTGGCATCTGCTGCTGTGCCTCGATCCCGACGGCTCGCGCCGCAACGAGGGCTGGCTGTCCGGCCCGTACACCCTCGGCCACTACTTCCGGAACTTCTTCCGGCCCGGCTTCCTGGAACAGCCCGAATGGCTGCCCGACGGCGCGGCCGCCGCCGCACTGCCGGAGACCCGCGCCCTGCTGGCCCTCCAGGACGAGCTGCGGCCCTTCCTCCAGTGCTCGCTGCACGGCGTCGACGTCGGCGGCGGCTTCGTCGAGCTGACCCGCGACCTGCCCGGCCTCGCCGAGCGCGTCCGGCGCACCGCCGCTCGTCTGCGCATCCCGCGGGAACTCGGCGCCTACGACACCCTGTACTGGCCCCCGGTCGGCCCCGCCGTCTACCGCATCCCGCCACCGCACCGCAGCGACCTGGCCGCCGCCATCACCGAGGCCGCGGTCGAGTCGACCTGGTTCCACCCGCACCGGCACGGCACGGTCACCGCGGTCGTCGAGGCCCCGATGTGGGGCGTGGCCGCCGTGGAGGACGGCTCGGCACCCGTGGACCGGGACTCGGTCCTGCGTGCCATCAGCGCGGCGCTCCGCTACGACACACGGCTCCTGGACGGCGTCCTGGCCCGCATCCGGCCCCAGCTGGCGGGGGCGCCCGACGCGGCCAGGCTGCTCGCCCCGGTCGACGACTATTTACTGGTCTGCCCCGGCCTCGCCGACGCCTGGGACCCCGACACCGACGACGGCGGGGCCCACCCCCTCCCCGTGCTCGACAACGCCCATCTGGCCGCCCTGCGCATCGCCGGGCGCCGGCTCCCGCTGCGCACGGCCGGGCTCCTGCACCGGCTCGTCCGCAGCACCGGCCAGGACCCGGCCGGTGCGCTGCCCGACCTCGACCGGCTCATCGACGCGTGGTGCGCCGACTACCACGACGGCTTCGGTGCGCGCTGGATCCCGGTCGCGCGCCAGGCCGAGTACCAGACGCGCGTGGTGCTCGGCGCGTTCGAACTGGCGCACCTCCACGCGCGCGTGCGATCCCGTTCGGGTGAGTCGGAGTGGGGGACCGAGGCCGCCGTGCCGATGCACAGGGAATGAAGAACACCACCACAGCGACAGCCGTTCGGGCCGCCCTGCTCGCGGCCGTCGCGCTCCTCGCCGTCGGCCCGGTCCCGGCCGCGCAGGCCGCCCACCAGCCCGCCCGCACGGTGCCGGGCGGCAAGTTCCAGGGCGACTGGCTCTACCTCACCGTCACCCGAGGCGACGCCCGCTCCAGCGACACGCGCGGCACCCTGCTGCTGTGCGACCGGCCCCAGGGCCGCCCGCACGCCGCCGATGCCTGTGCCGAACTGGAGGCGGCGGACGGCGACATCGCCGCCATGCCGCAGGACCAGGACGCCGTCTGCCCCATGATCTACGCCCCGGTGACGGCCCACGCACGCGGGCAGTGGCACGGACGGCCGGTCGAGTACCGGGAGACGTTCGCCAACACCTGCGTCCTGAGTGCCCGGACGGGGTCGGTCTTCGCGCTGGACGGCTGAGCGGCGTCCGCGGGTGACGACAGCACGCGCGCGTGGAGACCGGTTTCGCTCCACGTGCGCTTGTCTCCCGGCTCTACGCCCGGTCACGGGCGTGCAGCGCGGCCGCGAGCACCGTCCGGGACTGGTGCTCGACCTGATGCTCCAAGGGCACCCAGCGGGCGCGGAACCGTATCGCGAAGGCATCGCACCAGGAGGCGACGAGCTGTTCGAGCCGGGGCGCGGCGCAGTCGTCGGCCTCCTTCAGCACCCGCAGCAGCATCGCCGCCGCCCGCAGCGGCAGCCGCCGTCCGAAGGCGTCCACACTGCCGACGTACGCCATGGTCGTGTCGACCGGTGGCATCTCGGTCCAGTCGGCGGCCAGGCCCGGGATCAGCTCCAGCGCCCACTTCGCGGCCCGCAGCAGCGGCCCCTCCGGCCCGGGCAGCCGGGGCAGTGCCTCGTCGAGGACCCGCTCCACTTCCAGCGCGTCCCGCCGCAGCCGTGTCGCCAGCCGCCGCATCGCGGCCGCCGGCGCGGGATGCGGCGCCGGGTCGTCCACCAGGTCGCTGGCCCACATCGGCACCTCCACCACCGCCGTGAGACCGCCGTGCCGGTGCGTGTGGTACCAGGTGCTGTGCCGCGCGTCGTCCGGCATGCTCGGGTAGGCCACACCCGAGTCGGGGCCGGGCATCACGTGCACACCGGGCCCGGTGGCGGGCCAGCCCGCGGCGTCCGAGGCGCCCGTCTCGACCGGGATGTGCAGCTCGGCGGCCGACTTGGCGAACGGCTCGGCGAGCCCCGGTACGTCCTTCGTCAACTGCACCCAGCTGCCGCCCAGGTCGGTCCCGTGCAGGCTCACCTGGAGGTAGGGACGCAGCTCGTCGATCACTCCGGTCAGGGCGCGGGTCTCGGGCGGCAGCCGGTCGGGCGGCAGCGCGGCGGGGGACCACTCCGGCTGCTCCGGTCCCGCGGGCCGGTAGAAGCCCAGGTGGTAGTCGAGCAGGCTGCGCGGCGCCGGGGTCACATGGAGGCTCGCCCCGTCCGGGTCCGCGCACAGCAGGAAGTGCCAGGACGTGTCGGCCCGCAACTCCCGCTCCCGTACGACGCGTTCCGCCAGCGCGAGGAGTGTGGAACCCCCTGCGGGCTCGTTGGCGTGGGCGCCCGCGACGACCAGTACGGCGCGCTGGGCATGACCCACCGACAGCAGGTGGAGCGGTCTTCCTGCGCGGGAGACCCCCACTTGTCGCAGGGCGCACAGGCCGGGCCGACGAGCTGTCAATGCCCTAGCGAATGCGACCAGTTCGGGAACCCTGGGGTAACGCGGCTCCGGCAGGAGACTCACCCCCGACTACTCCGTCCGGCATCGCCACCCCCAGTCCCGCACGAGTCAGGTGAACTGTCAAGAAGACTGCGCGGGAGGCACCTGGAGGCTCCCGGGGGCGCCCGGGTGCATCAGCCCGCGTCCCCGATCCGTTCGAGCAGCGCCACCGGCCTCGGCCCGAACAGCTCCGCCATGCGCGTGTGCCCCGTGAACTCCCGCTCCGGTGCGAGGAGATCCAGCCAGCGCCCCGGGGGCAGCGGCAGCCGGGTGTCACCCCAGCCGCCCGCCTCCGCCAGCCGCAGCGACAGCCGGGTCACGGCCGTGAGCACCGCACCGGAGCGCGTGAACGCCACACAGTGCCCGGCGGCGGGTCCCTCCGCCGCCAGCGGCGCGTACGTCGCCGTGTCGCAGAAGAGGTCCGGCCGCCGCGCACGCAGCCGCAGAGCCGCCACGGTCACGGCGGCCTTCTCACCGAGCCTCTCGGAACCGCCGGGTTCTCCGGAGCCGTCGGCCTTCCCGAGCCCCCGGTGCTCGCCCGCCACGCCGGACCCCGCAGCCTCGTCAACCCCTCGGGACCTGCCCGACCCCCCGGAGGGAAACCGCACCGGTCGTCGGTTGTCCGGGTCCACCAGGGCCCGGTACTCCTCCTCCGTGCCCTGGTACAGGTCCGGCACCCCGGGCATCGTCAGATGGACGAGGGCCGTGCCGAGGACGTTCGCGCGGATGTGGGGCGCCAGGGAGTCCCGGAAGGCGGTCACATGCCCGCCGGGCGGCCCGCACGGGCCCGCCGCGACGAACGCCGCCACCGCCTCCTCGTACGGCGGCTCCTGCTCCGTCCAGCTCGTGAAAAGGCCCGCCTCGCGCACATGCTTGAGCAGCGCCCCCTGGACGCGCTCCGGCGCCGCCGGACCGAGCCCGAACACCGTCTGCCAGGCCGCCCACGCCAGTTGCGCGTCCGGCACCCCCTCGCCGTCCCGGGTGATCTCGGCGAGCACGGCCGCCCAGCGCTCGGGGCACTCGGTCAGCACCGCCAGCGCCGCGCGCACGTCGGCGCTGCGCTTCGTGTCGTGCGTCGACACCACGGTCCCGGTGACCGGCCAGTCGCGCTGCACGCGCGCGCAGTAGGCGTGAAAGTCCTCCGGGCACACCGCGGGGCGGCCCGGATCGCCGCCCACCTCGGTCGCCGACAGCAGCGGCACATATCGGTAGAAGGCCGTGTCCTCCACCGACTTGGCGCGCAGCGCCGACGACGTCTGCCCGAACCGCGCCCGGAACTCCGCCCGCTCCGGCGCGCCCCCGGCGGGCTCCAGCAGCAGACGCCGTACGACGTCGACGGCCCCGCCCTCCTCGGGCACGACGAAGGCGAGCCGGGCCTCGGCGGCGGCCTCCTCGGTGACCACGGCGGCCGTGTCCACGGAATCGTACGGCCGGTACACCCGCATCCGCACCAGCAGCTCCTGGAGTGCGGTGCGCAGCGCCCAGGGCGCGCGGTCGCGCAGGGCCGGGTCCGGTGACGTGGCGCACAGGCGGCTCGCGAACCGGGTCAGCCGGCCCGTCTCGGCGGCCAGCTCGTGCGTGAGCACCTTGTACGCCGCCCGCCGCACCGTCGCGTCCCAGTCGCCGCCGCGGTCCGTCTGCGGGGCCGCGAACCTGCGGTACTGCCCGAGGAGTTCACCGGCACCCGCGGGGTCCGTGAACAGGCCGCCGACGTGCCGCAGGGCGTCGTAGCCGGTGGTGCCCGCGACGGGCCAGGACGCGGGCAGGTGTTCCCCGTCGGCCAGGATCTTCTCCACGACGGTCCACCGTCCGCCGGTCGCCTCGTGCAGCCTGCGCAGGTAGCCGTCAGGGTCGGCGAGGCCGTCGGGGTGGTCGACGCGCAGCCCGTCGACCACGCCCTCGCGCAGCAGTTGCAGGATCTTGGCGTGCGTCGCGTCGAACACCTCCGGGTCCTCGACCCGCACGCCGATCAGCTCGGAGATGCTGAAGAAACGCCGGTAGTTGAGCTCTGTCCGGGCCAGCCGCCACCACACCGGCCGGTACCACTGCGCGTCCAGCAGCTGCGGCAGCGGCAGCTCCGCGGTGCCCTCGCGCAGCGGGAAGGCGTGGTCGTGGTAGCGCAGCACGCCGCCGTCGACCACCAGGTCGCCGATCTCCGCGCCGAGCGGGCCGCCGAGCACCGGGAGCAGCAACTGTCCGCCCTGCGTGTCCCATTCGACGTCGAACCAGCGCGCGTACGGGGAGTTCGGGCCCTCCCGCAGCACCTCCCACAGCGCGCGGTTGTGGCGCGGGACCATCGCCATGTGGTTGGGCACGATGTCCACCACCAGGCCGAGCCCGTGCTCCCGCGCGGTGACCGCCAGTGCCCGCAGCCCCTCCTCGCCGCCCAGCTCCGCGCGCACGCGCGCGTGGTCCACCACGTCGTAGCCGTGCATGGAGCCGGGTACGGCCTCCAGGACGGGGGACAGGTGCAGATGCGAGATGCCGAGCGACGCCAGGTACGGTACGGCGGCCGCGGCGGCCGAGAACGGGAAGCCGGGCTGCAGCTGCAGCCGGTAGGTGGCTGTCGGCACCACCGGGACAGGTCGCTCAGAGGTCATGCAGACCTACGTACCCAGCCCGCCGAACTTCCTGTCACCGCTCCCGCACCTGACCCACGCGCGCGAGCCCGGCTGTATCGCCCGTACGGGTGATACTCCAGGACCGGGGCACGCGCGCTACGGCCACGCCCCGCCGCCCACTCGCCGGACACACGCGCGTACCCGCTACGCCGGCCGTTGCAGCACCGTCAGGCTCCGGTCCACCAGGGTCAGCCGCTCACCCGCCCCCGCCTTGGGACCCGTACCGGGCGGCACCCCGTCGGCGCGGGCCGTGTCGACCACGACCTGCCACTGCCTGCCGTGGTCGACCGGCACGACGAAGTCCAGCTGCTTCGGGGAGGCGTTGAACATCAGCAGGAAGGAGTCGTCGGCGATGCGCTCACCCCGCGGGCCCGGCTCCGAGATCGCGTTGCCGTTGAGGAACACCGTCAGCGCCGAAGCCTGCGCCGAGTCCCAGTCCCGCTGCGTCATCTCCCGCCCCTCGGGGGTGAACCAGGCGATGTCGGAGAGGTCGTCGTGGGTGCCCTCCACGGGGCGGCCGTGGAAGAAGCGCCGCCTGCGGAAGACCGGGTGGTCCTTGCGCAGCCAGACCATCGCGCGCGTGAACTCCAGCAGCTCCGCGCCGCCGTCGGGCCAGGCCACCCAGGACACCTCGTTGTCCTGGCAGTACGCGTTGTTGTTGCCGCCCTGCGTGCGCGCGAACTCGTCCCCGTGGCTGATCATCGGCACGCCCTGGGACAGCATCAGCGTGGCGACGAAGTTCCGCATCTGCCGGGCCCGCAGCGCCAGGACGTCCGGGTCGCCGGTCTCGCCCTCCACACCGCAGTTCCAGGACCGGTTGTAGCTCTCGCCGTCCCGGTTGTCCTCGCCGTTGGCGCTGTTGTGCTTCTGGTCGTACGACACCAGGTCGCGCAGCGTGAACCCGTCGTGGCAGGTCACGAAGTTGATCGAGGCCAGCGGGCGCCGCCCGTCGTCCTGGTACAGGTCGGACGAGCCGGTCAGCCGGGACGCGAACTCCCCGACCGCGCGCGGCTCTCCGCGCCACAGGTCCCGCACGGTGTCGCGGTACTTGCCGTTCCACTCGGTCCACAGGGGCGGGAAGTTGCCCACCTGATAGCCGCCCTCGCCGACGTCCCAGGGTTCGGCGATCAGCTTGACCTGGGAGACCACCGGGTCCTGCTGCACCAGGTCGAAGAACGACGACAGCCGGTCCACCTCGTGGAACTGCCGGGCCAGGGTCGCCGCGAGGTCGAAGCGGAACCCGTCGACATGCATCTCGGTCACCCAGTAGCGCAGCGAGTCCATGATCAGCTGGAGCACGTGCGGGGACCGCATGAGCAGGGAGTTGCCGGTGCCGGTCGTGTCCGTGTAGTAGCGCGGGTCGTCCGCGAGCCGGTAGTACGACGGGTTGTCGAGGCCCCGGAAGGACAGCGTCGGGCCCAGATGGTTGCCCTCGGCGGTGTGGTTGTAGACGACGTCCAGGATGACCTCGATACCGGCCTCGTGCAGCGCCCGGACCGCCGACTTGAACTCCAGGACCTGCTGGCCGCGGTCGCCCCAGGAGGCGTAGGCGTTGTGCGGGGCGAAGAAGCCGATGGTGTTGTAGCCCCAGTAGTTGTTCAGGCCCATGTCGACCAGGCGGTGGTCGTTGACGAACTGGTGCACCGGCATCAGCTCGAGTGCCGTCACGCCCAGCTGGGCGAGGTGCTCGATGATTGCCGGGTGCGCGAGGGCGGCGTAGGTGCCGCGCAGCTCGTCCGGCAGGCCCGGGTGGCGCATTGTCAGGCCCTTCACATGGGCCTCGTAGATCACCGTGTGGTGGTACTCGGTGCGTGGGCGGCGGTCGTCGCCCCAGTCGAAGTACGGGTTGATCACGACCGACGTCATGGTGTGCGGCGCCGAGTCCAGGTCGTTGCGCTTCTCGGGCGCGTCGAAGTGGTAGCCGTAGACCTCCTCGCCCCAGCGCACGGAACCGCTGACCGCCTTCGCGTACGGGTCGAGCAGCAGCTTCGCCGAGTTGCAGCGCAGCCCGCGGCCGGGGTCGTACGGGCCGTGCGCGCGAAAGCCGTAGCGCTGCCCCGGCATCACACCCGGCACGTACGCGTGCCGGACGAACGCATCGCTCTCCCGCAGTTCCACCGCCGTCTCCGAGCCGTCGTCGTGCAACAGACACAGCTCTACTCGGTCCGCGGCCTCCGTGTAGACCGCGAAGTTGGTGCCGGCGCCGTCGTAGGTGGCGCCGAGGGGATATGCCTCTCCAGGCCAGACCTGCATGGATACGACTCTTCCAGGTGTCCCGCGCCGCCGGGGGCGCCTTGACCCCGAGTCTGCCCGAAAGTGACGGAACCCCCTCCGGCTCACCTCCCTCTTACCGTGCGACCAGTGCATACAGCGGCGCATGTGACGCCGTATGCCGAACCAGTGGGGCAAACACGTACTCCCTGGACACAGGGGGAGCAGGGGGAAGATGTGCGCGAGTCGGTGCACCGCCATCTGGGAAAGGTGGTGGCCGGAGCGGCCGTCGCGGTGGCCGGGACCGCGGTGATGGCCGCGATCACCCTGCCGGGCGCGGCGGGAGCCGACGACACGGAAGGATCCAGGGGCAACGGCACACCGACCGCCCGGCAGGCGGGGCAGGGCCGGGACGCGGCCGGGCCGGGCGTCGTCGAACAGGCCCCGGCCGAGGGCGCGAGGGGTACGGGCCGTGACCCGCTCACCGACGACGAGTTGTCACGGGTCGAGAGGATCGCGGCGAACGGGCAGCTGTTCCACGCGAGCGAGAACGTCGAGGGCGGGCGCGGCCCACAGCGCATCGGCGTCGACCTCGCCGAACCGTTCGCCGACGAGGTGGACGACCCGCACGCGCCGCGCCGCGCGGACGTGACGTTCTACGACTACCGCGACGACACGCTCGTCACCCGGACCGTGAACCTCGACACCGGGAAGACCGAGGAGACCCTCACCCGGCACGGCGTGCAGCCGCCGCTGAGCCACGACGAGAACGTCGAGGCGGCGAAGCTGCTGATCGCCGACAAGCTCGGCGCGGGCCTCAGGGCCGACTACCAGGACGCCACCGGACAGGAACTCACCTCGCCCGACCAACTGCTGCTGGGCAGCGCGGTCTACCGCGCGACACCGGGCGCACAGCCCGCCGCTCTCGACGCGTGCGGCGAGCACCGCTGCGTACGGCTGTTCCCGAAGGTCACGAACGGGCCGTGGATCGACGCCCGCTCGCTCGTGATCGACCTCAGCGCCCGCAAGGTCGTCGCGCTCCGGCGCTGAGCACGGGTTCGTTCCTCCCACTCACCTCCCTGTACGAGGAGTCATGTCTTCATGCGTGTGAACACGATCAGCCGTGCCCGCAGGCGGGCCGCCGTGGGCGTGGCCGTGGCCGCGCTGGCCGTCGGTGCCGGCGCCGGGGCGGGACCGGCCGTCGCCCGGCCCGTGTCGGCCTCGGCGGCGGCGCCCCACTGCAGCGCGGCCTACCGCATCGAGCAGAAGCTCTCCACCGGCACGACCTGGCGCATGTGCCGGCGCTACGACAGCAAGGCCGGACTCGTCCTGGAGGACGTCTCCTACCAGCCCAGGGGCGAGGCCGCCCCGATCAAGGTGCTCGCCGGCGTCAGGCTCGGCCAGATCGACGTGCCGTACGACGACGGGAGCGTCGAGTACGACGACCTCACGGGCTTCGGCTTCGCCCAGGGCCTGATGAACCTCGCCGCCGGCGAATGTCCTGGCGGCACCATCCGGAAGGTCAAGGTGCCCGAGGCCTGGGACCCGCGGCACCCCGACGTCAACGGCCTGTGCATCACGACCCGTTCGCGTGGTCACGCGTACCGCATGCAGGCCGACACCGGGGACAAGGTGTACCAGCAGCAGGGCAAGGACCTGCTCGTCTACACGGTCAACAGGGTCGGCTGGTACGAGTACATGACCGAGTGGCGGTTCCAGGACGACGGCACGATCAGTATGAACGTCGGCGCCACCGGCAGCCTCTCCCCGGTCGACTACGACGCCGGTGACGGCCGCGGCTGGCCCATCGGCAAGGGTGCCACCGCCTACGCCACCAGCCACAGTCACAACGTCTTCTGGCGGCTCGACTTCGGCCTGGACGGGTCCGCCAAGAGCCGTGTCGAGCAGTACGACTCCGTGGTCAGCGCGCCGGCGCGCGGTCAGGAGGCGCCGACGAACCGGACCACCCGCACCGAGGTCACCAAGGAACTCGCCGGTGACACGCGGAACATGCGCTGGTGGCGCGTCGTCAGCACGGCCGGGAAGAACAGGGACGGCCACGCCCGGTCGTACGAGATCGTCCAGGGCACCGGCACCAAGTACCCGGGCCACGGCTTCACCAGGCACGACGTCTACTTCACCGAATACGACAGGTGCGAGCAGTTCGCGAGCAACAACCCGGGCTGCGCCGCCGGTCACCCCAGGACGGTGGACAAATGGGTGAACGGACAGACGCTCACTCACCCCGTGGTGTGGGTGAACGTCGGCTTCCATCACATCGCGCGCGACGAGGACCAGCAGCCCATGCCCGTCCACTGGCAGGGATTCTCCCTCGCGCCGCGCGATGTCACCGCTATGAATCCCCTCACTCCGGCCGCGCTCGCTGATCAGAACGGGCGTATGGAAGACCGAAGTTGAGAAACGACCCTGTCCATCCGGCTGCACCGCCGACCGGTACCGGAGTACCCTTCCTTGATCGTTGAGACGGGGAGTGCTCGGGGGAGCGGAAGGCGGTGCACGGGTGGGCTCGGGAGGGCTGGAGCTGCCCCCTGGTGACGAAGGTCACGAGGGGAACTCCACAGACGTCCCGCCCGGCGCGGTGTCCCTGGCCCGGCCGATGGACGCCGGAGCCATCGGGCCGGAACTGGACTGGGACGCCGAGGCCTGGCTCGAGGTGCGTACGCGCGCACAACGGGCCGGCCGTGCCTACATCTGGCTGAACCTCGTCGAACAGCGGCTGCGCGCGGTCGTGGCCGCCGTGCTGCGTCCGATCTACGAACCCGTCCACGGCGACGACTGGGTGGTCGCCGCCGCCGGACCGGCCGGACAGGAGTGGGTGCAGCGCGCGGTCGCCGTGCGCGAGGTCAGCCGCCGCAAGGGCTATCTGCTCGACCCCGCCGACGACAACGTACTCAGCTTCCTCACCCTGCCCCAGCTGCGCGAGCTGATGGTGCAGCACTGGCCGTGCTTCGAGCCGTACTTCGACGAGCGACGGGACGTAGAACTCGCCCTGGACGAGCTCGAGGTCACCCGCAACGTGGTCTCCCGCAACCGTGCGCTGTCCGAGGCCGTGCTCAACCAGGCCGAACGGGCCTCGGCCCGACTGCTGGAGATGCTCGGCTCCGGCGGTGACGTGCCCTCCGCGCGCCGGCTGCCCGTCGACGCGGTCGAGGACCTGGTCGGCGACCGGTACGCCGACGTGGTCGCCGTGCACCCCGACCGGGTGCGGCTGATGCGTCAGTTCCCCGCCGAGGACATCTTCGGCGGCGCCCGACGGCTGGACGCCATCGGCATCGGCCTCAACCTGCTCGTGCAGAACTTCTCCGGACGGCGTCTGGTGCGGCTCGCCGAGTCCGGCTGCCGGGCACGGCTCCTCTTCCTCAATCCGGCCTCCAGCGCGGTGAAGCGGCGCGAGCGCGAACTCGGGATGAGACGGGGCGAACTGAGCCGGTCCGTCGAGATGAACATCCTGCACATGCGCCGGGTGCGCTCCCGCCTGCGTGACCCGGGTGCCTTCGAGATCCACGTCTACGACGAGACGCCCCGGTTCACGGCGTACCTCGTGGACGGCGACGGCGCGGACGGCGTCGCCGTGGTGCAGTCCTATCTGCGCGGCTCGCGGGGGATGGAGTCGCCGGTGCTGGTGCTCCGCAACGGCGACCGGACGCTCAAGTCGGACGACGTGCCGGAAGCCGGGCTCTTCCCCACATATCGCGAGGAGTTCGAGCTGGCTTGGGTGGATTCGCGCTCTGTGTCCTGAACTGTCCTTGCACACAAACGGAACGCGCTCGTCGGATTGTCAGTGGCGCATGCGATCGTGGAGACCACTGGGGGAAAGCACCACCAAGAAGGGGGGCCGCCCATGGGCTGGCACCGGGAGCTGCTCATCGGCTTCGACCTGGAGACGACCGGGACGGATCCGCGCGAGGCGCGCATCGTCACGGGGGCCGTGATCGAGGTCAGGGCCGGACGGGCCACAGGGAGCCGGGAGTGGCTGGCGGACCCGGGCGTTGAGATCCCGGCGGACGCGGTGGCGGTGCACGGCATCAGCACCGAGCGTGCGGTCGCCGAGGGCCGGCCGGCCGACCAGGTCGTCGACGCGATCGCGAGCGTCCTCACGAGTCACTGGAAGACGGGCGTCCCGCTCGTCGCCTACAACGCGGCGTTCGACCTGACCCTGCTCTCGGCCGAACTGCGGCGCCACGGGCTGCCGTCCCTGTCGGACCGGCTGGGCGGTGCCGACCCCGCCCCGGTCGTCGACCCGTACACCATCGACCGCTGGGTCGACCGCTACCGCCGCGGCAAGCGCAACCTCGAAGCGGTCTGCGCCGAGTACGGCGTCCGCCTCGACGCGGCCCACGACGCCTCGGCCGACGCCCTGGCCGCTGCCCGCCTGGCCGTCGCGATAGCCGACCGCCATCCCAAGATCGCGTCTCTCGGTCCGGCAGAACTGCACCGCCGCCAGATCGAGTGGTACGCGGAGTGGGCGGCGGACTTCCAGAACTTCCTGCGCCGCAAGGGGGACGCGGCGGCGGTGGTGGACGGGACCTGGCCGGTACGGGAGTTGACGGACGGCGGATCGGTGAAGGCCACGCGCGGCGCACCGTAGCGCCGGGCCGCGCGACTCCGGCCCGAGCGCGATCACCGTTCGTTCTGAAGCGCCGGGCCGCGCGACCGACTCAGAACGAATACCACCGCACGGTCTCGTCCCCCTCCCGCAGTGACGCCACCCGGCGCTCGAACTCGGCCAGTGCCTTCGGGTTGCTCGGTGCGTGCTGGGAGACCCAGGCGCAGCTGGCCGTCTCGCGCGCGCCGCGCAGCACCGAGCAGCCCTCCCATGTGCGCACGTCCCAGCCGTATGTCTCGGTGAAGGAGTCGTACGCCCCGTCGGGCAGGCCGTAGCGGTCGTGGGAGAGGGCCATCACCACCAGGTCGTGCTCCCGCAGGTCGGCGGAGAACGTCTCCAGGTCGACCAGCACCGGCCCGTCCGGCCCGACCAGCACATTGCGGGGCAGCGCGTCCCCGTGGATCGGCCCCGGCGGCAGATGCGGCGTCAACGCGGCCGCCGCGGCGGCGAAACCGTCCCGCCGCTCCCGCAGATATGCCGCGTCCGCGGGATCGATCGCGTCACCCGCCAGGCGCAGCCAGCGCTCCACACCGCCCAGCAGCTCGCGAGGCGGCAGTTCGAAGGAGGGGGAGTCCAGTGTGTGGACGTGCCGGAGCAGTTCGGCCAGATCCCGTGGTTCTGCGGGCCGTACGGCGTCGGGCAGCCGGTGCCACACGGTCACCGGGTGACCCTCCACCAGAAGCGGCTCGGTGCCGGCCGCGCGTACCGCGGGCACCCCCGCCTCCGCCAGCCACCCGGCGATCTCCAGCTCGCGCCGCGCCCGGTCCAGAAGTTCGGCGTCCCGCCCCACCTTGACGACCAGGTCACCGGCCGCGAACACCGCGTTCTCCCCGAGGGCGAGCAGCCGTGCGTCCCGTGCCGACCCCGGCAGCACTCCCGCCGTGGCCAGTACGTCCCGCGCCCGTGCCTCGTCCATCGTCCGCCTCCGTGTCCCGTTCCGATCCGGACCAGTCTCGCATTCGCACAGGTCGGACCCGGTGTGCGGCCCACTGACCCGGAGACCTGGAACCGGGTGCTCGCCGACCCCCACCGGTGACGGGTGAATCGAATTGCACGAGACGTCTCGTCTCGCCTAGCCTCGACGCCATGACCACTCCCGCGCACATCGCCATGTTCTCCATCGCCGCCCACGGCCATGTGAACCCGAGCCTGGAGGTGATCCGCGAGCTCGTCGCGCGGGGACACCGCGTCACATACGCGATCCCGCCGGTGTTCGCCGTGGCGCAGACCGGTGCCCGGCCGGTGCCCTACACCTCCGTGCTGCCCGGGCCCGACGCCGACCCGTCCGCCTGGGGGACCACCCTCCTGGACAACGTCGAGCCCTTCCTGGACGACGCCATCCAGGCGCTGCCGCAGCTCGCCGAGGTCTACCGGGATGACGAGCCGGATCTCGTGCTGCACGACATCGCCTCCTATCCGGCCCGCGTCCTCGCCCACCGCTGGGGCGTCCCCGCGATCTCGCTCTCGCCGAGCCTCGTCGCCTGGGACGGCTACGAGGAGGAGGTGGCCGAGCCGATGTGGGCGGAGCCGGGCAGGACCGAGCGCGGCCGGGCCTACTACGCCCGCTTCGCGGCCTGGCTGGCGGAGAACGGGATCACCCAGCACCCGGATCCGTTCGTCGGCCGGCCCGCTCGCTCCCTCGTCCTGATCCCCAAGGCGCTTCAGCCCAACGCCGACCGGGTCGACGAGCGCGTGTACACCTTCGTCGGAGCCTGTCAGGGCGACCGTGCCACGCAGGGCGACTGGCGGCGTCCGGCCGGGGCCGAGAAGGTGGTGCTGGTGTCGCTCGGATCGGCGTTCACCAAGCAGCCCGCCTTCTACCGGGAGTGTGTCGCCGCCTTCGGGGACCTGCCCGGCTGGCATCTCGTGCTCCAGGTCGGCCGGCACGTCGACCCCGCCGAGCTGGGCGTCGTACCCGAGAACGTCGAAGTGCGCCCCTGGGTCCCGCAGTTGGCGGTGCTGCGGCAGGCCGACCTGTTCGTCACGCACGCCGGCGCGGGCGGCAGCCAGGAGGGGCTGGCCACCGCGACACCGATGATCGCCGTACCGCAGGCCGTGGACCAGTTCGGCAACGCCGAGATGCTCCGGGGCCTCGGTGTGGCCCGGTGCCTGACCACCGAGGAGGCCACCGCCGACACTCTCCGCGCCATCGCCCTCGCGCTCGTCGACGACCCCGAGGTGGCCCGGAAGCTCAAGGCGATCCAGGCCGGGATGGCCGAGGAGGGCGGGACGCTGCGCGCGGCCGACCTCATCGAGGCGGAACTTCCCGCGGGCCGGGCATGAGCGCAAAACCGCCCGCACGCCGGGCATGAGCGAGGGCCCGTTGCCCCCCTTCGGAGATCAACGGGCCCTCGTGTCGACGCGGTTCGGGGGATCAGACCCGCAGCGGCTCAGCCTCGCCCTCGGTCGCCGGGGCCGGTGCCACGGCCTCGGGCGACTCGTCGTGGGTGAGGTCGGGCAGCCGGTGCAGCCACTTCGGCAGATACCAGTTGCGCTCACCCAGCAGGGCCATCACCGCGGGCAGCAGCACACCGCGGATGATCGTCGCGTCGATGAGCACCGCGGCCGCGAGGCCCACGCCCATCTGCTTCATGGACTGCATGGACAGCGTGCCGAAGATCGCGAACACGGCGACCATGATGACCGCGGCGCTGGTGACGACGCCTGCGGTGGTGACCACACCGTGCTGGATCGCGTCCTTCGTCGTACGGCCCCGCAGCCGTGCCTCGCGGATCCGGGAGACCACGAACACGTGGTAGTCCATGGACAGTCCGAACAGGATGACGAAGAGGAACAGCGGCAGCCAGGTGACGATCGCGCCGACGCCCTCCGCGCCCACCAGCGAGGCGCCCCAGCCGTGCTGGAAGACGGCGACGAGGATGCCGTAGGCCGCGCCCACCGACAGCAGGTTCAGCACGATCGACGTGATCGCGACGGTCAGCGAGCGGAACGACAGCAGCATGAGCAGGAAGGCGAAGACCACGACGAAGGCGAAGACCGGGACCACGGAGCCGACCAGCTGGTCGTTGAAGTCGTGGGACCCGGCGACGTTGCCGGTGATCGGCGCCTGGACGCCGTCGACCTTGCCGAGCGTGGCCGGCCGTACCTCGTCACGCAGTTTCTCCAGGCTCTTGGTCGCCTTGTCCATGTCGGAGCCGCCGACCAGCGGCACCGACACCAGGGCGACGTTCTGGGCGGCGTGCAGCTTGATGTCGACCGGGCCGCGCGAGGCGCCCGACTCGATCGCCCGGTCCCTGAAGTCGGCCAGCGCGTGCTGGACCTCGGGAGCGTTGATGTCCTTGGCCTTGACGACCACCTCGGCGGGCTCGGAGCCGCCGGGGAAGGCCTCGTTGAGCCGGTTGTAGGTCTGGACGATGGGCAGCTTGTCCCCGAACTCCTGGTCCAGGGTGAGCTGCGAGGTCTTCATGCCCAGAGCCGGGGAGGCGACGGCCAGCAGCGCGCCCACCGCGACGACGACGGACACCGCGGGCTTGGCGAGCACGCCCCGCAGGACCGTGGTCCAGAACCGGCTCTCCGCACCGGCGCCGCGGTTCCGGCGGCGCAGGAACGGGATCCGCCCCTTCTCGACCCGCTCGCCCAGCAGCGACAGAAGCGCGGGCAGCACGGTCACGGAACCGACCATGGCGACCGCCACGACCATCAGCGAGGCCAGGCCCATCGCCTCGAACTCGGCGAGGCCGGTGAACAGCATGCCCGCCATCGCCACGCACACGGTGACACCGGAGACGATGATCGCGCGTCCGCTGGTGGCGGCGGCGATCCGCAGCGCCGTCTGCGGGTCCCGCCCGGCCTGGCGCTCCTCGCGCTCCCGGCGGAGGTAGAAGAGGCAGTAGTCGACGCCGACCGCCATACCGACCAGCAGCATCACGGAGTTGGCGGTGTCGCTCATCGGCTGCAGATGGCTGACGATGCCCATCAGACCCATCGTCGCCATGATCGCGGTGATCGCGAGCGCCACCGGCAGCAGCGCGGCGACCAGCGCGCCGAACGCGATGAGCAGGATGCCGAGAGCCACCGGCACCGCGGACAGTTCGGCCTTCTGGAAGTCCTTCCCGAAGGCGTCCTGGTACTGCTTATTCATGCTGGCGCCGCCGATCTCCTCGATCCGCAGCGACCCGTGGTCCTTCTGCACCCCCGCGACGGCGTTCAGCACCGGCTCGACCCGGTCGGCGGCGGTGTCCGCCTCGCCGCGCATGTCGAACTGGACGAGCGCGCTGCGGCCGTCCCCCGAGATGGTCTTGGTGTCGTACGGCGAGGTGACGCCGGTGACCTTGCCGGTCTCGTCGACGGCCTTGACCACGGCGTCGACGGCCGATCGGAACTGCGGGTCCGTGGCCTTGACGGCGCCGTCCCTGGACTGGATCAGGACGGTCTCACCGGCCGGTTCCTTGATCCCCGCGTCGTCGATGATCTGCGCGGCGGTGTGTGTCTCGCCCTTCAGCTGGTCGCTCTCGTCGACGTCGACCCGGCCGGCCGCCGAACCGAGCCCCATCGCCAGCACCACGAACAGCACCCAGATACCGACGGCCGCCCAGCGGTGCCTGGCGCTCCAGCCGCCGGCCCGGGCCGCCAGGCCCCGCACCCGCGAATCTCCGTTCCCCATGACGGACTTGCCCCCTTGTGTGCGGTGACGGATCCCGGCCGCCACGACATCGCCTTGTTTCGATTCGAAGATATGGGCCGGATAAGGCCCGCTCGTCGTGCTGCCCGGTGAAGTGCGGGCCGGGGTTCTCGTCGTCGGGGATGATGCCGACCCCCTACATCTATCCGGGCTTCCCGGGGTCGGCGATCAGGGTGTCCGTACCGACGACAGGGATTCACTTTGTGATCGAGAAGCGTTGTCGAACAAGTCACAGCCGCGTGCAGGTGTTGCTCCGTAGCCCCTGGATGGGCCAGAGTTTCGCCCAGCCCGCACCACGGGCGCGCGGTCGTCGTGCCCACCCCCACGGGGCACGACGGCCGCCCTATGGTGGGTGGATGAAGAGGTATGCGGCGCTGCTGCGCGGAATCAACGTGGGTGGCAGGAAGAAGCTCCCGATGGCCGAGCTGCGTCAGCTCATGGAGGGCCTCGGACACGACGGCGTACGCACCCATCTCCAGAGCGGCCAGGCCGTGTTCACGACCGCGCGGGGTGACGAGGAGTCCTTGGCCACGGAGTTGGCGGCGGCGATGGAGAGCCGCTTCGGCTTCGCGGCCGACGTGATCGTGCGCGACCACGCCTACCTCGCGGCGATCGCCGACGCCTGCCCCTTCCCGGCCGCGGATCTGGAGCCCAGGCAACTCCACGTCACGTACTTCTCCGCGCCCGTCACCCCCGGCCGCTTCGCGGAGATCGACCCCGCGGCCTACCTCCCCGAGGAGTTCCGCCTCGGCGACCGAGCCCTGTACCTGTACGCCCCCGACGGCCTCGGCCGCTCCAAGCTCGCCGAACACCTCTCCAGGCCGCGCCTCACCAAGGGCGTGATCGCGACGAGCCGCAACTGGAACACGGTCGTCAAACTCGTGGAGCTGACGGCCGAGTGACCCCGCGCGGACAGGGGCAGGCCGTGTGACTGTGCGAGGCTCTCACGTATGCGCTACATCATCATCGGGACAGGGGCCGTCGGCGGGGCGATCGGAGGCCGGCTCGCACAGGCCGGGCACGAGGTCGTGCTCGTCGCGCGGGGCAAGCAGTTCGCGGCGCTCAGTGAGGGAGGGCTGCGGCTGCGCGTGCCCGAGGGTGAGTTGACGTACCGGCTGCCCGTGGTCGACACCCCGGGGGCGCTCGGCACGCTGCGCGGCGACGACGTGCTCGTGCTGGCCGTGAAGACCCAGGACGCCGAGGCCACGCTGGAGACCTGGGGGCCCGTCGCGGTCGAGGGCGGGGGCACGGCGGCCGAGCGGCTGCCGGTGCTGTGCGCGCAGAACGGGGTGGAGAGCCGGCGGCTCGCGCTGCGTCGGTTCCGGCATGTGTACGGCGTCTGCGTGTGGCTTCCCTCGACGTTCGTGGAACCCGGCGTTGTCTCCGCCGCCGGATCCCCGCTCACCGGGATGCTCCACCTCGGCCGTCATCCGCACGGCACCGACGACACCGCCCGGCGGATCGCCGCCGACCTCGAGACCGCGCGCTTCGAAGCGCCCGTCGTGGCGGACGTGGCGCGCTGGCAGTACGCCAAGCTGCTCGGCAACCTCGCCAACGCGCTGGAGGCCGTCAGCGGTCCCCTCGCGAGCGACGAGAGCCGGGCGCTGTACGCGCGCGTGCGCGCCGAGGGCGAGGCCGTGCTGGACGCCGCCGGGATCGCCTGGGCGAGCGAGGAGGAGCAGGCCGCACTGCGCGGCGACAAGATCACGCTCGTCCCGCTGGACGGCGCCCCACGCGGCGGCGGTTCCTCCTGGCAGTCCCTCACCCGCGGCACCGGCACCATCGAGGCCGACTATCTCAACGGCGAGATCGTCCTGCTCGGCCGGGTGCACGGGGTGCCGACCCCGCTGAACGAGCTGCTCCAGCGCCTCGCCAACGCATTCGCGCGCGAGCGGCGGGCCGCCGGGTCGATGCCGGTCGCCGAACTGACGCGGCTGGCGGACGACGCTGTCGCGTTTGTTCAAGAGACCTGAGCGGGCGCTGCCTAGCGTGGGCCGCATGACGTACGACGACCTGCACCCGTACATGATCCAATGCGCCGCCGAGGCGGCCCGCGTCGCGCGCGGTGTCACAGCCGCCCGGCTCGACGACCGTACCCACTGCCCCGACTGGGACGTCCGCGCACTCGTCAACCACTGGGTCCTCTACACCTCGCACGGCCTGGAGCACCGCGCCCTGCGCAAGCAGTTGTCCGAGGAGCTGTCCGAACGCGACTTCACCGCCGATCCGGACTGGGCCGAGGCGTACGCCGCTCAGCTGGACCGGGCGGTGGCCGCCTGGGCGGACCCGGCGGTCTGGGAGGGCGAGGTCGACCTCGGCATGGCGGCGATGCCCGCCGCCGACCTCGCCTCGATGATCATCAAGGAGCTGGCGGTGCACGGCTGGGACGTCGCCACCGCCACCGGCCAGGAGTACCACGTCTCGGAGGGCGCCGCCCGGCTCGTCCTCGACGTGGTCGTCAAGCACGGCGACCTCTACCGCCAGTACGACGGCTTCGCCGACCCCGTGCCCGTGCCCGGCGACGCACCCGTCTTCGACCGTGCGCTCGCCGCCAGCGGCCGGGATCCGCGGCAGGGCGCCGTGGGGTGACCTGCCCCTGGGGTGTTGATCTTTGGCCGCGTCCGGCGTTTCGTGGTCCTCGACCGGTTGCACACCCGGACGAGGAAGGAGACCCGGCGCGGTGGACGACAACACGGCGGGCGCCCAGGAGTTGCTGGCGGCACGGTTCGAGGCGGACCGGCCTCGTCTGAGGGCCGTGGCCCACCGGCTGCTCGGCTCGGCCGGCGAGGCGGACGACGCCGTACAGGACGCCTGGCTGCGCGCCGACGGGGCCGACCTCGACGGCGTGGAGAACCTCACCGGCTGGCTGACCACGGTGGTCACCCGCGTCTGCCTCAACCGGCTGCGGGCCCGCCGCACCCGGCGCGAGGAGCCCCTGGAGGCGGCGCCCGAGTCCCCGGGGGCGGACGAGGGCGCCGACCCGGCCCGCGAGGCACAGCTGGCCGACGAGGTCGGTGTGGCCCTGCTGGTCGTCCTCGACACGCTGGCGCCCGCCGAACGCGTCGCCTTCGTCCTGCACGACCTGTTCGCCGTCCCCTTCGACACCATCGCCCCGATCCTCGAGAAGACCCCGGCCGCCACCCGGCAGTTGGCCAGCCGCGCCCGCCGCCGCGTCCGGGGCGGTACCCCCACGCCCGCCGGCGATCCGGGCCGGGCGCGCAAGGCCGTCGAGGCGTTCCTGGCCGCCACCCGGGCCGGAGACTTCGCGGCACTGGTCGCGCTGCTCGACCCGGACGTGGTGCTCCGCGCCGACGCCCTCGTCATCCCCACGCCGGAACCGGTCACCGTCCGCGGCGCCGAGCCCGTCGCCCGGGGTGCCATGGCGGCCGTATCCCGCGCACGGTTCACCGGACTCGCCCTGCTGGACGGCGCGTTCGGCCTGGTCATGGCGCCACTCGGACGCCCGCGTCTGGTGCTGGCCTTCACCGTCGGGGGCGGGCTGATCACCGGGATCGAGGTGATCGCGGAACCGGAGCGGCTCGGCCGGATCGAGATCGGGGTCGTGGAAATGGACCAGTGAAAGGGCGACCGATTGGGTCGTCACCTTGGACCACTGGCTCCGTAACGTCGTCGTCATGACGCGTTCCGAGACCACCACCAGGGTCGACATGTACGTCGACCCGGCCTGCCCCTTCGCCTGGATCACCTCCCGCTGGCTGCTGGAGGTCGAGCGGGAGCGCCCGCTCGACCTCCGATTCCATGTGATGAGCCTGTATCTGCACAACATCGGCAACGAACTCCCGGACTGGTACCGGGACCTGGTCGACCGATCGATCGGCCCGGTACGGGTCGCGGTGGCCGCCGCCGAGCGCCACGGCGCCAAGATCCTGCCCGACCTCTACACCGCGCTCGGCACCCGCATCCACGTCCACGGGGACAAGGATTTCGACGTGGTGATCGCCGAATCCCTCGCCGAACTCGGGCTCCCCGCCGACCTCTCGGCCGCCGCGCACGATCCGTCGTACGACCACGCCGTACGACGCAGCCACGAGGCCGGCGTCGAGCCCGACTCGGGCGGCTACGTGGGCACGCCCACCCTCCATGTCGACGGCGCGGCCTGGTTCGGGCCCGTCCTGCGGGCCGTGCCGCGCGGTACCGAGGCCGCCGAACTCTTCGACGCGTTCCGGGTCCTGGCCGCCCACCCGGACGTCTTCGAACTGAAACGCACCCGCACAGGAGGGCTGTCCTTCGGCTGACCCGGCACCGTGCTGACCGAAATTCGGCCCCCGAGAGTGAGACACCGGCAGCGCACTGTGACACATACGACGTCAGTGGCGCAGTACAACATGCCGTCCCGTGCACAGGGACGGTTCTGCGGCCGTCCGCGGCCCGGTATCGCAGGGGAGTACCGGACCGGGGACGGCCGCCCTCGTTTCCGCGGTCTCTCCCTGGTTCGACACGGGTGAACTCCGCGACAAACCAGGTGCGTCGTCCCTAGGGTGAGGCGCGCGCAGTTCCGCAGGAGGGGCAGGTCGGCGTGAGCGAGGACAGGACATGAGCACGTACAACTTCCACGGGAACGCCGACGGGTCCCGCGGCTACGGCGACCACGACGGCGACGACCGCGTCGGGATCAACAACGGCGCTCTCCTGCGCGTGGCGGAGCAACTCGTCGAGCGGCTGCGCAGCGAGAACCCGGCGCTCATCGGCTACGCCGAGATCATCCGGGACGAGCTGACGCAGGCCGCCCCGGACGGCCGCGGCGCCAATCACGGCCGTATCCGTTCCTCCCTGGAGACGATCGGCGTCGGCGTCTCGGCGGGCACGGGCTCCCTGGTGCTGGTGCAGCAACTGACCCACGTCCTGGGGCTGTGAGTGCCAGGGCCCGCCGCCGACGGGGCCCAGCACCAGCTCACTCCACGATCACGATCTGCCGGGTGTCCGTCCCCGCGACCAGGGTGCGCAGGTCCGCGAAGAAGGCGGCGAGCCGCTCGGCCCGGGACCGTGCGAACGCCACCAGCCGCTCTCTGCGCAGCAGTCCGGTCGGCTCGAACCGCTCGAACGGCACCGGTCGCCCGTCCGGCGGCGCGGCGTCGGCCCAGCGCGGCGACTCCCACGCGGTGATCGGCAGCGCCCCGTCCGGCAGCCGCGCCCCGGACGGCAGATGCAGCGCGTGCGCGTGGAAGGTCCCTGTCCGCCCGCCGTCGTCCGTGCCGGTGCAGACGGTGCGGCTCAACAACCGTCCGCCGTCGGAGAGTTCGCTGAAGCTGAGGGCCTTGGGGAAGGACTTCAGCTGGTCGGCGTCGGGGCGGTCCGGGCGGTCGTGCGGTGGCTCGTACCCGATGAGCTGCTCCGCCTCCCGCAGCAGCGTGGCCGGCACGCCCGGGCTGACCGCGGTGAACCGGAGGCCCGATCCGCCGGGTCCGGGCGGCGCCGAGGTGTAGTGCAGCTGGGCGAGGCTCACGTGGCGCGCCCCTTCCCGAAGCAGCAGCGGCGGATGACGGTCGTCATGGAGCGGCGCACCACCAGGGTCGCGGGGGACGGTTCTTCGAGTCCGGCGGTGCGGCCTGCGGCACCGAGAGTGTCGCCCACCGTGGCAGCCCCAGGCGATGCCCGAACTCACGACCCGCCACGCGAACTGCTCTCCCCGCCGGTACCCCGGGGACCATCCCAGCAGATCGCACGGTGCCCAGGAAGGGTTTTCGGGGAAGCTGAGCAGGTCGGAGCCGGTGACGCCCAGGAAGCGGGCGGACGACGCGGCGCGGCGGCGCGCGGTGTGCGCGGCCTGCCCGACCGGCGCGTGACCCGGACGGTCAGGCGCCCAGTGCCGTCAGAGCCGGGGCGTGCGCCGCGTCGTACCGTGCCAGGAGCAGCCGGGCCACCTCCGGCGCGGGGCCCAGTACGTCGGCCAGTACGTCCGCCTCGGCCGCACCGCGCGCGATGCGGTCCGGGAGGAAGCCGGGGGCCAGGACGTACGGCGCCACGGCCACCCGCTCGCAGCCGGCGGCGCGCAGTTCCCGTACCGCGTCCTCGGTGCGCGGCAGGGACGCGGAGGCGAACGCGGGTCGCACGGCGCACCAACCGGTGTGCCACCACTCCCGCGCGATGTCGGCGATCACCGCGATCGCCTCCGGGTCCGTCGACCCCGCCGAGGCCAGTACGACCCCGGTGGAGGACTTGTCGGCGGGCGCGAGGCCCGCCTCGTACAGACGGCGCTCCAGGGCCGACACCAGCAGCGGCGACGGGCCGAGCACCTCGGCCTGCCGGATCCGCAGCGGTGCCGGGGCCTCCCGCAGCACCGCCGGGATGTCGGCCTTCGCATGGAAGGCGCGCGTCAGCAGCAGCGGCAGGGCGACGACGTCCCGTACGCCCTCCGCCGCCAGGGACTCCAGCACCCCGTGCACGGACGGGACGTTGAAGTCCAGGAAGCCGGTCTCCACGCGCAGCCCCGGCCGCAGCGACCGCACCCGCCGCACGAGGGCGTGCACGGTCGCGGCGTGCCGCGGGTCGCGGCTGCCGTGGGCGATGACGAGGAGGACCGGCTTGTGCATGGGCGTCAGCTCTTCACCAGGAGGCCGCGGCTGCGCAGCACCCACCGCTCCAGCGGGCTGAAGATCAGCAGGTCGATCGCGATGCCGACGAACAGGATGAGCAGGATGGCCTCGAACACCATCGCCATGTCACTGGCGTTGCGGCCGTTCTCCAGCAACTGGCCGAGGCCCACGCCGAGATCGGGGAAGGACGCGATGATCTCCGCGGCCATCAGCGAGCGCCAGGAGAACGCCCAGCCCTGCTTCAGGCCCGCCACGTACCCGGGCAGCGCGGCCGGGAGTGTGATGTGCCAGGTGCCCTTCAGCCCCGTCGCGCCCATCGTGCGGCCCGCCCGCAGGAACAGCGGCGGCACCTGGTCGACGCCGGACACCAGGCCGTTGGCGATCGATGGGACGGCGCCGAGCAGGATCACCGCGTACATCATCGAGTTGTCCAGGCCCAGCCAGATCACGGCCGGCGGCACCCACGCCACCGACGGCAGCGACTGCAGACCGGACAGGATCGGGTGGATGGCCGCACGCACGAACTTCACCCGGGCCACGAGCAGCCCCAGCGGGGTGCCGATGACCAGGGCGAACAGGAAGCCCAGCAGACCGCGCGAGACGCTGGTCCAGATGTAGTCGAGCAGGGTGCCCTGCAGCCAGGCGTCCTCGACCGTGTGCCACACCGCCGACGGCGAGGGCAGCTTGGACGGATCGGTGACGATCTTGAAGGAGATGAGCCCCTGCCAGACCACCAGGACCACGGCGATGGCGATGACCGGCGGCAGGATCTTGTTGACGAAGGTCTGCCGGAACGGCGTACGGCGCGCCACCGAGGACTCCAGCGCGTCGAGCCCCGCCTCGATGCCGGCCAGCCCGGCGGTGTCCGTCGTCTTCGTCTCAGTGCTGGCCATGACGGCGGATCTCCCCACGCAGTACTTCGGTGATCTCGAGGGACAGTTCGGCCACCGGCGCGTCCTCGATGCGGCGCGGCTGCGGAATGTCGACCGTCCACTCGCGCGCGATACGGCCCGGACGCGACGACAGCAGGATCACGCGCTGCGCCAGCCGCACCGCCTCGCGCACGTTGTGCGTGACGAACAGGACCGACAGACCGGTCTCCTGCCAGATCCGGGTCAGCTCGTCGTGCAGCACGTCCCGGGTGATGGCGTCGAGTGCCGCGAACGGCTCGTCCATCAGCAGCAGGTTGCTCTCCTGCCCGAGCGCGCGGGCCAGCGCCACGCGCTGGCGCATACCGCCCGACAGCTCGTGCACCCGCTTGCCGTACGCCCCCTTGAGGCGCACGAGTTCGAGCAGCTCCTCGGCCTTGCCGCGCCGCTCGTTCTTCGGAACTCCCCTGAGTTTCAGGGCAAGCTCGATGTTCTTGCCGGCCGTCAGCCAGGGGAACAGGGCGTGCTCCTGGAACATCAGGGCGGGGCGGCCGTCCGTAGTGATGGCACCGGTGGTGGGCTCGTCGAGGCCCGCCACCAGGTTCAGCAGGGTGGATTTGCCGCAGCCCGAGGCCCCCAGGAGGGTGACGAACTCGCCCGGCGCGACATCGATGCTGATGTCGTCCAGGACGAGCTGCTGTCCACCCGGCTGGGCGAAGGACTTCGAGACGTGCTCGATGCGTGCCGCGTGCTCGACCGACTCGTCGGCCTTGGCGAGCGTCGTGGCCATGGTCGTCACCTCCTGGGAACTCGTCGGGGTCGTGGGGTCAGCTGGTGCCGAGACCGGCGGCGTCGACCGGGCTGTCGCCCTCGGCCTGGAGGACCTTGTTGAGGATCGTCAGGTCGTAGATGCCGTTCAGGTCGGGCTTGGCCAGCAGACCGGCCTTGACCGCGTGGTCCGCCTCGGTGTTCAGGGTGGAGGCCAGCGGGTCGTTGGTGATCTGGATGGACTTCCACGCCGGGTCGAGGACGTCGGCGGGCAGCTCCTTGCCCGAGTCGACGCCCAGCTGCTTGTTCGCTGCGGCCTTGGCCTCGTCCGGGTTGGCGTTGATCCACTTGTTGGTCTCGACCGAGGCCTTCAGCACGGCCTCGACGGCCTTCGGGTGCTCGCTCAGGAACTTCTGCGACACGATGATGTTCGTGATCACGAACTTCTTGCCCGGCCACAGCGTGGACTCGTCGAGGATCGCCTTTCCGCCCTCGGCGACCAGCTTGGAGGCGGTCGGCTCCGGCACCCAGGCGCCGTCGATGGACCCGGCCTTGAACGCGTCCGGGGTCACCTTGTTGTCGCTGCGGACGACCGTGACGTCACCCTTGCCGCTCTGCGGGTCGACCTTCCAGCCCTGGTCGGCGATCCAGTTGAGGAACGCTACGTCCTGCGTGTTGCCCAGTTGAGGCGTCGCGATCTTCTTGCCCTTGACGTCCTCGAGAGACTTGATCTTCTTCGGGTCGACGACCAGCTTCACGCCGCCGGACGCCGAACCGCCGATGATCTTCAGGCTCTTGCCGTCGGACTTCGTGTAGCCGTTGATCGCCGGGGAGGGGCCGATCCAGCCGATGTCGATGGAACCGGCGTTCAGCGCCTCGATCTCGGAGGGGCCGGCGTTGAAGGTGGCGTACTCGGCCTTGGTGGCGCCGAGTTCCTTCTGGAAGATGCCCTGGCCCCGGCCGACCAGCGCGGTCGCGTGGGTCAGGTTGCCGAAGTAGCCGATCTTGACGGAGTCGAGGCCGTCGATCTTCTTGGATCCGGCGGCGACCTTCTGGTTCGCGGAGTCGTCCTTGGACTCGGACCCGTAGCCGCAGGCGGCCAGCGTCAGAAGGGGGAGCGCGGCGGCCACGGCGAGGCCGCGGCGGAGGAAGGTACTACGCGAGTGGAGGTTGGCAGGCACGGGAGGTGTTCCTCTCGTTGGCCCGGCGGTCACGATCTCTCAGGTCGTGGCCGGGAGGTCGGCAGGTCTTCGTCTACGCAGGCTGTGGGGGGCGAGGGCGCGCAGGCAGTGCGCGTACGTCAGCTCGCACATCGCGCCACTCCGCCCTGCCCGCTGCCGAGGGCGCCGCTGCCGACACGGCCGCCCTCCTTCGCGAACATCGAGTAGAAATCGGTGGAGTTCATGCTCAGAAGTCCCACCCGTCGTCCTCGGCCGCGTCCTTGACGGGATCCGGGGAGGCGAACGACTCGCCGACCATGCCCGCGGTGAGCGTGGTGCCGTCGGCCGGGTCGATCAGGATGAACGAACCGGTGCGGCGCGAGTCGGCGTAGGAGTCGACCGGCAGCGGCTCCGCGGTGCGGATCTTCACGCGGCCGATGTCGTTGGCGACGAGCTGCCCCGGGTGCGGGTGCAGGGACAGGTCGTCGAGGGTGAGCCGGGAGGGAATGTCGCGGACGATCGCCTTGACCGTGCGGGTGCCGTGCTTCAGCAGCACGCGATGGCCGACCGTCAGCGGCTGGTCCGCGACATGGCAGACGGTCGCCTCGACGTCCTGCGTCGTCGCGGGCGCGTCCTTGCTCGGCACGATCAGATCGCCGCGCGAGACGTCGATGTCGTCGGTCAGCAGGAGGGTCACGGACTGGGTGGTCCAGGCCGCGTCGACGGGCTTGCCGAGCAGGTCGATGGCGGAGATGGTCGTGGTCCGGCCCGAGGGCAGGACGGTGACCTCCTCGCCGACGTGGAACGTGCCGGCGGCGATCTGTCCCGCGTAGCCGCGGTAGTCGGGGTGCTCGGCGGTCTGCGGGCGGATCACGTACTGCACGGGCAGCCGGGCGTGGCAGTGCGCCAGGTCATGGCTGACCGGGACGGTCTCCAGATGCTCCAGGACCGTCGGGCCGCCGTACCAGTCCATGTTCGCGGACGGCTCCACCACGTTGTCACCGGCGAGCGCGGAGATGGGGATCGCGGTGACCTCCGGGACGCCCAGGTCGGTCGCGTATGCCGTGAACTCCTCGGCGATCGCTGCGAAGACGGGCTCGCGGTAGTCGACGAGGTCCATCTTGTTGACCGCGAGGACCACGTGCGGGACGCGCAGCAGGGCGGCGATGGCGGCGTGGCGGCGGGTCTGCTCGACGACGCCGTTGCGGGCGTCGACCAGGATGACCGTCAGCTCGGCGGTGGAGGCGCCGGTGACCATGTTCCGCGTGTACTGCACATGGCCGGGGGTGTCGGCCAGGATGAACCGCCGTCTGGGCGTGGCGAAGTAACGGTACGCCACGTCGATCGTGATGCCCTGCTCGCGCTCGGCCCGCAGCCCGTCCGTCAGCAGCGCGAGGTCGGGGCCGTCCTGGCCGCGGCTTGCCGAGGCGCGCTCGACGGCCTCCAGCTGGTCGGCGAGGACCGACTTGGAGTCGTGCAGCAGCCGGCCGACGAGGGTGGACTTGCCGTCGTCGACGGAGCCCGCGGTGGCGAACCGCAGGAGTGTCGTCTCCGTCGTCCCGGTGAGTTCGGTGGTCGTGCTCATGCTTAGAAGTACCCCTCGCGCTTGCGGTCTTCCATCGCGGCCTCGGACAGCTTGTCGTCGGCACGCGTGGCGCCGCGCTCGGTGAGCCGGGAGGCGGCGATCTCGGCGATCACCTGCTCGAGGGTGGTCGCGTCGGAGTCGACGGCACCCGTGCAGGACATGTCACCGACGGTCCGGTAGCGCACGAGACGCTTCTCGACGGTCTCGCCGTCCTTGGCGCCGCCCCACTGGCCGGCGGTCAGCCACATGCCGCCTCGCCGGAAGACCTCGCGCTCGTGCGCGTAGTAGATCTCGGGCAGCTCGATGCCCTCGCGGGCGATGTACTGCCACACGTCCAGCTCGGTCCAGTTGGACAGCGGGAAGACCCGGACGTGCTCGCCGGGGGCGTGCCGGCCGTTGTAGAGGTTCCACAACTCGGGGCGCTGGCGACGCGGGTCCCACTGGGAGAACTCGTCCCGCAGCGAGAACACCCGCTCCTTGGCGCGGGCCTTCTCCTCGTCGCGGCGCCCGCCGCCGAAGACCGCGTCGAACTTCTCGCTCTGGATGCGCTCGGTGAGCGGGAGGGTCTGCAGCGGGTTGCGGGTGCCGTCGGGACGTTCGCGCAGCACACCGCGGTCGATGTAGTCCTGGACGGAGGCCACATGGAGGCGCAGCCCATGTGTGGCCACTGCACGGTCGCGGTAGGCCAGCACCTCGGGGAAGTTGTGCCCGGTGTCCACGTGCAGCAGGGAGAAGGGGACCGGCGCGGGCGCGAACGCCTTCAGCGCCAGGTGCAGCATGACGATGGAGTCCTTGCCGCCGGAGAACAGGATCACCGGCCGCTCGAACTCGCCGGCCACCTCCCGGAAGATGTGCACCGCCTCGGACTCCAGTGCGTCCAAGTGCGACAGGCCGTACGGCGTGCCCGTGCCCTCCTCGACCTTCGCGACGGTCGTCATGCCAGTCCCCTCTCGCTGAGCAGGGCGTACACCGACGCCGCGGACTCCTGCACGGTCTGGTGCTGCGACTCGATGCGCAGATCGGGCGACTCGGGTGCCTCGTACGGGTCGTCGACGCCCGTCAGGCCGGTCAGCTCGCCCGCGGCCTGCTTGGCGTACAGCCCCTTCACGTCGCGCACCGAGCACACCTCGACCGGGGTGGCGACATGCACCTCGAGGTACGTCGTCCCGCCCTCCTCGTGCCGCTTGCGCACCGCGTCACGGCTGTCCGCGTACGGCGCGATCACCGGCACGAGCGCGGTGACGCCGTTGCGGGCGAGCAGTTCGGCGAGGAAGCCGATGCGCTGCACGTTGGTGTGCCGGTCCTCGCGGCTGAAGCCGAGCCCGGCCGAGATGAACTCGCGGATCTCGTCACCGTCGAGCACCTCGACGCGGCGGCCCCCCTCGCGCAGCCGGCCGGCCAGCTCGTGGGCGATGGTGGTCTTGCCGGCGCTCGGCAGACCCGTGAGCCAGACGGTGGCTCCGGTCGTCACGTGGTTCTCCTGTGTCTCTGTCATCTCAGCCGTGCAGCCCGCACTCGGTCTTCGCGCGCCCCGCCCAGCGGCCGGCCCGCGCGTCCTCGCCCGCCAGGACCCGGCGGGTGCAGGGGGCGCAGCCGACGGAGGCGTAGCCGTCCATCAGTAGCGGGTTCGTCAGTACGCCGTGTTCGGCGACGTAGGCGTCCACGTCGTCCTGGGTCCAGCGGGCGATGGGGGAGATCTTGACCTTGCGGCGCTTCTCGTCCCAGCCGACCACCGGGGTGTTCGCCCGCGTCGGCGACTCGTCGCGGCGCAGGCCCGTCGCCCAGGCCCGGTAGCCCTTGAGGCCCTCCTCGAGCGGCTGGACCTTGCGCAGCTTGCAGCACAGGTCGGGGTCGCGGTCGTGCAGCTTCGGGCCGTACTCCGCGTCCTGCTCGGCGACGGTCTGGCGCGGGGTGAGCGTGATGACGTTGACGTCCATCACGGCCGCGACCGCGTCCCGGGTGCCGATCGTCTCGGGAAAGTGGTAGCCGGTGTCGAGGAACACGACGTCCACGCCCTTTTGGACACGGGACGCCAGATGGGACACCACCGCGTCCTCCATGGAGGAGGTCACGCAGAAGTCCTTGCCGAACGTGTCCGTCGCCCACTGGAGGATCTCCAGGGCGGAGGCGTCCTCCAGATCACGGCCCGCCTGTTCGGCGAGCGCCTTCAACTCGTCGTCGGTACACGTTTCCTGAGCGGTCGTCATATCGAGTCCCCTCCGGTGTCCGTTCGCTGAACGTTCCGGGCCAGCAGCCCGAGGAACTTCAGCTGGAATGCGCGGTTGCACGCCGCGCATTCCCAGGCGCCGTGGCCCTGCTCGCTCGGACGCAGGTCCTCGTCGCCGCAGTAGGGGCAGTAGAACGGGGCGGCACGCTCGCTCACGACAAGGCCTCCTCGGAAGCCCGGGAAGCCCAGGTGGCGAACCGCTCGCCGTCCTCGCGCTCCGCCTGGAACCGCTTCAGCACCCGCTCGATGTAGTCCGGCAGTTCCTCCGAGGTCACCTTCAGACCGCGGACCTTGCGGCCGAACCCGGCCTCCAGGCCCAGCGCGCCGCCCAGGTGCACCTGGAAGCCCTCGACCTGCT
The DNA here is from genome assembly GCF_014647875.1 of Streptomyces brasiliensis. Taxonomy (GTDB): domain Bacteria; phylum Actinomycetota; class Actinomycetes; order Streptomycetales; family Streptomycetaceae; genus Streptomyces; species Streptomyces brasiliensis. Next base: position 46,363 of record NZ_BMQA01000010.1, on the reverse strand, counting down.
CGCCCTTGTCGTTGAGGACCAGCTGACCCTTGAGACCGATGTCCGCCACCTGGATCCGGGCGCAGGCGTTCGGGCAGCCGTTGAGGTTGATGGTGATCGGCTCGTCGAACTCCGGGATACGGCGCTCCAGTTCGTCGATCAGCGAGGCGCCGCGCGCCTTCGTCTCGACGATCGCTAGCTTGCAGAACTCGATACCGGTGCACGCCATGGTGCCGCGCCGGAACGGCGACGGCCTGGTCGTGAGGTCCAACGACTCCAGGCCCTCGACCAGCGACTCGACCTGCGCCTCCTCGACATCGAGCACGATCATCTTCTGCTCGACGGTGGTGCGCACCCGGCCCGAGCCATGGGCCTCCGCCAGGTCGGCGATCTTCGACAGGAGAGCGCCGTCGATACGGCCGACACGCGGCGCGAAACCGACGTAGAAACGCCCGTCCTGCTGCCGGTGCACACCGACGTGGTCGCGCCAGCGCTCCACGGGCTGTGCGGGCGCCGGTCCGTCGACGAGCTTGCGCTTCAGGTACTCGTCCTCCAGCACCTGCCGGAACTTCTCCGCACCCCAGTCGGCGACCAGGAACTTCAGCCGGGCGCGCGTGCGCAGCCGCCGGTAGCCGTAGTCGCGGAAGATCGAGGTGACGCCCTCGTGGACGTCGGGCACCTCGTCCAGCGGCACCCAGGCACCGAGCCGCACGCCGATCTTCGGGTTGGTGGACAGGCCGCCGCCGACCCACAGATCGAAGCCGGGGCCGTGCTCGGGGTGGACGACACCGACGAAGGCGACGTCGTTGATCTCGTGCGCCACGTCGAGCAGCGGCGAGCCGGAGACCGCGGTCTTGAACTTGCGCGGCAGGTTCGAGTACGCCGGGTTGCCGATGACCCGGCGGTGGATCTCCTCGATGGCCGGGGTGCCGTCGATGATCTCGTCCTCGGCGATGCCGGCGACGGGCGAGCCGAGGATGACGCGGGGCGTGTCACCGCAGGCCTCGGTGGTGGACAGCCCGACGGCCTCGAGGCGCTGCCAGATCTCCGGCACGTCCTCGATGCGGATCCAGTGGTACTGCACGTTCTGCCGGTCGGTGATGTCGGCGGTGCCGCGCGCGAACTCCTGCGAGATCTCGCCGATCACCCGCAGCTGGTCCGTGGTGAGCCGACCGCCGTCGATGCGGACCCGCAGCATGAAGTACTCGTCGTCCAGCTCCTCCGGCTCCAGGATCGCGGTCTTGCCGCCGTCGATCCCGGGACGGCGCTGGGTGTACAGCCCCCACCAGCGCATACGGCCGCGCAGGTCGTTGGGGTCGATCGAGTCGAAGCCGCGCTTGGAGTAGATCGTCTCAATGCGTGTCCGCACGTTGAGACCGTCGTCGTCCTTCTTGAACTGCTCGTTGCCGTTGAGCGGGGTGAAGTGCCCCGCGGCCCACTGGCCCTCGCCGCGGTGACGGCTCACCTTGCGGCGGGGCGCGGCGGCGGCAGGCTTCGGTGGGGTGGCGGCCATGATGATTACGTCCTTCGGGACCGGTGGAATGCGGCTCTGACCTGCGGACACGCACGCATGAGGACATACGTGCGCGGCATTGCGCAGGATGAAGCAGAAACGAGGGAAGTCGGCGTCGCTGGGGCTGTCAGCTCGCCGGACAGATGGCGCTGGACATGCGGCCGAGGTCGACGTGCCGCCGACTCACCAAGGCAATTCCAGTTCCAGACATGACGGCAGCGTGTCACGGCGTTCTGGACCCAGTCCAGCTTCTTCCAGCATGCGGACAGGCTTGTCTCGACTTGCGAGACAAGAGTGCCGGTGGTCACACCGAGTCCGATCCGGCCGAAAGGGTTTGTGTCCGTGCAGGTCAGGTGGTGTACGCGCCGGGCCAGGGGCCGGGTGTGGGTGCCTCGGCCTCCTCCTCGACCTTGGTGTCGAACAGCTTGAAGCCGCGCCGCTGGTAGTTGCCCATCGCGTGCTCGCCGTCCTTGCTGCAGGTGTGCAGCCACACCCGCTTCGTGCCCGCGAGGCCCGGCCAGCGGTCCGCGAGGTCCCAGGCGCGGGCGGCGCCGTACGCCAGCAGATGGCCGCCGATCCGCCGCCCGCGGAAGTCCGGGAGCAGCCCGAAGTAGACGATCTCCACCACGCCGTCGTCCTGCGGTTCCAGCTCCACGTACCCCGCGGGCGTGCCCCGGTCGAGGGCGACCCAGGTCTCCACGCCGGGCCGGTCCAGGTGCTCCTGCCAGCGGGCGCGGCTCCAGCTGAGCCGGTCGGTCCAGTGGATGTCACCGCCGACCGAGGCGTACAGGAAGCGGCTGAACTCGGGGGAGGGGACCTCGGAGCGGACGATGCGGACGTCGCCCTCGGGGGCGGCGGCGGGCAGCAGGTCGATCGGGGACGTCTGCTCCAGGGACCAGGTGGTGACGGTGACGGCGCTCATGGACGCCAGGGAACCATCTACCCCAGTGACCTGTCGATCGACGGCAGCGGCACGGAGAACAGCATCCGGTCCGTGACCGACCAGACCTCGCCGGTCCCCTGCCAGTACGACAGCGAGCCTGCGCCCTCTCCCCAGCAACGGTGCGTGGCGTCCGCGCCGCAGCGGGCCGCCCGGGTCCCCGAGGTCGTCTGGCGCCACATGCAGCCGTGCCCGTCCGGCGTCCTCGGCAGATGTCCGACGTACCACTCGGAGCGGTCCGCGCCGGGCGGGCGGTGGGAGAGGACGCCGCGGATCCCGTTCGCCCGGGTCTCGTACGCCTCGACCGCGCTCACTTGCCCCCGCACGTCCGTCGCGAGCAGACCGCCGCGGCTGGGGGCCGAGCTGAAGGAGTAGCGCCACAGACGCGCGTGCCGGTCGCTGTCGGCGGGCGTCCACTCGCCGAGGACCAGGCTGTCCGGCGACGTGCTGCGGTCCAGGGAGATGCCGGCCGGGCAGGGCGAGCGGGTCGTGGTGCACGGTCCGGCGGAGAAGCGGTACGCGCCCACGGCGGGCATCGCATAGCCGTAGCCGCCGGCGGACCAGCCGCCGGGCACCCGGCCGACGGCCGCGGCGGCGACCGTCGTGCGCTGGATGCGGTGCAGGTCGTACACGTACAACGCGTTCGTGTCCCCGGCCGTGGTGGTGACCAGCAGCTTGTCCTGGTACCACGCCATGCCGGAGACCTGCGAGACGAGGCCGCGGTAGTCCCGGCCGCCCTCCGTCGGGACCACCAGCAGCACCCAGCGGTAGACGGGGCGGACCGGGTCGGCGGCGTCGACGAACGCGACGCGGGCCAGGCCCCGGTCGGCGGTGGGCCCGCTCGTCGTGCTGTGGCTCCAGCCCGCGAGGATGACCCGGTCCGCGCCCCACAGGCCGTCGTCGTCCGCGTCCCCGGAGGTGGTCACCGACGCCGGGCGCCAGTCCTCCGTGGCGGTGTCGGCCGGGTCCCAGCAGTACGCCCGCTCGGCCTCGGGGGTCACGGGCAGCGACTCGTGGTCGGCGGAGGTGCAGCCGGCGCCGGGGCGCAGGGTGCGGTCGGCGCTCTTCAGCACGGCGTCCACGCCGACGGGCCGGCCCATCGCCCGGGCCAGCCGGTTCAGCGTGCGGGGCGGCACCAGCCGCTCCTGGAGCCGCAGTTCGGCGGTAGCGGCGGGGGAGGTCAGCGGCTCCAGCGCGCCCGGACGGTCGGCGACCCCGGCCTGCGAGGTGCTGATCAGGGTGGCGGCCGCGGTGAGAGCGAGGGCGGCCCCGGCCAGGACGGCGCGCAGCGCCTGTCCCCGTTTGCGCCGGCGATGTCTGCCGCGATGCTTCATAGTTCCTCCCGAGGCGGGCCAACTGCGGCCGGTGGTACTTGTGTTGACCGGGGCGCAGGTGGGGAGGCCCGTACCGGGATGCTACGGCAGCCGGGGGTCGCCGCGGCCGAAGACCCCGCAAATATGCGGAAGATGCCACCCGGATGTGCCGAATCGGGTGTGCGCATATGCCAGAGGCTCTACCCTGTCACGGCATGCGCCCGGCCGACCGGGCCGCCAGGACCGCCGGAGCCGCGGAGTGCGGCAGCAGGTCACGCGGGTCGTCGGGCAGCAGCACCTCGACGTCGATGTCCTCGCAGAAACGATACGGCCGATGTTCGAGGAGCGTCCCGAGATACCGCCGCACTCGCGACATCTCCGCGCGGACCGTCACCGTGCGGGATGGGTCGCCGAACATGTCCTCGGCCAGGCCCGCCGCGCTGCGCCCCGAGCGGTGCGCGGCGAGCAGACAGAGCAACTCGGCATGCCGCGGAGTCAGTTCGCGCGACCAGGAGCCCGCGCCGCCCGACACCGACACCGACCAGCGGCGTGGCTGCGCCAGATCGAGGACCACCGCGCCCGCCCCCGACGGCAGTGCCGTCTCGGAGACCGCGCGCACCAGCCAGCCGTCCGCCAGCGGCTCCACCGAGCACGGCCCCAGCGCCGGCAGCCATCTCAGGCCCGGGGACAGCGACTTGGGCAGCGCCACCCGCTGCGTGTACGGCATCCCCGTGACCGCCGCGGTCCAGCCGGTCGCGTCCACCACCAACGCGCGCCCCTCGACCCGTGCGAGGACCGGCGCCGCGACGGCACGCAGCCGCTCCAGCGAGGCCAGGTGCAGCTCCCGCAGCCGTGCCTCCGCCAGCTTGGCCACCGAGTCGACCCAGGCCAGCGTGGCCGGATGCATCGTCTCCAGCGGGCCGCTGACGTCCACCACACCGAGCAGCCGGCCGTCGCGCGGGTCGGTGATCGGGGCGCCGGTGCACGTCCAGGAGGTGTGCGCGCGCCTGAAGTGCTCGGCGGCGAAGACCTGGACGGGCCTGCGCACCACGACCGCGGTGCCCACCCCGTTGGTGCCGACGGCGTCCTCCCCCCAGTCCGCGCCGGGCTCGAAGCCGAGGCCGTCGGCCTTGCGGAGCACGGGAGAACAGCCCTCGCGCCACAGCACCCGGCCGTCCGCGTCCGCGACGACCATGATGTGCTGGGCGACGTCCGCGACCGAGAGCAGCCCCTCCCGCAGCACCGGCAGCACATGCCGCAGCGGTGACTCCTCCCGTCTGCGCCGCACCTCGTCGGTGCTGAGCATCCCGGGATGGGTCTCCCGGTCCGGGTCCACACCGTTGCGCAGCACGCGCCCCCAGGACTCCTCGATCACCGGGCGCGGCGCGATGCGCGACCGCTGGCCCGCGAGCGCGGCCTCGCGCACCTCGCTGAGCAGCCGCGCCGCCTGCGCCGCGTCCACGGCGGCCAGTCGCGCGACGTTCATCGGCGGGTTCGCCACAGGGGTTCCCTCCCGGAGTGCAACGAACACTCGTACTTCAAGTCGTCCGGGCGGCGGGTTCCGATCCGACTGTTCGATCTCATACTGCCGCTCCGGCAGGCCGGAGGCACACACTCCGCACACACCCGCCGACAAGTTGCAACCCTTTGCAACCCTGGTGAACGCCCGGAGGGTGATTGAAACTTGAGCAGCGCCGCCCCAGACGGCGGCGTTCGGGGCCTCGCACTGGCCCGGGGCGGGGGTGGTGCCGTGTCGGCGCAGCACCACCCCCGCGGCGCGCCCACCGCACCCGGGCCGCAGGTCAGGAGACCGGACGGGCCCGTTCCACCACTGACGCCAGATCCAGGGTGTACGGCAGCGTCCCGAAGGCGGAACCCCAGTCGCCGCCCAGCCGGGACGCGCAGAACGCGTCGGCGACCTCCGGCGGCGCGTACCGCACCAGCAGCGAGCCCTGGAGCACCAGCGCCATCCGCTCCACCAGCCGCCGGGCCCGTCCCTCGACGCCCTCCAGCTCGCCGAGTTCGACCAGCAGGCTCTTGACCGCCGCGTCCAGCCGGTGATCGGCGCCGCGCGCCCGGCCGACCTCCACGAGGAACGCGTTCAGCGCCTGCGGTTCCCGCTGCAGCGCCCGCAGCACATCCAGCGCCTGGACGTTCCCGGCGCCCTCCCACACGGAATTGAGCGGCGACTCACGCACCAGCCGGGGCAGCCCGGACTCCTCGACGTAGCCGTTGCCCCCCAGGCATTCGGCGGCTTCCACCGTCACCGGCGTACACCGTTTGGTCACCCAGTACTTGGCGGCGGGCACGGCCAGCCGCAGCAGCGCGTGCTCCTGCTCGCTCCCGTCGTCGTAGGCCGCCGCGAGGCGCAGCGCGAGCGCCGTCGCAGCCTCCGACTCCAGTGCCAGGTCGGCCAGGACGTTGCGCATCAGCGGCTTGTCGATCAGCCGGCCGCCGAACGCCTCCCGGTACGTGCAGTGGTGCACCGCCTGCGCCACCGCCTGCCGCATCAGCCCCGCCGAGCCGAGCACACAGTCCAGCCGGGTCGCCGCGACCATCTCGATGATGGTCCGCACTCCGCGTCCCTCCTCGCCCACCCGGCGCGCCCAGGTCCCGTCGAACTCGACCTCGCTCGACGCGTTCGACCGGTTGCCCAGCTTGTCCTTGAGCCGCTGGATGAGGAACGTGTTGCGGGATCCGTCGGCCAGCACGCGCGGGACCAGGAAACAGGTCAGTCCGCCCGGAGCCTGGGCGAGCACCAGGAAACCGTCCGACATGGGCGCCGAGCAGAACCACTTGTGCCCGGTCAGCTCGTACGTCCCGTCCTCGGCGAGCGGCCGCGCCTCGGTCGTGTTCGCTCTTACGTCGCTGCCGCCCTGTTTCTCCGTCATGCCCATCCCGAAGACCGCCCCGGCCTTCAGATGCGCCGGCCGAAGGTCGCGGTCGTAGACCGTGGACGTCAGCCGCGGCTCCCACTCGGCGGCGAGCGCGGGATCGGCGCGCAGCGCGGGCACGGCCGCGTGGGTCATGGACAGCGGGCAGCCGTTGCCGGCCTCGACCTGCGTCCACACCAGGAACCCGGCCGCCCGCCGCACATGCCCGGCCGGGCGCACCCAGGCCGCGGTCAGGCCCGCCGAGACGCCCTTGCCGAGCAGCCGGTGCCAGGACGGATGGAAGTCGACCTCGTCGATGCGGTGGCCGTAGCGGTCGTGCGTGCGCAGCCGGGGCGGGTTCTCGTTCGCCTGCGCGCCCCACTCCTGCAACTGCGCCGAACCCGCGGACCGGCCGAGCGCCGACAGCTCGCCGCGCACCTCGTCCAGCAGATCGGCGGGGGTGTGCCGGTCGACGGCCTCGACGAGGGCCCGGTCGGCGGCGAAGACGTCGTACGCGACCAGCGGAGGCGGCTGGTTCGTCACGGTGTGCGTGGTGGTGCCTGCCATGTCTGCGAACCTACCGCGCGGCGTCGGCGATGGTCACCGGGGTGAGGAGCGTGCCGCGCGCCGGATACCGTTGGATCGTGCAGTCAGCAAGTGAATCCTCCGAGCGGCCCGCGGGGCGCCTCCACCGGGCCCGTGCCCTGTACCGGAACGTCTCCAAGCGCAGGACCGCCTGGCTGCTGCTCAAGGACACCGTCAACTCGTGCCTGGAGTACCGCATCCTGGGCCTCGCGGCCGAGGCGGCGTTCTTCACGCTCCTGTCGGTGCCGCCGCTGTTGCTGAGCCTGATCGGTCTGCTCGGCTATGTGGACGACTGGACGGGCGCCGACACCATCCAGAGCCTGGAGACCAACCTGCTGGACGCATCCCGCACCGTCCTGTCCGACAGGGGCGTCAAGGAGATCGCCGAGCCGATCCTGCACGACGTGATGAAGGGCGGCCGGCCCGACGTCATCTCCATCGGCTTCCTGTTCGCCCTGTGGTCGGGGTCCCGGGCGGTGAACGTCTTCATAGACACGATCACCGTGATGTACGGCCTCGACGGCGTCCGGGGCATCGTGAAGACGCGGCTGGTGTCGTTCCTGCTGTTCGTCGGGGGGCTGCTGATCGGCTCGGTCGCGCTGCCGCTGATGGTCGCCGGACCGGACGCGGTGGTGCGGGTCGTGCCCTGGTCGGAGACGGTGGTGCAGGTCCTGTACTGGCCGGTCGTCATCGTCCTGTCGATCGTGTTCCTGACGACGCTGTACCACGTGTCCGTGCCGGTGCGCTCCCCGTGGATCGAGGACGTGCCCGGCGCCCTGGTCGCCCTGGCCATGTGGGTCCTGGGCAGCTTCCTGCTGCGCATCTACCTCACGAACACGATCGAGGGCGCGACGATCTACGGATCGCTGGCGGCGGCGGTGGCGGTGCTGCTGTGGATCGGTGTGTCCGCGTTCGCGGTGCTGGTCGGCGCCGCGGTCAACGCCGCGATCGACCGGGTCTGGCCGGCCGCCGCCACGTCCGCGGCCCGCGCGGCCAACGAGCGGCTGCGGGAGGCCCAGGTCGCCGAGTACGTGGTCCGCGCGGCAGAGGCCCGCGACCACGACCCCGACGACCCGGACATGCCCTCGGAATTCCCGGAACGCTGGTCCCGCTTCCTTCCCCCGGAGGACGTCACGGCCCGCCTCCGCACCCACGTGAAGAACCACTCGCACAAGACTTCGGGCGACCGCAGGACACCGGAGAAGTGACCGGACGGTCACACCTTCCACGCCCCAGCCCCGGCCGCCTCCCGCGCATACTCCGCGAAGTCCCGGGGCTCGCGGCCGAGCACCTGCTGGACCCCGTCCGACAGGTACGCGTTACGGCCGTCCAGCAGGGTTTCGAAGAGGTCCACCAGGAACTCGACCTCCTCGGGCGGGACACCGAAGCCGGCCAGGTGATCGCCGTACTGGCGCGGCGACACCGGCCGGTACGTCATCGGCCGCCCCGTCGCCGTCGCGATCTCCGCGACCGCCTCGCCGAACGTCAGCAGCCTCGGCCCCGAGACGGTGAGGGCCTGCCCGATGTACCGGTCGCTCGCGGCGAGCACCGCCACCACCACGTCCGCGATGTCCCGCACATCGACGAACGGCTCCCGCACCTCACCCCCCGGAAACACCAGCTCCCCGCGCTCCCGCAGCCCCTCCACCAGCGGCCCCTCGCTGAAGTTCTGCGCGAACCACGCGGCCCGGACGACCGTCCAGTCGGCCCCCGACTCCCGCAGCGCCTCCTCGGTGGGCCGGGCGAGCTCCTCACCTCGCGACGACAGCAGCACGAGCCGCCGTACCCCGAGCCCCATCGCCTCGTGCGCGAGCAGCCCCACCGCCCGGGCCGCCTCCGGGGAGCCCACGTCCGTCGGGTACACCAGGTACGCCGCGGCGGCGCCCCGCAGGGCGTCTGCCCAGGTCGAGCGGTCCCCCCAGTCGAACCCCTGCGCCCGCGTGGCCGGCCGGACCGTCAGCCCCGCCGCCCGCGCGGCCTCGGCGACCCGACTGCCCGTACGGCCCGTCGCGCCCGTCACCACCAGCGTCATGTCCTGACTGTTCTGTGTCATGCATCCAGTCAACTGCCGGGGCCGGGCAAGGGACCATCGCTGAACGGCTCGTTCCCATAAGAGCGCGTCTACGCTGACCCCCATGGACGCTCTCGCAGGCCTGCTGGAGGGCCCACGTGCGCGTGGCGCCTTCCTGATCCGGGCGTGCTTCGACCCGCCCTGGGCCGTACGGGTGGAGGACCGGGCCCCGCTCACGGTGATGCTGCCGGTCCGCGGCGACGCCTGGATCATGACCGACGGCGGCGAACGCGTACGGTTGCGGGCCGGCGACCTGGCCATCGCGCGCGGCCCGGACCCCTACACCGCCGCCGACGACCCCGGCACCGCCCCGCAGGCCGTGATCCTGCCCGGCGGTGAATGCCACTACCCCGACGGCACGTCCATGAAGGGCTCCATGGACCTCGGCGTGCGCACCTGGGGCGACCGCCCGGACGGGACCGCCGTCATGCTGATCGGCACCTACCTCATGCGGGGCGAGATCAACGGCCGGCTGCTGGACGCGCTGCCCCCGCTGCTCACGCTCACCTCCGACGTGTGGGAGTGCCCGCTCACGCCGCTCCTCGCGCAGGAGATCGTCCGCGACGAACCCGGCCAGGAGGTCGTCCTCGACCGCCTGCTCGACCTGCTGGTCATCGCTGCGCTGAGGGCGTGGTTCTCCCGCCCCGAGGCCGCGGCCCCCGCCTGGTACCGGGCGCTCGCCGACCCGGTGGTCGGCCGTGTCGTGCGCCTGCTCCAGGACGACCCGGCCCACCCCTGGACGGTGGCCGCCCTCGCCGCCGAGGCCGGGGTGTCGCGGGCGGCGCTGGCCCGCCGGTTCACGGAGCTGGTCGGCGAGCCCCCGATGTCCTACCTCACCGGCTGGCGCCTCGCCCTCGCCGCGGACCGGCTGCGCGACAGCGACGACACCGTCGCGGCGATCGCACGCCAGGTCGGCTACGGCAGCGCCTTCGCCCTGTCCAGCGCCTTCAAACGGGTCTACGGCGTCAGCCCCCAGGACCACCGCACGCGCGTAGCCTGACGTACGTGTACGAGGAGTGGGCGTCGAGACTGAGCGGGGCCGTGGTCTGGCGCCGTACGGCGGACGACCCCACGGCCTCGCCCGTGCTGCCCGACGGCTGCATGGACCTGCTGTGGAGCGAGGGGCGGCTGCTGGTCGCGGGCCCCGACACGCGCGCGTACGTCCCCGACGGCCCGCCCCGTCGCTGGGCGGGCCTGCGCTTCCACCCCGGCGCCGGGCCCGCAGCCCTGGGCGTACCGGCGCACGAACTGCGCGACCAGCGCGTGGAACTGGCCGACCTGTGGCCCGCCGCGGAGGTACGGCGGCTGCGCGCACGCGTGGCTGCGGCAGCCGACCCGGCGACGGCCCTGGAGGAGATCGCCCTGGAGCGCTCACCGGCCCCCGACCCCGCCCTGCGCCGCCTGGTCGCGGCGCTGGACGCGGGCCGCCCGGTGGCCGCCACAGCCGACGAACTCGGCCTCGGATCTCGCCAGTTGCACCGCCGCTGCCTGCACGCCTTCGGCTACGGCCCCAAGACCCTGGCCCGCATCCTGCGGCTGCAGCGGGCGCTCACGCTGGCCCGCTCCGGGGTGCCGCTCGCGCAGACCGCGATCCGGGCCGGATACGCGGACCAGCCTCATCTGGCCCGGGACGCACGGGAGCTGGCGGGGCGGACGCTGGGTGACCTACTCGGCGGCCGGTAGCGGCGCGAACAGATCGACGCCGTTGCCGTCCGGGTCGAGGACCGTGGCGTACCGCTGGCCCCAGAAGGCGTCCCACGGCTTCAGCTCCCCGTGGTACCCGACGCCCACCAGGCCGTCGTACACGGAGTCCACCTCCGCCGGCGACCCGCACCGGAAGGCGAGCGCGACGCGGCCCCCGCCGGTCGGTGGCCGCCACGCGGAGTGGAAGGAACGGATGGTCTCCTCGGTGTCCAGCGCGAGGGTCAGCCCACCGGGCAGTTCGGCCTCGACGTGCGGTTGGTCCTCGGCACCCTCGGGGAACACGAGCCCGAGGCGACGATAGAAGGCCAGCGAGGCGGCCATGTCGGAGGCCACCACGCCGATCACGGCGAATCGTGGAGTCATGCCGTCACCGTAGGCGCCGCGCGGGTCGCCCGTCTTGAACGAATCGGACACGCCCTCAGCCGAAGGTCACCGGCCCGTTGACGCTGTCCACGGTGAACGAGAACCCCACCGGCCCCTCGGAGAGGGCGAGTCCGGTGCCGAGGGCGGCGAGCAGCGGCCGGATCTCGTCGGGATCCGGCGCGGTCGCCGACACCGACAACAGAGGCGTGACGGGCAGGCCCGAGGCGGTCGGATGGACCGAGGCGCCCCAGTCGATGAGGAACGGGACCAGGCCGGAGGGGTGCGCGGCGGCGCCGTCGGTCAGCCGCCACTCCAGCAGCGTGCCCTCCGGGGTGCGGCGGCTCATGGGCCGCACGGGGCCGGGGTCGTAACCGCGGGCGCGCGCCGCGGCGACCGCCGCGTCCACGTCCGGCGTGGCGATCGCCCAGGTAACCGTGCGCGGACCGGCCGGCAGGTCCACCCCGAACGGGCGCGGGCCGGCGGGGGCCGCCTGCTCCGGGTCCGGGCCGATGATCTCCAGATAACTGCTGCCGCCCAGGGAGACCAGATGGTTGCGCGTGCCCAGCCCGACATGGACACCGCCGGGCGCGGGCGCCACTCCCGTCCGCCGGGCGAAGTCGGCGACGGTCGCGGCCAGATCGGGTGTCGCGACGACGAGATGGTCCAGGAGCGGCGGAATGGCGTTCATCGCGGCCGAGGCTACCTCGACTGCCCGCAATAGGCTGCGATGCCATGGCATCCCGTCTGCTCGTCTGCACCCGCACCACCGACTACCGTCACGACTCCATACCGGACGCCGTCGCCGCCGTACGCGGGTTCGACGACTTCGAAGTGCACGCCACCGAGGACCCGGCCGCCCTCGAACGCCCCCTGGACGGCTACGCGGCCGTCGTCTTCCTCTCCACCAGCGGTGACGTACTGACACCCGCCGGACGCGAACGCCTCGCTTCCTACGTGGAGTCGGGCGGCGGCTTCGCCGGCGTGCACGCGGCCGCCTGCACCGAGTACGGGTGGCCGTACTACGGCGAACTCCTCGGCGCCCGCTTCGACCGGCACCCGGAACTCCAGCCGGGCCGGGCCGTCGTCGAGGACCCGGACCATCCGGCCACCCGGCACCTGCCCGCCGAGTGGGACGTCACGGACGAGTGGTACGACTTCCGGAGCAACCCGCGCGGGGCCGTACGGGTGCTCGTACGCGCGGACGAGTCGTCCTACGACGGTGGCGGCATGGGCGACGACCATCCGCTGGCGTGGTGCCGCGAGCACGCGGCCGGACGCGTCTTCTACACGGCCCTGGGACACACCTCGGAGGCGTACACCGACCGGGATTTCCTCGCCCACCTGCGCGGCGGCATCGGCTGGGCGGCCCGGACCGTGGGCGACGAGTGACCGCCGCGCCGCCGTGACTCGAACGGCCCACCACCGCGTGCGCGCACCGGAATACGGGCGCACGATGTAGTGCTTTGTTGTTGCCGGTGCACGTGGGTGGGCGTGAGGAGCTGGTGGGCGGATGACGGCAGACCGGACGGACCCCGTGGTCAGGACGCCGCACGGCGCGGTGCGCGGCAGGTACGAGCGCGGGGCCGCCGTGTTCCGCGGCATCCCGTACGCGGCCCCGCCCTTCGGCCCGCGCCGGTTCCGCCCGCCGGAGCCCCCCGAGCCCTGGGACGGCGTGCGCGACGCGGGCGCCTACGGCCCGACGGCGCCGAAACCGCCGTACTCCGACGCCTTCGCGTGCTATCTGTCCGACCCGGTCGTGCCCGGCGACGACTGTCTCAACCTGAACGTGTGGACTCCGGAGCCGGGTCCCGCCGCCCGGCTCCCGGTTCTCGTGTGGCTGCACGGCGGGGCCCTGACCAGGGGCTCCTCGGCGGTGCCGGTGTACGACGGGCACGCGTTCGCCCGCGACGGCGTCGTCCTCGTCTCCGTGAACTACCGGCTCGGCGTCGAGGGCTACGGCCTCTTCCCCGACGCCCCCGCCAACCCGGGCCTGCACGACCAGCTGGCCGCGCTGCGCTGGGTGCACGAGTCGATCGCGGCGTTCGGCGGCGACCCCGACCGGATCACCCTGGCGGGCCAGTCGGCCGGCGCCATCAGCATCGGTGCCCTGATCGCCGCCCCGCAGGCCCAGGGGCTGGTACGGCGGGCCGTCCTGCAGAGCGGGCCGCCGGAGGTGTCGGAGCGGGACAAGGTACGGCGCATGGTGCGCCGGATGGCCGCCCGGCTGAAGATCCCGGCCACCGCCGAGGCCTTCGCCGCCGTCGACCCCGAGCTGCTCCTGAAGACCCAGGCCGAGGTGGGCCGGCTGAGCAGCCCGGTCCTGGGCGGCCCCGCGTTCGGCATCGTGGTCGACGGCGACGTCGTCCCGCGCGATCCGCTGTCGGCGCTGATCGACGGGGAGGCCGCGCGGGGCGTCGAACTGCTGATGGGCTGGACCCGGGACGAGTACCGGCTGTGGCTGGTGCCGGGCGGGCTGCTCGACCACGTCGACCGGCTCGGCCCGGTGGCGCTCGCCGGCGCCATGGCCCGCTGCCGCTGCAGCCACGAGGTGCCGCGCGGCTACCGTGCCCTGCACCCCGACGCCGGTACGGCCGAGACCGTCGGCCAGATGGTCACCGACCACCTGCTGCGCGTCCCACTGCACCGTCTGGCCGACGCGCGCCCCGGGGCGGCGTACGTCTACGAGTTCGCCTGGCCCTCCAACCTCCCCGACCTGGGCGCCTGCCACGCCCTGGAACTGGGCTTCGTCTTCGACACCGGGGACGCGCCCGAGTCGCGCAAGCTGGCGGGGGAGGGCGGGCCGCACGAGCTGTGCGAGGAGATGCACGGCGCGTGGGTCCGGTTCGCAGCCGAGGGGGATCCCGGGTGGGAGGCGTGGGACGCGTCGCATCCGGTACGGGTTTTCGGGGACGGCGAGTCGCACACGGCGTACGGGCCTCGGGATGCGGAGCTCGCGTTGTGGGCGACGGAGGCCGACGCCGAGGCGCCGCCGGTGGACGGGACGTTCGCCGCGCGCGGCACGGAACTGGCCTCCGCCGTGCGGCGGCTGCGGCGTACGGTGGGGGCGCGTCTGCACTGATCGGCTCTGCCGGCTGGTGGGTGCGGGTCGCTTGTGGCTGGTCGCGGCCACGCGGCGGAGCCGCATGTCCGTACAGCCCCGCGCCCCCGGGGCGCGTTGCTCAGCCGGTGTTGAACGCCTCGGCGATCGACGCGATCGCGTCCGGCCCCACCCGGCAGCACCCCCCGACCAGCCGCGCCCCCGCGTCCCGCCACGCCCTGACCTGCTCGGCGCTGAAGGTGGCGCGGCCGTGCCAGGCACGGGCACCGGCATCCCACCCCTCCCCGCTGTTCGGGTAGACCACGACCGGCTTGCCGGTGACACGGGTCGCCGTCTCGATCGCGTGGTCCACGTCCCCGGGCGCGCAGCAGTTCACGCCGACCGCGATCACCTCGTCCGCGTCGGCGGCCAGGGCGAACGCCTCCTCCAGGGGCTGCCCGGCGCGGGTGCGGTCGCCGTCGATCGTGTACGAAAGCCAGGCCGGCACCCCGAGGCCGCGCACCGTGCGCATCAGTGCCGTCGCCTCGTCGGTGTCCGGGACCGTCTCCAGGGCCAGGACCTCGGGGCCGGCGGCGGCGAGCACCTCGACCCGGGGGCGGTGGAAGCGCTCCAGATCGCCGACGCTCAGACCGTACCGGCCGCGGTACTCCGAGCCGTCCGCGAGCATCGCGCCGTACGGCCCGACGGACGCCGCCACCCACAGCGGCCGCGCGATGCCCTCGCCACGGGCCTGCCGTACCGCCTCCCGGGCCAGGTCCACGCTGAGTGCCAGCAGCCGCGCCGCCTCCGTCCGGCCGATGCCGCGCGCGGCGAACCCCTCGAACGTGGCCTGGTAACTCGCGGTGATCGCCACGTT
Source organism: Streptomyces brasiliensis (assembly GCF_014647875.1). Classification (GTDB taxonomy): domain Bacteria; phylum Actinomycetota; class Actinomycetes; order Streptomycetales; family Streptomycetaceae; genus Streptomyces; species Streptomyces brasiliensis. The sequence continues at coordinate 31,108 of NZ_BMQA01000010.1, read as the reverse complement.
CGCGCCCGCCCGGAAGTAGGCGAGGTGCGCCTCGGTGACGGCCCCGGGCCGCTCGGCGAGCAGCCGCGCCGACCACAGCGCGTCCCCCAGATCGTGCCCCGCGGATTCGAGCTGGTTGGACATGCCACCGTCGAGCACGAGAGTCCCGGCGGCGAGGGCGTCGCGCAGAGCGGGAGAGGTGGTGCCGGTCATGTCATCGACGGTAGTCGACGCCGTGCGGCACGGTGGCGGGCACCGCCTAGGGTTGGCGCATGACCGACATCGACCTCTTCGACGGGGAGGCGCGCGACGTTCTCGGCGGCCGGGCATACACGCTCGAACCCCTCGTGCACAACCCCAGGAACGGGGTCACCGCCGGGGTCTGGCGGGTGCGGGCCGGTGGCCGGTCCGCCGTGCTGAAGGTCCTCACCCGCAGCAAGGCGGCCGACGGCCGCTGGGCCGCCTCGAACGACCCCCGGCACTGGAACTACTGGCGGCGCGAGGCCCACGTCTACGAGTCGGGCCTTGCCCAGACCTGGCAGCCGTACGGCATTCGCGCGCCCCGGCTGCTGGCCAGCGTCGAGCGGGCGGACGGGGATGTCGCGCTGTGGCTGGAGGACGTGGCCGGTGAGCCCGCCACCGGCTGGACGGTCGAGCGGCATGTCGCGCATGCCCACCGGCTCGGTGCCGCGCAGGGTGCCGGGCCTCCGGGCGACCGGCCCTGGCTGAGCCGCCGCTTCCTGCGGCAGTACGTCGGCAGCAACACCCTCGGTCAGGAACTGCTCGACGACGACGCGGCCTGGCGACAGCCGCTCGTCCGTGACCACTTCCCGCCGGGGCTGCGCCGCGAGATGGTCCGGCTGCACCACGACCGGGAGTGGTTCCTGGAGGTCATGGAGAACCTGCCGCGCGCCTTCAGCCATCTCGACCTGTGGCCCGCGAACGTCCGTACGGACGGTGCGGACGGCGGCGCCGGCTCCAACTCCGTAGCCTTCGACTGGGCGTTCGCCGGGGACGGTGCCCTGGGTGAGGATCTCGGCAACTACCTTCCCGACTCCGTCTTCGACCTGTTCCTGCCGGCCGCCCGGCTGCCCGCGTACGCAGCGGCCGCGTACGCCGCCTATCTGCACGGCCTGCGGGAGGGCGGATGGCGCGGTGACGAGGCGTTCGTACGGCTCGGCGTGTGCGCCTCGGCCGTGAAGTACGACTGGCTCACCGCACTGATGCTCGCCCGAGCCGGTGAGGAGCAGCTCGACTACGGCGGCGGGCGGACCGTGTCCGCCGAACTCCGGTACCAGGAACGGGGATTGACGCTCTCATTCCTTGCGGGCTGGGCGGCGGAGGCCCGGACGCTGGCGCCCCGGCTGGGCTTCCCGGAGGCCCCGAGCGGCCGCTGGCCGCCGCCCGACGGGAACCGTTGACCTGAAACGGAGCGACCAACCGGCAGCGGACGCGCGGGAGCTGAAATCGCCGCGGGGTCTAGAAAGCGCTTCCGCGTAGCGGTAGCGTCCAGCGGCCAGGCCTGGGGCGTTCCGACCGGAACCGGGGCGCCCCAGGTCACGCACGGAAGGGAACCGCCGCTGATGCACCTGCCCGCCCCCGACCGCACGCTCAGCCCGTACACCGGCTGCGCCCGGGCCCACTGGGAGGCCGCCGCCGACGCCCTGCTCGCCGCCGTGGAGCCGTACGCCACCGGTGACCGTGCCCTCTACCACCTCCCCGGCGACCACGTCAGCCGGTCCGGCCGTCTCTCCGACGGCCTGGAGGGCTATGCCCGTACGCTCCTGCTCGCCGCCTTCCGCCAGGACGGAACCGTGCTCGGCCGCTACGCCGAGGGCCTCGCCGCCGGAGCCGGGGGCGTCTGGCCGCGGATCGATGACCGCAGTCAGCCTCTTGTCGAGGCGGCATCGATCGCGCTCGCCCTCCGTCTGACCAGACCCCTGCTGTGGGACCGGCTGGACGAGCCCGTGCGGGAGCGGGCGGCGGTCTGGCTGGCGGACGCGCTCACGGCCGAACCCTGGGAGTGCAACTGGGAGTTGTTCCCGGTCACCGTCGGCGGCTTCCTCCAGGAGATCGGCCACGAGACAGAGGCCGCCCGCAAGGCGATCGACCGTGGGCTGGAACGCATCGAGCGGTGGTACGTCGGGGACGGCTGGTACAGCGACGGCCCGCGCCGCGCCTTCGACTACTACAACGGCTGGGCCATGCACCTCTACCCGGTGCTGCACGCCTGGCTGGCCGGCTCGACGGACCTGCTCGACCTGTACGGCGGCCGGCTCGAGCGCCACCTCGAGGACTACGCCCGCCTGTTCGGCGGTGACGGCGCCCCCATGCTCCAGGGCCGCTCCCTGACCTACCGTTTCGCGACGGCGGCCCCGCTGTGGCTGGGGGCGCTCACGGGCCGTACGCCCCTGTCACCGGGCGAGACCCGCAGGCTGGCCTCGGGTGCGCTGAAGTACTTCCTGGAGCGGGGCGCGGTGGACGGCGACGGCCTGCTGTCGCTGGGCTGGCACGGCCCCGACGAGGCGTTCCTGCAGGACTATTCGGGTCCCGCCTCCCCGTACTGGGCGAGCAAGGGCTTCGTGGGCCTTCTCCTCCCACCGGACCACGAGGTGTGGACGGCGACGGAAGAGGCCGGCCCCGCCGAACGCACCGACGCGGTCACGTCCCTCGCCGCCCCCAACTGGCTGCTCCAGTCGACGCGTTCGGACGGCCTGGTCCGCCTCCACAACCACGGCAGCGAGGACGTCCGCTACGACCCCTACTACACCCGGCTCGCCTACTCGACCGTGACGCGGCCGTCGGCGTCGTACGACAACAGCGTGATCGTCGGCGACGATCCGGGCCGTACGGACATCGTTCCGCTGGGCGTGGGGGAGGGCTGGGCGGCCTCCCGGCACACCGTACGCGACGGCGTCACGGTGACCACGCTGGTGGCGGCCGAGGGCGCGGTGGAGGTACGGGCGCACCTGGTGTCGGGAGCGGAGGCGGGGACACCGGTGCGGGTCACGGGCTGGGCGGCGGGGGAGGGCGTACGGTCCGAACTCGCCCCGACGGCAGGACTGTCGGACGACCTCGCGGGCACGACGACCGACTCCGCCACCCTCTTCGTCGCCCTGTCCCGCCTCACCGCCGACCCGGACCCACTGCCCTTCGCGGAACTGGTCTCCGTGACGACGGACGAGGCCGGAGGGCTGGAGATCCACTGGAGTTCGGGGGCCGTGCTGCGGGCCGTGCTGGACGCCTCCGGAGTCCAGGTCACGTGCGCCGCCCCACGATGATCGTATGAAGGAAGGCCGTGCCCTCACCGGCGTCCGCCGCCCCGCAAACCCGTTGTCGCCCGCCCTCACCACCCACGACAATCCCCGCATGACCTCCAAGATCCGCCACATGACGATCGACTCCGCCGACGCGTACGGCCTCGCCAGTTTCTGGTCGCGGGTTCTCGGCGCGCCCCTGCACGAGGACGACCGTCCCGGTGACCCGGAAGCGCTGATCGAGGCGGCGGGGCTGCTCTTCGTCACCGTGCCGGAGCGCAAGTCCGTGAAGAACCGTGTTCATCTGGACCTCCAGCCGCAGGACCGCACCCGCGACGAGGAGGTCGAGCGGCTGCTCGCCCTGGGGGCCACACTCGTCGACGATCAGCGGCGGGCCGACGGGACCGGTTGGGCGGTACTGGCAGATCCCGAGGGCAACGAGTTCTGCGTGGAGCGGAGTGCGGGGGAACGCGGCGAGTGAGGGCGCCGGTCATACCGGCGACGGCGGTTTCGAGGGGCCACGCGGCGGCACCGATACAACAGGATCTCCAGTGGAGGTCACTTCGCGGCGTGGGAGCGGCCGGAGCTGCTGGTGACCGCAGGTCCGTAAGGACCTGCGGTCACTCCGCCGGCCGACGCGGGGGAAGGGGCGCGGCGGGTGCGGACACTTCGGCCGGCGCCGAAGGAACCCGGGCCTAGCGTTCACCGTATGAGGCACGACACCGCACCCGCGACGCCCACCGATGCCGGGCCCGCCACGTCCGGGCCGCACGCGACCCCGGGGGCCGCCTTCGCCGGTCTTCACCACCGGTGGGGGCGGCCCCTGTTCCTGCCCAACGCCTGGGACCACGCCTCGGCCGCCGCCCTCGCGGCGCGTGGGTTCGCGGCGGTCGGGACGACAAGTCTCGGCGTCGCCGCCGCCACCGGGCTCCCCGACGGTGCGGCGGCGACCCGGGACCAGACACTGCAGCTCGCCCTCACGCTCGGCAGCGGGCCCTTCCTGCTCTCCGTCGACGCCGAGAGCGGGTTCAGCGACGAGCCGAAGGAAGTGGCCGAGTTCGCACGGGAGTTGTGGGCCGTGGGAGCCGTCGGGATCAATCTGGAGGACGGGCTCGGGCCGGCTGACCTGCACGCGGCGAAAATCGCCGCCGTGAAGTCCGCCGTTCCCGGCCTCTTCGTGAACGCCCGCACCGACACCTACTGGCTCGGAGACGGGCAGGGGACGCTCAAGCGCCTCGACGCCTATCAACAGGCCGGGGCGGACGGGGTGTTCGTGCCCGGGCTCACCGATCCGGCCCGGATCACCGCTCTCGTACGGCACCTCGAGGTCCCTCTCAACGTCCTCTACTCGCCCGACGGTCCCGCCCTCCCCGAACTCGCCGCGCTCGGTGTGCGTCGCGTCAGTCTCGGTTCGCTGCTCTACCGGCGGGCCCTGGGCGCGGCCCTCGACGCCGTGGAGGGCATCCTGGACGGGCGTACGCCGAGTGGGGGTACGACTCCCTCGTACGGGGAGGTGCAGGCGCTCGCCCGGGGGACCGGATGAGATCGAGCGCACAGCCCCGTTCGACCGATCCTGGTACCGTGGATACTTTCGTGGGTATCAGACCCTTTGGACTCATCACCGGCGAGGGACCGAGGAACCATGGACATGGACATCCCCGGCGAGAGGCGACTGGCGGCCGCCGTCGTGATGGACGAGCAGGGTCGGGTGCTCCTGGTGCGCCGCAGTGAGCGCGAGCGGTTCCTGCCGCGTGTGTGGGGCGTGCCGTGCGGGAAACTGGAGGCGGGCGAGAGCCCCGAGGACGGCGCCCTGCGCGAGCTGAAAGAGGAGACCGGGCTGCTCGGTGAGGTGGTCCGGCGGATCGGCGAGTCCTCCTTCGTCAGCGAGTACCGCGGGCACGAGGTCAAGAACTGGCAGGACAATTTCCTGGTCAGGCCGTTGACCCGGCATGTCGTCCTCCCCGAGCCGGACCAGGACTACGAGTGGCTGCCGACGGACCGGCTGTCCTCCGTCGAGATCGACGACTACAACCGCGACGTCGTGTCCCAGGCCCTCGCGGTCCTCACACGTACGAGTTCCTGAGCAGCTCGGCCAGGTCGCTCAGCGCCGCCAGATAGCCCGGCACGTCCAACGGCACCTTCGACACCGCCCCCGGATGCGGACCGCCCGCCGTGAACACATCCGTGTGGGGTCGCCGTTCGGCGCCCGTCTCCAGGAACAGGGTCACCGTCGGCGCGTCCGTGTCGCACCAGGCCCGGTGCAGGGTGTGCGCGGGCAGCGCGTAGGAACTGCCCGCCGCGTACTGGCCCACATGCGTCAGCCGCAGCCGCGCCGGTCCCGCCGGCCGCAGCAGCCAGTCCGCCGACCCGTCGTCCGCCAGTGACTCCAGGTATCGTTCCGCTGCAATCCCGCCGCCCTGTGGCACCGCCTCGTACAGCTCCATCGCCAGTCGCCCCCGTACGACGTGAGAGGCCAGCGGGGAGCGGTGGTTGTGGACGTCCTCCTCGCCGGGTGAGCCGGAACCCGCATGCCAGATGTGCGCGCGCAGCATGAGCCGGGGGCCACCGTCGATCAGCAGCAGCTTGTCGAAGCCGAGGACGTGCCGGTAGGACAGCCGGGCGCAGCCCTTGGGATCGCCCTCGCCCGAAGCGAGTTCGGCTATCAGCTCCAACAGCCGCTCGGAAGAGCCGAGTTCGGCGATGGCGGCACGTGCGGCGGCCACCGTCTCGTCCTCGGACAGTTCGCCGCCGAGCGTCTCGGTCAGCAGCCGCCGCGCCGCCAGAACCTGCCGACCACCCATGCACTCACCCTTCAACTACCGTACGGCAACGCCGTGTTCTGGTGCCTTCAACTAATTGTCCGGGCGATACATCCATACGGCATGGGTGCGCAGCGCCGAAAGACCTTGATAGGTCATCCACATGGGCCGCCGCAGTTCGCTTCCGTCACCATGGTCCCAGCTCCAGATGCCGTTCGTCTGCCCCGCCCACACCGCGGCGAAGGCCCCGGCCAGCCGCTCCCGCCACCGCTCCTCCAGGCCGTCGGCGACGGCGACCTCCCGTGCGCCCGGTGTCGTCAGGGCGCGCACCAGCCAGGTGGCGGTGAAGTGCCGTACGTACAGGACCTCGTGGCGGGCCGGGTCGTCGGGGTGCGAACGGCGCACCTCCTCGCGCAGGTGCGCCACGTCCGGGCAGTTGTCGTGCCGGGCTTCCGGGCAGGACAGCAGCCAGCGCACCCCGTCCTGACGGGCCGCGCGCGCCCCGGCCGGCTCGCCCAGCACCCGGGCCGCACGGTCCAGGGCGACCACCGCCTGCGCGGTGTGCAGCGCCGACGGCCGGTCGTACGGCGCGTGCAACCGGTAGGCCCAGCCGCGCAGATGGTCACGGCGCTCGTCGTCGACCGCCCCGTCCACCAGTGCCTCGCACAGCGCGGGCAGGACAGGTGAGCGGGGCGCAGCGCGCAGCAGACCGCGCAGCACGGTCGTGACGACGTGCGTCGACTCCCGCCCCGCCGGGTCGAGTTCACGCGTGAAACCGGTGGTGCAGCCGTCCACCTCGGCCGCCAGCCGGTCACCGGACGAACCCGCACGGGCCAGCGCGCCCAGCACCAGGGCCGTGATCTCCGGCCGTGCCTTCGTCCCCTGCGTCCGCGCCGACCAGCCGCCGTCCGGCAATCGCAGCCGCCACAGCGTTTCCACCAGGTCACCGGTGCTCAGACGGCCGTCGGGCACGCCCAGGTCGAGCATCATGTGCAGGCCGTACGCCGTGCTCAGCGCCGTGGGCGGCGACGCGGCGCCCTCGCCCAGGGAGTGCGACCAGCCGGTGAGCCGCCCACGGACCGGATCGTCCACGACGGTCACCCCGTCGAACAGCGCCTCGTACGCGGCCGCGAACACGCTGGGCAGCGGCCCCGGCAGTTCGGTCGGCACCACCCGCACGGGCAGCGCATCCGCCCGTGCCACTCCTGCGGACCGGGCACGCAGCAGCGCCGCCGCCAGCCAGGCGGCCACCATCGTACCGACCCCGCTCACCACGGAGATCAGCCACTTCGCCGCCTCTCCGCCGAGCGAGTCCGGCAGCACCCCGAACAGGCCCTGAAATACGCCGTATCCAGCCGCCACGCACCCCAGACTCGCCAGCTTGCCGACGAACCGCGCCGACGGCGAGCCCGGATCCGGCGCGGGTGTGGGCGCCGTACCGCCTGATCGCAACGGCCAGCGTCCGAGCTGCTGTTGGGACAAGACGCTTCCTCCCCCGAGGCGGCACGCAACACCCGCGGAAAGCCCAGTCTAGGGCGTCGCCGTGCGCATGGTGTCCGTGGTCCAGGAGGAGAGGAAGCGCAGGCCGTCGTGCCTCTGATCTCCGGCAGAAAACGAGTTGGGCGGGACGGTGTCGGGCTGCTAGCTTCCAGTCAGCCGTGATACCGCCCGAGGAGGTGAGACCCATGAACGCTGTATCGACGTGGGTGCTCCCACTTCTCGTCACGGTCGGGCGATCGACATAGATGTCGCCGGGAGCGCCTCGACAACCAAGCGCTCCCGAAAGGCAACAACCAATGCACTCCCTGCAGTTCACCGCCGAGTCGTCGTCGAACGGCGTAGTTGAACGCGACTTCACCGTGGGCGAGGTCCCCGGCGTTCTCTGGTCGCCCGCATCCGGTGCCGACCGCGCGCCCCTGGTACTGATGGGCCACGGTGGCGGCACGCACAAGAAGTGGCCGGCGATGACAGGCCGCGCCGACCGGCTTGTGACCGGCTGCGGTTTCCACGTCGCCGTCATCGACGCGCCCGGTCACGGCGACCGGCCGCGCACGGCGCACGACGAGCAGGAGATCGCCGCGCTGTACCGGGCCAGGGCGGCCGGCGAGCCGGAAGGCCCGGTCGTCGTCCGGTACAACACCCACCTGGCCGAGCGCGCCGTACCGGAGTGGCAAGCGACCCTGGACGCCCTCCAGGAACTTCCGGGCATCGGCGCGGATGGGCCGGTGGGCTACTTCGGCCTGAACATGGGCACCGCGATCGGTGTGCCGCTGACGGCGGTCGAGCCCAGGATCACCGCCGCGGTCTTCGGTCTCCACTGGCCCGACGCACTGGCGGAGACGGCGAAGCAGATCACCATCCCGATCGAGTTCATGCTCCAGTGGGACGACGAGCACATCCCGCGCGAGTCCGGCCTCGCGTTGTTCGACGCGTTCGCCTCGAAGGAGAAGACGTTGCACGCCAACGCGGGCCTGCACAAGGAACTGCCGAGGTTCGAGGCCGACAGCGCGGTCCGGTTCTTCGCCCGGCACCTCGGCCGGGCCTGAGGAAGATCGGTAGCGGCGCCCAGGGCTGCCCATCGGGTGCCGCTACCGCGGCCAGTGCGTGAGCGTGATGTGCAGGGCGTCGACCGCCTTGTCCCAGGAGGCCTGCACATCACGCGCGGCGCCGAAGCCGCCCGCCGACTCCAGGGCGCAGTAGCCGTGGAAGGTGCTGCGCAACAGCCGTACGGCGTCGGTGAGATCGGGTTCGTCGAGGCCGTACGCGCGCAGCATGCCGTACGTGATCTCGGCGGTGCGGCGCAGGGCGGGGGAGTCGGCGATCAGGCTCTGGTCGATACGGATCTGGGTGGCGGCGTAGCGGCCGGGCCGGTCCAGCGCGTACGACCGGTACGCCCCGGCGAACGCCACCAGCGCGTCCTTCCCGGCCCGCCCCGCCACGGCCGCCGCGATCCGGTCGATCATCTCGGCACCCGCGTACAGGGCGAGCCGGGTGCGCAGGTCGTGCAGATTTCTGACGTGCGAGTACAGACTCGCGTCCTTCACGCCGAAGTGGCGGGCCAACGCCGACAGGGTGACGTTCTCGAACCCGACCTCGTCAGCGAGATCGGCTGCCGCCGCGACGAGCCGGTCGGCGGTGATTCCGGCACGGGCCACGATTCAGCCGACGGCGGCGAACCCGACGAACTCCGTCCAGGCGGTGGGGGAGAGGGCGAGGTGGGGGCCGGTGGTGTTCTTCGAGTCGCGGACGTGGATGGTGATGGGGGAGGTGGCGACTTCGACGCAGTCGCCGGAGTCGTCGCCGCTGTAGCTGCTCTTGAACCATGCCAGTTCGGTGGCCGTCATAGCGCTCCTCGCATCCGCTCCAGCAGGCTCCGGGAGTCCTCGGGGGTCAGAGCCTGTGAGCGAAGTTTCGCATACCGCATGTGGAGCACGCTGATCGTCTGGGGGTTGGTGGCGAACTGGCTGTTTTCCTGTCCCTCGCAGTAGGCGAACCATTCGTTGTCAGGGGTCTCCAGCAGGCGGATGGGGCCGTTCAGGCCTGCGTGGAAGCCGCGCTCCGCCGGCATCACTTGGAACTCCAGGTTGCGCGGTTCCGTCGCCGCCAGAAGGTGCTCGATCTGCTGCCGCATGACGTGGGTTCCGCCGATCGGGCGCCTGAGAACGTGCTCTTCGATGATGAAGCTGAACAACGTGTTGGGCCGGTCGTCCAGCAGGGCCTGACGCGCCAAGCGAGCTGTCACCTGTGCTTCGATCTCCGAGTCGGTGAACATCGGGATCCGCCCGCCGAACAGCGTGCGAGCGTACGCATCCGTCTGAAGGAGACCTGGTACCAGGCGGTTCTCCCATGTGTAGAGGCTGATCGCCTGCTCTTCGAGGTCCGCCCACTGCCGGAACCACGACGCCAGCCCCTTCTCTCGCGTGGCATGCTTGTACACCCCCTTCAACACCCCGAACGCGTCCCGTACTTCCTCGGCCCGCTCCACAAAGACACGCGGTGGAAACCCCCGCCCCTGCTCAATAGAAGCAACCGTCCCCGGCTGGTACCGCACCAGCGGCGCGTACTGCTCCTGCGTTTGACGTGCTCCCTGGCCTAAAGTCCAGGGAGTCCGGCCTGGGTCGGCTGACCCTTCCGGGGGCTTCCTGCTTCACCGCGCTGTGCGGGCATGTGTGCCCGTCTTACCGGCGCTCCACAGGCGTTTAGCGTCTCCGCCCGTCCGGCGGCGACGATACGGCGTCCCTCTGCAAGGAGGTTGCGGGCTGCGTTGTGGTCGCGGTCGTGCACTGCACCACAAGCACCGCACGTCCACTCGCGGACGTGCAGGGGTTTGGGGCCGTCCCGGAAGCGGCAGGCCGAGCAGAGCTGAGAGGACGGGAAAGCCCGGTCCACCTTGGCGAAGGTGCGCCCGTGTCTTTCCGCCTTGTACTCGAGCATGCCGACGAATGCGGACCATCCCGCGTCGTGCACGGACTTGGCGAGCCGGGTACGGCCGAGGCCGGAGACCGCGAGGTCCTCCACATACACCGCTTGGTTGTCGCGGATGATCTGCGTGGAAACCTTGTGGTGGAAGTCCCGGCGCCGGTTGGCCACCTTCGCGTGCTGGCGGGCGACCTTGATACGGGCCTTGGCCCGGTTCTTCGACCCCTTGGCCTTGCGGGACAACTCGCGCTGAAGACGCTTGAGTTTCTTCTCCGCCCGGCGCAAAAAACGCGGGGCGCTGATCTTTGTTCCGTCGGACAGGACCGCGAAGGCAGACAGGCCGAGGTCGATCCCGGCCTCCGCCTCCAGTGCGGGCAGGATATCCGCTCCGGTGTCCACGACGAAGGACAGGAAGTACCGGCCGCAGCTGTCCTTGATGACGGTCAGGGACGTCGGGCCGGCCGGAAGCCGCCGCGACCACTTCACCTTGAGATGACCGACCTTGGCCACGTACACCGTGCCGTTGCCCTTCAGGCGGAAGGCGTTGGTGTTGAGGCGGATCGACTGCCGGGCGTCCTTCTTCGACTTGTAGCGGGGCGGACCGGCCTTTTGGCCCTGCCGCTTGCCCTTCAGACTGTCGAAGAAGTTCTGGTAGGCGGTATCCAGGTCCCGCAGGGACTGCTGCAGGACGACGGCTGACACATCGGCGAGCCAGGCGCGTTGCTCGGTGCGCTTGGCCTGGGTGATGCGAAGCCGGGACAACTCCGCCGACGTCACATACGCCAGCCCCGCCGCGTGTGCCTCCTTGCGGTCCCGCAGGCAGTCGTTCCACACCACGCGAGCGCACCCGAACGCCTTCGCCAGCGCACGGCGCTGCGGGGCGTTTGGGTAGACCCGGTAGTTGTAGCGGAGCTGCACACCCAGGACCCTACTACGATTGGTCTCATAGAGTAGCGGAACGATTACAGGCGTGCAGGCATGTTGTTTCGGGGCTGCATGTGCACTTGGTCCTTGTGACGAGGTGGCGGCGCGGGGTGTTCAACGACGAGACGCTGACGCGCTGCGAAGCGATCGCGCGCACGGCGTGCGAAGACGTCGGGGCGCAGCCGAGGGAGTTCAACATCGCACGCGATCACGTTCACCTCCTGGTGCACTACCCGCCGAAGGCCGCCGTCTCCAAGCTGGTCAACAGTCTCAAGGGCGTCTCCGCTCGCCGGATACGGCTGGGGGCACCTCCGGGCCGAAGGCTGGGGGAGAGTTCACCGGCCGGATCAACCGCGCCCTCATGCACGGACATCTGTGGTCGCCCTCCTACTTCTCCGCGTCGTGCGGCGGGGCGCCGTTGGCCATCGTCCGTCAGTACATCGAGCAGCAGCAACGTCCGCTCTAAACTGCACGTCAGAGCGCTCCTGAGATGCATTCATCCCCGGCGTGAACGCCGGGGCTTTCTGCAAGGAACCCGGTAACCCGCCCGGCGGCGAAACGCCTTGTGGGTCGCGCCGAACGCCTTGAGGCTGTCCGACGGTTCGGGCTCGTTGGTGGGCTGCTCGGTGCTGATCGTGCTGTCGGTCATACCAAGAAAGGGTCACGGAAAGTCACGGACACTGTCCAGCGAGTGAACTCGTACAGTGCGCAGCGTACGAGTTGCGGTGCTGGCCCGACTTCCGTACGCCACGCGACTTTTGAGCCATGCAGAGTACGTTCACGCAGCTCTTCGGCGCGACGCCGCGCGGCGCGAGCCACGCACGGCAGTTGGTGGCGAACCGGATAGACGTATGGGGGTTCGCACACGGAAGCGAGGCGAGCGACGCCGTCACGCTCGTCGTGGCCGAGCTGGCCGCGAATGCCGTACGGCACGGGCGGGTTCGCGGGCGTGGCTTCCGCGTACGCCTGGTGCTGGACACCGGAGTCGTACGGGTCGAGGTCCTTGACGCTCGCACGGACCGGCTACCGGTGTGCAGAGACGGGGAGTTGGGCGAGGGCGGGCGCGGGCTGCCGCTCGTCGAGGCGCTGGCGGAGAAGTGGGGTGTCGAACTCCGGCCGGACGGGATCTACGAGACCGTCTGGGCCGATGTGAGAGTTGACTCTCATAGTTTGTGAGAGGACACTCTCACGTCATGGCATGCGCATCCGTACCAGGAGCATCGGCAAATCGCTATGGCGATCTGGAGATAACCGACCCCAAGGCCATGCGGGCGCTGGCCCACCCCGTACGGCTCGCCGCCCTGGAGCGGCTTCAGCGGCACGGTCCCGCCACCGCCACTCAGCTGTCCCCGCACGTCGGTGCCACCCCGTCCGTGACCAGCTGGCATCTGCGGCACCTGGCCGGCTTCGGCCTGGTGCGGGACGCGGAGGGCTCGACGGACAGGCGGGAGCGGCGGTGGGAGGCGGTGGCGCGCGGCTTCCGCTTCGAGGTGCCGGAGGACGAGGACGGCCGGTCGGCCGCCCGGGTGCTGTCCGGGGAGATTTTCGCGCGCGCCGCCGAACTGCCGCTGCGCTGGCTGACCGAGACCGAGCCGGGGCTGGAGCCCGAATGGACCCGGCGTGCGGGCGCGGCCAACACCCGGATCGTGATCTCGGTGGAGGAACTGGCCGCGCTGCAGGACAAAGTGGAGGAACTCGTCGAGCCGTACGTCACCCGGGACGCGGCGGACAGGCCGGACGGAACCCGGGGCGTACGGCTGCTGATGTACGCACTGCCGGAAGCCGCCGAGGGCACCACGGACGCGGCGCAGTGACCCGCTCCCTCTGGCAGGACCGGCGCTTCGTACGGTTCTGGGCGGGCCAGACCGTCTCCCAGTTCGGCGACCGCATCACGGAACTGGCCCTGCCCCTCATCGCCGTGGGCGCGCTGCACGCGTCCGCCGGACAGGTCGCCGTACTGACCGCGCTCTCCTGGGCGCCGAACCTGCTCGCCCTGGTCCTCGGCGCGTGGGTGGACCGGCGGCCCGGCAAGCAGGGGCTGATGGTCGCCGCCGATCTGGTGCGTGCCGGGATACTGGTGTCGCTGCCGGTGGCCGCGCTGTTCGACATGGTGACGCTGGGTCAGGTGTACGTGGTGGCGCTGCTGACCGGGCTGGCGGGGGTGGTGTTCGGGAACGCGTACCAGTCGTTCTTCGCCCGGCTCGTGCCGCGTTCGTCGTACGTCGACGCCAACTCCAAGCTGAGCGCCAGTCGTTCGACCTCGTTCATCGCCGGGCCGGCGGTGGGCGGCGGGCTGGTCCAATTGCTCACCGCGCCGGTCGCCGTGGCCGTGGACGCCGTGTCGTTCGTGGTGTCGGCAGTGTTGGTGGGTCGTATCCGCGTCGACGAACCACGATCCGCGGCCGAGGACGTCCCCGCCGCCCCCTCGCTCCTGCGGAGCGCACGGGAAGGGCTCACCTTCATCGTCCGCCACCCGGTGCTGCGGGCGGGTCTGGCCTGCGCGGCCACCCTGAACTTCTTCACCTTCCTCATGGGCACCGGCCTGCTCGTGCTGTTCGCCGACCGGGAACTCGGCCTGTCCGCAGGCGTGATCGGGCTCGCGTTCGGCGCGGGCGCGACCGGTGGTCTCCTCGGCGCGGTGACGGCACCCCGGATATCCCGGCTGATCGGGATCGGCCGCAGCGTGGCGGTGGGCGCGGTGCTGTTCCCGGCGCCGTACGTGCTGGTGTGGGCCGCCGAGGGACCGTGGTGGGCGCGGGCCGGGGTGCTGGCGGGGGTCGAGTTCGTCTCCGCGTCAGGCGTGATGCTCTTCGACGTGAACCTCAACTCGCTGAACACATCGGTGGTTCCGGACGCCCTGCGCAGCCGCGTCGCCGGCGCCTACACCACCATGAACTACGGCATACGGCCCCTGGGCGCCCTGACCGGCGGCGCCCTCGCCACGGTCATCGGCCTGCGCCCGACCATCACGGTGGCCGCGGTGGGCGGCGCCCTGTCCCTGCTGTGGCTGCTGCCGTCGCCGGTGCCGGGCATCCGCGCGCTGGCGGGGGTCGGCCGGCCGGATCTGTGATGACGTGCCGGCCGACCTCGCTCCCCCGATGCCTCAGAGTACGTTCGCGGTGAGGCGCCAAGTCCCCCGATCCCGCCCGCTGTTTCTCCCTTCCGCGCCACGGAACCGCCGCATGCCACGTCGCGTCAACGGGGAGAGGCCCAAGTGAAGGAGGGGGAGGAGCTTTTCATGGGTGATGGTGCGTTACGCATCGAGCGGGCCGGAGCCGACGAGTTGCAGACCGCGGCCTCGTCGATCCTCGCCCCGCTCTCCGTGACGGCCCCGGACACGGCGGCCTTCCGCGCCGACATCGACGCGGCCGTGCTGGGACGGCTGGCCGTGGCCCGCATCCGCGGCTCCCAGCACCGGGTCACGCGCCCGCCCCGCGTGATCACGTCCACCGACCCCGAGGTGCTGACGCTGACCCTGCACAACGCGCGGCCCGCCGTCCTTGACCAGGGCGGACGTCAAGCCCGGGCAGGCCAGGGCGACTTCGTGGTCATCGACATGACACGGCCGTACCGGCTCGACGTGATGGACGGCTGCGACGTCATGGCCGTCGCCGTCCCGCGCGCGGAACCGGGCCGGCACGCCGACACCGTCGCCCGGCACGCGGCCGTGCGGCTGCCGGGCGACGCGGGGATCCCGGCGTCCCTGTCCGCGCTCCTGCTGGGCCTGGGCCCTCATCTCGAGGAACTGACCGGTCCGACGGCCCACCACGTGGGCGACGCGCTGGTGTCCCTGCTGCTCGCGGCGTTCACCGAGCGGGAGCCCTGCCGGACCGACACGGCCACGGAGTTGGTGGACCGCATCCGCTCGTACGCCCTCCTCGACATCTCCGACCCGTCCCTGTGCGGCGAGTCGGTCGCGCGGGCCCACGGCATCTCGCACCGCCACCTGCACCGTCTCTTCCACCGCACGGGCACCCCGTTCGCGACCTGGCTCCGCCAGGAACGACTGGCACGCATCCGCCGCGACCTGCTCGACCCCGCCTACCTCGGGCTCACCGTGGCGGGAGTTGCCGCCCGCTGGGGCTACGTCGATGCGGCCCACATGGCCCGCGCGCTCAAGCGGCAATACGGGCGGACGGCGCGCGACATGCGTCAGGAGTGCGTCAGGATGTCGAGATCGATGACCGGGACCTCCAGGCCGAGGGGACACGCGTGACGCGTGAGACGCGACGTGAGGGAGAGGAGGGCACGCCGGACGCGCCCGTGGCACGTCCCCTCTGGCGGCAGCGGAACTTCGGGATCTTCTGGGCCGCGCAGACCCTGTCCATCCTCGGGGACTCCTTCGCCCTGATCGCCCTGCCCCTGCTGGTACTCGAAGTCACGGGCTCGCTCGCCCGGATGGGGCTGCTGACCGCGGTGGGCGGAGCGGCCTCGGTGCTGGCGGCCGTGTTCGCCGGCACCGTGGTGGACCGGGTGGACCGGCGACGGCTGCTCATCGGCTGCGACCTGGTGCGGATGGTGCTGTACGGGCTGATTCCACTGGTGTGGCTGTTCGGCCCGCAGGTCTGGCTCCTGTACACGATCCTTCCCGTGTGCGAGGCCATCGGCATGCTGTTCGCCGTCGGCTACGTCACCGTCGTACGAGGACTGGTCGGCACCGACCGACTGACGGAGGCGAACGGCCGGTTGAACGCGACGGCAGCGGCGGCCGGGGTGCTGGGCCCGCTCGGCGCGGGCGTGGTGGCGGCCTGGTCGGGACCGGCGAACGCGGTCGCCGTGGACGCCGGAAGCTTCGGGGTGTCGGCGGCCTGCATGCTGTTCGTACGGCTGCGGGAACGTGCCGGGGACGACCGCCGCACCCGGGACACGAGCCTCCGGCGGGACCTGCGCACCGGCGTGTCCTTTCTCTACGGTCACCCCGTGCTGCGCGCGCTCACCGCCCTCCTCTTCGTGTTCAGCTTCCTCACCCTCGGCCTGACCGACCTGGTCATCTACCACGTCAAGCACGACCTCGGTCACGACGACGGCACGGTGGGCACCGTCCTGGCGGTGGGCGCGCTCGGCACCATCGCGGGCTCCCTCCTCGTCGCCCGCGTCCGTCGCCGCCTCGGCTTCGGGCCCACCTGGATCGGCTCGGTGACGGTGTGCGGTCTGGCCTTCGCGGGCCTGGGCTGGTTCCGGCCGATCCCGGCGGTGGCGGCCCTGAGCGCGGCCTACCTGGCCTGTGTCGGCATGGCCGGCACCTGCTCCATGTCCCTACGGCAGGAAGTCACCCCGGAACACCTCCTCGGCCGGGTGACCTCCTCCTTCTGGACCCTCCAGTACGCGGCGGCCCCGATCGGCGCGGCCACCCTCACCTGGGCTGCGGAGCACCGGGGGACGACCCCGGTGGCGCTGGTCGCCGGCGGCTGTTGCGTGCTGATCGCGACGGCGGCACTGGGGACGGCGATCCGGCGATCGTGACAGGGCCGGGCCCGGGATCAGCATTTCTCCCCAAGGACGCGCCGCTGTCGCGTGGGGCTGGTCGCCGGGCCCGACTGAGCCGGCGCGGTCAGTCCGCCACCGAGAACACGAAGGAGAACTCGGCCGGTCCGGCGTTCAGGTGGTACTGCGGCAGCGGGCCCGGCCCGCAGGACTGGGAGCCGATGCCGTGCTGGCCGTGGTCGAGGTTGACCCACACCGTGTCGCCCGGCACCAGGTCCGTGCGGTGGGCGGCGGCGTCCAGGTGCTCGGTCGTCCAGCGCCGGGCCGTGAACCAGAACTCCGGATCGCCCTCGACGCGCAGCCCGCCCAGCTCCGCCCAGCGGACGTCGGCACGGGCGCCGTTCTCCTGCGGACGTACGTACGGGGTCTGCAGGTCGTCGACCGTGGACTCCCAACGGCACAGCAGCGACGCCGACTTGGTGTCCGGGTAGCCCTCGCCCGGACCGCCGCCGAACCAGCGCACCCGGTCCGCCTCCGTGAGCCCGAAGCGGATGCCGAGCCGGGGCAGCGGCACCGGCCAGTCGCCCTCGGGGGACACGGACACCGTGAGCCGCAACCGGGTGCCGTCGGAGCTCCAGCGGTACCTCGTGGTCAGGGCCAGGTCACGGGCGGCCGGTGCCACGCGCGTGCGTACCGTCAGCGCGTCGTCCGTGAGGTCCACCGCGTCGAGGCGGTGGTGTATGCGGTGCAGGCCGAGCTTGCGCCACACCAGGCCGTGCCGGACGTCCGGCTGCCAGGGCGCGCCGTCGTCGTTGTCGGTCGTCGCCCGCCACACGTCGAGGCGCAGCCCGGTCACGGCCACCCCGCCGATCGTGCGCAGCGCGCCGGTGCGGGCGTCGAAGGTGGCCGGTCCGAGGGTGATCAGCCGCTCGCCGGGCACGGGGGCGGCGGACTGGGTGACCGACGGCAACTGACGTGCCGCGACCGGGAACTGACCCCAGGCGACCACATGGTCCTTCGGCGCCCATGCGGTGTCGGCGGCGAGCAGCGCCCGTACCGTCCACTGGGTCTCGGCGCCATCGGGCACGTCCGCCGGCGGCTCGGGCAGCTTCACCTCCGCCGACTCGCCGGGTGCCAGGGCCGGCACCGGCAGCGGGCCCGAGGCGATCGTCGCGCCGTCCGCCTGGTACGACCACTCGAAGGCGAACGCCGAAAGGTCCGCGAAGTCATGCCGGTTGGTGACCCGGACCGTCGTCGCGCCCTCGCCCGCGAACCGGATCGGCTCGATCACCTTCTTGTACTCGACCAGTCCCGGCGACGGCCGCCGGTCCGGGAACAGCAGTCCGTCGCACACGAAGTTGCCGTCGTGCAGTTCCTCTCCGAAGTCGCCGCCGTACGCGAAGCCGTACCGCTCGTCCTTGATGCCGTGGTCGATCCACTCCCAGACGAACCCGCCCTGGAGCCGGTCGTACGACTCGAAGATCCGCTGGTAGTCGGACAGTCCGCCGGGGCCGTTGCCCATGGCGTGCCCGTACTCGCAGAGGATGAAAGGGAGTTGGCGACGCTTGAGGGTGCCGCCGTCCAGGCCCCGGCCGATCCGCTCGACCTCGCCGTGCCGGGTGTACATCCGTGAGTACATGTCCGTGTCGCGGCAGGTGAGGTCGCCCTCGTAGTGCAGCAGCCGGGAGGAGTCGCGGGCGCGGATCCACTCGGCCATCGCCGTCAGGCCCCGGCCGGTGCCCGCCTCGTTGCCCAGCGACCAGACCACGACCGACGGGTGGTTCTTGTCGCGTTCGACCATGCGGGCGGCGCGGTCGAGGAGGGCCGGGGTCCAGCGGTCGTCGTCGACGGGGTTGTCCCGCCACGCCTGTTCGGTGAAGCCGTGGGTCTCCAGATCGCACTCGTCGATCACCCACAGGCCCAGCTCGTCGCACAGGGCGAGGAAGGCCGGGTGCGGCGGATAGTGGGAGGTGCGGACGGCGTTGAGGTTGTGCCGCTTCATCAGCAGGACGTCCTCGCGCATGGTCTCCAGATCGAGCGCGCGGCCCGTCTCGGGGTGCCATTCGTGCCGGTTGACGCCCTTGAACAGGACCGGCCTGCCGTTCACCCTGATCAGGCCGTCGGAAAGCTCCACCGTACGGAACCCGATGCGCAGCGGGACGCGTTCGCCCTCGGTGGTGAGCACGCCGTCGTACAGCACCGGTGTCTCCGCGGTCCACGGCCGGACCGGGACTGTCACCGGTTCGCCGGTGGCGGCATCGATGTCGAGCGCGCTCACGGTCACCCGGCCCTCGACGTCCGAGTCGACGCGCAGGGTGCCCTTGCCGGTGACGTGGTCGTAGGAGGCGCGCACGAAGAAGTCCGCGACGCAGCCGGCCGGGCGGTGCAGCAGGGTGACGTCACGGAAGATGCCCGGCAGCCACCACTGGTCCTGGTCCTCCAGGTACGAGCCGGCCGACCACTGGTGGACGCGGACCGCCAGGACGTTGCCGGCGGGCTTCAGCAGATGTCCGACCGCGAACTCGTGCGGCAGCCGGGAGCCCTTGAACTCGCCGATGTCCGTGCCGTTCAGCCAGACGCGGGCACAGGACTCGACGCCGTCGAAGCGCAGGACCGCTCCGCCGTCCGACGGCCAGTCGTGCGGCAGGTCGAAGACGCGCAGATGGTCTCCGGTCGGGTTCTCGGTCGGGACGCGGGGCGGGTCGACCGGGAAGGGGTAGAGGTGGTTCGTGTAGATGGGGGAGCCGTGCCCCTGGAGGACCCAGTGGCCCGGCACCGCGATGCGGTCCCAGTCGCCGGCGTCGTACCCCGGCTCGGCGAACGCGTCGTCCTCGGTGTCCGCCGTCGGGGACAGGCGGAAACTCCAGCTTCCGTTCAGGGAAAGACACTTTGCGTCGGAGGAGGCGTACCAGGCCCGGGGCGGCAGCGCCCCGGAGCCCGGTGAGACGTTCTCGATGTAGTCGACGGCCGTGGGGGTACGGAAAGACATGGACGTCCTCGTCTCGAGTGCGGCTGGGGTGCGGTGCGGGACGTTAACCTTCGGCTAATACTTCGGCAAGGGGTTGGACGAAGAGCCGATCTGGAGCGCCGCACCAGGTTCGGTAACCCGAACGGCCCGGCGGTGGAGGTCAGTTGCGGCGGCGCGTTTGGTGGTGCCGGCGCGTCGGCCGCCCGACTGGAGCGCGCCCTCCAGCGCGAACGTCGCCGCGCCCAGGCACACCGGGTCGGTGGGGATCGGGGACAGGACGATCTCTGTGGCGGCCAGCGGCCGGCGCAGCGCGTGCCGGGCGACGGCCGCGCGTACCGCGGTCAGGAGCGGCTCGCCGAGCCGGACGGCGACCCAGCTGCTCAGTACGACAACCTCCGGGTTCAGGAGGTTGATCAGATCGCTGATGCCCGCGGCCAGACAACGGGCCGTGTCCCGCACCACCTCGACGGCCACGGGGTCCTGCTCCGCGACCCCGCGGGCCAGCGCCGCGATGGTCGCCGTCTGGTCCTGCGGGTGCAACAGCGGACTCTGCGGGCTGAGTTCGCGCAGGTTCTGCATGATGCCGGGCGCCCCGACGTACGTCTCCACGCAGCCGTGGTTGCCGCAGTGGCACAGCCGCCCGTCCAGCACGAGCGTGGTGTGGCCCCACTCGCCGGCACTGTTGCTCACGCCCCGGTGCAGCCCCCCGCCCAGCACCAGCCCGGCACCGACCCCCGTACCGAGGTTGATCACCACGGCGTCCCCGCGTCCGCGCGCCGCCCCGAACCACAGCTCGGCCACCGCGCAGGCGTGCAGCGGATTGTCCAAGTACAGGGGATACGCGATGTGTTCGGCGAGCAGATCGAGCAAGGGCACGTCGTGCCAGTCCCAGTTGGGCGCGTACTCGCAGACACCGGTGTCCCGGTCCGCCTGCCCCGGCACACTCACCCCGACGCCGAGCACCCGGTCCGCCTCGACCCCGGCCTGCGCGACCACCGAGCCGACGGCCGCGGCGACATGCCCGACCACCTGCTCGGGGCGGCTCTCCCCGGGGCGTATGTCCTCCTCGGCCCGCGCCAGCACGGTGAGCGCCAGGTCGAACAGCTCGACATGGACGTACGTCTCCGCGATGTCGACGCCGATCAGTGCGCCCCCGGAGGCATGGACGGCGACCAGCCCGCGCGGCCGGCCGCCCGCCGAGTCCTCGAAGCCGACCTCCGTGATCATCCGCAGGCCGAGCAGCTCGCCGACGAGCGTGGCGACCGTGGCCAGGCTCAGCCCGGTGGCGGCGGCCAGCTCCTGGCGGGACGTGGGCGACGCGGCGATGATCTGGCGCAGCACCTCGTAGCGGTTCGCAGTACGGATGTCACGTGACGTGCGCTTCACGGCGGGGCCCCTCCCTGCTCTCGCGCCGGGCCGCGGCGACGTCGGCTCCGGCGCGGCGCAACGCTACGGGCGGGGAAGGGCTTTCGACAAGGCCTTCGGAAAGGGGCTTGGTAAAGGGGATTTATGAAGTCCGGGCCTGTGATGTCAGGCGCCGAGCGCGTCCCGGACGAAAGTGTTCGCGAACGTGCCGTTCGGGTCCAGCTCCCGGGCCAACGCCAGGAAGTCCCCGAGCCGCTCGTACCGCCCCCGCAGCACCTGCGCCGGCACCGTGAACACCTTGCCCCAGTGCGGACGCGGATCGAAGGCGTCCAGCGCCTCCTCGAGCCTCCCCACCACCGGACGTACGGCGGCCAGGTCGTCGACCCACGTGAAGTGCAGCGCCACCGAGTCGCGGTCGTGAGCCGGGCTGAGCCACTGCGGATCGGCGGCGATCGTGCGCACCTCACAGGTCTGCAGGACCGGGGCGACCGTCTCCCGGATCGCGTCGACCGCGTGCAGGGCCTCGACGGCGGACGCGCGCGGCAGCAGATACTCGGACTGCAGCTCGTCGCCACTGCTCGGCGTGAACTCGGCACGGAAGTGCGGCAGCCGCTCGTGCCAGGGACCGGGCACCCCGAACTGCTGGGTGCAGTTGCCCGCGGGCATGCCGGGCACCGGGTGCATCGCCTCCTTCGCGGGCGCGGCCCACGGGAAGTCCACCGGCGCCTGGTCGGTGCGCCGCTTCAGCCACACCTGCCTGAAGCCCGGCTCCCGCCAGTCGGTGAACAGGCTCACGCTGTACGCCGACGCCGCGACCGTCTCGAAGTCGAGCCCGTCGAGCGGGAGTTCGGTGAAGACGTACTGCTCGACCTCGTACGCCGACTCCAGGTCGAGGGTGAGCGCGGTGACCACGCCGAGCGCGCCCAGGGAGGTCACGGCGCCGTCGAAGCGGGCGTCGCCGCGGGCGATCGTCACCGTCGAGCCGTCCGCGGTCACCAGTTCCACCTCGCGCACCGGCGCGGCGAGCGAGCCGTTGCGGACGCCCGAGCCGTGCGTGCCGGTCGCCACCGAGCCCGCCACGGAGATGTGCGGCAGGGACGCCATGTTGGGCAGGGCGAGGCCGTGCGCGTGGACCGCGCGGGCCAGCTCCGCGTACCGGAGGCCGCCCGAGACCCGTACCGTACGGGCCGTGGTGTCCACGTCCAGCACCGGCGGCAGGTCGGCGATCGACACCAGCACGCCGTCGACACCCGGGTCCGCGATCTCGTTGAACGAGTGGCCGCTGCCCAGCACCCGCACCCGCGAGCTTCCGGCCACCAGCGTCCGCAGGGCGTCCAGTGCACGGGGGCGGTGGAGTTCCTTGGCCGTATAGGTGATGTTGCGCGCCCAGTTGGTGACCGTCTCCGTCATCCCTGCCGTCCTCCCGGTGAATGCCCCGTGCATTGACCCTCTCATGGGCGCCACCTAGCGTAGAGACCGGTTGCTGCCCGCGCGTCACCGAGCCGGAGGGCCACGTCCTTGCCCGAGCGTCCACAGGCACTGTTCGCCATGACAGACCGCAACATTCCACATATTTTTCCCCCGGATGCACTCGCGCGGCTGAGGCGGTCCGTAGAAATCGATCCCACTCTGGTGGCCGAGGACTTCACCGCACCACGAGTACGGGAGGCGCTCGCCCGCACCGAGATCCTGATCACCGGCTGGGGCTGCCCCCGCCTCGACGCCACCGCCCTGGACGCGGCGCCGAAGCTGCGCGCGGTGCTGCACGCGGCCGGTTCCGTGAAGGGCTTCACCTCCGCCGAGGTCTGGCAGCGCGGCATCGTGGTCTCCTCGGCCGCGGCCGCCAACGCGCTGCCCGTCGCCGAGTACACCCTCGGGATGATCCTGCTCGCCGGGAAGGACGTGTTCGCCGTCCGCGACCGCCTCCGCACCGACCGTGCCTTCCCCTACGGCGAGATCGTCCCCGGCATCGGCAACCACGGCCGCCGCGTCGGCGTCGTCGGCGCCTCCCGCATCGGCCGCCGCCTGATCGAGCTGCTGCGCCCCTTCGACCTGCGTGTCGGCCTGGCCGACCCGTACGTCGACGAGGCCGAGGCCGTCCGGCTCGGCGTACCGTTGCTGCCGCTGGACGACCTGCTGCGCACCAGCGACATCGTCACCCTGCACGCCCCCGACACCCCCGAGACCCGGCACCTCGTCGGCGCCCGCGAGCTGGCCCTGATGCCCAGCGGAGCGGTGCTGATCAACACCGCGCGCGGTGCCCTGCTCGACCACGACGCCCTGATCGCGGAACTGCGCACCGGTCGCCTGAGTGCCGTACTGGACGTCACCGATCCCGAACCCCTTCCCGCCGACTCGCCCCTCTTCGGCCTGCCGGGAGCCTTCCTCACCCCGCACCTCGCGGGCTCCCAGGGGAACGAGGTGGCGCGGCTCGGCCTCACCGTCGTGGAAGAGGCCGAACGGCTGGTCTCCGGGCGCGCGTTGGCGCACACAGTCGACCACGCCGCGCTGGAGAGGACGGCGTGAGCGGCCGGGACGCCACGACCGTGCGGGACGTCGCCGCGCGGGCCGGCGTCTCCGCGTCGACCGTCTCCCGGGTCCTCGGCGGCACGTATCCGGTGGCCCCGGCGACCCGCGCACGCGTGCTCGCCGCGATCCGTGACCTCGACTACGTCGTCAACGCGCACGCCCGCGCCCTGGGCGGCGCCACCACCAAGACGGTCGCCGTCGTGGTAGACGACGTCACCAGCCCCTTCTACGCGCACATCGCCCGCGGAGTGGAGGAGGCTGCCTCGGCGGCGGGCAGGCTCTGCCTGCTGTGCACCACGCACGGCGACCCGCGGCGCATCGTCGCCGTCGTCGACACCATGCGCGAGCAGCGGGCCGATGCGGTGATCGTGGTGGGCGGCGCCTGGCAGGACCCGGACTACCGGGACCGTATGACGCACTTCGCGCACGCCCTCGACCGCGCGGGCTCCCGCCTCGTCCTGGTCGGCCGCCCACCGCTGGGTCCGGGCGTGCCCGCGGGGGTGGTCGAGTACGACAACGAGGGTGGCGCGTTCGCCCTGACCTCGCATCTGCTGTCGGCCGGGCACCGGCGCATCGCGTATCTCGGCCGGGTCGCGGGACTGTCCACCAGTGCGGAACGCGTCCGCGGCTTCGACCGGGCGCACGCGCTTCTCGACCTGACTCCGGACGCCGGCCTGATCGTCGACGGCGCGTTCACGCGCGCGTCCGGATACCGGGCCACCCGGGAACTCCTCGCTGCCGGGCGGGAGTTCACCGCCGTCCAGGGGGCGACGGATCTGGTCGCCGCCGGTGCGGTGCAGGCGCTGCGCGAGGCGGGCCGCCGTGTCCCGCACGACGTGGCGGTGGCCGGGTACGACGACATACCGCCGGCGCTCGACGTCCACCCCGCGCTCACCACCGTGCACGTACCGCAGGAGGAGCTGGGCCGCGCCGCGGTGCGCCTCGCCCTGCAGCGAGCCGAACCGCCCGACGGGCGGCACATCGTCCTGGGCACGCACGTGATGCTGAGGGGCTCGACGAAAGCGCCCTCGCCTCAGCCGGACGACGCGGACTGAGCCTTCCGCGCCCGTTTCCACGGGTCGGCCCGCCACAGGCGAGCGTGGATCAGGCCGACGGACAGGACGCCCAGGGCCGCCGCCGTGTACGCGGGCAGCGGATGCGCCGCCGTGTGCGCGTAGTGCCAGCAGACGGCCCCGACGACGAGCATCACCCAGCCGCACACGACGTCGGCCGACGCCGAGGGGCGGAACGGACCGGGGCTCGTGCTGTCGCCGGTGCTGCCCGCCGTGTAGTACGGCAGACCGTTCCCGGCCCAGAACCCGGCCGCGGAGGCCAGGAGCAGGGTGGCCGGCATGCTCTCAACTCCTCGAGGACGCGGGGGTGCCGAGCCCGTCGACGACCAGGTCGACCAGGCGGCGCAGGCGGCGGTGGAGGGTCTTGGGCGAGCCCTCGGACCGGGCGACGCCGACCGTCGAGGCGAGCAGGAGGGCGGCCGTCTCACGGGGTTCGGGCGTGCCCGTGAGCAGGTCCGCGGTGATCTCTGTGAGCCGGCTCTCCGCCGAGCCCAGCTCCATCGCCGCCGCCTCGGCCACCAGCTCCTGGACGAAACGCGCCTCGGCGATCCCGGCCGTCGTGTCGAGCTTCACCGCCAGCACGCCGTACACCCGGTCGGCGACCGTGCCCTCCGCCCGCGCGGCGTCGAGCGCCGCCCGCGTCACCCGCTCGGTCACCAGGTCGGCGACGGCGGCGAACACGTCCCTCTTGTTGCGGAAGTACTGGTACAGCGCGGGCCGGGAGACTCCGGCGGCCTGGGCGACCAGGTCCATCGACGTCCGCCGGAAACCGTGGCGGCTGAAGACCCCGACCGCCGCCGTCACGATGTCGTCCCGTTTGCTCATGCCGATGTGCCTCGTTCACCCAGATTTATGCTGACGATCCTGACGAAAAATGTCAGACACGTCAATGCCTTCGGGGCACACGAGGGACCCGGCACGTCCGGCGCGCGGGCGGGGGCATACCGTGAGGAGTCGAACGCCTGAGCCGGGAGGAGACACGGGATGGGCAGCCGTACCGCGCTGGTCGAGGATCTGATGGAGCGGTTCCCGCACGTACCGCGGGAAGCCGTCTTCAAGGAGGACCTGCTCCGGGGCGGCGTGGCCTTCGACGCGTCCGCCCTGTCCGACAACGAGGGTGGCGAGGTCAAGCCGAAGTCGTACTTCATCTTCTCGTTCGACCACGGCACCCTGCCGGAGCTGGGCGAGGCCGCGCTGCGGCGGCCCCCGGAGGAGATCATCCTCACGGGCGGGCCGTACGACCTGCGCCGCACCGTCGTGTCGGTCCGCGTGAACCCCGCCTCGCCGTACCGGGTCGCCGCCGACGACGAGGGGCTGCTCGGTCTCTACCTCGACGGCAGGCGGATCGCCGACGTGGGTGTGCCGCCGATGCCGGAGTACTACCGGCACAAGCTCTCCAACGGGAAGTCCGTGATGGAGGTCGCCCCGACCATCCAGTGGGGCTACCTGATCTACCTCACCGTCTTCCGGGTCTGTCAGTACTTCGGCGCCAAGGAGGAGTGCCAGTACTGCGACATCAACCACAACTGGCGCCAGCACAAGGCGGCCGGGCGGCCCTACACCGGGGTCAAGGACGTCGAGGAGGTGCTCGAGGCCCTCGAGATCATCGACCGGTACGACACGGCCAGGGCCTCCACCGCCTACACCCTCACCGGCGGCGCGATCACCAAGACGGTCGGGGGGCGCGACGAGGCCGACTTCTACGGCCACTACGCCAGGGCCATCGAGGAGCGCTTCCCCGGCCGGTGGATCGGCAAGGTGGTGGCGCAGGCGCTGCCGCGCGACGACGTACAGCGCTTCAAGGACTACGGCGTGCAGATCTACCACCCCAACTTCGAGGTGTGGGACCGGCGCCTGTTCGAGCTGTACTGCCCCGGCAAGGAACGCTACGTCGGCCGCGACGAGTGGCACAAGCGCATCCTGGACTCGGCCGAGATCTTCGGCGCGCGCAACGTCATCCCCAATTTCGTGGCCGGCGTCGAGATGGCGGAGCCCTTCGGCTTCACGACGGTCGACGAGGCGATCGCGTCCACGACCGAGGGCCTGCGCTTCTTCATGTCCCACGGCATCACGCCCCGCTTCACCACCTGGTGCCCCGAGCCGACGACTCCGCTCGGCAAGGCCAACCCGCAGGGTGCGCCGCTTGAGTACCACATCCGGCTGCTCGAGGCGTACCGCGCCACGATGGACGACTTCGGCCTCTCCTCGCCCCCCGGCTACGGCCCGCCCGGTCCCGGTCGCGCGGTCTTCTCCGTCAGCTCCTTCATGGACAGCCTGCCGGCGGCCGAGGAGTCGGCGCGCGTGTGAGCCGTCCCGGGCACCGGGAGTTCGGAGAGAACGAGGAGTTCGAGGAGTTGGGGGAGAAACGGGGAAAGCCGGGAGAACGAGGGGATTCAGGAGGACACTGAGTCGGAACGCGGTGGCGGTCCGTACAGGAGAGCGGAGTTGCCGTGAGGGTGGAGCTGTGCGCACCCGGGCCTCGACTCGGTGCAACCGGTCGTTCGACTGTCCGTAACCGGATGTGAACAGACCGCTTGTCGGTTGCGTCGAAGACGTGAAAGGCTCGGGCCCTGCCGCGAGGTTCCCCCCAACTCCATCGCCAATATGGTGAGTTGACCTCGCTCGTGGATGCAGGAGTCCGATGTCCGACCTGCCGACCCCCCAGGACGCCGCCGAGGCCGCACTGTTCTCCGAGTGCTGGGACGCGGTGCTCTCCTACGCCGACCTGTGCACGTCCGGGTCCCAGGCGGCGAACCAACTGGCCACGGAGGCCTTCACGCTGGGCATGCGCGAGGTGCGGGCGGCGGAGTCCTCGGTCGTACGGGGCACCGGGCGACGTACGCCCCGGCTGCCCATGATCCCCCTCCTGCTGACGGCCGTACGCACCACGGCCGCCGGTTGGGACGCCGGCGGCGTCGGACACCGGCTCGACCCCGGCCTCAGACTGTGGCTCAACTCCGGGAAGGCCGCGCGCTACACCGGCCCGCCACTGCAACGCCCGGTCGCGCTACGCGGGTTGAGGGACCTGCAGGAGGCGGACGCCACGCTGCTGTGGCTGACCGAGGTCGAGGCGCTGCCGCTGTCCGCCGTCGCCCGCCGCCTGGGCCTCGACCCGGGCGTAGCCGCACAGGAAGTCGACCAGGTCCGCGCCCTGTTACGGGACCGCTGCCGTCGCGCGCATCTCGACAGCCCGATGGACGCGGAGTGCCGCAGCTACGCCCGGCTCCTCGACGCGGTCACCCGCTCGACCGCGGCCGACACACCCGACGACCTCTCCCGGCACCTCGCCACCTGCGTACGGTGCGCCGATGCCGCGGCCTGTCTGCGGCTGCACGGCGGCGGACTGCCCGCGGCCCTGGCGGGCGGCGTGCTCGGCTGGGGCGGCCTCGCCTACCTCGAACGCCGGCGCCGCGCGGCCGAGGTCCGCCTGGGCGCCAGCCCCGACACGACGGCCGATCCGGAAGACACCGGAGACCCGAAGGACGGCAGGACCGGCAGGCACCGCGTCCTGCGCAACGGACTGCTCGCCACGGCCGTCCTGCTCTCGGTGGTGGCGCTCGGGGTGTCGATGATGCCGTTCGGCGACTCCGGCGAGAACGGCACGGCGGCCCATGAGGAAGGCCAACCGGTGGCCGACCCGACCCTGCCCCTCCCCGCAGCGACCCCGCCGCCGCCGTCGTCGTCCGCCCCCACTTCCCACCCGACGCCCAAAGGCACGACGACCAAGGAGGACCGGAAGAACCCGGACCCGGAACCCCAGGGCTCGTCCTCGTCCACTCCGGACGACGCGGCACCGCCCCCCACCACGACCGCCCCCGCCCCCACCTGCCGGGTCGAGTACGGCGTGGACGACGAATGGTCCGAAGGTTTCCAGGCCACGGTCACCGTCCACACCACCGAGCCCCTCTCCGACTGGCACGTCGGCTGGTCCTTCCGGGACGGCCAGCAGGTCGGCCAGATGTGGGACGCCACCGCCACCCAGACGGGCACCCGCGTCACGGCCACCGCAGCCGACTACAACAAGTCGGTCCCCGAGAACGGCACCCTCACCTTCGGCTTCCTCGCCTCCCGGCACGACAGGAACTCGACGCCGTACGCCTTCACACTGAACGACGAGACCTGCGCGGCCGCGTGACCGCCCGCCGAAAACGCGTTGACGGGGTGCGCCGGGCGAGGGATACAGTTGCGGTCTCAGGCCGAGGGGCGTGAGACCGCACGAGTGCGTACGAGGAGGTGTCGACCGATGACTGTCGCCGAGCTGGGCGCTGCCCGCATTCAGGAGTTCATCAAGTCCACCTCCGTGGCGGCTGACGACCTCTCAGCTCGCCGCGCCTGTTCGCGTGCGACCGCCGGGGCCACCCTTGTGAAGGGTCTCCCTTGACTTCCAGCTCCGTCTTCTCCACTCTCGCTCCCTACGGCTGGGACGAGGCATGGGCGGACGCGTTCGCCCCGTACGACACCGAAGGGCTGCTGCCCGGGCGGGTGATCCGGGTCGACCGCGGCCAGTGCGACGTCGTCACCGCCGGCGGCGTCCTGCGGGCCGACACCGCGTTCGTCACCCCGCACGATCCGATGCGTGTCGTGTGCACCGGCGACTGGGTCGCCGTCGAGCCCGGCGGCACCCCGCGCTACGTACGGGCGTATCTGCCGCGCCGTACCGCCTTCGTACGCTCCACCTCCTCCAAGCGGTCCGAGGGGCAGATCCTCGCCGCCAACGTCGACCACGCGATCGTCGCCGTGTCCCTGGCCGTCGAACTCGACCTCGGCCGTGTCGAACGGTTCCTGGCGCTGGCCTGGGAGTCCGCCATGTAATGCACACCTGCCCTCACCTGCACAGATACCGGTTTGGACCGGCCGGATCCGTCAGGTAGGAGGGCCTTATGGCAAGGCGTGTGGCAGAAGAGTTCCGGGATGCCCGTCCCGACGAGTTGGTGGGGAAGGGGCCGGCGGATCTGGCGGATCTCTACCTTCGGCGGAGCAAGAAGAACCCTCGACACCCTCAAGCAGCATGCCCGTGAACTGCGCAGGGAGATCGAACGGCAGGGCCTGACCGTCCGCAAAGTTTGGCTCGAGCAGCGGAGCGCCTCGAAGCAGCACATACGACGGGAGAAGCTCGAGGGAGCGATGGCTGACGTCATCGCCGGCGAGGTCAAGACGCTGGCGGTCTGGAAGACCGATCGCTTCGACCGCCGGGGCATGGCTGCCGTAGGGGCCGCCCTCGACGAATTCGACCGTCGGAAGGCGCGGCTCTACGTCCTTCAGGAGGGCTTGGACTCCAGCCAGCCCGGCTCCCGTATCGTCTTTGCGATCCTCGCTGAGCGAGCGCGCGAGGAGATCAAGGATCTCACCCTCCGTGTCACTACGGGCAAGGCCGCAGGCTGCGGTCAGATCAAGTCCGGCGCCCCGGCTCGCGGCGAGCGAGTCGCCAAGTACAACAGGCTGATCGAGATCGCCGAGGCGGACGCCTCACTTTCCTTCGGCCTCACCACCGGCTGAGCGGCAGGGAGGCAAGCCCCTCACAGGCCGACCGGCGGACCACCGGTCAGCTCTTACGGCCACGCGGGACCGCGAAGTCGCCAACACGGCGTTGCCCGGCGTCAGTTCCTTCCAGGCTCGGGGCAACGTGAGTACGGCGATCGCGGAGGTGGGGAACTTCTCGCTCGCCTGGGCGAGTTGCTGGTCCGTTTCCGCGTCACCGGCCAGGGCGAGCACCAGCACGCACGAGCTCGGCGAAGGTGCCGATCATGTTCCGCGCGAACGGCTGCGTCTCCAACCGATTGGCAAACATCGACGCATACAGCTCGACGACCCCGTCGTAGGCCGCCCTGGTCTCATCCTGGTGTCTTAACACGGGAAGGAAACCTAACACCCGTGCCGTTCGCCGCCGTTCTCCGGCCCCGTACCGACCCTTCGCTGCGGCGGCCAACTCTCCGCGGACAAGGGTGCGTTCGCGTAAGTCATGATGTGGTCGAGGCTGTACGTGACGCGTGGTGCCGTGAGGAGCACCGCGCTGGGCGCAGTGCTACTCGTCCGCGCCGATGCACACGGCACCAACGGCGACCTCGACCTCGCTGGAGCATTGACCATCCACGACGAACCCGAACCCGAACCCGAACCCGGCTAGTACTCCAGGGCTAGATCTTGATCATGGGGTGATGGGAGGCTACGACTGTGGCCACGACACAGCCCCATGATCCAGACCGCTCGTCAAAAGCCGTCGGCCCGGCCGATTTAGCCGTCTGGGACCGCGAGTTCACCGCGCTGGGCGAGCGGATAACCCCGCTATTCTACCGCCCAGAATCCCAAGAGCACGCCGTTCAGTACCTGCGCGGGCTCCTCTCCCCGTTGCAGCGCAAGAACGGCTGGACCATCGCCGTGCGACACGAGGTCGCTTGAGTTGAGTGGGACTCA
>NZ_BMQA01000009.1 GCF_014647875.1 Streptomyces brasiliensis | reverse complement strand
AGGCCATGAAGATGGAACAGCCCCTCAACGCCCACAAGACCGGCACCATCAAGGGCCTCAGCGCAGAGGTCGGCGCATCCCTCACCTCCGGCGCAGTGATCTGCGAAATCAAGGACTGACGAACCGCACGACAACCGACGGCGCCCGGCTCCGGCCGGGCGCCTTCATGTCCCCGGCAAGCTCCGGCGCCCCGCCAGGGACGCGGGCCTGTATCGATCTGCGGCTCCGCCGCATGGGCACGACCGGCCACGACACACCCGCAGCCGCCGAACAAGCGCACCCCTACGGCGAACAGGCACTCACACCCAGGCCCTTACCGAGCCCGGTCAGCGCCGGCGCAGGTCAGCAACGCGCCGCTCACCCGAACCCTGCTCACCGACAACCGCGGCTGCCCGCAGAGCGCCTGGTACCTCCCGGCGCGGAGCGCGCGGTCCCGGCAGCGGAGCGCGTCGTGCCGGGACATGATCACCCCCCGGGTTTCCCGACGCCCCGGCGACGGCGATCTGCACCCCCTGATCCGCCAGCGCCTGCAACTCCGTACCCGCACGGTCGTCGTGCGCCGGCGGCTCGTCGGTCACGAGCCGGGTGATCACATCCGTGGGCACCGTCTGGAACATCGTGTCCGTGCCGAGCTTGGAGTGGTCGGCCAGGACGACGACCTCCGCAGCGGCCTGCACGAGCGCCCGGTCGACGGACGCCGAGAGCATGTTGGACGTGGACAGCCCGCGCTCCGCGGTCAGGCCGCTGCCCGACAGGAACGCCTTGGACACCCGCAGGCCCTGGAGGGACTGCTCCGCTCCGGAGCCGACGAGGGCGTAGTTGGAGCCGCGCAGGGTGCCGCCGGTCATGACGACTTCGACACGGTTGGCGTGCGCCAGGGCCTGGGCCACCAGCAGCGAGTTGGTGACGACGGTCAGACCGGGCACCCGGGCGAGCCGGCGGGCCAGCTCCTGAGTGGTGGTCCCCGCCCCGACCACGATGGCCTCGCCCTCTTCGACGAGTCCGGCGGCGAGATCGGCGATGGCCGTCTTCTCGGCGGTCGCGAGATGTGACTTCTGCGGAAAGCCGGATTCCCGCGTGAATCCGCCCGGCAGTACCGCACCGCCGTGCCGGCGGTCGAGGAGTCCTTCTGCCTCCAGTGCGCGCACGTCCCGCCGTACGGTCACTTCGGAGGTCTGGACGACGCGGGCGAGCTCGCGGAGCGACACGGCCCCATTCGCTCGCACCATTTCGAGGATCAATTGACGACGTTCTGCAGCGAACACGAAACTGACAGTAACCCCAACGACCGTCTGCTTTCAGCAGTTTGCGCCGAATAACAGAAGTTGTTCGCATGGCAGGGTGGGAAGTGGTATAGGGCCTACCCGTCCCGCCTATGCCGTACGCATGCTCGACAACTCCCCGTGACCAGCGGGGAGTCGGAGTCGTACGTCAGAACTCGCCCGTCGCCTTGCGGGTGTGGAGCTGTCGGGCCACCTCCGCGATCGACCCCGAAAGGGAGGGGTACACCGTGAAGGCGTTCGCGATCTGTTCGACCGTCAGATTGTTGTCGACGGCGATCGAGATGGGGTGGATCAGTTCCGAGGCGCGGGGCGCGACGACGACACCGCCGACGACGATCCCGGTGCCCGGCCGGCAGAAGATCTTGACGAAGCCGTCGCGGATGCCCTGCATCTTGGCGCGCGGGTTGCGCAGGAGGGGCAGCTTGACGACCCGGGCCTCGATCTTGCCCGCGTCGATGTCTGCCTGCGTGTAGCCGACGGTGGCGATCTCGGGGTCGGTGAAGACGTTCGAGGAGACCGTCTTCAGGTTGAGCGGGGCCACCGCGTCGCCGAGGAAGTGGTACATGGCGATACGTCCCTGCATCGCGGCGACCGAGGCGAGGGCGAAGACGCCGGTCACGTCACCGGCGGCGTACACACCGGGCGCGGTGGTGCGGGAGACCTTGTCGGTCCAGATGTGCCCGGACTCGCGGAGCTTGACGCCGGCCTCCTCCAGGCCGAGGCCCGCGCTGTTGGGGATGGCACCGACGGCCATGAGGCAGTGCGAGCCGGTGATCACGCGGCCGTCGGAGAGGGTGACCTCGACCTTGTCGCCGACGCGCTTGGCGGAGGCGGCGCGGGAGCGGGCCATGACGTTCATGCCGCGGCGGCGGAAGACGTCCTCGAGGACGGCGGCGGCGTCCGGGTCCTCGCCGGGCAGCACGCGGTCGCGGGAGGAGACGAGGGTGACCTTGGAGCCGAGGGCCTGGTAGGCACCGGCGAACTCGGCGCCCGTGACACCGGAACCGACCACGATGAGCTCCTCGGGGAGCTCGGTGAGGTCGTAGACCTGGGTCCAGTTGAGGATGCGCTCGCCGTCGGGCTGGGCGTCGGGGAGCTCACGCGGGTGGCCGCCGGTCGCGATCAGTACGGCGTCGGCGACCAGGGTCTCCTCAGTGCCGTCGGCGGCGGTGACGACGACCTTGCGGGAGCCGTCGAGGGCCTGCATGCCCTCCAGGCGGCCGCGGCCGCGCAGGACGCGGGCGCCGGCGCGGGTGACGGAGGCGGTGATGTCGTGGGACTGGGCGAGCGCGAGGCGCTTCACACGGCGGTTGACCTTGCCGAGGTCGACGCCGACGACCCGGGCCGCCTGCTCCAGCGGCGGTGTGTCGTCGGCCACGATGATGCCCAGTTCCTCGTAGGAGGAGTCGAAGGTGGTCATCACCTCGGCCGTGGCGATGAGGGTCTTCGACGGCACGCAGTCGGTCAGCACCGAGGCGCCGCCGAGACCGTCGCAGTCGACGACGGTCACCTCCGCGCCGAGCTGTGCGGCCACCAGCGCCGCTTCGTATCCGCCGGGGCCGCCACCGATGATCACGATCCGAGTCACGTACCCCATTGTCCCGCACTCCTCAAGGTGCAACTGCCCGGGGGCGTGACTGGTGTGCTTTCCGTTATCTGTGGGAGCGGTGGGACGGGTGGGCGGTACGGAGGTTGTTTGCGGGGCACGGGGGACGGGAGTTTCCGCTGCCGTACTCTCGAGCCATGTCGCTCTACGCCGCGTACGCCGGCAATCTCGACACGCGGCTGATGTCCCGCCGCGCCCCGCACTCGCCGCTGCGCGCCACGGGCTGGCTGAACGGATGGCGGCTGACCTTCGGCGGCGAGCAGCTCGGCTGGGAGGGCGCGCTGGCGACGATCGTCGAGGAGCCGGGGTGCCAGGTCTTCGTGGGGCTGTACGACATCGCGCCGCCGGACGAGGAGGCCCTGGACCGGTGGGAGGGCGTGGGGCTCGGGATCTACCGCCGCGCACGGATTCGGGCGCACACGCTGGACGGGGAGGAGCCGGCGTGGGTGTACGTGCTGAACGGGTATGAGGGCGGGTTGTCGTCGGCACGGTATCTGGGTGAGATCGCGGACGCCGCCGAGTCGGCCGGGGCGCCGCACGACTATGTGATGGAGCTGCGCAAGCGGCCCTGCTGAGCCGTTCGACCCCGTTCCGGGACCTGTTTCCGGATCTGGTGGCGCGTATCGCAGCACCCTTTTGTCGGAAACGACAAGACAACGATCGCCAACCCGTGACCTCTACCATCTACGCGCGTAGGCCCAGACCGGCTACGCTCATCGCGTGAACGCATCTCTTCTTCCGGACGACATCCAGGGCGATCCCCATGCCGCCGCCGACGCTGCCGCCTCGCGCCTGCGCGAGCTGACCGGCGCCGAGACCCATGACGTCGCCCTCGTGATGGGCTCCGGCTGGGCGCCGGCCGTCGACGCCCTGGGCGCTCCCGATGCCGAGTTCCGGGTCACCGAGCTGCCCGGCTTCCCGCCGCCGGCGGTCGAGGGTCACGGGGGCAAGGTCCGCTCGTACGCGATCGGTGACAAGCGCGCGCTGGTGTTCCTGGGCCGTACGCACTACTACGAGGGGCGGGGTGTCGCCGCTGTCGCGCACGGCGTCCGTACGGCGGTGGCGGCCGGCTGCAAGTCCGTGGTGCTGACGAACGGGTGCGGGGGGCTGCGTGAGGGTATGCGGCCGGGGCAGCCGGTGCTGATCAGCGACCACATCAATCTGACGGCGACGTCGCCGATCGTCGGGGCGAACTTCGTGGACCTGACCGATCTGTACTCGCCTCGGCTGCGGGCGCTGTGCAAGGAGATCGACTCCTCGCTGGAGGAGGGGGTGTACGCGCAGTTCCCCGGGCCGCACTACGAGACACCGGCGGAGATCCGGATGGCTCGGGTGATCGGGGCGGATCTGGTGGGGATGTCGACGGTGCTGGAGGCCATCGCGGCGCGGGAGGCCGGAGCGGAGGTGCTGGGCATCTCCCTGGTGACGAATCTTGCCGCCGGGATGACGGGGGAGCCTCTGAACCATGAGGAGGTGCTGCAGGCCGGGCGGGACTCGGCGGCGCGGATGGGGGAGCTGCTGGTCCAGGTGCTGCGCCGGCTCTGACCGGGGTCGCGTCCTCGGCGGGGTAGGACTCCGCCTGGGGCTCCGCCGCAAACCCCGCCGGCCCACCCGACTCGGTGGGCTGAAAGGGTGCCCCACCCCGGGGCTCCGCCCCGGGGCCCGCTCGCCCACCCGCCCGCCCGACTCGGTGGGTGAAGAGGTTCCCTCGCCCTGGCGCTCCGCCCCGGACCCCAGCGGGGACTCCGTCCCCTGCACCCCTGGCGGGGCTCCACCCTCCGCACCCCGACCGGCTTCGCCCCAGACCCCAGCGGGGACTCCGTCCCCGCACCACGACCGGCTCCACCCTCCACAGCCCGACCGGCTCCACCTTCCACAGCCCGACCGGCTTCGCCCTCCGTACCCCTCGCGGGATTGCGACTCCTCCGCCGGGGTTTCACCCCCGGACCACGCCCGCTCCCCCACCCTGTACCCGACCACGCAACCCCCGCCCCCAAGCCCAGCCTCCCGGCCAAGCGAGTCGGGTGGGCGGGCGGGCGGAGATCATCGAGAGGTTGAACCGACGTGCACGACGATCTCATCGCGCGGGCCACGGCATGGCTCGCCGAGGACCCCGACGCCGAGACCCGTGACGAACTCGCCAAGCTGATCGACGCGGGGGACGTCACGGAGCTCGCCGCCCGCTTCAGCGGCACGCTTCAGTTCGGTACCGCGGGGCTGCGGGGTGAGCTGGGTGCCGGGCCCATGCGGATGAACCGGGCCGTCGTCATCCGGGCCGCCGCCGGGCTCGCCGCCTACCTGAGGAAGAACGGCCAGGGGGACGGGCTCGTCGTCGTGGGGTACGACGCCCGGCACAAGTCCGCCGACTTCGCGCGCGACACCGCCGCCGTGATGACCGGAGCCGGGCTGCGCGCGGCCGTACTCCCCCGCCCGCTGCCCACCCCCGTCCTCGCCTACGCCGTCCGGCATCTCGGCGCCGTCGCCGGCGTGGAGGTCACCGCCAGCCACAACCCGCCCCGGGACAACGGCTACAAGGTCTACCTCGGCGACGGTTCCCAGATCGTGCCGCCCGCCGACGCCGAGATCGCCGCCAAGATCGACGCCATCGCCTCCCTCGACGACGTGCCGCGGGCCGAGGGCGGGTGGGACGTGCTCGACGACTCCGTCCTCGACGCCTATCTCGGCCGTACCGACGCCGTCCTCGCCGACGGGTCCGCCCGCACCGCCCGTACCGTCTACACGGCCATGCACGGCGTCGGGAAGGACGTGCTGCTTGCCGCGTTCGCCCGTGCCGGTTTTCCCGTGCCCGTCCTCGTCGCCGAACAGGCCGAGCCCGATCCCGACTTCCCCACCGTCGCCTTCCCCAATCCGGAAGAGCCGGGTGCGATGGACCTCGCGTTCGCCGCGGCCCGCGCGACCGAACCCGACCTCGTCATCGCCAACGACCCCGACGCCGACCGCTGCGCCGTCGCCGTCAAGGACGGGGACGGCTGGCGGATGCTGCGCGGCGACGAGGTCGGTTCGCTGCTCGCGGCCCATCTCGTCCGGCGGGGGGCCCGTGGGACCTTCGCCGAGTCCATCGTCTCGTCGTCCCTGCTGGGGCGGATCGCCGAGAAGGCCGGACTGCCGTACGAGGAGACCCTCACCGGGTTCAAGTGGATCGCGCGGGTGGACGGACTGCGGTACGGGTACGAGGAGGCCCTCGGGTACTGCGTCGACCCGGACGGGGTGCGGGACAAGGACGGCATCACCGCCGCCCTCCTCGTCGCCGAGCTGGCCTCCGAGCTGAAGGAGCAGGGGCGGACCCTGCTCGACCTGCTGGACGACCTCGCCGTCGAGCACGGGCTGCACGCCACCGACCAGCTCTCGGTGCGCGTCGAGGATCTGTCGGTCATCTCCGACGCCATGCGGCGACTGCGTGAGCACCCGCCGACCGAGCTGGCCGGTCTGGCCGTCACCCGGGCCGAGGACCTCACGCGCGGCACCGAGACGCTCCCGCCCACCGACGGGCTGCGCTACACGCTCGACGGCGCCCGTGTCGTCGTCCGGCCCAGCGGCACCGAGCCCAAGCTGAAGTGCTACCTGGAGGTCGTCGTGCCGGTCGCCTCGCACGCCGAGCTGCCGGCCGCCCGGGCCCGCGCGGCCGAACTGCTCGACGCCGTCAAGCGGGATCTGTCCGCGGCCGCCGGCATCTGACCTCCCCTCAGGGGTGCCAGGGGGCACCCCTGAGGGTGATTTCACGGCTACGGCTGACGCACCTCGCCGCGCCCCACCGCGCGGGTCCGGGACACTGTGATCCGGTACGCCCACTCCACCGACGTACTGGAGCCGCCGCCGTGCCGCACACCGCCCCCGACGCCGCCCCCAGCGGGCACATCCCGGGCACCCGGCGACCCCACGGCCCCACGGCCGTACCACCACGTGTGCTGGGCAGCCTGCGGCGTGCGGCTCCCGCCCTCGGCGGTTTTCTAGCCGTCCATCTGTGCGGGCTGCTGTTCCTGGCCGTCTGGGCGCACCGGCGGCACCACGGTGTGTGGCCGCTGCTGGCGACGCAGTGGGACGCCGACTGGTACCTCGGGATCGCCGACCACGGGTACACACGGGAACTGGGCACCGCCTACGACGCGAACAACCTCGCCTTCTTCCCGCTCTACCCGGTGCTGGTGAGGGCCGTCGCCGTCCTCACCCCCGGCAGCCGGGCCAGCACCGGGCTCGGGCTCGCCGTCCTCGCCTCGTTCGTCGCCGCCTGGGGCGTGTTCGCGGTGGGCGACCGGTTGCACGGGCGGCGGGTCGGGGTGCTGCTCACCGTACTGTGGGCCGCGTTGCCGGTCGGGCTCGTGCAGTGGATGGGGTACACCGAGTCGCTGTTCACGGCCTTCGCCGCCTGGACGCTGTACGCGGTGCTCGGCGGACGCTGGGTGTGGGCCGGTGCCGGTGCGTGCCTGGCCGGGCTGACCCGGCCGACGGGGATCGCGCTGGCCGCGGCGGTCGCGGTCGCCGCGCTGCTCTCCCTGCGCCGCCGCTTGTCCTGGCAGGCCCTCGCGGGCGCCGCACTCGCTCCGCTCGGCTGGTGCGCGTACGTCGGCTGGGTGGGCCTGCGCCTGGGCCGCTGGGACGGATACTTCGCCGTACAGCGGCTGTGGCACAACGAGCTGGACAGCGGCCGGGAGACACTGCGCCGGCTGCGCGAGCTGTTCGGCCAGGAGCCGAGACCCCAGCTGTTCCTGATCATGGTGACGCTGACGATGCTCGCGTCCGCGGTGCTGTTCGCCGTGTCGGTGTGGGACCGGCAGCGCCTGCCACTGCTGGTGTTCACCGGTGCCCTGCTGGCGATCGTCGTGCTCAGCGGCGGTGTCTACTTCCCTCGCGCCCGCTTCCTGCTCCCCGGCTTCCCGCTCCTGCTGCCCGTGGCCCGGCATCTGGCCCACACCTCCCGCCGGCACCGCGCGTTCGTCCTGGCGGCGGCGGTGGCCGGCTCGGCGTACTGCGGCGCGTACATGCTGCTGGTCTGGCCGAGTGCCCCGTGATTCACGGGGAGTTGGGGCGCCGTATGCCTCCCGGCTGCCCGCCGCGTCTCCCGTTGTCCCACGCTGGTGGGGAGTGCGGTCCACGTCCTCCCCCCTTGGGCGCTGCCGCCTCCACCAGGTGTCCCGCGCCCCCGTTCGCACGAATGCGGGATACCGAGCAAGGGCGGGACACGGGGTTCGGCCTGCCCCCAGGCGTCTGAACCCCGTGTCCCGCCGCCCGTTCAGCCCACAGGCGTTTCCGTGGCGTCGGTCGTGGCCGTCTCCTCCGAGGACGGGACCGGGTCGGTGGTGTCGGACGGGGTGGGCTCGGGCGTCGTCTCCGTGGGGGTGGGGGTGTCGGCCGGTTGTTCCGGGGTGGGGGACTCCGTGCCGGCGGGTTGCTCCGGGGTGTCGGTGGGTACCGGCTCCGTCCCGCCGCCGTCGGAGGGCGACGGGGATATCGCCGTGGGGGTGGGAGTCGGGTCGGCGGCCGGGGTCGAGGACGGACTCGCCGACGGCACCGACGACGGGTGGGGGTGCGGCCCGACGGGCGTGCCGGGTGACGGCGTGCCGGCACCGCCGGGCGTGGAACCGGGCGCGGTGCCGTGGGCGCCACCGCCCTCCTGGCCACCGCCGCCTCCGACGTCGCCCTCGTGCACCGGCTCCGTGGCCGGGGTCTCGCTGCCCGCCCCGGGACTGCGCGGGACGACTCCCTTGCCGTCGGGCACGGTGTGCACGCCGCGGAGGTAGAACTCCATCCAGCCGAGAACCAGGTTGAGGTAGTCGCGCGAGTAGTTGTAGCTGAGGATCGCGCGCTCCAGGCCCGCCGAGGTGCCGAGGTCGCGGTCGCCGGCGCACAGGTAGTGGCCCGCGGCGAGGGCGGCGTCGTACACGTTGTTGGGGTTGGCGACGCCGTCGCCGTTGCCGTCCGCGCCCCAGGTCTTCCAGGTGGACGGCAGGAACTGCATGGGGCCCACGGCGCGGTCGTAGACCGGGTCGCCGTCCCAGACGCCGTTCTCGGTGTCGAGGATCAGCGCGAAGCCGTTGCCGTCGAGGGCAGGGCCGGTGATGCGGCTGAGGGTGTCGCCGTTCGCGGCGACTGCGCCGCCGGCCGCGTGGCCGGACTCGACCTTGCCGATCCCGGCGAGCAGTTCCCACTTCAGGTGGCAGCCCGGGTCGGTACGGCCCACTGACTTCGCCGCCTGCTGGTAGGCGGCGAACACGCTCGCCGGCAGCCCGGCGTCGGCCGCGGCCTGCTGCGCCGAGGGCTTCGCGGCTTCCTGGCCCCACAGCTTCGCGGCGGCCGACACGCCTTCCAGCGGCGGCAGTTCGACGTGGTAGGAGCCGTCGCCCTGCGAGGGGACGTCCGGGAGCGGGGTGTCGGGGGCCACGAATCCGCCGGGCACGCTCAAGCCGTCGTCCTTGGGGTCCTGGGCCTGGGACGCTCC
The DNA here is from genome assembly GCF_014647875.1 of Streptomyces brasiliensis. Lineage (GTDB taxonomy): Bacteria > Actinomycetota > Actinomycetes > Streptomycetales > Streptomycetaceae > Streptomyces > Streptomyces brasiliensis. The sequence continues at coordinate 322,901 of NZ_BMQA01000009.1, read as the reverse complement.
GGCGGGTCCTGTTGCCTGGGATCCGGCGGTGAGCAGGGCCGCGGCGACCGTGGCGATCGTTCCGACGGCAGTGCCGCGCAGGCCGCGCCGGGTGCGCAGCCGTGCGCTCACTCGGCGAAGGGGTCTGGTGAGCGGACGGGGCATGGGAGTACTCCTGACAGTCGGGAGTTCAGCGGCAGTTGGGGCCTGAGGTGCCACTTCCGGTTCCGCGCCCGACGCTAGACAGGCGAGTCTCCGGGGCAGTGCACCTGTCCGACTCCACGGGGCGAAGCGGAGGTGAACAACGCGGGTACGGGGCGGCGCGGTGCCTCACACGCGCATCAGGTAGCTGAAACCCGTGTCCGGGCCGACGCAGGACTGAAGCGTGAGGTCGCCCCAGTACAGGCCGTGGGAAAGGGTGCCGCGGCCAGCTGAGACCTCGTGGGCGTAGACGCGGTACGTGAAGGTGCCGCGCGGGGTCGTCGCCGTGACGACCGTGCCCACCGGCAGCGTGGCGAACCGGTCGAAGCCGCAGTAGTCATGGCCCACGACGACAGCGGTGCGCAGCGCGTAGCCGTCCTCGGTCCCCAGGTCGGGCCCCGTCCACTGCACGGCGTCACGACAGGCGTCCACCCTCTCCTGCCCGCCACGTACGACCCGGGCCGACCAGGAGCCGATCCGGAGGGTGGTCGAACCGTCCGGGCTGCGCGGGCCGACCGTCTGCGCGCCCGGCGTGGCCGACGGCTTCGGTGACGGCCCAGGGCGGGTGATGCGGGGTCGGGACGGTGTGGTGGGCCGTGCCGTGCGGGACAGATCGGGGAGCTTCGCCTTGGGGGTGGCGGTGGGCTTGCTCGGGGAGGGTGCGGGTTCGGGGGTACGGCTGTGAGCGGGTGCCGTGAAGGTGGAAGTGGGATCGGCCGCGACCGTCCCTGACGAGGCTCCGTCAGGGGTCGGCTCGGCCGGCACCGTCGTTTCCGCGTACCGCCCGCCCGCGGCCGACGGCGCGGGGGCGGGCGGGTTCGCGAGCGGCTTGTCGGGCGCGCCGGGGACGGCACAGCCCGTGAGGGCGACGTACGAGGCCAAGGCCAGGACGGCGGTTGCACGGAGAGCGCCTCGCATCCGACGGTTCCGTTTCATCCCTGTCGACTCCCGAACTCCCTGCTCAGGACCGCTCCGGTCTTATCCGAAGCGGCCGTTCACGTAGTCCGTGGTGCGCGGGTCCTGGGGGTTGTTGAACATCGCGTCCGTGGCGCCGTGTTCGACGATGGCGCCCGGGGTGCCCTGTTCGGCGAGGAAGAAGGCGCACTGGTTGGAGACGCGGGCCGCCTGCTGCATGTTGTGGGTGACGATCACGATGGTGACCTCGTCGGTCAGCTCGTGGATCGTCTCCTCGATGCGGCGCGTGGACGTCGGGTCCAGCGCGGAGCAGGGCTCGTCCATCAGCAGGACCCGGGGGCGTACCGCCAGCGACCGCGCGATGCACAGGCGCTGCTGCTGGCCGCCGGAGAGCGCGCCGCCGGGCTGGCGGAGGCGGTCGCGGACCTCCTTCCACAGGCCTGCCTTCATGAGACATTCCTCGACGAGCCGGTCCTTGTCCTCGCGGCCCGCCTTGATGCCGCTCATCTTCAGGCCGGCGGTGACGTTGTCGTAGATCGACATCGCCGGGAAGGGGTTGGGCTTCTGGAAGACCATGCCGATCTGGCGGCGGGCGTGGGTGATGCGGCGGCCCCGGTCATAGATGTCCTCGCCGTCGAGCAGCACCCGGCCCGAGAGGGAGGCGGAGCCGACCAGTTCGTGCATGCGGTTGAGGATCCGCAGGAACGTGGACTTGCCGCAGCCGGACGGGCCGATGAGCGCGGTGACCTTGCGGGCGGGCATGGTGAGCGAGACGCCCTCCAGGACCTTGTGGTCACCGAACCAGGCCGAGATGGAGTCGGCCTCCAGAGTGGCCGGGTTGCTGCCGGCGATGGCCCCGCCGGGCCGTTCGGCCTGTACCGCCTTCATCTTCCTCGTCGGATCGAGGATTTCGTCGACGAGTGTGTCGGTCGTGTCAGTGGTGTCGGACATGATGCTGAACTCCTCGTCGATCAGAGCAGGTTGGGCAGCAGTCGGGCGGCGGCGCCGGAGACGGCGAGGCCGAAGGCGGCCAGGACGGGCGCGCCGAAGATCCAGGTCTGCCAGCGGCCCCACGCGCGGTACGCGGCCATGGTGAGCAGGGCGGCAAGGAACAGCCCCTGCGACCAGAGGAACACCGAGAGCCAGGCGGCGTCTTCGGTGCCCATGGCCTGCTCGGAGTCGTCGATCCAGCCGAGGGCGAGCGGGCGGGGCGGAGCGGGCTGCACGCCGCTGGTCAGGGTCGCGTCGACGCGCAGGGTGCCGGAGGGGGTGTAGGGGCTGCCCTCGGCGGTGATGAGCGTGAGCCGGCCCTCGTTCTCCTTCAGGACGGGAGGCAGCGGGTCGCCCTTGCGGCGGATGGCCGTGACCTTGTAGGTGGCCGTGCCCTGTCCGGTCGTCAGCCGGATCTCACTGCCCAGGGGCAGCTGGTGCAGGTCGTTGAACGGGCTGCCGTATCCCCACTGGCGGCCCATGATCACGCTGGTGCCGGCCTGTCCCGGCAGCGGGGTGTCCCGGCGGTGGCCGGGGCCGGACATGAGCACACCGGAGGCGGTGCCCTCTCCGACGACCTCCTTCAATCCCAGGGCCGGGATGCGCAGCAGCGCGACGGGGGCACCCGGCTTCAGCATGTTGCCGTCGTACGTCTGCTGCCCCACCGGCGCGATACCGAGGGCGAGTTGGCGGCGGAGTTCGTCGTACGCGGTCTGCTGGTCGCGGGCGTGCTGGAGATGGCCCACGATCGTGAGGTTGGCGGCGAAGCCGAGCAGCAGGGCGGCGAGCACGCACAGCGCGGCCCCGGTGAACGCGAAGCCGGCGCGTTCCGCCCGCGGCGCCCTCGGGCTGGACTCGGGCTGGGGCTCGGGTGAAGGCTCCGGCGCCGGCGGCGCCACGGCCGGCGGGGGCGGGGTCAGCACGGTCACGGGAAGCGCTCCTGTGGCGAGGTGTCGAAGGGAGACATGGAGACGTGGGCGGCGGGGTGGGGGCCCGCCGCCTGTGCTCCGCATGCCGTTACGAGCGGGGCTCGCCGAAGGTCAGCAGCCCGTTGCGACGGCCGTACCGCACGAAGGCGATGCCGGCCCCGGTCAGGACCACGGCGCCGATACCGGAGAACAGCGCGATCTGGCTACCGGTGGAGGCGAGGCCGCCGGTGGCCGAGGTGCCGCCGGAGGTCGACGTGCCGCCGGTGGTGGAGTCACCGCCGGTGGTGGAGTCGCCGCCGGTCGACCCGGACGTGGTGCCGGACGTGTCACCCGAGGGGTCGCCGCTCGGGTCACCGCTGGGGGCGTCCGACGGGTCACCGGAGGGGTCGTCCGACGGGTCGCCGCTCGGGGACCCGGAGGGCGGGGCGGGGACCTTGAACGGCACCGAATTCACGTTGGTCTCGCCGACGCCGCCGAGGCAGCCCGGGCTGAGCGTCCACGAACTCTGGCCTTCGACCGCGTCGTCCGGAACGGTGAGGGACGGCCAGGTCACGGTTCCGCTCGCGTCAGAGGTGGCGCCGGGGAAGGTGCCGTCGTTCCGCTCCATGGAAAGGGTGAACGCCGTGTTCGGCTGGCACCTGCGGACGATGAGTTTCACCGTCTGGCCTCGCTGCAGTTCGGGGTTGTCGGCCAGCCGCGTGCCCGAGTCGTCGTGTATCTCGGATCGTGCGGTCCGCACTGTCACGTGGATGGATGTGGATTCGGAGGACCCGAACTCGGTGATGTCCGTCGGAGTGAACCGGGCAACAATGTCATGGTCTCCGTCGGAGAGCGTCTTCTTGAACTCGGCCTTCCCGTCGGCGACGGGGGCCTCCCCCAGCATTGTCTCGCCGTCCAGGAACTGCACGGAGCCGGCCGCCTCCGCCGGCGTGACCTCCGCGGTGAACGTCACCTCCTGGTCAGGCTCGACTTGGTTGGCGGAGGGGGTCAGCTTGACGCCGGTGGCCTTTGCGCCTTCCCCGACCACCCAGTTGTCGCCGGTAACGGTGATCTTCTGGGTCCAGTACGGATCGCCCGGGGCAAAACCCGCGAATTCGTCCCGGCATCGTACGCGCAGCTCGTAGGTGCCATCGCCCTTGATGACGTTCGACAGGCTGGCGACCACCATCCCCGGGTTGTCGGCAGGGGCGAGGGAAACCGTTGACTCCGGATCGTCGTAAGGCGACCCGTCGGTGATCCCTTCCACTGCGTTGGCCTCATTACCGTCGGGACCGACCACTCGGAGAACGAGGTCGTAGTTGAAGGGAACGGTCTCACCTCCATCCTCGAACACGGGGCAGGCTGCGGGGATCGTGAGGGAACCAAACGGCTGCGAATCGGTCACCTTGCCGAAGTTGGGCGTCAAGGTGAACTCGCCGACGGACGCCGCCCGGGCAGGCTGGGACTGGGACGTCACCAGGGCCACAACGCCCAGGGCGAGCACGGCACAGGCGGCCACGATGGCGGCCGCTCTTCGGAACGGGTGGAGCAACAAGCGTTGCGCTGTCATGGTGTTGGCCCCCCGGGGGACGGTTGGTGGATGGACATGGGGACAGCACGCGGGGCCGGGCACCTGGAGGGCGCCCGGCCGTCGCGCGGGGATCAGCCGACGATCACGAGTTGTTGCCGTTCAGGCCGCCCGTGAGCGTGCGGTCGTTGCAGTTGGAGATGACACCGAAGCCGTAGTTCTGGATGGTGGTGCCGGCCGCACAGATGTCCGACAGCGCCTTGGAGATCGTGGCGTCGCTGTTCAGCCGGGACGTCTGAACGACGTTGTAGACGTCCCGGGAGAAGACGAAGTTCGGGTTGAGTGCGAGCGCGGTGCCCGAGCCGGTGGTCGGGTTCTCGCTACCGGCCGCACCGCCGGTGATGCTGCGCAGACGCGACTCACCGCGCCGGTTCGGGACCTCCGCGATGCCCTTGCCCTGGGCGATCCACTGCGCGACCGAGTACGGCATGAGCTGGTTCGCGGCGGTGATGGCGGTCCCGTCGTGCTCCTGGATGCCCTGGGTGACACACGCACCCGGCGTGGGGACACCGATGGAGTCGAGCCAGTACTGCCGGGTGCCCGATCCGGCCTGCGGCAGCAGCGGCGCCACCGTGTGCGTACCGGTGTCGTCCGTGTAGGTGCAGTCCGTGTAGATCTGCCTCAGCTGGTCCTTCGACAGGCTCGTCGGCACGGTGCTGCCGAGGTCGGTGGCGTAGGTCACCGCGTCCCGGGCGAACGGGACGTAGGTGAGGTCGGTGCCACTGGTCTTCGGGCCGCGGGAGGAGCGGACGATGTCGATGCAGGTGGTACCGCCGTTGGCGATGTCCTCGGCCAGCCGGCCCAGGCCGTTGCTGGAGCCGTTGGTGTCGGCGCGGTTGTACTGGCACTCCGTCGAAGACGCGGGCGTGGGCTTGGTCTTGTACGGGTCGCCAAGGCCGTCGACGGCGTTCCACGACGCGATGACATTGTTGTTGCCGGCGTCGACGACGGCACCGCCGTTGGCCAGACCGTTCATGACGTACTGCGTGGTGTCCGAGCCGACCGCGGCCAGGGTGCGGTAGTCGGTCAGCGAGGACGGGTCGGCCGAAGCCGGGGTGGTCAGGATACCGAGACCGAGAACCGCGGCGCCGACAGCGGCACCGACCTTGGCGTAAGACTTGACGTTCACTTCTGAACCCCTTGGTTTCTGGATTTCCGAAGACTGGACGTTCAAGCTGAATCCGGATTTTCGCGCTGCCGACCCGTCGATCGGCCACCGCTTACAATTCCAGAATTGCACGCGACGGCCAACCAATTCCCTGCGAGGGAAAGGTTACGGGGAGGCTTCTTAGGTGTCACCTAGGGAGTCCGGCGCTGCGCATAGCGAAGCATGACAGGACCTGCCAGACCTGCTGCTCCCGCCACAAAAAGCACGGCGAGCAGGACCCAGCGAATAACGCCGAGGATTTCTCCTGGTGTAATTCCTTGCCTGGCTTGGGCGATATTCTGCTGCGGCCCTGACGAGGGAGACGCAGAGCCGTTCGGAGCGGCTGCCTCCGACGCCGACGAGCTGGTGTCGCCGCCGACCGTTCCGCCTGCGGCCGCTCCGCCGCTGCCCGTACCGGAAGAGATGCCACCGGTGCCCGCTCCGACCGTGAGTCCCCCTGAGCCCTGCGCGTCCGGGTCGTCGGACGACTGATCGCTGCCGGGGTCGCCCCGCTCAAGGTCGTCGGCCGCGGCCTCGGCCTGCTTGCGCAGTTTCTCCGGCAACGGTGCGTAGCCGGGGGGAAGTTGGCCCGCCGCCCGGCCCTGCGTCTGGCCCGGTCCCGCCGCGTACCTCATGAAGTCCGCGTACGCCTTGCGGTCCTTGGGGGCCTGGTTCACCGAAGCCGCGGCGTAGCTCACCACGGTCAGCGGGTACGCCTGGCCCTCGGCCCGTCCCGGATCGGGTTTGAGTACGGCGGAGTTGTCCGGCCATGGTCGCATGTCGTCGACACCCGCCTGAAGTGTGTCGACCGAGGGCTTCACGAATTTTCCGTCCGCGTTGCGCAGGGCCGCGATCTGGAGGCCGTAACGCTCCGCCGACGCTGTATCGACGATCGCCATCGCGATACGACGGCCCGGCGGCGGGGCCGTGTTGACGACCTTGGGCGGAGTCGGGAGATTGGGTGGTTCATAATCGATGGTACGACCGTTATTGCCTCGACGGGTTTTTATAGCTCCGTCATGCAGGTCAGCCGTGTATGGGTCCAAGTCCAGGATTGTATAGGTAACAGGATCTGGCCACCATTGGTTATTGATGGCCGGCGCAACGGTAGGGTCCGACTTGGGGAAATCAGTCAGGTCTGCATTGTCCACAAGATCCAAGTCCTTGTAGTGGCGATTTACCACCATGCCCCACGGGTCCGGTTCCCCGGAGAGGAAGTCCCGAGCTTCCTTGTCCGACCGCAGCCAGTTCCAGATCACTCGCGTAGTGTCGGAATTTCCCTGCGGAACCATGAGACTCAGCGGTGCCGCTTGCGAATCCACTTCAGAAAATTCCGGATTGAGCTCAACGAATTCTGGATCCGCAGTGTAATAAAGCGGATTTCCTTTGAGGTACTCGGGCGGGGCCGGCTCACCGGGTGGGCAGGGACTTGGGTTGCATACATTCGTCCACGGGACATCATGCACGTAGGAATGGGTGAGCATCTTGGCCACAAGCCGCGGCGTCAGCTTCATGTCCTGCAGCACACCGTTCGTCCCTTCGATGAAGAAGCCGATCGCGAGCCCGGACACCGACACCGGCGCGTGGACCACACGTGGCCCGTCTCCCGATTGAGCCACCGGATCGACGGTGACACCCATCGCGGGCGTGTCCTCCGTCGCGCTCAGCACCTCGTTCCTGGCGGAGTCCTCGGGCTCGCGCACGAAGCTGAAGTTGTTCCCGGTTGAGGTGCACAGCTTCGGCGCCCACAACGAGAAGGCGTCGTCCGCGAGTTCGGAGCCGGGTATGGACCGCTCGGGCTGACCTTCCGGACAGAAACTGTCGACCAACTGGAAGTCCAGCCGGAAGACGATCCGCTGAGCCCAGTTCGTCGCGGACAGCGGCGAGGTCCTGAGCGCATCGCTCTCGGTGTTGGTGTCCTTCGTGCCGTTCGCGTAGTGGTCGCCGCGCGGCACGACGACCAGCCAGCACGAACGCGGGACCGGGGTCTGACCGGACGGCGCCGTGTTCAGACCGCAGCCGAGGTGGTCCGCCTGGATGCCGTCCTGCACCTCGAACTCGGTTTCGCCCGTGCCGTTGGCGAAGGTCCGGACGGCCTTCTGCTCGTTGGTGTCCAGGGGACTGAAGTAGGTGTAGTCGATGGAAGCGGTTGTGGGCGGCTCACCGTTGGCCGGGCTGAACGGGATGAATGTCGCCCCGGGTTCCTCCGCCGGGTCCACGGCCGCCGGATTCCCGGAGTCGGCCGGCCCATACACGACGGTCCGGCCGATCCCGGCCCCATCTGTGGGCCCCGCTCCGAAAGCACACTGCTCCCGGTCGGGACCGGACGGATCGTCCCCCCAGCACTGCATGATCTGGAGGTAGTTGACGTTGAACCTGGTGCTGGGCAGCGTCGGCGCCCCACCCTCCCAGCTCACCCGCACACCCTGCGAGTGCAGGTTCTTCGTCTGGTGGACGGTCACCTTCAGGTCGGAGAAGTCGTCGTACGGTCCCTTCGTCCCCGACTTCGTCACCGACTTCGTCACCGCCGAGTCCTCGGCCCCGCTGTCCGCCGCCACAGCGGGCGTCGTCGCCGGCGGCACCGGCAGCAGCGCCACCACGAGCGCGGCCAGCAGACAGCCCACGGCGACGAGAATCCGCGGTCTGGGACGCCTCAGTACCTTCGTCATGCCGCACCCTCCTTGCGACGCGTCCGGCCCGCCATCACCCGCGCGACGACCGGTGGTCCGACGACGACGCCGACCAGCAGCACGGCGGACAGCGCCATCAGCGCCGTACGCAGGCCGAGGGAGTCGTCCGCCCCGAGAGAGACCGGGCTGGCGGCGACGGAGGTGTCACCGGCGGCCTGGTCGCCGCTGATCACCTCGCCGGTGTCGGGGTCGACGACGCTCCCGCCGCTCGCCCCGCCCGCGCCACTACTGCCCGCCGTACCGCTGCCGGAGCCGGCCGTCGCGCCGCCGGACGTCCCCGCACTGGAACCGCCCGAACCGGAACCGCCCGACGCCCCCGCGCCCGACCCGCCCGAGCCGGAGCCGCCGCCCGAGCCGGAGCCGCCGGAGCTGCCGCCGGTGACCGGTGTGGCGGCCTTGTTGCCGCCCGTGCCGGTCGCGCACTGGTCCGCGCCCTTCTTGTCGCACGCCTGCGGGTAGGGAGCGTTCTGGATCAGGAGGTTGCGTCCGCCGGAGAACGTCGGGTTGTTGCACTTGTTGACGTCGATCCTGGCCGGGTCGGCGCCGGGGATCTTCCGCGTCTGCGCCATGGCGGCTTCCACCAGGTTCTTCGGCAGCGGCGAGTAGCCGAGCCGGTCGGCCTGCTGCTGGCCGTCGCAGAGGAAGTAGTTGTTGAACGCGCTCAACGTCTTCCCCTTGGCCTTGGTGAAGCCCGACTCCTCCTTGGTGGGGATGATCATGTAGCTGTAGCTGGAGAGCGGGTAGGTGCGCCGGTCCCCGAACGTGTAGACGTCGTCGAGGTCCTGGGTCAGGTAGTTCGCGGAGCGCGGGTCATTGTTGATCTGAGCCTTGGTGAGGGCGACCGCCACGCTGGAGGCGGTCGGCTCGACGTAGTAGCCGGACCTGTTGAGGACCTTGGCCACGGGGAAGCCTGCGTTCCTGGCGTACGAGTACTCGACGTAGGTGATCGCGCCCTCGGCCTGGGACTGCTTCGTGTAGCCCGCGACGCCGAGGGAGCTGGACTGGGCGACGAAGCCGGAGCCGGGGATCACAGGGAAGTACGACGTGAGACCGCACGGTGTCTGCTTGCCCGCCCGTTTGCAGTAGTCGTTCCACAGGGAGCCGTACTGCTTGGACATCCACAGCGTGAACTGCGCGGTCGTACCGGAGCCGTCGGAGCGGACCACCGGGACGATACGGCGGGCCGGCAGGGCCAGTTTGGGGTTGTCCGTCTTGATCTCCGGCGCGTTCCACATCGTCAGCTTGCCGGTGAAGATCTTGGTGAGGACCTCACCGGACAGCCGGAGGTTGGTGACCTGCCTGCCGCTGATCTTCAGGTTGTACATGAACGACGTACCGCCCGCCACGATCGGCATGTAGGCGTACTTGCGGGTGGGCGGAGGGTCCTGCTGGCCGAGGTCGTTGAGGCCGTAGGGGATCTCGGACACACCGAAGTCGGAGGTGCCGTTCTTGAACTGCTGGCGGCCGACCGACGAGCCGACCGCCGCGTAGTTCACGGTCATGCCCTGCTGGCGGACGTTGCGGCGCCACTGCTCGATGGCGTTGGCGCTCCAGGTCGAGCCGGAGCCGCTGATCTTCGTGTAACTCTCGGCGAAGGCCGGTGGGTGGACGGCCAGCAGCGCGCAGACCGCGGCGACGAACAGCGCCAGCGCCTGGTACACGCGCGTGGCGCGCGGACGACGGACAGGTGCGGGTATCACGGGGTGCTCCTCGTCGGTGCGGGTCTGTCTGACGACTGGTCTGCGGAGGCGTACGCGGCGAAGCGCTTCGCGTCCCGGCGGGAGGCCCTGACCCGGTGGTGTTCCTGACGCCTGGTCAACTGGCCCGGTCCGCGGCCGCCCAAAACGCGGGCGAACACGAACAGGACCAACACCAGGACGAGAAGCACCGCCGCAGTGCCGAAGCCGCGGGCGATATAGGTTGGTTCGGGGGACTTGACGAGTTCGAAGGCCGCCAGCGGCAGCGACACCATCGGGTCGTGCAGCGGATCGGTGTTGAGCTCCGCCGTGTAGCCGGCGGTCAGCAGGACCGGCGAGGTCTCACCGACGCCGCGGGCGGTACCCAGGATGATCGCCGTCGTCAGACCGGACCGGGAGGTGGGCAGCACCACGTGCCACACCGTGCGCCACCGCGAGGTGCCGAGCGCGTACGACGCCTCGCGCAGGGTGCCGGGAACCAGCCGGATCACCACGTCCGCCGCGCGGATGATGATCGGCAGCATCATCACGGAGATCGCGAGCGCAGCGGCGAGCCCGGAGCGCTCGAAGCCCAGCGCGAGGATGAAGGTCGCGTAGATGAACAGGCCGGCCACGATGGACGGCAACGCTGTCATCGCCTCCACGATCGTGCGCACGAACCGGCTGAAGGCACCCGGGACTTCGTTGAGGAAGACCGCGCACACCAGCCCGGCCGGGATGCAGATCAGCAGGGCGATGGAGATCTGCCACAGCGTGCCGACGATCGCGTGCAGGATGCCACCGACGCTGAGCGGCTCGATCGGACCCGCGTCGGCCATCGACTCGGTGTAGAAGTTCAGGTGCGGCAGCGCGTCGCGGCCCTCGTAGAGGGTGTAGACGACCACGAACGCCAGCACGGCCAGCATCACCAGGCCGAGGCTCTGGACGACGGCGGCGGCCACCCGGTCACGTACCGCCGGCCCGTCCTCGTCGAAGGAGACAAGCAGCGCGTACACGCCGAGGAAGAGCGCGTAGGAGACGACGACGAAGCCGAGGGCGCCGTTGAAGGGCAGCATCCGGTCGAACAGCAGCCAGGTGATGCAGAGGGACGCGGCCGCGGCCGCGAGCATGGCGTACACGTCGGTGGCGCGCAGCGTGGCCAGGTTGCGGCGTGACTCGGTACGCGTCGTGCGGCGTGCGGGCAGGATGGTGCCCGGCACCGACGGTGTCACCGGGCCGTCGGGACTCGGCTGCGGTCCCTGGTCGCCGGGCGGGCTCTGTGCGGTGGTGACGGTCATCCGGCTCGGTCTCCTCAGGAGTCGCTCGCCGCGCCGGAACGGCTGCGGGCGACGATCGACGACGCGACGAAGTTGACGACGAGGGTCATCAGGAACAGCGCGAGGCCCGCGGCCATCAGCGCCGACATGCCGATCTCGCTCGCCTCGCCGTAGCGCAGGGCGATCAGCGAGGAGACCGAGCTGGTGCCGTTCTGCAGGATGTGCGGCTGGATCACGAAGACCGGCGAGATGATCAGGTACACGGCGATGGTCTCGCCCAGCGCACGGCCCAGGCCCAGCATGGCGCCGCCGATCATTCCGCCCTTGCCGAAGGGTAGGACGACGCTGCGGATCATGCCCCAGCGGTTCGCGCCGAGCGCAAACGCGCCCTCCCGCTCGCCGATCGGAGCCTGCGAGAACACCTCCCGCATCACCGAGCAGATGATGGGCGCGACCATCAGGGACACGACCATGCCGGCGATGAAGGTGGAGGAGGTGAAGACGGTGGCGGTGGCGAGCGGGTCCCGCGGATCGGCGCCGTCGACCTCGAAGAGCGGTATCCAGCCGAAGTACGTGGAGATCCAGCGCGACAGCGTGACCACGTGCCCCTGGAAGAAGAACAGTCCCCACAGGCCGTAGACCACGGACGGCACGGCGGCCATCAGGTCCACGATGCTGATGAGGGTCTGGCGGATCCTCGGCGGGGCGTACTCGGAGATGTAGAGCGCGGTGCCGAGTGCCATCGGCACCGCGAAGACGATGGCGACGAGCGCGATGAGGATCGTGCCGACGAGTACGGCCGCGATGCCGAAGTTGCCGCCGTCGGGCTCCCAGGTCTCGGTGGTGATGAAGCCCCACTTCGCGACCGACAGGGCCTCCCAGGCCCGGTACGACAGGAAGCCGCCGACGAGCAGCATGATCACGAGAACCAGGGCGCCGCCACTGCGCAGGACGCCCCGGAACACGCGGTCGGACACACCAGGGTCCGGGTACAGACGTCTCGGCGGCTGAGCCGCCGGGGTCACTGGTCGCTCAGATATTCGCGTCGTCACGTGCCACGAGGCTTCTGGGACGGAATGGACGCCACAGCGCACGGACATGAACGAGGCGACTCCTAGGGGCAACTTCCGGTGACGAACGCGTGGTGATTCCACGTCACTCGGCGTCGTCCCACACCCTCACCCGTCCCGCTCCGACCTCGACGAGGAGCGCCCACAACCGGTCGTACGCCGTCTGGCACGTCGAGTGCCGCTCGTAGGTGCGTGCGGACACGGCCGCGATCGCGCCGCTGCGGTCACGGAGCCGCCATTTCCAGCCTGTCCCCTCCTGGGCATGGTGCAGCTCGCCCTGCAAACCCTCGATGCCGGCGCACAGTTGCTCGAACACGGCACGGCACTCGCCGTGGTCTGCGTACGACCTCGCGGCCACGGCGATCACCCGCCCGTTCGACGCGGTCAGCCGCCACCAGCAGGAGCCGTCCACCTCGATGTCCACATGGAAGCGCGTGCCCGATAAGACCGCGCCCCCCTTGAGTCCTGCCATCCCCACCTCTGTTGCCTCGTGTCGCGAAAGGTCGCGGGCGCTGTTCGCAGTCGAGCGCCCCGACGACAGACGCAGGGTAAAGAGGCGCGTGTGATGCGGGGTCTCCTGTTCGGGCCCAGGAGGCTTGATTCACGTAAAGGTTGTCCCGCATTCACCTCTTCGATACGGGGTCACTCCACGGACGAGACGTGCCGCACGCCCGGAGCCGGGGCAGCACCGTCGCGCACCAGGGCCGGCTCGCGAGGCGGCGGCCGGGCCGCGGTACGGGTCCGTGGCCGCCGGGTCGACTGAAATTCGGATCGAATTGGTCCTTCGGCTTCCCATTAAATCGACGCGGTCGATATTCGGCACCGTTTCCTCCGGAAGGAAATCCGCAGCCCGTCGCACTCTTTCGACAAAAGCGTTCCTAAATCTCCACAGGATGACTACGCTGCACACGTCAATTCGGGTCCGTCAGGGGAAGTTGACAGACCATGGCACTCACCTTGGGGAATTCGCATGCGCACACTCTCTGCCGTCGCCGCTGCGATCGGCGTCCTGGCCCTGTCCGCTCTCGCCATTCCCGCCGCTCACGCGGACGAGAAGTTCGGTGACACCGAGATCACCGGCGTGGTCGTCAACGGCGATCGGCCCATCGTCCTCGGCACCACCGAAAGAACCGTCACCGTCGAGGTCACGGCGACCGACCCGGCCGGTTTCGACGCGATCAACGCCACCCTGTACCACGGCCCCTACAGCGCCCCGGACGCCACCGTGTCCTCGACGTCGGCCTGCGGGCCGACGACCGACGCCACCAGCACCTGCACACTGACCTTCACACTCGAGCCCGGCACCGTCCCGGCCGACGACGCGTCGGCCGGGACCTGGTCCGTCAGCGCCTACGCGATCGCCTCCGACAGCGACGCGGAGTTCCTGGACAGCGCCGCCACCGTCGCCGTGCAGCGCGACACCCGGATCACCGCCGACGCCACGCCCGAACGGGTGGCTTGGGGCAGGACCATCACCGTCACGGGCGGCGTGCGGCACGCCGACTGGGCGACCGGCACGTACACCGGTGCCGAGGCCGGACGGCCCGTGGAACTGCAGTTCCGCGAGGAGGGCTGCGACACCTACACCACCGTCAAGACCGTCCGGACCGCTGCGGACGGCACCGTCTCCACCACCGTCCTGGCGACCTCCGACGGCTCCTACCGCTGGGCCTACGCAGGCACGGCCGACACCGCCGCCGCGGTGTCGGCGGGCGACTTCATCGACGTGCGCTGAGCCCTGAGCCAAGCGGCGCCGGGGACCCCGCACAGGGTGCCCGGCGCCGTACGTTTCTCCTTCGGCGGCCCGGCGAGGGTGTTCCCTACGGACAAATTCGCGATGAATTCACCCGACCAGAGAAGGATTTCTTAGAGGATTTCCAGCAGCGAAAATAAACACGATTACAGCCACACGGGATTCGGCCGTGATGTGCTGCTCCTTTTCTCGTGCGATGTTTTCCGGTGTTCCGCCACTTCGGGCATCACAGCCGCGAACAAGCGCCGGCTCCACCGAGCACTGGCAGGACCGGTACGGGGGCCGGCCCCGGGTGCGGCTTCCCGCATGTCTCGAAGCTCAGGTCTGCGCCCATAACTCAGTTCCCGCCGTGGCCAGTTCGGGTAACAGTGCGCGGAACCGCCCGTATGCGGAGCGGCACGTGGCGTGGCGTTCGTACGTACGCGCCGATCGGGCCAGGTGCCGGCCCGCGGTATCCCAGAGCACCCACACCCAGCCGCCTCCCTCGGAGCTGTGCTGGATGCCGCCGCCCATGTCGGCGTGGCCGCTGCACAGCCGGTGGAACGCGGTACGACACCGCGCGTGCGTGTCGTACGAAGTCAGCGACACCGCCACCGACCGCCCGTTGATCGCCACCAGGCGCCAGCCGAATCTGCCGTCGACATCGATGTCGACCTGGCACCTGATCCCCGCCGTGGCGGCAGGTCTTCCCGTCGCGCTGGAACGGTCCATTTCCCCACCCCCGCCACCCCTTCGAAGAGTAAAACCCGCAGGTACGGCAGTACGGGGCGGCAGGAGCAATCTACTGAGACATTCGTGACAGCGCGCGGACAAAAGTGGCCGTCGAAGCCATGCTTCACGTCGAAGTATCCCCTAGGTAACCCCTAGGAAAGACGGGAAGAAAGCGCTCACCGTCGGCGCCCGTGGGCATGCGCTCGGAGACGCACGAAGACTCACGGGGCCCAGCCGCACCAAGGCGACCCGGGGGACGGCCGTCCGCCCCTGGCCCCTCACCCCACCGCGAACAGAATCGCCAGCAGAACCGCCCCCGCCACCACCGGCGCCACGATCTCGTAGGCCCAGCGGACCGTGACCTCGCCCTGGGCCGGCCCCTCGTGCTCCCGGCGCGCCAGGGTCTCGCGCAGGTCGTCCATCACCTTGTCGGTCTCGGCCCGGATCGGCCCGGTGTCACCGGCGTCGCGCGCGCCGCCGAAACCCCCGAAGCCCCCCAGCCCGCCGCTGCCGAACCCGCCGAACCCGCCCGACCGGCGTCCGCCACGACCGGCCGCCTCGCCCCGTGCCGCGGCCTCCGCCCGGGCCGCCCGGTGCGCGGCCCTCTTACGGGCCCGCAGCGACACGGGCACCGCCCACAGCTGGTACTTGGCGCCGGACTTGGTGACGACCTCGTTGGAGTACCCGGAACGCAGCGAGACGATCTCACCCCAGGGCAGCGTGACCACGCGGAACGGGTTGCGGACACGCAGCCGGGCGTCGCCGGAGAAGACGGCGGGGCGCAGGGTGAACGCGATCACGAGCGGCACGACGAGGATCAGGCCGGCCAGCGCCAGCCACGGCGTACGCCCGTGCCCCTTGACCAGCGCGTCGATGCCCAGCCACAGAATGATGACGAGCAGCAGCACGCCGCCCGCGAGCCCGGCGGGCGATCGATAGATCCGGTCCCGGACGGAGGGCGCCGGGGGCTGGGGCGAGGGTGACTGGTGGTCGGGCGTCGTCATGCTGCCGATTCTGCCGTATGCCTGCGGCGCCCGGCCGAGTCGCCCAGACCGCTGTGGGGAACAGCTCAGCGCCGTGAAGGACCGCCCGAACACCGTGGGGGGCTCCCCTGTGTACGCGTGCGGGCCGTGTCCGGCTGGTCGCGCCGTTCCTCGCACCCCTGAGGTCGGCCGGCTCCCCGGCGCCGCCCGAGAACCGGTCCCGGGGCTGTACAGCCGCTACGCGCGTAGATATGCTCGCCTGGTGACCATGCCCACCACTGCACCCGCACACTCGCTCTCAGACGTCACCGCGTCCGACAGCACGCTGCGCCGCTTCCTCCACGGGCTGCCCGGCGTCGACGCGGTCGGCCTGGAGGCGCGCGCCGCCTCGCTCGGCACCCGTTCCATCAAGACCACCGCGAAGGCGTACGCCATCGACCTCGCCATCTCGATGGTCGACCTGACGACGCTGGAAGGCGCGGACACCCCGGGCAAGGTCCGGGCGCTCGGCGCCAAGGCGGTCCACCCGGACCCGACGGACCGTACGACCCCCATGACCGCGGCCGTCTGTGTCTACCCCGACATGGTGACCGTCGCGAAGGAGGCCGTCGCCGGTTCCGACGTGAAGGTCGCCTCCGTCGCCACCGCCTTCCCGGCCGGCCGCACCGCGCTCGACGTGAAACTGGCCGACGTGCGCGAGGCCGTGGCCGCGGGCGCCGACGAGATCGACATGGTCATCGACCGCGGGGCGTTCCTCGCGGGCAGGTACCTCAAGGTGTACGACGAGATCACCGCCGTGAAGGAGGCCTGCGGCGGCGCCCGCCTCAAGGTGATCTTCGAGACCGGCGAGCTGTCGACGTACGACAACATCCGGCGCGCCTCCTGGCTCGGCATGCTCGCCGGCGCGGACTTCATCAAGACCTCCACCGGCAAGGTCGCCGTCAACGCGACGCCCGCCAACACCCTCCTCATGCTGGAGGCCGTGCGCGACTTCCGCGCGCAGACCGGCGTCCAGGTCGGCGTGAAGCCGGCCGGCGGCATCCGGACGAGCAAGGACGCGATCAAGTTCCTGGTGCTCGTCAACGAGACCGCGGGCGAGGACTGGCTGGACAACCACTGGTTCCGCTTCGGCGCCTCCTCGCTCCTGAACGACCTGCTGATGCAGCGCCAGAAGCTGGCCACCGGCCGCTACTCCGGCCCCGACTACGTGACGGTGGACTGATCATCATGGCTTCCGTATTCGAGTACGCACCGGCGCCCGAGTCCCGCTCGATCGTCGACATCGCTCCGTCCTACGGCCTGTTCATCGACGGCGAGTTCACCGAGGCGGCCGACGGCAAGGTCTTCAAGACGGTCTCCCCCAGCACGGAGGAGGTGCTGTCCGAGGTCGCCCAGGCCGGCGCCGAGGACGTGGACCGCGCCGTGAAGGCGGCCCGCAAGGCCTTCGAGAAGTGGTCGGCGCTGCCCGGCTCCGAGCGCGCCAAGTACCTGTTCCGCATCGCCCGCATCATCCAGGAGCGCAGCCGTGAGCTGGCCGTTCTGGAGACGCTGGACAACGGCAAGCCGATCAAGGAGACCCGCGATGCGGACCTCCCCCTGGTCGCCGCGCACTTCTTCTACTACGCGGGCTGGGCCGACAAGCTCGACCACGCCGGCTTCGGCGCGAGCCCGCGTCCGCTCGGCGTCGCGGGCCAGGTCATCCCCTGGAACTTCCCGCTCCTGATGCTGGCCTGGAAGATCGCCCCGGCGCTGGCGACCGGCAACACGGTCGTCCTCAAGCCCGCCGAGACCACGCCCCTGTCCGCCCTGTTCTTCGCGGACATCTGCCGTCAGGCGGGCCTGCCCAAGGGCGTCGTCAACATCCTTCCCGGGTACGGCGACACGGGCGCCGCGCTCGTCGCGCACCCGGACGTGAACAAGGTCGCGTTCACGGGCTCGACGGCCGTGGGCAAGGAGATCGCGCGGACCGTGGCCGGCACGCGCAAGAAGCTCACGCTCGAACTGGGCGGCAAGGGCGCCAACATCGTCTTCGACGACGCCCCCGTCGACCAGGCCGTCGAGGGCATCGTCACCGGCATCTTCTTCAACCAGGGCCAGGTCTGCTGCGCGGGCTCCCGGCTGCTGGTGCAGGAGTCGATCCAGGACGAGCTGCTCGACTCCCTCAAGCGCCGGGTCGCCACCCTTCGCCTGGGCGACCCGCTCGACAAGAACACCGACATCGGCGCGATCAACTCCGCCGAGCAGCTGGCCCGGATCACCGCGCTCGCCGACCAGGGCGAGGCGGAGGGTGCCGAGCGCTGGTCCCCCGCCTGCGAACTCCCCTCCTCCGGCTACTGGTTCGCGCCGACGCTGTTCACGAACGTCACCCAGGCTCACGCCATCGCCCGCGACGAGATCTTCGGCCCGGTGCTGTCGGTGCTGACCTTCCGCACCCCGGAGGAGGCCGTCGCCAAGGCCAACAACACGCAGTACGGCCTGTCGGCGGGCATCTGGACGGAGAAGGGGTCGCGGATCCTCGCCGTCGCGAACAAGCTGCGCGCCGGTGTCGTCTGGTCCAACACGTTCAACAAGTTCGACCCGACCTCGCCCTTCGGCGGCTACAAGGAGTCGGGCTTCGGCCGCGAGGGCGGCCGCCACGGCCTGGAGGCGTACCTCGATGTCTGACAAGTCCGAGAAGATCGACGAGCGACTTTCCGTCTTCAAGACCTACAAGCTGTACGTGGGCGGCAAGTTCCCGCGTTCCGAGAGCGGCCGGGTGTACGAGGTGACGGACTCGAAGGGCAAGTGGCTGGCGAACGCGCCCCTCTCCTCCCGTAAGGACGCCCGTGACGCGGTGGTGGCCGCACGCAAGGCGTTCGGCGGCTGGTCTGGCGCAACGGCGTACAACCGGGGGCAGATCCTCTACCGCATCGCGGAGATGCTCGAGGGCCGTCGCGAGCAGTTCGTGCGCGAAGTGGCCGACGCGGAAGGCCTGTCCAAGTCCAAGGCCGCCGCCCAGGTCGACGCGGCGATCGACCGCTGGGTCTGGTACGCGGGCTGGACGGACAAGATCGCCCAGGTCGTGGGGGGCGGGAACCCGGTCGCGGGCCCGTTCTTCAACCTCTCCTCGCCCGAGCCGACGGGCGTGGTCGCGGTCCTGGCCCCCCAGGAGTCGTCGTTCCTCGGCCTGGTCTCGGTGATCGCCCCGGTGATCGCGACGGGCAACACGGCCGTGGTCGTGGCGTCCGAGCGGTCCCCGCTCCCCGCCCTCTCCCTGGGCGAGGTGCTGGCCACCTCCGACCTGCCCGGCGGTGTCGTCAACGTCCTGTCCGGCCGTACGGCGGAGATCGCGGCGCCGCTGGCCGCGCACCAGGACGTCAACGCGATCGATCTCGCGGGCGCGGGCGAGGTGCTGGCGAAGGAGCTGGAGATTTCGGCGGCCGACAATCTGAAGCGCACCCTTCGTCCACAGGCTGTGGACAACTGGTCGGCGACTCCGGGCACCGAGCGGATGACCGCGTTCCTGGAGACGAAGACGGTGTGGCACCCGACGGGTTCCCTGGGCGCGTCGGGTTCTTCTTACTGACGGGGGCTCGGCGGGGAACTGCCGTCTTCCGCCGGCTGCGGGTCGTGTGCGGCTGGTCGCGCCCGCGCGGCGGAGCCGCATATCGACCCTGGTCCCGCGCCTCCGCGGGGCGCTTCAGTGGCCCAGCGTTCCGAGGAGCGGCCCGACCACGGGCAGGCCGCCCAGCGACTGGGCCTCGGCGATCGGAGCGGTCAGCGCCCGGGACGTCACCGGCTTGAAGTCGGCGACCTGGGTGCCGATGCCGTTGTCGAGGGGGTCGACGCCCGTGCCCGCGAGCGGGTTCGGCTTGAGGGACCGGAGCGCGTCCGTCGCGTACGGCAGCGAGCCGTTGACGGCCTGCAGGCCCGCCAGTGGATCGACGTCGCCGAGCGAGGCGGAGCGGGGGGGCACGTCGACGAGCGGGCCCGCGTCCGCCGCGGAGGCCGTCGCCGCGCCCGCGCCCAGGGCCGCTCCGGCGGTAGCGAGGGCGAACAGGGCGCGCCGGGCAGTGGAGTTGACAGGGGACGCGTGTCGGGCCATTGGTGGTGCCACCTTCTGGTGCGCAGGGTGATTGTGACGACACGAAGGGTAGTTGAGGTGTGACGCGCGCTCCAAAGCCGACCCGCGGGGTCGGCACGAGGCGCACCATGCGTCAAACTGGTGTTCCGTGAGCCTTCATCCCCCGTCCCCCGCCCGTGTCGTACTGCTGTGCGGCCCCTCGGGCTCGGGCAAGTCACTCGTCGCCGCCCGTTGCGGGCTGCCCGTCCTGCGTCTCGACGACTTCTACAAGGAGGGCGACGACCCGACGCTGCCGCTGGTGGCGGGGAATTCGGACATCGACTGGGACCATCCCGCGTCCTGGGACGCGGACGTCGCGGTCGAGGCCATCACCCGGCTGTGTGCCACGGGGTCGACGCCCGTGCCGGTGTACGACATCGCACTGAGCGCCCGCACCGGCGAGGAGACGCTGCACATCGGGCGTACGCCGCTGTTCGTCGCGGAGGGCATCTTCGCCGCCGAGATCGTGACGCGCTGCCGTGAACTCGGTGTGCTGGCCGACGCGCTGTGTCTGAGCCGCGGCCCGGTCACCACCTTCCGGCGCCGCTTCCTGCGCGACCTGAAGGAGGGCCGCAAGTCGGTGCCGTTCCTGCTGCGTCGCGGCTGGCGGCTGATGCGCGCGGAGCGGTCGATCGTCGCCCGCCAGGTGTCGCTGGGCGCACATCCCTGCGACCTGGACGAGGCGCTGGGCCGGCTCGCTGGGGCTGCGGTGGGTCGGCAGGGGCACCGCAGGACGCAGACGCCGGCGTAGGCGCCGCACACGCACGAGAACGGGACTGGACGGACCCCCCGGCCCTCCAGTCCCGTTCCGCGCTCCGCCCCGTTTCCCCCGTGGCGAAGCTCCCCCGTGCGGTCCCCCGTCGGTCCCCCCGGACCCCGCACTCCCCCGTTGTTCCTCCGGGTCTCCCCCCAGCCCTCAGGCGACGAGTTCGCCGAAGGCGTCCTCCTCGTCACGGCCGAAGCTGAGGACCTCGTCCTCGCGCAGCCGGCGCAGCGAGCGCCAGATGCTGGACTTCACCGTGCCGACACTGATACCGAGGATGTCCGCGATCTCCGGGTCCGTACGGCCCTCGTAGTAGCGCAGGACCAGCATGGTGCGCTGGAGTTCGGGCAGCCGGGCCAGCGCCTGCCACAGGACCGCGCGCAGTTCGGTGCCGCGCATCGCGTCCGTGTCGCCGGGCGTCTCCGGAAGTTCCTCGGTCGGGTACTCGTTGAGCTTGCGGCGCCGCCAGGCGCTGATGTGCAGGTTCGTCATGGTGCGGCGGAGGTACCCGCCGACGGCCGCCTTGTCGCTGATGCGGTCCCACGCCCTGTACGTCGAGAACAGCGCGCTCTGCAGCAGGTCCTCGGCCTCGAAGCGGTCGCCGGTCAGGTGGTAGGCGGTTGCGTACAGGGAGGCGCGGCGCTCCTGGACGTAAGCGGTGAACTCGGCCTCCGTCAGCGAACGGCGCTCCCCCGTGTCCTCCCTGTACGCGCTTCCCCCTGGAAGAGCGTCGACCACCGTCATGTACGTGGCGTGCTGACGCCCGGTGCCGCGAGCGCACCCCCGACCTCCCCCACGCTCGAACACGCTCCCGCGGGCGGAACCCCCATCAGCGCCGGACTTCTCGGAACTCCTGGTGACGTCGTGCAGGCGCGTGATCACTGCGCTGGTGCTCATGCCGTGCAGCGTGTTCATCTCGCGCCCCCCGTCGTGGACTTGCCGGTGTCCGGCTCGCTTCCTTGCCTGTGGTGAAAAGCTTGCCGGGGACACTTCATGACCGTGTCCGCCGTCTGTCACAGACCTGTCACAGGGGCCGGCCGTACGTACGCCACAGGCCGGTCACGGAGAAGAGCGCTACGTGTACGTAGACGTACAGGTGTCGAAACCCGCCCGGCCATGGGCCAGAATGAGCCCCGTGCCTTCCCTGTTGCTGATCGAGGACGACGACGCCATCCGTACGGCCCTGGAGCTCTCACTGACGCGCCAGGGGCACCGGGTTGCCACCGCTGCCACCGGCGAGGACGGTCTGAAGCTGCTGCGCGAGCAGCGGCCCGACCTCATCGTGCTGGACGTGATGCTGCCCGGCATCGACGGGTTCGAGGTGTGCCGGCGCATCCGGCGTACGGACCAGCTGCCGATCATCCTGCTGACCGCGCGCAGCGACGACATCGACGTGGTGGTCGGGCTGGAGTCCGGCGCCGACGACTATGTCGTCAAGCCTGTCCAGGGCCGGGTGCTGGACGCCCGGATCCGGGCCGTACTGCGGCGCGGCGAGCGGGAGGCCAGCGACTCGGCGACGTTCGGCAGCCTCGTCATCGACCGGTCCGCGATGACCGTGACGAAGAACGGCGAGGACCTCCAGCTGACCCCGACCGAGCTGCGGCTGCTGCTCGAACTGAGCCGGCGGCCCGGTCAGGCGCTGTCCCGTCAGCAGTTGCTGCGGCTGGTGTGGGAGCACGACTACCTGGGCGACTCGCGGCTCGTGGACGCCTGTGTCCAGCGGCTGCGCGCCAAGGTGGAGGACGTGCCGTCGTCGCCGACCCTGATCCGTACCGTCCGTGGAGTCGGCTACCGCCTGGACGCTCCTCAGTGACGGACCAGCAAGGCGGGGTCCGCGGCTGGGCCGCGGGTCGCAAGGGAGCTCTGTCGCGGCTGCGGTTCACGAGCCTGCGGCTGCGGCTGGTCGTGGTCTTCGGTCTGGTGGCGCTGACCGCCGCCGTGTCGGCGTCGGGCATCGCGTACTGGCTGAACCGGGAGGCCGTGCTCACCCGCACCCAGGAGGCGGTGCTGCGCGACTTCCGGCAGGAGATGCACAACCGCGCGGGCTCCCTCCCGGCGCACCCCACCCAGGACGAACTCCAGCGCACCGCGGGCCAGATGGCCAGCAGCAGCCAGCGCTTCAGCGTCCTGCTGGTCGCCGAGGACGCCACCGGCCGGACGGTGTACGGCAATTCGGGCGGCCTGAACGGCTTCGAGCTGGAGGACGTGCCGAAGACGCTGCGCGCCGCCGTGATCAGGCAGCAGGACGTCACCGATGGCAACAAGTCGCCGTACCACCTGTACTGGCAGCGGATCGTCGACCACGGCACGCCGTATCTGGTGGCCGGCACGAAGGTGATCGGCGGCGGTCCGACCGGCTACATGATGAAGTCGCTCGAGCCGGAGGCGAAGGACCTCAACTCGCTCGCCTGGTCGCTCGGCATCGCCACGGGGCTGGCGCTGATCGGCTCGGCGCTGCTCGCGCAGGCCGCCGCGACGACCGTACTGAAGCCGGTGCACCGCCTCGGTGTCGCCGCCAGCCGGTTGGGCGAGGGCAAGCTGGACACGCGCCTGCGGGTCTCCGGCACGGATGAACTCGCCGATCTCTCCCGCACGTTCAACAACGCGGCCGAGGCACTGGAGAAGCGGGTCGCCGAGATGGCCGCGCGCGACGAGGCGTCCCGGCGCTTCGTCGCGGACATGAGCCACGAACTGCGCACGCCGCTCACCGCCATCACCGCCGTGACGGAGGTGCTGGAGGAGGAACTGGACTCGGAGGCCGGCGGCATCGACCCGATGATCGAGCCGGCGGTACGGCTGGTGGTCAGCGAGACCCGGCGGCTGAACAATCTGGTCGAGAACCTGATGGAGGTCACCCGCTTCGACGCGGGCACCGCCCGGCTGGTCCTGGACGACGTCGACATCGCCGACCAGATCACCGCGTGCATCGACGCGCGGGCCTGGCTGGACGCGGTGGATCTGGACGCCGAGCGCGGTATCCACGCCCGGCTCGACCCGCGCCGCCTCGACGTCATCCTCGCCAACCTGATCGGCAACGCGCTCAAGCACGGCGGTTCGCCGGTGCGGGTGTCGGTGCGCGAGACGGAAGACGAGCTGGTGATCCAGGTACAGGACCATGGCCCCGGCATCCCCGAGGACGTCCTGCCGCACGTCTTCGACCGCTTCTACAAGGCCAGCGCCTCCCGCCCGCGCTCCGACGGCAGCGGCCTCGGCCTGTCCATCGCGATGGAGAACGCCCACATCCACGGCGGCGAGATCACCGCGGCCAACTCCCCCGAGGGCGGCGCGGTGTTCACCCTCCGCCTGCCGCGGGACACCTCGCCCCTCACCGAAGACCCCGAGGACCGCGCGGAGAAGGACAAGGGAAGCGGCGACGGGGCGCAGGGGGAGACACCATGACCAGGCCCGTACGACGCACCCGCAGGCTGCTGGCCCTGCCCCTGCTGGGTCTGCTGCTCGCCGGGTGCGGGATCCGCGCCACCGAGGTGCCCACCGACTTCGGCGGCGCGCCCTCCCGGATGCCCTGTTCGCTGGCCGAGCCGGATCTGTCGGCGCAGTCCTCGAAGGGCGTGCCGGTGCAGGTGTTCCTGCTGTGCCGTTCCTCGCTGGTGACCGTGGACCGCTCGGTGCGTGTGCCGGACGGCACGGTGGACGCGAAGCGCCGGGTGATCTTGGCCCAGGGGCTGCTGGACCAGCTCGCGCAGACGCCGTCGCAGAGCGAGCGGAGCGCGGGCTACACGACGTACGTGCACGGCGGCATGAGGGTGACCGGGCCGCGCCGCACGGACCCCGAGGACACCCTGCGGCTGAGCACCGCGCCGGACCAGCTGACGTCGTACGCGCTCGCCCAGATCGTCTGCACATTCTCCGACTCGGCCGCGGCCGAGGGCGACGGCTCGGTGGTCCTGGGCGGCCCCGGCGCCGACCGCCCGCGCCGCTACGAGTGCACCGACGACGTCCGCTCCCGCCCTGGGGCCACCCCTCCACCGTCGACCGAGGTGCCGGCGGGCTGAGCAGCGCCCCGAAGGGGCACGGGGCAGTGTCCGATACGCGGCTCCGCCGCGTGGGCGCGACCAGCCACGACGGCGCCTCAGCCGAGCGACACACCATCACGGCACTTCCAGCACAGCGTGACGCATGCCTCACCCACGCATCAGCGGCCGATCCGGAACCGATCGCGCACGGGGGCGCGTCTAGGGGGTCGTGCAGCGTCAAGGCTCCATCGGCGGCAGCGCCGCGATCCGCATCCGTGTGACAGGGGGTGTCCTCCTGGTCGCCCACCTCGCGCTCGTCGCCTGGCTGATGCTGCGGCCGCTGGACGTTCCCTGGGTGACGCCCGCCAATCTGCGCCCCCTCGCCGGCCTCCGCGCCGACCTTGCGCTGGGCTGGCCGCACGCGGCCCGGCGGATCTGCGAGGGTCTGGCGCTGCTGGCCCCGCTGGGCGTGCTGCTGCCGATGACGCACGGCCGGCTCACCGGCTCGCCGCTCGCGTCCCTGCTGCGTACGGCGGCCGCGGGCGCGCTGATCTCGCTGGGCATAGCCCTGCTGCAGACCGGGGTGCCGGGCCGGGTGGTGGACGTGGACTCGCTGCTCCTCAACACGGCGGGCGTGGCCCTCGCGCACGTCGCCATAGTCCCCGCGGCCCGCGCCCGGCTCCGCCACAGGGGCGAGCGCCGAGGCCCTACGGCCCCTCTCCAGGAGGACCCGCCTCAGGGCCGGACCCCGACGATTCCCAGGGTCGGGATCGCACCGTGGAGCGACGCTTCGTCACGGACGGTTCCGTAGCGTGGAGGACAGTTGGAGGCAGCCGCACGGGACGCCTCCGAGGGACGCTCACGAAGGAGCCGACATGTCCTCCGCTCTGGTCCGCCCCACCGAAGGCCGCATGATCGGCGGCGTGTGCGCAGCGCTGGCTCGGCGCTTCGGTACGTCCGCCACGACGATGCGGGTGATCTTCCTGGTCTCCTGCCTGCTGCCGGGACCGCAGTTCCTGCTCTACATCGCCCTGTGGATCCTGTTCCCGTCCGAGGGCAAGTCCCGTACGGCCTGGTAGCGGCCCGGCAGGACACAGACGCGCCGTTGGGGCGCGCCCCGGGACGAGGGGGGCGCGCCCCAACGGCGCGTCGTGGGCTCCGGCTCAGCCGAGCGGGAGGCCGTTCACCGGCAGGCCGTGCGTGGGCAGACCCTGCAGCGGCAGTCCGCCGAGCAGGCCGGCGACCGGCGCGGCCGGACCGTCGGCGAGCACCTTCTGCACCGTGGGCTGGGCCGCGGCGAGACCGGAGCCGACCGCGCCGGTCCCCTGGGTGAGCGCCTCACCGGCGCCGGGGAGCGCCTGGGCCACGTTCTGCGCCGGGAGGGTCTGGGCGACGCCCAGCGCCCGGGTGGCGTCCGGGAGAGCCGGAGCCGCGTCGGCGGCGCCCGCGCCGGCGGCGGCGAAGGCGGCACCGAGCGCGGCGACACCGAGGGTCTTGGCAGCAGACTGCTTCATGGTGAATGCGTCCTTGCATGCGATGACGGGGATCAAAAACGAACTGAGCGGTCCACGACCGTAAACACGCCAGACCGGCCGCCGCAAACATCGAAATGCGGACGGATGGTGAAGCCCGTCCGCATTCCGTACACCCGTCTCGCCTCCGTTCAGCCCTCCTGAGGAACAGAACCGCTGGTAGACACGGCCTGCCGGAACAGCCATTCGGATTTCAGTTCGGCGTATCCAGGCTTGACGACGTCATTGATCATGGCCAGCCGTTCATCGAAAGGAATGAATGCTGATTTCATCGCATTGACGGAGAACCACTGCAGGTCGTCGAGCGTGTAACCGAATGCTTCGACGAGATGCTCGAATTCCCGGCTCATGCTCGTGTGGGACATCAGCCGGTTGTCCGTGTTCACGGTGGCCCGGAAATGCAGCCGGCGCAGCAGCCCGATCGGATGCTCGGCGTACGACGCCGCCGCCCCGGTCTGCAGGTTGGAACTGGGGCACAGCTCCAGCGGGATGCGCTTGTCGCGGACGTACGAGGCGAGCCGGCCGAGCTTGACCGAGCCGTCCTCCTGCACCTGGATGTCGTCGATGATCCGCACCCCGTGCCCGAGCCGGTCGGCGCCGCACCACTGCAGGGCCTGCCAGATGGACGGCAGCCCGAAGGCCTCGCCGGCGTGGATGGTGAAGTGGTTGTTCTCGCGCTTGAGGTACTCGAACGCGTCCAGGTGCCGGGTGGGCGGGTACCCGGCCTCGGCACCGGCGATGTCGAAACCGACCACGCCCAGGTCCCGGTAGCGGTTGGCGAGTTCGGCGATCTCCAGCGCGCGGGCGGCGTGCCGCATGGCGGTGAGCAGGGCGCCGACACGGATGCGGTGGCCGTTCTCGCGGGCCAGCCGCTCCCCCTGCCGGAAGCCCTCGTTGACGGCCTCGACGACCTCCTCGAGGCTGAGCCCGGCCTCGAGGTGCTGTTCGGGTGCGTACCGCACCTCGGCGTAGACGACGCCGTCCTCGGCGAGGTCCTCGGCGCACTCGCGGGCGACCCGGATCAGCGCGTCACGGGTCTGCATCACGCCGACGGTGTGCGAGAAGGTCTCCAGATACCGCTCCAGGGACCCGGAGTCGGCGGCTTCGCGGAACCAGATCCCGAGCTTGTCGGGGTCGGTCTCGGGGAGCTGGGAGTAGCCGCTCTCCCGGGCGAGTTCGACGACGGTCCCGGGGCGGAGCCCGCCGTCGAGGTGATCATGGAGCAGAACCTTGGGCGCCCTGCGGATCTGGTCCGGCGTCGGGACGTTCCCGGTCGGTGCAGTCTGGCTCGTCATTTCCGCACTCTAACTCCTACGCGCGTAGATCGCCGGGTGCACGTATACGTCGATACGTAATGGTGACCGCACGGACGGGTCGCGTACACACGCACTTCTGACACTGTTCTGTCATGGCAACCCAAGCGACGCCGGTACGAACGGCCCGGCTGGGCCGGGCGGTCGGGCACGAGCCGACGGCGGTGAGCGGCGTGGTGCTGCTCCTGCCCGGGGGCCAGGAGGTCTCCGCCCGCAGGCCGTCCCCCGTATGGGCGACGGCCTCCGTGCGCGCGCTCGGCCGCGCCCTGGCCCGCGCCGGACGCGACGAGGGGCTGGCCACGCACGCCGTCCAGTACCGCTATCGCGGCTGGAACGGCAGCGAGGCGCATCCGGCCGGGGACGCGGTCTGGGCGATCGACGAGGTCCTGCGGCGCTACGGCGACGTCCCGGTGTGCCTGGTCGGGGTCGACATGGGCGGCCGCGCGGCCCTGCGGGCGGGCGGCCACGACGCGGTCGACTCCGTGGTGGCGATCGCCCCCTGGCTGCCGGAGGACGACGTGGCGGCGACACCGGAGCCGGTACGGCAGCTCGTCGGGCGCCGGGTGCTGATCGTGCACGGCACGAACGACGAGCGCACCGACCCCGAACTGTCCTTCCGGCTGGCGGCGCGGGCGAAGAAGGCGAACCGTGACGTGTGCCGGTTCGAGGTCCACGCGGACGGCCACGGACTGCACCAGTACCGCGACGAGGTCCTCGCGCTCACCACGGACTTCGTACGGGGAGCCCTGTTCGGGCACGCCCTGTCCCGCCCGCTGGAGGACGCCCTGGCAGCGCCGCCGCCGCTCGGACTGCGCATGCCCTTGGCGGCGGGATTCGGGCGGTCGCTGCGCGGGTCGTAGTGCTGTGGCCGGGAAGGCTTGCCGGGAAGCTCGCGGCGTCCGGTGCGGTGCATCGCAAGGCGGAGCGTCACCCGCGTACTGGATGTACTCGGGTGAGGCGACAACGCCGCGAGGTGCCGTGCCGGGCGTCGCGAGCCGGTGAACCCTTCCGGTCACAGCACTAGCGCGGGCGGGGTGCCGGGGAGCCTGCTGCGCGGCGGGCCGGCGAGGCGTCGCCCCGGGAGAGCAGCCGGCCGGGGCTACGCGAGCAGGTTGCCGCGCCGCGAGAGCAGGAACTTCTTGAACTCCGCCACCGGTGGTGTGTCCGGGTGGCCGTCCAGCCAGGCCACCCCGATCTCGCGCACGGCCCTCGGCGCCGTGACCGTCAGTTCCACAACTCCCGGGCGGGGTACGGCCGGTGGCGGCAGGAGGGCCACGCCCAGGCCTGCCGCGACCAGGCCGCGCAAGGTCTCCGCCTCCTCCCCCTCGAAGGCCACCCGCGGCCGGAAACCGGCCTCCTTGCAGAGGTCGTCGGTGATGCGGCGCAGGCCGTAGCCCGCTTCGAGGGTGACGAACATGTCCTCGGCGGCCTCGGCGAGACGGACGCGGCGGCGCGCGGCCAGGCGGTGGTCGGCCGGGACGACCAGACGGAGTTTCTGCTCGTCCAGGCGCCGGGCCACGAGGTCCGGCGCGTCCGGGACCGGCGAGGTCAGGCAGAGGTCCAGCTCCCCCGCGCGCAGCCCTTCGAGCATCGCCTCGCCGTAGTTCTGGACGAGGCTGAAACGGACGCGCGGATGGTCGGCACGGAAGGCGTGGAGGAGCCCCGGGACCGTCCCTGCGCCCATGGTGTGCAGAAAGCCGAAGGCCACCTTGCCGGTGGCCGGGTCGGCGTCGGCCCGCACCTCCTCGGCGGCTCGCTCGATCTCGCCCAGCGCACGCTCGACGGAGGTGAGGAACGTACGGCCCGCGGGTGTGAGGGAGAGGGTGCGGCCGCGGCGCGCGAAGAGGTCCACGCCCAGGTCCTGTTCGAGGCGGACCATGGCCCGGGACAGCGTCGACTGCGGCACCCGGAGCTCCTGGGCGGCCCGGGTGACGTGCTCGGTGCGGGCGACCCCGGCGAAGTGCGCCAGGCGGGGCGCGAGCAACGCGACGATGTCGTCCCGCATGTCTTTTGTGTCACTGGACGGTGACAGTCGAACCCCTGACCTCTGCTCATGCACCATGGGAACGATTATGGCGATTCCATGCATTGGACGCATGAGTGTGGACTGTTTAGGTTCGAAGCATGCCTGCCAGTACCGGGGCGTCCACCGCCGTGGACGCCGTACCGTCCCCCTCTCCCTCGCCCACCTCCTCCGCCTCCGACACCCGGCTGACCCCGGGCGGCCCCGGCTACCGCCGGATGAGCCTCGCCCTCTTCCTCGCCGGAGTCGCCACCTTCGCGCTGCTCTACTCCACGCAGGCGCTGCTGCCGCTGATCTCCGGCGAGTTCGGGGTCGCGGCGAGCGAGGCGAGCTGGACGGTGGCGGCCGCGACGGGTGGTCTGGCGCTGTTCGTACTGCCGATGAGTGCGCTGTCCGAACGCTTCGGCCGCCGTACGGTGATGACGGCCTCGCTGGCGGTCGCGGTGACCGTCGGCATGCTGGTCCCCTTCGCGCCCTCGATCGGCACGCTGGTGGCGCTGCGCGCGGTGCAGGGCGGGGCCCTCGCCGGGCTGCCGGCGTCGGCGACGGCGTATCTGGCCGAGGAGGTCAGGCCGCGGGCACTGGTCACGGCGATCGGTCTGTTCATCGCGGGCAACAGCGTCGGCGGGATGAGCGGCCGGTTGATCACCGGCTGGGTGGCGCAGGAGTGGGGCTGGCGCGTCGCGGTCGGCGTGATCGGCACGATCGCGGTGGGCTGCGCGGTGGCGTTCCGGCTGCTGCTGCCGGCCCCGCGGCACTTCACGGCCGGTTCGCTGCGCCCGCGCGTGCTGGCCGGCACGGTCCGCGACCATCTCGCGAACCCGCTGCTGCAACGGCTGTACGCGATCGGCGCGCTGTTCATGACGGTGTTCGGCGGTGTGTACACGGTGATCGGCTACCGGCTGACCGAGGCGCCGTTCGGTCTGCCGCAGGGCATCATCGGCTCGATCTTCCTGGTGTACCTGGTCGGTACGGTGTCCGCGTCGACGGCGGGCCGGCTGGTCGGGCGCCTGGGCCGGCGGGGCGCGCTGTACCTGGCGGGCGGTACGACGGCGTCGGGTCTGCTGCTCTCGCTGGCCGCCTCCCTGCCGCTGGTCCTGCTCGGCCTGGTGCTGATCACGGCGGGCTTCTTCGCGGGGCACGCGGTGGCGTCCTCGGCGGTCGGCAAGACGGCGACGGTGGGGCGGGCGCAGGCGTCGGCGCTGTACCAGTCGGCGTACTACATCGGCTCCAGCGCGGGCAGCACGGTTGGCGCGCTCGCCTTCCACGCGGGCGGCTGGACCGGCACGGTCGGCGTGGGCCTGCTGGCGGTGCTCGGCGTCGTGACGATCACGCTGCTCGGCACGCGCGCTGCGCGGCTCGCGGCGGCGGATGCGGATGCGTCGCCTGCGTACTGAGGACGCTCATCGAGCTTTGCGGCTCCCCGGACTCCCTCGACACCCCCTGTCCGACACCGGGCGGGGGGTGTCGCGCGCCGTACGGCATTCGATCACGCCTGTAAGCAACGGGTCTGAGCTGGGCTTTTATCGGCTCCCAGGGCCATTGTCAGTGGGCTGCGGTAGCTTCCGAGGTGCTGGGGCGCGACGGCGCGCGACAGGAACGGCCACAGGGGTGGGTGGACGATGAGCGACAGCACGGCGACGACGGATCTCGACAGCGCGCTGGAGAAACACCGCGTCGAGCTGACCGGATACTGCTACCGCATGCTCGGCTCCTCCTTCGAGGCCGAGGACGCGGTGCAGGACACGCTGGTCCGCGCCTGGCGGAGCTACGACAAGTTCGAGGGCCGTTCCAGCCTCCGCTCCTGGCTGTACCGGATCGCGACGAACGTCTGCCTGGACATGCTGACGGCGGGCAACAAACGGGCCCGCCCGATGGACCTCACGGAGTCCACCCCGCTGGCCCAGGCGGCCCTTTCCCCCCGCCCGGACAACACCTGGCTGGAGCCGATGCCGGACGCGCGGATGCTCCCCACGGTCGATGATCCGGCGGAGGCCGCCGTCGCCAAGGAGTCGGTCCGGCTCGCCTTCATGGCCGCCCTGCAGCAACTCCCGCCCAAGCAGCGGGCGGTGCTGATCCTGCGGGAGGTGCTGGCCTGGCGGGCGAGCGAGGTCGCCGAGCTGCTCGGCACCACGGTGGCGTCGGTCAACAGCGCCCTGCAGCGGGCGCGTGCGACGCTCGCCGAGCGGGACGAGTCAGGCTCGGACGCGGCGGTGTCGGACCCCCTGGACGAGGAGCAGCAAAGGCTCCTGGAGCGCTATGTGAAGGCGTTCGAGGGGTACGACATGACGGCGCTGACCGCGCTGCTGCACGAGGACGCCGTCATGACGATGCCGCCGTTCGACCTGTGGCTCACCGGCCACGCCGACATCGCGGGCTTCATGACGACGCTGGGCGCGTCCTGCGCGGGCTCGCGTCTGCTGCCGGTGGAGGTCAACGGTCTGCCGGGCTTCGCGCAGTACAAGCCGGACCCGGAGACGGGCGGCTTCACGCCGTGGGCGGTCCAGGTCCTGGAGATCTCAGCCGGACGGCTGACCGGGTTCCACTTCTTCCTCGACACGAAGCGCTGGTTCCCGCTGTTCGGCCTGCCCCTCCATCTCGAACCGGAGGCCGACGAGATCGAGGAGGGCGTGTAGCGCGGGGTCCGGGTCCCGGAGCCGTATCCGGCCCCCGGCCCGGCGGGCGGCCAGCTCCAGCCGGGCGAGCAGATCGATGTGCCCGATACCCGGCGGTCCGAGCCCGCCCACGTCGCAGACGACGACTCCGCCGCCGGTGGCGCCGAGGAGCGCCCGCACGTCGTCGACCAGGCCCGGCACCTCGTCCCGGGTGACGGGGCCGGCCAGCATGAGCACAGCAGGTGTCGTGTCGTCCACGTGCTGTAGACCGGTAGGCCGGCCATAACTCATCGGGAGGGCCCGGCGGGGTGACGCCGTCTCAGCTGAGCGGGAAGATGCCGGTGTCGAGAACCAACTTGAACGGGGCGGGCAGCGTGAGCTCCTCGCCGTACTCCACTGAGGCAAGCACTCGGTACGTGCCGTTCTGCGGCTCTCCGTACAGCGTTGCTGTCGGGCGTCCGGACTGCCAGGCGTCCAGTAGGAGGTAAAGCGGCACCCCCGCTACGGCATAGCCGTGGGCCTTCTTGATCCGGTCGTGGTTCGCATTGCTCGGAGACGTGACCTCGACCACCAGTTCGGCCTCGGTGGCGGGCACTCGTGTCCCGCGACGCAAGGCTTCCCTGGGCACCACACACAGGTCCGGAATGAACAGGCCGCCCGTCTCCGGGCACGTCAGCCCGAGTGTCTGATAAATGCCCCAGTCGCAGTCAGGGGAAATTGCACCGTACAGGCGTTCGTGAAGCAGCTCAGCGGTGT
The DNA here is from genome assembly GCF_014647875.1 of Streptomyces brasiliensis. GTDB lineage: Bacteria > Actinomycetota > Actinomycetes > Streptomycetales > Streptomycetaceae > Streptomyces > Streptomyces brasiliensis. Next base: position 289,935 of record NZ_BMQA01000009.1, on the reverse strand, counting down.
CGTTGTGTTCTTCGGACGGTGGTGGCGACACGGTGACGACCCCTTCGATGATCTCCACCTTGCTGCCCTCGGGAGCGTCCGTCTCCTCCCAGACACGGACGATCTCGTCCCAGCCCGTTCCCCTCGGGGACTCGGGCTCGACGCTGAGTGCGCTCATGGCGGTGTCTCCAATCGGTGCGTCACCGATCCCAGCATGCCGAACGGGACCGGTGCTGGTCCACCGATCCCGTTCACCCGAACGATGAAATGCCTGGTCAGGCGATACGTTCCAGCACGACGGGAGTCGGTGTGAACGGGATGTCCGTCGCCGCGATGTCGTAGGACCCCTGCACCGCCTCCAGCGCGTAGTCGAAGCGTTCCGGCGTGTCCGTGTGGAGGGTCAGTAGGGGCCGGCCCTCCGTCACCGTGTCGCCCGGCTTGGCGTGGAGTTCGACACCCGCCGCCGCCTGGACCGGATCCTCCTTGCGGGCGCGGCCGGCGCCGAGGCGCCAGGCGGCGACGCCGATGTCGTACGCGTCGAGGCGGGTGAGGACACCGGAGGACGGGGCCCTGACCACGTGCTGTTCCTTCGACGTGGGCAGCGGGGCGTCCGGGTCGCCGCCCTGGGCCGCGATCATCCGGCGCCAGACGTCCATCGCCGAGCCGTCGGCCAGCGCCTTCGCCGGGTCCGCGTCCTTGATGCCGGCCGCGGCCAGCATCTCGCGGGCCAGGGCGAGGGTCAGTTCCACGACGTCGGCGGGACCGCCGCCCGCCAGGACCTCCAGGGACTCGCGGACCTCGAGCGCGTTGCCCGCCATGAGGCCCAGCGGGGTCGACATGTCGGTCAGCAGCGCGACCGTCTTCACTCCGTGGTCCGTGCCCAGGCCGACCATCGTCGACGCCAGCTCACGCGCGTCCTCGATCGTCTTCATGAAGGCGCCGGTGCCGACCTTCACGTCCAGGACCAGCGAGCCGGTGCCCTCCGCGATCTTCTTCGACATGATCGACGAGGCGATCAGCGGGATCGCCTCGACCGTCCCGGTCACGTCCCGCAGCGCGTACAGCTTCTTGTCCGCCGGGGCCAGGCCGTCGCCCGCCGCGCAGATCACCGCGCCGACGCCGTCCAGGACGGACAGCATCTCCTCGTTGGACAGGAGCGCGCGCCAGCCGGGGATCGACTCCAGCTTGTCCAGCGTGCCGCCGGTGTGGCCGAGCCCCCGGCCGGACAGCTGGGGCACGGCGGCGCCGCAGGCGGCGACCAACGGGGCCAGCGGAAGCGTGATCTTGTCGCCGACGCCGCCCGTGGAGTGCTTGTCGGCCGTGGGGCGGGACAGCGACGAGAAGTCCATGCGCTCGCCGGACGCGATCATCGCGGCGGTCCAGCGGGCGATCTCGTGGCGGTTCATGCCGTTGAGCAGGATCGCCATCGCGAGCGCGGACATCTGCTCGTCGGCGACCACGCCGCGCGTGTACGCGTCGATGACCCAGTCGATCTGCTCGTCGCTCAGCTCACCGCGGTCCCGCTTGGTGCGGATGACGGAGATGGCGTCCATGGCCATGGGGGTGCGTTCCTTCCGGGGAGGTGCGAAACCCTGCGGCCCCTCCGATGACCGTCGGTGCAATCAACTCGGAGGGGCCGCGGGGGAGTTACTTGGAGAGATGGTCCGGGCCGAAGGCCTGGGGCAGCATCTCCGACAGCGGCAGGACGCCCGCCGGGGTGTCCAGCAGCAGGTCGGGCCCGCCGAACTCGTACAGCAGCTGCCGGCAGCGGCCGCACGGGACGAGCAGCCCGCCCGTGCCGTCCACGCATGTGAAGTGCGTGAGCCGGCCGCCCCCGGTGCGCCGCAGCTCGGACACCAGCCCGCACTCGGCGCACAGGCCGAGCCCGTACGAGGCGTTCTCGACGTTGCAGCCCGAGACGGTGCGTCCGTCGTCGGCCAGGGCCGCCGCGCCGACCGGGAAGCCCGAGTACGGCGCGTACGCGTGGGACATCGCCTCCCGCGCCTCGGCCCGCAGCGCCTCCCAGTCGACGTCGGCGGGCGGCGTCACTTGCCCTGTCCCTTCCGGTACGGCAGACCGTCGGCCTTCGGCATCCGCAGGGACTGCGCGGACAGCGACAGGACGAGCAGGGTCACGATGTACGGAGTGGCCGTCACGAGCTGACGCGGCACCTCGTTCGTGGCGGCGTACCAGACGAACATCAGGACCGAGATCACCAGGGTGACCAGCGCGGGGACGTACTTCTTGCGCCAGGCGAGGTAGGCCGCCCCGAACACCAGCAGGATCGCGAGCAGCAGGATCAGCGCGTGGACGTTCACCGTGCCGCCGCGCAGGTTGAGGCTGTCGGTGTAGCCGAACAGGCCCGCGCCGAGGGCGAGACCGCCCGGCATCCAGTTGCCGAAGATCATCGCGGCGAGACCGATGTAGCCGCGGCCGGCGGTCTGGCCGTCCAAGTACACGTTCGAGGCGACGATCGACAGGAAGGCACCGCCGAGGCCGGCGAAGCCGCCCGAGATGATCACCGCGAGGTACTTGTACTTGTAGACGTTGACGCCGAGGGACTCGGCAGCGACCGGGTTCTCGCCGCAGGAGCGCAGCCGCAGGCCGAACGGCGTGCGCCACAGCACCCACCAGGTGAACGGCACGAGCGCGACAGCGATGACGGTCAGCGGCGACAGGTCGGTGACCAGACCGCCGATCAGGCCGGCGATGTCCGAGACCACGAACCAGTGCTTCTGGTTGAGGGTGTCCAGCCAGCCGGACAGGCCCGGGATGTCGAAGTTGCCCAGCGAGTCGATCGGCGGGGACTGCTTGGCGGAACCCTGCGGGGCGTCGGCGAAGGTGAACTTCGACAGATAGCGGGTGGCGCCGAGCGCCAGGATGTTGAGGGCCACACCGGAGACGATGTGGTTGACGTTGAAGGTCACGGTGGCGATGGCGTGCAGGACGGCGCCGAGGGCACCGCCGATGATGCCGAAGGCCACGCCGGCCCACGGGCCCCACTGATAGCCCGCCCAGGCGCCGAACCAGGTGCCGAGGATCATCATGCCCTCGAGGCCGATGTTGACAACGCCGGAGCGTTCGGACCACAGGCCGCCGAGGCCCGCGAGCCCGATCGGCACGGCGAGGCGCAGCGCGGTGGACATCTGGCCTGTCGAGGTGATGCCGTCCGCGCCGGTGATCAGGCGGACGACCGAGGTGAGCACGAGCACGCCCGCGATGACGAGCAGGAGCACCGGGAGCGAGATGCGGCGGCTGCCCCTGCCGGGCTGCTGCGCCTTCGGCTTCGCGACGGTCACGGTGGTCATCGGGCCGCCACCTCCTTCATGGTGTTCTGGGCGGCGGCCGCGGCCAGCTCGGCGCCGACCTGACGCTGCTGGCGGCGCAGACCCCACTGGCGTACGGCCTCGTACGAGATGACGACCGCGAAGACGATCAGGCCCTGCATGATCGTGGCGATCTCCTTCTCGTACGCCACCGGGGTCGCGTAGTCGAGGGCGGGCGAGGCCTTCTCGAGGAAGGCCCACAGCAGGGCGGCGAGGGCGATGCCGCCGGGGTTGTTGCGGCCGAGCAGGGCGATGCCGATGGCGGTGAAGCCGACGCCCGTGGGGAAGCTCAGGCTGTAGGTGTGGGTGTCGCCGAGCAGCAGCGGCAGACCGGCCAGGCCCGCGACGCCGCCGGAGATCAGCATGGAGAGGAGCACCATCCGCTTGGCGCTGACGCCGGAGGCCGCGGCGGCGGACTCGGAGGCGCCGGTGGCGCGCAGGTCGAAGCCGAAGCGGGTGCGGTTGAGGACGACCCAGTAGGCGATGCCGAGCAGGATCGCGAGGAAGACCAGGCCGTAGATCTCACCGACGTCGGATCCCAGGTTGATGCCGGGGAACCAGCCGGACTCCTTCATGACGCCGGTCGTCATGTTGTTGCCGACCTGCACGCCCCACACGGTGGAGAGGGTGACGTAGCCGATGAGGGCGGTCGCGATGGAGTTCAGCATGATCGTCGCGACGACCTCGCTGACACCGCGGGTGACCTTGAGGACGCCCGCGATGCCGGCCCAGAAGGCGCCGGTGAAGGCCGCGACCAGCAGGAGCAGCGGGATCTGCAGGAAGCTCGGGAGCGCCACGTTGGCGCCGACCACGGCGGTCATCACCACGGCGAGGCGGTACTGGCCGTCCACACCGATGTTGAACAGGTTCATGCGGAAGCCGAGGGCGACCGCGATGGCGGCGATGTAGTACATCGACGCCTGGTTGATGATCAGCACCTGAATGTCGGAGTAGGGCAGCTGCTCCAGCATCAGGCTGTACGGCTCGATCGGGTTCTTGCCCGACGCGATCAGCACGACCGAGGTCAGCACGATCGCGAGGACGAGCGCGATGACCGGGCCGGCCACCGCGAGGAGCACCCGCTCCTTGTCGAACTTCTTCATCGGGCCTCGTCCTCCGGACCGGCGGCTTCCGCGTTGTCGGAAGGGGATTCAACATGCTCGAGGTGACCGGACGCGGCGCCGGTCATGGCCGAGCCGAGCTCCTCCGGGGTGACCGTGGCCGGATCGGCGTCGGCGACCAGAGTGCCGTTGTAGATCACCCGCAGGGTGTCCGACAGGCCGATCAGCTCGTCCAGGTCGGCGGAGATCAGCAGGACGGCGAGGCCGTTGCGGCGGGCCTCGCGGATGCGGTCCCAGATCTGCGCCTGGGCGCCGACGTCCACACCGCGGGTGGGGTGGGCGGCGATCAGGAACTTCGGGTCGTGGCTCATCTCGCGGCCGACGATCAGCTTCTGCTGGTTGCCGCCGGACAGGGAGGCCGCGGTGACGTCGATGCCGGGGGTGCGGACGTCGTACTCCTCGACGATCCGGCGCGTGTCGGCCTGGGCGCCCTTGGGGTCGAGCCAGAAGCCCTTGGCGTTGGGCGTCTCGGTGACGTGGCCGAGTATGCGGTTCTCCCAGAGGGGCGCCTCCAGGAGCAGGCCCTGGCGGTGGCGGTCCTCGGGTATGTAGCCGACGCCCTGCTCGCGGCGCTTGCGGGTGGGCCAGTTCGTGACGTCCTCGCCCAGGAAGTGGATCGAGCCGGAGTCGGCGTTCTTGAGGCCGATCAGGGCGTCGATCAGCTCGGTCTGGCCGTTGCCCTCGACACCGGCGATGCCCATGACCTCGCCGGCGTGGATGGTGAAGCTGACGTCGTCGAGGACGCGCTTGGCCTCGCCGGGGGTGGTGGCCTCGGTGAGGACGTCGCCGCCCGCCGTGGCGCCGCCCGCGCCGACCGTCGCGGTCTCGGCGAGCGCGCCGGCCTCCCCCAGGGACGCGCCACCGCTGGCGTACACGGTCAGGCCCTTGACCTCGAGGACCGCCCGGTCGGTGACCGTCGACTCGGCGGTCTCCGGGGTGGGCAGCTCGCTGCCGACCATCATCTCGGCGAGCTGACGCGAGGTGGTCTCGGCGGGTACGGCCGTGCCGACGGTCGTACCGCGCCGGATGACGGTGATCTCGTCCGCCACGGAGAGCACCTCGCCGAGCTTGTGCGAGATGAAGATGACGGACAGGCCCTCGGACTTGAGCTCGCGCAGGTTGTCGAAGAGCGCGTCGACCTCCTGCGGGACCAGGACGGCGGTCGGCTCGTCGAGGATCAGGGTCCGGGCGCCGCGGTAGAGGACCTTGAGGATCTCGACGCGCTGGCGGTCGGCGACGCCGAGGTCCTCGACGAGCGCGTCCGGGCGGACGCCGAGGCCGTAGCGGTCGGAGATCTCCTTGATCTTCCTGCGGGCGCCGCCACCGATGCCGTACAGCTTCTCGCTGCCGAGCACGACGTTCTCGAGGACGGTCAGGTTGTCGGCCAGCATGAAGTGCTGGTGGACCATGCCGATGCCGCGGGAGATGGCGTCGGCCGGGGACGAGAAGGTGACCTGTTCGCCGCTGACCGCGATGGTGCCCTCGTCCGGCTTCTGCATGCCGTAGAGGATCTTCATCAGGGTCGACTTGCCCGCACCGTTCTCGCCGACGAGGGCGTGGACGGTCCCCTTGCGGACGGTCAGGTGGATGTCGTGGTTGGCCACGACACCCGGGAATCGTTTGGTGATCCCCGCCAGCTCGACCGCGACTGTCGACTCTGCGGTGAGCGGAGGGCTGCTGGACGCGTCGATGGCGCACTCTCCTCGGGAAAGGGGCCGCTCTACGCGCGTAGCGCCCCTGCTTTAAATAGTGCCCGGACCTGATCGATCTTGGTTGTTCTCGATCCGGTTCCGAGCATTGTGCCGCGCTGACGGGGCGCAGGGAGGTCATCCTCCCGGCGCCCCGTTCCGTGGCCGTAACGGTGTCATTACGGCGCACTTTTGGCCATGCCTGGGACAGGCCCATGACCTCCGGTCAGGAAGTCTTGACCTGGATGGTGCCGTTCTTGATGCCTTCCTCGGCCTTCTTCAGCGCGGCCTGCAGGTCGGCGTTGTTCTTGAAGACCGGGTTGGACTCGGAGATGCCCACACCGCCCGACTTCAGGTCGCCGCGGATCTCGCCGGACAACGGCTTCTTGTCCTTGAGGACGGACTGGGACAGGTCGTACACCGCGCCCTCGACGTTCTTGAGGGCCGAGGTCAGGATGTAGTCCTTGTACTTCGCCAGCGCGTCCTGCTTGTACTGGTCGGAGTCGACGCCGATCGCCCACACCTTGTGCGTGGCGGCGGACTCGATGACACCCTGGCCGGACAGACCGGCGGCGGCGTAGACGACGTCCGCGCCCGCCTCGATCTGGCCGTTGGCGGCGTCCTTGCCCTTGTCGGGGCTGGAGAAGCCACCCTCCTGGGCGGTCTGGGTGAGGTACTGCGACTCGATCTTGATCTTCGGGTTCACGGACTTGGCGCCCTGGACGTAGCCCGCCTCGAACTTGTGGATCAGCGGGATGTCCACACCACCGATGAACCCGATGTGGTCCTTCTTGGTGGCCTTGGCCGCGGCGACGCCCGCGAGGTAGGAGGACTGCTCCTCGTGGAACACCATGTCGGCCACGTTCTTCGACTCGATGGTGTTGTCGTCGATGATGCCGAAGGTCACCTTCGGGTACTTGGCCGCGACTTCCTTCACGGCGGGGGCGTAGGAGTAGCCGACGCCGATGATCGGGTCGTAGCCCGACTTGGCCAGGGTCTCCAGGCGCTGCACCTTGTCCGCGTCCGTCTCGCCGTCCTGCGGCTCGATGTCCCGGCCGCTGACGCCGAAGTCCTTCTCGGCCTTCTGCAGACCGGCGTAGGCGGCGTCGTTGAACGACTGGTCGCCCTTGCCGCCGATGTCGTACGCAAGGCCGATGCCCTTGGACTTGCCGTCGCCGGCGGAGGACGAGGTGGACGAGCTTCCGCAGGCGGAAGCAGTGACGGCAAGGGCTGCGGTTGCAACGCCTGCAACCGCTATACGGGACACCCGGCGCATGGAACGAGACTCCTTCGTGCAAGCGCCCATACCAGGCGCTGATTCCGCCGCAGCGTAACGCGCGTAGACCAGACGGAAAAACCCTTCTGTCCGGTCCGTTATCCACCTGTGGCCACACTCACGCCCATCGTGACGGACAGCAGAACGCCCCTTGCGCGAGGCAAGGGGCGTCCGGGCTGCGACGATGCCGGGCGGTCTCGGGGCCCCCGTCAGGCCCCGGCGATCACTCGGTGTCGACGGTGATCTTGCCGGAGATGATGTCCTCCTTGGCCTTGTCGACCGCGGAGACGACGTCGGTCATCGCCTGGTACTTCGGGTTCGTGTCGGCGAAGCCCACACCGCCCGACTTGAGGTCGCCGCGCACCTCACCGCTGAGCGGCTTGCCCTCGACGACGGACTTGGTGAGGTCGTACACGGCACCGCCGACGTTCTTCAGGGCGGAGCCGAGGATGTAGTCCTTGTACTGGGCCAGCGCGCTCTGCCCGTACTGGTCGGAGTCGACGCCGATCGCCCACACCTTGTGCGTGGCGGCGGCCTGGATCACGCCCTGGCCGGACAGGCCGGCGGCGTGGTAGACGACGTCGGCACCCGCCTCGATCTGGCCGTTGGCGGCGTCCTTGCCCTTGTCGGGGCTGGAGAAGCCACCCTCCTGGGCGGTCTGGGTGAGGTACTGCGACTCGATCTTGATCTTCGGGTTCACGGACTTGGCGCCCTGGTCGAACCCGGCCTCGAACTTGTGGATCAGCGGGATGTCCACACCACCGATGAACCCGATGTGGTTCTTCTTGGTGGCCTTGGCCGCGGCGACACCGGCGAGGTAGGAGGACTGCTCCTCGTGGAACACCATGTCGGCGACGTTCTTCGCCTGGATCGTGTTGTCGTCGATGATGCCGAAGGTGATCTTCGGGTACTTGGCCGCGACCTGCTTGACCGCCGGGGCGTACGCGAAACCGACGCCGATGATCGGGTTGTAGCCGGACTTGGCGAGCTGCTCGAGCCGCTGCACCTTGTCGGCGTCGGACTCCCCGTCCTGCGGCTCGATGTCCCGGCCGCTGATCTTGAGCTCCTTCTCGGCCTTCTGGAAACCGGCGAAGGCGGCGTCGTTGAAGGACTGGTCGCCCTTGCCACCGATGTCGTACGCCAGGCCGATGCCCTTGCCCGCGTACTTGCCGTCCTTCGACGTGCTCGAGGAGTCACTGCTGGACTTGCCGCACCCGGCGGCCGCGAGGGCGACGACCGCGACGGTCACCGCAGCTTGGGAGAACCTCGTCCTCCGAGAGATCAGACGCACAGCAAGCACCCCTTCATCCCCACGGCACCGTCGCCGGCCCGCTTCCCCAATGTGCCGCCTCTGGTGGCCATTTCGGCGCACAGTAACGCGCGTAGAAGAGGAGGGGAACAGGATTTCTCCCTGCCGTTATCGATTCGTGCCGCCCCCGCGTTACAACCGTCCGCCCCGGGTTACGCACGGGTGACACAAGCGGGCGAAGGGGCACCAACCGGCGCCCCTCCCCCTGCTCCTTACCTCTGCGCGTCAAGAAGCGCGGCGGCGGTGAACAGCTCCACGCCGACCGTGATGGCGCGCTCGTCGGCGTCGAAGTCACCCTGGTGCAGATCCCGCACCGTACACTCGCCCGGCGGCCGCACACCGAGCCGGGCCAGCGCGCCCGGCACATGCTCCAGATACCAGGAGAAGTCCTCGCCGCCGAGGCTCTGCTCGGTCCCCTCGACGGAGTCCACACCGCGCCGGGCCATCATGGCGTCCCGCAGCAACTCGGTGACCGCCGGGTCGTTCACCACGGGCGGCACGCCCCGCACATACGTGATCTGCGACTTGGCCCGGTGCAGGGTCGCGACCTCGTCGATGGCCGCGTGCACCACGTCGGGAGCCGTGCGCCAGGCCTCCAGGTCCAGGCACCGCACGGTTCCGGACAGCTCGGCGTGCTGCGGGATCACGTTCGGCGCGTGCCCCGACTCGATCCGCCCCCAGGTGACGGCGAGCCCGCTCCGGCTGTCCACGCGCCGGGCGACGACTGCGGGCACGTCGGTGGCGACGCGAGCAGCCGCGGTGACGAGATCGGTGGTGAGATGCGGCCGTGCGGTGTGCCCACCGGGCCCGTCCAGCGCGACCTCAAGACGGTCACACGCACTCGTGATCGCCCCCTGCCGCAGCCCGATCTTCCCGGCGTCCACCCGGGGGTCGCAGTGCACGGCGATGATCCGCCCCACCCCGTCGAGCACACCGCACTCGATGGCGTCGGTGGCGCCCCCGGGCAGCACCTCCTCGGCGGGCTGGAACAGCAGCCGCACGGGCCGGGGCAGCAGCCCCTGCTTGTGCAGTTCGGCGAGCACGAGCCCGGCGCCCAGCACGACGGCCGTATGCACGTCGTGCCCGCAGGCATGCGCCCGATCGGGCACGGTGGACCGGTAGGAGCACTCACTCTTCGTGTCCGGAATGGGCAGAGCGTCGATATCGGCCCGCAGGGCGAGGACGCCCCCGCTGACGGCGTCTCCCCCCTCGCTGCCGATGTCCCCACCGATGTCACATACGAGCCCGGTTCCGAGGGCGAGGACACGGGGCTTGAGCCCGGCCTGCTCGAGCCGCGCCTTGATGGCGGCGGTCGTACGGAACTCCTGGTTGCCGAGCTCAGGGTGCATGTGCAAGTCGCGACGGAACGCGACGAGTTCGGCGTGCAGCGCGTCGCTGAGCACGCCGGGGAGCACGGCTTCCCCGGGGAGATCGGCCTCGGACTCTGGGGACATCAATTGGTTCACCCTCTGAAGGGTAGGACGCCGGAACGGTCAACTGCCCCGCGATCAACAAAACTTCAGCCCGTTAGGGGAAGAAAATCTGACCACCGGACGCATGGCTATGAGCTGGGATGGGTAAACTCGTCCGACTTCCGACCGAGTCGATCACGGAAATCTCCGAAGCGCCACCCGAGCGCACCCCGGTACCCGCCTCAACGGATACCACGCCGCCCCCGAGCCCCAGTGGACCTGTCCACCCATCGAAACCCGACGGGGCGGCTGCCGCCAGGTGATCGGCGCGTCTGTGCCATCACCTGGGATGTTCACGTGCGGCTTCTCGTCCGACGGCGACGGCCGGGCAGCGGGCGGCGCCCACCTGACCGACTGGCGAAGAAGCGCCCGTCTCCGCCCCGGCCCCGGTAACGTCCCCCGCCGTGACCGACGCGACCACGGACTTCCTCAGAACCACCAGCACGTCGTACGACACCATCGCCAAGGAGTACACGGCCCTTCACCCCGACGGTCTGGCCCACCACCCGCTCGACCGGAATCTGATCAACATCTTCGCGGAGCTGGTCACGGCCAACTCCACCGCTCCCGTCGCCGACCTCGGCAGCGGCCCCGGTTACATCGCCGCCCGGCTGCACGCACTCGGTGTGCCCGTGTTCGGGATCGACGTCTCGCCGGGCATGGCCGCCCTCGCCCGCGAGGCGCACCCCGAGCTGCGCTTCCACGTGGGGTCGATGACCGACCTGGACCTCCCGGACGAGACCCTGGGCGGCATCCTCGCGCTCTACTCGACGATCCACCTCCCGGAGGACCACCTGCCGACGGCGTTCGCGGAGTTCCACCGCACGCTCGTCCCCGGCGGCCACGTCCTGCTGGCCTTCCAGACGGCCGACGAGGACGGGCACCGGCACCTCGCCGAGCGCTTCGGCCACGAGATCGGCCTCGACTACTACTTCCGCACCCCGGAGACGATCGCGGCCCACCTCCGCAAGGCGGGCCTGGAGCCGTACACGAGGATCCGGCGCGACCCCCGCGGCGAGGAGACGATCCCCCGCGCCTTCGTCCTCGCCCAGAAACCGGAACAGGGCCCCGCACAGGATTCCGGACAGGATCCGGCTCCCGCACAGGGCCCCGCGGAGCAGCCCTAGTGCTGTGGCCGGGAAGGTTTGCCGGGAAGCTCGCGGCGTCCGGTGCGGTGCATCGCAAGGCGGAGCGTCACCCGCGTACTGGATGTACTCGGGTGAGGCGACAACGCCGCGAGGTGCCGTGCCGGGCGTCGCGAGCCGGTGAACCCTTCCGGTCGCAGCACTAGCCCAGTCCCACCGCCGCCAGCCGATGCACGTCCCGGGCCGTCCCCGTCACCCCGGACAGGAAGCCCTGGGCCCGGGGCGAGGCGGTCTCCGTGAGCCAACCGGGGTCGATGTCGCACACCGCGACCCGGACCCCGGTGCCGGCCAGCGCGAGCGGCAGCGTGTGGACGACCGTCGACGGGAAGCTGAGCACCGTACGCCCGATGGGGCCGCGCCGCGCGATCAGCTCGAGCGGCAGGTCGGGCCGTACGATCTCCAGTCCCGTCTGTGCCGCGAGCCGGTGGAGTTTCTCCGTGCTCTCGCGGCGGTGGGCGAAGTAGCGCGTCGCCCCGTGGGCCTTGGCCAGGCGCTGGACGGCCTCCAGATACCGCTCGCCGTCCACCACCCCGGTCTCCACGAGGGACGTGCCCACCATGTCCGCGCCCTTGGTGATGCGCGGCGGCCCGAAGCGGGCGCGGGTCCAGCCGAAGTCGTTGGGGGTCACCGTGACGCCGTCGGGCGTCCGGTCCATCGGCATGGACGAGAACACCTCCACCCGGCGCCCGCCCTTGGGGGTGAGCCGGCGCCGGGCCGAGGACGAGACGGGCGCGAACAGCAGGTCGCGCGCACCCGGGCGCCCGCCCTTGCGGTGCCAGCGCACGAGTCGCTCACCGCGGGCGAGCTGGGAGACGAACTCCATCGTCGCCGTGCCGTCGTCGACGACCACCAGGTCCTTGGCCCGGGTGATCGTCAGCAGCAGCTGCACATAGCGGGAGAACGGGTCGCCCATGACGATCCGGTCGGCCCGGCGCAGTTTTCCGGCGAGTCCGCCGATGGTGTGGAAGGGCGCGGTCGTGCCGCCCCGCGCCTCCTCCCAGCGGACCTGGTACCCCTCGTCCCGGGCCAGGTCGGCCATGCGGCGCAGCTGGCCGCGTGTCATGGGGTCGGTCGGGGACAGCACCACGACGGTGAGTCCGGCGCCCGCCCCCCGCGCGCCGGACGAGCCACCCGGCATCCCGGCGCCGGACGAGCCCCCCGGCCCGTCCGTGTCGGCCGGCTCCGCCCCTCGCAGGGCATGGACGTGCGCCCACTCCAGTACGTTGAGCAGCTGTACCGGGCTCTCGACGAAGGCGAGGGTGTGGGGGGTGGTGCCGGCGTGACCGGCGCGGGGGCTCATCGACGTACGACCGTCCCGTCGTCGTAAGGCGGTGTGGATGAGGACGCTCAGACCGTGACCGGCTCGCCGGCCGCGGCCGCGATCTCCGCCTCGGCGACGACACCGGCGACGCGGCGCAGCTTCTTCATCGGGCCGAGCTCGGAGTCGTAGACCTTCTTGACGCCGTCGCCCAGGGAGGCCTCGATGATGCGGATGTCGCGCACCAGGCGCTGCAGGCCCTGCGGCTCGACGGAGGCGGCCTGGTCGGATCCCCACATGGCGCGGTCGAGGGTGATGTGACGCTCGACGAAGGTCGCCCCGAGCGCGACCGCGGCGAGGGTGGTCTGCAGGCCCGTCTCGTGGCCGGAGTAGCCGATCGGGACGTTCGGGAACTCCTTCTCCAGCGTGTTGATCACGCGGAGGTTCAGCTCCTCGGCCTTGGCCGGGTAGGTGGAGGTGGCGTGGCACATGAGGATGTTGTCGCTGCCCAGGACCTCGACCGCGTGGCGGATCTGCTTCGGGGTCGACATGCCGGTGGAGAGGATGACCGCGCGGCCGGTGGCGCGCAGCGCCTTCAGCAGCTCGTCGTCGGTGAGGGACGCGGACGCGACCTTGTGGGCCGGGACGTCGAACTTCTCGAGGAAGGCGACGGCCTCGGTGTCCCACGGGGAGGCGAACCAGTCGATCCCCTTCTCCTTGCAGTACTCGTCGATCTGGCGGTACTCGTCCTCACCGAACTCCACGCGGTGGCGGTAGTCGATGTAGGTCATCCGGCCCCAGGGGGTGTCGCGCTCGATGTCCCACTGGTCGCGCGGGGTGCAGATCTCGGGGGTGCGCTTCTGGAACTTGACGGCGTCGCAGCCGGCCTCGGCGGCCACGTCGATCAGCTTGAAGGCGTTCTCGAGCTCACCGTTGTGGTTGATGCCGATCTCGCCGCAGACGTAGACGGGGCGGCCGGGGCCGACCTCACGGGAACCGAACGTACGCAGACGGGAGTTGGTGCTCATGGCAGAAGATGTCCTTACTTGGTGAGGGAATCGAGAGAGGGGCCGAGGATCCAGCTGGCGATCTCTCGGATCGCGCCGTCGCCGCCGGGGACGGTGGTGACCGCGCGTGCGGCGCCGCGCACGACGTCGTGGGCGCTCGCGACCGCCACGGGCCAGCCGACGAGGGCGAAGCACGGGAGGTCATTGACGTCGTTGCCGACATAGAGCACGCGCTCAGGCGCGATGCCCTGCTCCTCGCACCACTGCTTGAGGGCGAGGTCCTTGCGGTCGATGCCGTGCAGGACCGGGATCTTGAGCTTCCGGGCCCGGGCGGCGACGACCGGGTTCTGTTCCGTGGACAGGACGAGCATCTTCAGGCCGCTCCTGCGGAGGGCCGCGATGCCGAGACCGTCCCCGCGGTGCACGGAGACGAACTCCTTTCCATCGGCGTCGATCAGCACCCTGTCGTCGGTCTGGGTGCCGTCGAAGTCGAGGACGACCGCGTCGATGTCATCGGCGGCCGGGAGGGCGCCGGGGCGGTCCGCGTCGAACAGTGGGGCCAGGGCCCGGGCGCGGGCGAGATCGTGCGGGTCGTCGATCTCCAGCACCCGGGCGGGGTCGGTGCGGACGAGTTCCGTACGGCCGAAGAAGCGGTGCCGGTGCTCGCGGAAGCCGGCCGCGTCCATCGCGTAGGCGGCGCCGGTCTCCAGCAGGTCCTGGGGGCGGTCCTGCCGGCGCGGGCGGAACGACTTGTCGTGGTTGACGCCGTAACCACCCTCGGTGACCGTCGAGTTGGCAACGGCGACGGCTCCGCCGACGGCCTTGGCGGCCTGGGTGTCGACGACCGCCGGGTCGTCGGCCGCGTCGCGCCAGACGAAGCCGTGGAAGGGCGCAACGGTCACCGCGGTGTCGGCGCCGTTCTCGACGACGGCCGCCGCGACCCCGTCCACGTCCTCGCGGACCAGGAACGGGCTGGTGCACTGCACGAGCAGGACGACGTCCACGGCGGCGCCGTGCAGCGCCTCGTGGGCGTCCATGGCGTGCAGGACGGCGGCCTCGGAGGTGGCGGTGTCGCCGGCGATGGCGGCGGGCCGCAGCACGACCTCGGCGCCGGCCTGGCGGGCGGCCGCGGCGATGGCCTGGTCGTCGGTGGAGACGACGACGTCGGTCACCAGCCGGGAGGCGCGGCACTCGCGCACGGCGCGGGCCACCAGGGGCACGCCGCCGACGGGGGCGAGGTTCTTCGCAGGCACGCCCTTGGAGCCGCCGCGGGCCGGGATCACCGCGAGGACGCGGCGCACCTCGGCACCGTGACCCGCTTCGGGGTTGCTCATAGGCTCAACTGCTCCAGTTCCGTGCGAAGGCGCCGACTGACGCGGGATCCGGTCGCTCACAGCTCTCCCATGCGGCGGATGACGGGAGCCACCCGCTGGACGCCGTGGCGGTAGGCGCCGCGTGCGGCGCGGCGGACGATCTGGCGCACCGGTCCCGGTGCCTTGTCGGAGGCGGGCGCCCCGGGCAGCGGGGCACCGTCGGGACCGAGATGGTGGCGGGCGAGGATCCCCGGCAGATAGCCGGGCGCGGTCTCGGTCGTGTAGTAGGGGTTCAGGGGCGGCAGGCCGCCGGGCCGGGCGAGCAGCTCGGTGATCCGCTCGCGTGCCGCGTCGAAGGCCCTCTCGTAGGAACCTCCCTCAGAGGGGGTACCCCCGGCGGCGACGCCCTGCCGGGCCACCCACTGCTCGTCGGGTACCGGGCGGTGTCCGGCGTCGAGCTGGTCCCAGGAGGCGAGGCAGCCGGAGCCCACGAAGTGGTGGTTGCCGAGCGCCTCGCGGATGCCGAGGTCGCTGAGGACGACGGTCGGGACGCGGCGGTGCAGTGCCTCGAGCGCGGCCGTCGAGCTGACAGTGACGAGCAGGTCGGTGCGGTCGAGGACCTCGCCCATGTGCCCGTACACCAGGCTGAAGTTGGCGGGCAGGTCCTTGCCCTGCGCCAGCTTCTGGTACGGCAGTTCCTCGATGTGGGTGGTGTGTTCGCCCGGCCGGGAGCGCAGCTTGAGCAGCACCTCGCGCTCGGGGTGCTTGCGGGCGTGCTCGATCAGCCGGTTCAGCAGGTACGTACGGTCCTTGCGGGTCTCCGGGACGGAGGGCTGGGCCGCGAACACGACGGTGTAGGGCTCGTGTTCGCCGGTGTAGGGCTTGCCGCCGAGGAACGGCAGCGCGACCTCGGTCACCGACGAGGCGTCGGCGCCCACGCCCTCGTACACGTCCCGGAAACGGTCCGCGTCCTGGCGGGAGTTGGCGAGGACGATGTCCGCCCCGTGCCGCAGGAGGAGTCCGTCGGCGAGCTTCTCGTAGACGACACCGACGTAGCCGGTGACGACGACGGGGCGCTCGGCCCGCTCCCCCCACACGTGCCGGAGGCCGTGCAGCATGGCCTGCACGCCACCGCCGACGAGGGCGAGGACGAGCACGTCGTACTGCTCCTCGGCCTCACGGTCCATGGCGCGCAGGAACTCCACGGCGGTCACCTCGCGGAGCGAGTCCGCGTGGACACCGACTTCCCGCAGCTGGCGGGCGGTGGGGGTGGCACGGCCCCGCAGGAGGTAGCCGTCGAGGCGTATGTCCGGCACGGTGGAGTCGTTCGAGGCGATACGGCTCGCGGTGAGCGCGCCCCACTTCCACCGGGTGTCGGAATCCGCGAGGACCGCGACCCGCAGGGACTTCGTTGCACTTGCTGGCACGTCGAAGACGCTAGGAAGGCATTCCTAGGTTCTGCCCAACCCGAATACAACAAACGGTTAACAGCACATCTCCGAATAGCGAATCAGCCCGAGAACACGTGCGAAAAAGTCCTGGTTCACAGGTTCGCCACGTGTCGTTCATCTGGCATCAAGGCACCGGTCAAGATTGATGACGGGCGCCCCCCTAACGTCCAGTGCGTGGTCAAGCTCTCCGTCATCGTGCCGTTCTACAACGTGCAGCAATACGCGCCCGACACCCTGAGGAGCCTCAGTGCCAACGCGCGTGAGGACTTCGAATTCATTCTCGTCGACGACTGCTCGAGCGACGGGACACCCGAGATCCTGGCGCGCGCCGAACGCGAGCTGCCAGGCGCGGTCCACGTCAGACACGAGAAGAACGGGGGGCTCGCCACCGCACGCAACACCGGCATCGACCGGGCACGCGGTGAGTACGTGACCTTCCTGGACGGCGACGACTGGCTCGCCCGCGGCTACTACCCACAGCTGGTCTCCGCAATCGAGTCGCTGGGATGTGACTTCCTGCGCACCGACCATGTACAGACCACGGCACGGGCGCGCACCGTGCACCGGGTGCCGGTCGGCCCGCGCAACGTGGTGCTGAACCCGCGGGAGGCGATCCTGCCTGCCGACCGGTCGACCTCGGTCGACTACGCGTACGCCTGGGCGGGGGTCTACCACCGCCGGCTGGTGGACAAGGGACTGCTGCACTTCACCGACGGGCTGCGCACGGCGGAGGACCGGCCGTGGATCTGGAAGCTGCACCGGGAGGCGGAATCCTTCGCCGCGGTCAGCCTGCTCGGCGTGTTCTACCGGCGGGGCGTGGCCTCGTCACTCACCCAGATCGGCGATGTGCGGCAGCTCGATTTCATCCGGGCGTTCGACCAGGTCATCGAGGAGACCGCGCAGGACCCGGAGGCGGACACCCTCCTGCCGAAGGCCGTCCGCACGTACTGCGCCATCATTTCCCATCATCTGGGATCCATCGAAAGGTTCGAGCCCGCGGTGGCGAAGAAGCTGAAATCCATGAGTGCCGGGGCGCTGCAGCGCATGCCGCAGGACGTGCTGGAGGAGGCCCTGGATTCCATGGACCTCCAGCGCGCCACGAAGCTGCGCCGGCTGCGCCGTCGGCCGGCCGCCCCGGGGGTCGCCGCGTGACCACCCAGATCTTCCAGGCGTCCACGCTCTACGGCATGGCGACGCTCGCCGCCGCCCTGGACTCCGGCCTCTTCCGTCCCGCCGACCGCCGCATCCTGCTGGTCTGCAACAACGCCGCGACGCCCGAGACGACGCCGGGCCCGGACGAGATGCCGGGCTTCGAGCGGCTGCGGGACCGGTTCGACGAGGTGCTGTCGTACAACGAGACGATCTTTCCCTTCCACCCCGGCGGCTGGGCCCCCCGGCCGGAGGACATGCCGCTCTGGGAGCGGTATCTGCGCCTGGAGTGGAAGATCGGCGACGACGTCGAGTTCGCGGTCGAGTCGATCCAGGTCAACCCGTCGCTCGCGCTCGCGCAGATCTTCGTCGACGCGCCGGTGACCGTGTACGCGGACGGCCTGATGAGCTACGGCCCGACCCGCAACAAGATCGACCCGCAGGTCGGCACCCGGGTGAACCGGGTGCTCCACCTCGACCTCGTGCCGGGACTGAAGCCGCTGCTGCTCACCGAGTTCGGCGTGGCGGGCGAGATCGTGCCGACCCCGGCCTTCACCAAGGTGCTGGCCGAACTCGTGGGCAGCGGCGAGGGACTGCCGGAGATCGAGGAGCCGGCGCTGCTGCTCGGCCAGTACCTCTCCGCGCTCGGCATCCTCAGCGCCGACGACGAGGAGAACCTCCACGTCCGCATGCTGAAGGGTGCCCACGCACTCGGCCACACGAGGATCGTGTTCAAGCCGCACCCGACGGCGCCGGCCCGCTTCACGCGCAAGCTGGAGCAGGAGGCGGAGAAGCTCGGTGCCGAGCTGACCGTCCTGGACACCCCGGTCCTGGCCGAGGTGCTGTACCAGCGGATGCGTCCCGCGCTGGTCGTCGGCTGCTTCTCCACGGCGCTGCTCACCGCGTCCGCGCTGTACGGCCTGCCGGTCGCCCGCCTGGGCACGGAGCTGCTCCTGGACCGGCTGTCCCCGTTCGAGAACAGCAACCGCGTCCCGGTCACCGTCGTCGACGCGCTGCTGCCGGAGCTGACGGACCGCGCCGCGGTCACCGAGCAGCGCCGGGGCATGAGCGTCGACGTCCTGGGTCCGCTGGTGCGGGCGGTGGGCTTCGCGATGCAGCCGAAGATCCTGCCGCGGCTGCGCCAGGAGACCGAGGCCTACCTCGCCGAGAACCTCGACGAAAAGACGCTGCGCTATTTCAAGCGCAAGCGGCTGACGTCACTGGCGCTGCCGGGTGGCGTACCGGGCCAGCTGGGGTTCATCCCGCGCAATGCCGCCATGCGCCGCGTGGCACGGCGGGCGCTGGCGCTGAAGAAAGCCGTGAAACGCTGAGCGAATCGTGAGTGAACTCCACACCAACAACCGGGATTTCATTCCTTTTCCGTAATGATTTTATGGATAGGTGGTGCCTCTGCCCCTAGGATCGCGGGCACCGCCTATCCAATCCCGTGAGGCACCTATGACGAAGCTCGGCCGGCTCTACTCGATGTTCGACAGTGTCCAGCTGCCGGACAATCTGCCCTACACCCAAGTGAGTAAGTGGGAGCTGCAGTTCCTGTACCTCGTGGGGCGGCATCACCTCACCGGCAGGGACCGGATCGTCGAACTGGGCTCCGGCGGCGGCGGCTCGACCTACGCACTCGCGATGGGACTGCAGGAGAACCCGGCCTTCGACGAGAAGAAGGGGCGGCTGCACGCGTACGACTTCTTCCGGGTCGGCAAGGGCACCTTCGCCACGGAGAAGTTCTTCAGCGCCGGGCACAAGCCCGAGGACGACAATTCCTTCCTCAACGACTTCCGCGCCCGCCTCGAGCCCTTCCTGCCGTTCCTGGAGATCCACGCCGGCGACCTCTGGCAGACCTCCGACCCGGACGACACCAGCCCGGTCGAATTCCTGCACATCGACATAGCCAAGACGGCCCGGGTGTTCCAATGCGTGTCGGAGCGGTTCCTGACGCGCATGCAGCCCGGCTCGGTCGTCCTGCACCAGGACTTCGCCGGACCGCGGCTGCCGTGGCTGCACTACAGCACCGGCGCTCTGCTGCCCTACATCGAGATCGCGGGTCCGCCGATCCGCTCCACGCTCGCCTTCGAGGTCACCCAGCCGATCCCGGCGGACGTCCTGAAGCGGATCTCCGAGGACGACTTCACGGTCGACGAGAAGCTGGCGCTGATGACCGCCGTTCAGGACCGCGTCGACCGCGACCACACCGGCGGCATCCCCTTCAAGTCCGTCCTCGAACTCGCCAAGGCCTACGTCGCCCACTACGACGGCCAGCACAAGCGGGCCTGGTCGATCGCCAAGACGCTGCGGGACGACGAGTACCTGAGCCGGACCCGCGCCGACCACTTCGAGCAGCTCAAGAAGGCGTACGACGCCGAACCGAAGGTGTCGACGATGACGAGGCTCAAGAAGCTGGTGGGCAAGAAGTGAACACGACGGAGCCGATGCCGCTCCGTGACAAGGTGTTGCGGCGGGGTTAACGAAGTCTCCATAGTTTCTCCGAATGCCGCATACAGCTTCCTCCTGCCCGGGGTCCGTCCACCAGGACGGACCCCGATGACTCGGCAGGACATACAGCCGTCCGTCCGCACCCCGGCCCCGGCTCGCGACGTGAACGGCTCCGCCACGACGACCGGGCGCCCGCGAAGGTTCCCGCACCGCTTCGAGGCGCTGCGCCGGCACCGCCGGCTGGTGTTCGCGCTCGCCGTCGTGGCGCTCCTCGCCCAGATGGCGGTGGCGATGGTCACGACGGCCGTGGAGCAGTCCCCGACCATCGACGAGCCGGTGTACGTCGGCACAGCCACGGTCTACCTGAAAGAGCACAGCCTGCGGTACAACGCGGAACATCCGCCGCTGGGCAAACTCATCATCGCGACCGGAGTGGCCGTCGCCCGCCCGCACCTCGAACCCGGCTTCCCCGGCGACCAGAGCAGGCTCGGACGCCATCTGCTGTTCGAGTCCGGCAACGACCCGAAGCGGCTGATGCTGTGGGCCCGCCTGCCGATGATCGTGCTGACGCTGCTGTTCGGGCTGGTCGTCTGCGCGTTCGCGTACGACCTCACCGGACGCGTGGGTGCCCTGGCGGCGCTCGCCCTGTACGCCTTCTCGCCCGATGTCATCACCCATGGGTCGCTGGCCACCCTGGACCTGCCCGCGGCGGGCTTCGTGCTGACGTCGGTGTGGCTGACCTGGCGGGCGCGCCGACGGCCGGGTGTGTACCTGCCTCTGGCAGGGGCGGCACTCGGCGCGGCCCTGGCCACCAAGATGAACACGTTGCCGGCTGTTCCCGTGGTGCTCCTCCTCGCCGTGCTGTCCGTCCTGGCCGCCCGGCGGACGCCCGGACGCGACCGGCGCCGCACGGCCCGCACCCTCGCGCTCGGCGCCGCGTCGGCGGCCGGGATGGCACTGATCGCGGTCGCCGTGGTGTGGGCTTCCTACCTCGTCGTCGACCCGCGACTGCACTGGACTCCGCCCGCCGACATGCCCGAGGTGCACGGGCTGCGGGCCGTTGCCGCCAACCTGCTGCCGTTGCCCCGCGAGTACCGGGACGGGATGCTGATGCAGTTCGGCAAGGAGGAGGTCGTACGGGCCGGCTTCCTGTACGGCCGGATGTACTACGGTTCGCTCTGGTACTACCTGCCGGCCGCCCTGCTGGTGAAGACGCCGCTCGGCATGCTCGTTCTGTGGGCGGTCGGTGCCGCGGCGATGTCGATCCGGCGGCTGCGGCCCGCGGCCATGTACGTGCTCCTTCCCGCGGCCGTCCTGCTCGCCTCGGCCATGACCGGCACCCGCGACTACGGCACCCGGTACGCGATCTTCGTGCCGCTCTTCCTCTCCGTCGCGGCGGCGGCCGTGGTCGCCGTCCGGCGACGGTGGGCGTACGCCATGACGGCGTCACTTGTCGCGTTCGCCGCCGTCAGCTCGCTGAGCACGTACCCGTACTACCTGCCGTATGCCAACGAGGCGTTCGGCGGGTCCGCGAAGACCCACCTGTGGCTGCACGACTCGAACGTCGACTGGGGCCAGGACCTGGGGCGGCTCGCCGACCGCCTGCGGCAGCGCTACCCGCACGACAAGGTCTGGCTGATCTACAAGGGCAGCGGCGAGCCCTCCTCCTACGGCATCCACGCCTCCGACCCGCGGACGGTCCCTCCGCAAGAGGTCCATGGACTGCTCGTCGTGTCGGACTCCGCGGTCGCCACGGCAGCGGCCCCGCTGGCCGAGCTGATCGACAGCAGCAGCGCGATCGACGAAGTAGGCCACTCGATCACCATCTACCGCCGTCCCTGATACCGCGGCTGCGGATCGTGCTCGCACGGCAAAAGCGCCCGGGGCTCGTGCACCCCGGGCGCTTCCTGCCGTGCGTGTGCTGGGCGGCAGCCCTGCTCAGCCGCCCAGGATCGCCTGGAGACGGGCCTGGTTGTCCTGCGTGACCTTCCACAGCCGCTGCTGGCGGTCGTGGACGTCGTCGACCGTGCGGGTGTGGTGGTCGAGGATGTCGATCGCCCGCTCGGTGAGCACCGCGCCGAGGTTCCGCTCGTGGACGGAGACACCCCACTCGGGGCGCTCGATGTCGTTGAGGAAGTACGCCATCTTCGGGTGCGAGATCAGGCTGATGATGGGCGTGCCGACGCCGAACGGGATCATTCCGGCGTGCCCGCGCATCCCGATGACCAGCCGGGTCTTGGCGTAGGTCTCGCGGATCTCGTCGTTGTCGAAGTCGTACATCGGGATCACCGGCAGCGAGATGCCGTGCTCGCGGCGCAGGTCGAAGGCGATGCGCTCGTCGTCCAGCGAGTGCGCCGCGCACTTGACCTCGGTGTGCGCGCCGATCGCCCTGACCGCCTTGGCGATCTCGGCGAGGAAGTGCGCGTAGTCGTGTCCGAAGCGCAGCCCCGCCCGGTCGTAGGCGGCGTTGAGCATGACCGTGTCCTCGCGGTACACGGGGTCGCTCCAGCCGGCGATCAGCTGGCGGCTGACCGTGGTCGGACAGGGCTGGAAGACGACCTTGTCGTGCAGCTCGGCCGGCAGCAGCGAGCGGACCTTCTCGATGGAGCCGTGGTTGCGCAGGCCGAAGAAGGAGGCCTTCTCCACCAGCAGGCGCAGGCTCTCGTTGAAGCGCTGGGCCCGGTACGACTGTCCGTCGAAGGCGTTGAAGCCGACCGCGTACACCATGATCGGCACGTCGACGGCGCGCAGGTGCTCGTCCGGGACGTTCCACTGCCAGGCGCTGTTGCCGTTCGGCATGGTGTCCGGGATGAACAGGCCGCCGCCGCCGATGACCAGGCCGCGCCGGGCGTTGACCCGCTCCAGGGCGGCCGCGTCGAACAGCCGGTGGGCGTGGACGGAGTGCCAGCGGCGCGAGGTGGTGTCGGGGCCGAAGCCGAGGCGCACGGTCTCCGGCAGCAGCTTGTCGCCGGCGTTGCCCTGTCGGTCCATGTAGAAGGCGACGTGGGCGAGCTGGTCCTCGGGGGCGCCCTGCTCCTGGGCGGGCACGGCGGCCGCCCGCTGCGCCCACAGCCGGCTGGGGCGGTGGGTGGGGTCGACGGAGAGGCCGGTGGTGGCGTACCGGAGGGCCTCGGTGTTGTCGCCGTGCACCCAGGCCATCTGGGCCAGCCGGGAGTAGGCGGTGGCGGCCCGGTTGGGGGCGGCGGTGGCGATCAGCAGCTGCGTCTTCGCCTCCTGGTAGCGCGAGACGCTCATCAGGGCGTGCCCGAACACCTCGTGCGGCCAGGCCGCGTCGAGCGGTATGTGGACGCTCTCCAGAAGGTCGACGGCCGCCTGGTAGTCCCCGGACGCGATGTGCGCGGCGGCGACCCGGCGGGCGCTCTCGATGTCGCCGGTGCGGCGCACGTGCGGGGTGCCGAAGTGCACGAGGAGGTCGTGGTGGAGGGCGCCGCCGAGGCCCAGGTAAGCGGCCTGGAACTCCGCGTCGCTCAGCTCGAACTCGCGCCAGCGGTCCTCGGCCTGGGCGTAACCGGCCTCGCCGCCCTGCCACGGCTTGTGGCGGCCGGTGAAGTGCAGGATGGCGGTGTCGTCTGGGACGGGCAGGTCGCCGGACAGCCGCCGCTTGACGAAGTTGTAGCGGGCGTCGAGGCGCACGAAGTCGCCGTCCAGGACGGCGTTGAGGATGCCCTGGTCGTGCTTGTCGAGCTCGTAGTCGCCGCTGCGTCCGGTCGCGTCGATCTTCGCGCAGAACTCGTCGGACAGGTACTCGCGCTGGATGACCAGCAGCCCGGAGTTGAGCTTGTGCTGACCGTAGAAGAACTGCGGGACGGCGGCGAGCCCCTCGCGCAGCTTCAGCAGCTCGCTCAGGTCGCCGAGGACGACCATGTCGGTGTCCAGGGTGATGACCGTGTCGTAGTCGCGCAGCCGGAAGATGTCGAGGATGAAGTACGCCTTGCGCACCAGGTAGTTGTCCTGGTCGCCCTTGACGTAGGAGTCGTAGTGCGTGTCGTTGACGCGGCGCAGCACGATGCGCGGGTGCAGGGCGCGGATGCGGGCGATCGACGCGGGGCGCAGGTCGTCGTAGAGGACGACGAAGTCCTCGCACACGCCCGGGTTGGACAGGGCGAGGCTGCGCAGCAGGGCCAGGAAGCCGGGCAGGTAGTTCTCGTCGACGTAGCTGGCGAAGGCGATGCGGCGCTTGCCCGTGAGGGCGCGGGCGTCGGTCGCCGGGGTGACGCTCGCGGTGGGGATGGTCGTGGTCATCGCAGGCATGTCCTCATGTCGGTCACACTCTGGGCCCGCTGCATGACCCATTCCTTCTCGCTGGTGTATTCGTGCACGGACGTGATCGCCAGCTTCATCGCCTCCTGCACGCGATACGCGCCGCTCTCGTAGAAGTCGAAGCCGATCAGGTCGAGCTTCGGGCTGACGTCCAGGAAGTCCAGCAGCCAGAGCATGTTGAAGCCCGTGGTCGGAATGCCGGACCAGACATCGTTGCCGAGCTGGCCGATGTTGCGCACGGGCCAGCGCAGCGACTCGTCGCCGAGGTACTGCTGGGCGCCGGGCACGAGGCGGTTGCGCAGGGAGTGCTTCCAGTCGCCGGAGATGCCGCCGAAGACGAGCCGGGTGGTCACCGGCTTGTCCCAGTTGAAGCCGTGCTTGTGGATGGTGGCGTGGATGTCGGTACGGCTGCCGGTGTGCTTTGGGTCGATCTTGTACGAGTTGAAGCGCACGACGAGGTCGTAGTCGTCGATCTCGCGGCCCATCGAACTGGTGCCGACGCGGCCGGAGTTGGCGATCAGACAGATCGACTTGCCGGCGATCAGGTTGCGGAACTCACCGAGGGTGATCCACTGCACGCCGTCGACGGTGGGGTTGGCGACCGGGCCGCGCATACGGACGCGGCGCTGCTCGGCGTAGAGGGCGACGGCCTCGGTGAAGGCGACGGGGTCCGCGTCGGCCACACCGGTGCGCAGGTCGAGGTACTGGCTGAGCAGTTCCTGCCGGTCGGTGACCGGGGCCTCGTCCTCGGTGAGCGAAAGAAGCGCTCCCACAAGGCGGGGTTCGGCGGCGGTCCAGTCGCCGAGGGCGTGCAGGGCGAGGCCCTCGGCCCAGACGTCGGTGGCGCGGCCGCGGGCGAACTCGGCGGCGGCCGGGACCTGGCCGCGCAGCAGGGTGATCAGATCGCGCTCACGCTCGGCCGCGCGGCGCAGTCCGGCGACCCGGGCGGCGACGCCGAAGCCGTCGTCGGTGGTCAGCCCGAGGTAGCGCTCGTAGGCCTCGACGGCCTCACGCTCCTCGCCGAGCGCCTCCAGGATGCGGGCGCGCAGCCGCCAGCCGGCGCGGGAGTTCTTGCGCTGGGCGAGGACGGTCTCGCTGATCTCCAGGGCGAGGTTCAGTTCGTCGTTGTACCCGCACTCCAGGGCCTTGTTGGCGACGGCGAGGAGAGCGTCGAGCAGCTCGTTGCTGATGCCGCCGGAGGGGGCCGTCGCACCCTTGACGGCACGCTTGAGCAGGGCGGTCGCGCCGCCGGCCGGGGCGGGCGCGGGGGCGCCGGCACCCTCGGTCGTGCACACCACGAGCAGCTTGCGCAGCTGCTCGGCGAGTTCCCCGCGCCGGCGGTCGAGGCTTCCGACGAGTTTGCCACTGTGCACAGCACACGCGCGCAGGCAGTCGTCCAGCTCCCCTCCACCGGCAGGTGTCCGCCTGTTCTGGACCCTCGTCATAGCTCTCCTGGTTTTGCCAAGCAAAGATTGGGTTTACGGCCGCATTCCCAGCGTTTACCGACACGTGGGGGCAGATGGAGAAACTAGGAAGCTAAAACGACTTCCGGGTTAACACGCCGGTACTGCCGGACGAATCGTTGGGCTGTCAACCAAGACGTACCTGTGATTCGCCCAGGTGCGGGCGCAGGGCCTCCTTCGTCCTGGGGACATCGGAGGGAACGCCCGAGATGAATGGGCCATCTTCGGGTAGGCGACTCGGATCATGGCACCTTCATCCCCCACCCTCGCTCCAGTCCCCTCTCCCCCCACCCCCGAACACGCCCCGACCGCCCCCGCCCCGAGCAGACGCGGGGGCCGGCTGCTGGCCCTCGACGGCATGCGCCTCGTGGCCGCGCTGATGGTCTGCCTCTATCACTACGCGGGGCGCGGCGGGACCGTCTCGGCGTCCTGGGGCCAGTCCCCGGACCGGATCTTCCCCGTCCTGCCCAGTGTGGCCATGTACGGCTGCCTGGGCGTGCAGTTCTTCTTCGTCATCAGCGGTTTCGTGATCTGCATGAGCAGCTGGGGCCGCACCCTCGGCGACTTCTTCCGCTCCCGTGTCGCCCGCCTCTACCCCGCCTACTGGGTCGCGCTGGTGCTGGTCACCGCCGCGTCCTTCGTCCTGCCCGTCGTCCTGAAGCCGCTGCGGCTCGACGAGTTCCTGGTCAACATGACGATGCTCCAGATGCCGATGGGCGTGCCCCGCATTCTCGGCGTGTGCTGGACGCTCTGGGTCGAGGTGCGCTTCTACGCGCTGTTCGCCCTGCTCGTGGTCGCGCGTGGCGCCACCTACCGCCGGGTGGTGCTGTTCTGCAGCGTGTGGACCCTGGCCGCGGTGATCGCCAAGAGCGCCCACAACGAGCTGACCGAGCAGCTGATCATGCCCGACTACGCGCCCTTCTTCGTCGGCGGTCTCGCCCTCTACCTGATCCACCGCTTCGGCAGCAACCTCGTGCTGTGGGGCATCGTGGCCGTCTCCTGGATGCTCGGACAGAGCACCGCCACCCGGGGCCTGTGGCAGGTCACTCCGCACGGCGACTTCCACCGGGACCCGCGCATCATCGTGCTGGTCGTCACACTGTGCTTCCTCGCGGTGGCCGCCGTCGCCCTCGGCTGGACACGCAAGGCGGCCTGGCCCTGGCTGAGCACGGCCGGGGCGCTGACGTACCCCTTCTACCTGGTGCACGAACACCTCGGCTGGTTCGTCATCCGGGTGCTGCACCGGGGCCTCGGCCTGCCGTCGTGGACGACGCTCGTGGTGACCGTGCTCGGCATGCTCGTCCTGGCCTGGCTGATCCACCGCTTCGTGGAGAAGCCGTTCGGGCCGCGGCTCAAGAAAGGCATGCAGCAAGGGAAGTTGGGTTTCCGTTCACCTCGTCTTGGCTTCTGAACCAGCCCCTCGGGCAGGCACGGTGATGCCCTCGCCCGCCGCACAGGCGTTCCACAGGGCTTCCACCGACTGCCGTATCGAGGGAGTGTCTCCTCCGCATGGCCACCACCCAGGAAAGTCCCCGCCCGCCCCGCCGCCTCGACGACGTGCCCGGCTGGTTCCCCGTGCTGGATCAGTTGCTCTTCGACTGGTTCCTGTCCCGTCAGGTCGCCGCGGGTACCCGGGGCGACCTGCTCGAAGTCGGCGTCTACATGGGCAAGAGCGCCATCTTCACCGGCCGCCGTCTGCAGCCGGGCGAGACGTACACGGTGTGCGACCTCTTCGAGGGCGACGCCCCGGACAACGCCAACCGGGCCGAGTCGACCAAGTCCTACAGCAGGCTGACCCGGAGCGTCTTCGAGGAGAACTACCTCTCCTTCCACGACGAGCTGCCCCGCGTCCTGCAGGGGCCCAGCTCGGTGGTGCCGGACGAGGTCGAGCCGGCCTCCTGCCGGTTCGTGCACATCGACGCCTCGCACCTGTACGAGCACGTGTACGGCGACATCGGCGCGGCCCACGACCTGCTCCTGCCGGACGGGATCGTGGTCCTCGACGACTTCCGCGCCGAGCACACACCCGGCGTGTCGATAGCGGCGTGGGAGGCCGTGCTCAACCGCGGCCTCCACCCGGTCTGCCTGAGCACGCAGAAGCTGTACGGCACCTGGGGCGACCCCGAGCCGGTGCAGCGCGAGCTGCTGGCGATGGTGCGGCAGCGCTCGGACTGCCGGCTGAGCGTCCAGACGGCCGCCGGGCACCGGATCGTCCGCCTGAAGTCCAACGGCATGGAGGCCCCGCCGTTCCCGCCCTCCAGGCACGCCACCGGGCCCGAGGAGCCGGCCCGCGTCGCACCGCCCGCTCCCGCGGCCGCCCGCAACGGCCTGGGGCAGCGCCGCAGCCGGGTTCGCCGGGTCGCGGTGGACCTGCTGCCCCCCGTGGTCACCCGCGCGCTGCGAAGCGCTCGCCGCTGAGGCTCGCCGGCACGGCCACGATCTGCCCCCATGCTGGGCCTGTCGACGCGGGTGCACCGCGGGCAGGTACGACGCGGAGAGGCGACGGTGCAGCTCGGGCTGGGTTACCGGGACTCGTCCCTGACCGAGGAGACGCGCACCGACCCGGCCGGGGTGCGGGCGGGCGACCGCACCCCGGACGGCAGGGTGGACGGCGTACGCCTCTTCGACGCGTTCCGGGGTCCGCACTGGACCCTGCTTGGCCCGGACGCCCCCGAACTCGGCCCGTGGGCACGCACGGTGCGGGGACCGGCCCCGGAGCCGTACGGCCCCGGCCTGTTCCTGGTCCGCCCGGAAGGCTATGTCGGCTGGGCGGGCGACACGGCGGCCGGCCTCCCCCCGTACCTCACCCGCCTCGGCCGGACCGCCTGGACGCCGGGCACTCGCGCTAGGAGCTCGCCAGCGACAGTTTCGCAGCGAAGCCGATGAACAGCGCGCCCGCCGCCGAAGTCGCGGTCGCCGACAGGCGCTTGCGGCGGCGGAACGCGGCGGCCAGCTTCGTACCGCTGAAAATCAGGGCGCTCAGGTACAGGAAGCTGGCCAGCTGGGCGAAGGTGCCGAGGACGACGAAGGAGAGCGCGGGGTAGGCGTAGCCCGGGTCGACGAACTGCACGAAGAAGGCGACGAAGAACAGGATCGCCTTGGGGTTGAACAGGCTGACGACCAGGGCACGGCGGTAGGGCCGCTCGTGCGCGGCGGGGGCGGGGGCGGGCTCCTCGGCGAGCTTCTCGCGCCGGGTCCGCCACATCCCCCAGGCGGCGCGCAGCATGCCGATCGCCAGCCAGGTCAGATATCCGGCGCCCGCGTACTTCACGATCCCGAACAGCACCACGTTCGCCTTGAGCAGCGAGGCGACCCCCGCCGCGGACAGCGTCATCAGCACGGTGTCCCCGCACCACACGCCCGCGGCGGCGGTGTAGCCCGCCCGGATCCCGCGGCGGGCGGCGACGGACAGCACGTACAGCGAGTTGGGGCCGGGCAGCAGGACGATCAGGACGACGCCTGCCAGATAGGTGGGGAGATCGATGACGCCGAACATGGAAGGAGTGTCGCACGGGGGTACGACATTCCGGGTTTCGGGGCCACGACGTCTCAGAAGGAGACCGACGGGACGTACGTCCCCCACACGTCCCGTAGCGCGTTGCAGACCTCGCCCACCGTCGCCCGTGCGCGCAGGGCCTCCTTCATCGAGTACAGGACGTTGTCCTCGCCCTCGGCCGCCTTGCGCAGGGCGGCCAGGGCCGCGTCCACCGCGGGCTGGTCGCGTTCGGCACGCAGGCGGGCGAGGCGGGCGGCCTGCCGGGTCTCGATCGCCGGGTCGACGCGGAGCGGCTCGTACGGTTCCTCCTCGTCGAGACGGAACCGGTTGACGCCGACCACGACCCGTTCGCCCGCGTCCGTCTCCTGGGCGATGCGGTAGGCGTTGCGCTCGATCTCGTCCTTCTGGAAGCCCCGTTCGATCGCCGCGACCGCGCCGCCCAGGTCCTCGACCCGGCGCATCAGATCCACCGCCGCCGCCTCCACGTCGTCCGTCATCCGCTCGACGGCGTACGAGCCCGCGAAGGGGTCAACCGTCGCCGTGACGTCCGTCTCGTGGGCCAGGACCTGCTGGGTGCGCAGGGCGAGGCGGGCGCTCTTGTCGGTGGGCAGTGCGATCGCCTCGTCGAAGGAGTTGGTGTGCAGGGACTGGGTGCCGCCGAGAACCGCGGCCAGGGCCTGCACGGCGACCCGGACCAGGTTCACCTCCGGCTGCTGGGCCGTCAGCTGGACACCTGCCGTCTGGGTGTGGAAACGGAGCATGAGCGACTTGGGGTCCCGCGCACCGAACTCCTCCCTCATCACCCGGGCCCAGATCCTGCGCGCCGCGCGGAACTTGGCGACCTCCTCGAGGAGGGTCGTCCGGGCCACGAAGAAGAAGGACAGGCGGGGGGCGAAGTCGTCCACGTCCATGCCGGCCGCCACCGCCGTACGGACGTACTCGATGCCGTCGGCCAGCGTGAACGCGATCTCCTGGGCGGGGGACGCGCCCGCCTCGGCCATGTGGTAGCCGGAGATCGAGATCGTGTTCCACTTCGGGATCTCCGCCCGGCAGTACTTGAAGATGTCCGCGATCAGGCGCAGGGACGGCTTGGGCGGGAAGATGTACGTGCCCCGCGCGATGTACTCCTTCAGGACGTCGTTCTGGATCGTGCCGGTCAGCCGGTCGGCCAGGACGCCCTGTTCCTCGGCCACCAGCTGGTAGAGGAGCAGCAGCAGGGCGGCGGGGGCGTTGATCGTCATCGACGTCGAGACCTGGTCCAGCGGGATCCCGTCGAACAGCACCCGCATGTCGTCGATCGAGTCGATCGCCACGCCGACCTTGCCGACCTCTCCGTGCGCGAGGGGCGCGTCGGAGTCGTGGCCCATCTGGGTGGGCAGGTCGAAGGCGACGGACAGGCCCGTGGTGCCGTGCGCGATGAGCTGCCGGTACCGCGCGTTGGACTCGGTGGCCGTGCCGAAACCGGCGTACTGGCGCATCGTCCAGGGCCGGACGGTGTACATCGTGGGGTACACGCCCCGGGTGAAGGGGTACGAGCCCGGCTCGCCCAGCCGCTCGGCCGGGTCCCAGCCCGCGAGGTCGCTCGGGCCGTAGAGCGGCTCGATGGGCAGTCCGGACTCCGACTCACGCGCCATGATGGGTGCCTCCGCGGGGACGTCTGTTACTCCCCACCATGCCCCGGAGTTCGCCGGCGGTCACGCGGGGAAACATACCGGGCATGAGAATCAGGGGGATCATCCGCAGCGCCGGCCGGCCCACCGCCGCGCTCACCTCGGCCGCCGCGCTCGCCCTGCTCTGCGGCTGCACCGTGCAGGCCCCGGGCTCCGACGGCAAGCACCGCTCCCCGGTGCACATACAGCTGCCGACCACCAGGCAGCCCACCAGCCCCGGCGCCACCCATGAGGCCGAACAGGCCGACCCCACGCCGGCCACCACCGCGCCGCCCCCGGCACCTCCCCGCGTCCTGTGGTCCCGCGGCGACACGGGCACCGACGTGCGCGAGCTGCAGGCCCGCCTGCGTCAGGTCGCCTGGCTCTTCGACGGGCCGACGGGGACGTACGACGACCTGACGGAGCAGGCGGTCGAAGGCTTCCAGGGCAAGCGCGGGCTGCCCCGGACGGGGAAGACCGACGCCGTCACCTGGCAGCGGCTGCTGAACATGACGCACGAGCCGGGCAAGTGGG
This sequence comes from Streptomyces brasiliensis, assembly GCF_014647875.1. GTDB lineage: Bacteria > Actinomycetota > Actinomycetes > Streptomycetales > Streptomycetaceae > Streptomyces > Streptomyces brasiliensis. The sequence goes on along the minus strand of NZ_BMQA01000009.1, from coordinate 258,567 downwards.
ACCTGTATCTGATGGGCGGTCAGCCGGCCGCAGCGCCGGACCCGCGCTGCATGACCGGCCGGGTGCTGTGCATCAGCAAGACGAGCCGCACGCTGCGCTGGATGGTCGACGGGCGCACGGTGTCGACGATGTCCGTGCGCTTCGGCGCGCAGTACACCCCGACGCGGGAAGGAGTGTTCCAGGTCTACTGGAAGTCACGGCACCATGTGTCGACGCTCTACGACTCCCCGATGCCGTACGCCATGTTCTTCAGCGGCGGCCAGGCGGTGCACTACTCGTACGACTTCGCGGCCCGTGGGTACGCGGGCGGCTCGCACGGCTGCGTCAACGTACGGGACGAGGCGGCGATCGCGGCTCTGTTCGCGCAGGTGAGGACCGGCGACAAGGTCGTCGTCTACTGGTGACCGACCGGGGATTCAGCAGGGCGCGGGCGGGACCGGGGGAACGTGTCCCGCCCGCGCCAGGTGCACGAGCCGTAGGTACGGGGGGAACCCCGGCTCAGTGCGACGGCCGATGACCAGTCGGCTCACTCAGTACTGCGTCCGGTCGGCCGAAAACGTCACACCCAGCGCGGAAAAAGTTCGACGAGTTGCAAAACCGCAGCTCAGGGGCGCTGGAATGGGTCAGAGCGCACTGTATGTCGGGCTCGGCGACATGGCCGGGGCCGGGCTCGTGGCGGCGTGTCCGGGCTGCAGCGGGACGAACGCGGTCGGCGTGGGCGTGGGCGTGGACGGTGCGGGCGTGGAGGGTGCGGGCGTGGCGACGTCGCCGACGCCACCATCCTGGTGATGGTCGTTGCCGGCGCCCCCGCCCGAGTGACCGGGCCCGAAGCGGCCACCGTCCCCGTCCTGGTCACCCTGGCCGTTGTCGTCACCCTGGCCGTTGTCGTCACCCTGGCCGTTCTCGTCGCCCTGCCCGCCATTGGCGTTACCGTTCTGGTCGCCCTGGTCGCCGGAGGTGTGGGCCGAGGAGCCGAGGACGGTTTCGCAGTACTTCCACACGCGCGCAGGGCCGCCCGCCACCCCCTCCAGGGCGCGCTTGCGGTCCAGGCGCAGCGTCTTGCCGTCCCGGACGTCGCGGCAGGCCGAGGGGGCGCCGCTCCACCAGTTGCCGGTGCGGCCGCTGCCGTTCCCGCCCGTGACCTGGCCGGCCTGGTCACGCTGCGACCCGTCACCGGACGTGCCGCTCGGGGAGCCGCCGGGCGTCGGCGGGCCGGACGTACCGGCGGCCTGTGTGCCGTCGGGGGACGGCGACACGAGCGGGACCTCGGGAGTCGCCGCGGACGACACCGAGGCGGCCGGCGCCGGGGAGTCCTTGTGGAACGGTGTCGGCAGGACTCCGGTTCCGGCGGCCACCGCCACCCCGCCGATCATGCCGACGGCCAGCGCCGCCGTGAGCGCCACCCGCACGGGGCGCGTCCCGCGGGAGCGGTTGCCGCTGCGGTGCGGGCGGCCGAGGCGGACCAGGCCCGCGTCGGAGGATCCGGCGGAGCGGTGCGGGGCGGCAGCGGTGTGGTGCCCCACGGCGGCCCGCTCCGCGGCCGTCACCTCGTGGGCCTTGCGGAACGCGGCCAACGCGGCTTCCTCGCCGGGGAGTTCGCCGTGGGCCGGGGCGGCGTCGGAGGCCAGGGCACCGAGGGTCTCGGCGAGCCGCTCGGCCCGTCGGCGGTCGACGGCTTCGAGTGGCTCTCCGCGCAGCAAACGTTCCGCCGTTTCACGGTTGAGCCACTGGTACTGCTCGTCGGCCATCACATGCCCTTCTGCGCCCGCGCTCGCGTATGCGTCACAGTGGCGGACGTCACCGCGCGACGGCGCGGTTCTCGCTGAGGCGGCAGGGCGTCGAGCCGGCCGGCAGATTCCGGATTCTCGCCGAGCAGCTCCGCGAGCCGCTTCAGGCCGCGGTGCGCGGCGGTGCGTACGGCGCCCGCGCGTTTGCCCAGCGTCTCCGCGGCGGTCTTGGCGTCCAGGCCCACGACCACGCGCAGGACGACCGCCTCGGCCTGATCCTGCGGGAGTTGTGCTATGAGGGAGAGGGTGTTGCTGGTAGTGAGGGCCTCGATGGCCTCGCCCGCGGTGTCGGACTCGGCGGCGCGGCTCGTGAGTTCCGTTTCGTCGCCGCCTATCGCGGGGCGGCGGCCGCGCATCCGTATGTGGTCCAGGGCGCGATTGCGGGCGATACGTGCGGCCCAGCCGCGGAAGCGGTCCGCGTCCCCACTGAACCTCTCCAGGTCCCGGGCGATCTGGAGCCAGGCCTCGGACGCGACGTCCTCGGCGTCGGGTTCGCCGACGAGCGTCCGCACATAACCGAGCAGCCGCGGATGCACCGCACGGTACACGGTCCGGAACGCGGTCTCGTCCCCGTCCTGCGCCGCACGCACCGCGGCGGTCAGCTCCGCGTCGTCCCCCAGCACAAGTGGTTCCTCAGTAGATGGTCGCGGCTTGGAGTCCGCCGATCGTTGCAGTGATCATGCATCTGCGCTCGACGCGAAAGGCACGTTACGGCCTGAAACCGCTCCTCGTCCATGACCGTACAAGGTGCAACTAACTCGTGACGACCGAGGTGTGACAGAAATGGCACACATGGCGCTGTAGGAAGTACGGGCCGCCGCGCGGCCCGTGCCGCGCGACGGCCGGGGCCTCTCCTGTGGGGGGTGGCGGCCCCGGCCGTTGCCATGGCGGCGCGTTCCGCCCCGCCAGGTCGGCCCGGAGTGAGCCGAATCACTGATGGCCGTTGGGCCTACCGGCCGCCCCAGCGCCTGCTGAATCCCGTCGGTGCCGCTGAAAGCCGTCGCGGCTACTGATTGCCGTTGGACTTCGGGACGCTGGTGCCGGCGTTGCCGTTCGCCTTACCGCTGTTGCTCGGCCGGGTGCCCTTGCCGGGGTTCTGCCCGCTCCCTCGGCCACTGTTCTGGCTGCTGCTCTGACCGTTGTTCTGGGAGCTGTCCTGACCATTGCCGTCGGCGCGGTCCCTCGACCCGGCCAACTGCTCGGCGCAGTAGGCCACGACGTTCTTCTCGCCGCCGGCGTCCTTGATCAGTCGCTGCCATGCCGTCGAGTCCAGCGCCTTGCCCCGGTCCGCGACCTGCTCGTACGCGCGGCAGTGAGCCAGGATGTCCTTGGCGGTGTCCGGGCGGTCCCGGTGCGCGGAGGAACCGGTGTCCGATCCGGCGGACGACCGCGGCGGGGCACTGGTCGCCGGGTGCGTGCCGGGCTCGCCGTCGTGGGCACCGTCCGAGGAGGAGCCGCCGATCGCGGCCACGGCGACACCGCCCAGCGTGAGGCTGGCGAGGAGCACGGACAGCGCGGTCCGCACGGAGAACTTCGCCCGCCACGACGCACGGGGCCGCCAGTCGTCCCGACGCCGGGTCCGGGCCTTGTGTGTGCCGGCGTCGCGCGCGGCGCGGAAGGCGGCTACGGCCTGCTGCTCCCCGTCGACGCCGACGCCACCACGCCGGATGGCGACGGCGAAGGCCGACTCCAGCTCGTCGTCACTGACGACGGACCGCACACCGAAGGCCGGGGCGCCGCCGGTCGACCGAGAACCGGACGCACGGCCCTCGCCGGTGACCCGAGGACCGGATGCCCCGCCCTCATCCGTGGACCAGGAACCGGACTCCGAGCCCTCGCCGGTGGGCCGAACACCGGACGCCGAACCCTCGCCCGCGCGCCGACGGCCGGTGGGCGTCGCGCCAGGGTGCACGTGCCGACGGTCGGGGAGCCCGCCGTCGCTCTGCCGTTCACCCATGTCAGTTCCCGTCCCTGTCCGATCTGTCCGTCACGCCGGATCCGCCCGGCACCCCGGGTCCACCGGTTCGCACGAGCCGCCCCGACCGTCCGGGGCGCCGTGCCACCGCGGCCGTCCCCGATCCATACGGACCCCGGCCGTCTCCGTTCATTTCGACTCCCCCAGCGTCCGGGGGCCGTCATCCGTCACACCTTCGTCAACCGCGTCCTGCACGCCGAGCTGACGGGCGAGCCGTTTCAGCCCTCGGTAAGCGGCCGTGCGCACCGCGCCGGGCCGCTTGCCGAGGACACGCGCGGCGGCCGGTCCGTCCAGTCCGACGACGACCCGCAGCAGCACCGCCTCCGCCTGGTCGCGCGGCAGTCCCCGGACCAGTTCGAGGGCGTGCTCGGTGGACATGGACTCCAGCGCCTGGTCATGGGTGTTGTGCTGCCCGGGCAGCTCCAGTACGTCCTGTTCGAGCGCCGTCGCCCGCGGCCGTACCCGCTGTCTGCGCAGATGGTCCAGCGCCCGGTGCCGGGCGATCGTGGCGGTCCAGCCGCGGAATCCCGCGCCGTCGCCCTTGAACCGTCCCAGGTCCCTGGCGATCTCCAGCCAGGCGTCGGACGCGACGTCCTCCGCGTCCTGCCCGACGAGGCCGCGCAGATAGCCGAGCAGCCCCGGCTGCACGACGCGGTAGGCCACCGCGAAGGCGGCCTCGTCGCCCTCCTGCGCCCGCGCGACGGCCGCGCCCAGTTCCCCGTCGTAGGCCTGCACGCGGCGGGGTTCCCCTACCTGGCCCAAGAACCGTCCCTGTCCGTACCGAGCTCGCGCCCCGACCGGGGCCGTCTTCGTGCTCGTGGCGAATGCGCACCGCGCGACACGGCCTCCCGCATCCCACGCCCCCAGGGGAATCAGCGTCGAAGCTCACAGAAGTGTCACAGTCACCGACGTCCTCCTGGGTCTCACCAGGTGCCCCAGCACGACCGGCGGGGCGACGACTGCAAGGACGGACGCCATGACGTGTCGGCGCGACCCGACGGCGGAGTTCGGTGTCCGTCGGCCCATCCGGACTCCGCCCGATCCCCGTCCTGCCGACTGGTACGCCGATGGTAAAGGAATCGCAACCTCCCATACCCCAGGCGCTGTTGACGCGCGTAGCGGCGGGGCCTCACCCTGGGCGCGGTCGCTGTTCGCGCGGCGGCGTCACCACCATTCGGGTTCGACGGTCGGGAGGCCGGATTGCTCAGACGCACGGCACGAATGTTCGCCACACTTGTCATGATCATGGCTGGCGCGGTCGCCGGGGTGGGCGCCACCTCGGGCACCGCGCACGCCGACGAGTGCTACACCTGGAGCCGCACTCTGTCCCAGGGCTCCTCCGGCAGCGACGTGACGCAGTTGCAGATCCGCGTCGCGGGCTGGGTGACCTCGGGCGAACGGCTCTCGTACGACGGCCAGTACGGCGCCCGGACCGCCGCCGCCGTCAAGAAGTTCCAGTCGGCGTACGGCCTGGCCGCCGACGGCGTCGCGGGCCCGCAGACCTTCAGCAAGATCTACGCGCTCCAGGACCCGGACTGCACCCCGGTCCACTTCGCGTACTCCGAGCTCAACCACTGCAACTCCGACTGGTCCGGCGGCGCGGTCTCGGCGGCCACCGCCAAGGCCAACGCCCTGAAGACCATGTGGAAGCTGGAGGCGATGCGGCACGCGCTCGGTGACGTGCCGATCACCATCTCCAGCGGCTTCCGCTCCTACGCCTGCAACAGCGCGGCCGGCGGCGCGTCCACCAGCCGTCACCTCTACGGCGACGCCGCCGACCTCACCGGCTCGCCGAGCTTCTGCACACTCGCCAAGGAAGCCCGCTCCCACGGCTTCTCGGAGATCCTCGGCCCGGGCTACCCCGACCACAACGACCACGTCCACGTGGCCCTCGACCCGTCGCCGTACTGGTCCGCACCCAACTGCGGCATCTGACGGCCGACAGCGGGCGGGGCAACCGGCCGGCCGCACCGGGCGCCCCGCCGGCACCCGCCCACCACGAACGACGAACCGATCCGACGCGGGCGCGGCGATCCTCCTCGAGAACTGCTCGACCGGCATCAGAGGCTTCGTCGCGGTCTTCAGCGAGCAGCCCGGGACGACGCCGACGCCGAAGTCCCGCGCGGATCCCGCGTCCGGGGTGGCCAACGCCGTGACCGGAAAGGTTCACCGGCTCGCGACGCCCGGCACGGCACTAGCAGGCCACCGAGGTCGCGTCCCGGCACAGCAGGCGCAGCGAGCCATGGCCGCCGAAGCAGCGGCGCGCCTCCTCGATGGGGTCCCACAGGCGGCCGTCGGGCGTGCGGACCCAGTGGTCGCCGCCGCTCGTCCACCACTCGGCGTCGGTCTGCCTCACGATCACCTCGCCGGCGTACGCCCCGAAGCCGCGCAGCACATGGTCCACGGCGGCGGGCGGGGCACCGTCGCGCCGTATCTCCTCGATCATCCGGTCGACCCGCCACAGGCTCTGTACCGAGTAGTCGAGCCGTACCCGCGCGCCCTCGCGCATCGTCGCGACCGTGTCCGCCGCCCAGCGCACCGGTTTGGCCGAGGCCTGCGGCCTGGTCTCCTGCTGTGTTGTCACATACTGCGCAGTCACATTCCGTAGAGCGAGGTCAGCGGCGTTTTCGTCACTCGGATCCGGACGGTTCCCGCAACCAGCGCAGGACCGTCGCACCGCGCGCCCACAACCGGCACAGGACTCGCCCAGGATTCGGGGTTCGTCCCCCGGCTCCGGGCCCGAGTGACGTCTCGAGCGGCCCGTGCGCTCCACTCAGTGATGAGCATGTACTTCCATCTCCGCGCGGTGCCGCCCCCGGCGCTGCGCAACAGCGCGAACTGGCTGCGCAGGCTGTTCGAGGACGACTGGGAGACGGTGCGGCAGCGGCTCGACCGGCACCGTGAGGAAATGCTGGACCGGAATTACCTCGACCATGACTTCCTGTACACCGGCGCTCCCCCGTACGACACGGTGGACGGCCCGGGGACCGACGTGGTCCTCGGCGGCCGTGCCGTCTACCACCCCGACCCCACCCGGCCGCCGTTCCTGCTGCTCACCGCGGCGGAGGCGGACCGGGTCGCCACCTATCTGGAGTCGACCGACTTCACGTACCTGTGGGACTTCGCCCGCAAGACCCTGCTGCCGGAACGAGCCGAGGCCGACACCGAGTCACAGACCAGGGCGGCGTTCGAGTCGGCGCACCAGGACCTCACGGCGTTCTACTCGGAGACGGCGCGCTACGGCGACGCGGTGGTGAAGTGGCTGGTGCTGTGAGGGCCGTGCGGACCGGTACCGGTGTCAGGCGCGGCCCCGGGCCCGCCGTGACACCACGGCCCGCAGGATCCGACGGCCCTCGACCGACACGTCGAGGGCTCGGCGCAGTCCGCCCGCGCCGTGCTCGGCGAGCAGCTCCAGGGTCGTGATCTGACGGCGCAGTTCGGCGGCGACCAGCGGAGACATGCCCTCCGTACGACCTTGGCGGTGGGGCTCGACGAAGTCGTCGGCGCCCGCGGCGTCGTCGGCCGGCTCGAGGAGCCGGTTGATCCGCAGGGCGGCGACGGAGCAGGCGTCGGCCCACTCCCTGATCCCGGCGCCCGTGGGCTCGGCCGGGGCGGCGTCGAGCATCCGGCGGGCGAGAGACGCGGCCTCGTCCTCGGCGGTCTCGCACTCGCCCGCGGCACCGAGGGTGGCGCGCGCCTTCGCGAGGCTCTCGCCCCAGTCGCCGCCACCGACCGTGAGGCTCGCCCACAGCGGCCGCAGGACCTCGTCGTCACCGCCGAGCAGCGGCACGCACCGATCCAAACAAGCCAACCCGCTGGTGGCCAGTCCGCGCTCGTCGGCCTGAGTGATCAGGTCCACCAGGCTCATGCACGCCTCCCTCGCCAGGGCGCCGCCCTCTACGGAGCCCGCACTTCCCCTTACTGCGTGCGACGACCCGGGAGTGTCACAAGGGCACCACGCCCAGCACGTCGAGGAGGCGGAAGAAGAGATTTTCGGCCAACGGATCGGGGTCGGCGGTGAACACCTCGGCCAACGCCTCGGCCCGCACCGTATGCCCCGCCTCGGCGGCCCAGGCGACCGCCCGCCCGGTCGCGTCGCGCGGCTCGAGGAAGCAGTCCTCCAGGCTCGGGCCCTCCCGGTCGGCGCCGAGGTGGCGGGCCATCGCCGCCCGCGCCAGACACGTCGTCCAGCCGCCGCTGTCCGGCCCGGGCCGCCTCGACGACCACGCAGGCGCTGTCCATCACGTACTCGAACAGCGCGGGCGCGCCGGTCAGCCGGGCGAGGGCGTGCGTGCTCCCGGCGTCACCCTCCGCGGCCGCGTACTCCCACACCAGCCATCGGGCGCCGAGTCCCGTAAGGCCCAACCCTCGCCCCCGGCCGGCGCGTCCAGTTCGCCGAGCGGGCGCTCCGCCCGGCCCACGACGAAGTACCCCCAGTAGCCCATCCCGGTCCCCCTGCGGCTCTTCGGTGCGACTCCGGCCGAATACACCACATTCGTACGGAAGTTCGCAGCCGTACTGGGGGATTGCGGGGTCACACCGCCGTGGGTACCGGACCGGCGAGCGCCTTGCGGTGCTGCATCCGGGTCAGTTCGAGCACGAAGAGGATCGCCAGCACGGCGGCGACGATGTCGAGGGCGTCCGAGAACAGCATCGTGGCGGCGGCGTCGTGCGCCTCCCACGTGTCCTCGGCGCTGTCGTACCGGGAGTCCGCTAGGCGGCCGACGAACGTCGAGCCGAGCCACAGCGTCCACCAGGCGTTGACCGGCCCGGGTGAACGCGGCGCGCCCCAGGGGATGCTGGCGTTCCAGATGTCGAGGGCGATCCGGCGCGGGAACCAGAGGTTCACGAACGGGGTGAACCAGCTCCCGATCGCCCAGCCGCGCTTCTTGGCGTGCCCGAACGGGTTGAACACCTCCGCGTTGACCCGCACCCGGTAGAACCAGCACAGGAACACGACCGCGCAGGCCAGCGTAGTGGCAACCTGGGCGACACCGGCCAGGGCGGTCAGCGTGTCGGCGTCGTCGGCCCGCCGGCCGATGGCCGCCTCGTACGTCCGGTCGGCGAGGTCGCCCGAGACGTCGAGCAGGACGACGTCCGCCCAGACCGCGAACAGGTCGGCGGCGATGACGAGTCCGAGCACGGCCGCGGCGGCCCGGCCCAGCCCCACCGGCGACCGCAGCCAGGCTCGGGGCGCCCCGGTGAACGGCGGGGCGGCCGGCGCGGCGGGCGGTGCCTCCGCGACGGCGCACCGGGTGCACAGGGTGCCGCCCGACGTGGCGGCGAAATGCTGGCAACGGGCGCAGAGCACGGCGGGTCCCCCCGGAACGAAGCGTTGGGGCCGGGCGCGGCTCTCCTCCCCGAGGCGCACGCGCGGCACGCGGAACATACGGTCCCGCCGGCTCATACGTCCACCCGATTCCGGTGGTCCGCCCCCTCAGCGCAAGGTGTCCGCCAGCTTCTTGAACTCCGCCCAGGACAACGCCGGTTTCCCCGGGTCCCAGAGCTTCTGCACGGTGGCCCGCAGCGGCATCCGGATCCCGGCGGCCACCTGTTCCTGCGTCTGGGCGTTCGCGATGTCCGCCCACACCGCGAAGGACCCGCCGAGGATCTGCGCGTCGTACCGGTCGGGCACGGTGTCGGTGCCGCGCAGCACGCGCGGGGTCCACTGCTCGTAGATCCGCTGTCCCGTGGGATAGACGAAGGTCTGCGGCTCGCCGAGGACGTAGTAGAGGAACTCGTCGTTGTAGTTGAGCACCTTGCGCCCGGCGCGCAGATACACCAGCGGCTCCCGGGCGTCGATCTCCTTTCCCGTCCAGTAGGCGACCTCGAGGTCCTTGGCGGGCTGCACGGAGGCGCTCTCGAAGAAGCCGTCGTTCCACACGCGCATGGTCCGGTCGTGGGCGCGGACGGTGCCGGCCCGGTCGTTCAGCCAGCCGGTGGCCAGGTCGGCGACGTTCCCCCCGGAGCCGAACGCTTTCTGGGCCGCGGCGGCCAGCTGCGGGTAGGAGGCCTCCGGGTCGGACCTCGTCAGCGCCTGGTACTCGTCGCCGCCGAGGTGCCAGTAGCCTCCGGAGAACAGGCCTGCGTACTCCTCGAGGAGATCGTCGACGGTCGCGCCGGAGGCGTCCTTGGAGATGTCGACGGCGCCGCGCGTGGGATCACCGTCCGCGTCGCGCAGCTCCAGATCCGGGTGCGCGTCGAGGACGGCGCCCAGATGGCCCGGCGAGTCGATCTCGGGCACTACCTCGATGTGCCGGCTCGCGGCAAGGTCCAGGATCCGCTTGACCTGGGCCTTCGTGAGGTGGTCCTTCGACACGATCTCCGGGTGACTGCTGGACTCGATCCGGAAGCCCTGGTCGTCGGAGAAGTGCAGCCCGAGCTCGTTGAACTTCAGATCGCCCAGCTCGCGCACCCGGTCCTCGATCCAGGCCGCGCTGTACGGCTTGCGCGCGATGTCCAGCATGAACCCGCGACGCGGCTTGGCCGGTTCGTCGCGCACGACGCCCTCCGGTGCCGTACCGCCGCCGTGGACCTCCTGCTTGAGCGTGCGGGTGCCGTAGAAGACGCCGGCGTCGGCGGGCCCGCTGATGTTCACGCGTCCGTCGCGCACGGTCATGGTGTACGACTCCGGGTTCGCGCCCTCCTCGCCGCTCAGCGCCAGCCGTACGTCCCCGGCGCGCACGTCGTCCTTCTCGCCCGCGTAGGACAGACCCAGCTCACCGGCGATCAGCCGCCCCTCGTCGGTCAGTTCCGGATCGCTCACCACGACACGCTCGCCGTGCGCGGGACGCCAGCCGGGGCCGCGGGCCGGCGTGTGGGCACGCACGGCGGGGATGGTGCGCGGCGCATGCGAGAGGGGATAGCTGCGGGTGGGTGACGGACTGCCGGTCGCCGTGGAGTCGGCGAACACGCTGGACTTGCCGTCGCTGCCGTCCGCCGAGACCCAGAAACCGAGCCCGACTCCGAGCGCGACCGTGCCGACGAAGGCCCCGGCCGTCACGACTTGCCTGCGCTTCGCGTCCCGCGCCGGCAGCCGGCGCCTGTGCTGACTCACACGGCCAACCTAAGGCCAACGCCGACGGCCCGCGTCCACCGACCGTTCCCGAACTCTCCCGACCGAGTGAAATTCGGGCATTCGTCGGACACGCCGTGACCAGTGTGGATAACGTGATGACACATTTCTCACAGCATCCCCTGCCATCCCACATGTGACGCGAGGACCCACGCTGCCTGCGCCCCGTCTCCCGTACGCCCCCGGACGAGCGGCCATATCGGCGCTCCCCCGGCAGACCCGCGCATCCCTCCAGGAGTTCAACACCGCCCCCGTCGACCAAGCCCTCACCACGCTCCTGACCTGCCTGCACAGCCACCGCTGGGCCCACCGCGTCGCCGCCCACCGCCCCTATCCCGACCTGGACTCGCTCCTGGCGGCGGCGGACGAGGCGGCGTACGACCTGACGGCGGGAGACCTGACGGAAGCCCTGGCCGGGGAGACACTCCCGACACTTCCGGACGGAACGTACTCAGTGGCCCATACGGCACTCAACGCCGCACACGCCGCGTACGAGGCCCGTTTCGGCCACGCTTTCGTCATCTATTTGGGTGACACCGCCCCGGAGGAGACGCTTGACCGCGTCCTGGAGGGCATCCGGGCCCGCCTCACGAACGACCGCGAGGAAGAACGGGTCGTGGCGTCGGACCAACTCCGCAAACTGGCAGGAAACAGACTGGTGACCTACCTGAGGGGCGCGGGGCAGCATCGATCAGCGGCTCCGCCGAGGGGCGCGACCAGCCCAAACGGGGCCGCATCCGGCATTTCGCGGCAGCCCCCACCCCATTGGCGGCCCAACTAGCCCGTCCGGTGCCAGTTTGATCACACCGGTAGGCCCCCTGTAAGCCTCACGGCGGCGCACGGCTAGCATGCTGGGGGCCGGTGGACCGTACCCGGCCGGGCCCGACCGACACCGAAGCCGGCGCGGCCCTCAGTCCCCGCTCCCGGAGGGTTCTTCCGTGCCGGCTGGAACGCTGTACCGCGGCAGGGAAGGAATGTGGTCCTGGGTGGCTCACCGAGTCACCGGCGTCCTCATCTTCTTCTTCCTGTTCGTTCACGTGCTGGACACCGCTCTCGTGCGTGTCTCACCCGAGGCCTACGACAAGGTCGTAGCCACGTACAAGACGCCGATCGTCGCGCTGCTGGAGTACGGCCTCGTCGCCGCCATCCTCTTCCACGCGCTCAACGGCCTGCGCGTCATCGCCGTCGACTTCTGGTCGAAGGGCCCGCGCTACCAGAAGCAGATGCTCTGGACGGTCGTCGGTGTCTGGGTCGTCCTCATGGCCGGGGCCATCTACCCCGTTCTCGGCCACGCCGCTCGTGTTCTGTTCGGGAGCTGAGGCCCATGTCCACGACTGAAACCACCGCCTCCGGGATCGGCCCCGTCGAGGGCGCCGAGCTCTACAACGTCGACCACCCGGCCCCGCTCATCGAGGCCCCGCGCCGGCGCACCAAGAAGACCCCCAAGTCCACCCGGGGCAACTTCGAACTGGCGGCCTGGCTGTTCATGCGCCTGTCCGGCATCGTGCTGGTCGTCCTGGTCATCGGTCACCTGATCATCCAGCTCGTCCTGGACGGCGGTGTCTCCAAGGTCGGCTTCGCGTTCGTGGCCGGCCGCTGGGCCAACCCGTACTGGCAGGTCTGGGACCTCGCCATGCTCTGGCTCGCGATGCTGCACGGTGCCAACGGCCTGCGCACGGTCATCAACGACTACGCGGAGCGGCCGAACAGCCGGCTGTGGCTGAAGGGCCTCCTGTACACCGCCACGGTGTTCACCATCCTGCTGGGCACGCTGGTGATCTTCACCTTCGACCCGAACATCCGCTAGGCACGGGGCTGCGAGAATCATGAAGATCCACAAGTACGACACCGTCATCGTCGGCGCCGGCGGTGCGGGCATGCGCGCGGCCATCGAGTCCACGAAGCGCAGCCGCACCGCGGTCCTGACCAAGCTCTACCCCACCCGCTCCCACACGGGCGCCGCGCAGGGCGGCATGGCCGCCGCGCTGGCCAACGTGGAGGAGGACAACTGGGAGTGGCACACCTTCGACACGGTCAAGGGCGGTGACTACCTGGTCGACCAGGACGCCGCCGAGATCCTGGCGAAGGAGGCCATCGACTCCGTCCTCGACCTGGAGAAGATGGGTCTGCCGTTCAACCGCACGCCGAACGGCACGATCGACCAGCGCCGCTTCGGCGGGCACAGCCGCAACCACGGCGAGGCGCCCGTCCGCCGGTCCTGCTACGCCGCGGACCGCACCGGCCACATGATCCTCCAGACGCTGTACCAGAACTGCGTGAAGGAGGGCGTGGAGTTCTTCAACGAGTTCTACGTCCTCGACCAGATGATCACGGAGGAGGACGGCGTCAAGAGGTCCGCCGGCGTGGTCGCCTACGAGCTGGCCACCGGCGAGATCCACGTCTTCCAGGCCAAGGCCGTGATCTACGCGTCCGGCGGCTGCGGCAAGTTCTTCAGGGTGACGTCCAACGCCCACACGCTGACCGGTGACGGTCAGGCGGCCGTCTACCGCCGGGGTCTGCCGCTGGAGGACATGGAGTTCTTCCAGTTCCACCCGACCGGCATCTGGCGCATGGGCATCCTGCTGACGGAGGGCGCCCGCGGTGAGGGCGGCATCCTCCGCAACAAGGACGGCGAGCGCTTCATGGAGAAGTACGCGCCGGTGATGAAGGACCTGGCGTCCCGTGACGTCGTGTCCCGCTCCATCTACACGGAGATCCGCGAGGGCCGCGGCTGCGGTCCCGAGGGCGACCACGTCTACCTCGACCTCACGCACCTCCCGCCGGAGCAGCTGGACGCCAAGCTCCCGGACATCACCGAGTTCGCGCGCACCTACCTGGGCATCGAGCCGTACACGGACCCGATCCCGATCCAGCCCACGGCCCACTACGCGATGGGCGGCATCCCGACGAACGTCGAGGGTGAGGTCCTGTCGGACAACTCCACGGTCGTCCCGGGCCTGTACGCGGCCGGCGAGGTCGCGTGCGTGTCGGTCCACGGCGCGAACCGCCTCGGCACGAACTCCCTCCTGGACATCAACGTGTTCGGCCGCCGGGCGGGCATCGCGGCGGCGGAGTACAGCCAGAAGGCGGACTACGTCGAACTCCCGGAGAACCCGGCGGAGTTCGTGGTCTCGCAGATCGAGCAGCTGCGTACGTCCACGGGCACCGAGCGGGTCGCCGAGATCCGCCGCGAGCTGCAGGAGACCATGGACGCGAACGTCATGGTGTTCCGCACCGAGCAGACGATCAAGACGGCCGTCGAGAAGATCGCCGAGCTGCGCGAGCGGTACAAGAACGTCGCGATCCAGGACAAGGGCAAGCGCTTCAACACGGACCTGCTGGAGGCCATCGAGCTGGGCAACCTGCTCGATCTGGCCGAGGTCATGGCGGTGTCGGCGCTGGCCCGCAAGGAGTCCCGCGGCGGTCACTACCGCGAGGACTACCCCAACCGCGACGACGTCAACTTCATGCGCCACACCATGGCGTACCGCGAGGTCGGCGACGACGGCACGGAGTCCATTCGTCTCGACTACAAGCCGGTCGTGCAGACCCGCTACCAGCCGATGGAGCGTAAGTACTGATGGCAACCCCCGTTCTGGACAAGGTGGAGGCGGAGGCCTCGGCCTCTCCCTACATCACGGTCACCTTCCGGATCCGCCGCTTCAACCCGGAGGTCTCGGCAGAGGCGGTGTGGGAAGACTTCCAGCTGGAGATCGACCCCAAGGAGCGAGTCCTCGATGGCCTCCACAAGATCAAGTGGGACCTCGACGGCACGCTGACCTTCCGCCGCTCCTGCGCCCACGGCATCTGCGGCTCGGACGCGATGCGGATCAACGGCAGGAACCGCCTCGCCTGCAAGACGCTGATCAAGGACCTCAACCCCGAGAAGCCGATCACGGTCGAGCCCATCAAGGGCCTGACGGTCCTCAAGGACCTGGTCGTCGACATGGAGCCGTTCTTCCAGGCGTACCGGGACGTCATGCCCTTCCTCATCACGAAGGAGACGAACGAGCCGACGCGCGAGCGCCTGCAGTCGGCGGAGGACCGCGCCCGCTTCGACGACACGACGAAGTGCATCTTGTGCGCGGCGTGCACGTCGTCGTGCCCCGTCTTCTGGAACGACGGCCAGTACTTCGGCCCGGCGGCCATCGTCAACGCCCACCGCTTCATCTTCGACAGCCGTGACGAGGCGGGCGAGCAGCGCCTGGAGATCCTGAACGACCGCGACGGCGTCTGGCGCTGCCGCACGACGTTCAACTGCACGGACGCCTGCCCGCGCGGCATCGAGGTGACAAAGGCGATCGCAGAGGTCAAGAAGGCCCTGATCACGCGGCGGTTCTGAGTCGCTCCGGCATGCCGGTTCGGGCCCTGCTCCCTGCCCGGGAGCAGGGCCCGAACCGTCCCTGGCCCGCCGAATCGGCGCTCCCGCCTCCCGGCTTCACTCCGGCACGGAGTTGTGATCAGCTTCCCCCTCCGACTCATTTGCGCCGCCGCTTCCTGCCCAGCGCCCCGCCTGCGCCCGCCTCGGTGACGATCGACAGGACGCGCTCGGCCGCATCACCGAGGAACTGGCGGCCACGCGCGAGGCCCTGGCGCAGGAACTCGTACGAGACGGGTTCAGCGAAGCCTGAGGCGCCGCCGCACGCGGTGGCCGACCGCCTCGGTCCGGCAACGGGGCCCTGTTTCCGTCACTTCGGAAACAGGGCCCTCTGGGGTTTTTGGCCGGTTCGCGCTCCTGCCGGTAGGCACGTTCCGCCGTCACACTCCTGTCGAACGTCCTGACGGTCCATGGGTGTTCGAGAAGGCGGGGGCGCGTGCCGACACCGACAGACGACCTGACACCCGGCTGGGAGCAGCCGATTCCGCTGGGATACGGGCAGGGGGCCAAGGAGGCCCAGTTCGTGGCCGCTCCCCTGCTTGCGGCAGCCGCGCTCGGCCTGGCCGGGGTGGTGGCTGGGGCCGGTGACGACCTGTTCCTCCTGTCGGGACCGACCCTCCTCGTCCTCGTCCTGTCCGCGCTGCTTCTGATCTACAGCATTCAACTGGCCTACCATGCACGTAAGTTCCTCTACTCGAAGCAGGACGTCTTCGACTGGTACGGCCTGGCGATCCGCGAACAGCCGCAGCGGCTCCTGCAGTTGTGTATCGAACAGGGCAACGACTTCAGGACCTGGGTGGTGTACAACAACCGGGCCAACAGCCTGTTCAACACGGGAACCGTACTGCTCGGGTTCGGCGTGGCCGCCGCTCTGGCTCCTGGGCACGACAGCAGACAGCAGCCCTGGCGTTGGGGGGCGGCCGTCATGGTCCTCCTCTGCACCCTCGGCGAGATCTATTGGCAGCGCAGGCTCAGACGCAAAGTCAACGAGCGAGCCACTCACCCGCGCCCCCGAATCGGCCAAGGAGGCTCTTGATGACCATGCACGCCGTGGTACTCCCCGGTTACCAGCAGCATTCGACGACCTGCAGGGACGGCGACTGTCCCGCGGACTTCGGCATCGTCTCCCAGCGTGTGCTCCTCCTGCGGGAGTGGAAACGCGCGCTCCAGTCCGGGCCGACCGCCATCGACGCCTATCTGGCGGAGCACAACGCCAAGTTCCGGGGACGGCACCGGGCAGGCTGCCCCCTCGCGGACCTGCCGCCCGCGGTGCACGCCTCGTGCGAGGGCTACGACGACCAGGGGAGGAATGCGTTCGAGCAACTGCGGTATGCAATGCAGCAACTGGCGGATGCCCGGGCCCGGGGCGATCGCCCCGTCGCCTGACCTTGAAGAACGCCACCGACTCACGCCTCCGTCGCGCCGCCGCCGTCCTGAGCCGGAGGTGACGAACGGTGCCGCGCGCCCGGATGGTCGTACGTGCGGCCCTCCGGCTGGATCCCGGCGAACAGGTCCGACACGTCTGAGAGCGTCTCCTCCTCGCTCTCCCGATCCGCCGGCAGCGGATAGTGCAGCGCGGCCAGCAGGTCGAAGCGGTGCAGGTCGTACACGACGTGCATCAGGCCGGAGTAGGCCTGTGCCGTCGTCACCGCGCCCTTGTACGCCACGGCCGCCAGCACCAGGCAGCTACCGCACCACCACCAGGCGGACGGTTCGTCGTACAGGGCCGCGCCACCCGCGCCGGTGAGCACGAGGAACGCCCAGCAGAAGTTCACGGCCGTGTCGAGTGCGTCCCGGGCCGAGCCGAGCGCCTCGGCCATGCGATCGGACACCTGCGGGAAGATGCGCGGCCAGGAGGTCAGCGTCGTCAGACCGTAGCGCTCTCCGGCGCTCAACTCCCCGGCGCGCAAGGCGTTGCCGAGCGCCGTGGGGAGCAGGACGTCGGCCGGCGGGTGGGCGGCGAGGCGGCGGCGCACGTCCGCCCGAACGCGCAGGTCCGTGTCCCCACGCGCCGTGCTGTGAGCCCGCCTGCGCAGGGCCTGCAAGCGCCTGCGCTGCAACCCGGCTAGCACCCCCGCGAGCCGTGCCGTGACCGGCCAGCGGTCCCAGTACCCCTCCAGCACACGAACCGCACGCACCTGGAACGGCTGCAGCAGGAGTCCCAGCAGCGAAGCACACACGGCGATCGTCGTGAGCGCGCCGAACACCGCGACGGGCCGCTGCGGCCATACGGCCTCCCAGTCGCTGCGCCCGGAGAAACTCCCGGCCCGCACGAGAGCGAGGATCCCGGCGACGAACAGAGCACACGGCGCGAAGTGCACCGACAGCACCCGTCGCACGAAGCCCGCCCTCCCCATACGCCCCTCGACGCCGTTCAAGTATGGGGCTGTGCCGTTCCCGGGCGCAGAGCGGGCGCCGACGAGGCGCCGCATGCGCCGGCCGGTCCGCCTCGTCCGGGCGGGTGAACGGACGGTCCGGCTCTCCCGGTGCGCCTCGATCCGTCCCCCAGCCCACTTAATCTGACGACATGTCAGACAAAGAGTCGTACGAGCTGCTCGGTTTCGACAACGTCCTCCTTCCCGTCGGGGATCTCGGCGAAGCCGTGGGGTTCTACGAGCGGGCCGGGTTCGTCGTCGGGTTTCGGCTCGATGAGGCCGGGATCGCACTGCTGAAGGTCGGGGGTGAGACGCCCGGGATTCTGCTGCGCGTCGAGGAGGGGTTCGGGTATCGGCCCCCCATGTGGCCCTCGCCCCGCGTGTGGCTCGAGGTGCCCGACGCACGTGTGGCCGCGCGGCGGCTCACGGAGGCTGGGATCGGGCTGCTCGACGAGCCGTTCGCCACCGCCACCGGGTGGGTCATGGAGGTCGCCGACCCCTGGGGGAACGTCCTCGGGTTCACCGACTACTCGAAGCGGCCCGAGTTGGGGCGGCGGTCGTGAACGGGGTCACTCCCGCGGTCGGTTGAACGTGTTCAAAAACGGGTCTACAGTCTCCACCGTCAGCGTTTTGAACGCGTTCAAGAAGGGGTGGGGCATGGACCGCACGGTCATCGCCTACGTCATCTACCTGGTCGTCAGCATCGGGCTGACCGTCTGGGTGGCCCGCACGCTCAGCCGCAACGGACGGATCTTCCTCTCCGACGTCCTGCACGGCAACGAGAAGCTCGCCGACGCCGTCAACCACCTCCTGGTGGTCGGCTTCTACCTGGTCAACCTCGGTTTCGTCGCCCTCTACCTGAGCGGCGACGACACCATCGAGGACACCCGCGGCATCTTCGAGGCCCTGTCGACCAAGCTGGGCGTCGTACTGCTCGTCCTCGGTGTGATGCACCTCGGCAACGTGTACGTCCTCAACCGGATCCGGCGCCGCGGAATCATGGAGCGGGAGCAGCAGCCGCCCGTCGCGCCGCAGGGCTGGGTCCCGCCGACGGTCGGGGCGTGAGCGACGTGGCCGCCGTCGAGGACCGAGACGCCTCGCGCGTCCCGGTCCGCGCGCTCACCGTCCTCTACGACGCCGAGTGCTCCTTGTGCACCCACGTGCGCGACTGGCTCGTACGGCAGTCGCAGTTGGTGCCGATCGAGCTCGTACCGGCCTCCTCCGACGAGGCTCGCCGGCGGTTTCCGGGGCTCGATCACGCCGCCACCCTCGACGACGTCACCGTCGTCGGTGACTCGGGGCAGGTCTACCGGGGCTCCGCCGCCTGGATCGTCGTGCTGTGGGCCCTGCGCGAGCACCGCCCGCTCGCCCACCGCCTCAGCACCCCGACCGGCGCCCTGCTCGCCAAAGGCGCGGTCCTGGCCGCCGCCAAGTGGCGGGGCCGGCAGTGGGGCGGCACGGCGTACCGGGCGGTGGACGGATGGACCTACCGGGGCGGCCAGGGCTGGACGTACGCCCCGCCGGGCTGCGACGGCGGGGCCTGCGCCACTCGTTAGGCTCTTCTTCCGTGTCCGCGAACAACGAGTCCATGAAGGACGACCAGCCCGGCGACGCCGGTTCTCCCAGCAAGTCCGAGCAGACCCGCGCGCTCATCCTGGAGACCGCGATGCGGCTGTTCCAGGAGCGCGGGTACGACCGGACGACCATGCGGGCCATCGCCAAGGAGGCCGGGGTCTCGGTCGGCAACGCGTACTACTACTTCGCCGGCAAGGAGCACCTGATCCAGGGCTTCTACGACCGGATCGCCGCCGAGCACCAGGTGGCGGTCCGGGAGGTCCTGGACCGGGAGACCGACCTGGAGGCGCGGCTGGCCGGCGTGCTGCGGACGTGGCTCGACGTGGCGCGGCCGTACCACGAGTTCGCGGTGCAGTTCTTCAAGAACGCCGCCGACCCGGACAGCCCGCTCAGCCCGTTCTCGCCGGAGAGCGAGCACGCGCGCGTGCAGGCGATCAGCGTCCACCGGGAGGTGCTGGCCGGGTCGAAGGCCAAGGTCCCGGAGGAACTGCGGGACGTTCTTCCCGAGTTGATGTGGCTCTCCCAGATGGGCCTGGTCCTGTACTGGATCTTCGACCGGACCGAGGGGCGCGAGCGCAGCTACCGGCTCGCCGAGCGGGGGGCCAGGCTCACGGCTCGCGGCGTGACCCTGGCCCGGTTCCGGGTGCTACGGCCCCTCGTCCACGAGGTGCACGAGCTGTTCACGGACTTCCTGCCGGGGATGACGAGGGCGCTGCCGGATCCGGCGGGCAAGGGGCGGAGGCGGGAGTGATCACTTCCGGGTGAGCGGGTTGCAACGGGACACGTGGCGTCCCGTCTGCCAACGATGATGCTCTCGACAGCAGCCCCCAGGAGGCACGCGATGTCCCCAGCATCCGTCGAGCGGCCCCATGGAAGCCGTCCGCTGATCACGGAAGCGAACCGGCTCATTGACCGCAATCCGGGCTACCGAGTCGAGATCATCGGAGGCCAGATCCTCCTGACCCCGCCACCGGACGGCCCCCATGGAGAGGCCATGATGGACTTCGCACTTCTCTTCGCCGAAGCGGGCCTGCATGGCGGCGAGTCCAGGGTGCTCCCAGGCATCGGCATCTGGTTGCCGACCGGCACGGAGGACTGCGCGATTCCCGACCTGTCCGTCATCGACGCCGACTACCGGGAGCACCTTGTCGAGAACAACTGCTACGCCCCGGTCTGCTTCCGTCTGGTCCTGGAGGTGACCTCCAGCAACTACCGGACGGATCTGCGTGACAAAGTGACGGCTTACGCCAGCGCCAAGGTCCCGACCTGCGTGATCATCGACCGAAAACACCAGCGCCTCCACGTACTGACCGACCCCGCCGGGGACGGATACGAGAACCACCGCCCGTACTCCCCCGGCGAAATCGTCACCCTGCCCGCCTCGATCGGCGCCGAGGTCACGGTGGACGTGAGCGCGATCCTCGAGGCTGGGCAGTCACAGGTCAGTTGACGGCGTCGACCTCCCCCTCCGCCAACTCCACGTCGTACACCAACGGCCCGTCCTCGACCACCACGTGCTGGGCCCGCGCGCCGTACAGCGACGCCGTCACCGCCAGCAGATAAGCCCCCGGCCCCGGCACCGACACGATGTAGGAGCCGTCCGCCAGGGACGTCACGCGGTCCAGCTGGCGTCCGCCCTTCGAGAGCAGGGTCACCGAAGCGCCCGCCACCTGTTCGCCGTGCAGCGTGCGGACGAAGCCGTGGACCACCGAAGCCGGGCCCGCGAGCACCGGCGTCTCCTCGGGCTCCTCCGCCGGCTCCACCGCCAGGTGCGGCAGCCGCTTGTCCAGCCACGCCGGCAGCCACCAGTTGGCCTTGCCCAGCAGATGCATCGCCGCCGGCACCAGCGCCGTACGCAGGACGAACGCGTCCAGTGCGACCGCCGCCGCCAGCCCCACGCCCGCCATCGCCGCACCCGAGTCGCCGCTCAGCACGAACGCCGTGAACACGCACACCATGATCAGGGCCGCCGAGTTGATCACCCGGCTGGTCTCGGCGAGGCCGACGCGGACCGCCCGTGCGTTGTCCCGCGTGTTCACCCACTCCTCGTGCATCCGGCTGACCAGGAACACCTGGTAGTCCATGGAGAGACCGAAGAGCAGGGACAGCATGATGACCGGCAGGAAGGCGTTGATCGGCCCCTCCTTGCCGAGCCCGAGCACTTCGAGGCCCCAGCCCCACTGGAAGATCGCGACGAGCACGCCGAACGAGGCCGCCGCGGCGATCAGGTTCATCACCGCGGCCGTCAGTGGGACGACCAGGGAGCGGAACGCGATCAGGAGCAGCAGGAAGCCCAGGCCGATGATCGTCGCGACGAACAGCGGCAGACGGTCGCCCGTCACCGACGCGAAGTCCTTCGACACCGCCGTCACACCGCCCACGTGCGCCTGTGCGCCCGCCTCGGGGATCACCTTGTCCCGGAGGGTGTCGATGAGGTCGTCCGTCTCCTTCGACTGCGGTGATGTCGTGGGCACCACCTGGATGACGGTGACATCCTTCGCCGGCGGCAGCGCGGCGACCCTGGCCACTCCCGGCGTCGACTCGATGCCCCGGACCAGGCCGGCCGTGTCACCGCCCTCGGTGACCACCTGGAGGGGGCCGTTGAAGCCGGGGCCGAAGCCCTCGGCGAGCAGGTCGTACGCCTTCCTCGTGGTCGTCGAGGCGTCGTCGTTGCCCTGGTCGGTGGCGCCCAGGCGCAGCGACAGCACGGGCAGGGCGAGTACGGCCATGACCACCAGCGCGAGTGCGGCGATCGTACGGGGGCGTCGCTGGACGTTCGCCGACCAGCGGGCCGCCAGACCACTCGCGTGTTCCTGCTCCGGGCCCGTCTCCGCGAGCTTGCGGCGCTGGCGGCGGCTGAGCACACGCGGGCCGAGGAAGCCGAGGAAGGCGGGCAGGAGGGTGACGGCCGCCAGGACGCTGAACACGACCGTGAGCGATGTGCCGATGACCACGCCGTCCAGGAAGCGCAGGTTCGTCACCAGCATCCCGGCGAGCGCGATGCACACCGTGCCGCCCGCGAACAGCACCGCACGGCCGGAGGTGTTGAGCGCGGTGACCGCGGCGTCCTCGGGATCGGCGCCGCGCAGGATGCCGCGCCGGTGGCGGGTCACGATGAACAGGGCGTAGTCGATGCCGACGCCGAGGCCGATCAGCGACGACAGCAGCGGCGCCAGGTCGGGGATGTCGGTGGTGTGGCTGAGCAACTGGACCGTGAACAGGCCGGTGCCGACGCCGAAGACGGCGATCCCGATCGGCAGCAGCATCGCGAACAGCGAGCCGAAGGCCAGGAAGAGGACGATCGCCGCCGCGGCGAGGCCGACCATCTCCGCGAGACCGGTCGGCGGTTCCTGCACGCGCTGGATGGCCTGGCCGCCCAACTCGACCTGGAGCCCTGCTCGTTCGGCGTCCTGTGCCGTGTCGACGACGTCCTGGACGACCTCCTTGGGGATCTCGTTCGCCCGCTGGGAGAACGTGACCTGGGCGTACGCGATCGTCCCGTCCTCGCTGATCTGCCCCGCGCCCCGCTCGCCGTAGGGGCTGGTGATGTCACCGACGCCCTTCATCCCGGCGATCTTCTCCAGCGCGGGTTCGATCCGGGACCGTACGTCCTGGTCCCTGACCGTGCCCGAGTCGACCTTCCACACCACCGTGTCGGTGTCGCCCGCGCTGTCCGGGAAGGCCTTCGCCATCAGGTCGTACGCGCTCTTGGAGTCCGTGTTCGGAAGGGAGAAGACGTTCGCGTAGTCCGTACCCGCCGTCGAGGCCGAGAAGCCCAGGCCGAACAGCGCCCCCACCCACAGCAACAGGACCACCAGCCGGTGCCGATAGCACCAGCGTGCCAATGCCGCCACGTTCAACGCTCCTTAATGGATCGGTTCGGTCGGTCCCCCAGGTCCTGGGCACCAGCATTCGCGGCGGCACACGCGCGTGGACACGACCCGCCCATGACTCTCAAGGAACTCCAAAGGGGGGCGGGGGGGCGGTTGTCGGCGCCCGCGCCGATACTGGGGCCATGACGACGGCTCCCGGCACCGTGCTGGTCGTGGAGGACGAACCGAGCATCGCGGACGTCCTCGCCATCGCCCTGCGCTACCACCACTTCGAAGTGATGACCGCGGGCACCGTCCGCGAGGCTCTTGCCCTCACCGAGCGCACCCGGCCCGACGCGGCACTGCTCGACGTCATGCTGCCGGACGGCGACGGCCGCGCCCTCGGGCGTGAACTGCGCGCCCGTCGGCCCGACATGGCGCTCGTCTTCCTCACCGCGCGCGACTCTCCCGCCGAGATCGTCGGCGCCCTCGGCTTCGGCGACGACTACATCACCAAGCCGTTCAACATAGACGAGGTCGTCGCCCGGATCAGCGCGGTGCTGCGCCGCACCCGCTCGGCCGACGTCATACCCGAGCGCCCGCCACTGCGCTACGGCGACCTGGAACTGGACGAGACGACGTACTCGGTGCACCGCGCGGGCCGCACGGTCGAGCTGACCCCGACCGAGTACGCGCTGCTGCGCTTCCTGGTGCGCAACGGCGGCCGGATCGTGTCCAAGGAACAACTCCTGCGCCATGTCTGGCAGTACGAGCACATGCCGCCCGAGTCGACCGTCGTCGAGACCTACATCAGCTATCTGCGGCGCAAGCTCGACACCCTGGGGCCGCCGGTGATCACCACGCGGCGCGGTGTCGGATACGGGCTGGCATGACACGGCGCCGCCGGCACGGCATCCACTCCCTGCGCGGCGGGCTGACCGCGGCCAACGTCGGGCTGCTCGCCATCGGCATCCTGGTGGCCACCGCGGTGAGTCTGATGGGCATGCGGCTCTATCTGCTCGGCCAGGTGGACGCGGAGCTGACCAAGACCCGCCAGACCCTCCACGACTCCCATCTCACCGTGCAGCAGATCGACTCACTGGCCGCGCTGGCGATCGTCCGGGACCGGTTCGTCCAGCCGCCCATGGGCGAACAGCCGCGCCCGGACTCCGTGTTCGCGGTCGTCGACGCCCATGGCAGCGCCCGTACCATCGCCGGGTTCCCGCCCAGCGAGAGCCAGCGCGCGCTGGCCGCCGCCGTCGACGACCCGCGCGCGCTGGCGAGTTCCCCCGACCCGCGCGACATCACGGTCCACGGCGCCGTCTACCGGGCGATAGGCGTCGCCCTGGACGACGGCAACTACGTCCTGGTCGCCAACCAGACCGACGCCCTGCACAAGGGCATAGGCAAGGCCCTCAGACTGGACATCGCCGTCGGCACGCTGCTGCTCGCGCTGCTCGCCTGTCTGACGATGTTCATCGTCCGGCGCCGGATGCTGCCGCTCGAGGACATGGTGGAGACGTCGACAGCGATCGCCGAGGGCGACCTGACCCGGCGCGTCCCCTCCAGCCACCATCCGACGGAGGAGGTCGAGCAGTTGCGACTCGCCCTCAACTCCATGCTGCACCAGGTGGAGTCGGCGTACCGGACGCGCGAGCGCAGCGCGGCACAGCTGCGCCGGTTCGTCGCCGACGCCTCGCACGAGCTGCGCACCCCGCTGTCGGCGATCCGCGGCTACCTCCAGCTGTACGACAAGGGCATGCTGCGCGAGCCCGTCGAGCGCAAGCGCGCCTGGGACCGGATGAACGGAGAGGTGGACCGCATGGGCCGCCTCGTCGACGAACTGCTCACCCTCGCCCGGCTCGACCAACGGCCCGAACTGCGCCTGCGGAACGTGGACGTGAGCCGCCTGGTGCGGGACGCCGCCGAGGACCTGCGGGTCCAGCAGCCGGACCGTCCGGTCACCGTCACGGCCGACGGCTCCCTGCTGGTACGGGCGGACGAGTCGGGCCTCAGACAGGTGCTCGGCAACCTGCTCACCAACGTCCGCACGCACACCCCGGCAGAAGTGCCGGTACGGCTGGGCGTGGAACGCGCGGACGGCACGGTACGGCTGTCCGTCGCGGACGAGGGCCCGGGCCTCACCGAGGACGACGCGTCGCGCATCTTCGACCGCTTCTTCCGGGCGGGCGGCGGCGCCGGCACGGGCCTGGGCATGGCGATCGTGCAGGGCGTGGTCCGGGCGCACGGGGGCGAGGTGACGGTCCGGACGGCGCCGGGCGAGGGGTTGGCGGTGACGGTGACTTTGCCGACGGGGGAGGCGGTGCGGGCGTAGGAGGGCGGGCCGGTGTGACGTACGGCGTCCGGTACGGCTGTTGGGGCCGCGCGGAACGTTCGACCCGGCGCCTCACGCCCTCATGTCCCGGCCCGCGCCACTGCCCACACCGTCGGCCCATGGCCGCCCCGGCCCCACACCCCCCACGCCGCAGCAACGTGTTCCACTATCTGCAACCCACGGACGGTTTCATCTGTTTCATTCGTTTCGTCGGACGCCCGGAGCCGGGACAGGTGGTGGCCCTCGTCCGAGACCTCTATCAGGCAGGAGCCGTCCGCCAGGACCGTCACCGTGACCTCGAACTCGCGCTCCGGCCGCGGGCCGTGGCGTACGGCGATCGTGGCCAGCTCCGACACCAGCAGTACCGCGTCCGCCGGCACCGGGTGATCCGGGCCGTGGCCCCAGCCGGCCAGATGGTCCCGGACCTGGCGCCGTGCGAGTCCCACGGACGCCGGGTGCCCGGGCAACCGGAAGGAGTTGCTGCGTCGGGTGCCCACCCGCGTCACCCCGGCCCGGCACGTGCCCGGGGACCGCGTCAGATCCAGTCCAGGCGCCACAGCCGGAACACACCGGTGCCGTCGGACAGATACTGTCCGCCGCCGACGTCCTCGCTGCTGACGACGTACTCCTTGCGCTGCCACAGTGGGATGAGCGGCACGTCCGAGGCAATGTCGGCCTGCAGGTTGCGGAAGTCCTGCGCGACCTTGCTGCGGTCGCCGAACTGCTGGCTGTGGAGGATGAGGGCGTCCACGGCCTTGTTGCTGTAGCCGGTGTTCATGGTGGAGCCCGTCCCGACGAGCGCCCCGCCGAAGGTGTCCGGGTCGGGATAGTCCGCGATCCAGCCGACCGCGTACGCGTCGAGTTTGCCGCCGGCCCAGCGCTTCTGGAAATCGGTCCACTCGTAACCCTTGACGTCGACCTTGAACAGGCCGCCCGCCTCAAACTGCTTCTTCAGCTCGGCGCCCTCCTCGGCACCGGAACCGCGGCCCTTGCCGTAGCCGTACGTGAAGCGCACCGGGAGCTGGACGCCGGCCTCCTCGAGGAGCGCCTTGGCCTTGTCGACGCTCTGCTTCGGGTAGTTGTCGAAGAAGGACGTGGTGTGGCCGGTGAGGCCGGTCGGGATCAGCGAGTACAGCGGGTCGACCGTGCCCTCGTACACCGTGGAGGCGAGCTGCTCGCGGTTGATCAGCCAGGCCAAGGCCCGCCGCACGCGCACGTCGTGCAGCGGCGAGCCGGTACGGGTGTTGAGGTACAGGTTGCGGGTCTCGGAGCTGTCGGACTCGGTGACGCGCTGGTTCGGGTCGCTGGCCGAGAGACCGGACAGGACGTTCGGCGGCAGGGTGCGCGTGGCGACGTCGACCAGCTTGCCCTTCCAGGCGCTGTCGAGCTTCTCGGAATCGCCGTAGTAGCGCAGTTCGATAGGGCGGCCGGTGCTGCTGAGGGCGCCCTTGTAGCGGGTGTTGGGCGCCAGAGTGGCCTGCTGGTCCTTCACGTACGCCGTCAGCGTGTACGGGCCGGTGCCGTCCACCGAGCTACCGGTGCGCAGCGAGTCCGACGGGTATTTGTTCCGGTCGACGATCACGCCGGCGCCGGTGGCCACCTTGAACGGGAACGTGGCGTCCGGCGTCGACAGGTGGAACGTCACCTTGTCGGTGCTGTCGGCGCTCACCGAGCCGAGCGTGGACAGCAGGGACGCCGGGCCCACGTCCGAGTTGATCTTCTTGACCCGGTCGAAGGAGTACTTCACGTCCTCGGCGGTCATGGCACGCCCGCTCGGGAACGCGATCCCGGCCCGCAGCTCGCACGTGTAGGTCTTCAGATCGGTGCCGACGAACTTGCAGCTCTTCGCAGCGTCCGGGATCGGCTCGACGCCGTCCGGGTCGAAGGTCAGCAGCGACTGGAAGACGTTGCTGAACAAGGCCCAGGAACCGGCGTCGTAGGCACCGGCCGGGTCGAGCGAGGTGACGGCGTCCGTCGTACCGACCCTGATCGTCTTGTTCTTGTTCTCCTGAGACGGCAGCAGTTGCCAGCCGACGACTCCCGCGGCCGCGACTACAAGCAGAATCGCGAGAATCCGCATGCGAACAGATCGCACGGTGGTGCCCTCCCCAGGCCTCTCAAGGCCCTACCCCTGGCCCAGCACAGATGTCACTCCCCTAGTGACGAGGCTCACCTAACCACACGTGTTTAACCTGAGGGAAGAGGGATCTTGCGAGATGAGAATGAACTTACCGACGGGCCGTTTCGGCCGGGTTTCACAGCCCGTTCACAGGGTCCGCGGGAGGGCTGCCGGGCGGCTCAGGCGCGGGTGGAGCGCAACTCGACCACGGTGATGTCGGAGGGGGCTCCGACCCGCGTCGGCGGGCCCCAGGCGCCCGCGCCCCGGCTGACGTACAGCTGCGTGTCGCCGTACCATTCGAGGCCCGCGACCGTCGGGTTCGCGGCCGCCGCGATGAAGTTGCCCGGCCAGAGCTGGCCGCCGTGCGTGTGGCCGGACAGCTGGAGGTCGACGCCGTGCCGGACGGATTCGTGGATCTGGACGGGCTGGTGGGCGAGCAGTACGCACGCGCGTGCCGTGTCCCGGTCGCCGAGCGCGCGCGTGAAGTCCGGCCCGTGGCCCTCGCTCTCCCCCTGCACGTCGTTGACCCCGGCGAGGTCGAAGCCGGACAGTTCGATGCGGGCGTTCTCGAGCGGGTGCAGCCCGAGCCGCCGTACTTCCTCGACCCACTGCTCGGCGCCGGAGAAGTACTCGTGGTTGCCGGTGACGAAGTACGCCCCGTGTCGTGCGGACAGCTGGGCCAGCGGTGCGGCCGCCGGGCCCAGGTCCTTGACGCTGCCGTCGACCAGGTCGCCCACGACGGCGATCAGATCGGGCTGCGTCGCGTTGATCGTGTCGACGACCTTCTGCGCGAAACCCGGGCCGAGAACGGGGCCCAGGTGGATGTCACTGACGACGGCGATGCGGTAACCGTCCGCCGCGCGCGGGAGTTTGGCGAGCGGCACGGTGACGCGCTTCACGCGCGGGCCGCGCAGGACGCCGTACGTGCCCTGGCCGACGGTCGCCACGGCGGCCGTGGCGGCGGCCGCGCCGACGACCCGGGAGACGAACAGGCGGCGGGAGGGGGCGGCGGGCTCCGGCTCCGGTGACGGCACCGGCTCGACAGGCGGCTCGGACTGCGGTGCGGCCGCCGGTACGGCCACGGCGACGGCCGGCACCGGCTGCCTCCGCCGCTCCACGAACCGCCGCACCAGCGGCCGTACGACCTCCCCGGCCAGCACCGCCAGCAGCAGATAGACGAGCAGCGCCATCCACAGGAACCCCGGCCAGCCGAGCGTGCGTTGGAGCCAGAAGGGGGCGCCTGCGCGTTCCGAGACCAGGGCCGCGACCATCAGGACGGGAGCGGCGACGAACACCGCCGTCCCCGCGCGGCGCGCCCGGCCGGGCCCGGCGGTGGTGTCCCGCACCAGCCGCCGCCAGAGGTACCAGTGCAGACCCGCCGCGGCGGCCAGTACGGCCAGGGCGACGAGCGCGAAGACGATGACCACCCTGCTCCGTATCCCCTGCTATGACATCCGGCGCAGTGCGCGAAGTCCGCGCAACCCGATGGCCCCGATGACCGTCCCCAATACGAAGGAAACGACCGCCAGCAGCAGGTGCACCCAGAAGTACGCGGTCGGGTGACCGTCGTCGAACGCGAGCCCGCTGCTGTCCTTGACGAGATTCTTGACGAAAGTGACCCAGATGACCCAGCTCCACACTCCGAAGGCGAGCAGGAACCAGGAGACCGGGCGGCTGAGCTTCATACCTCCAGTATCGCCGTCGGCGGGCCCGTTCCGTGTCCGGGGTGGAACGGGCCGCGGGACTTCACAGCCCGAGACAGGTACGTTCTCGACCGTGCCCGCACCTAAGAAGACCGCCAAGCGATCCCTGCTGGTCGTTTCAGCCACATTTTTGTCCTTTTCATTCACGTCGTTCCTGACGTTCGCCGCGCCCGCCGCCCTCGCGGCCCCGAAGCCCTCGGCTACTCCCCCGGCGACCATGTCGACGGTCGGCGGCGCCCGCCTCGGCCAGGCCGGGACGCAGGTCAGTCTGAGTGCCGGCGTGCCGGTGCTGCCCAAGGACCTCACGGCGCGCTCGTGGATCGTGTCCGACGCCGAGTCCGGCGAGGTGCTCGCGGCCCACAACGCGCACTGGCGGCTGGCCCCGGCCAGCACGCTGAAGATGCTGTTCGCCGACACCCTGCTGCCCCGCTTCCCCGGGTCGACGAAGCACAAGGTGGTGCAGTCCGACCTGGCCGGTATCGGCGCCGGCTCCAGCATGGTCGGGATAAAGGAGAACGAGACCTACACGGTCCACGACCTCTGGCTCGGCGTGTTCCTGCGGTCCGGCAACGACGCCGTCCATGTGCTGTCCGCCATGAACGACGGCGTCGAGCAGACCGTCAAGGACATGCAGGCCCACGCCGACGACCTGCAGGCCCTGGACACGCACGTGGTCAGCCCCGACGGCTACGACGCCGAGGGCCAGGTCTCCTCGGCGTACGACCTGACGCTGTTCGCCCGCTCCGGGCTGCAGAAGAAGGACTTCCGCGCGTACTGCTCGACCGTGCGGGCCAAGTTCCCCGGCGAGACGACGAAGAAGAAGGGCAAGTCCGTCCGCGGGTCCTTCGAGATCCAGAACACCAACCGGCTGCTCAGCGGCGACGTCGGCCTCCCCGTCTACCAAGGCATCGCGGGCGTCAAGAACGGCAACACCACCAACGCCGGCGCGACCTTCACCGGGGTCGCCGAGCGGAACGGCAAGGTGCTGCTCGTCACGGTCATGAACCCGGAGAAGAACGAGCACAACGAGGTCTACAAGGAGACCGCGAAGCTCTTCGACTGGGGCTTCCAGGCGGCCGGCAAGGTGCAGCCGGTGGGCGAGCTGGTGGCGCCGAAGAGCGCCGCCGCGGCGAGTGCCCGACCCGGCGCGACCGCCTCCGCCAAGGCCGGGCAGGCGGGTGGCACGGACGCCGGCGGCTCCTCCGCGAAGCCGGTGGCGAGCGCCACCTCCGACGGCGGCTCCAGCGGCGTGGGGATCGCGCTGGCGATCACCGGCGGGCTGCTGGTGCTGCTCGCGGGCGCGGCGTTCCTGGTCAACCGCCGCTGGCCGCTGCCGGACCTGGTGCGTCGCCGGTCGTCCCGTCAGTGACGTCCGCGTCCGCCTCCGCGCCGTCGGTCGCTGTCCAGGCTGCGCAGAACAGCACCAGTTTCGCGGTGAAGTTGATCCACAGCAGCAGGGCCACGGGGGTGCCGAACGCGCCGTACATGCTTCTCGTGGCGACGCCCTGGATGTAGCCGCTGAGCAGCAGCTTGAGGAGTTCGAAGCCGACCGCGCCGAACAGCGCCGCCACGACCAGGCGGCGGCGCGGCGGATCGACTCCGGGCAGCAGGGTCAGCACGTAGACCAGGACGAGGAAGTCGGCGAGCACGGCGACGGCGAACGCGGCGACGCGCAGGATGGCGCCCCAGCCGTGCTCGACGACACCCAGCTGCCGCGCGATCCAGCCCACCGTGGCCGAGGCGACGGCGGAGGCGGCGAGGGTGAGGATCAGCGCGCCGCCGAGGCCGACCAGGATGCCCGCGTCCACGCCCTTGCGCACGACGGGGTTCTCGTCGGGGTCCGGCAGCTCCCACACCGCGCGCAGGCAGTCGCGCATCTGGCCGACCCAGCCGATGCCGGTGAACAGCAGGAGGGCGCCCGCGATGAGGCCGACGGTACCGGCGTTGTGCACCAGGGAGTTGAGGTCGAGCTGGTTGGAGATGCCGGGGAACTGTTCGGCGATCTTGTTCTCGAGGCTCTTCTGGCGCGCGGGGCTGAGGGTGGCCGCGGCGATCGCGGCGGCCACGGTCAGCAGCGGGAACAGCGCGATGAAGCTGATGAACGTCATCGCGGCGGCCAGCCGCGACCACTTCACCCGGTCGAGACGCTCGTACGACCGCCACGCGTGCGTGGTCATCAGCCGCGCGACGAGCGGCCCGATCCCGGGAAGCTTCTTCAGCCAGTCCATGATCCGACTCTGCCCCCGTTGCGGAAGACCAATGTCCGAGTACCCCAGAACCGCAGAGTCGTGGCGAACACCATCCCGATCCCGGCACCGGAGACCGTGTCGGCACGCTGCGAGGTGAGCCCGAGACCGTAGTGACTGACGGCGAGACACAGCAGCTGGACGAGGGCGCCGGCGAGATTCACGGCGACGAACACGACGTACGGCCGCAGCCCCTGCGTCCGGGCGTGCCGATAGGTACCGAGTGCGTTGCCGAGGTACGCGACGGTGCAGCCTGCGGCGAAGGACACGGCTTTGGCCGTGAGCGGGCCCAGGGCGGCGGGGCCGCGGAGCCAGGTGAAGAGGGCGAGGTCGACGGCGTAGGCGAGGAGACCGACGGTGACGAAGCCCAGGAGCTCGCCGTGGGGGAACTGTCGGGTGAGGCGGCTGGTGGGGCTTCGGGGCGGGCGCGGAGCGGGGCGCCCGCGAGGGCGCGGAGCACGCCCGTCGGGCGACAGGCTCACCAATTCGCCACCGCCAGGCCGTACATCGTGAGCCAGGCCAGGCCGATCAGGGCCAGGGCGCGGTCGCCCAGGACGACCTCCTCGGGCTCCCCCGCGGTGCCGCGGTCGGCGAAGACGGCGTAGCGGAGGATCGCGAGGATGAAGGCGATCATCGACAGCTGCCGCCAGGGCAGCACGCTCTCCTGCGGCACACCGCCCTCCTCCAGGGCCCACATGCAGTAGGCGAGGACGGCGACACCGGCGGCCAGCTGCCAGACGAAGCGGAGGTAGCCGGTGGTGTACTCGGTGAGCAACGCGCGCGTGGCGCCCGCTTTCCCGGCCATCTGCACGGCTTCCGAGTAGCGCTTGGCCGACACCATGAACAGCGCCACGAACCCGGTGGTGATCAGGAACCAGCGCGACAGCGGGATGCCGAGCGCGACCCCGCCGATCACCGCCCGCATCAGGAACCCGGTGGTGACGACGACGAGGTCGACGACCAGGACGTGCTTGAGGCTGACGCAGTACGCCAGTTGCATGCCGACGTACGCCGCCAGCAGGGCCGGTACGAACGGCGGGGTCAGCCAGACCGCGACGGCGGGCGCCAGGACGGCCAGCGTGCCTCCGACGCCGTACGCGACGGGCACGGGGACGACCCCGGCGGCGACCGGCCGCCGGCACTTGGTGGGGTGGGCGCGGTCGGCCTCGGCGTCACGTGCGTCGTTGATCAGGTAGACGGCGGCGGCGCAGGCGGTGAACAGGACGAAGACGAGGGCGACTTGGGTGAGCGCGTGCCGGGAGAAGAGCTGCCCGGCGGCGGCGGGCGCGGCGACGACGAGGCTGTTCTTGACCCACTGCTTGGGCCGGGTGGTCCTCAGCAGGCCGCCCAGGAGCGCGAGCGCGGTGCGCTCCCGCGCGCCCGCGGCAGACTGCCCGGGGGGTGTGCGCAGCTCGGGCAGAGTCGTTTCTCCGGGGCGCGCGGCGTTGGTGAGGGGCGCGGTCTCCGTCACGGCCGCCTCCCCTCACGCCGCCCGCCGTCCCGCATCCAGCGCGCCCCGAGTCGCGCCGTGAGCGCCCCCAGGGCCGCGCCGGCGGCCACGTCCGAGGGGTAGTGGACCCCGGCGACCAGGCGCGAGAGGCACATGGCGGCGGCCAGCGGCCGGATCGCGTACGTCCCGTACGGCGTCCCGAGCGCCCCCAGAGCCATCGCCGCGGCTGTGGCCGAGGCGGCGTGGGAGCTCGGGAAGGAGTTGCTGCCGAGGGTGTGCACCAAGGGCTCGACGTGCGCGGGGCGCGCACGGCGCACGACGCGCTTCAGGCTCATGCTGGCGACGTGCGCGCCCGCGACGAGCGCCGTACCACGCAACCAGGAGCCGCGCCGCGCGCCGTCCACGGCGGCTCCGGCCAGGCCCGCCGCCAGCCACAGCGCCCCGTGCTCGCCGGCCAGGGACAGGGCGCGCGCGGCGGACGCGGCGCGCGGATCGGCACCGCGGGCACGGAGTGCGGAAAGGATCCGATGGTCCAAGTCGTCCATGTGGACTCACTGTTCACCTCAACTCCGCCAGAACTACGGCAATATTGAGCGACATCCCATTAATCACCCATTTCGGGGAAAGTGGCGATGTTTATGAATCAATGCCTGATATAGCGGCGATACGGTCGCGGGCATGCCTGGAGACACGGTTTCCGTCACCGGATGGGGGCGCACCGCCCCCACCGCCGCCCGACTGATCCGCCCGCGCACGTACCAGGAGGCGGTGGACGCCGTACGGGGCTGCGGGGAGCGCGGAGGCATCGCGCGCGGCCTCGGGCGGGCGTACGGGGACGCGGCGCAGAACGCCGGCGGGTCCGTGCTCGACATGACCGCTCTCGACCGTATCCACGCGATCGACGCCGACGGCGGCACCGTGTTGTGCGACGCCGGCGTCTCACTGCACCGGCTGATGGAGGTGCTGCTGCCGCTCGGCTGGTTCGTGCCGGTGACGCCGGGCACCCGCCAGGTGACCGTCGGCGGGGCGATCGGCGCCGACATCCACGGCAAGAACCACCACGTCTCCGGCTCCTTCTCGCGCCACGTCCTCTCGTTCGAACTCCTCACCGCCGACGGTGAGATCCGCGCGGTCGGCCGCGGCACGTCCTTGTTCGACGCGACCACGGGCGGCATGGGCCTGACCGGGGTGATCCTCACGGCCACGGTGCGGCTGCTCCCGGTCGAGACGTCGTACATGTCGGTCGACACCGAACGCGCCACCGACCTCGACGACCTGATGGCCCGGCTGACCGCGACCGACCACCGCTACCGCTACTCGGTCGCCTGGATCGACCTGCTGGCCCGGGGCGCCGCGACCGGTCGCGCGGTGCTGACCCGGGGCGACCACGCACCCCTGGACGCGCTGCGCGAGGGTACGCGCGCGAGGCGGCAGCCGCTGGCCTTCCGCCCGCGCCGACTCCCGGCCGCCCCCGCCTTCGTCCCGGAGGGCCTGCTGGGCCGTACCACCGTCGGATTGTTCAATGAACTCTGGTACCGCAAGGCGCCACGCGTGCGTACCGGCGAACTCCAGCGCCTGTCCGCCTTCTTCCACCCCCTCGACGGCGTACCCCACTGGAACCGGGTGTACGGCCGCGACGGCTTCGTGCAGTACCAGTTCGTCGTCGGATACGGCCAGGAGGGCGCCCTGCGCCGGATCGTGCACCGCATCTCCGAGCGCCGCTGCCCCTCCTTCCTGGCCGTCCTCAAGCGCTTCGGCGACGCCGACCCCGGCTGGCTCTCCTTCCCCCTGCCCGGCTGGACGCTCGCCCTGGACATCCCGGCCGGCCTGCCCGGTCTCGGCACCTTCCTCGACGAACTGGACGCGGAGGTCGCCGAGGCCGGCGGGCGCGTCTATCTCGCCAAGGACTCCCGGCTGCGGCCGGAGCTGCTCGCCCCGATGTACCCCCGGCTCACCGAGTTCCGGGCGCTGCGCGCCGAGCTGGACCCGCGCGGGGTGTTCACCTCGGACCTCGCGCGCCGCCTCGGCCTCTGAGACCTCCCCCCACCCCAAGGAGCTGTCGTGAAGGACGCATTCGGCATTCCCCAGTCCCTGCTCGTCCTCGGCGGCACGTCCGAGATCGCGCTGGCCACCACCCGCCGTCTGATCGCCCGCCGCACCCGCACGGTGTGGCTGGCGGGCCGCCCGTCGCCCGCCCTGGAACAGACGGCCGAGTCGCTGCGCGCCCTGGGAGCGGACGTCCGTACCGTCGCCTTCGACGCGCTCGACCCGGAGTCCCACGAGGGCGTGCTCGGCAAGGTCTTCGCCGAGAGCGACATCGACATGGTGCTGCTGGCCTTCGGCATCCTCGGCGACCAGGCGCGCGACGAGCGGGAGCCGGTGAGCGCGGTCCGGGTCGCTCAGACGAACTACACGGGGGCGGTCTCGGCCGGCCTGGTCTGCGCGAGCGCGCTGCAGTCCCAGGGGCACGGCTCACTGGTCGTCCTGTCCTCCGTCGCCGGCGAACGGGCCCGCCGCTCGAACTTCATCTACGGCTCCAGCAAGGCCGGCCTGGACACCTTCGCCCAGGGCCTGGGCGACGCTCTGCACGGCACCGGCGTCCACGTGATGGTCGTACGCCCCGGCTTCGTACGCACCAGCATGACGGCCCACCTGGAAGAGGCCCCGATGTCCACCACCCCCGAGGCGGTCGCCACGGCCATCGAACTCGGCCTGCGCCGCCGCTCCGAGACGGTCTGGGTCCCGGGCCCCCTCCGCATGGTGATGACTGCACTGCGACACCTGCCCCGGTCGGTGTTCAGGCGCCTGCCGATCTAGGGCACACCGGGCCTCGCAACAGACCGCGGCGGTGATCGCCCAAGGCCGCGGCGATCACTTGAGGCAGGTCACGGCCTGTGCCACGACGCGCTTGCCGGAGCGCATGGAGAAGTCGCTCACGACGCTCGGTCGCGGTCGAGGCGTGCTCCGGCAGAGAGCTTCCAGGTCCTCGTCCACAGTGGCCGAGGGGCTCGGATCCGGCGCCGGAGCGGCGGGCACCTCACGCGTACCGGCGTTGAGGACTTCGGTGGCCGCCGCCCCGGAGGCCGCCACCGTCACGAACGCGACGGCAGCCCATCGCCCACCCCGCCTGCCCAACGCTCTCCCCCTGTCACCGGAAGCTATCGGCTCGCGGTCGTGCCCTGCTCCACCGGGCCCACCTGCGGGGGCACCACCGCGCCGCCGAACATGAATTCGCGCAGTTTGCGCCACACTGCGTCGCCGCCCTGTTCGTAGAGCGCGAAGCCCGTGCACGACCATCCGGCCTCGAAGTCGGCCAGTTCGCGGAACGCGCGGTCCATCGCCGGCTCGTCGATGCCGTGCGCCACCGTGACATGCGGGTGGTACGGGAACTGCAGCTCGCGCGCGACCGGACCGGAGGCGTCGCGGACCTGCTTCTGCAGCCGGCCACAGGCCTCCGCGCCCTGGACCACCTGCACATAGATCACCGGCGACAGGGGCCGGAACGTGCCGGTCCCGCACAGCCGCATCGGGAAGGGCCGGGCGACCGACGCGACCTCGGTGAGATGCGTCTCGATGGCCGGCAGCTCGGCCTCGTCGACCTCCGTCGGCGGCAGCAGCGTGACGTGCGTGGGGATGCCGTGGGCCGCGGCGTCGCCGAAGCCCGCGCGCCGCTCCTGGAGCAGGCTGCCGTGAGGCTCCGGGACCGCGATCGACACGCCGATCGTTACGGTCCCCACGTCTTCTCCTGTCGTCATGTCGGCTGGGTTCGCCGGATTCGTACTCAACCGTCCGGCTATCGACTGTACGTCCACGGTTGCGCTCCGGGCAGGCACCACCGAAGTGATGTACGGCGCTCTGCCCAGTGGTACCCGCGTGCGGTCGTACGCCTCAGTGCTTCGCGGGCAGGAAGCCCACCCGGTCGTACGCCTGCGAAAGGGTCTCCGCGGCGACGGCACGCGCCTTCTCCGCGCCCTTGGCCAGAATCGAGTCGAGCGTCTCGGGGTCGTCCAGATACTGCTGCGTGCTCTCCCTGAACGGCGTCACGAACTCCACCATGACCTCGGCGAGGTCCGTCTTGAGCGCACCGTAGCCCTTGCCTTCGTACTTCTCTTCCAGTTCGGTGATACCCGCACCGGTGAGCACGGAATAGATCGTGAGCAGATTGCTCACGCCCGGCTTGTTCTCGGCGTCGAAACGGATCACTGTGTCCGTGTCGGTGACCGCGCTCTTGACCTTCTTCGCGGTCGCCTTGGGGTCGTCGAGGAGGTTGACGAGGCCCTTCGGCGTGGACGCCGACTTGCTCATCTTGACCATCGGGTCCTGGAGGTCGTAGATCTTCGCCGTCTCCTTGAGGATGTACGCCTTCGGGACGGTGAAGGTCTGGCCGAACCGGCCGTTGAAGCGCTCCGCGAGGTCGCGGGTGAGCTCGATGTGCTGGCGCTGGTCCTCGCCGACCGGCACCTCGTTCGCCTGGTAGAGCAGGATGTCGGCGACCTGCAGGACCGGGTACGTGAACAGGCCGACGGAGGCACGCTCGGCGCCCTGCTTGGCCGACTTGTCCTTGAACTGGGTCATCCGGCTCGCCTCGCCGAAGCCGGTGAGGCAGTTCATGACCCAGGCGAGCTGGGCGTGCTCGGCGACGTGACTCTGGACGAAGAGCGTGCACCGCTCCGGGTCGAGTCCGGCCGCGAGGAGCTGCGCGGCGGCCAGCCGGGTGTTGGCCCGCAGCTCCGCCGGGTCCTGCGGGAGCGTGATGGCGTGCAGGTCGGCCAGCATGTAGAAGGCGTCGTGGGACTCCTGCAGGGCCACCCACTGACGGACGGCGCCGAGGTAGTTGCCGAGGTGGAACGAGCCCGCGGTGGGCTGGATCCCGGAGAGCACGCGAAGACGAGACTGCATGGCGGAGCCATTCCCCTGAGAGTGGTGGTGGGCGGCGGGCGGGCTGTCAGAGGCCATGTTCATCATTCTCTCAGGTGTCGGGGGCCGATCCGGAACTGGCCGGAAAGTGGTGGGAACCGACTGGTGCCCGGCGGTGTACCAAGAGTGTGAAGACGCGGGAGGGGGGCCGCATCGTCGATGAGGCCGCGGTGATCGCTCGCGTACGCGCCGGAGAGCCGGAGGCGTACGCGGAACTGGTGCGGGCCCACACGGGCATCGCCCTGCGGGCGGCCGCGGCGCTCGGAGCGGGCGCGGACGCGGAGGACGTGGTGCAGCAGGCCTTCGTCAAGGCGTACTGCGCGCTGGGCCGGTTCAGGGACGGCGCGAAGTTCAGACCCTGGCTGCTGTCGATCGTCGCCAATGAGACGAGGAACACAGTGCGGACGGCCGCCCGGCAGCGCACGCTCGCGGGCCGGGAGGCGGCCTTCGTGGAGGCGGAGCCGCTGATACCGGAATCGGCGGACCCCGCGGTCGCGACGCTCGAGTCTGAGCGCCGCGACGCCCTCCAGTCCGCCCTGGACAAGCTGAGCGAGGAGCACCGCCTGGTCGTCACGTACCGCTATCTCCTGGAGATGGACGAGCCCGAGACCGCCCAGGCCCTGGGCTGGCCCCGGGGGACGGTGAAATCCCGCCTCAACCGCGCCCTGCGCAAGCTGGGCCGCCTGCTGCCGGATTTCCAGCCTCGGGAAGGGGGTGATGAGGGTGAGTGAGTCGTACGACGGTGAGGGCGCCGGTGCGGGGGGTGGCACAGGTGTTGGTGGCGGCCCCAGTGCCGGTAGTGGCTCGGGTGTCGGTGGTGATGCCGGGGGCCGGGGGCCTCGTGGTCTGGGCGGTGTGCGCGGTCCTGGCCGGGGTGGCCGTGGGCGGCGGCTAGACGGTGGTGTCTCGCGGCTGCCGGAGGAGCTGCGTGCGCTCGGCCGGTCGCTGGACGCGCCGGGAGG
Source organism: Streptomyces brasiliensis (assembly GCF_014647875.1). Taxonomy (GTDB): domain Bacteria; phylum Actinomycetota; class Actinomycetes; order Streptomycetales; family Streptomycetaceae; genus Streptomyces; species Streptomyces brasiliensis. The sequence continues at coordinate 219,858 of NZ_BMQA01000009.1, read as the reverse complement.
CGACGGGAGCGGTGTGGTCGACGGGACCGGTGGGGACTTCGGCTCCGAGACGATGGTCGAGCGGGTGCTGGGGCAGATACTGGCCGAGCAGCTGCCGGTGCCGGTGGCCGAGCCGCCGGGCGCGCGTCTTCGGCTGGCTGCGGTCCGGCGCTGGGCGCGGCTGCGCCGGCGTGCACTGACGGCGGCCCTGTGCGGCCTGCTCACCGTGCTCGCCCTGACGCCCCCGGTGCGCGCGGCGGTCTTCGACTGGTTCGGCTTCGGCGGGGTCGAGGTGCGGTACGACCCGTGGGCGGTCCCCTCTCCCGGCGCCGAGGTGCCCGGCTGCGGCCGGTCGGTGTCGCTGGCGCAGGCGAGGCAGCGGGCCGGGTTCGAGCCGCTGGTGCCGGATGCGCTGGGGGTGCCGGACGCCGTGACGGTGACCGGTGAGCCGCGGGGACGCTTTCTGGTGAGCCTGTGCTGGCGCGAGGGCGGTCGCACGATCCGGGTCGACGAGTTTCCGGCGCGACTGGACGTCGGTTTCACCAAGACGGTCCGCGAGCCGCCGGAGTGGATAGCGCTGGGCGAGACTCCGCCCGGCGCTGCCGTGCCGGACTACGTCCTGTGGTTCCCGCGGCCGCATCTCCTGAGCTTCTGGCTGGTGGACGCGGACGGGCACCGGTACACGCGCCAGGTGCGGACGGCGGGGCCGACGCTCCTGTGGACCCATGGAACCTCCGGCGAGACGACGCTGCGGCTGGAGGGGGTGGCGTCCAGGACCCGGGCGGTGGAGATCGCGAAGTCGCTCGAGAAGGCGCCGGAGAAGTCTTCGAAGTAGTGCGGGGTGGGGTGGGAACCCCGGCGGGTCGGGCGGTGTACCAGAAGTGACGGGCGGCTCGGCAGCGGGCCGCAGGGGTTTCATCTGGTTGGGGGTTGGGATGTCCGGGGTCGGGATGTTCGGAGGCAGGCTTCGTGAACTGACGGGCGTGCTCGGGTTGTTGGCGGTCTCGCTCGGCCTGCTGCTGTGGGGCGCGTCGGCGGCGGTGGCCGGCGGCCCGACGAGCGTGCTGGTGACATCGCCGCAGAGCGGTGAGGCGACGGCGCTGTACTACTCGGAGAAGGAGTACGGGCAGTTGCAGCGTCTGCTCGGCCCAGAGGGCACAGGCAGCCGTGACACGCCACCGGAGCTGGAGTCGACTCAGGCCCGGCAGATCAACGTGACGTGGCTGGCGCACGACATATCGCCCTGGCGACTGGACCGGATCTTCCCTGACGGCACCGGCTCCCGCAGCATCTGGATCCACACGGCTGCCAACGTGCCCGAGACGCCCAACGGTTACTGGCACCGTGCCGAACACCCCGACCGACTGCGCGCCCTGCTGGGCAGGTTGGGAGTGCTGGGCAAGGCCACCGGCGGAGACGGCTACAGCGGGATCTTCCCGGCGCCCTGGCAGTCGGAGTCCCCGGGAGACACCGCGGCGGAGGAGTCGGCGACCACCCGCGTCTCGATCACCACGGAGCCCGAGGGCGACGGCACCGACTGGTGGTGGGCGATACCGGGCGCGGCGGCCGGGGCGGTGCTGGCACTGGTGCTGCGGCCCGTCGCGGCACGGGTGACACCGGTGCGGTGGCGCCGTGAGCGGGAGCCGGGGCCGAGGCAGGAATTGCGGGACGTGTGAGGGCGGGAGTGCGAGCGGGAGGGGGATGCGTGGGCTCGGACGGTGGACGGAGGGTGTCGTTGAGCGGGCACGCCGTGTCCTGGCTCGCCGGGTTCGCGCGGCGCGTGCGGCTTGCTCGGCTCGTGCGGCTTGCTCGACTCGTGCTCGTGTCGGCGGTGGTGGTTCTGGTCGGTGTGCCGGCCTCCGCCTCGGCCACGCCTGGGCCGGCCGACGATGTGCCGGATCTGGCGTTGGTCGTGTCGGGCGACACCGGGCGGACGCGGACGCTGCACTCCGGTGAGCGGGAGTTCGCTCGCCTCTGGCAGTTGCTGCAGCCGACCTACACGGGCACGGAGCGGGTGCCGGAGGCCTGGGCGGACGGGCAGTATCCGGCGGTGCGGATCACCGTGCTCTGGGGTCTGACGGGAGTCGGGGGCTGGCCGCAGACACACCGGGCTCCGGGCGGAGACGTCGCCATGGAGCGGCAGGACCAGCTGTTCGTGGCGGCGGACGGCACGGCCTGGGTGCGATCGGATCCCTCGCCGGACGTGGTGGACGACGACATCCGCTGGCATCGGGCGCCGCGGGCGGTGTTCCAGCAGCTGGAGCGGGCGGGGCTGCTCGGCGGGACGGCGTCCGGGGCCTCGGGGCCGGGCTCGGGCTCGCGGTCTGGTGCGTCGGGTCAGGAGCGGTTCACGGACGGTGTGTGGTGGGCGGTGCCCGGGCTGGTCGTCGGGGTCGGCGGCGGCTTCCTGATACGCCGCGCGGCGGGCCGGCACGATGCCGACCCGCCGCGTGAGGAACCTCGGCAGGAGCTGATCGACCTGTAGGGGTCACCGCTCCTTGAAAACTCCACAGAGTGTGGGAGCCCCGGGAGGGTCAGCCCAGGTCGATCTCCGGGTAGAGCGGGAAGCCGGCCACGAGGTCGGTCGCCCGGTGGGAGATCTCGTCCGCGATCTTCGGGTCCAGGACGTGCTGGGCCTTGGAGGGCGTGCCCTTGCCGGTGGTGCCGGGCTCGGTGCTGGTGAGGACGCGGTCGATGAGACCGGCGACCTCGTCCATCTCGGCGGTGCCCAGACCGCGGGTGGTGAGGGCGGGGGTGCCGATGCGGATGCCGGAGGTGTACCAGGCACCGTTGGGGTCGGCCGGGATCGCGTTGCGGTTGGTGACGATGCCGGATTCCAGGAGGGCGGCCTCGGCCTGGCGGCCGGTGAGGCCGTAGGAGGTGGCGACGTCGATCAGGTTGAGGTGGTTGTCGGTACCGCCGGTGACGAGGGTGGCGCCCCGGCGGGTCAGCCCCTCGGCGAGGGCACGGGAGTTGTCGACGATGCGCTGGGCGTAGTCGCGGAAGGAGGGCCGGCGGGCCTCGGCGAGGGCGACGGCCTTGGCCGCCATGACGTGCGGGAGCGGGCCGCCGAGGACCATCGGGCAGCCGCGGTCGACCTGGTCCTTGAGGGAGTCGTCGCACAGGACCATGCCGCCGCGCGGGCCGCGCAGCGACTTGTGGGTGGTGGTCGTCACGATCTGGGCGTGCGGCACCGGGTCGAAGTCGCCGGTGAGGACCTTGCCGGCGACGAGACCGGCGAAGTGGGCCATGTCGACCATGAGCGTGGCGCCGACCTCGTCGGCGATCTCCCGCATGATCCGGAAGTTCACGAGCCGGGGGTACGCGGAGTAGCCGGCGACGATGATCAGCGGCTTGAACTCGCGGGCGGAGGCGCGCAGGGCGTCGTAGTCGATGAGACCGGTGGCCGGGTCGGTGCCGTAGGAGCGCTGGTCGAACATCTTGCCGGAGATGTTCGGGCGGAAGCCGTGGGTGAGGTGACCGCCGGCGTCCAGGGACATGCCGAGCATGCGCTGGTTGCCGAACGCCTGACGCAGCTCGGCCCAGTCGGCCTCGGAGAGGTCGTTGACCTGGCGGACGCCGGCCTTCTCCAGGGCGGGCGCCTCGACGCGCTGGGCGAGGACGGCCCAGAAGGCGACGAGGTTGGCGTCGATGCCGGAGTGCGGCTGGACGTAGGCGTGGCGGGCGCCGAACAGTTCCCTGGCGTGCTCGGCGGCGATCGACTCGACGGTGTCGACGTTGCGACAGCCGGCGTAGAAGCGGCGGCCGATGGTGCCCTCGGCGTACTTGTCGCTGAACCAGTTGCCCATCGCGAGGAGGGTGGCCGGGGAGGCGTAGTTCTCGGAGGCGATCAGCTTGAGCATCTCGCGCTGGTCGGCGACCTCCTGGCCGATGGCGTCGGCGACGCGCGGTTCGACGGCGCGGATCACGTCGAGGGCGGCTCGGTAGGCCGTGGACTCGTTCGAGAGGGGTACGGAATTCTCGGGCATCGGGACCTCCGGACGTGGCGTACGACATGTTCGGTTCGGCCCAGGCGCACGGCACTGTTTCCCGCTCGGGCCGCTCCCCGATGGTCGGTCCCATCCCAGCGCGCCAGTCACGGCCCGTTCTTCAGCCTACCGGGCGCGTCGGACGGCGCAGGCCGCGCGTCCACCATGCGAGCGACGATAGGAAGGAAGGTGCACCCGACTCCTCCGGCCCTCTGGAGATCCCGTGAACGCTACGGAGACGCTCATCGCCACCGCCGACGCCCACAGTGCGCACAACTACCACCCGCTGCCGGTGGTCGTGGCCACCGCCGACGGGGCCTGGATGACGGACGTCGAGGGGCGGCGCTACCTCGATCTGCTCGCCGGGTACTCGGCGCTGAACTTCGGGCACGGCCACCGACGGCTGGTGGCGGCGGCCAAGGCGCAGCTGGACCGCGTGACGCTGACCTCGCGGGCGTTCCACCACGACCGGTTCGCGGCGTTCTGCGAGCAGCTGGCCCAGCTGTGCGGCAAGGAGATGGTGCTGCCGATGAACACGGGCGTCGAGGCGGTGGAGACCGCGGTGAAGACGGCCCGCAAGTGGGGGTACCGGGTGAAGGGGGTGCCCGCGGAGATGGCGAAGATCGTGGTCGCCGGCGGCAACTTCCACGGCCGGACGACGACGGTGATCAGCTTCTCCACGGACCCGGAGGCGCGGGCGGACTTCGGGCCGTACACGCCGGGCTTCGAGATCGTGCCGTACGGCGATCTGACCGCGATGCGGGCCGCGCTCACCGAGAACACGGTGGCGGTGCTGCTCGAGCCGATCCAGGGCGAGTCCGGGGTGATCGTGCCGCCGGCGGGTTATCTGCCGACGGTGCGCGAGCTGACCCGGGAGCGGAACGTGCTGTTCGTGGCGGACGAGATCCAGTCGGGTCTGGGCCGGACCGGGCGGACGTTCGCGTGCGAGCACGAGGGCGTCGTCCCGGATGTGTATGTGCTGGGGAAGGCGCTGGGCGGCGGGATCGTGCCGGTGTCGGCGGTGGTGGCGGACGCGGAGGTGCTCGGGGTGTTCCACCCGGGTGAGCACGGGTCGACGTTCGGGGGGAATCCGCTGGCCTGTGCGGTGGCGCTGGAGGTGATGGCGATGCTGCGGACGGGTGAGTACCAGGCGCGGTCGGCGGAGCTGGGTGAGCATCTGCACCGCCAGCTGGCGGCGCTGCTCGGCACCGGGAAGGTGACGGCGGTGCGCGGGCGGGGGCTGTGGGCGGGCGTGGACATCGCCCCGGCGGTCGGGACGGGACGCAAGGTGTCGGAGCGGCTGATGGACCGGGGTGTCCTGGTGAAGGACGGCCGCGCTTCCACGATCCGGATCGCGCCGCCGCTGGTGATCGGCAAGGAGGACCTGGACTGGGGGCTCGACCAGGTGCGCGGCGTGCTGGGCGTCTAGAGGATCACGTGGGGCAGGAAGCGGGCGTACTCGTCCGTGATCAGGCCCGAGGACTCGCGGATGCCGAGGCCCGCGGACTCGTCCTCGACGACCCAGGCGCCGAGGACGACGTGGTTGCCTTCGAAGGCGGGCAGCGGTGCCAGCTGCTGGTAGCAGCAGAGTTCGTCGCGCGAGGTGGCGGGCGTGACCGGCGCGGGCTCGTGGACGGTGACGCCGGCGCCCTCGCGGCCCAGGAGAGGCTTGGCTACGTAGCCGGTGGTCGTCGCGAGGTCGCGCGGGCCGTCCAAGTAGGAGGGCAGGAGGTTGGGATGGCCGGGGTAGAGCTCCCAGAGGATCGCCAGGAGGGCCTTGTTGCTGAGGAGCATCTTCCAGGCGGGTTCGATCCACAGGGTGCTGCCGGTGCCGCCGCCGTTGTCGAGGGTGTCGAGGACGTGGTCGCCGAAGCGGTCGGAGGCGAGCCACTCCCAGGGGTAGAGCTTGAAGCAACTGCGGATGAAGCGGAGCTGGTTGTCGACGAAGCGTTCGGAGAGGGGGTCCCAGCCGATCTCCTCCATGGAGATCCAGTCGGTGTCCAGTCCGGCCTGTTCCGCTGTCTCCTTGAGATAGGCGACCGTCATGAGGTCCTCGCCGAGTTCGTCGGCCGAGGAGTGCGCGAAGCAGAGGGGGCTGCCGGGCGGGAGGAGGACGGCCTGCTTCTTCCAGGCGGCGACGAGGCGTTCGTGGAGGGAGTTCCACTGGTCGGCGCCGGGGAAGCGGTCCTCCATCCAGAACCACTGGGGTGAAGCGGCCTCGACCAGGGAGGTGGGGGTGTCGGCGTTGTACTCCAGGAGCTTCGCGGGGCCGGTGCCGTCGTAGCGGAGGTCGAAGCGGCCGTAGACCGAGGGGAGTTCGGTGCGGCGCCGCCACGCCTCGGCGACCGCCTGAGCGACGCGCGGGTCGGTGATGCCGAGGTCGGCGAAGCGGCCTTCGGTCACGATGTGCTCGGCGGCCGCCAGACACATGCGATGCAGTTCCTCGACGACCAGCTCCAGCGCCTCGACCTCGTCGAGGGTGAAGGCGTAGTAGGCGCTCTCGTCCCAGTAGGGGCGCAGCGAGTTGTCGGGGTGGCGGGTGAGCGGGTAGATCAGGCCCTGTTCCTCGACGATCTGCTGCCAGTCGGGGCGGGGGTCGATCGTGCGGCGTTCCATGGTGTGTCTGCCGCTCAGCTGCCGGAACCGCCCTTGCCGCCGTGGCCGAAGCCACCGCGGTCCACACCGCTGCCGTGGCTGCCGCCGCCGGAACTGCCCGAGCTCTTGCGGGGCTTGGTGAAGGAGCCGCCGTCGACCCAGCTGCCCTTCTTCTTGCCGCCGTAGTACCAGGCGGCGTCGGCGGACGACTTGGTGGACTTGCAGTTCTTGTCCGATACGACCTTGTAGCCCTTGGTGAGGTTGTAGCTGTCGCGGTCGACGCAGCGCTTGTCGGGGTCGGAGGAACAGGCGGTGAGGGCGGCCGCGAGGAGGCCCATGCCGCCGAGGACGACGGTTCCCGAGCGCAGTTGTCGGCGTGCGTTCACCATGGTTCGCGTTCCCCCGTAGATCGACTTCTCATGAACGACTTCCGGTCAGCCTAGAGATCGGTGAGAGCGCGAGAGGAGGCGCCCCTGGGATTTCACGCTCCCCTAAAGTCACTTTGTGCTCTTTGGAATGGTGTGCGCCCTGGGTGCCGCGCTCTGCTTCGGTACGGCGACGGTGTTGCAGGCGATGGCCGCGCGGGCGGCGGGCGCCGGTGGGGGCGGGGACGCGGCGCTGCTGCTGCGGGCGCTGAGGCAGTGGCGCTATCTGGCCGGGCTGGCGCTGGACGGGGTGGGGTTCCTGCTGCAGATCGCGGCGCTGCGGTCGATTCCCATCTACGCGGTCGGTGCCGCGCTGGCGTCCAGTCTCGCGGTGACGGCGGTGGTCGCCGCGCGGCTGCTGCGGGTGCGGCTCAGCCGGGTGGAGTGGGGCGCGGTGGGGGTGGTGTGCGCGGGCCTCGGGATGCTGGCGCTGGCGTCCGGGACGGAGGGCGACAAGGGCGGGCCGGCGACGCTCAAGTACGCGATGCTGGGCGCCGCGTTCGGGGTGCTGCTGCTCGGCGCGGTGGGTGGGCGGCTGGCGGGGCGGGGGCGGGCGTTGCTGCTCGGGCTGGGGGCCGGGTTCGGGTTCGGGGTGGTGGAGGTGGCGGTACGGCTGATCGACGGCGTGTCGCCGGGGGCGCTGCTCACCAACCCGGCGACGTACGCCCTGCTCCTCGGCGGTGGCGCCGCGTTCCTGCTGCTGACGTCGGCACTGCAGCGCGGGTCGGTGACGACGGCCACGGCCGGCATGGTCATCGGCGAGACGATCGGCCCGGCGGCGGTGGGCGTGGTCTGGCTCGGCGACCGCACCCGCGAGGGCCTGACCTGGCTGGCGATCCTGGGCTTCGCGGTGGCGGTGACGGGTGCGCTGGCGCTGGCACGGTTCGGGGAAGCACCGGTGGTGGAGCCGACGGCACGACAGGGGTGAGCTCGCGTCGCGTCCCGCGAATCCACCGCACCTCTCAAGCCCGTCGCGCGCTCGAAACCGGCCCCGGCGGAACGCCGCTCCCTCTCATTCCGCTGCCGTCCGAATCGCTCCGTAACGGCGTAGCAACCCCCCGTCGTGATCGGCGGTGCCAACGGCCCGCACCAGCCCCGTTGCTCACGCCGCCGTCACGGCAGCACCCGGCACAACGCCTCCAGTGCTCCCGCCCACGCATGGTCCGGCGGGGTGCCGTAACCGACGACCAGCGCATCCACAGGCTCCGTCACGGCGCGCTCGTGACGGAAAGAGGACAGGCCCTGCAGGTTCAGGCCCTGCCACGCCGCCGCCTGTACCACCGACTGCTCGCTACCACGAGGCAGCCGCAGAACCGCGTGCAGCCCGGCCGCGATGCCGGTGACGCGGACGTCGGGCGCGCGCAGCGTGATGGCCTCGACCAGGGCGTCCCGGCGGCGCCGGTACCGCAGCCGGGCGGAGCGCACATGGCGGTCGTACGCCCCGGACGTCAGGAACTCCGCCAGCGTCAGCTGGTCCAGCACCCCGCAGGTGTCGATGCGCCCTTTGGCCGACACGCACTCCTCGACCAGCGACGGAGGCAGCACCATCCAGGCCAGCCGCAGACCGGGCGCCAGCGATTTGCTCGCCGTGCCGAGGTACGCCACGTGCTCGGGGTCGAGGCCCTGGAGCGCGCCGACCGGCTGTCGGTCGTAGCGGAACTCGCCGTCGTAGTCGTCCTCCAGGACCAGCCCGCCCGTACGGCGCGCCCAGTCGACGGCGGCCGCTCGCCGTGCGGGATGCAGGGGCGTGCCCATCGGGAACTGGTGGGCGGGGGTGAGCAGTACCGCGCCGGCGTCGGGCAACTCGTGGGTATCGGTGGCCAGTTCGTCGTACGGCAGCGGGCGGGTGGTCAGTCCGGCGTCGGCCAGCAGCTGCCAGTGGACGTCAAGGCCGTACGACTCGACGGCGACGGTGCGCGCGCCGCGCTCCCGCAGCACCGAGGAGAGGATCTTCAGTCCGTGCGAGATGCCTGCGCAGATCAGGACCGCGTCGGGGTCGGCACGTACGCCGCGGGCGCGGGAGAGGTAGCCGGCGAGGGCGGTGCGCAGTTCGGGCCGGCCGCGGGGGTCGCCGTAGTCGAGGGCGTGGGAAGGAGCGGTGCTGAGGGCGCGGCGCGCGGCCTTGAGCCATTCGGCGCGCGGGAAGGAGGAGAGGTCGGGGGTGCCGGGGATGAGGTTGTGGGCGGGGCGGCCGGGATCGCGGCGGCGGGGTGCCGTGGCCGGGCCGGCCGACACTATGGCCGTCCGCCCGGCCGCTCGCCCGGCGCCTCGCTCCCCGGCACCCTCCGCCGCCCGCTCGGCGACCCGTGTGCCCGAGCCCTGGCGGGCCGTGAGCCAGCCCTCGGCGACCAGGTCGGCGTAGGCGTCGGCGACGGTGTTGCGGGCGATGCCGAGGTCGGCGGCGAGGGAGCGGGAGGAGGGCAGCCGGGTGCCGGGGGTGAGGCGGCCGGTGCGCACGGCGTCCCGCAGCGCGTCGGTCAGGCCCCTGCGCAGTCCGCTCGCGCCGGTCGGATCCACGTGCAGGTCGACACCCAAAGTGGCCCAGGATTCTGCCATGGAAATGGACCATACTCCTGGGCTGCCTCGCTCCTAGGGTCGAAGGCATGACCACAGAGGAAAACGTTCAGTACGCCGCCGAGATCTCCCCCCGCCTGCAGTGGGCCCAGCACGCTCCCGACGTCTACAAGGCCATGGTCCACCTGGACGCGGCCGCCCGGCAGGGGCTGGACCCGAAGCTGCTGGAGCTGGTGAAGATCCGTGCCTCGCAGCTCAACCACTGTGCCTTCTGCCTGGACATGCACTCCAAGGACGCGCTCGCCGCGGGCGAGAGCGTCGAGCGGATCGTGCAGCTCGGCGCATGGGAGGAGTCGCGGCACTTCTACACGGAGAAGGAGCTGGCCGCGATCGAGCTGACCGAGGCGATCACGGTCCTGACCGACGGTTTCGTGCCGGACGAGGTGTACGAGAGGGCGGCGAAGGCCTTCGAGGAGGCCGAGCTGGCGCAGCTGATCGCCGCGATCACGGTGATCAACGCGTGGAACCGGTTCGGCGTGACCAGCCGGATGACGCCGGGCCACTACCAGCCGGGGCAGCACCGGTGACACTTGACGACTGAGGATCAAGGGGGTTGTCGGACGTGAGCAAGGTGGAACTCTTCCGGTCCCTGCATCGGCACCGCCCGCAGGGTGATCCCCTCGTCCTGCCGGGCCCCTGGGACGCGGCCAGCGCACGGGTGTTCGTGGAGGCCGGGTTCCCGGCGCTCGCGACGCCCAGCGCCGGGGTCGCCGCGTCCCTGGGGTACGAGGACGGGGCGACCCCGGCCGACGAGATGTTCGACGCGGTGGGGCGGATCGCGCGGGCGGTGGACGTGCCGGTCTCGGCGGACGTCGAGGACGGGTACGGACTGGCGCCGAAGGAGCTGGTGGAGCGGCTCCTGGAGGCGGGGGCGGTCGGCTGCAACCTCGAGGACTCCGAGGGGGGTGTCCTCAAGGACCCGCACGCCCACGCCGACTGGCTCGCCGAGGTGCGTTCGGTGGCCGCGGACCGGCTGTTCGTCAACGCGCGTGTGGACACGTTCCTGCGCGGAGTCGAGGATCCCGAACGCGCCATCGAGCGGGCCGCGTTGTACGTCGCGGCGGGTGCCGACTGCGTGTACCCGATCGGCGCCCCGACCGCCGTACTGCCGCTGCTGCGGGCCGGGATCGAGGGGCCGATCAACATGTACGGCCGCCTGGGCGCCGAGGGCCCTTCGCCCGCCGCCCTCGGCGAACTCGGGGCCACCCGCGTCACGTTCGGACCCGGATTCCAGCGGCGGGCCGCCGAAGCGCTCCGGGAGATCACCGAAACGCTCGGGGACTAGCGGGAGTTCAGGACAGCCACGCCTTCCACGTGGACTCGTGGCTGTCCACCCACTTCTTCGCCGCCTCGGCCGGGGTCAGCTTCTGGTCGGCGATCATCAGGGACACCTCGTTCTGGTCCTCGGTGGTCCACCGGAACTTCTTCAGGAAGGCGGCCGCCTTGCCGCCGTCCTTCGAGAAGCCCGCGTTGAGGTACTTCTGCAGCGGGGTGTGCGGATAGGCGCAGGCGACCTTCGCCGCGTCCGCGTCGCAGCCCTCCTTGTACGGGGGCAGCTTCACCTCGGTCATGGGGACCTTCTTGAACAGCCACTGCGGGGCGTACCAGTACGTCAGGAAGGGCTTCTCCTCCTTGGCGAACTGTTTGATCTGGGTGATCTGCGCGGCCTCGGAACCGGCGAAGACGACCTGGTAGTTCAGCTTCAGGTTGTTCACCAGGGCCTTGTCGTTGGTGACGTAGGACGGGGAACCGTCCATCAGCTGGCCCTTGCCGCCGCTCTCCGCGGTGCGGAAGAGGGAGGCGTACTTGTCGAGGTTCCTCCAGTCGGTGATGTCCGGGTGCTGCTTGACCAGGTACGTCGGGACGTACCAGCCGATGTGCCCGGTCACTCCGAGGCCGCCGGCGCGGGCGATCGTCTTCTTGTCGTCGACGTACCGCTTCTCCTGGGCCGGGTGGCCCCAGTCCTCCAGGATCGCGTCGACCCGGCCCTGGCTCAGCGCGTCCCAGGCGGGGACCTCGTCGACCTGGACGGTGTCGACGCGGTAGCCGAGCTTGTGCTCCAGCAGGTACTGGGCGACGGCCGCGTTGGACTGCGCGCCCACCCAGGACTGCACGGACAGGGTGACCGTCTTCGCGCCCTGGGCGTTCGCGAAGGGCGAGGCCTGCTTGGTCATGTCGGCGGCGCCGCAGCCGGTGAGCAGCGACAGGGCCGCGGCCGAGGAGGCGATCAGCGCCGTCCTCCGGCTCAGGTTCGGCTTCTTCATGTCACGCTCCCTCCGTCGTGCGGCGTTCCGTCGGCTGGGTCACCCGGTCGAGGACGAGGCCGAGGCCTACGATCGCCGCTCCGGCCACCAGTCCGGTCGCCAGGTCGCCCTGGGCGAGGCCGAAGGCGACGTCGTAGCCGAGCGCGCCGCCGCCGACCAGGCCGCCGATGATGACGACGGCGAGGACCAGGACCACGCCCTGGTTGACGGCCAGCAGCAACGAGCGCCGGGCGAGCGGGAGTTGGACCTGCCACAACTGCTGGCGTCCGGTCGCGCCGAGCGAACGCGCCGACTCCAGCGCGGCCGGATCGACCTGGCGCAGACCCTGGGCGGTGATGCGGACGACGGCCGGGAGCGCGTAGACGACGGCCGCGGCGACGGCGGGAGCTCGGCCGACGCCGAACAGGGCGACGACCGGGATCAGATACACGAACTGCGGCATCGTCTGGAAGACGTCCAGGACGGGGCGCAGGACCCGTTCGAAGCGGTCGCTGCGGGCCGCCGCGATGCCGGTCGCGAAGCCGAGGACGAGCGTGACGGCGACTGCGGCGAGCACCTGGGAGAGCGTGTCGAGGGACGGTTCCCACACACCGAGGACGCCGATCGCGGCCATCGCGAGGACGGCGGTCAGGGCGGTGCGCCAGGTGCCGATCAGCCAGGCCAGGGTGGCAACGAGCAGCAGGACCGACCACCAGGGCAGCCACTGCAGGCCGTCGCGGACGGGGTCCAGGATCCAGGTGGTGAAGTGACCCGCCCAGTCGGCGGTGCCGCCGATGTAGGGCACGCCGGAGTAGAGATGGGCGGTCATCCAGTCGACGGCGCGGTTGACCGGCTCGGCGATGTTCAGGGTCCAGGAGGCGGGCCAGTCGAGCCGGCCCAGCAGCCGGGAGGCCAGCGCGACGACCACGGTGGCGGCTCCCGCGTACGCCCACTGCACCGGGGCGCTTCGGTCCTCCCCGGCGCCCGCCGCCGCGGTCACCCGGTCCAGGACGACGGCGAGCAGCACGATCGGGATGCCGGCGGCGAGGGCCGCGCCGACATCGACGGAGGCGAGCGCCTGGTAGACGCGGTCGCCGAGGCCGCCGGCGCCGATGACCGACGCGATGACGGCCATCGACAGCGCCATCATGATCGTCTGGTTGAGGCCGAGGAGGAGTTCCTTGCGGGCCAGCGGGATGCGGGCGGTCAGCAGGCGCTGGCGGGCGGTCGCGCCCAGCGACTCCACGGCCTCCAGGACCTCGGGGTCGGCGCCGCGCAGGCCGAGCGCGGTGAGGCGGGCCATCGGCGGGGCGGCATACACGACGGTCGCGAGGACGGCGGCGGGGACGCCGATGCCGAAGACCAGGACGACGGGGAGGAGGTACGCGAACGCCGGAAGCACCTGCATGGTGTCCAGGACCGGGCGCAGGGCGCGGTCCAGGCGGTCGGAGAGTCCGGCGGCGAGGCCGAGCAGCACACCGACGACGGCGGACGCGAGGACGGCGACCACCATCAGCGCGAGGGTCTGCATGGTCGGCACCCACATGCCGAGCACACCGCAGGCGAGGAACGCGGCGGCCGTGCCGAGGGCGAGCCGGACACCGGCGACACGCCAGGCGACGAGGGCGCCGAGGGCGGTGACTCCGGCCCAGCCTGCGGCCAGCAGGCCCAGATAGACGACGCGTACGAACAGCACGACCGCGTTGCTGATGTAGCCGAAGAAGTAGAGGAACAGGGGATGGCTGTCCCGGTTGTCGATGACCCAGTCGCTGGCGTCGGCGAGCGGCTTGGACAGGTCGACGGTCAGGGCGTGCGGCCAGCTGCCGCCGGCCCAGCGCGCCTCGGCGAGGGGTACGAGGACGGCCGCGGCGACCGCGAGAAGGACGAGCTTGCGGGCGGCCCGGTTATGGAGGAATCCGGGCAGCGCGACACGAGGAGCGGCAGCGGTGACGGTGGCCATTACGCGGCCTCCCTGAGCTGCTCCGTTCCGGCGACCACGCCGAGCAGCCGCTCGTGGTCCACCACCCCCAGGCACCGGCCGTTCTCCACCACGCACGCGGGCCTGCCGTTGCGGGCCACGGTCCTGATCGCGTCAGCGACCACCGCGTCCGGGGTCAGCGCGTCCGGGTGGTCGGCGGCGCCGCAGCCGCCGGGCTTCATGGCCGTACGGACCGTCATGACCTGCTCGCGCGGTACATCACGGACGAACTCGCGGACGTAGTCGTCGGCCGGGGAGCCGACGATCTCCTCGGGGGTGCCGAGCTGGACCACGCGGCCGTCGCGCATCAGGGCGATGCGGTCGCCGAGCTTCAGCGCCTCGCTCAGGTCGTGGGTGATGAAGACCATCGTGCGGCCCTCCTCGCGGTGGAGGCGGACCACCTCGTCCTGCATGTCGCGCCGGATCAACGGGTCCAGGGCACTGAACGGCTCGTCGAAGAGCAGGACCTCGGGGTCGACGGCCAGCGCGCGGGCGAGGCCGACGCGCTGGCGCTGACCGCCGGAGAGCTGGCTGGGCCTGCGCTTCTCCATACCCTCCAGGCCGACCTTGGCGACGACAGAGGCGGCCCGCTCACGGCGCTCCGTCTTGCGTACGCCCTGGATCTCCAGGCCGTACGCCACGTTGTCGAGGACCGTGCGGTGCGGGAGCAGGCCGAAGTGCTGGAAGACCATCGCGGCGCGGTGGCGGCGCAGTTCGCGCAGCCGGGCGCGGTCCATGGCGCGGACGTCCTCGCCGTCGATGGCGATGGTGCCGGCGGTCGGTTCGATCAGCCGGGTCAGACAGCGCACGAGGGTCGACTTGCCGGAGCCGGACAGGCCCATCACCACGAAGACCTCACCCTTGCGGACATCGAAGGAGACGTCACGGACGGCGGCCGTGCAGCCGGTGCGGGTGCGCAGTTCGGCGGGCTCGAGGCCGGTCAGCTCGGGGTCCTCGGGGACGCGGTCGGCCTTCGGGCCGAAGACCTTCCACAGGCCCTGGACGGAGAACACGGGGGCAGCGGTGGTACTCATCGCGCATCGCCTCCGATCAGGTCCACGGCCTTCTCACCGACCATCAGCACCCCGATCATCGGGTTCACGGCGGGCATGGCCGGGAAGACGGAGGCGTCGGCGATCCGGATTCCGTCCAGGCCGCGGATCCGCAATTGCGGGTCCACAACGGCCTGTTCGTCGTCGGCGGCGCCCATGCGGCAGGTACCGGCCGGGTGGTAGACGGTGTGGGCGACCTTGCGGGCGTACTCGCTCAGCTCGGCGTCGCCGAGGATCTCCGGGCCGGGACACACCTCGCGCTTCAGCCAGCCGGCCAGCGGCTCGGTCTTCGCGATCTCGCGGGCGATACGGATGCCGTCGACGAGGGTACGGCCGTCGTAGTCGTCCTCGTCGGTGAAGTAGCGGAAGTCGAGGGCGGGCTTGACGGACGGGTCCGCGCTGGTCAGGTACAGGCGGCCGCGGGACTTCGGCTTGGGGATGTTCGGGGTCATCGACACGCCGAACTCCGGGCGCTGGTAGCCGAGGCGCTCCGGATTGTCCGTGAACGGGATCTGGTAGAAGTGGAACATCAGGTCCGGGCCCGCGTGGTCGGGGTCGCGGCGCACGAACAGACCCGCGTCGGAGTCCATCGCCGAGTTCTCCGGGATCGGGCCGTGGGTCTCCCAGACGATCACCGACTCGGGGTGGTCGAGCAGGTTCTCGCCGACACCCGGCAGATCGTGGGCGACCGGGATGCCGAGCGCCTCCAGGTCCTCCCGGGGGCCGATGCCCGAGTGCAGCAGCAGCCGGGGCGAGTCGACGGCGCCCGCGCACAGGACGACCTCGTTGCGGGCCCGTATCAGCAGTTCCTCGCCGTCTTTGGTGCGCACGTGCACGCCTTCGGCGCGCGTGCCGTCCAGCTCCAGCTTGTACGCCCAGGTCTCCAGCAGGACCGTGAGGTTGGGGCGCTCGTCCATCACCGGGTGCAGATAGGCCACCGACGCCGACGACCGCTTGTTGTTCTCCGGGTGGTAGGCGAGGTCGAAGAAGCCGACGCCCTGGGTGAAGGGCTTCTGGTTGAAGCCCTCGACGCGGGGCACGCCCAGCGCCTCCTGAGCCGCGTCGACGAAGTCGCGGGCGATGGCGTTCCGGTCCTTCTCGTCGACCGGGACGATGTTGTTCAGCAGCCGGGCGTAGTACGCCTCCATCGGCACCGCGCCCCAGCCCTGGGCGCCGGCCGCCTCCCACTCGTCCCAGTCGGACGGCAGCGGCTTGAAGGCGATCAGGGTGTTGTGGGAGGAGCAGCCGCCCAGGACGCGGGCACGGCTGTGCCGGATGTGCGAGTTGCCGCGGGGCTGTTCGGTGGTCGGGTAGTCGTAGTCCAGGTCGCCGCCGAGCAGGCCCATCCAGCGGCGCAGGGTGAGGACGTCGTCGCGGCCGACGTCGCTGGGGCCGCCCTCGATGACGGCGACGGTGACGTCGGGGTTCTCGGTCAGGCGGGAGGCGATGACGGAGCCCGCGGTGCCACCGCCGATGACGACGTAGTCGTAGACGTGGGGGGTGTGGGACATGGGGGTGTTGCTCCAGGAAGTCGGTCGGGAAGAGGAGGTGGGGTCAGCCCGCGAACCAGCGGACCGGCTTGGGGGCCAGGTTCTGGTAGACGTGCTTGGTCTCGCGGTACTCGGCGAGCCCGGCGGGGCCGAGTTCGCGGCCCACGCCGCTCTTGCCGAAGCCGCCCCACTCCGCCTGCGGCAGATAGGGGTGGAAGTCGTTGATCCACACGGTGCCGTGGCGCAGCCGTCCGGCAACGCGGCGGGCGCGGCCCGGGTCGGCGGTCCAGACGGCGCCGGCGAGGCCGTACTCGGTGTCGTTGGCGAGGAACACGGCCTCGTCCTCGGTGCGGAAGGTCTCGACGGTGAGGACCGGTCCGAAGACCTCCTCCCGGACGACCTTCATCCCGCGGTGGCACTGGTCGAGGACGGTCGGCTCGTAGAAGTAGCCGCCCTCGGGCCGCTGCGGCGACGGTTCGGGGCGGCGGCCGCCGGAGCGCAGCACTGCACCCTCCGCGAGGGCGGAGGCGACGTACGACTCGACCTTGGCGCGCTGCTGCTCGGAGACGAGCGGGCCGCACTCCACGCCCTGCTCTGTGCCGCGGCCGAGGCGGATCCGGCCTGCGCGGCGGGCGAGTTCGGCGACGAAGCGCTCGCGCAGCGGCTCCTCGACGATGAGCCGGGCGCCCGCGGAGCAGACCTGGCCGCTGTGGCTGAAGGCGCCGTTGAGGGCCTGGTCGACGGCGGTGTCGAAGCCCTCGTCGGTGGCGCAGGCGTCGGCGAAGACGACGTTGGGGTTCTTGCCGCCGAGTTCGAGGGCGACCTTCTTGACGCTCGGGGCCGCGGCCTGGGCGACCTTGGTGCCGCTGACCAGGCCGCCGGTGAAGGAGACCAGGTCGACGTCGGGGTGCTCGGCGAGCCGGGCGCCGACGGTGTGGCCGGGGCCGGTGACGATGCCCGCGACGCCGTCGGGCAGCCCGGCCTCGGCGAGCAGCTCGATGAGCGCGATCGTCGTCAGCGGGGTGATCTCACTCGGCTTGATCACGAAGGTGTTGCCGGCGGCGAGCGCGGGGGCGATCTTCCAACTGGCTTGCAGGAGCGGGTAGTTCCAGGGAGTGATCAGCGCACAGACGCCGACCGGTTCGTGTACGACGACGCTGTGGATGTCGGGCGAGCCCGCGTCGACTACCCGGCCGGGAGCCTCGGCGGCGACGAGATCGGCGAAGTAGCGGAAGGCGTCGGCGACGCAGTCGATGTCGACGCGGCCCTCTTCGAGGGTCTTGCCGGCGTCACGGCTCTCCAGCAGGCCGAGCGTCTCGCGGTCGCGGACGAGCAGGTCGGCGACCCGGCGCAGCAGGGCGGCACGCTCCGCGACCGGAGTGCGGGGCCAGTCCCCGGTGTCGAAGGCGCGGCGGGCGGCGGCCACCGCCAGTTCCGCGTCCTTCTCGTCACCCTCCGCCACCACGGCGAACGGCAGGGCATCCGCGGGGTCGAGGATCTCGCGGGTCGCGCCGGAGACGGCTTCCAGCCACTCGCCTCCCGCGTGGATCGTCGCCGTCGCCGGTCGTTCCGCTCTGTCCGCCATGATCGGTATTGCCTTCCGTTCCTGTTCGGTGCCCCTATGTCACATATGTGTCACCCTCGGGGACCGTCACCGCCTGCCCCCGGCGCCGTATTGCATGCGCGATCAGCGGCCGAAAGTGCGCCACGCCACTGCCCATACGGATATATAGGGCGAAACAGAGGGATGGAGAGCGACGCGCATCACGGAACGTGCACGCGGCGGAACGGAGGCGCGGGGACGTCAGTCCAGTGCCGGATCCGCGTCGCAGGTCGTGGACGGCGGGCAGAACCAGTTCAGCGCCGTGGTGAGGAGTTCGAGTTCGTCGTCGCGGCCGTCGGAGTCGGGGCCGTACGCGGCGATGGCGTAGATGCCGCCGTCGGCTGCGACGAAGCGCTCGTCGTAGACGTGCCAGGTGCCCACGTCGGGCTCGCCCTTGAGAGTGCCGGCCAGGTACTCCAGCCGGGAGCCGGTGAACCCGCCGTCGTCGAGGTTCTGCAGGGCGAGCTTGCGGAAACCGGCCGGCTTGCCCGTCCGGTCGGACAGGTACAGCTCGAAGGACGCGTCGGGGGACCCCTCCGACACCCGGTACACCTGGAGCCGGTGCTCCTTGTCCGGGCTGCGGTAGTTGACCACGGCGATGCCGTACGAGGAGTCGAACGCGCTGCGTTTCCAGCCCTCGGGGAACGCGATCCGGAAGCCCTCCTCGTCGTCGTACGACGCGTACCCGGCGGGGAGTTCGGGGGTCGACGCGGAGGGTGAGGCCGTATCGGTGGGCGACTCGGTCGGCTGCTGCGAGGGCGACGGTGACTCGGAGGCGCTCGCCGCGCCGGGCCGGTTGTCCGGCATGTCGTCCCCCTTGCCGACGACCAGGGTCAGCACCAGGCTCACTGCCACCCCGGCGACCGCGGCGCCGACGAGGACCGACCACACGAGCCGCCGGTTCAGCCCGCCGCGCGGGACGCTCGCCGGCGGCTGACCGACGGGCGGCCAGACACCGGGCCACCCGCCTGATACCGGACCGCCGGCGCCGTCGGGCCATTCGCCCAGGGACGGCCCGCCGGGACCGCCGACGAGCGGCTCGGACGGCGGCCAGACACCGGCCGCGCCCCCGTCGGCCACGGTCCCGGTGCTTCGGCCGGCCACGGTGCCCCCATCAGCCACCGTGCTCCCGGCAGCCGGGCCGTGCCGGGCGACGTCACCGTCGGCGCCCTTCACGTCCACCGCTCCCGGCGTGAAGTCCGGGCGTGCTGGGGGCGGTTGCGTCGGCGCGGCCCGGCGACGGGGCTCGGCGCCGTCCTCCCAGCGCTGGGCGTCCTCGTTCCAGTGCCGCTGTCCCCCAGTCATCGCGGTCCTCTCACATTCCGAGCAGGCCCGCCACCGCACCCGCCGAGGCGAGGACGTTCAGCAGGGACTGGGAGTCGGTGAGCAGCTCACGCAGGCGCTCCCGGCGCGTCGGGCCTGCCTGTCCGGTGCGGGTGATCTCGTCCTCGGCCTCGGCGAGGGCCGCGTCCAACGCGCCCGTCTGCTCAGTGGGGCGCACCCGCTCCAGATCCGCCCGCAGTTCACGCACCGCCCTGAGCAGTTCCTCCGCGGCCTCGTCGCGCCGGCCGTCCGCGCCGTACGTGTGGTGGCTCTCGGCGTGCGCGTGGCTGCCGACGGCGAAGGTGCTGTCCGAGACGTCTCCGAAGCTGACGCGGGGCTCGTCACTTGCCATGGCTGTCGGTTCCCTTCTGCGGCGCGGTGCCGTCCGTGACGGAGGCGGCGGAGGCGTGGCTGCCGACGGCGAAGGTGCTGCCCTCGACGCGGCCGATGTGCACGTCGCTGCTGATGTTCACGATCTTCTGGACGAACTCGCCGGTCTCGTAGCCCGAGTCGGCCAGCGCCGACCGCACCCCGTTCGCCACACGGTCCTGCACGCTCCTGAGGTAGCGGACCACGTCCATCTCCTGGAAGAGCGATCCGGCGGGCGCCGAGCCAAGTTCGCGCACCGACACGGCGGGACCGTCGGGCAGCGCGCCGGCGTGGCCGCCGGTCAGCAGCCGCCACACGTACACCAGCCCCCTGAAGAGCTGGGCCAGCGAGCGGCCCAGGGAGCCGGGCACCAGGACGGCTGCCGTGGCGGCCTTGCCGAGTCTGTTGTTGTGGCGGAACCGGTGGGCGCTGCGGTCGGCGTCCTTGAAGTCCTCGCGCACGGGTGTCAGCACATGCGGCGCCACCTCCAGCATCAGCATCCGGCCCTGGGTGTGGATGCGCACGAAGACGGTGACGACCAGCTCCTCCTCCCACCCTCCGACACGGATGCGCAGGAAGTGCCGCCGCTTCTCGGCGCCCTCCTCGACGGCCCGCGCCCGGTGTTCCTCGAAGGCCTGCGCGGTGTACGGCGCCTGGTCCCGGCGGAGCAGACCCTCGGCGGGCAGGAACACGCACTCGTCGATCTCCAGCCGACGCAGCCGGTCCCGCACGCCGGGACCCGCGAACTCGGCGGGGATCCGCAGCTGTTCGAGCAACGGGCGGATCTTCTCGAGGACGGTGCGATTGCTGAGCGGCTGCCGCCGCCCGCTCTCGTCGGGCCGCAGCTCGACGGCGAGCACCCAGGTGTCGTACGCCGCTCCGGCCCCGCAGAACGGACGCGCCTCGTTGTAGAGGATCAGCGGTGCGTGCTGTTCGAGCCGGATGCGCTGCTTCAGCCGCTGGAATTGCGGGTTCTCCGCCTGCTCGGCGGGGTCGCCGACCGCGTCCGGGAAGCGCTGCGGGGAGAGTTCGGCGGCGAGCGCCCGGCTGAACCGGGTGCGCTGGGCGTGCAGGCACAGCCCGATGAGCACGAGCACGACGAGCACGGCCCAGGCCTGCCACGTCTTCAGGCTCGGGGTCAGGAGGTCGGTGAGGTCCGAAGCGTTGGGGTAGTCGCCGTAGTAGGGGTCGTAGGAACGGGACGAGGAGTCGTCGCCGGAGCCCCCGCTGAACGCGGCGACGACGGTGAAGATCAGCAGCGCCGCGAAGGACAGGCGTCCCCACCACCGGACCAGGAAGGCGGGGATCAGGCGGTACAGGGGCGGCTGAGCGGCACGGCCACGGATCCAGGGCGCGAGCGCGAGCGTCACGCTGGGCCACAGCAGCAGGGCCAGCAGGCCTCCGCTCAGCGGCAGTCCCACCACCCACAGGCCGAGGACCGCCCCGGCCCACAGCAGCTCCTGCCGTCGGGCGCGCAGGGCGTGGGCGAGGACACGGGCGGCGTCGAAGCCGAGCGAGGGCGCCACGATCCGCTGCTCGTTGAGGTGGAGCTCCTCGATGACCCGGTCACGGTAGCCGGGATCCAGATACGTGCCCGCGCACAGCAGCCGGGTCGCCTCACTGGCATGCGGCGGGATCGGCGGTTCCGGGGGCGCCCCCGTGGGCGTCGTGGGCTGCGGTTGCTGCGGCACGTGCGCGGTGCTCACGCCGATCCCCCGATGCGTGTGAGAGCCCTTGTCAGACTGGGAAGTGACGGGCCATCACCATACTGTGACGGGAGGGAAAGCCGAAACCACATGGACCGCCCCGAGATTCTTTGACTAAAGTCAAATAGACATGAAGCCAGTGTCGACGGACCACGTGACGGCCTTCCGTCACTTCAACCGCTACTTCACGCGCCGTATCGGCGCCCTCGACGACCACTACCTCGGCCAGGACCGCCCGCTCGGCGAGGCCCGGCTGCTGTTCGAGATCGGGGACGGGGTCTCCCTGCGCGAGCTGCGCTCACGGCTCGGCCTGGACGCCGGCTATCTGAGCCGGATGGCGCGGGCGCTGGAGGCGCAGGGCATGGTGCGGGTCGGGGTCCCGCCGCACGACAGCCGGCTGCGGATCGTCGAGCTGACCCCGGCCGGGCGCCTGGAGGTCCAGGAGCAGAACCGGCGCGCCGACGCCCTCGTGTCCGGCCTGCTCGACGGCCTCACCCCCGGCCAGCGCGCCGAGCTGACCGGCGCCCTGGCCACCGCCCGGCGCCTGCTGCGGCTGGCGGGCATCGCCGTGGAGGTCGTCGACGGCGCCTCGGCCGATGCCCGGGCCTGTCTGGACGCCTACGCCGCCGACATCGACACACGCTTCCCCGAGGGCTTCGACAAGTCGGACCTGGTGGGACCCGAGGAGGTGACCGGGGAGGCGGGGGCGTTCCTGGTCGCGTACGAGGAGGGCCGGCCGGTGGGCTGCGGGGCGCTGCGGCGGCTGGAGACGGGCACGGGCGAGATCCGGCATGTGTGGGTGCACCCGGACGCGCGCCGCCTGGGACTCGCCCGGCGGCTGCTGGACGGACTGGAGCGAGCGGCCCGGGAGCGCGCTCTGGACGTCGTACGCCTCGACACGCACCGCACCCTCACCGAGGCGCAGGCGATGTACCGGGCGTGCGGGTACACGGAGATCCCGGCGTACGTCGACCACGTCTACGCCCACCACTGGTTCGAGAAGCGGCTGGGGCCGCTGCCCGAGCCCGGCCCGGAGTGACGGTCACCCGCACCGCGCGCCCGCCGGGCAGAAAGAGGCGACCGCTGTCGTGAGCGGTGCGCGGACCAGGTCGGACGGCAGGCTCTCGGGGCCGCTGGAGCGGATCGCGTAGAGCGTGCCGTCGGCCGCGCGGAAGCGGTGGTCGACGACCCGGCGGGCGCCCTTGTCCACGTCGTCGTAGCGGTACGTCAGCTCGGCCCAGGCGTCGCCCGAGGCACGGTCGAGGACCTGGTAGCCGGGCTCGCGGGAGTAGCCGTAACCGGGGTCGTTCGCGGCCAGGTCCAGGGACTCGGTGGAGGTGGCCTCGGCGAGCGCGAAGATCTGCAGCTGTCTGCCGTCGGACGGGGAGTCGTAGAAGACCACCGCCGCCTTCTCGCCCTGCTTCTGCCTGCGGGTCCAGCCCTCGGGCACGTCGAGCGTGTAGCCGACGGGGTCCACGGTGGTGCGATAGCCCGCGGCGGCCGAGCCGTCCGGGGAGGCGGACACCGAGGTCCCCGACGCGGAGGCGGCGGCGCTCACGCTCACCGACGGACCGGCTCCACCACCGGTGCCGGCGGCGTGGTCCCGGATCAGGAACCAGACCCCGAACCCGGAGCCAGCACCGATGACCACCACGGCGACGAACAGGGCGAGGACGCGGGCGGGAGCGGTGCGGGAGGCCGGGGGCGGGGCGTACGAGGGCGACGGCGGGGTGGGACGGGGAGGCGGTATCGGGGCGGGCGGGCCGGAGGCCCCGTTCCGAGGCGGTGGTGTGCTGCCCGCTGGTGTCCACGGGTTGCGAGTCGTCCGGGTGGTGGCCGAGGCCCAGGGCGGCGGGGAGTCCGGCTCGTCCGTG
Organism: Streptomyces brasiliensis; assembly: GCF_014647875.1. GTDB lineage: Bacteria > Actinomycetota > Actinomycetes > Streptomycetales > Streptomycetaceae > Streptomyces > Streptomyces brasiliensis. The sequence goes on along the minus strand of NZ_BMQA01000009.1, from coordinate 196,658 downwards.
GACCAGGCCGCGCAGCCCCTCTCCTCGCTCGGCTCGTGCTCGGGACCCGAGCTGTGACCCTCACGGCCGGTGTCGTCCCATGCGTTCACCGCGAACCCCCCGAATCACCCAGCTGTGTACCGCTTTTGACGGTAGCGGCGAAAACGGGCGCGGGCCCTGTTCCGGTGGAAACCGGAACAGGGCCCGTGCGGGCTCGTGACAGAACCGTCGACGAGACGGAGACCCGAGCGGATCAGGCGCGGCCGTGACCCGAGGTGACCGGACGAGGCAGAGACCCGACAGGGCCGGGCGAGGCCGTGATCCGGCTGGATCAGATGAGGCCGAGGCCGCGGACCGCCTCGCGCTCCTCCTCCAGCTCCTTCACCGACGCGTCGATGCGGGCGCGGGAGAACTCGTTGATGTCCAGGCCCTGGACGATCTCGTACTGGCCGTCCTTGGTGGTGACCGGGAAGGAGGAGATCAGGCCCTCCGGGACGCCGTAGGAGCCGTCCGACGGGATGCCCATGGAGGTCCAGTTGCCCTCGGCGGTCCCGTTGACCCAGGTGTGGATGTGGTCGATGGCGGCGTTGGCGGCGGAGGCGGCCGACGACGCGCCGCGGGCCTCGATGATCGCGGCGCCGCGCTTGGCGACGGTCGGGATGAAGTCCTCGGCGAGCCACTTCTCGTCGCCCACGACCTCGGCCGCGTTCTTGCCGGCGACCGTGGCGTGGAAGATGTCCGGGTACTGGGTGGCCGAGTGGTTGCCCCAGATGGTCAGGCGCTTGATGTCGGCGACCGTCGAGCCCGTCTTCTTCGCGAGCTGGGTCAGCGCGCGGTTGTGGTCGAGGCGGGTCATCGCGGTGAAGCGCTCGGCCGGTACGTCCGGCGCGGCGGCCTGGGCGATCAGCGCGTTAGTGTTGGCCGGGTTGCCGACGACGAGGACCTTGATGTCGTCCGCGGCGTGGTCGTTGATGGCCTTGCCCTGCGGCTTGAAGATGCCGCCGTTGGCCTCGAGGAGGTCGCCGCGCTCCATGCCCTTGGTGCGCGGGCGGGCGCCCACGAGGAGGCCGACGTTGGCGCCGTCGAAGGCCACGTTCGGGTCGTCCGTGATGTCGATGCCCTGCAGCAGCGGGAACGCGCAGTCGTCCAGCTCCATGGCCGTGCCTTCGGCGGCCTTCAGTGCCGGGGTGATCTCCAGGAGGCGCAGCTTGACCGGCACGTCCGCGCCGAGCAGCTGGCCGGAGGCGATGCGGAAGAGCAGGGCGTAACCGATCTGGCCGGCCGCGCCGGTGACGGTGACGTTCACGGGAGTGCGGGTCATGGCGTTCTCCGTATGACAGCTGGCGGTGGGGCGTCGCTGCCCCGGGGGTACGGGATCCCCCGCTCCGGCCTGTGACCGGTGCCCGCCGCGATGATCGATCACGGATAGGTCGATCGATCTCTTGGCGTCAAGAGAGATCCAGCGGTCAGGCTATCGCGCATCCGGGACCAGGGACGTCCGGGTCCGTGTGGCCCACCCCACAGGCCACCGGAACAGGGGCGGCCGCCCGTCCGGGAGAGGAGAAACGGGGCGGCCGCCGCTCGGGGGCACCGAAACCGGACTCCCGTGGGGGTACGGTTCGCGTGCCCCCGAACGCGGCGGCCATGCGTGCGGGCCGGTATTTTTTTTCGGTACGAGTCGGTCGCCCTCCGGGCCTAGTTCGTGCACCCCGTCCGGCCCGAGGCCAGCACCGCGCACGCCTTCGCCTCGGCCGCGTCCTTCACCGCCACCATCGGCGTGTACGCGATGGTGTCCCCGGCGGCGGTGATGTCACCGGTCCTGCTGCTGCCGCCGGCGGTGACCCGGACCTCGTCGCCCTGCGCGGCACCGGTGATACGCCCCCACGCCGTGCCGCAGGTCTTGCTGTAGCGGACCTCGACGCTGGTCGTGCCGACGGTGGCGGCCTTGGCGGTGGTCACCAGGTCGCCGCTGCACCCCATGGCCTCGGCGTCCTTGCCGGTGCAGCCGGCGCCGGCGCACTTGACCCCGGCGGGCAGACTCGGATCGGTGCTGGCGGACGGGGAGGGCGACCTGGTCGCCGTACCCTCGTTCTTCTTGTCGCCGCCGTCACCGGTGAAGCAGTAGACGCCGCCGATGATGACGAGCACACCGACGACACCCGCGAGGAACATCGTCAGGCGCCGCTTGCCGCCCGACCGGGGGGCACCGGACTGCTGACCAGGACCTGCCGGTGCTTCGCCGTACGGGTTCGGAGCCGCCGTCGGACTCCACTCGGGGCCACCGCCCGTAGCGGGCGACGACGGCGCGGGGGTTCCCGCCGAGCGGCCTCCCGCCGACGACGGCCCCTGTTGCCCGGCCACGCCCCACGAGTTGCTGCCGGTGCCCGAGGCGCGCGCCGCGCTGTCCCGCGCGTCCACGTCCGCCCCCGTCGGCTGCGGCGGGATCGTGGGGGACACGCCCGCCGGGCCCGCGATCCCCGGTGTCGCAGCGGCGTTGCCGCCCTTACGGACGGCCGTACCGCCGCCCGGGCCCGCCGGAGGTCCGCCGAACTCCCCGAGCGCGGCCCGCGCCTGGGAGATCCGGATCGCCTCCATGGTCATGTCATGGCGCATCTCCGAACGGCTCCAGGCGCGTTCGGCGAGCTCCCACATCGTGGTCAGATGGATCGGATTGGTGCCGGTGACCTCGGCGAGAGCGACGATCGCGCCCTTGGGCGCCAGGAGCCGGCCGCCCAGGTAACGCTCCCAGGACGTCTTGCTGTAGCCCGTGCGGTCGGCCAGTGCCGCCATGCTCAGCCCGCTGCGGTCCACGAGCCGCCTCAGCTGGCTGGTGAACTCCCCGACCTGCGGATCGAGTTCATCCGGCAAGGCTTTCCATCGAGGCATCGTTCCCCCCTCTTTCCCCCGGTCGGTGCTGTTTCCTTCGCCGCGCCTTCCCGTGTCCTCCGCGCGCGCCGCCCCCTCCGCCAGTCCCCGTTCTGGCTACCCACGGGGATGCGCCCGCTGTGGGGCACGGTTCCGTGGGCGGGGGCGCACGGGAGCAAAGCGCCCGTGGTCATGCACCGTCGCACGCCGACCGCCGTACGGTCCACCGGGCCGTCCCGATCGGACACGTCAGCCCGTTCGTGCGGGTTCTTCCTGGCATGTCCGCGAAGCTGTCAAGGCATCGCCACAGTGCATACGAAGCCGCTGCCTCGCACGTCACAGCGGGTTTCGGGGCACCCGTCGGCCCCAGCCCGGCCGGCTCGGGGAGGTGCGGGTACGCCGGTCTGTGGCAGGGACCGGACACGGTGGCGGAACGGTCACTTCCGTGCCACAGCACACGGACAGGCGTTGAACACACCGTTCACGGCAAGCAAGGGTGGAGGTGCGGCGGCGGTCCGTCCTTGCTCGGGGGAGGGGACGGGCCGCCGTCGTCCTGGGCGCTACTGGTTCAGCGTGAAGTGCAGCCCGTCCTTGATGAACGGGACCTCGATCCACGGCCTGGGCTGGGCCATCATCGCGAGCAGCACGATGGCCAGGCCCAGCACGCCGTACGTCGCGATGTCGGTGAACCGGGAGCGCACGGCGAGCATGCCGACGCTGGGCAGTGTCCAGCGCATGACGGCACCGGCCAGCAGCGCGGCGCCGATCAGCAGCATCCCGAACCGGAACACGTCGAGCGCGGTCAGCAGCAGGCCGAGGGCGACCGCCGACAGGACGACGAGCATCGGCCACTGCCGGGCGGGCGCCGGGGCGTCGCCCCGCGCGGCCCGGCCGCCGCCCTCGGGGCGCGCCGTGTCCTCGGTGAGGCGGGGGAAGCGGCGCGTTGCCCGGTCCGCGCGTCCGGCGTCGTCGGACGCGAACGTGGCGTCGTGGGCGGACCGCTCACCATTCGCCTGCGCGGTCGGCTCCGCGTTCGTGTGGGTCGTGTCCTCAGCCGGCACTGCGCTCCGCCGCCTCGACCACGTTGACGAGCAGAAGCGCGCGGGTCATCGGGCCCACGCCGCCCGGGTTCGGGGAGATCCACCCGGCCACCTCGGCGACGTCGGGGTGGACGTCGCCGACGATCTTGCCCTCGGCGTTGCGGGAGACGCCCACGTCCAGAACGGCGGCGCCGGGCTTGACGTCCTCGGGCCGGATCAGATGAGCGGAACCCGCGGCCGCGATGATGATGTCGGCGCGCCTGAGGTGGGCCGACAGGTCGCGGGTGCCGGTGTGGCACTGGGTCACGGTGGCGTTCTCGCTGCGCCGGGTGAGCAGCAGCGGCATCGGACGGCCGATGGTCACGCCGCGGCCCACGACCACGACCTCGGCGCCCTTGATCTCCACGCCGTGGCGACGCAGCAGGGTCAGGATGCCGTTGGGGGTGCAGGGCAGCGGGGCCGGCTCGTTCAGGACGAGGCGGCCGAGGTTCATCGGGTGCAGGCCGTCGGCGTCCTTGGCGGGGTCCATCAGTTCGAGGACGCGGTTCTCGTCGATGCCCCTGGGCAGCGGCAGCTGCACGATGTAGCCGGTGCAGGCCGGGTCCTCGTTCAGTTCGCGGACGACCGCCTCGATCTCCTCCTGCGTCGCCGTCGCCGGCAGCTCGCGCTGGATGGAGACGATGCCGATCTCCTTGCTGTCGCGGTGCTTGCCCGCGACGTACTTGTGGCTGCCGGGGTCGTCCCCGACCAGGATCGTGCCGAGGCCGGGCGTGACGCCCTTCTCCTTCAGCGCCGCCACGCGGGCGGTCAGATCGGACTTGATCGCGGCTGCGGTGGCCTTGCCATCGAGAATCTGGGCGGTCATACCCCCCATCCTCGCGGATGACCGCCCCCCGGTTCCAATCCGGGGCCGCCCGTTCCCTTTGCCCCGTGTTCACTCATGATCGACGATGTTGCACTTGCACAACACCTCTGGAATGCGGCTGGACAAGGTCTTGCCCGACCTACGACGATGAACGGCGCAGTATCGCGGTCAGTGGTGGGGGGCAAACCGCTCGATTCTTGACGTTCCTCCGCGCATCCCGCGTCGTCCCCGCAGCGCAACGGAGGAAAACCAGACATGAGTTTCGGCTCGCCCCAGAATCCGTACGGCCAGCCGCAGAACCCCCAGCAGGGGTACGGCTACCCGCAACAGCCCGGCCAGCCGGGCTACGGCTACCCGCAGGCCCCGGGAGTTCCGCCGCAGGGTGGCGTCCCGCCGCAGGGGTACGGCTACCCGCCCCAGGGCTACCAGCAGGGCTACGGCGCCCAGCCGCCGTACGCGAACTGGGGCTGGCGCTTCCTGGGCACGCTGGTGGACTTCCTCGTGTTCTGCGTCCCCTACATCCTGGTCGCGATCGGCGCAGCCCAGGATGTGCCGGCACTGGCGATCGTCGGCTACCTCGTCGTCGTCGGCCTGGCGATCTGGCAGCTGATCATGGAGGGCCGCACCGGCCAGACCATCGGCAAGAAGGCCGTCGGCATCCGGCTGGTGAAGGAGGCCACCGGGCAGCCGCTCGGCGTGGGCATGGCCTTCGTCCGCCGTATCGCGCACTTCCTGGACAGCCTGGCCTGCTACATCGGCTGGCTGTGGCCCGCGTGGGACGCCAAGAAGCAGACGTTCGCCGACAAGGTCTGCTCGTCGATCGTGATCCGCTCCAACTGACCGGAGTCATCGTCTCCAACTGACCGGAGTCGAAAGGCGTCTTCACGCCATGCACAGCGCGGGGCCGTGTCTCACCCGTCCGAGGGGGGACACGGCCCCGGTGTGTCCCCCTAGCCTGACCGGGTAGCCGTCAGGCACGGGGAGACGCAGTTGTACAGCATCATCGTGGTACCTCCGCCGACCACGGAGGACGACCGCCACCGCACCCGGATCCGCCTCGCCCCCCGGCGAGCGCCCGGCGACCGCCACCGTGGCCGTGGCCGCCCTGGGGTACGGCATCACGACCCGGGCGGGCCGGGACACGAAGGACGACAACTCCCCGGCCGCCTGTGGCGCCGCCGAACTCCGTGCGGACAAGGGCATCCCGGTCCAGTACCGCCGCCTGATCGTCGACTCGGCCCACGACTGTCTCCGGCCGGAGGCCGGTCCGGCGCTCGTCGCCGCGATGCTGAAGGCGGAGAGCGACTTCGACGCGAACCTCGCCGACCCCGCCAAGGACGAGTACGGCATCGCCCGTTGGACACCGAGCATCCTGCGCTGGTGGATCCGGGCGGACGGCGAACAGGCGCAGGAGACTCCGCGGCCTCCGCTGCCCCCGCGCAGTCCATCCCGGCCATGGCCCGCTACCGCTGCTTCATCGAACCGCGCCTGAAGCCCGGCCTGCCGGGCGACCGCAGCGTCCTGCCGGCCGCCGCCTACCGGACGTCGTTCCGGAAGGTGAACGACGCGGCCGGAGTTCCCCCGAAGTACCGCGACTACGCCGACCGCGTCGCCCACTGGCTCAAGGAGTACACGTCCCCGGGAAAGAAGTGACCCTGAGACTTCCCAGGTACCCGTCGAACGTGCCCGCGGCCACCGTGGCGGCCCTGCCCACCCGCTGAGCGCGGCAGCACACGGCACACAACCACCGAGCGCCGGGCCCCGTGCGGGGACCCGGCGCTCTCGTCGTCCGATGCCGGCGATCAGTGGAAGAAGTGGCGCGTCCCCGTGAAGTACATCGTCACGCCCGCCTTCTTCGCGGCCTCCACGACCAGTTCGTCACGGACCGAACCGCCCGGCTGGACCACGGCCTTGACGCCGGCCGCGGTGAGGATCTCCAGGCCGTCCGGGAACGGGAAGAAGGCGTCCGAGGCGGCGTACGAGCCCTGGGCGCGCTCGGCGCCCGCCCGCTCGACGGCCAGCTTCGCGGAGTCGACGCGGTTGACCTGGCCCATACCGACGCCGACCGAGGCGCCGTCCTTGGCGAGCAGGATCGCGTTGGACTTCACGGCGCGGCACGCCTTCCAGGCGAACGCCAGCTCGGCCAGCTCCGCCTCGCTCAGTGCCTCGCCGGTCGCCAGCGTCCAGTTGGCCGGGGCGTCGCCGTCGGCCTGCAGCCGGTCGGTGACCTGGAGCAGCACACCGCCGTCGACGGCCTTGACCTCGACGGGGTTGCTCGGGGCACCCGGAGCCTTCAGCACGCGGATGTTCTTCTTCTTGGCGAGGGCCTCGAGCGCGCCGTCCTCGTAGTCGGGCGCGACGATGACCTCGGTGAAGATCTCCGCGACCTGCTCGGCCATCTCCTTGCTGACCGGCCGGTTCACGGCGATGACACCGCCGAACGCGGACAGCGGGTCGCAGGCGTGTGCCTTGCGGTGCGCCTCGGCGACGTCCGCGCCGATCGCGATGCCGCACGGGTTGGCGTGCTTGATGATCGCGACGCAGGGCTCGTCGTGGTCGTACGCGGCACGGCGGGCGGCGTCCGTGTCGGTGTAGTTGTTGTACGACATCTCCTTGCCGTGCAGCTGCTCGGCCTTGGCGAGACCGCCGCCGGTGCCGTCGACATAGAGCGCGGCGGGCTGGTGCGGGTTCTCGCCGTAGCGCAGGGTGTTCTCGCGCTCCCAGGTGGCACCCAGGAAGTCGGGGAACTGCCCCGCGGCGGAGCTGCTGTCGGCCGCAGCGTCGACGGGCGCGTACTCGGACGCGAACCAGCTCGCCACCGCCACGTCGTACGCGGCCGTGTGCTGGAAGGCCTCGGCGGCGAGCCGCTTGCGGGTGGCGAGGTCGAAGCCGCCGTCCTTCACCGCGGTGAGGACGTCGGCGTACCGCTCGGGGCTGGTGACGACGGCCACGGACGGGTGGTTCTTGGCGGCGGCACGCACCATCGAGGGGCCGCCGATGTCGATCTGCTCGACGCACTCGTCGGGCGAGGCGCCCGAGGCGACGGTCTCGCGGAACGGGTAGAGGTTGACGACGACGAGGTCGAACGGCTCGACGCCCAGCTCGGCCAGCTGCGCGCGGTGGCTGTCCAGCCGCAGGTCGGCGAGGATGCCCGCGTGGACCTTGGGGTGCAGGGTCTTGACCCGGCCGTCCAGGCACTCGGGGAAGCCGGTCAGCTCCTCGACCTTGGTGACGGGGACGCCGGCGGCGGCGATGCGGGAGGCGGTGGAGCCGGTGGAGACGAGCTGGACGCCCGCCTCGTGCAGGCCACGGGCGAGCTCCTCGAGCCCGGTCTTGTCGTAGACGCTGACGAGCGCCCGGCGAATCGGCCGCTTGTTGCTCTCGGCGGTCACAGGATTACTACCTTTCGTCCCTCGATGCGATAGCCGTTGCGGGCGATCCGCCCCACGACCTCGACGAGCAGCCTTCGCTCGACTTCCTTGATGCGCTCGTGCAGAGCGCTCTCGTCGTCCTCGTCCCGGACCTCGACCACGCCCTGAGCGATGATCGGGCCGGTGTCGACGCCGTCGTCGACGAAGTGGACGGTGCAGCCGGTGACCTTCGCTCCGTACGCGAGCGCGTCCCGGACGCCGTGGGCCCCGGGAAAACTGGGGAGCAGGGCGGGGTGGGTGTTGACGAAGCGACCGCCGAACCGGGCCAGGAACTCCTTGCCCACGATCTTCATGAACCCGGCGGACACGACGAGATCCGGCTCGTACGCGGAGACGGCCTCGGTCAGGGCGGCATCCCACTCGTCGCGGGACTCGTGGTCCTTGACCCTGCAGACGAAGGTGGGCAGCCCCGCGCGCTCGGCGCGGGCGAGTCCTTCGATGCCCTCGCGGTCCGCGCCGACGGCCACGATCTCGGCTCCGTACGCCTCGGCGCCGGTCTTCGCGATGGCGTCGAGGAGTGCCTGCAGATTCGTACCTGATCCGGAGACCAGCACGACGAGGCGCTTGGCCACGGGCTTGGCGGCCACGATGGGGCCCTTTCTCGGGGGAGCGTGTGCACGGCGGCCGGTCCCGCACACCGTTTGTACGTTCGTACGAGTGCTTCGCGCCCCGGGATACGGGGAAGTCTACGAAGCGGCCGACCGTCAGCAACGATACCGGCACTCCGGACAACCCCCGCGGGACGGGGGCGTGGCCGGAAGGTAGCGTCTGAGTGGGAGCGGGCTCGGGAACGCGGTGGCCGCACGATGCGTTCACCCAGAGACAGCTCACGCCACACAGGTCATGCCAACCGTATTCACCTAGGGGAAGACGCTCACTTGATGCCGGACCGCAGCCTGCGACTTCTCACGTTCCCCCCGCAGTCGGCGCAGGGAGGAGAGCGTGGCGCCCTGCTGCTGCGGGAGCGGCCGGCCTCCCCGCCGGACGCGCCCTCGGGCGGGCAGAGCGGTGACGGCCGGGGTGGTGCGCAGCAGGACGACAACCCGTTCGCCCCGCCCCCGGAGGGCGCCACGGACAGCCCGTGGCGGCCCCGGCACCGCCCGGACAACGGCGAGGACAGCCCCTCCGGCCCGCCGGACCCCTCCTCTCACTCCCCCTGGGGCAGTCAGTGGAGCGACCGTCAGCCGGGCCGCTCCCCCGGCGGCTTCGGCGAGCGCCCGGGCGGCGGCCCCGAGGGCCCCGGCGGCGGGAACGGCCCCGGCCCGGGCATGCGCTGGGATCCCACGGACCCCGCGCAGCGCCGCGCCCGCTACGCCCTGCTGGGCGGCATGTGGGCCTTCTTCTTCGCCCTCTTCGGCTGGTCCTACGTGGCGCTGCTGCTGGGCGCGCTGGCCCTGTACTGGGGCGTGAGCGCCCTGCGCACGAAGCCTCGCACACCGGACCCGGACGCCCCGGCCGCCCCGCAGCAGACGGGCCGTCCGCAGACCACTGCGGCGATCAGCGGCCTGGTCACGGCGACCCTGGCCCTGGCCCTGGTGGCCGGCCTCTTCACGGCGCGACTGGCATACCGCGACTACTACACGTGCGTGAACGACGCCTTGACGAGCCAGGCCAAGCAGTCCTGTGAGCACTTGCTGCCCCCGAACCTGAGAGTTTTCCTCGGCACGAACAGCTGACGCCGGGGCTTACGGGGGCGGGACGGGGCAGGGCCGTACGGGGCGGGCCGATTCTGGCGGCGTGTGCAGGTGCGTAGCAGGGCCGGCGTGTGGGCCGGAGGGCGTGGCTCAGTCGGTCTTGTCGGTCGAGGAGGCGGGGGTGTCCGCCGCCGTCTGGCGGAGCGCTGCCCAGCGGGCCTCTCGGGAGGTGTTGCCGTGCCAGAGCGGTGGTGCGGGGTCGTCGTCGAGGGGGAGGAGATCGTACGGCTCGAGGTCGTCGTCGAGGGGCAGGAGGTCGTACGCCCCGGCGCTCGACGGGGCGGTCGGGCGGTGTTTGGGCGTCGGCTTCGGGGCTTGCCCCGACCTCGAGGCCGGTGCCGATTCCGCAACCGGCCCCGTTTTCAGGGACGGCCCCCATTCGCTTGTCGCTTCCGTGGCCGATCCCGAACCCGATCTCCCGGCCGGCCCCGGCTCCCACCCGGTCCCCTCCGCCCGCCGCAGCCCCCTCAGCCGCCAGCCCCGTGCTTTGCTCACCCGCCAGAGCCGTACCCCCAGCGCCACCGGCACCCCCGCCCCCGCGACCCACAGCGCCGCCGCTCCCCCGGCCTGCCACCACACCGGGCCGAAGCGGGCCAGGGCGTCGTCGCCGAGTGGGCCGCCGGCCAGGGCCGCGAGCACAGCGAATGCCGCGCCGCAGCCCACCGCCGCGAGCCCGACGACCCCGGCCGTCCGTCCGGCCTTCCACTGCGTCGCCTCCTGCCGTGCCACGGTGAACCAGGCCACCGTCACCCCGGCCGCCACCGGAACCACCCCGGCTGCCGCCCAGTTCAGCGGTCCCCCGCTGCCCGCGTCCGGCACCGCCGCCAGCAGGGGGAACGGTGGGAGCAGCGGGGCGGGGTCGGAGGCGAGCGGGTGGACGACGTGGCCGGTGCCGAGGGCGAAGCCTGGACCGAGGCCGTACGCCGCCGACCACACCGCCGCGTTCGGGACCAGGGCGACGCACAGCAGCAGGACGGCGAACTGTCCCGACACCCCCTCGGTCAGCCGGAGGAAGGAGCCGCGCGCCGCTCCGCCGTGCCAGACCAGTGACAGCGCGAGCAGCGCCGCACCGCCCCCGACCAGCGTCGCGATCCCCGCCCCGGCTCCCCGCACGGCCGTGTCGAACACCGGCCGCGCGTCCGGTAGGTCGGCCAGTCGGCGCAGCCTCGAGGGCAGTGGGGGCAACGCTTTCAGCAGGGGCTCGCGCGGGCGGCCGTACGCCGTCCAGACCCCCGCACCCGCCGCCGCCGCTGCGACGAGTGGCAGACACGCCGTCACCCACCCCCACGAGGGCCGCAGTTCGCCGCCGGACGCGTACAGCGCGGCACACCAGCCGACGGCGAGGTAGCCGAGGACGACGCCCGTCCAGGCCGTCCGCGCGGCCACCGGCGGCGGCCCGTCCGCGATCCCGGGGTGCCCGGGTGCGTCCACCGCGTCCCGCGCGGCCCGGTACAGCAGCCACACCGGCAGCGCGAGCAGCAGCAACGGCGTGAGCCCGACGGGCGCGGGGGCGCCGGACAGCGTGTCGGTGCGGACCAGTTCGACCCCGTGCGCCAGCAGCCACAGCGCGGCGACGACGTGCAGCGCCCCGCCCGGACCGCTGTCGGGATACGGCGAGCTGATCCACAGCGTCATCACGAGGACGGCGAACGAGCCGAGCCCCAGCCCGGCCGCGACCGCGCCGCCCACGAGGCTCGCGGCCAGCCCGGGCGAGCGGTCCCGCGCCCGGTGGATCAGAGGGGACGGCGACGGTCGGTGAGCGGTCATCCGGATCACGACCGCCATGGTCCCAACGACACGCGCTTTCCGGTCGTAACAGGCAAATCTCCGATGTGTCGCTCAATATACGTTTATGTTCTTTTCGTATGAAAGGGTGGGTGCTGTGACGCAGAGCCCTGAGAGCCCGCTTCCGGCGCCCAAGGAGCGCCGACGCCTGCGCGAGGTTGGGTCGCTGACGCAGGCTCAGGTGGCGGAGCGGCTCGGCGTGAGCCCCAAGATTCTGCGCGGGTGGGAGTCCGGCCGCATCTCTCCGGGCGGACCGCACCGGGAGGCGTACGCCCGTCTGCTGTCCTCACTGGCACTCGCGGCGAGCGCGGCCGACGGCGCGATCGGAACACGAAGGGCGCCGAAGGAGACGGCCCTGGAGTCGACGGCACCCCAGCCGCTCCTGGCACCACCGGCCGTCGAGGACGCCGTACCGTCCACCGTGACACCCGCTCAGGCCTTCGACGCGCTGTACGCGTTCTGCGTGCCCGCCCTCGTACGGCAGACGTACCTGCTCACCGGGCGCTGCGAGCTGGCCCGCGAGTCCGTGGAACGGGCCTTCCAACTGGCCTGGCAGCACTGGCCGGAGGTGGCCCGCGACCGGGACCCGGCGGGCTGGGTGCGGGCGGCGGCGTACGACTGCGCCCTCTCCCCCTGGCACCGCTTCCGCCCTCGCAACCGGCACCCCGAGCCACCACCCGCCGACACCGCCGACCGGGTGCTGCTGGACACACTGCGCAGGCTCCCACCGCCGTACCGGCGCACGCTCGTCCTGTACGACGGTGTGGGGCTCGGTCTGCCGGAGACCGCGGCGGAGACGGAGGCCAGCACCCCGGCCGCGGCGAGCCGGCTCACGCACGCGCGCCAGGCGGTCGCCGCGTCCCTCCCGGAACTGGCCGACCCCAGCGCGCTGCACCGGCGACTGGCCGAACTGGCCTCCACTGAGCGCCTGCGGCCGGCCGGACCGGAGCCGGTACGCACGGAGGGGGAGCGCAAGATCCGCTTCTGGACACAGGCCGCGATCGCGTTCACGGTCACGATCATCGGCGCCACCACCTTCACGCTGCGGACCGCGCCCACCTACTACGAGCCGCCGATCGCCCCGGCCCAGGCGGTGCGCGGGCTGCCGCCCCAGGCCGCCCTCGGCCCGCTGTCGAGCGCCGAGCAGATGCTGCGCGCGAAGCTGGCCCAGGAGACGGGGCGCGGCCCGGAACGGGTACTGCCGCTCGGCAGATGAGCAGACGCGGACGGGAACATACGGAAGGGTCCGCACCCCGGTTGCCGGGGTGCGGACCCTTCCGTCATGTACTGCTTCAGCCGGCGAGGATCTCCCGCGCCAGCTTGGCCGTCTCGGTCGGCGTCTTGCCGACCTTGACGCCGGCGGCCTCGAGGGCCTCCTTCTTCGCCTGGGCGGTGCCGGACGAGCCGGAGACGATGGCGCCGGCGTGGCCCATGGTCTTGCCCTCGGGGGCGGTGAAGCCCGCGACGTAGCCGACGACCGGCTTGGTCACGTTCTCCTTGATGAAGGCCGCGGCACGCTCCTCGGCGTCGCCGCCGATCTCACCGATCATGACGATCAGCTCGGTGTCGGGGTCGTCCTGGAAGGCGGCCAGGGCGTCGATGTGCGTGGTGCCGATGATCGGGTCGCCACCGATGCCGACGGCGGTCGAGAAGCCGATGTCACGCAGCTCGTACATCATCTGGTACGTCAGCGTGCCGGACTTCGAGACCAGGCCGATGCGGCCCGGCTTCGTGATGTCGCCCGGGATGATGCCGACGTTCGACTGGCCCGGGGTGATGATGCCGGGGCAGTTCGGGCCGATGATGCGGGTCTTGTTGCCCTTCTTGCCGGCGTACGCCCAGAAGGACGCCGTGTCGTGCACGGCGATGCCCTCGGTGATGACGACGGCGAGCGGGATCTCGGCGTCGATGGCCTCGACGACCGCGTCCTTGGTGAACTTCTCCGGCACGAAGATGACGGAGACGTTGGCGCCGGTCTTCTCGACGGCCTCCTTGACGGTCCCGAAGACGGGTACCTCGGTGCCGTCGAAGTCCACGGTCTGACCCGCCTTGCGCGGGTTCACGCCACCGACGACGTGCGTGCCGTCGCCCAGCATGAGCTTGGTGTGCTTCATGCCCGTGGCGCCGGTCATGCCCTGGACGATGACCTTGCTGTCCTTGTTGAGCCAGATAGCCATGGTGTCTTGATGTCCTCGTCCTCGGTGCTTACTTGGCGGCGGCCAGCTCGGCGGCCTTCGCGGCCGCGCCGTCCATGGTGTCGACGCGCTGCACCAGCGGGTGGTTGGCGTCGGAGAGGATCTTGCGGCCCAGCTCGGCGTTGTTTCCGTCGAGACGGACGACGAGCGGCTTGGTGACCTCCTCGCCCTTGTCCTCGAGGAGCTTCAGGGCCTGCACGATGCCGTTGGCGACCTCGTCGCAGGCAGTGATGCCGCCGAAGACGTTGACGAAGACGGACTTCACGTCCGGGTCGCCCAGGATGATCTCCAGGCCGTTCGCCATGACCTGGGCGGAGGCGCCACCGCCGATGTCCAGGAAGTTGGCGGGCTTGACGCCGCCGTGGTTCTCACCGGCGTACGCGACGACGTCCAGGGTGCTCATGACGAGACCCGCGCCGTTGCCGATGATGCCGACCTCGCCGTCGAGCTTGACGTAGTTGAGGTTCTTCTCCTTGGCGGCGGCCTCGAGCGGGTTGGCCGCGGCCTTGTCGTGGAGCTCCTCGAAGTCGGGGTGCCGGAACTCGGCGTTGTCGTCCAGCGACACCTTGCCGTCGAGGGCGATGACGTCACCGGAGGCGACCTTGGCCAGCGGGTTGACCTCGACCAGGAGGGCGTCCTCCTTGATGAAGGTGTCCCACAGCTTGACCAGGACGTTCGCGACCTGGTCGGCGACGTCGGCCGGGAACTTGGCGGCCGCGACGATCTCGCGGGCCTTCTCGGGGGTCACACCGTCGATCGCGTCGATCGGGGTCTTGGCGACGGCCTCCGGACGGGTGGCCGCGACCTCCTCGATCTCCATGCCGCCCTCGACGGACGCGATGGAGAGGAAGGTGCGGTTGGCACGGTCGAGGAGGAAGGAGACGTAGTACTCCTCGACGATCTCCGGGGCGGTCTCGGCGATCATGACCTTGTGGACCGTGTGGCCCTTGATGTCCATGCCGAGGATGTCCGTCGCACGGGCGACGGCCTCGTCCGCGGAGGCGGCCAGCTTGACGCCACCGGCCTTGCCACGACCACCGACCTTCACCTGCGCCTTGACGACGGACTTGCCGCCCAGACGCTCGGTGATCTCGCGCGCCGCCTCAGGCGTGTCGATGACTTCACCGGCCAGCACCGGTACATCGTGCTTGGCGAAGAGGTCCCTCGCCTGGTACTCGAACAGGTCCACGCGCTTCCGTCCCTATCAGTGATCTCGCGGTTCGTTGGATGCGTGGGCGTGCCGCGAAGGGCAACGTGACGTCCGCGTGTGTCACAAGGGGGGCGCACACGGTGTCCGAGCGCGCGGCATGTCCGTCTCGCAGGTTATCGCTGCTTCCGGGGGCCCCCTAAATCGCGGGTCACACCTGAGCGGTGATACCTGTCACATGATGCCGGGATCGGTGGCACCGCGTGCCGCGATGTGCGAAGCCTCACCGGGCTGGGGTTGACCCGGTGAGGCCTCTGGGGTGGCCCGATGAGGGCCCGGGCCGGCTGATCCCCACCCCAATGGGGATCAACCGGCCCCGTCCGCGGGGTGTCGGCCGGACGGGCCGACGGCATTCGGCCGTCCGGGCCCTTCGGCCCCGCGGAGTCGTCGAGACCGGTCACGGATCGCGATCGGCCGGTTTCCAGGGGTGGTCCGGTCAGACGCCGTACGTGCTGCCGTAGCCGGGGACGGCCGAGTCGGTGAGACCCTCGACGCCGGTGACGGCGTGCCCGGCCAGCGGTCCTGCGGTGTCGCGGACGGTGCCGGTCAGGTCCTGCGCGAAGGGCACGGCCTGTCCGGTGACGCCCTCGGCGAACGCAAGGGCCTCGCCCACGACACCGCCCACGAACGGGGCGACGCCGCCGGTCACGCCGTACGCCAGCGTCGTGGCGGCGGTGCCGACGCCCTCGACGACCGGACGGACGGTCTCGGTGACCATGTCCACGACGGGCTGTACGGAGCCGGTGACCCCGTCGGCGAACGGCGGCACCTCGCCCACGACGCCCTGCGCGAAGGGGCCGGCCTGACCGGCGACCCCGTACGCGAGCGGCGGTACGACGCCGACGACACCGCCCGTGAAGGGCCGGACGTCACCCACGACGCCGTACCCGAGCGCGCCCGCGTCCACCACGGCCTGCCCGGCAACCGGCACGGCCCCGTGCACGACGGCACCGGCGACGGGCGGCAGCACCGCGTCGGCCGTGTCATGGGCGGCCTGCCCGACCAGCCCGGCGGCGTACGGCGGCACGCCCGCGACGACCCCGCCGACCACCGGCTGAACGTCCGCGACCGCACCGCCCGCCACACCGTGGACACCGGTGACCAGGCCCCCGGCGACCGGCTGGACGCCTTCGACGACTGCGCCCACGACGGGCCGGACGTCGTCGACGACCCCGTACGCCAGACCGGTCGCCGCGTCCTCGGTGTGACCGACGACGGGCGTCGCCCCGGCCACGGCGCCGGTGGCCACCGGCGCCACTCCGGCGACGGCACCCGTGACGGTGGGCACGGCCCCGGCCACCGCGTGCTGCGCGACCGGCGCCACGCCCGCGACCGCCTGACCGGCGACCGGGATCACCCCGTGCACGGCGGCATCGGCCACCGGCGGGACCGCCGCGGCAGCGGTCTCCTGCACGACCGGCGTGACGGTGCCGGGCGCGGCCTGCACGGTGCCGACGACGCGCTGCTCGACGCCGCCGACCGTGCCGGTGACCTGACCGTGCACGCCGTTCACCGTGCCGGTGACGTGGCCCGGTACTCCGGAGACCGCGGCGCCGGCCGCCGTCGTAGCCCGGCCGGCCGTGCCCTGCGCGGTCCCGGTCACGCCCGCCGCGGTGCGGCCCGCGCCTGCGACGGTCTGCCGAACGCCGGTGCGGACGGCGCCGTCGACGCCCTGGGCCTGGGTGCGGGCGGCCGCCCGGGTCGCCTGCACCTTGGTCTGGGCGGCGGCCAGCGCCTGCTCCACCTCGGGAGCGAAGGAGGCGAGCGGGCCGAAGAGGTAGTCGATCTCGTCCTGCGGCGAGGTCACGTCGGCGACGGTGGACGTGGCCTGTGCGGCGACGTGGTGGGCGGCCCGCGCCGTGCCGGCCTTGGCGGTGCGGGCCGCCTTCGCACCCTGGATGGCCTGGGCACCGCGGATCTTCGAAGCCCTCGGCACCTCGGCGTCGACGGAGTGGCGGGCCTGGCCGACGGTGGCCGCCGACGCGGACTGGCGGACCTCGCCCGTGGCCTTCTCCGCGGTGCCCACGGTGTGCGTGACGGCGTCCGCGCCGGTGGTGTCGGCCACCGTGCCCGACACTGTCGAGGTCGCGGCGCCGGTCACGCCGGAAACGGTGTCCTGCAGGTCGGAGCCGACCCCGTCGAGCGTGCCGGTCAGGGTGCCGGTGACGTCGGTGGTCCCGTCCGGCGCCGAGACGGCGGAGGCGGGCAGTTCGTCGGCGCTGGCCACGGCCGAGCCGAGCGCCCACGCGCCGGTGACACCGGCGGCTATCACGATGGAACGGCGGATGTTCGTGTTCATGCGTGCGTCAGATCCTTCGGGGTTCCACGACGCCGGGGCCGAGAGCGGCTTCCCGGGCGCCGGAAGCGAGTTCGGGGGACTTGACCGTCCGGAGAACGAGGAAAAAAGGGGGGTTCCGGACGGGCGGGCAGACCTGTTCCGCCCCCGCGCGACAGGTCTGTGCCGTCTGTGGCGGGAGGAGGGCTGCCGGGTCCTAGCCGGGGAAGACGGGGATGTCCCGGTGCCTGTCCTGGGTCCCGGGCGCGTCGACACGCGCGGCTGCACCGGGCACGAGCCGCAGCGGTGCCCGGTCGTTCAGGGTGACGGCGTGGGCGTCGATGTGCCGCGAACCGCCGTTGTCGACCGCCGACTGCCCGCCCAGCGCGCCGTCCGGGTCACCGATGGGCGCGGGCTGGGTCGGGGCGTAGCCGTGGGGCGCGGCGCGATGGCCACGGAGTTGCGCCGCCGCGCCCGGTGCGGGGACGGCAGGGGAGATGACCGGTTCGTGCGCGGCGGTCGTCGTGCCGTGAGCCGTACGGCCCTTCGTGCCGGTGGTGCTGTCGGCGGCGGCCGGTACGCCGCCCGGCTGTGTCGACGCGGGCAGCGCGGTAACCGGCGCGGGCAGCAGTGTCCCCGGCACCTCGGACAGTCCGCGCAGTCCAGGCAGTCCAGGCAGTCCGGGCAGAGGCACGGTGCTGCCGGTACCGGGCAGCAACGGCACGTCGGACAGCGGAGGCGTCGCCGCCGCCAACGCCTCGTCGAGACTCCGGGTCACGGTGCCGACGAGGTCCCCGACCGGCTTCACGACGCCACCGGTGACGGAACGGACGACGTTCTGGGTGACCTGGGCCAGGGAACCCTGGGGTTCGTAGTCCCGAGGTTCGGCGTCAAGGGTTGCGGAGCCTTGCGGTTCGGTGTCCTGGGTCGCGGAGCGCTGGGACTGCTGGGGCGCCTCGGACGCCTGGTCGTCCGGGGCCGGTTCCTGTGCTGCCGGTTCGTGGAGCACCGGGGCGTGCGGTGCCGTCAGGTGCCTGGCGGGGGCGGTCGACGCGGCCGGGCGCCCAGGGCTGGGCGGGGTCGCGGCCTCGGTCCGGGCCGGGGCCTGCGGCAGCGCGTGCTCGACCGCATCCGCCACACCGTTCGTCACGCCCTGCGTCAACGCCCGTAGCCCGTCGGCCGGAACGGACCGGACAGAGGGTGCCGTCGCACTCGACGTCACCGAAGGTGTCCCGTCGGCCGCGTGCGCCTGCTCCCCGGAAAGGAACCCGAGTGCGAACAATCCGCCCACCAACACGGCCAGTTGCAACGCACGCCGTCCGGCCGCCGTGCGCAACACGCGCACAGCGGCACCGGGCAGGGCTGCTGACCAGCTCAAGGGGGTGAGAGTCCTCCCGTGCGGCGGAACTAGTGGCATGTCCCGACGTAACGCCTGGCATGTCTCGACGAGTGGGAACAATGGCGCGGCCGGTTGACGCGGGCACTACGGGCATCGATCCTTGCATGCCCAGCCCTCGGTAGCGCAAGTCCCCCGTTACCGATGGGTAGTCATGTCCCTTTTCCAGCCAGGCGTCACACGGTGTCCGGTATCGGGAGGGGCCGCTTCTCGACCGCCGCCGCCATGACCTCGGGAAACAGGTCGGGCGTGCAGGCGAACGCCGGTGCTCCCAACGCGGCCAGCGCGGCCGCGTGTTCGCGGTCGTACGCCGGCGCCCCCTCGTCCGACAGCGCGAGCAGCGCCACGAACTGCACCCCCGACGCCTTCATCGCCGCGACCCGCTTCAGCATCTCGTTCCGTATGCCTCCCTCGTACAGGTCGCTGATCAGGACGACCACGGTCTCCATGGGCCGGGTGATCTGCGACTGGCAGTACGCGAGCGCCCGGTTGATGTCCGTGCCCCCGCCGAGCTGGGTGCCGAAGAGGACGTCGACGGGGTCGTCGAGCTGATCGGTGAGGTCGACGACGGCCGTGTCGAAGGCGACGAGCCGGGTGTCGATGGACCGCATGGACGCGAGCACCGCCCCGAACACGGACGCGTAGACGACGGACGCCGCCATCGAGCCCGACTGGTCGATGCAGAGGACGACTTCCTTCTTCACCGACCGGGCCGCGCGGCCGTAACCGATGAGCCGCTCGGGCACGACCGTGCCGTACTCGGGCAGGTAGTGCTTGAGGTTGGCCGCGATGGTGCGGTTCCAGTCGATGTCGTGGTGGCGCGGCCGGTCGACGCGGGCACTGCGGTCGAGGGCGCCGGTGAGGGTGGCCCGGGTGCGGGTGGCGAGCCGCTTCTCCAGGTTCTCGACGACCTTGCGCACGACCGCCCGTGCCGTCTCCTTCGCGGTCTCCGGCATCGCCTTGTTGAGCGAGAGCAGCGTGCCGACGAGGTGCACGTCGGCCTCCACCGCCTCCAGCATCTCCGGCTCGAGGAGCAGGGCGGACAGCCCGAGCCGGTCGATGGCGTCCCGCTGCATGACCTGGACGACCGAGGAGGGGAAGTAGGTGCGGATGTCCCCGAGCCAGCGCGCCACGGAGGGCGCCGACGCGCCGAGTCCCGCCGAACGGTCCCGCCCCGACTGCGGTTTGTCCCCCTTGCCGTAGAGCGCGGCCAGGGCTCCGTCCATCGCGGCGTCCCGCCCGGACAGCGCGCAGCCGGTGCCGTCGGCCGCCTCGCCCCCGAGCACCAGCCGCCAGCGCCGCAGCCGCTCGCTCGCCGCCTCGTCCATGGCGTCGACGCTCGCCCCTGTCGTCACGTACCCACCCCCACCAGGTCGTTGTCGTCGGTGTTCGCATCGTCGGTGTCCAGGCCGAGCAGCAGTCGCAGCAGCGGAAGCACGGCGTCCGCGCGCTCGGTGTCCGGTTGCGGGTGGAAGCCGGGCAGGCCCGAGCCCTGTCCGCCGACCGCGTCGGCCCGCTCACCCGGTCCGCGTCGCACCAGCTCGCCCAGGGTTCTGCGCACGCCCGGTTCGTACGCCGAGAACGTGCGCCGCAGCAGCGGCAGTACGTCCGTGAAGGCTTCCGCCGGCACCCCGGTCAGCCAGGCGTCGACCAGCCCGAGCAGCCGCTCGTCGTGCACCAGCAGCATGCCGCCCCCGCCGCCGACGAACCCCTCGATCCAGGCGGCCGCATCCGCCGGCGGCGTCCCCACCGACAGCACCAACCCCATGAGGCGAGCCGCCTCCCCCTGTGCCAACTCTCCGTCGTCCAGCAGCAACCGCACCACCCGCCCCCGGATGACACCGGGCACGGTGTCCCGCAGCGACAGAGCCCGCAGCACCGAGCGCCATCGGGCACGGAGGTCGGTGTGCGCGGGGGGAGACGGGGACACACGCGGTGGGCCGGAGGGCCCCGCGCCACCGTCGCCTCGACCGGAAGCCCCCGCGTCGTGCCCGCGCGATGCGGACCCGTCGCCCGGCCCTCCGCCGGGATTCCCCTGCCCGGCCCCGAACCCGGTCTCGGCTTCCTCGCCGCGTCTCGACACCTCCGCCAGCAGCGCCACCGCCCCGTGCACCGAGTCCACATGGCCGCGCATTTCCTCCGCCGCCTCGGCGTCGAGGGAGGTGCAGGCCGGAGGCAGGGCCACGAAGATGCGCTCCGCGAGGCCCGCCGCGACGTCGGTCAGGGCCCGGGTGTCGGTGCCGCGTACGTCGCCGTAGCGCAGGGAGCGGACCAGGGCCGGGAGGGCCTGGGCCAGGTGGCCGACGTCGGTGTCGAGTGCCGCGCGGTCGGCGAGGGCGCGCATCACCACGGGAAGTGCGTCGCCCAGTTCGGCGAGCAGGCAGCGCTCGGCCAGTGCGGTGACGTCGGCCAGCGACTGCGCGCCCGCGGCGTCCGACTCGGCCCTGGCCGTCGCCGCGCCGATCACCGTCGTGCCCCACACCCCGGCCTCGGCGACCCGCACCGACAGCTCCGGCTCCCAGCGCAGCCGCCACGTCTCCCGGAAGGTGCCCGTGCTGCCGCGTGACTGTGCCGGCTCGCCCCACCCGATGCCGAGCAGCCGCAGCCGGTGCAGCAGTCTGCTGCGCCCCGCGTCGGTGTCCCTGCGCAGGTCGAGCTCCAACTCCCGCTCCAGCGCCTCCGGTTTGAGCCGCAGCCGGCGCTGCAGCCGGGCCAGGTCCCGCTGCAACGGCACCGCGGGCGCAGACTCGGATACCTCGCCCAGGACGTCGCCGACCACGAGCCGGTCGTGCACCAGGGCCAGCGGCACGTCCGAGCCGTCGCACATCACCGCGCGCACCGCGTCGGTCGTCTCGCCCAGGCCCGGCAGCGGGCGCCCGCGCATCGCCGCAAGGGTCTCGGCGAGCCGGACCGCCTCGATGACGTGCGCGGAGGACACGATCCGGTCCTCCGCGCGCAGCAGCCCCGCGACCTTGGTCAGCCACCGCTCGACCGGCCGGTCCGGCACGCCGAACAGGTGCCCGTACCAGCCCGGCGACTCGATGCCCGCCCCGTACCCGCTGTACCGGGACAGTCTGCGGTGCGTCCAGGGCACCCAGGTCATGTCCACCTTGACCTTGGGCAGCCCCTTCAGGAGTGCCCGGTCGGCGGTGACGGCGGCCTTCCGGCGCAGCGCGGGCACGTGCCACGCCCCGCACACCACGGCCAAGGCATCACCGAACTCGCGTTGCGTTGCCCGCAGTTGGAGCCGCATGTACGCCTCCCGCACGAGGTCCCGGTCATGCCCGCCGGTGCCGTACGTCTCGCGCAGCGCCGCCATGGCCTCCTCGATGGCGACGAACGGTGCGAAGGCCGCCCCCTCCCCCACGCGGTGCTCGACGACGTCCTCCCACCAGCGCTCCGGATCGTCGTACCCGGCGGTCTCGGCGAGCACGGAGATCGGGTCGACGCGGAGGTTCCGCTCGGCGGTGGCCCCGTCGTCGTCCTCGGCGGCCTCCGGAAGCTTCCCCTCCTCAGCCTCCGGAGGCCGCCCCTCATCGACCCGGGAAGGCTCCCCGTCCGGTGCCTCCCCCTCCCCCCACGCAAGGGTGTGCATGGCGGGCAGGTCGATGAAGCGGGCCGGGACCCCGTGCTCCAGGGCCCAGCGGATCGCCACCCACTCGGGGGAGAACTCCGCCAGCGGCCAGAACGCCGAACGGCCGGGCTCGTCCACGGCATGGGCGAGCAGGGCGACCGGCGGGCGCATCTCCTCGTCGGCGGCCAGCGGCACGAGACCGTCGGCCTCGGGCGGCCCCTCGATCAGCACCACGGCCGGCCGGGCGGCGTCCAGCGCGGCCCGTACCGCCCGCGCCGATCCCGGTCCGTGGTGCCGCACCCCGAGCAGCAACGGTCCGGACGCGAACGCCGACCCGGTGTCGCTCACGCGCTCACCTCCCGGCAGGCCCGGTAGAAGTCCTTCCAGCCGTCGCGCTCGCGCACGACGGTCTCCAGATACTCCTGCCAGACGACGCGGTCGGCCGCCGGGTCACGGACCACGGCTCCGAGGATGCCGGCGGCGACATCACCCGCGTGCAGCACGCCGTCGCCGAAGTGGGCGGCCAGCGCAAGCCCGTTGGTGACGACGGAGATGGCCTCGGCCGTGGACAGCGTGCCGCTCGGCGACTTCAGCTTCGTCCGCCCGTCGCTGGTGACCCCGTCGCGCAGCTCACGGAAGACGGTCACCACGCGGCGGATCTCGTCGATGCCGTCGGGCACGGCCGGCAGATCGAGGGAGCGGCCGATCTGGTCGACGCGGCGCGAGACGATGTCGACCTCGGCGTCGGCGCTCTCCGGCAGCGGCAGCACCACGGTGTTGAAGCGGCGGCGCAGGGCACTGGAGAGGTCGTTGACACCGCGGTCGCGGTCGTTGGCGGTGGCGATGAGGTTGAAGCCGCGGACCGCCTGCACCTCCTGGCCCAGCTCGGGTATCGGCAGCGTCTTCTCGGACAGGATCGTGATCAGAGTGTCCTGCACATCGGCCGGGATACGGGTCAGCTCCTCCACTCGCGCGGTCATGCCCTCGGCCATGGCCCGCATGACGGGGCTGGGCACGAGCGCGTCGCGACTGGGGCCGTGCGCGAGCAACTGCGCGTAGTTCCAGCCGTACCGGATCGCCTCCTCCGGCGTGCCGGCCGTGCCCTGCACGAGCAGTGTGGAGTCGCCGCTCACCGCCGCGGCCAGGTGCTCCGACACCCAGGTCTTGGCGGTGCCGGGCACGCCGAGCAGGAGCAGGGCGCGGTCGGTGGCGAGGGTGGTGACGGCGACCTCGACGATGCGGCGCGGGCCCACGTACTTCGGCGAGATCACTGTGCCGTCCGGCAGCGTGCCGCCGAGGAGGTAGGTCGCCACCGCCCACGGCGACAGTTTCCAGCGGGCCGGGCGTGGGCGGTCGTCCTGCGCGGCCAGCGCGGCGAGTTCGGCGGCGAAGGTGTCCTCGGCGTGCGGCCGCAACGCCTCGCTCGGCTCCTTCTCGCGCGTCTGCCCGGACGTCGGTTCCACGGTCACAGTCATGGCTGAGGTCCCCTCCAGCTCGGCCGTTCGGATCTGGTTCCCACCGTGCACCACGCCACTGACAATGCGTTATGACCTGCGCAGACACTCTCGTGAGGCCGATTGTCAGTGGGGGGATCTACCTTCGATGCCATGACTCAGCAGGGGGTGCGCTGGACGGCGGACCAGGTGCTGGCACTGGCGCCTGACGCCGCGTCACGCAAAGCGGGAAGCAAACTCGGCGCGGCCGGTCCGTGGTCCGAGGCGGGGAGTTCCGACGAGGGGACGGTGTGGGGGCTGTGCAAGGGGAGCGGCAGCAGGCCGTATCAGACGGTCGTCGACATCGCGGACTCGGCAGGGCCCGCGTACAAGTGCAGTTGTCCGAGCCGGAAGTTCCCGTGCAAGCACGCGCTCGGGCTGCTGTTGCTGTGGGCGGGCGGGGACGGTGCGGTGCCGACAGGGAAGGCGCCGGACTGGGCCGAGCAGTGGATCGAGGACAGGAAGAAGCGTGCCCGGGAGAAACGGACGGCGGGCGGCGGGGGTTCCGCGTCCGGGTCCGGTGATCTCGAGGCGGCGCGGCGCAGGGCGGAGCGCCGCGCCGAGCGGGTCACGGCGGGGGCGACGGAGCTGGAACAGCGGCTCGCGGACCTGCTGCGCGGCGGCCTGGCCACGGCGGAGCGCGAGGGGTACGGGCTGTGGGAGGAGACGGCGGCCCGCATGGTCGACGCACAGGCGCCCGGACTGGCCGCGCGGGTGCGGGAGCTGGGGGCCGTACCGGGGTCGGGGCCGGGCTGGCCGGTGCGCCTCCTCGAGGAGTGCGCGCTGCTGCACCTCCTCGACCAGGGCTGGCTGCGCCGCGAGCGGCTCCCGGAGGGCCTCGCGGCGACGGTCCGCTCCCGCCTGGGCCTGCCGGCCTCGGCGGACGGCCCACCGGTGCGCGACCGCTGGCTGGTCCTCGCCCAGTACGACACGGCGGACGTGAAGCTGACGACGCGCCGGATCTGGCTGCACGGCGCCGACTCGGCCCGCACCTGCCTGCTCCTCTCCTACGGCGCCGCCGGCCGGTCCCCCGAACTGGCGCTGCCGGTCGGGCTAGCGCTGGAGGCGGAGGTGGCCGCCTATCCGGGCGCCGGACAGCTGCGCGCGGCCCTGGGCGAGCAGTTCGCCCCGCCCTCGCCCACCGCGATACGGCCCCCGGGAGTGAGTACGGCACAGGCCGCCGCCCGCTACGGCGAGGCGCTGCGGGACGACCCGTGGCTGGACGCGGTGCCGGTGACGCTGGATCGCGTCGTACCGGTCCCGGACGGCGACTCCTGGCAGCTGGCGGACGCCGACGCGGACGAGGCGCTGCCGCTCACTCCGGCCGCGCGCTCCCGCCCGGGCCTGTGGCGACTGGTCGCCCTCTCCGGCGGTGCCCCCGTCAAGGTCTTCGGCGAGTGCGGCCACCGGGGCTTCACACCGCTCACGGCCTGGCCGGAGGGGACGGGACAGGCGGTGACGCTGTGTTGAACCGAACGGAGCCGGTGGAGCACGCACAGAAAGGGAGTCGTATGAGGGAGGCCTCCACGCCCGACGACCGGCCGGACCGCTGGGAGGAGTTGGTCACGGCCGCACTCCTCGGCACCGACCGCCGCGCCCCCGTGGGCGGTGCCCCGGGCCGGGAGGCGCCGGTGGCGCTGCTGGACGCGGCGGCCATGGCGGCCGTACGGCGGCGGGCGGGTCTGCGTCCGGCGCCGGCCGCCCGGCGTGTGGAGCCGGCCGCCGAGGACGCGCGCCCGGCGCTGCCCGAGGCGGCGGCCCGCAGGCTCGCCCTGCTGCTGGCCGACCGGCCCGGCACGGGCGGCGGCCGCCGGGGCACCTCCCCGGACCTGATGGAGCTTCTGCCCCAGTGGCTGGCGACGGCCAACGCCCACGGGTACGCGGCGCCCCCGCAGACCTTGCCCGCGCTCCTCGACGCGGCCCGGGGGCGCACCGATCTGCGGCCCGCGGCGCTGGCGTTCGCGGGGCCCCGGGCCCTGTGGCTGGCCCGGCTGAACCCGGACTGGCGGTTCGCCCTGCGTGCGGCACCGGGCGGCGGGGCCGCGCTGCCGGACCTACAGGACACCGGCGAGGTGCAACGGCTGTGGCAGGAAGGGCTGTTCGCCGAGCGGGTCGCGCTGCTCGGGGCGGTACGGGCGGACCGGCCCGCTGTGGCACGTGAGTTGCTGGAGGCGACGTGGGCGACGGAGCGCGCGGAGGACCGGCTGATGTTCCTCGACTCGCTGCGCACCGGACTGAGCGCCGAGGACGAGCCGTTCCTGGAGCGGGCGCTGAGCGACCGCAGCCGCAATGTGCGGTCGACGGCGGCGGAGTTGCTGTCCGCGCTGCCGGATTCGGCGCTCGCCGCGCGGATGGCCGTCCGGGCCGCGGCCTGCGTGGCCCTCGACCGCACGCTCGAGACGCCGACGATCGCGGTGGAGGCGCCGCTTGAGTGCGACCCGAGGATGGAGAGAGACGGTGTCGTGGCCAAACCTCCGACGGGTAGAGGAGAACGGTCGTGGTGGCTCGGCCAGTTGATGGAAGCGGCGCCGCTCGGGACGTGGCCGGGGCGGCTCGGCGGGCGTACGCCCGAGGAGATCGTGACACTGCCGGTGGCGGACGGCTGGCAGGGCGAACTGCACGCGGCGTGGTGCCGGGCAGCGGTACGGCAGCGGGACGCCACGTGGTCGCGGGCCCTGCTGGGAGCGCCCTCGGCGCTCGAGGCCGGCGGACCGGGAGCGGTGTCGCTGGCAGACCGGGCCAAGCTGCTGAGCGTGCTCGACACCCGGGAACGCGCCGAGTGGGTGGCGGGGTTCATCGCGACGCACGGCCTGTCCGAGGCGTTCCAGTTGCTCGGGGTGTGCGCGGTGCCGTGGGCCGCGCCGCTGGGACGGGCGGTGGTGGACGCCCTCGACATCGCTCGAGACGCGGGGAGTTATCCCTGGAGTTTCAGTGGAGTGATGGGACTGGCCGAGCGCTGCCTGGATCCCGCGGAGGCCGCGCGGCTGGAGGGCCTGCTGGCGGTACCGGACGAACGGGAGGACGCGTCGCCGGGGGCCGGGGGGTACTGGGCGGAGGCCTTCCAGAGACTCATGACGACGCTGCGGTTGCGGGCGGCGATGGCCGGGGAACTGGACGTCAGCTAGGTGCGCTCGACCCCGGCCCTCGGCTCTGGGGGCTGCGCCTGCGCCTCCGGACTTCGCTTCGGCCTGAACGGCCTCGTCCTCGAACTCCCCCAGATGGAGTACCCCCGGACGGGCTGGTGAATTCCGGACTAGGCCTCGGCGGGCTGCCGCACGTTCTCCCTGACCCACTCCACGATCGAAGCCGTCGTCGCGCCCGGGGTGAAGATCTCCGCGACGCCCTTCTCCTTCAGCGGCGGGATGTCCGCCTCGGGGATGATGCCGCCGCCGAAGACGAGGATGTCCTCGGCGTCGCGCTCCTTGAGGAGGTCGATGACGGCCGCGAACAGTGTGTTGTGGGCGCCGGAGAGGATGGAGAGGCCGATCGCGTCGGCGTCCTCCTGGATCGCCGTGTCCACGATCTGCTCGGGCGTCTGGTGGAGCCCGGTGTAGATGACCTCCATACCGGCGTCGCGCAGCGCCCGCGCGATGACCTTCGCCCCGCGATCGTGGCCGTCGAGCCCCGGCTTGGCCACCACCACGCGGATCGGACCGGCTGCCACACCCATCACTGCCTCCATGAAGCGACTGGATCCATCCGTACCGAGAAGTACCGCACATTCCGCGCGTGCCGCCACCCGTCGCGAAGTGAACGAACGTTATCTCCAGCATCGCGCAACCGGCAGTTTCGCGGCAGTGACCGAGGGGGAAATCACACGATGGGACACGTTCGGGAGCCGCAGCGTGGTCCGCAGGGACGCGAAGGGTGCACAGGGAGGTATTTCGCACCCTCGACGCCCCTCTGCTCGGCTTCCCACGAGCGCACACGGGGGACGGAGCCGTCCTCCCGTGTGCCGACAGGAGGTCGGCCATGAAGGTCACCAGGGCTCTGGAGCCCCTTCGCCCGCTCGGTCAGCTCCTGATTCCCGCCCGGCTCGCGGGACTCTCCCTGGCCTTCCTCAAGGCCACCGCCCTGGAGATCACGATCCTCGCGGGGCACCTCCTGCTCTATCCGACCGGCATCGTCCAGGAGCGCCGCTCCCCGGCCCGCGCCCTGCCCTCGGCGGAGGACGCCGCGCGGCTGCCGGTCCAGGCCGCTCCCCCGGTCGTCCTGCTGCACGGTTTCATCGACAACCGCTCGGTGTTCGTGCTGCTGCGCCGCAGTCTCGCCCAGCACGGCGGACAGCAGGTGGAGTCGCTCAACTACTCGCCGCTGACCTGCGACATCCGCACCGCGGCCGAGCTGCTCGGCCGGCACATAGAGGAGATCTGCGAGCGCACCGGCAGTCCGCACGTCGACATCGTGGGGCACAGTCTCGGCGGTCTGATCGCGCGTTACTACGCACAGTGTCTCGGCGGTGACCTGCGGGTCCGCACGCTGGTGACGCTGGGGACCCCGCACTCCGGCACCCGGGCCGTCCCGCTGGCGGACGCACACCCGATCGTGCGCCAGATGCGCCCGGGCTCGGAGGTCGTCGAGGAGCTGGCCCGGCCCGCCCCCGGCTGCCGTACGCGCTTCGTCAGCTTCTGGAGCGACCTCGACTCCCTGGTGGACCCGCTGGAGAGCGCCTGTCTCGACCATCCCGACCTGATGGCACAGAACGTGCGGGTGACCGGGATCGGGCATCTCGCGCTGCCCGTGCATCCGGCGGTCGCGGCCGGGATACGGCAGGCCCTCGACTTCGAGCCGCCCGAGGCTCCCGCCACGGCGCACACCGGCGGGCTGACGGTGGCCTGACGATCGCCTGAGACACCGCCGGCCCGAGCGGGCGGCACAGCCGGTTCACCGCCCGCTCGCCGGTACCGAAGAGCGACCAGACATCGAACAATCATCGAACACAAAGCCAAACCCAGGTCCACCGCCCCCGAAACACGGCCGAATGCCCGTTTCCTGCGTGCGCGAAACCGGCCGAAGATTGTCGCGCCCGCGTACTGCCGGGTACAGTCACCGCACTGCTCTGGCAGCCCCTGTTGTCGAGGCGAAAGAGAAGTTGGTGAACGACCGTCACCCGTCGGGGACCATGACCACCCCGACTCCGGCTTCCGATGCCGCCTCGGCGCACTACGCGTCGTACGGCGCGCAGGAAGCCCAGTACGGCGGCTTCACCACGTACGACGGCTACGACGCGAACGGTTTCCACACCGGCGCCCAGACTTCGGCCTTCGAAGCCGACCCCCTCTTCGGCAACCTCCCGAGCGAGAGCCACGCGACAGGCGGCCACCAGTCCACGTATCACGACCCGTACGCGGCCCAGCACAACGCGGTCTACGACAGCGGCACCTACGACAGCACCGCCTGGACCGTCCCCGCGCAGGCCTCGTCGGCCGACAGCAGCGGCCAGTGGGCCGCGAGCGCCTGGCTCCAGCCCGCCGAGCAGGCCGCCGCCGACCCCCACCAGCAGTGGGAGTGGGGCACACAGACCTTCGAGACCGGCACGTACGACGCGACGCAGTGGAACACCGCGGGCACGGCCACCGCGACCGACCCGTACGAGCAGCACGCCGAGCCCTTCGAGCAGCAGCACGCGTACGAGGACGCGACGGGCTACGAGGACGCGACGGCGTACGAGAATCCGGCCTACGCCGAACACGACTTCGCGGAACACGGCTACGCCGACGCCGAACACGAGGAAACCTCCCCGGACGACGGCGAGTTGACCTCCACCGGTGAGATGCCCGCCGTGCCCGAGCTGCTGGACGAACAGGATGAGGTCGTCCCGGTCGCCCGCACCGGTTCGCGCCCCGGGGCCCGCTCCCGGCGCCGTTCGCCCGCCAAGCGCTCCGCGCTGCTCACCGTCGCCGTGCCCTCCGCCTGCGTGATGGGCGTGGCCGGGATCGCCGCCGCCTCCGTGGGCAACATGGCCGGCGACGGCCAGGACACCTCCGCCACCGCGTCGGACGTGCACTCGGTGAAGCCGTCCACGGCCAACAACAAGCTGGACACGCAGCTCGCGAGCCTCTCTGCCGGCGCCGACGACTTCGCCGACCGGGCCAGCCGTACACAGGAGCGCATCGACCTCAAGGCCGAGCAGGCTGCCGAGAAGAAGCGGGCGGCGGAGGAGGCGGCCCGCAAGGAGCGGCTGCGCCCGAAGTTCGCGCTTCCGGTCCTCCAGCACGGCCTCAGCGCCTACTTCGGCCAGGCGGGCGTCAACTGGATGTCCGTGCACACGGGCATCGACTTCCCCGTCTCGTACGGCACGACGGTGATGGCCGCGACCGACGGAACCGTCCGCACCCAGTGGAACAGCGCCTACGGCAACATGCTGATCGTGACGGCGATGGACGGCACGGAGACCTGGTACTGCCACCTCTCCAGCTACCGCGTCTCCTCCGGCACCGTCGTCAAGGCCGGTGACCCGATCGCGTACTCCGGGAACTCCGGCAACTCCACCGGCCCGCACCTGCACTTCGAGGTGCGGCCCGCCGGCGGGTCGGCGATCGACCCGCTGCCGTGGCTGCGCAGCCACGGCCTCGACCCCACCTAGGCCGAGACCCTCGGCCTCTGAGACTCAGAGCGCCTCAGAGCTTCTCCACCGGCGCGTACCGCAGCACCAGCCGCTTCGGCTTGGCATCTCCGAAGTCGATCGTCGCCTGGGCCTTGTCGCCCTCGCCCGTCACCGCGAGGACCGTGCCGAGCCCGAACTGGTCGTGCGTCACCCGGTCCCCGACAGCCAGGGACACCACCGGCTTCTGCGTGGCGCGGTTCGTGGCGAACCCGGACGCGCCCGACGCCGAGGAGCGCGAGCGGGTCGAGGACAGCGAGGCCGCGATGCCGGACGCCGGGCCGGAGGACACGGGCGCGGTGACTCCCGTGCGCTTCCACTCCACGTGGGCGCCCGGGATCTCCTCCAGGAAGCGGGAGGGCGGGTTGTAGGACGGCTGGCCCCAGGCGCTGCGCAGCGTCGAGCGGGTGAGGTAGAGCCGCTCACGCGCGCGCGTGATGCCGACGTACGCGAGGCGGCGCTCCTCCTCCAGCTCCTTGGTCTGACCCAGGGAACGCATGTGCGGGAAGACGCCGTCCTCCATGCCGGTCAGGAAGACCACCGGGAACTCCAGGCCCTTGGCGGTGTGGAGGGTCATCAGCGTGATGACGCCGGAGCCCTCCTCGTCCTCGTCGGGGATCTGGTCGGAGTCGGCGACCAGCGCGACCTGCTCCAGGAAGTCGGCCAGCGTGCCCTGCTCCCCGCCCTCGCGCTCCTGCTCGAACTCCAGGGCGACGGCGGCGAGTTCCTGGAGGTTCTCGATCCGGGTCTCGTCCTGGGGGTCGGTCGAGGACTGCAACTCGGCCAGGTAGCCGGTGCGTTCGAGTATGGCTTCCAGGACGGTCGCCGGTCCCGCGCCGGACTCGACGATCGTACGAAGGTCCTCCATCAGCGTGTTGAACCGCTTGACGGCGTTGGTCGAGCGGGCCGCCATGCCGTACGCCTCGTCGACACGGCGCAGCGCCTGCGGGAAGCTGATCTTCTCTCGTTGGGCGAGGGCGTCGATCATCGCCTCGGCGCGCTCGCCGATGCCGCGCTTGGGGACGTTGAGGATGCGGCGCAGCGGGACCGAGTCCTCAGGATTCGCGAGCACGCGCAGGTAGGCCAGGACGTCCCGGACCTCCTTGCGCTCGTAGAAGCGGACACCGCCGACGACCTTGTAGGGCAGGCCGACGCGGATGAAGACCTCTTCGAAGACACGGGACTGGGCGTTGGTGCGGTAGAACACCGCGACGTCGCCGGCCTTCACCTCGGCCGCGTCCGTGAGCCGGTCGATCTCGTCGGCGACGAACTGCGCCTCGTCGTGTTCCGTGTCGGCCACGTACCCGGTGATCTGCGCGCCCGCACCCGCGTTGGTCCACAGGTTCTTGGGGCGGCGGGACTCGTTGCGCTCGATGACCGCGTTGGCGGCGGACAGGATCGTCTGCGTGGAGCGGTAGTTCTGCTCCAGGAGGATCGTCGTCGCGTCCGGGTAGTCCTCCTCGAACTGGAGGATGTTGCGGATCGTCGCGCCGCGGAAGGCGTAGATCGACTGGTCGGCATCGCCCACGACGCAGAGTTCGGCGGGCGGCAGGTCGTGCTCGGCCGGCGGTACGTCCTCGTCATGCCGCGGCGTGCCGACGAGTTCGCGCACGAGCGCGTACTGGGCGTGGTTGGTGTCCTGGTACTCGTCGACGAGGACGTGCCGGAAGCGGCGGCGGTAGTGCTCGGCGACGTCCGGGAACGCGCGCAGCAGGTTGACCGTCGTCATGATCAGGTCATCGAAGTCGAGGGCGTTCGCCTCGCGCAGCCGGGACTGGTAGAGGGCGTAGGCCTGGGCGAGAGTCTTCTCGAACCCGTCGGCCGCCTGCGAGGCGAAGTCCTCCTCGTCGATCAGCTCGTTCTTGAGGTTGCTGATCTTGGCGCTGAAGGACTTCGGCGGATAGCGCTTGGGGTCGAGATCGAGATCACGGCAGACGAGCGCCATGAGCCGCTTGGAGTCGGCGGCGTCGTAGATCGAGAACGAGCTGGTGAAGCCGAGCTTCTTGCTCTCGCGGCGCAGGATGCGCACGCACGCGCTGTGGAAGGTCATCACCCACATCGCGTTCGCGCGTGGGCCGACGAGCTGCTCGACGCGCTCCTTCATCTCGCCGGCGGCCTTGTTGGTGAAGGTGATCGCGAGGATCTGTCCCGGGTGCACCTGCCGCTCGCCGAGGAGGTACGCGATGCGGTGCGTGAGCACGCGGGTCTTGCCGGAGCCGGCTCCGGCCACGATGAGCAGCGGGGTGCCGGAGTGGACGACAGCCGCGCGCTGGTTCTCGTTCAGCCCTTCCAGGAGGGCGCCCGCGTCGAGGACCGGGCGGGGGGCACCGTCGCGGTAGTGGGTGTCCCGGTCCGGCGGCACGTCGAACTTCCCGCCGAACAGATCGTCCGGAATCGGCTCCGGAGCGTGATCGTCCTCGGGCGGTGGCGGAGGTTCCTCCTCGTGCCCGTGGGGGGCTCGGAGGTTCGCCAGGAAGCTGTCGTCAAAGAGGCTGCTCATCGCTCTCCGAGTCTAGGGCGCCCCACCGACAACCGGTCGCCGCCCCGAGAACATCCCGGGTTCTCCTGCGCCGGGCACGGCCGTCACCAGGCACAACTGTCCGATCACGATGCGCGACGGGCCGTAATCCTGTCGGGTTCCACTCTCACGGCGCCGGGACGCCACCCGCCCACGCGATGGACAAAAGAGACAAGTCGCCGATCGTCACCATGTATCGGCCACACCTCACGGCGCCTTGACCAAAGGTCACGAAAATGTATCGGGCATATCACCCATCAACCTTCACAGGCGCCTCACCAGTTGGCTACCGTTCCGGGCAGGCCGTACGACCCCCACCGGCGAACGTCGCCGGGCCGCACGGCCTCCGCCGAGTCCGGTGTGCCACCCCGAGGCAGCCGGAGCCGGGGACCCACCGACCTGGGGTGAATCGACCCACGTCCCGTCACGGGACCGGGTCGTAGGGCAAGCCTTCCGAACCATCCGCCCGAACCCGACAGCTAACTCGGCAGGCGGAACATGGAAGGAGTCGCCTCTCTTGGCGTCGCACCGCAAGCCGCGCCCCGCGAGCACGCGCATAGCCGGCATAGGCACCCCCGCCCTCGCCACCGCCGCTCTCACCTCCGTGGCCCTGCTCACCCAGACGGCCAACGCCGCCCCCTCGGACGACGGCAAGCCGAGCATCGAGGAGGTGCAGAAGAAGGTCGACGATCTCTACCGTCAGGCGGAGTCGGCGACCGAGAAGTACAACTCGGCCAAGGAGAAGTCCGGCAAGCAGCGCAAGCAGGTCGACACACTCCTGGACGATGTGGCCCGGCGCACGGACAAGCTCAACAAGGCCCGCGAGGAACTCGGGACGTTCGCCGCGGCCCAGTACCGGACCGGGGCCGCCGCCCCCGACACCGCGACCTTCCTGCTGGCCGACAACCCCCAGGACTACTTCGACCAGACCCAGCTGATGGGCCGGATGACCTCGCGCCAGAAGGGCGCCGTCGACGACTACATCACCCAGCAGTCCACGACGATGAAGAAGCGGCAGGAGGCCACCAAGAGCCTCGAGACGCTGAACGAGTCGCAGAGTGAACTGAAGACCGCGAAGGCGACGGTCCAGAAGAAGCTCTCCACCGCGCGCGAGCTGCTGTCCAAGCTGACGGCGGAGGAGAAGGCACGGCTCGCCGCCATCGAGAAGCAGAAGCAGGAGGAGGCCGCGCGGAAGGCCGCCGAGCTCGCCAAGCAGCAGGAGGCGCAGAAGGCGGCAGAGGCGGCGGCGCAGCAGGACAGCAGTTCCTCGGACACGACCGGCTCCTCGGGGTCGTCGACCTCGTCCGGCGGTTCCACGTCGTCGTCCGACTCCTACGCCACCAAGGCCGACAAGGCGATCGCCTTCGCCCGCGCCCAGATCGGCAAGCCGTACGTCTGGGGCGCGACCGGCCCCGACTCGTACGACTGCTCCGGCCTCACCCAGGCCGCCTGGAAGGCCGCCGGCGTCGACCTTCCGCGCACCACCTGGGACCAGGTCGACGCGGGCACGACCGTCTCCCTCGCCGGCGCCCAGCCCGGTGACCTGATCTTCTTCTACGACGACATCAGCCACGTCGGCCTCTACATCGGCGACGGCATGATGATCCACGCCCCCAAGCCCGGCGCCTACGTCCGCGAGGAGTCGATCTACTACGCGGGGGACTCGATCATCCACAGCGTGGTACGACCGGCCTGATCGTCGGCGGCGGTCGG
Source organism: Streptomyces brasiliensis (assembly GCF_014647875.1). GTDB lineage: Bacteria > Actinomycetota > Actinomycetes > Streptomycetales > Streptomycetaceae > Streptomyces > Streptomyces brasiliensis. The sequence continues at coordinate 162,024 of NZ_BMQA01000009.1, read as the reverse complement.
ACGCCCGGTACCGGCCGCCGCCACCGCGCCGGGTGCGCACGTGACGCGCCCCCACCCCCACGCACCACCCGGGCCCGCCCGTGTCCCGCACCCGCGCGTTTTTGCGCTCCCCGCGCGCGTGCCCCGCCCGGATCGTGAGCGGTGATCCTTAGCATCGGGCCCATGCCCGGCACCTCACCCCTTCGCGCCTGGTGGGCGCAGCGTCCGCCCGCGGCCGGGGCCGCAGTGATGGCGACCGGGATCGTGTCGGTGGGGCTGCAGATGATCCGGCAGGAGTTACTGTCCCGGGTCTTCCTCGCGATGGCCTGTGTCGCCTGGCTGGCGCTCGCCGCATCCTTCGTCGTGGGGCTGCTGGTCGCGCGGGAGCGCTGGGTTACCGAGGCGAAGACGCCGGGCGCACTGACGGCCGTGGCCGCGACCACCGTGCTCGGCACCCGTTTCTCCACGCTGGGCCGGCTGGAACTGGCGGAGGCGCTGTTCGCGCTGGCGGCCGTGCTGTGGCCGGTCCTGATGCTCCTCGTCGTACCGCACTGGCACCGGCACATGCCCGGCGCGGTGTTCCTGGGCTGCGTCGCCACCGAGGGGCTCGCCGTCCTCGCAGCCACCCTCGCCAAGGCCGAAGCGACGGCCTGGCTCGCGCACACCGCGCTGGTGCTGTTCTGGCTCGGGCTCGTGCTCTACTGCTTCGCGCTGGCCCGCTTCGAACCGCGGCAGCTCACCGAGGGCGCCGGGGACCAGTGGATCGCGGGCGGCGCGCTGGCCATCTCGGCACTGGCCGGGGCGAAGCTGATCGCCGCCGACGGCCCGCGGCTGCATCTGTGGAACGACGACGACCGGGACGTCCTGCGCAAAGTGACCGGCGCGCTGCTCGTCCTCGTCCTGGCCTGTTACGTCGTCCTGCTGGTCGCCGAGTTGGTGCACCTGCGGCCGCGCTACGACGTACGCCGCTGGGCGACCGTCTTCCCGATGGGGATGACGGCCGCGGCGACACTGTCTGGCGCCGCCGTCCTCGGGGTCCCGTGGCTGAAGGGCCCCGGGCAGGTCCTGGTGTGGATCGCGGTGGCGGTATGGATCGCGGTCGCCGTGGGCGCGCTGGCGGCGGCCCGCGCCCGGCTCAGCGCCGCACGCTGAGCGTCACGCCGGCGTCCGCCGCATCCCCGGCAGGGCGTACCTCACGTCCACAGCACGGCGATGAAGATGTTCGCCAGGGTGAGCAGGCCCACCAGGCCGAAGAGGCGCTTGTCGACGTGCTCGTCGTCCCGCTTCACGTAGACGAGCCCGAGGATCACGATCAGCACGGCCAGTTTCACGCCGATCTTGATGTTGTTGACGTGGTGGTCGTCGGCCTGGTTGAGGCCGACCAGGATCACACCGGTGACCAGCATGGTCAGCGCGCCGTGCAGCATCGCGGGGACGAAGCGGGCGGTGCCCTTGCCCATCGCCTTCATCTGCGTGAGGAAGCCGCCGAGGAGTGCGCCGATGCCGACGATGTGCAGGCCGACGAAGAGATGGATGAGTACGTCCATGGTCCGGAGCCTAATCAGGTGCCGGGCGCCTACGGCCACCGCCCCACCCTGGACAGCCATCGCCACCGCCCCCCGAGCGCCTGAACCGGCGCGCATATATGCACCCCCATAGCACCCCGCCGCCGCCACATGTCCCCGAACCCCCGCTTCGGTCATCGCGTCACGCGAAGTCGGCGGCTCCGGACAGGGATCACGGTCATTTACGGTCACCGGCGGTCCCCTGCCATCACTTCCGCACATAGCGTTACCGACCCGACACACTCAGGTTTAGCGTCCTCCACCAGGTGACCGGCTCCCCACCGCCGCCCGGGCCAGGGGCGGCAGTCGGACACCTCCGCCGAGAAGTCCGGCGGTGGCCCGCTTCCCCTGTGCGGGCCACCGCCGGACGCCCCAGCCGCTCCCCGGCGGACGTACGGCCGCTCCCCCCGGCGGACGTACGGATGGCCAGGCGGTCGCAGGAAGGACGTGAGGGTTCAGGTGGCAGCGCACCGCAAGCCCCGGCAACGCTCGCTCGGCGGTCCCACGTCCCGGACGGCCGTGACCATGGCCCTGGCAGGCGCGGCGACCGCGACGGCCTTCGACGGGACCGGGCACGCCGAGCCGCAGCTGACGCCGGCACAGGTCAAGGCCAAGGTGGACAAGCTGTACCAGGACGCCGAGGTCGCCACCGAGAAGTACAACGGAGCCAAGGAGAAGGCCGATACGGCCGAACGGCGGCTGAAGGAGCTGGGGGACGAGGCCGCCCGCAGGGAGCTGAAGCTCAACTCGGCGCGCGAGGCGCTGGGGACGGTCGCGGCGGCGCAGTACCGCACCGGGGGCCTCGACCCCGTGCTGCAACTGGCGCTGTCCGACGACCCCGACCGCTACCTCGACGGGGCCGCGTTCGCCGAGCGGGTGGGTGACCGGCAGTCGCAGGCCGTGTCCCGTGTTCGCGAGCAGCTGCGGGAGATCGAGCAGCTGCGCGGGGCCGCCCGCGTCGAACTGGTCTCGCTCAGGTCCCGGCAGGCCGAGCTGAAGCGGCACAAGAAGACGATCAACGGGAAGCTGTCCGAGGCACGGCAGTTGCTGGGCCGGTTGTCGCCGCAGGAGCGGGCCCGTATCGCGGCCGACGGCGGCACGGCGGGGCACGCCTCACGGTCGGCCTCGGGCGCGCGCGACGCCCTCGGCGCCGGTTCCGTCGCGGCCCCCAACTCCCTTGCCGCAGCAGCCATTTCCTACGCCTATCGGAAGCTCGGCAGCCCCTACGTCTGGGGCGCGACCGGCCCGAACTCCTTCGACTGCTCAGGCCTCGTCCAGGCCGCCTACCGCTCCGCGGGAGTCTCCCTCCCCCGCACGACGTACGCCCAGATCAACGCGGGCCGACGCGTGTCACGGTCCGAACTCCGGCCCGGGGACCTGGTGTTCTTCTACTCCGGCATCAGCCACGTCGGCCTCTACATCGGCAACGGGCAGATGATCCACGCCCCGAACCCCTCGGCCCCCGTACGGCTGGCCCCGATCGACCAGATGCCGTTCGCGGGGGCGACGCGAGTGGCGTGAGCGGTGTCCGCCGACCTCGAGGCAGTTGCCGCCCTCAGCGCCGCTGTGGCCGGACTCGAACCACCGCGTCACCGGATGCTCACACCAGCCGTCGTGCCGTCGCCCAGCGGGTCAGCTCGTGGCGGTTGGACAGCTGGAGCTTGCGCAGTACCGCCGAGACATGCGACTCGACCGTCTTCACGGAGATGAAGAGCTGCTTGGCGATCTCCTTGTACGCGTACCCCCGGGCGATGAGGCGGAGCACCTCGCGTTCGCGCTGGGTGAGGCGGTCGAGGTCCTCGTCGACCGGCGGGGCATCGGTGGAGGCGAACGCGTCGAGGACGAAGCCGGCCAGCCGCGGCGAGAACACGGCGTCGCCCTCCTGGACTCGGAAGATCGAGTCGACCAGGTCGGTACCGGTGATCGTCTTGGTGACGTAGCCACGGGCGCCGCCGCGGATCACGCCGATCACGTCCTCCGCGGCGTCCGAGACGGACAGCGCGAGAAAGCGGACGGGCTGCTCGCTGTCGGCCATCAACGGGGCGCAGCGGCGCAGCACTTCGACGCCGCCGCCGCCCGGCAGGTGGACGTCGAGGAGGACCACCTCGGGGCGGGTCGCGGTGATGACCGTCACCGCCTGGTCGACATCGGCGGCCTCGCCGACGACCTCGACGCCGGTCTGCTCGGTCTGGCCGATCTCGGCCTGGACGCCCGTACGGAACATGCGGTGGTCGTCGACGAGGACGACGCGCACGCGGCGCTCCCCCGCGCCGCCGGGCCGGGCGGGTCCGGCCGCCTCCGCGGCACCCGTCGTGCCGTTCGCCTCGGTCGCGTCGCTCATGACGTCTCCTCTGCCCTCTCCATCTCCAGCTCGACCTCCGTACCGCCGTCCGGCACCGGCCGCAGCCGCGCCGTGCCGCCGTTGCGCTCCATGCGGCCGATGATCGATTCTCTGACGCCCATGCGGTCGGCGGGTATCGAGTCGAGGTCGAAGCCCGGACCCCGGTCGCGGATCGACACGAAGACGGTCCTGCCCTCGACTTCGGCGTAGACCTGCACGGCGCCGCCCTCGCCACCGTACTTGGCGGCGTTCACCATTGCCTCACGCGCGGCCTGCATCTGAGCGCCCGTCTTCTCGTCGAGCGGGCAGTCGCCGACCACGACGACCTCGATCGGGACGCCGTGCTTGTCCTCCACCTCGGCCGCGTTGCGCCGCACCGCCTCGGCGAGGGTGGCCGGCTCGTCCGCCTCGTCCTTGCCGGTGCCCTCGGGGTTGTAGAGCCAGGTGCGCAGGTCGCGCTCCTGGGCTCGGGCGAGGCGGCGGACCTCGTTCGCGTTCTCCGCGTTGCGCTGGATCAGGGTCAGGGTGTGCAGCACGGAGTCGTGGACGTGTGCTGCGACCTCGGCGCGCTCCTGGGCACGGATGCGCATCAGGCGCTCCTCGGACAGGTCCTGGGTCATCCGCACGAGGTACGGCCCGGCGAGCAGCGTTATACCGACGAGGACCGCGAGGGCGGCCTGGAGGACCGAGCCGAGGTGGGCGGCCGAGCCCTGCAGGACGAAGATGCCGGTGACACCGGCGGTGACGAGCAGCACACCGGCGCCCGCGCGCAGCAGCGTGAGCGTACGGCGGCGGCGGCCGACCTCGACCCAGCGGGCCCGGCGGGCGTTGTCCGCCTGGCGCCAGACGAGGGCGACGCCGGCGGCGACCAGGACGGCGGGGAGGAGATACGCCTTGGCGCCGGTGCCCAGCTTGACGCTGCCCACGAAGACCATGGACACGACGACCATGAGGAGCAGCGCGACGATCTGGCCCTTGTCGGGCTTGCGGGTGACGAGTCTGCGACGGCCGTCCGGTGAGGTCTCCGTGCCGACCAGGGACGGCGAACGCTGGTCGCCGACACCGCCGACGCCGAGGGGTACGAAGAACCAGAACGCGGCGTACAGCAGCGCGCCGAGGCCGTCGGCCATGAACAGGCCGACGAAGACGAGCCGCACCCAGACCACGGGCAGCCCGAGGTGCCCGGCGAGGCCCCGCGCCACTCCGCCGAGCCAGCGGCCGTCGCTGCTTCGGTAGAGCTTGCGCGGCGGCCGCGGGTCGTCGAGTGGCGCTGCTGCGGCTTCCGGCATGCCAACGATGGTCACACGGCCGCAGGTGCGGAGCATCAGGGTCGGCCCCCTAGACTCCCCTGATCTTCGGGAAAGTGGCCTTGGGCTTCGAGGACGGGGGTCTCGAGCTTCGGGAAAAAGGGGACCGGGCAGTCGGGAGGAGGGGACCGGGCGGTCGGGGAAAGGCCCTTCGAATGCCTCCCTGCCGCGTCTCAGGGCCGATATCAGGGTTCCGCCAGGGTCATCCCGACTGCCGCGGCGGCGGCACGGCCGTCACCATGGACGCATGACAGATCACGAGCACGCCGCGACGGGTCCGGGACCCGGCACCGGCCCGCGCCCCGCACCGGGCGCCGGGCCGGCGGATGCCGCGCCCGCCGCGGGCCCCGCGGCGGGGCCCGCCGGGGAGGGGACGGCCGCCGGTGAGGGCGCGGTCGTCGAGTCCCCGCGCAGGTTCCGGCGCGACCGCCGCCACAAGATGGTGGCGGGCGTGTGCTCCGGGCTCGGCCGGCACACCGACATGGATCCCGTGATCTTCCGCATCACCCTCGCGGTGCTCGCCGCGACGGGCGGGATCGGCCTCATCTTCTACGGATTCGCCTGGCTCTTCGTGCCGTACGACGACGAGGAGGAGAACGAGGTCCGCAAGCTGCTGACCGGACGGGTCGACGGACAGGCGCTCGCGGCCGTGCTGTTCGCCCTGGTCGGCTGCGGGGTGTTCCTGACGATGCTGAGGAACGGCGGGGTGCTGACGTTCGCCGTCGTCCTCTCCCTCCTGCTCGCGGGCGCCGGTTACTGGTCACAGCGGCGCGGCGCCCCCGACCCCGATCCGCTGGCGGCGCAGGCCGTCGCGGACGCTCCCCCGGAGGCCCAGGCACCGCCGGCGCCCACCGCCTATCCCTCCTGGTGGCGCGACCCCATCATCAAGGACGGCACGCACGTCGGCGGTACCGGCTATCTGTGGGGACCCGGCGACTCCCGCGACCGGGACATCTCGGCTGCCGTCAACATCAGCCTCGGCCGCACCACGAGCGCCCGCGAGAACATACGCGCCTTCTATGCCACGCCCCCGAGACCGCGTGGCCCGCGCTGGGTCGGCGGCTGGGTGTTCCTGCTCGCCCTGCTGGCCGGCGGCCTGGGCACCGGCCTCACCTGGGACGGGCACCCGCTGGGCACCAGCGTGCAGGCCGGTCTCGCCTGCGCCCTCGTGGTCTTCGGTCTCGGCGTCGCGGTCAGTGCGGTCCTGGGGCGTACGGGTGCCGGGTCGGTGTTCCTGGCGGTCGTCACGGCGGCGCTGCTCGCGGGCTCGGCGGCCCTGCCGAAGGACATCACCACGCACTGGAGGCACACGTCGTGGCAGCCGGCGGCGGTGGCGGACGTACGGCCGAAGTACGACCTCGGTACCGGCGTCGGCACCCTCGACCTGAGCGGGGTGCGCCTCGCCAAGGGGCAGACGCTGGCGACGAGCGCCCAGGTGGGGGCGGGCCAGTTGAAGCTGCTCGTGCCCGCGGACGCGACGGTGCGGCTGAGCATCGACGTGGGGGTGGGCGACATCCAGTTGCCGGGGGACGACAAGAAGGACGTGGACGTGGAGCCGGGCAAGCACAAGGACGTGACGCTGACTCCGGCGGCAGGCGGCAAGCAGGGCGGCACGTTCGACATCAACGTCTCGGTCGGGGTGGGACAGGCGGAGGTGAGCCGTGCTGCGTCATGAGTTCCAGCCGGGGAGGCTGGTCGCCGGACTCTTCCTCACGGCCACGGGCGCGGTGTTCGCCGGTGACGCGGCCGGGCTGTGGGAGACACCCTGGTTCGCGGTCGTGCCGCTCGTCGTGGGCGGCCTGTGCCTCGCGGGGGCGACGGCCGTGCTGACGCGGACCGTCCGCAGACGGCGTGGGCCCGGCCGTACGAACACGGCCGGGCCCACGGGGACCGAGGTACGGAACTGATCCCGACCCCGGCAGGACGGCAGGAGCTACCGGAACCCTCCCGACCGTTGCCGTCGCCTCGACCGGATGGCGGCGTCCAGGGAGAGGTAGGGGGCACCTGCCAGGACGAGGGGCAGCCAGGCCATCAGGTAGGCGAGGTCGTTGCCGTAGTAGTAGGGGTCGGCGGCCCAGCTCATCGTCAGCCACAGGCTGAGGGAGATCAGCGCGCCGCCGAGTGCGGCGAGGCGGCCGAGCAGGCCGATCAGGGTGCCGATGCCGACGGCGAGTTCACCGAAGGCGATGGCGTAGCCGAAGCCGACGGGGTTCTTCAGGGCCATGTCGACGAGGGCCGGGATCGCTGCGGAGTCGCGGACGCCGCGCATCATGTCACCGATCGACCCGGCCCCGCCCGACTTCATGAAGGCGCTGTCGGTCAGCTTGTCCAGGCCGGCGTAGACGAAGGTGACGCCGAGAAAGATGCGCAGAGGGAGAAAGGCATAGCGGGTGGCGGTCTCCCGCCAGTCGCGGCCACTGTCGAGATAAGGAGTGTGCGTATCCGTACGAATCCCGTGAGTCATCGCTCCCAGCCACCTCTCGCCGCGGTAAGACCCCTCGACAGACCATACGTACGACAACCGGCTCGCGCTCACCTTCTCCGGGACGTTTTTCCGAATCCGCCCGATCAGATGTGCGCCAGAAGAAGGGCCACGGTGAGGCCGGGGAGGCCGTCCGGGTGATCCTGGATCAGGACGCCGTCGCTCATCGTCGGCTCAGTCCGTGATCTCCACCTCGCAGCGGTTCGTGGCCACGCCCCCTGCTGTGACCACCTGGACCTCCACCAGGCCCGGCTCGACATCGGCGGGCACGGGGACCTTGAGCATCGTGTCCGTGGGGTTGTTGAATCCGCCGGTGACGGGGATCAGGGGGACGTGGACATTGACCGGGCCGATGCGGACGACCATGCGGGAGAGGCGGTCGGCGGTATCGGCGCCGGGCGGGACGAAGCCGGTGCCGCGGATCTCGATGTCGTCGCCGGTGCGGATCGGCCCGTCCAGGTCGCCGGCCTCGCGGGCGCGGACCACGGAGAGGATGACGGGGCGCCCGCCCTCCGCGTACTTGCCGGCCAGGTAGGTCGCGGCAGAGATGAGGACGAGCACGGCGAGCCCCCAGGGCAGATCCGGGAGTTGGTCGGGGCGGCGGGCCAGGCGGACGGCGGCGAAGACCAGGGCGACGGCGCCGATCACGACGTACTGGATGTCGGCGAAGGTGCCCCGGCCGGAGTCGTCGGTCAGCAGGTCGGCGGCGCGCGGCCGGTGGGCCCGTACCTTCTGCAGCCGCTGCGCGAGGATGCGCAGGCCCACCACCCGGCGGACCAGCACGGCGATCCCGCAGACCACGGCGAGGACGGTCACCACACCCGCCCCGCGTGCGAGGTCGAGCCCGGAGATCAGCGCGTCGCGTTCGGCGGGGTCGGAGGCGGCGGCGAGGCGGCCCGCCAGGACCAGGACCGCGTACGCCACGAACAGCACCCAGGCCGCCGCGACGGTCCGGGACGTCGACATGCGGTTGTCCTCGCCGATGACCGGGGCCAGCGCCCCGCCGCGCGCCCGGTGGAACCAGGAAGCGGCGGTCAGCGCGCCGGCCGTCACCAGCGCGGCGAGCAGTCCGGCGGTGCGCGCGCTCGTCCAGCCCGCGCCGATCGCCGTCAGCGCCTGCACCAGCAGCAGCACGACGACGGCCGACCACAGGGCGTAGAGCGTGCGCAGCCACAGACGGGCCAGCCACGCCTCACCCTCCGCACGGCCGCGCTCGGCGACGACCTCGGCGGACTGCGTCAACTCCTCGGAGACCCACTGGCGGGAGGCGGAGGCCGAGTGGGACACCGCCGCCGGCAGCCCCTGTCCGGCGGCGAACTCGTCTCGTTTGAGCAGGAATTCGGCCACCGCCCGCCGGTGTCCCTCGCGCGCCCCGTGCGGGCAGTCCCCGCAGGTGCAGCCGCCCCCGTGGGCGGCGCTCTCCGCGCCCTGCCTAGCCTCCTGCACCGCCACGCCCGATGCCCGCCTTCCCGACGTACCGCGGCGCCCGCCGGCGGCCCCGTCCGAGGCCCGCCGAGTCGCCGCACAACTCCCCAGTGATGACAGCGAATTGTGCCCTACGCCACGTCGCGCCCCGTCGGCAGGTGCGGTCACCGCGGGTGAAGCCCGACCCGCCGTGTTGACCCGGCTGCGAGAATTTCCGTATGCCGAGATCATCCGGCGCGACGGGACCTGGGCGGCAGAGTGCTGGTGCTGTGGGCGGGAAGGTTTGCCGGGAAGCTCGCGGCGTCCGGTGCGGTGCATCGCGAGGCGGAGCGTCACCCGCGTACTGGATGTACTCGGGTGAGGCGACAACGCCGCGAGGTGCCGTGCCGGGCGTCGCGAGCCGGTGAACCTTTCCGGTCACAGCACTAGCTCAGCAGGTCGGGCTCGCTGCGGCTGATGTCCTGCCACAGGGGCTGGTAGTTGATCCAGGCCACGAGATCGCCGCCGAGCTGTTCGCGGGTGGCCGTCGCGAGTTTGTGGTCGATGAGGATCGGGCGGCCCGCGGCCTTCGCCGCCTGCTGGACCTGGCAGGACTTCTCCATCGACAGGAACCACCAGGCCGCCGCGTCCACCGAGTCGCCGACGGTCAGCAGCCCGTGGTTGCGCATGACGAGAGCCTTGCGGCTGCCGAGCGCGGCCGCGATCCGGCGGCCCTCCTCGGCGTCCACGGCGACTCCGGTGTAGGCGTCGTACAGGGCGTGGTCCTCGTAGAAGGCGCAGCTCTCCTGGCTGATCGGGTCGAGCAGCTCGCCGAGCGCGGACAGGGCGCGGCCGTGCACGGAGTGGCAGTGGGCGACGGCGACGACGTCGGGGCGGGCGGCGTGGACCTGGGCGTGCACGGTGAACGCCGCCTGGTTGATGTGATAGCGGCCCTGGACGACCTGACCGTCCCGGTTGACCAGCACGAGATCGCTGACCGTGACGTGCTTGAAGGGCATCCCGAAGGGGTTGACCCAGAAGCAGTCGGAGAACTCGGGGTCGCGTGCGGTGATGTGCCCCGACACCCCGTCCTCGAAGCCGGACCGCCCGAAGATCCTCAGGGCACCCGCGAGCCGTTCCTTGCGGTGCCGGCGTTCGTCCTCGAGCGAGTCGTGCATCGGCGGCATCGCGAACTGCAGCCGGTCCGTGGGCAGCGGCAGAGGCGGGGTCGGCCCGTGCATAGGTCCTCCTGCACTGGGTTTGCTTTACGGGGCGGAAGTTACCGTCGGTCAGCGCAGGAGAACAGAGCTGTTCTGTAAAGAAGAGGCCGGGAGCCGATTCCGGACAGGGGATGTCGGGTTTCACCGGGAGACTGGGCGGCATGAACCAGACAGCCCGCTGGGCGGATTTCCGCTCCTCCGCACCCGAATTCGCGCAGACGGCCGAAGACCGGTTCGGCGCGTTCCGGCATCACGTCCTGGCGACCGTGCGCAAGGACGGCTCGCCCCGCACCTGTGGCCTCGAGGTCCGCTTTCTGCACGGCGAGCTGTGGCTCGGCATGATGCCGGACTCGTTCAAGGCCCTCGACCTGCGTCGGGACCCGCGCTTCGCGCTCCAGGCGAACCCGGGCCCGGACACCGGCATGGGCGGCGGTGACGTACGGGTCGGCGGGCGCGCCGTCGAGGTCGTCGACACGGCGGCGAAGGGGGCGTACAGGGAAGAGGTGGAACCGCCGGAGCCGTTCCACCTCTTCCGCACCGAGTTGACGGAGGTCGTACGGACCTATGTGGAGGACGAGACGTATCTCGTCGTCCAGGTCTGGAAGCCCGGAGAGCCGGTGCGCACGCTCAAACGGACATGACCGTCGGGACTACTCCCACTCGATGGTGCCCGGCGGCTTCGAGGTGACGTCGAGGACGACGCGGTTGACGTCCCGGACCTCGTTGGTGATGCGCGTCGAGATCTTCGCCAGGACGTCGTACGGCAGCCGGGACCAGTCGGCGGTCATCGCGTCCTCGGAGGAGACCGGGCGCAGGACGATCGGGTGGCCGTAGGTGCGGCCGTCGCCCTGGACGCCGACGCTGCGGACGTCCGCGAGCAGGACCACCGGGCACTGCCAGATGTCGCGGTCGAGGCCGGCCGCGGTCAGCTCCTCGCGGGCGATGGCGTCGGCGTCGCGCAGCAGGTCGAGACGCTCCTTCGTCACCTCGCCGACGATGCGGATACCGAGGCCGGGGCCGGGGAACGGCTGGCGCTGGACGATCTCGTCCGGCAGGCCCAGTTCCTGGCCGACCATCCGGACCTCGTCCTTGAACAGCTTGCGCAGCGGCTCGATCAGCTTGAACTCGAGGTCCTCGGGGAGGCCGCCGACGTTGTGGTGCGACTTGATGTTGGCGGTGCCGGTGCCGCCGCCGGACTCGACCACGTCCGGGTAGAGCGTGCCCTGGACCAGGAACTCCACCGCCGGACCCTCGTCGGCGATGATCTCGGCCTGGGCCTGCTCGAAGACGCGGATGAACTCGCGGCCGATGATCTTCCGCTTCTCCTCGGGGTCGCTGACCCCCTTGAGCGCGGTGAGGAAGCGCTCCTCGGCGTCGACGACCTTCAGCTGGACGCCGGTGGCGGCCACGAAGTCCTTCTCGACCTGCTCGGTCTCGCCCTTGCGCATCAGGCCGTGGTCGACATACACGCAGGTCAGCTGGGAGCCGATGGCCTTCTGGACCAGCGCGGCGGCGACGGCGGAGTCCACGCCGCCGGACAGACCGCAGATCGCGCGCTTGTCGCCGACCTGCTCGCGGATCGCTGCGACCTGCTCCTCGATGACATTGCCGGTCGTCCAGTTCGGGCTCAGGCCCGCGCCCCGGTAGAGGAAGTGCTCGAGCACCTGCTGGCCGTATGTGGAGTGCATCACCTCGGGGTGGTGCTGGACGCCGTACAGCCGCTTCTCGTCGTTCTCGAAGGCGGCGACCGGGACGACGTCCGTGGACGCCGTCACGGAGAAGCCCTCGGGGGCGGCGGAGCAGGCGTCGCCGTGCGACATCCAGACGGCCTGCTCGGCGGGGGTGCCCTCGAAGAGGGTGGAGGACGTCCTGGAGACGTGCAGATCCGTACGGCCGTACTCCCGGGCGCCCGTGTTGTCGACGGTGCCGCCGAGGGCCTGCGCCATCAGCTGGAAGCCGTAGCACATGCCGAACAGGGGAACGCCGGCCTCGAACAGCGCGTGCTCGACGGTGGGGGCGCCCTCCTCGTACACGGACGAGGGGCCGCCGGAGAGGATGATCGCCGCCGGGTTCTTGGCGAGCATGTCGGCGACCGGCATGGTGCTCGGCACGATCTCGCTGTAGACCCGGGCCTCGCGGACGCGGCGGGCGATGAGCTGGGCGTACTGCGCGCCGAAGTCGACGACCAGGACGGTGTCGGGGGTGGCGGCAGCGGTTGTCGCTGATGACACGGGGTGCCTTCCGGCGGTTGGGCGGGGGTCTGTGGTTACCGATTCTAACGGGGCGGGAACGGAGGACGTCCTCGCGTGGGCGCCGTGGCATACTGGGCCCATGCTCACGCACGGGACCTTCCTCTTTACCTATGGCAACCGGCCCACCGGCTGCCATGGTCGTGCTGCTTGAGCCACTGACAAGCGACTTCCCAGGCGCCCCGGGCCGACAAGGTCCGGGGCGCCTGGCGTTTCCGGGGACTGTCGGACAGGGGCGCACCGATCAAGGAGCCCCCGTTATGACCTCCACCGCCACGGAGAAGACCACCGCCACGGAGAAGACCGGCGCCCGTACCGCCGAGGCCGCCGACGCGATCACCGGCGCCCGGGAGCGCATCGACGCGCTCGACGACCGGATCATCGGGCTCGTGCAGGAGCGGATGGCCGTGTCCGCCGTGATCCAGCAGGAGCGGATCGCCTCCGGCGGGCGGCGCGTGAACCTGTCCCGCGAGATGGAGATCCTCGGCCACTACAGGGAGGCGCTGGGCAAGCCGGGCACCGCCCTCGCGATGACGCTGCTCGAACTGTGCCGCGGTCGCATCTGAGTTCGGGCCCCCTCTCACTCGTACGGCGCGTGACCGCCGCGCGGACCGCTTCGTTGGTCCCGGTGTCCGTGCCAGCCAGGGGCGGGCCCGAAAGAACCACGCGTGGCTCGCTCTGGAGCGATGAGACGTGCGGATCGTGCCGTGCGTCGTGGGACCTCGCTCCAGGGAAGTGACCGGACGGCAGGGGACAGCAGCCCGGTCATCCAAGAGAACCGGCCGGCTCCGGGGACGCCCGGGGTCGACCGGCGGAAACTGCCGAACTGCACAAGGGCTGGGTCGAACGGTTGCGGAGGCCGCGTTCATCCAGCACGATGCGGAGAAAGCCCCAAGTCTCCGAACAGACAACCTCATTGCACTGCACCGCACCACCCGGCTGCCAGAGGTCGAGACCACCCGCGCGTCCTGTGCGCGCCGGGGCGGCGACCACGTGCACAGGGCGGGGTGCGGGGCACACGTAACAAGCGGCGCAACCCCCCGGCGCCGCTCCCGGGCACCGGCGCTGCCCTGACGCCGGTGCTGACGCAGAAGGGCCCCGCGGCCCCGTCCCGCGGGGCCCTTCGCTTGCGCCCGCGCCGTATGTGATGTCGCACACTTAAAAATTCTGTGAATTCGCGTGCAACCTTGCGTGCGCCTCGTTGATCAAACCTCGTGTACCAAGGGCCGCACCCGCGCCCCACACGCGGCGGGCCTCCCCCAACGTTCGTGCTGCGTGCTGCGCAGTGCGCCGGACTCACCGAGGTCTCCATGAAGCTTCGCCGTGCCATGGCCACGGCTGCCGCGACGGCAGTAATAGCCCCGCTCGCTCTCCTGTCCGCGCCGGCCGCGTTCGCGGACGGCGACGAGTCTCCGAGCACGTCGATCAGCAGCCCGGCGGCGGAGGAGAGCACGCCGGCGGCCGAGGACAGCACCCCCGCGGCCGAGGACAGCACGCCGGCGGCCGAAGACAGCACCCCGGCCGCCGAGGACAGCACCCCCGCCTCCCAGTCGCCGAGCACCAGCCCGAGCGCCTCGACGTCCGTGTCGGCCACGCCGAGCACCACGCCGAGCCAGAGCGCGACGCCCACCGGCGAGCCCTCCGAGTGGCCCGACGACTGCCCCCTCGGCGAGGACGGTGTCGACCCCGAGTCGCAGCTGAGCATCGCCGTGTCCGGCCTGCCCGGCAAGATCGTCGCGGGCAGCGGCTGGCACAACTTCAAGCTCACGGCCGCCAACCACAGCGACAAGTCGCTCGGCACCGTGCAGTGGCTCGCGGTCGTCGACAACTACGCGGAGAGCGACAACGAGAAGGACTGGCTGAGCACCTACGCGCGGCTCGAGTTCTTCAACCCGAAGACCCAGGCGTGGGAGTCCCTCGCGGACGAGATCGGCAACGGTGTCTACTTCGGCGAGACCCCGCTGGGCCCCAAGGAGACCGTCGACATCAAGTTGCGCCTGGACATCACGGCCAAGGCGCCCGCCGGTGACGGCTTCAGCCTGGGCCTGGGCGGATACGTGGACGCGGAGAAGAACTGCGTGCACAGCGCTTTCGGCTTCTACGAGTTCACCGTCCTCGCGCCCGGCAGCAGCAATGAGAACCCGGGCGAGGCCAAGCCCGGCAAGGGTGACAAGCCGGACAGTGGCAAGAAGCCGCAGGGAGGCGCCGAGGAGCTCCCGGCCACCGGCAGCCTCGCCTCCACCGGTTCCAGCTCCGCCCTCCCCACCATCGGACTCGTCGGCGGTGTCGCCGTCGTCGCCGGCGCCGGGGCCGTGTTCGTGGTGCGCCGGCGTAAGGCCGGGACCACCGTCTGAGTGACACCCCAGACATGAGAAGGACCTGCGCCCGGAGGGGGGCGCAGGTCCTTCTGGCTTTCCTTCCGGAGTCGGGGGTCAGGCCTTCGGCGGTACCGTCGGCATTCCGAGGAACGGCAGGCGCAGGGCCGCGAAGGCCTCTGCCGGGACCGCCGGGGTCTTCGGTTCGACCGGCTTCAGGCGTTCGTAGGCCGAGCCTTGCGCCGGTCGCGGGTCCGTCTCGCCCTTGTTCGGCCAGTACGACATCGCCCGTTCCGCCTGCGCCGTGATCGTGAGGGACGGGTTCACGCCCAGGTTCGCCGAGACCGCCGCGCCGTCCACCACCGAGATGCCGGGGTGGCCCCAGAGGCGATGGTACGGATCGATGACCCCGGTCTCGCGGGAGGAGCCGATGGGGCAGCCGCCCAGGAAGTGGGCCGTGAGCGGGGTGCCCATCAGCTCACCCACGTTGCTGCCCGCGAAGCCGTTGATCTCGGCCGCGATCGCCGTCGCCGCCTCCGATGCCGCCCTGATCTGCCTCGGGTTGGGGGCGCCGTGGCCCTGACGGGCCGTCAACAGACCTTTCCCCACGCCGTTCGGCTTCAGGTACGTCGTCAGGGAGTTGTCCAGCGACTGCATCACCAGGCCGATGATGGTCCGTTCCGACCAGCGGCGGTTGGACAGCGAGCGGACCACCAGCCAGGGGTGCCTGGCCGCGTTCGCCAGCCAGGCCAGGACCCTTGAAGAGCCCTCCGCGTACGGGACCTGGAGGATGGACAGGCCGCCCATCGAGTTGGAGCCCTTGCCGTAGCGCACCGGCTCGATGTGCGTGTTCTCGTCCGGGTGGACGGAGGACGTGATCGCCACGCCCTGCGTGAAGTCGGCCTTCGGCGCGTCGTGCGTCTTGCGGTAGCGGCGGTCGGTGGTCTGGGCGCCGACCAGCGCCTCGGAGTTGGTGCGGGTCAGTTCGCCGAGGCGGGGTGAGAGATACGGCAGTTGGCCGTTCGTCTTCATGCGGTGCAGCAGGGTCTGGGTGCCGTAGGTGCCGGCTGCCAGGACCACCCGGCGGGCCGTGAACGTGCGGCCCTCGCCCTTCTTCTTCTCGTCCGTCGGCAGCGTCGTCACCGCGTAGCCGCCGCGCGAGTCGTCCGTCACGGCGACGACCGTCGTCATGGGATGGACCACCACACCCGCCTTCTCGGCGAGGTGGAGGTAGTTCTCGTTGAGCGTGTTCTTCGCGCCGTGGCGGCAGCCCGTCATGCACTCGCCGCACTCGGTGCAGGCGTTGCGGGACGGCCCGACGCCGCCGAAGTACGGGTCCGCGACCTGCTCTCCCGGCTTCGCCCTCGTCTTCCCGTCGGCGTCCTCGCCGTCGCCGAAGAACACGCCGACGGGTGCCAGATGGAAGCTGTCGCCGAAGCCCATCTTCTCTGCGGCGGTCTTCAGATGCGTGTCGGACGGGGTCATGGTCGGGTTGAGCCGTACACCGAGCATGCGCCGGGCCTGGTCGTAGTACGGCTTCAACTCCTCCTGCCAGTCCGTGATGTCCCGCCACTGCGGGTCGTCGAAGAACGCCTTCGGCGGGACGTAGAGGGTGTTGGCGTAGTTCAGCGAGCCGCCGCCCACGCCCGCGCCGGCCAGCACCATCACGTTGCCCAGCAGATGGATGCGCTGGATGCCGTACATGCCGAGCTTGGGGGCCCACAGGTAGTTCTTGAGGTCCCAGGAGTTCCTGGGGAGGGTGTCGCGGGTGAAGCGGCGGCCCGCTTCCAGGACGCCGACCCGGTAGCCCTTTTCCGTGAGGCGCAGGGCGGTGACGGAACCGCCGAAGCCGGAGCCCACGACGATGACGTCGTAGTCGTATGCCGAATCGTCCTGATCGCGGACAGGGTTCTCCTGCGACACGTGCTCTCCTCGTTGAGAACGGGGTGGGTCTAGCGGAAGCGGAACGCCTTCATCAGACGCAGGCTGCGGCTCATGAACGCCGCGTACTTCGCGTCGTCCATGCCGAGTGACGGGGCCATCGGCAGCAGGCGCTGCTGCGCGACGGTCTGGGCCTCGGTGTACTTGAGGATGCCCTCGGAGCCGTGCCGGCGCCCCAGGCCCGAGTCCTTCATGCCGCCCATCGGGGACTGGACGCTGCCGTAGGCGGGCGCATAGCCCTCGTTGACGTTGACGGTGCCGGTGCGCAGGCGGGCGGCGACGTCCCGGCCGCGGCGGGCGTCCTTCGTCCACACCGACGCGTTCAGGCCGTACGGCGTGGAGTTGGCCTGCTCGATCGCCTCGTCGTCGGTCGAGAAGCGGTAGATGGAGACGACCGGTCCGAAGGTCTCCTCCGAGCAGACCGCCATCGGCTCGGTCACGCCGTCGAGGACGGTCGGCTCGAAGAAGTACGGGCCGATGTCCGGGCGGGCGACACCGCCGGCCACGACCGTCGCACCCTTCGCGACGGCCTCCTCGACATGGCGGCTGACCGTCTTCAGCTGCCGCTCGCCGACCAGCGAGCCCATGTCGGCGCCGTAGGCGAGGGACCTGCCGAGCCGCATGGCCTTGGTGCGGGCGGCGAAGCGCTCCAGGAAGGCGTCCGCGATCGACTCGTGGACGTACAGCCGCTCGATGGAGATGCAGAGCTGACCCGCGGAGGAGAAGCAGGCCCGGACCGCGCCGGCGGCCGCCTTCTCGATGTCGGCGTCCGCCAGCACGAGCATGGCGTTCTTGCCGCCGAGTTCGAGGGAGACCCCGACGAGACGGGCGGCGGCACCCTGGGCGACCTCGCGGCCGGTGCGGGTGGAGCCGGTGAAGGAGACGTAGTCGGCGTGCTTGACCAGCTCGGGGCCGACGACCGGGCCGTCGCCGAGCACGACCTGGCAGACGTCGGCGGGCAGCCCGGCCTCGATGAGCAGGTCACGGGCCCAGAGCGCGGTCAGGCAGGTCTCGGTGTCGGGCTTCATCACGACGGCGTTGCCCGCGACGAAGGCGGGCAGGGCGTCGCCGACGGACAGCTCGAGGGGGTAGTTCCAGGGGGCGATCTGGCCGACGACGCCACGCGGGTGGCGCAGCTCGGTGACCTTCGTCAGCGTCGGCATGGCACCGGCGTGCCGCTTCGGCCTCAGATAGGCGGGCGCCTTGCGGCCGTAGTGCCGGGCGGCGACGGCTACGGCCTGGACCTCCTCGTGGGCGTGCAGGCGGGCCTTGCCGGTCTCCAGCTGGATGAGGTCGAGGACCTCGGCCTGCCGCTCGAGGAGCAGGTCGTGGAAGCGCAGGAGGACGGCGGCCCGCTGCCGTACCGGTGTCCGCTCCCACACCGCCTGCGCGGCGCGGGCGGCCTCGAAGGCCTTGAGCACGTCCTCCGGAGTGGACTCGGGCAGGTCGGCCAGCTTCTCACCGGTGAACGGCGTGTGGTTGGCGGTCCGGCCGGAGCCGAGGACGCCCTTCGTGAGCTGCGCGACCAGTTCCGGCGTGACCACGTCGGCGGCCGTGCGGGCGCCTTCGGGGGCGGGCGCGAGGGGGTTGGTACCGGTCGTGTGCGTGCCGGTCTTCTCCGGGGCCTGCGAGTCCGTCATGAGGCGCAGGGTATGTCGGAGCGGAAACTTTGGGTACCCGTCGGTAACAGGGATTCACCGAGTGCTCACATCCCGCCAGTGATCACTGGCAGAAAACGCGCTGATCAGGGCGTTGGGGGTGTGGATGATCTGTGTCACGAGCTTTTCCCCTGGCGGACCAGTACGTCACAGGACTACGGCCGACCGCGCCTCCGGCGCCGCGGGACGCTCCCCGGCGACCGCCGCCAGCACCGCCGCGGCCTCCGCCGCGCCGGGTCGCTCCCCCGGGTCCGGCAGCAGCAGCCGGCGGATCAGCGGGCCGAGGGGACCGGCGTGCCCGACGGCGCCGAAACCGCCGTACGACCGACCGGTGACCACCCCTCGACGGCCGCACGGAGCAGCGCGCCCAGGGACCACAGGTCGGACGCGGGTCCGGCGCCGCGCTCCACCAGCCGCTCGGGCGCCATGAAGTCGACGTCATCGTCGGACTCGGCACCGTCACGCGGTTCGTCGCCCTGGGGATGGCCGATGCCGAAGTCGGTGAGGACCACCCGGCCGGTGCCGGACTCGATCAGGACGTTCGCCGGTTTGACGTCCCGGTGCACGATGCCGACCGCGTGGGCGGCGCGCAGGGCACCGAGGACGGCGAGGCCCATGCGCGCGGCTTCGGCGGGCCGCATCGGCCCGTTCACCAGGGCCGTGCGGAGGGACTCGCCGTGGATCATCTCCATGACGATCCAGGGGAGTCCGTCCTCCACCAGTACGTCGTGGATGGCGACCGCCGCCGGGTCGTCGACGCGCGCGGCGGCACGTGCCTCGCGGTAGAGGCGGTTGGCGGCCCGCAGGCGTTCCTCGTCCGCCGGGTCGCCCGGCAGCCTGGGCTCCTTGACGGCGACTTCCCGCTCCCGCGACTCGTCGAGCGCCCGCCACACGGTGGCCGTCGGGCCGGTGCCTATGCGCTCGATCAGCCGGTAGCACCCGCCCAGCAGCCGCCCCCCGGGCGCGAGTTCACCGGTTTCGCTCATGCCCCATCAGTACCGCGCATACCGCTCTCTTGTCGACGCGGCCCGGTCAGAGAGCCCACCGGTACAGGGAGAAGCCGCCGCCGGTGCGTCGTACCTGCACACCCCCACCGCCGGCGAAGTGGGCCGGAACCACCAACTCCCGCTCCTCGGCTGCCCGTTCGAGCACGCGACGCCGGCTCGCCACGGCCTGCCCGGGATCGAGGCAGAAGCAGCTGCTGCACTCGGGGCGCAGGATCTGCACGGGGCTGTGGAGCAAGTCGCCGACGAACACGGCGCGTTCACCGCGCGAGACCAGCCGCAGGACCGAGGAGCCGGGGATGTGGCCGGGGGCGGACTCCAGGGTGAGGTGGTCGTCGATGCGGTGCTCCCCCTCCCACAGCACGGCAAGGCCGGCCCGGCGCACGGGCGCGACGCTGTCCTCGTAGCGGAACCGGTCGTCCACCCGCCTGCCGCCCCCGTACCCGCCCTCGGGCCCGAAGTGGCGGTCGTCGGCGGCCGGGATCAGATAGCGGGCGCGGGGGAACGACGGCACCCACGCGCCGTCCACGGCACGGGTGTTCCAGCCGACGTGGTCCGCGTGGACATGGGAGTTGACCACGACGTCGACGTCCTCCGCGCGCACCCCGGCCCGCTCCAGCCGCCCGAGCAGGTCACCCTGCCGCTGGTGGAAGCACGGGTTGCCGGGCCGCTCGCGCCCCTTCCCCACCCCCGTGTCGGCCCTCTCGCACGCGTTCAGCCGGGAGTTCGGGGTCACGCCGGGCCGGTACCGGGAGCGGGTGCGGGGAGCGTGACCCTGGAAGACGGTCAGAGCTTGTCGATGTCGAGGTTCTCGATCGCCGTCCTGGCCACCTCCCGGCCCCGGGCGGTGAAGTCGCCCCTGCCGGGATAGCTGATCGTGAGCCGGTACATGTCCCCTGACCTGGCCGCGTAGTAGTAGATCTGCACCTCGCGCCGGCGCGGGTGCTGGCTGTCGGTCGTGGTGTAGGCGATCGTGTTCTGCGCCGCCTGCCTGCCCTTGTACTCGGCCTCGCCGTCCGGGTGCGTCTTCGTGTCCGGGCCCCCGGGCATGGACAGGTTGTAGTCGCCGCCGCTCTTGAACTTCTCGTTGTCGTCGTACATCTGCGACGGCGCGTTGCCCTTGATCTCGTTCAGGGAGTCGTCGGACTTCCTGGCCACATTCAGACTGATCCAGATGCTGCCGCTCGCGTCCGTGTACGTCACCCAGTTCTTGTCCGTGTCGTCCTTGGCGGGCATGCCCACCTCGTAGAGCGTGGGGACGGCCAGCGTCACGCCGAGCCGGGGGTCGGCCTTCTTCGTCCAGCCGTCGGGGAGCGGTCCCGCGAAGGGGTCGGCGAGCACCAGGTACCCGGCGACCGCCGCCGCGACCACGACCGCGCCCACGCCGATCCAGAGCTTGCGGCCCCAGCGGCGCAGGCCCCCGCCGACCGGCCCGGTGACCTGGACGGCCTGGGTGGGCACCGGGGCGGGCGGGTTGGCGGCCGTCTCCAGCAGGGCCCGGACCCGGGCCGCGTCGGGGCGGTGGACCGGGTCCTTCTGGAGCAGACCGTTGATCGCCTCGGCGAGCGGGCCGCGTGCGGAGGCGGGCGGGGCGGGGGTCGCGTTGAGGACCGACTGGAGCGTGGCGGGGGTGTTGCTGCGGCGGAAGGGAGAGACGCCCTCGGTCGCCGCGTACAGGACCACACCGAGCGACCACAGGTCCGACGCTGGACCGGGGCGTTGCCCCAACACCCGCTCCGGCGCGATGTATTCGGGCGATCCGACGAAACCGCCGGTGTCGGTCAGATTCGTCTCGCCCTCGATCTGCGCGATGCCGAAGTCGGTGAGGACGACCCGGTCGTACCGGCCCAGCAGGACGTTGTCCGGCTTGACGTCGCGGTGCAGGACGCCCGCCGCGTGCGCGGCCTCCAGAGCGCCGAGCACCTGCAGCCCGATCCGCGCCGCCTCGCGCGCGTCGAGTGTGCCCTCCTGGAGCGCGTCGCCGAGAGAGCGCCCGCGCACCAGCTCCATCACGATCCACGGCTGACCGTCGACGACCGCCACGTCATGGACGTCCACCACGGCCGGATGGTCGAGCCGCGCCGCCGCGCGCGCCTCACGGCGCATCCGCTCGAAGGCGTTGGCCCGTTCACGTTCGGGAAGGTGGTCCGGTACGCGAGGCTCCTTCACCGCGACCTCGCGGTCCACCGTCTCGTCCTTGGCCCGCCACACCGTGCCCATGCCGCCGTGCCCCAGCTTGGCCAGCAGCCGGTACCGGCCGGCGATCAGCCGCCCGGCGCCCGACTCGTGCCCGGGCTGCGGCGGCACCGTACGGGTGGGCTCGGGACGCGGCGGCTCGGCGGAGTGCGGGTCGGGCGGTCGCAGTTCAAAACTCGTCGGCTCGTCGGCCCCGTGGCGGGCTCCCCCGTGACTGCTCATACGTCCATCCATATCGCGCCATGTGCCCCCACAGCCACCACCGTCGAGAACCGGTCACAGACCCGTGACCCACGCGCCGCGAATACCCCTTTCAATCACCGGCGAATTCAACGGCGAATGTGTCGACGGCGACGTCGAAGTGCTCCCGTGCCTCCCGCACCTTCCCGACCGGCGCCGACACCCACACGTCGTACAGCCGCCCGTTCTCCTCCCAGCACAGGTCGTACGTGTGCCGGGGCCCCTCGGCCGCGCTGAAGCCGTTCCAGGTGAACTCCCAGAGCGCGGCGGGCCGTCCGGTGTGCGTGGTGCGCGTGACCCTGCCGTCGTGGTAGCCGGGGTTGGTGCGGGGGCCCTCGGCCGCGGAGCGGCGCATCGCGGCCAGCGGGCCGCCCGGGTCCGGGGCGGCGACCCTGATGCCGAGGCGGAACGTCTCCCCCGGCGAGAGATAGAAGACCCGCTCGCCCTGCGCCTCGCGCGTGAAGCCCTCGGGCACGGCGAGGGAGAAGCCGGCCGGATCCCGGGCCAGGCGGTAACCGGACGGCGCCGTACGGGTGTCGGCGGCGCTCGGCGAACTCGGCGGCGAGGCGGACGTCGTGGCCGAGGCAGACGGCGTGGGCGAGGTGCTCGCCGTGGTGTGCGGTGCCGAACTCGTCGGCGTAGCGCCACCTACGCCACCGCCCCGGTTCAGCAGTAGCGCCGCCGCCGACACACCGGCCCCGGCCATCGCCGCCACGAGCAGCGCGGCGACCAGCACGCTCCGCGTGGAGGGCCGCGCCTGCTGCTGCTCGACGGCGGCAGGGGCCGGTAAGTCCCGCTGGGTCGGCGAGTACGGGACAGAGAGCCTGGGTGCACGGCCCACGAGGCGGGGGGTACGGCCTCCGGAGGCGCCGCCGGGCCGCGGTGTACGGCCCGTCTCGAGGAACACCCGCAGCATCCGCTCCGCCTCCGCCGCGTCCAGACGCCGGTCCGGGTCGCGCTCCAGCAGGCCCCGTACGACGGGCAGCAGCGGCGCGGCCTGCGCGGGCGGGCGGATCTCGGCGGCGACGACGGCGTGCAGGATGCCGCCGAGCGAATCGCGGCGGAACGGTGACTCGCCGCTCAGCACCGCGCACAGCAGTACACCCAGCGACCACAGGTCGGACTCGGGGCCGGTCGCGGCCCCCGCCATCCGCTCCGGTGCCGTGTACTCGGGCGAGCCGACGAAGGAACCGGTCTCGGTGAGGGTCGTCGCGCCCGCGACCTGCGCGATGCCGAAGTCGGTGAGGACGACGCGGTCGGTGCCGGACTCCACCAGGACGTTTGCCGGTTTGACATCGCGGTGCAGGACACCGGCCGCGTGCGCGGTGCGCAGCGCGCCCAGCAGGTCGATGCCGATGCGGGCGGCCTCGGCGGCGTCCACGGGCCCCCGCGCCGAGATCCGTTCGGCGAGCGAGCCGCCGTCGATCAACTCCATGACGATGTACGGCCGTTCGCCCTCCTCCACCACGTCGTGCACGACGATGATGTGCGGATGGCCCAACTGGGCCACGGCACGGGCCTCACGCAGCGTCCGCTCGCGGTGGAGCCGGGCGTCGTCGTCGGAGAGGGAGTCGTCCTGGGCGAGTTCCTTGACCGCCACCCGGCGGCCCAGCAACTGGTCGGTCGCCCGCCAGACGACACCCATACCGCCGCGCCCCAGCCGCGCCTCCAGGCGATAACGGCCCGCGATCACACGGCAGTCGTCCCCCGGGATCCCCATGGGCCCATCATGCCCCACGGGACGCCCCGGCTCCTGAGCGCCGATCGGCCAAGCGCGTTCAGTTCTCGGGGGGCTGCCAGGTCTGCAGCACCCAGGTGAACTGCTTGCTCGCCGTCGCCCAGTCCTCGGCGGGCGACGACAATTCGATCGCGTACTCGGTGCCGGAGAGGGCGATGTAGGTCTCCTCGACGGCGTGGCGCGGCCCCGCGAGGTACGGCGGATCCTTGGCCAGCGCGTCCCAGGTCCACTCCCACCGTGAGCCCGTACGGTCGCGGTAGATGTTGTCCTTCAGCGTCACGCGCTGGTATCCGACCAGCCGCTTCAGCTGCACCTCCAGGTACCTTTGGTGATCGCCGGGGTTCGCGAAGTCCGGTGCGGTGTCCATCGCGATGCGGACGAAGTGGATGCCGCCGTCGGGCGAGTAGTCGATCTGCTTGATGCCGCCCTCGGTGGGGAACACCTTGCGCGTCCAGCCCGGGGGCAGGGAGAGGCTGAAACCCAGCGGGTCGTGATGCGGCTCCCAGTCGGCGGGCACGGTGCCGCCCGCGGGCGGTGTGCCCGTCGGGCTGCCCGTGACCGACGCCGTGGGGCCCGGGGTGTGCACACCGATACCGTTGTCACCCTCGCGCCCCGAGTCGTACTGCTGCAACGCCACCGCGGCGGCGCCTCCCACGACCGCCGCGCAGGCGACGACGAGGGCGAGCGTACGGAGCCGGCGGTGCCGGGGCGGGGCGGGGGCCGCGGGCGGGGCCACCGCCGTGTGCGAGGTGACCGGAGGAGGACCGTACTGGGGGCCGATGGCCGACCGGTACTCGATCCGCCCGCCCGGGTGGGAGCCGCCGTGCTGCGTCGGCACGTACGCCTGCGCCGTGTCGGGCCGCCGGCCCTCCGCCGCCTCGGCGAGCATGTGCTCGGCCTCCGCGGCGGCCGGGCGCTGCGCGGGGTCCTTGCGGAGCAGGGCGGTGATGACGGGGCCGAGCGCACCGGCGTACCGCGGCTCCTCGGCCTCCTCCTCGACGACCGCCTGCATGGTGCTCAGCGGCGAGGTGCGCCGGAACGGCGAACGGCCCTCGACCGCCGTGTAGAGCGTGGCACCCAGCGCCCACAGGTCGGAGGAGGCGCCCGGGTCGTGGCCACGTACCCGCTCGGGCGCGAGGTAGTCGACCGAGCCGACGACCTCACCGGTCCGGGTGATGGTGGAGTCGCCCTCTATCTGCGCGATGCCGAAGTCGGTGAGCAGGACGCGGCCGTCCCGGCCCAGCAGCACGTTGCCGGGCTTGACGTCACGGTGCAGCACGCCGGCGGCATGTGCGGCGCGCAGGGCCCGCAGCACCCACAGCCCTATCCGGGCGGCCTCGCGCGGCTCGACCCGGCCCCGCTCCTTGACCGCGTCGGCCAGCGAGTTGCCCTCGACCAGCTCCATCACGATCCACGGACGGCCGTCGTGCTCGAGCACGTCGTGGACGGTGACGACGGCGGAGTGGTTGATGCGGGCGGCGGCGCGGGCCTCGGCGCGGGTGCGGGCCAGCAGGACGGCCTGGTCGCTCCCGGAGACGTAGAGCGCGGCGGTCAACTCCTTGACGGCGACCGACCGGTGCAGCACCTCGTCGTGGGCGCGCCACACCCTCCCCATGCCGCCGCTGCCGATGGAGTCGGCAAGCCGGTAGCGGCCCGCGATGAGCAGGCCTTGCATCTGATTCACGTTGCCCCGCTTTGGTCTTGACGGGGTCAGACTAGGGACCGGCCTGCCTTCAGGGAACAAGCGGGGTCGCAAGGAAACCGCACTGTGACGGTTGTCGCTTCTCCGGTCGACCGGGAACCGAACGGCGATGCCGCTCAGCCGGTGTACCGGTACGTCGCCGACGCCTGCTCGTACAGCCGCGTCACCTCGTCCCGCTCGGCCTCCGGACCGCGCACCTGCAGCACGTGGTACCGCCCGTCGAGGAGGATCGCGATGTTGCGCACGAAGAGGTCACGGCCCTGGTCGTCGGTCCAGGTGAACTGCCCCTCCGCCATGGTGCGTCCGCCCACCTCGATGGTCCTCAGGCCGGTGGCGGTGGCCCAGCTGGAGTCGCGGTAGGGCTGGAGTTCGCTCTCCTTGTCGCGCTGGTACGCCATCGGATCGCTGCCGTACGTCGTGGTGCCGTCCCGGCCCGGCACGACGAGGAGCTCGAAGTTCCCGTGCGAGTAGACCACTTGGCCGCGCCCGTTCCTGGGCGTGCGGTCCCAGCCGTCGGCGACGGCGACCTGGAAGCCCTCGGGGTCCTTGCGCAGGGTGAAGCCGTCGGCGGCGGAGGGGTCGGTGGTGGTCTGCGTCTCGGTGGAGGGCGCGGAGGAGGCCTGTCCGGCCGGGTCGGCGGAGGACTCGCCGCCGGGAGCCCGTGACGGGTCGGCCGGTGCGTGACTCGCGCCCCGGTCGCCGCTCGCGGCGCCGGTACTGCCGTCCGACCTGGGCATGAACAGCATGGCGTACGCGATCGCGCCGGCCAGCAGGAGCAGGATCAGCAGGAGCAGGGTGCGGCCCAGGCTGCGCGGGGACTTCTCCTCCTGCCGGGCCCGCTTGTGCCGTCCGTGCGCGCTGTTCACGGGCAGTGCGGTGCGCCGCCTGCGCACCAGCTCGCCGCGCCGCCGTACGATCGGCAGCCGCCGGGGGTCGGTGGGCGGGGCGGCCACGATGTGTGCGCCGGCGTCCGGCTCGGGGGCCGACCGCACGAGTGAGCGCAGCCAGCCGCGCAGCTCCTCGAACTCCGGGCGCTCGGTGGGGTCCTGACGCAGCAGCGACTCGACGACCGGGCGCAGCGGGCCGCACTCCTCCGCGAACGCGGGCGGCTCCGCGCACACCAGTTGCACGAGCTCGGCGGTGGACTCCTCCGGATACGGCGCGTGCCCCTGCACGGCCCGGAACAGCAGCGCGCCGAGCGCCCACAGATCGGTGGCGGGCCCGATGGGCGCCGCCAGCTGCCAGTTCTGGTGCACGGACCCGGCCTGTTCCGGTGCCCACCGCTCGGTGACGGGCCCGACGACGGTCATCCGTACCTGCCGGGCCCGCTCTGCGGCGATCGCGGTGGCGGGGCCGCGGCGGGCACCGGGGACGGGTGTGTCCCACCGGGAGTCGTCCGCGCCCGGCGCCACCGGACCGCCGGCACCGGTGGGCGGAACGGGAGTGCGTCCCTGCTGCGCGGGCAGGGCGGCCGCGGGGCGGCCGGCCGCGTCGGCGGCGAGGACCGGGGCAAGGCCCTGTTCCTCGGCGGGAGTTGTGCGGGGGGACGCTCCGTGCCAGGGGATGGCACCACGGACGCCGTACGGATTGGCGATCCGTCCGGGGGGTGCGGAGTCGGTCCGCTCACCCGTGCTCCGCGGCACGCCGTCGGCACCGCCCTCCGCGGCCGGGCGGGCGCCGGGCAGCGCGGCACGCCCGTTCTGCTGGGCCTCCTGCACCCGGGCGGCGGCGCGGGCGCCCGCCCGGTACGCGGCGATCGCCCCGGCGCGGGCGGCCCGGACGTCCGCACCGCTCTCCACCGCGTAACGGGCCGGCACCCCGGAGCCCCCGGCCCCGCCCGAACCGTCCGCGCCGGACACCGGCAGCCCATGAGCCTCCCGCGCCTGGATCGCGGCGCGACGAGCGGCCTCGGGATCCGCAGCAGTCGCACCGGCACCAGCGGGGCCGGGACCGCCCGAACCGCCGGAAGTGCCTGGGTCTACCGCGGCGCGAGGCCCTTCCGCGTCATCCGTCCCCTCCTGGACCGGCACCGGGTCGTACCCGCACAGCGCCTCCTCCGCCGCCCCCACCGCGAGGCCGGTCAGCATCACGCGGCCGTCGTCGCAGACGAGGACCGTGCGGGCGGTGATGTTCCGGTGGACCCAGCCGTGCGCGTGCAGGACCCGCAGCGCCATCAGCACGTCGGAGGCGACCTCGGCCGCCCGGTACGGCGTCAGCGGCTGCTCGTCGAGCATAGAGGCCAGCGAACGCGCCGCCACCAACTCGCTGACGATCCACAGCGACCCGCCCTCGGCGAACACATCGAAGACCTGGTCGAGCCGGGGATGGTCGGGGATCCGCGCGGCGGCCTGCGCGGCCTCCACGGCCCGCCGCACCGCGGGATCCGCCGGGCGTCGCGTCGCCGTCCGGTCGGCCGGCGCCCGCCGCGCCCTGCGGTCACGCGCCGTGAACCCGTCGGGCAGCCCGTCCGCGTCGAGCACCTCCGCCTCGACGACTTCGGGCAACGGCACCTGCCGTACCAGGACTTCCTGTCCGCTGTAGGTGTCGAATGCGCGGGTCTCGGTGAGTTCGTACTCGTCGGAGGGGGGCAGCGGCAGGCGGTAGCGGTCGGCGAGCACGCGACCCGCGTAGTCGTCCACGTTGCCTCCCCCGCGGTTCGGTCGGTCAATTCCGTTCGTCTTGCGTCCCGTTCCGGATCCCTACCTGAATGCGTACGGTCCGCAACCACTCACGATACGTGCCGGAGGCAAGCCGCAATGAGGGCTTGCCCGATTCTCACGCCCCGAACGCGGGACCGGTCACCTCAGGCCTTCGGTTCGAAGGATCGCGTGAGCGTCCGCCAGGTGTCCCGGCGCAGCTTGTCGTCCCAGTTCGAGGCCTTCGCGGTGTACATCAGGGCGTACCCGGCATGGCTGCTCACGACGAACCCGCGGTCTATCGTCCGGTACTTCGTGCCGCCGTCGACGTACGTGAACTCCCAGTCGGCCGTGTTCCAGCCGCGGTAGTCCACCGACTCGATCCGGATCTTCGTGTACTGCGAGCGCACCATGTAGCGCTCCTGGTTGCGCCAGTCCGCCACCGGGTCGTCCTTGGGCGTGGTCGTCCAGGCGACCAGCAGCTTCTGCCCGTCGGGTCCGGTGAAACGATCCCCCGCCGCGCTCGCCGTCTCGTACTTCCAGCCCTTCGGCAGCCCGATCGAGTACCCCTGAGTCCCCTTGTGCGTCGACACGACCGGCGCGCCCCGACCGCCACCGGAGTTCGAAGACCCGCTGTCACCGGACGCGCTCGCGCTCGCCGAACTCCCGTTCCCCGGCGTCGATCCCGTCGTGGCAGAGGCCGAACCGTCACTGTCCGTACGAGCGCCCTCGTCGTCCTTCTTGGTGTCGGCGCCGGAACTCGCGCTCGCCACAGCCTTGGAACCGCCGCCGCTCCCGGCCCCGTCGGCGCCCTTGTCGTCACCGCCGCCCAGCGTGAGGGCCAGCACGGTGCCGAGCACCGCGAGCACGACCACGACCGCGATGATCACCAGGGTCCGCCTGGGCACGACGTCGGTGAGCGACGCCTTGGGCACGGCGCGCGGCGGAAGATCGGGCGGCGTCATCACGGGCCAGCCCGAACCAGCCTTCCCGGTCCCGCCGTTGCCCACGGTTCCGGACGCGGACGGGGCGGCACCACCGGCACCGGAAGCCGCACCACCGGCATCCGAGACCGCCGTCGAACCGGCCGCGTCCGCCGCCCCGCCGTCCCCGGAGTCGCTCTTCGTCCGAGCCGCCGCGGCAGCCGACGTCGCCGCCCCCGCCGCCTTCCGCACGGACCGCAGCGCGCCGCGCAGCTTCTCCGCGGCCTCCTCGCTCCGCCTGCCCTCGGGCTGCGCGGGCAGCGGGACGACCCGCGTCGCGTCCATGGGCTCCGGCTCGGGCGCCTGGATCACGGCGTTGAGCATGGCGCGGGCGCCCGCGTCGTCCAGCCGGCGCTCCGGGTCCTTTTCGAGCAGGCCGTAGATGACGTCCTTGAGAGGGCCCGCGTTCTTGGGCTCCTCCAGCGGTTCGGTCATCACCGCGGTGAGCGTGGCGATCGCCGAGCCCTTGTCGTACGGCGGGAAGCCCTCGACCGCCGCGTACAGCAGTCCGCCGAGCGACCACAGGTCGGCCGCGGGACCCGGCTTGTGCCCGCGGGCCCGCTCCGGGGAAATGTAGGAGGGCGCGCCGACGAGCATGCCGGTCGAGGTGATCGACGGGTCACCCTCGACCTGCGCGATGCCGAAGTCCGTGAGCACGACGCGGCCGTCCTCGGCGATCAGCACATTGGACGGCTTCACGTCACGGTGCAGGATGCCCTCGCGGTGCGCCGAGCGCAGCACGTCGAGGATCGCCAGGCCGACCTCCGCCGCCCGTCCGGGCTCGAGCAGCCCGTCCTCGCGGATCGCCTCGGCCAGGGACTTGCCCTCGACCAGTTCCATCACGATCCACGGCCGGTCGTCCTCGTCGACCACGTCGAAGACGGTCACCGCGCTGTTGTTGCGGATCCGCGCGATCGCCTTGGCCTCGCGCAGGGTGCGCGTGATCAGGCGGCGCTTCTCCTCCTCGTCGATGTTCGACGGGAACCTCAGCTCCTTGACGGCGACCGTCCGGCCGAGGGTCTCGTCCTCGGCCCGCCAGACCGTACCCATGCCGCCGCGGCCGAGCACTTCTCCCAACCGGTACCGCCCGGCGAGGAGACGTCCGCTCTTGTCCTGACGGGATGCTCCCGCCCGCTCCGCCTCCGACATGCGTCCCCTCATGCAACCCGCCCTGACAGAGCCTCCATTGTCCCTCACCCGACAAGTGCCCAACGCGCCGGGTGCCCCCTCGTCACGCCCGGGCCCGAGGAATCCCCGGCTCGGCGCACGGCGGTACGGTCGGGCCATGCCGGAGACACGTCTGACGCCCACCTCGTACCTCGTCCTCGGAATCATCGGGCAGTTGGGGGAGGCGAGCCCGTACGACGTGAAGGTGGAGGCGGGACGGACCGTGGCGCCGTTCTGGCAGGTGCCGCACGCGCAGGTGTACGCGCAGTGCGACCGGCTGCTCGCGGCCGGGCTGCTCTCGGAGGTCCGGCAGAGCGGCGGCCGGGGTCGCCGGGTGATGCGGCTGACCGACGCGGGGCGAAAGGCCCTGCGCGAGTGGCTCGACGACGACACCTTCGTGCCGGTCGAGGCCCGTGAACGCGGCATCCTCAAGCTGTGGTTCGGCGCCGAGCCAGGTGTCGTCGCGCCGGCGCAGGTCCGGGAGCACCGCCGCACCCTCAACGAGTACGAGGCGCTCGCCGAGGAGGTGGGCGGGCTGCTGACCACGGGACAGCGGCAGGCGCTCGAGTTCGGCATCCGCTACGAACGGATGATGGTCGGTTTCTGGGAGTGGGTCGAGGACGGTTCCTGACCCGTTGACGCGTGCGGCGCGGGTCACTACCTTCCCCATAGTCCAAAATGGATGGTCCAAAGTGGACTGTCAGGGGACGACGACGATCCCGCAGGAGGCCGCATGCCCCGCGACCCAGTCCGCCGGTGGCGGCGCGCCGCCCTGATCACGGTGATCGTGGTGTCCGTGGCGTACGCGCCCGTCGCGATGACCGAGCTCTGGCCGTACGCCGACCCCGGCGCCCCGGCGTTCGGTGAGGCGCTGCTGGCCCGGCTGGTCTCCCCGTCGTACGTCGCCGACGCGCTCGCCACCCGCATCGGCCCGTACGGCCGCAGCCTCGTCCCGCTCGTCGTGCACTCCGTGCTCGGCGGCCTGCTGATGCTGCTCGGCCCCGCCCAACTGCTCACCGCCGTACACGGACGCACCCGGCTGCACCGCGCGCTCGGCGTCGCCTATGTCCTGACGGTGTACGGCTCCATGGCGGGCGCCGGGATCTACCTCGCCCGCACCGCCCCCGCCGACGCGTTCAGCGGCCCGGCGTTCTGGATCGTGCTGGCCACGATCCTGGTCGGCACCGTCCTCAGCGTGACCTTCGGTGTGCTCGCCGTGCTCGGCGGCTTCCCCGACCTGCACCAGCGGTGGCTCCTGCTGAGCTACGGCTTCCTGATGACCGCTCCACTGCTGCGCCTGGAGTGGAGCGCGCTGCCGCTGGTCCTGCCCGGCGCGTCGATGGCCGAGGTCAACCGGGTCGCCATCATGCACCTGGGCTCACTGGTCGCCTTCGGCGCGCTGCTCGCCTCCCGCGCCCTGGACCGCCGGGCTAGCGTGGCGGGGCTGACGGGCAGCTGGGCACCCTGGCCGGTGCTGGTGGCGGCCCATCTGGCGGGACTGGCCGCGCTCGGCCTGATCGTCTCCCGGTCCGCGGAGTGGGGCGACGCGCGGACGCATCTGCTGCTCGGCTATCTGCTTCCGTACGCCATCGTGTACGCCGTCCTGCTGCACAGGTCGCTGACCACCCGGGGCTGGCCGCGCGAGGAGTGGCGCATCCACCTCACCGCCGTGTGCCTGGCCCCCGTGGTGTCGGTGGCGCTGTCCGTACCGTTCGCCGCCGCGCTGAGCATCGACCGGCCGACCGCGCTGTCCGCCGGGGTGACGGTGGGCTGCGGCATCACCACGTTCACGGCGGTGCTGGTGGTGAGCCTGCGGACGCTGCACGCGCGGGAGACGGTCCGCAGGGCCTCGGCCGGCGCCCTTGTCCCCTCGGTCGTCCCGGAAAGGGGATCGGCATGAGCGCCACCCGTGACGCGTCGCGCGAACTGAGCGCCGGCAGCGCACTCCTGGCCACGGTGGTGGGGGTCGTCGCCCTCCTCAACGGGCTGCTGCTCGCCGCCGTCAACGCCTTCGGCGTCCTCTTCGGCCCGTGGGTGTCCCCCGAGCCGCTCGGCCAGGGCATGGTGGGCGCGGCGATGCTCGGCACCACGCCCGGATTGTTCGCGCTGGCCCGCTGCCGCCGCTGGGAGGAGGCCCGCACCCTGATGTGGCCGGTGGTCGTGGCCATGACCGGGCTGAGCGTGGTGACCCTGCTCAACCGGCGCTCGCTGGTGATGGTGCACGGCGGGGGAATCGTGAACTTCCTCTACTCCCCCGACTGGGTCCTGGTGGTCACCGCGCTGGCACTGTGGGCCGTGGTCTGCGCGGTGGCACAGCTCTGGCGACCGCGAACCGTACCTCCGGACGGGGACACCGAACGGCTGCCACTGCCCGGCTGGTCCAAGCCCCCGCTGGCGGTGCTCGGCTCCTCCTGGTCCGGCATCGGCACGGGTCTGGTGGCCCTGCCCGGCTACTGGGGCGACTTCGTACCGTGGCAGGTGAACCGCGCGGACGCACAGGCACTCGGGGTGTGGGCGCTGGCCCTCGGGGTCGGCGTACTGGGCACCCTGGCGGAGGACGACCTGCGCCGCACCCGGCCCGCGGTGCTGGCGGTGCCGGGAGTGGCGGTCGCGGCCGCCGTCGTCCTCGCGGCAAGGGCCGAGGCGGTGCACTGGGCCTCGGGCCCCGCCCTGTCCCTGCTGATCATGCTGCTGGGCCTGCTGGCGGCCGGGGCAGCGGGACTGTGGCTGGGCCGCGACCGGAAGCCCGCCGGAAAGCCCCGGCCGGCCGAGGTCGCACAGCCGGGGTGACCAGTCCGTCGGATCGATCCGGGCGGCTCACAGGGGCACGATGTCCGGTGCCCCCAGCCGGGCCGCGTCCGCCGTCAGGTCGTCGGGCTGGCGTTGGGACTCCCGTTCGGCCTCCACCCGCTTCTGGTAGTGCTCGACCTCCCGCTCGATCTGGTCCTTGTCCCAGCCGAGCACGGGCGCCATGAGTTCGGCGGCCTCGCGGGCGCTGCGGGTGCCGCGGTCGAACGTCTCTATCGAGATGCGGGTCCGGCGGGTCAGCACGTCGTCCAGATGCCGCGCACCCTCGTGCGAGGCGGCATACACCACCTCGGCGCGCAGATAGTCGTCGGCCGCCTGGAGGGGCTCGCCCAGGGAGGGGTCGGCGGCGATGAGGTCGAGGAGTTCCTCCGCCATCGAGCCGTACCGGTTGAGCAGGTGCTCGACGCGCACCACATGGATGCCGGTCCGCGCGGCGGTCCGCGCCCGCGCGTTCCACATCGCCCGGTAGCCCTCGGCGCCCAGCAGCGGGATGTCCTCGGTGACGCACTCGGCGACGCGCATGTCGAGCCCGTGGACGGCCTCGTCGACGGCGTCCTTCGCCATCACCCGGTACGTCGTGTACTTGCCGCCCGCCACGACGACCAGACCCGGCGCCGGATGCGCCACGGTGTGCTCGCGGGACAGCTTGCTGGTGGCGTCGGACTCACCGGCCAGCAGCGGACGCAGTCCCGCGTACACGCCCTGGACGTCGTCGCGGGACAGCGGCACCGCGAGCACCGAGTTCACGTGCTCCAGCAGATAGTCGATGTCCGCGCTGGACGCGGCGGGGTGTGCCTTGTCGAGGTCCCAGTCGGTGTCGGTCGTCCCGACGATCCAGTGCCGGCCCCAGGGGATGACGAACAGGACGGACTTCTCGGTGCGCAGGATCAGCCCGGTCGTGGAGTGGATGCGGTCCTTGGGCACGACGAGGTGTATGCCCTTCGACGCGCGGACGTGGAACTGTCCCCGCTCCCCCACCATCGCCTGGGTGTCGTCGGTCCACACGCCCGTGGCGTTGACGACCTGCTTGGCGCGGATCTCGTACTCGCCGCCACCCTCGACGTCCTGCACCCGGGCGCCGACCACGCGCTCGCCCTCGCGCAGAAAGGCCGTCACGCGCGCGCGGTTGGCGACCTTCGCGCCGTACGACGCCGCCGTGCGCACCAGGGTGGCCGTGTAGCGGGCGTCGTCCATCTGGGCGTCGTAGTACTGGAGGGCGCCGACGAGCGCGTCCTTGCGCAGGGCCGGGGCGACGCGCAGGGCCTGACGGCGGCTCAGATGACGGTGTATCGGCAGGCCCCGCCCATGACCGCGGGCCATCGACATGGCGTCGTAGAGCGCGACGCCCGAGCCGGCGTACAACCGCTCCCAGCCCTTGTGCTGCAGCGGGTACAGGAACGGCACGGGCTTGACCAGATGCGGTGCCAGGCGCTCCAGGAGCAGGCCGCGCTCCTTCAGCGCCTCGCGCACGAGCGCGAAGTCGAGCATCTCGAGATAGCGCAGCCCGCCGTGGATCAGCTTGCTGGACCTGCTGGACGTGCCCGAAGCCCAGTCGCGGGCCTCGACCAGTCCGGTGGACAGTCCGCGGGTGACCGCGTCCAGCGCGGTGCCCGCGCCGACCACGCCGCCGCCCACCACCAGTACGTCCAGCTCGCGCTCGGCCATGCCCGCCAGTGACTCCGCGCGCTGTGCCGGCCCCAGTGTCGCTGTCCTCACCGCTGCCTCCCGCTGTCGGTCGCGTCGGCCGCACCCGGTGGGCGAAGCCCGGTTCGTCCACTCCCCTGCCCAAATTCTGACCGGGTTGCCCGACTTCAGCCACCACTCGCCCCCAGCCTGTGGACAACGGACTCATGACCAGCGGAAGACACAACGCAAATGTGCAGCATAACGGTCATATTTACTCCTAGTGTGACATTGCGCTCGCCCGTCTTGTCCACAGGGTTTGCGCACCTGTCCCGCTTCGGTTATTGGGAAGGACCGCCCACGCCATGCCCGCAGACCTCGCCGTCATCGGACTCGGTCCCTACGGCCTGCCTCTGGCCCAGGCCGCCGTAGCCGCCGGCATCCCCACGCTCGGGTACGCCACCGGGCCGGAGGCCGGCTCGCTCAGTCCCGCGGAACTGCGCCGGATGCTCTCGGGGGGCTTCCGGACGACCACGGACCCGGCCGGGCTCGGCCGGGTCCGTACCGTGGTGATCTGCGCGCCGACCCCGCGCGGGGCGGACGGCGCGCTCGACCTCGGCCAGGTGGAGGCGGCGGCCCGCGCCCTCGCCGTACGGCTGCGCGCGCGCACCACCGTCATCCTCGAGTCGCCGGTGCCGCCCGGGACGACGGAGGAGATCCTCCTGCCCCTCCTGGAGCAGGGCTCCGGGATGCGCGCGGGCCGCGACTTCCACCTCGCGTACTCGCCCAGCCGCATCGACCCCGGCAACCGGGACTTCACCCCGGCCAACACCCCCAAGGTCATCGGCGGGCTCACACCCGCATGCACGGAATCGGCAGCGGCGTTCTACGCACGGCTGACGGACAAGGTGGTACGCGCGCGTGGCCCGCGCGAGGCGGAGACGGTGCAGCTCCTGGAGACGAACTTCCGT
This sequence comes from Streptomyces brasiliensis, assembly GCF_014647875.1. Taxonomy (GTDB): domain Bacteria; phylum Actinomycetota; class Actinomycetes; order Streptomycetales; family Streptomycetaceae; genus Streptomyces; species Streptomyces brasiliensis. The sequence continues at coordinate 126,495 of NZ_BMQA01000009.1, read as the reverse complement.
CACGTCAACATCGCACTGGTCAACGAAATGGCCGTCATGTGCCATGAGTTGGGGGTCGACCTGTGGGACGTCATCCGCTGCGCGGAGACCAAGCCGTTCGGCTTCCAGGCGTTCCGGCCCGGTCCCGGCGTCGGCGGCCACGGCGTCCCCCAGGACCTCACCGCGCACGCCGGCCGCACGCTCCGCATGGTCGAACTCGCCCAGCAGGTCAACAACCGGATGCCCCGGTACGTCGTCCAGCGCGCCGCGGCCCTCCTCAACGAACACGGCAAGTCGGCACGAGGCGCGCGCGTACTCCTCCTGGGCGTCACGTACAAGGCCGACGTCGCCGACCAACAGGCCACTTCCGCCCAGGAGATCGCGATCCGCCTGATGGAGCTGGGCGCGTCGGTCAGCTACCACGACCCCCATGTCCCGTCCTGGAACGTCCTGGACCGCCCGATCCCCCGAGCCGATTCCTTCTACGAGGCAGCGGCCGACGCCGACCTGACGATCCTGCTCCAGCAACACCGGACGTACGACATGCAGGGCTTGTCGGTGAAGGCCCAACTCCTGCTGGACACACGGGGGGCCACGCCCACGGGGGCGGCGCATCGGTTGTGAAGGGGGCGCACGCCTGCCACCGGGCTCCGGGGGCTGGTGGCACGGGGTGTACGGAACAGGCGGAGCCCACCGCAGTGGCTGCTGCGGCAGGCTCCTGGATGGTTCACGGAGTGTCCGCCCCTGGTTTCCGTGGGGGCGGCCGCTCGCCGTCCGTAAATCCACAAGATCCACCTCCTCCGGCACTTCACCATCCGCAGACGGATCCGGTCCCAGCGAGCGGGCTTGCCCTGACGTCCCATGGACGCGCCCCCTTCCACGACACCGCCCAGTAGCCCGGCGGACGGTCCGCCGGAAATCGGGCCGGGCCCCGAGGGCCGGGGTCCGGACCATGCCCTTGGAAGGGGGCGCTCCGGGAAACCGGGTCGCCGATCAAGGACACCACCGCCCCGCTACGCCCGTTCAGCACACATTCGCCCCGAATGCGACCGCGCGCCCCCTTCGTCCAACACGCGCCCCGCCAGCCCCGCCTGGGCACGCAGAAGGGCCCGGACCGAGTCGTCGGTCCGGGCCCTCGCCGTGCCGTACTGCCTACCGCCGGTGCTGCGAGTCCGCCACCGTGACTTCCACCCGCTGGAACTCCTTCAGCTCGCTGTACCCGGTCGTCGCCATCGCCCGGCGCAGCGCCCCGAAGAAGTTCATCGAGCCGTCCGGCGTGTGGGACGGGCCCGTGAGGATCTCCTCGATCGTGCCGACCGTGCCCAGGTCGACCTTCTTGCCGCGCGGAAGTTCCTCGTTGACGGCCTCCATGCCCCAGTGGTGCCCCTTACCCGGCGCGTCCGTCGCGCGGGCCAGCGGGGAGCCCATCATCACGGAGTCCGCGCCGCAGGCGATCGCCTTCGGGAGGTCGCCGGACCAGCCGACGCCACCGTCCGCGATCACGTGCACATACCGGCCGCCGGACTCGTCCATGTAGTCACGGCGGGCCGCCGCCACGTCCGCGACCGCCGTCGCCATCGGGACCTGGATGCCCAGCACGTTGCGCGTGGTGTGCGCCGCGCCACCGCCGAAGCCCACCAGCACACCGGCCGCGCCCGAGCGCATCAGGTGCAGGGCCGCCGTGTACGTGGCACAGCCGCCGACGATCACCGGCACGTCCAGCTCGTAGATGAACTGCTTCAGGTTCAGCGGCTCGTGCGAGGACGACACGTGCTCCGCCGAGACCGTCGTACCGCGGATGACGAAGATGTCGACGCCCGCGTCCACGACCGCCTTGGAGAACTGCGCCGTGCGCTGCGGGGAGAGCGCGGCCGCCGTGACCACGCCGGAGTCTCGCACCTCCTTGATGCGCGCGCCGATCAGCTCCTCCTTGATGGGCGCCGCGTACACCTCCTGCAGGCGGCGCGTCGCGGCCTCGGCCGGCAGCTCGGCGATCTCGTCGAGCAGCGGCTGCGGGTCCTCGTACCGCGTCCACAGGCCCTCGAGGTTCAGCACGCCGAGGCCGCCCAGCTCGCCGATGCGGATCGCGGTGGCCGGGGAGACGACCGAGTCCATGGGGGCGGCCAGGAAGGGCAGCTCGAAGCGGTAGGCGTCGATCTGCCAGGCGATCGAGACCTCCTTCGGGTCCCGCGTACGGCGGCTGGGGACGACGGCGATGTCGTCGAAGGCGTACGCCCGGCGGCCGCGCTTGCCGCGCCCGATCTCGATCTCAGTCACGTCTGTGGCCTTTCCCTGATGCGTTTCAGCGTCTTCCAGTATCGCCGACGGGCACGGCAAGGGCGGCCCCGGAGCGTCCGGGGCCGCCCTGAAGAAGCCTGGTGCCTACTGGCGGCTGTAGTTCGGCGCCTCGACCGTCATCTGGATGTCGTGCGGGTGGCTCTCCTTCAGACCCGCCGACGTGATCCGCACGAACCGCCCCTTGGACTCCATCTCCTCGATGGTGGCGGCACCCACGTAGCCCATGGTCTGGCGCAGACCGCCGACCAGCTGGTGCAGCACGTTGGCCAGCGGGCCGCGGTAGGGCACCTGGCCCTCGATGCCCTCGGGCACGAGCTTGTCGTCGGACGCCACATCGGCCTGGAAGTAGCGGTCCTTGGAGTACGACCTGCCCTGGCCGCGGGACTGCATGGCGCCGAGCGAGCCCATGCCGCGGTACGACTTGAACTGCTTGCCGTTGATGAACAGCAGCTCGCCGGGCGACTCCTCACAGCCCGCGAGGAGGCTGCCGAGCATCACGGTGTCCGCACCGGCGGCCAGCGCCTTGCCGATGTCGCCCGAGTACTGCAGACCGCCGTCGCCGATCAGGGGAACACCGGCCGGGCCGGCCGCGAGGGACGCCTCGTAGATGGCGGTGACCTGGGGAACGCCGATACCGGCGACCACCCGGGTGGTACAGATCGAACCGGGGCCCACGCCGACCTTGATGCCGTCCACACCGGCGTCGATCAGTGCCTGAGCGCCGTCGCGCGTGGCGACGTTGCCGCCGATCACGTCGACGTTCACGCTCGACTTGATCTTCGACATCCAGCTGAGGGCGTTGCTGTTGTGGCCGTGCGAGGTGTCGACGACCAGGAAGTCCGCCCCTGCCTCGGCGAGCGCCTGGGCACGCTCCAGCGCCTCAGGGCTGGCGCCCACGGCGGCACCGACCAGCAGACGGCCCTCCGCGTCCTTGGCCGCCTGGGGGTACTGCTCCGCCTTCACGAAGTCCTTGACCGTGATCAGGCCCTTGAGCACGCCCGCGCCGTCGACCAGCGGCAGCTTCTCGATCTTGTGCTTGCGCAGCAGCTGCATCGCGTCGTCGCCGGAGATGCCGACCTTGCCGGTGACCAGCGGCATCGGGGTCATGACCTCGCTGACCCGGCGGGCGCGGTCGGTCTCGAAGGCCATGTCACGGTTGGTGACGATGCCGAGCAGCTTGCCCGCGGGGTCGGTGACGGGGACGCCGCTGATGTGGAACTTGGCGCACAGCGCGTCGGCCTCGGCGAGCGTGGCGTCCGGGTGGATGGTGATCGGGTTGGCCACCATGCCGGACTCGGAGCGCTTCACCAGGTCGACCTGGTTGGCCTGATCCTCGATGGAGAGGTTGCGGTGCAGAACGCCGACGCCGCCCTGGCGGGCCATCGCGATCGCCATGCGCGACTCGGTCACCTTGTCCATCGCCGCCGACAGCAGCGGGATGTTCACCCGGACGTTGCGGGAGATGCGGGACGAGGTGTCGACCGCGTTGGGGAGCACCTCGGAAGCCCCCGGCAGCAGCAGCACGTCGTCGTAGGTCAGCCCGAGTGTCGCGAATTTACCGGGCACTCCGTCGACGTTGGCAGTCATGACACCTTCCCCAAATGGCCTTGATCGGTGCGGATGTCCATGCTAACGGGAAGCGCGGCTCTCAAATTCCACGGTTCTCGCCGGCCCCGGGCTTCGTATGTTCGTACGGTTCCGGCGAGCCGCCTGCTCACGGAAGGCGCCCGCCGCACGGGCGTCACTGCTCGGCGAGGGCCCGCAGTCTGCTCAGGGCCCGGTGCTGGGCCACCCGGACCGCGCCGGGTGACATTCCCAACATCTGACCCGTCTCCTCCGCCGTCAACCCCACCGCGATCCGCAGCAGGAGCAGCTCGCGCTGGTTCTCCGGCAGGTTGGCCAGCAGTTTCTTCGCCCACTCCGCGTCACTGCTGAGCAGCGCGCGCTCCTCGGGGCCCAGGGAGTCGTCCGGGCGCTCCGGCATCTCGTCCGAGGGGACGGCCGTGGAGCCCGGGTGACGCATCGCGGCCCGCTGCAGGTCGGCGACCTTGTGCGAGGCGATGGCGAAGACGAAGGCCTCGAAGGGGCGGCCGGTGTCCCGGTAGCGGGGCAGGGCCAGGAGGACCGCGACGCAGACCTCCTGGGCCAGGTCCTCCACGAAATGCCGCGCGTCGCCCGGGAGCCGGGACAACCGGGTGCGGCAGTAGCGCAGCGCGAGGGGGTGGACACGGGCGAGCAGGTCGTGCGTGGCCTGCTCGTCCCCGTCTACGGCGCGATGCACGAGCGCACCGATCGCCCCGTGGACCGCGCCCGCCTCGTCGTCGCGCATCGGTCCATGGTGCCTTGCGGCCGTACGGTCCGTGGCACCGCGCTCTTCGTTGTGCACCGAAGCGTTATGAGCAGGTGCGCCGGAACTCATCTCCTGCGCCCTCCCCTTCCGCTCGACCGACTCGTCCCCGAGGAACTCCACACCTCAAGGATGCGGCATCCGCGACGAAACGAGCAGCGGGCACCCGGCGGACCGCTTTGCCCGCCCCGCCCACCATGGGGTAGGCGGGGAACCCGGGACACTGTGCACCCCGGCTGCCGCTCACCGTCCTACCGGACCAGTCCCCAGCGGAAGCCGAGCGCCACCGCGTGCGCGCGGTCCGAGGCGCCGAGCTTCTTGAACAGGCGCCTGGCGTGCGTCTTCACGGTGTCCTCGGACAGGAAGAGCTCGCGTCCGATCTCGGCGTTGGAACGCCCGTGGCTCATACCCTCGAGCACCTGGATCTCCCGCGCGGTGAGCGTGGGCGCGGCGCCCATCTCGGCGGAGCGCAGCCGGCGCGGGGCCAGCCGCCAGGTGGGGTCGGCGAGGGCCTGCGTCACCGTGGCGCGCAGTTCGGCGCGCGAGGCGTCCTTGTGCAGATAGCCACGGGCGCCCGCGGCGACCGCGAGGGCCACGCCGTCGAGGTCTTCGGCGACCGTGAGCATGATGATGCGCGCGCCGGGGTCGGCGGACAGCAGCCGTCGCACCGTCTCGACGCCGCCCAGTCCGGGCATGCGCACGTCCATCAGGATCAGGTCGGAGCGGTCGGCGCCCCACCGGCGGAGGACTTCCTCGCCGTTGGCCGCAGTCGTCACGCGCTCGACGCCGGGCACGGTCGCGACCGCGCGGCGGAGCGCCTCTCGGGCAAGCGGGGAGTCGTCGCAGACGAGGACGGATGTCATGGCCGTCCTCCGCAGCTGATGCGCGTCACCTTGAGCCTCCAGGCTGGTACGAAATCGTCACCTGTGCGGTCGACCGTCTCGGACGCCTGCCCGAGCGCTCTTGTTTTCAACCGCCTCCGCACTCTCAACGACGGTCACTCGAAAGAGTTACGGGGCTACGTGTCGTCTTCGGCACTCTACGTGAGGGCACGCGCACGGTGCAGACATGGCCGACGGACCCTCAACTTTTCATCACAACCTATGCCCCATTTGAACCATTTTCTTCCCATTTCACGGTGTCTGGGGCTAGATTCGCAATGAGTCATATTTTCATCTCCTTAGACCGGAGATGTACGGTCGTTGGCACCGTATCCGCCCAGAACGGCTACAAGGGGTCACGTAATGGCAGATTTCTCCCGCCTTCCTGGACCGAACGCGGACCTGTGGGACTGGCAGCTGCTGGCCGCCTGCCGCGGGGTCGACAGTTCGCTCTTCTTCCACCCGGAGGGTGAGCGCGGGGCGGCTCGGAGCGCTCGAGAGAACTCGGCCAAGGAGGTCTGCATGAGGTGCCCGGTCCGTGCGGAGTGCGCGGCGCACGCGCTGGCCGTGCGCGAGCCGTACGGCGTGTGGGGCGGCTTGACCGAGGACGAGCGCGAGGAACTCATGGGGCGGGCACGCAACCGGCTCGTGTCGGCCTCGACGTCCGGCGGGGACACCGCCTCGAACACTTGAAGGAACGTTTCTTCTCACTCCTGGGCACGCGCACGCACGCGTGCCCCTGACGCTCACTGCCGCCGGGCCGCCCGCGCAAGCTGCTCCAGCGTCGCCGCCACCGCCGGCACCTGTTCGAGGTCGGGCAGCGTGAGGGCGACGATCTCGCGACGCACGGCCGGCTCCAGCGCCAGTATCCGTACACCCCTGGGCCGTACGGACTCGACGGCGAGCTGCGGGAGTACGGCCACGCCCAGACCCGCACCCACCAGGCCGACCACCGCGGGATAGTCGTCGGTAGCGAAGTCGATGCGGGGCGTGAAGCCCGCCCTCTCGCACACCTCCACCAGCTGACCACGGCAGCGCGGACAGCCCGCGATCCAGGGCTCACCGGCCAGTTCGCCGATCGCGACGGAGCCCTGGCCTCCCGTGCGCGCGAGCCGGTGCCGCTCGGGCACCAGACCGACCAGACGGTCCGTCAGCAGGGGTCGTACGACGAGGTCGTCCCACTCCTCGGCGCCCGCCGCGCCCTCGTAGCGGAACGCGACGGCCACGTCGCAGTCGCCCTCGCGCAGCAGCTCCACGGACTTCGGCGGCTCGGCCTCCTCCAGGGACACGCGCGTGCCGGGGTGCGCGGCGCGCAGGGCGGCCAGGGCGGTGGGGACGAGGGTGGAGCTGCCGCTCGGGAAGGAGACCAGCCGGACCCGTCCCGCGCGCAGCCCGGCGATGGCGGCGACCTCCTCCTCGGCCGCGGTGAGCCCGGCGAGGATGCCGGAGGCGTGCCGTACGAGGGCGTCGCCGGCCTCGGTCAGGCGCATCTCGCGGCCGCTGCGGACCAGCAGGGGGGTGCCGACCGAGGCCTCCAGCGCCTTCATCTGCTGGCTGACGGCGGGCTGGGTGCAGCCCAGCTCGCGGCCCGCCGCCGAGAAGGAACCGGTGGCGGCGACGGCGCGCAGGACGCGGAGATGACGGGCCTCGATCACTTCTCGAGCATAAGTCCGCCTTGGGCAGGTCGGCCAATATTGCGTCGACGCTTTGGGGTGAGGTGCCGTACGTTGCGGGCATGAAGCTTCTCTCGGTGAACGTGGGCCGCGCGCAGGCCGTGGACTACACCGACCAGCCGGAGGGGCTGACCGGCATCGACAAGCGCCCGGTGGACGGCCTGGTGCGGGTGGCGGCGCCCGGTCCCAAAGGCACCGGCGCCGGCGGAGTGGCCGGGGACGCGGTGTGCGACCTGCGCCATCACGGCGGCGACGACCAGGCGGTGTACGCGGTCGCGCGCGAGGACCTCGACGACTGGGAGCGGGAGCTGGGCCGCACGCTCGGAAACGGCGCCTTCGGCGAGAACCTCACGACCGAGGGCCTCGACGTGTCCGGCGCGCTGATCGGCGAGCGCTGGCGCATCGGCTCTGCGGTGGTCCTGGAGGTCACCTGCGGGCGCATCCCGTGCCGTACCTTCCAGGCCCATGTGGGCGAACGGGGCTGGGTGAAGAGGTTCACGCGGAAGGGTGCGCCGGGTGCCTACCTCCGGGTGATCGAGCCGGGCGAGATCCGGGCCGGTGACTTGGTGGAGATCGTGCACCGGCCGGACCACGGGGTGACGGTGGCCCTGCAGTTCCGCGCGGAGACGACCGAGCGGGAACTGCTGCCCCGGGTGCTCGACGCGGGCACGGCCCTGCATCCCGAGGCGCTGGCGGAGGCGCAGGCGTACGTGGCGAAGTACGGGGCACCGGCGGGCGGCTGAGGCGGCGTCACCGGACGCTCGGGCACCGGGCTTCACCGGTTCATGGCCACGGTGCGCGGAGCGGACTCGTTCCGTCCGGGTAACTACTCTTGGTCCATGACAACGGCTCTGATTACGGGATCGACGGCGGGGATCGGTGCCGCGTTCGCGCGGCGGCTGGCGGCCGACGGGCACGACCTCGTCCTGGTCGCCCGGGACACCGACCGGATGCGCGAGCAGGCGACCGAGCTGCACGACCGGCACGGCATCGAGGTCGAGGTGCTCACCGCCGACCTCGCCGAGGACGCCGGCATCGAGAAGGTCGCCGCCCGCCTCGGCGACCGCCGCAACCCGGTCGACCTGCTGGTCAACAACGCGGGCTTCGGCAACAAGGGCCGTTATCTCGAAGTGCCGATGGCCGACGAGCTGAGGATGCTCAAGGTGCACATCGAGGCGGTGCTGCGGCTGACGTCGGCGGCGACCGAGGCGATGCGCGAGCGCGGACGCGGCGGGGTCGTGAACGTGGCGTCGGTGGCGGCCTTCGTGCCCCGGGGCACGTACGGCGCGTCGAAGGCGTGGGTCGTGCAGTTCACGCAGGGCGCGGCGCGGGATCTGGCCGGTACGGGCGTTCGGCTGATGGCGCTGGCCCCGGGCTTCGTGCGCACGGAGTTCCACCATCGGGCCGGGATGGGCACCGACAACATCCCGGGCTGGATGTGGCTCGACGCGGACAAGCTGGTCGCGGCGGCGCTGTCGGATCTGGCGCACGGCAAGACGCTGTCCATCCCGGATCCGCGCTACAAGGCACTGATGGGCCTGGTGAAGGTGACGCCGCGCGGGCTGCTGGGCGGGATCACCTCACGGACGGGGCGCAAGTACGGCCCGCAGTGAGCCCTCCGAGTGCGCCCTCCGGTGGGAAAATGGGCGTGAGGGAACCGGACCCAGGGGGGCCGGAGGCGGCGTCATGACGTTCGTACAGCTCATCGAGTGCAGGACCAGCCGGTTCGACGAGATGGACCGGCTCATGGACGACTGGGTCGAGCAGACCAAGGGGAAGCGGACCGCGACGCACGATCTGGTCGGCCGCGACCGGTCCGACGCGTCGCACTTCATCGAGATCGTGGAGTTCCCGTCGTACGCCGACGCGATGCGGAACTCGAACATGCCGGAGACCGACAAGATCTTCCGGGAGATGGTCGCTCTGTGCGACGAGATGCCGACGTTCACGGACCTCGATGTCGTACGGGACGAGCAGTTGTGCACGGCCAACGCGCTCAGGTTCTTCGAGACGATGGCCGCCGCGGGTGAACTGCCGCCGCTGGACGGGCTGCTCGCCGAGGGCTACCACGACCACGATCCCGCGAACGAGCAGGACACCATCGGGATGGACGCGATGCGGCGGGAGATCGGGATGTGGCGGGCCGGCTTCGACTTCGCCTTCGCGGTCGACGACCAGATCGCGCAGGGTGACCGGGTGTGCAACCGATGGACGTGGCACGGCATGCACAAGGGCGAGTTCCTGGGCATCGCGCCCACGCGCAGGCGGGTCACCATGACCGGGACGACCGTCTTCCGGTTCGGTGAGGACGGCAAGATCGCCGAGGGGTGGTGGCAGTACGACCGGCTCGGCCTGATGGCACAGCTGGGGGCGCTGGACGCGCTGGAGAACTGAGAGCCCGGCTCCGATACGCCCGCGAGGGGCGAAGCCCCCGTTCCCATACCGGGAACGGGGGCTTCGCCGTGCGATGTCGCGTGCCTCAGTGGGCGTGGCCGTGGCCGTGGCCCGCGGCGGCCGGCTCTTCCTCTTCCTTCTTCTCGACGACCAGGGTCTCGGTCGTCAGGAGGAGGGCGGCGATGGAGGCGGCGTTCTCCAGGGCGGAGCGCGTGACCTTCACCGGGTCGATGACGCCGGCCTTGACCAGGTCGCCGTACTCGCCGGTGGCGGCGTTGTAGCCGTTGCCCTTCTCCAGCTCGGCGACCTTGGAGACGATGACGTAGCCCTCCAGGCCCGCGTTCTCCGCGATCCAGCGCAGCGGCTCGACGGCGGCGCGGCGGACAACCGCGACACCCGTGGCCTCGTCGCCGGCCTTGCCGAGGTTGTCGTCCAGCACCTTCACGGCGTGGACGAGCGCGGAGCCACCACCGGAGACGATGCCCTCCTCGACCGCGGCGCGGGTCGCGGAGATGGCGTCCTCCAGACGGTGCTTCTTCTCCTTCAGCTCCACCTCGGTGGCGGCGCCGACCTTGATCACGCACACGCCGCCGGCCAGCTTCGCGAGGCGCTCCTGGAGCTTCTCGCGGTCCCAGTCGGAGTCGGTGTTCTCGATCTCGGCCTTGATCTGGGCGACGCGGCCGTGGACGTCCTCGGTCTTGCCGGCGCCGTCCACGATCGTGGTGTCGTCCTTGGTGACCGTCACGCGGCGGGCGGAGCCCAGCACGTCGAGGCCGACCTGGTCGAGCTTGAGGCCGACCTCCTCGGAGATGACGGTGGCACCGGTGAGGATGGCCATGTCCTGCAGCATCGCCTTGCGGCGGTCACCGAAGCCGGGGGCCTTGACGGCGACCGCGTTGAAGGTGCCGCGGATCTTGTTGACGACCAGGGTCGACAGGGCCTCGCCGTCGACGTCCTCGGCGATGATCAGCAGCGGCTTCGAGGCGTTGGTCTGGATGATCTTCTCGAGCAGCGGCAGCAGGTCCGCGATGGAGGAGATCTTGCCCTGGTTGATGAGGATGTAGGGGTCCTCCAGGACGGCCTCCATGCGCTCCTGGTCCGTCACGAAGTACGGCGACAGGTAGCCCTTGTCGAAGGCCATGCCCTCGGTGAAGTCCAGCTCCAGACCGAAGGTGTTGGACTCCTCGACGGTGATGACACCGTCCTTGCCGACCTTGTCCATCGCCTCGGCGATGAGCTCGCCGACCTGCTGGTCCTGGGCGGACAGCGCGGCGACGGCGGCGATGTCGGACTTCTCGTCGATCGGCCGGGCCGTGGCGAGCAGGTCGTCGGAGACGGCCTTGACCGCGGCGTCGATGCCCTTCTTCAGGGCGGCCGGGGAGGCGCCGGCGGCGACGTTCTTCAGACCCTCGCGCACGAGCGCCTGGGCCAGCACGGTGGCGGTGGTGGTGCCGTCACCCGCGATGTCGTTGGTCTTGGTCGCCACCTCCTTCACCAGCTGGGCGCCGAGGTTCTCGTACGGGTCCTCGATCTCGACCTCGCGGGCGATGGTCACGCCGTCGTTGGTGATGGTGGGGGCGCCGAACTTCTTGTCGATGACGACGTTGCGGCCCTTGGGACCGATCGTCACCTTGACCGTGTCGGCCAGCTTGTTGACGCCGCGCTCGAGGGCGCGACGGGCGTCCTCGTCGAACTTCAGGATCTTCGCCATGACAGCGGGAGCCCTCTCGGAAATCTGTGGGTGAAAAAGGCACTGCGCCCCGGGCGCCCGGGTTCTTATGTGGTCGCGGGGGCCAGGGGCGCAGCGTCAAGCAATGTGCTTGAGATGAACTACTTCTCGATGATCGCGAGCACGTCGCGAGCGGAGAGGACGAGGTACTCCTCGCCGTTGTACTTCACCTCGGTGCCGCCGTACTTGCTGTACAGCACGATGTCGCCGGTCTTGACGTCGAGCGGCAGGCGCTCGCCGTTCTCGAAACGGCCCGGGCCCACGGCCAGGACGACGCCCTCCTGGGGCTTCTCCTTGGCGGTGTCCGGGATGACCAGGCCAGAGGCCGTGGTCTGCTCGGCGTCCAGCGGCTGGACCACGATGCGGTCCTCGAGCGGCTTGATGGCAACCTTGGAGCTGGCGGTCGTCACGATCCGACCTCCCCCTTCGGAGATCTCACGGGGTTAACTGTCTGAGGTGGCGACCAGGTCGATCCGTCGTCGCGGGTGCCGGACCTGCCCGTCGCGTTGTTGGCACTCTACGGTGCCGAGTGCCAGAGCCGAGACTATGACCGCGATTAGCACTCGGTCAAGCGGAGTGCCAGTTGCCCGCGGCGCGTCGGCCTCCGGGGAGTCTTCGGCTCGCGCGCTGGCGACGTACGGCGGGGCTGGTGCCCGACCGATGGCGACGTGCGGTGGCGTTGGTGCCGCCCCTTACAGGTAGTCCTCCAGCCTCCCCACCGTCAGCCCCGCCTCCTGCGCCTCCCGCAGCAGCCGAACCGTGCGTTCCCTGAGCGTCGGGCCCGTGGACTCGTCCGGGCCCACCAGGATGATGTCGCCGGGGCACAGGTGCTCGTCGCCCCTGGCGTATGAAATGCCCTCCGGGGTCGTAGCCGCCCGCCACAGGACCACCGCCGAGACGCCGCAGTCGGCCGCCGCACGGAGCGTCGTCGTGTCGTACGTGCCGTACGGCGGGCGGAACAGGCGGGGGCGGACGCCGAAGCGGGACTTGAGTTTGTCCTGTTGGCCGCAGATCTCGGCGCGCTGGCCGGCGTACGACAGTCCCCGCATCGCCGGATGGTCGAGGGTGTGGTTCTGGACGCTCGCGCCGACCGACTGGAGGCGGGCGAAGTGGCCGTAGCCGGGGCCGATCACGCTGCCGGTGAGGAACAGGCTGACCGGGAGCTGGAGTTCGCGGACCATGTCGACGAACCGCGGGTCCTTCTCGGCGCCGTCGTCGTAGGTGAGGAACACGACCTTGTCGGAGGTGGTGATGTGGTCCACCACGGGAGGCAGGCCCGGACCCGCTGTGCTCGGGGCCCGGGTGCGGGCGGCCGGTGTCGGCGGTGCGGCCAGCGGGGACGGCAGGCCCCAGTGACGGTACGGCTGCGGCGCCGTCGGGCTGTGGGACCGTACGCCCTGGGCCGCCTTTTTGCCCAGCCGCTCGATGGGGTCGACGGACTGGGCACAGCCGGTGAGGAGGCAGGCGGCCGCAAGGGCGGCGGCGGGCAGCCGCCGGCGCCCCGCCGCCGTCCGCCGCCTCACAGGTAGTCCTCCAGGCGCGCCACCGCGTACCCCTCACGGGTGACCTCGTTCAGGAAGCGGCGCATGTCGTCGGCCATCGTGCCGTGCCAGTCCTCACGTCCCCGGAAGTGGGTGAGCACGATGTCGCCGGGGTGCAGGTTCTGCTCCCCCTCGCGGTACTCCCAGTGATCGACGAAGACCTCCTCGGCCCAGATCGGCGCGTACTTGATCCCGCAGGACTTGGCCGCGCGCAGGGTGTCCCCGTTGTAGTTGCCGTACGGCGGCCGGAAGGCGGCCGGCGCCTTGCCGAACTGCTTCTTCATGATCGCCTGCATGCCGCAGATCTCGTGCTTCTGCTCCTCGTAGGACAGACGCGGCAGATAGGGGTGCGTGAGGGTGTGGTTGTCGAGGGTGACGCCCAGGGACTGCATCCTGCGGAAGTAGCCGTAGTCGTCCTTCACCAGGTAGTTGCTGAGGAAGGCCGAGTAGGGGATCTTCAGGTCGCTCATCATGCGCAGGAACGCCGGGTCCTTCTCGGCGCCGTCGTCGATGGTGAGGAAGACGATCTTCTGCCGGGTGGGGATCGACGTGAAGACCGGGGGGAGGTCTTCCTCCTCCTGACCTGTGACCTCGAAGCCGTTCCGGGCCGTGATCTCCGGTTTGTGCTCCGGGGGAGGCGGGGGTGTGAGCGGAACCTGGGCGAGGCCCCAGCGTCTGGCGGCGGCCGCCATCATGTCGTGGTCCGCGTGCCGTCGGGCCGCGTAGTTGTCCAGCGCGGCGGCCGGCGGTGCCTTCAGCGGTCCGCCGCCCTGGGCGGGGCGTACCTCGGTGTCCTCGCCCGGGCCCGCACATGCGGAGACCACCGCGGCGACCGCGAGCACGGCGAGGCCACCCCGGACGGCCGCCCAGCCACCCAGTGCCCCCCTTTTGTCATTTTGTACTACTGCTCGCATGGTGCCGGATCCTCGCAGGCACCCGCTCCCGGCCAGGTCCGACACCGCCGCCGGAGGCGGAGCATCCACCGACTGGCCCACAATGAGCCGGTGAACGACCTGCTCCCCTTCCGCGCGCTGCTCACTCCCGAGGGCCGCGCCCTCCTCGACGAGGTGCGCGAGACGAACCCCGCCGACGAACTCGCCGTCGCCACCCGGCTGCGCCGCGAGCACCCCGCCGATCTGGTGTCGGCGGCGCTCGGCCAGGCACGGCTGCGGCAGCGGGCGGCGGCGAAGTTCGGGGCCGAGGACGCGGGGCGGATGTTCTTCACGCCGAACGGGGTCGAGCAGTCGACGCGGACGAGCGTGGCGACGTATCGCGCGGCACGGCTGGCAGAGCTGGGCGTCGCCTCCGTGGCCGACCTGTGCTGCGGCATCGGCGGCGACGCGATCGCCCTCGCCCGCGCCGGGATCCGGGTGCTCGCCGTGGACCGCGACCCGCTGACGGTCGAGGTCGCCCGCGCGAACGCCCGTTCCCTCGGGCTGGACGACCTGGTCGAGGTGCATGAGGCGGATGTCGTGGAGGTCGACACGTCGGGGTACGACGCCTTGTTCGTCGACCCCGCCAGGCGCGGGGGCCGGGGGCGGATCTTCGATCCGGAGGCGTACTCGCCGCCCTTGTCGTGGGCCGTCGGTGCGGCCCAGGGCACCCGTGTGGCCGCCCTCAAGATCGCGCCGGGGATTCCGCACGAGGCCGTGCCGGCGGACGCCGAGGCCGAGTGGATCTCGGACGGCGGTGACGTGAAGGAGGCGGTGCTGTGGTTCGGCACCGGGCGGCCCGGCGGCGTACGGGCCACGCTGCTGCCCGGGCCGCGCACGCTGCACGGCCGGGGGCTGCCCGACCCCGACGTGCGGCCCGTCGGGCGGTACTTGTACGAGCCCGACGGCGCCGTCATCCGGGCGCATCTGGTCGCGGAGGTGGCCGAGGAGGTCGGGGGCGGGCTGCTCGACGCGACCATCGCCTATGTGACGGCCGACGAACCCGTGGCCACCGAGTACGCCGTCGCGTACGAGATCACCGATCGACTCCCCTTCAACGTCAAGCGGTTGAAGGCGCTGCTGAGGGAGCGCGGAGTCGGCACGCTGACCGTCAAGAAGCGGGGATCCGCGGTGGAGCCGGAGGAACTGCGGCGCAAGGTCAAACCGCAGGGGCCGAACGCAGCGACCGTGTTCCTGACGCGCGTCGCGGGGGCACCGACCATGCTGATCGGGGCCCCCGCGACGGCGGCCGGGACTACTGGCGGTGCGTCGTCCTGACCGAGTCCAGGTTCGGCTCGGAGGCAGCCGGGCCGACCTTGGCCGGGCCGCCGGGCTCCGCGCCGGCCGTGGTCAGGCTCAGCGCCTGCTTGCTCGTGGCCTCGACGCCGTTGAGGTACGGCCGGTACACGAACATGTTGCCGTTCGCGCTGATCGACGAGCCGGACGTGTTCAGCGCTCCCACGGTGACCGATCCGGTGTCACCGAAGGCGACGGCGGCCTGTGTGCCCGCGGCCTCGCGCAGCAGGTAGCTCTTCACCTCGCTCGACAGGGCGGGCCGGGAGGTCCACAGGAGAGGGCCGTAGATGTTCATCGCCGAGCCCGCGGAGACCCCGTCGCGCCAGGAGCCGGCGTAGGCGAGGCTGACCTGACTCGGCGTGGTCCACCAGAACTTGGCGACGGCCACCGAGAGGCCGACGTCCGTGCTCGCCGTGACCGGGTAGTAGGAGTACGTCGACGGCCAGCGGGAGAACGACGAGTGCGTCAGCGCGTACTTCGCGTCCGAACCCACCGCGATGACCATGGTCTTGTCGGGGTTCAGGCCGTTCAGGTACGACTTCACCGCCGAGGACAGCTTGTTGCCGCTGGTGAGCACGAGGCTGCCCGCACTGCCGGTGCCGTCCGCGCCCGCCGCGGCGGCCGCCGGAAGAGCCGCCTTGTAGTTGGTGCCGCTGGCCAGGAACACGTACTTCGGGGCGGTGGTGACCAGCTTGGCCACCTTGACGGACGTCTCGTAGCGGTCCGCGCCGGCCACCCGCTTGGGGACGTAGCCGAGGGCCTTCAGCTGCGCGGCGACGTTGCTGGAGAGGATCGACGTGCCGCCGAGCATCCAGACGCCGGCCCCCGGCTTCAGCGTGCGCTTCAGCTCGTTCTTCACCGCCGTCGACAGCCCGGTCTTCGGCGTCGTCAGCACCGGGCCCTGCTGCTTGCCGGCCAGCGTGGGCGCGGTGAGCGCGTACGACACGTCGTCCTGGTTGACCAGCACGGCGGTCTTGGCGTCCAGCAGACCCGGCTGGCTCGTGCCGACGGTGTTCCAGCTCCAGCGCGAGGAGGCGATGTTGGTGGCGTAGGCGTCGGCGCCCCAGACCCGGCCGGTGGTGTTCTTGCGCAGCGGCTGCCAACTGGGGTTGCTGCCGGGCGCCTTGGCGGCGACCGTGGTCAGCTCGCCGGTGGCCAGGTCGATGTACTGGGTGGAGTGCAGGTCGGCGCTGCTGTCCAGGGAGTACGCGTCGAAGACGATGCGGGTGCCCGTGGGCGACCAGGACGGGTTGCCGTAGTAGCCCGGTCCGGTGGTGACCTGCTTGACCTCCGTGCCGTCGGCGTTCGCCGTGAAGACCTGGGGCTTGCCGTCGGCGTCGCCGCGGACGAAGGCCAGCTTGGTGCCGTCGGGCGACCAGGCGGGCTGGCGGGCGTCGGTGAGGACCCGCTTGACCGTGTTCGCGGACCCGTCGTAGACGTACACCCCGTCGTTGTCGGAGCAGCTGGAGATCCCGCGCGCGAAGGCGACCAGGCCCGAGTCGTTCACGGTCGGGTCGGTGTCGCACACGGTGGACGGTTCCTGGGCGTCCGACAGCAGCGGCTCCGGCGCCCATGCACCGTCGGAGGGGCCGTAGGCGAGCTGGCCACCGGTGGAGAAGACGACGTAGCGGCCGCCCCAGCCGTAGGCCAGGTCCTCGTACGCGGCGCTGGAACGGACGCCCTCGGCCCGGGGCAGCGTGATCGGTGTCGAGCCGCTGGGCCGGTAGCTCCTGATCTGGCCCGCGCTGTTGACGAAGCGGCTGCCGTCCGGCGCCCAGGCCGAGTACGTGCCGGAGGCGTTCGCGAGGGTGGTGACCGTCCCGGTCGCCGGGTCGATCAGCTTCCCCCCGTCGACGAGGATCTTGCCCTCGGTGCCCGGCCACGAGCCGGCGTCGTCGGCCACGGCGCCCGGCGCGGTCGCCAGGGTGCCCGTCGCCGCGAGCACGGCAGCAGTGGCGAGCGCCGCGGCATGGCGGCGCGTGAACAGTCTCAAGATGTCGACCCCCCACGGTCGGATGACATCGCATGTGTCCGGAATGCCGCGCACGGGCCGGGTCGGCGTCTGTCCCCCAGGCGACCACACAGCCGTTCACAGCGGCGAAGTCACTGTAGAGGCCAATGAGACGCGAGGGGAACGCATTTGCGAGTGAACAGCTGGCTGATTCGCGGTTACAACTCGCCCTGCCTGGCCAGCAGCAATGCCCGCTCCCGCTCGTTGCGCGCCAGCCCGGCCGCCCGTGCGAACTCCGCACGGGCCTCGGCCGTACGGCCCAGCCGTGCCAGCAGGTCCCCGCGCACGCTGGGCAGCAAGTGGTAGTCGCGCAGGGCGGGTTCGGCGGCGAGCGCGTCGACCATCTCCAGCGCCTCCGCCGGGCCGCGCGCCATCGACACGGCCACCGCGCGGTTCAACTCGACCACGGGGGACGGGGCCCGGGCGGCGAGCAGGCCGTACAGGGTGGCGATGGCCGGCCAGTCGGTGTCCTCGTAGGTGTCCGCGTGCGCGTGGCACGCGGCGATCGCCGCCTGGAGGGCGTACGGCCCCGGGGCGCCGGTGGCGGTGGCGTCGGCGCGGGTGAGGGCGGTGACACCGCGGGCGACGAGCATGCGGTTCCAGCGGCGGCGGTTCTGGTCCTTGAGGAGGACCGGCGCGCCGTCGGGGCCGGTGCGGGCCGCGGTGCGGGACGCCTGGAACTCCAGGAGCGCGGCCAGGGCGTGGACCTCGGGCTCCTTCGGCATGAGCGAGGCGAGGACCCGGGCCAGGCGCAGGGCGTCCTCGCACAGGCCCGGTCGCAGCCAGTCGTCGCCCGCGGTGGCCGCGTAACCCTCGTTGAAGATCAGGTAGATGACGTCGAGGACGGAGTCGAGACGGGCCTCACGGTCGGGGCCGTACGGCACCTCGAAGGCGACGTTCCTCGTCGCCAGCGTCCGCTTAGCGCGCACGATGCGCTGGGCGATCGTCGGCTCCGGGACCAGGAAGGCGCGGGCGATCTCCGCCGTGGTCAGGCCGCCCAGCAGCCGCAGGGTGAGGGCGGTGCGGGCCTCGGCGG
This sequence comes from Streptomyces brasiliensis, assembly GCF_014647875.1. GTDB lineage: Bacteria > Actinomycetota > Actinomycetes > Streptomycetales > Streptomycetaceae > Streptomyces > Streptomyces brasiliensis. The sequence continues at coordinate 108,378 of NZ_BMQA01000009.1, read as the reverse complement.
ACAGCACCGGGTGGCAGGCGGTGAAGACCAGGCGGAGCAGGTCGTCGTCGATGTCGTCCGGGTCGGCGGGCTCCTCGGGCGGGGCCGTGGTCTCCAGTTCGCGGCCGATCTCCGCGAGCTTGCGGGCGTAGCGCTCCCGGCGCCGGACCAGGTCGACGGCGCGGTGCCGGGCGGTCGTCATGAGCCAGGCGCCGGGGTTCGCGGGCACGCCGTCCCTGGGCCACTGCTCCAGGGCCGCGACGAGGGCGTCCTGCGCGAGCTCCTCGGCGATGCCGACGTCCCGGACGATGCGGGCGACGCCGGCGATGACGCGCGGGGACTCCAGGCGGAAGACGGTCTCGATCGCGTGGGCGGCGGTGGGCTGCTGTTCCACAGCCCACCATGCAACACCCCCGGCGGCCGTACGCCAAGGCAGGTCAGCCCTCGCCGATCTCCCGGACCTCGCAGGTGACCGTCCAGTACTCCTCGTGGGTCTGCACGAACCGCTTGGTCCACTCGACGGCCTCGTCGAGATCCTTGCACTGGGTGATGGCGTAACCGCCGATGACCTCCTTGGACTCGGTGAACGGCCCGTCCGTGACGGTGACCTTGCCGCCCTCCCAGTGGACCCGCCTGCCCTCGCTCTGCGGGAGCAGCCCGGCCGTGTCGAGCATCACACCGGCCTTGGTGATCTCCTCGATCAGGGCGCCCATCCGCTCCATCAGCTCGGGGCTCGGGCCCTCCGGCGGGGCGGTGGTCTCGTCGATACGCACGATGGACAGGTAGCGCGGCATGGTGACTCCTAGGATGGCGGCGGGGTCTCTCCCCGCCTCTCACCCATTGCGTCGAACGGCGACGACGCGGTTCGACACACACGCCGGACTTCTTCGAAGATTTTTTTCCGGGCTCGTCGGAGATCTCTTCCGCACGCCGCCGGGATCAGCGCAGCGACTCCCACAGCGTGCTCGCCCCGGGCTCCCGGGCCACCACCCGGTTGTGGTCGGAGGGGGCCGGCAGCACCGGCATCATCACCGTCCTGGCGTTGTCCGCCGACAGGCCCTTCAGGCTCTGGCCGAGGCGCATCAGTTCGTTCAGGGAGTCGAGGCCGGTGTCGGTGGTCAGGCCGGCCGTGGCCGCGTCGGCGACCCGGTAGAGCTTGGCAGGGTCGGTGAGCAGGCTGATCCTGGCCATCTGCTCCAGCAGCGCCTTGACCAGTTTCTGCTGGAGGCCGATCCGGCCGAGGTCGCTGCCGTCGCCTATGCCGTGCCGGGTGCGGGCCAGGGCCAGGGCCTGGGTGCCGTCGAGGTGGTGGGCGCCCTTCTTCAGATGCAGATGGCTCAGATCGTCGTCGATGTCCTGGCCGGTGGTGACGTCGACCCCACCGAGGGCGTCGACCAGCTTCGCGAAGCCGGAGAAGTCGATCTCGATGTAGTGGTCCATGCGGACGTTCGTCATCTTCTCGACCGTCTTCACCGCGCACACCGGTCCGCCCACCGAGTAGGCGCTGTTGAACATCGCGTTGTACGCCACCGCCGTCTCTCCCCCGGACGGCAGCGGACAGGACGGCCGGGTGACGAGGGTGTCGCGCGGGATGCTGACGACGGTGGCCGTGGTGCGTCCCGGGTCGATGTGCACGACCATCGCCGTGTCGGAGCGGGCACCCCCGCTGTCACCGCCGCCCAGCGCCTTGTTCTCCTTGCCGCTGCGCGAATCCGAGCCGAGGACCAGGATGTTCAGGGCCTCGGTCGGCAGCGGGGCCTCGGTGGCCGAGGCGGAGGCCGACGGGGTGACCACCGCCTTCGCCGGACGGTCGTCGCCGAGCGCGTTGTTGATGTCGACGCTCTTGATGTTGTTGTTGAGGTGCCAGTACGCCCAGCCCGCAACCGCGCTGCCGAGCACCAGCGCGCCCGCGAGGGTGAGACCGGCGGTCTTGAGCACCACCGACCGCCGGCCCGTCCGTCTGCGTCTGCCCTCGTCGCCGATCTCCTCGTGTCCGGTCACGGTGAGGAACGTAAGTCCGAATTATTAGGAGACTGTTAGGGGAAGCCACGCGAGACGGTTTTCTTCGGAAAATCTCACCTTTCCAACGTGACTGCGGGCAGCGTCGCGACGCCGGGGTCAAGTACCGCGAGGGACGGGCCCGTTCCCGGGTACGTCGTCGCAGGCGCCTCCGAAAGTTTCGGTTTGATAACCGATTGGCCGCGGAGGAGTGACTCGGCACGCCGGGCCAACTCACCCCGCCCGACAGCCCACAGCCCCTTCGCCCAAGCCCGCTAAACCGCCGGCGGCGCCCCCGTGCTGCTGCGGACCACCAGGCTCGTCGCCAGTTCCACCCGGGTCGCCGTCGGGGTTTCCTCCTCGCGGCCCAGGTCCAGCACCAGGCGGGCCGCTGCCTCGGCCATCTCCGTGAGGGGCTGGCGCACCGTCGTCAGCGGGGGGCCGACCCAGCGGGCCACCGGGAGGTCGTCGAAGCCGACCACGCTCAGGTCCTCCGGGATGCGCAGGCCCAGTTCGCGTGCCGCCTCGTACAGGCCCAGCGCCTGGAGGTCGTTGCCGGCGAAGATCGCGGTGGGGCGGTCCGGGCGGCGCAGCAGTTCCAGGCCCAGCCGATAGCCGGCCTCGTGATGAAAGTCACCTGTGCCGATCAGCGACGGGTCGACCGGCAGCCCGGCCGTCTCCAGCGCCGCCCGGTATCCGTCCACCCGGGCCCGGCTGCACATCATCCGGGACGGTCCGCTGAGCGCGCCGATGCGGGTGTGGCCCAACTCGACCAGGTGCCGGGTCGCGGCGAGACCGCCCTGCCAGTTGGTGGCACCTATCGACGGCACATCGGTGCCCGGATCGCCCGCCGGGTCCATCACCACGAACGGGATCGACCGGCTCGTCAACAGCGCACGCTGGGACTCGTCGAGGCCGGACAGCACGAGGACCACACCATGCGGACGGCGCGCGGCGACCTGGTCGGCCCAGGTCCGGCCCGGCGTGAGTCGTCCGGCAGACTCGGACAGAACTACACTAAGACCCGCATCCCGGGCCACGTTCTCCACGCCCCTTATGACCTCCATCGCCCACGCGCTCTCCAACTCGTGGAAGACCAGGTCGATCAGGGGCGAACGGGAAGCCTCGGCACGCCGCCGCCGATAGCCGTACGAGCGCAGCAGCTCCTCGACACGGGTGCGGGTCGAGGGTGCGACGTCGGCGCGGCCGTTGAGGACCTTCGAAACAGTCGGAGCCGACACCCCGGCCTCGCGGGCGATTTCGGCGAGCGTCGCCGTCTGCGTTTCTGCGGGCTTCCCAGACTTCATGCCCGGGATCGTAACCCTGCGAGACCTCTTGACGAACCCCCTCTTCCGCCATACGTTCCCGGAACATTCGTAACTCAATCCGAAACATTCGCGAGAGGCCTGGTCCATGGAGTCCACCACGTCCAACGGCGGGCGTACGTTCAGCAGGCGCTGGGTGCTCGGCGCCGGTGCCACCACACTTCTCACCGCCGGACTCTCGGCCTGCGGCTCCTCTGGAGGCTCCGGGAGCGGCGGCGGCACGATCACCGCGTTCGTGTACGGCGACGACGCGGTCAAGGTCCAGGTCAAGGCCATCGACCGGTTCAACGCGTCGGCCGCCGCCAAGAAGGCCAAGGGCAAGATCAAGCTGGAGAAGGTGCCCGGCGCCGAGTACCCGGCCAAGCTGCGCACCGCGATGGGCTCCCCCAACGCCCCCGACGTGTTCTTCAACTGGGGCGGCGGCTCGATCAAGGCGTACAAGGACGCGAACCAGCTGATCGACCTCACCGACATCATCAAGTCGGACTCGGTCCTCAAGGACGGCTTCCTGCCCTCGGTCCTCGCGGCCGGCGGCCTGAGCGGGCACAACTACGGCATACCCATGCGCGGCATGCAGCCCGTGATCCTCTTCTACAACAAGTCCCTCTTCGCCGAGCACAAGCTCACCCCGCCCACGACCTGGGACCAGCTGCTCGACATCAACGCCAAGCTCAAGAAGGCGAAGATCACCCCGTTCGCGCTCGGCGGCGCGGACGTCTGGCCCGAGCTGATGTGGCTGGAGTACCTGGTCGACCGCATCGGCGGCCCCCAGGTCTTCGAAAAGATCAAGAACGGCGACGCCTCCGCCTGGGGCGACCCGGCCGTCCTCAAGGCCGCCGAGACGGTCAAGCAGCTCATCGACGACGGCGCCTTCGGCAAGGGCTTCAGCTCGGTCGCCTACACCAACGGCGGCGCGCCGGCCGTCTTCGCCAAGGGCAAGGCCGCGATGCACCTGATGGGCTCGTGGGAGTACTCGACGCAGCTCGGCAAGTTCCCCGACTTCGCCAAGAAGGACCTCGGCTGGTTCGCGTTCCCCTCGATCGAGGGCGGCGCCGGCGACATCCGCAACGTGGTCGGCAACCCGACCAACTACTGGTCGGTCAACGCCCGTACGTCCAACAAGGACGCGGCGCTGGCCTTCCTGCGCGAGTGCGCCTCGGAGCAGTACGCCAAGGACCTGGTCGCCAACGGTGACATCCCGACCACGGCGAACGCCGAGAAGCTGCTCGACGCCTCGCCGAACCCGGAGTTCGCCAAGTTCCAGTACAAGATGGTGCAGCAGGCCCCGGCGTTCACGCTGAGCTGGGACCAGGCGGTCGACCCGAACGTCTCGACGCCGATGCTCACCGAGATCAACAAGCTGTTCGTCGGGAAGTCCTCGCCGAGCCAGTTCGTGACGGCTCTGAAGGGTCTGAAGTGAGCACCACCGCAGTGAAGGGCGGCTCGCGCGTCGACGCGGGCCGCCCGCCCCGCGGCTCGCAGGCCAAGGCGGGCCGTCCGCACGCGGCACTGGCCCTGCCGGCCGTTCTGTTCTTCGCGTTCTTCGCCATCGCCCCCATGGTGCTGGCGTTCTACCTGTCCTTCACCAAGTGGAACGGCCTCGGCGACCCCGAGCCGGTGGGCTTCGCCAACTGGCAGAAGCTGCTGACCGACGACCGGCTCGCCCAGTCCCTCACGGTCACCGTGCTGCTGACCGTGGTGAGCTGGGTCTTCCAGACCGTCATCTCCCTGCTGCTCGGCGTCTGGGCGGCGGGCCGGCAGAAGAACCGCGCGATCCTGTCGGCGATCTTCTTCGTGCCGTTCCTGCTGTCCTCGACGGCGATCTCGCTGCTCTTCTACGCCCTGCTGGACCCGAACTTCGGCATCATCCGCGGCGACACCCTCGGCTCGACCAACGGCGCCTTCCTGGCGATCGTGTTCGTCGGCGGCTGGCAGTTCATCCCCTTCCACACCCTGATCTACCAGGGTGGTGCACGGCAGATCCCCGAGGTCCTCTACCAGGCCGCGGCGATCGACGGCGCGGGACGCGTCCGCCAGTTCTTCTCGATCACCCTGCCCCAGCTGCGCAATACCGTGGCCACGTCCAGCGTGCTGATGGTCGTCGGCTCGCTGACCTACTTCGAGACCGTCCTGATCCTGACCCAGGGCGGCCCCGGCACCGACACGGCGATCCTGCCGTACCTGATGTACGAGGCGGGCTTCAAGAGCTACGACTTCGGCTACGCGAGCGCCATCGCCTCCTTCCTGGTGGTGGCCGCGACCCTGCTGTCCCTGCTCATGGTGAAGCTGTCCGGCTTCGGCGCGATGCGCAGTACCCGGGAAGGAATGTGACTAAATGTCACACGATACGTTGCCTCGTCCCGTGAAGACCCCCGACGTGCCCGCCGGGCGGCCCACCGGGCGCCGCCGCAGGCACTGGACCCAGCGTGCCAACCCCTTCGCCGGAGTGAGCACGTTCATCTGGCTCGTCGTCGTGATCGTCCCGATCTACGCGATGATCTCGGCCTCGCTCACCAAGCAGGACGAGGCGCTGGGCAACAACGCCCTGAAGCCTCCGAGCGATCCGACGCTGGACAACTACAACACCGTCCTGCACAACGGGTTCGGCCACTTCCTGTGGAACACGATCGTCGTGGCCGCGGCGGTCGTGGCGATCGTCCTCGTCCTGTGCGTGCCGCTCTCCTACGTCGCCGTACGGACCCGGAACATCTGGGCCAGCTCGGCCTTCCGGATGTTCCTGATGGGCGTGGCGATCCCGGCGCAGGCCGTCGTGGTCCCCCTCTACCTGATGATCGCCAAGCTGAACCTGTACGACAGCCTCCTCGCGATCATCCTGCCGACGGCCGCCTTCGCGATGCCGGTGTCGGTGCTGATCCTCACCGGCACCCTGCGGGACATCTCGGAGGAGATGTACGAGGCCATGGCCCTGGACGGCGCCTCGACCACGCGCATGCTGTTCCAGCTGGTCATCCCGATGACCAAGGGCGGCATCAGCACCGTCGTCATCTACTCCGCGCTGCAGGCGTGGAACGGCTTCCTCTTCCCGCTGATCTTCACCCAGTCCGACGGCCCGCGCGTGCTGACCCTCGGCCTGTTCAACTACGTGAGCCAGTTCGGCGTGAACATCCCCGCCCTGCTCGCCTCGGTCGTCCTCTCCGGCATCCCCATCTTCGCCGTGTACCTGGTGGCCCGCCGCGCGCTGGTGGGCGGCCTGATGGGCGTGGGCGGCAAGTGATCCCGCACCACCCCGGGCAGCCCACCCCCCTCCCCCCTGACAGGAGTTCCATGACCACCGCCCCCTGGCGCGACCCCAGCCTGCCCGCCACCGCCCGCGTCGACGACCTGCTCTCCCGGATGACCCTGGAGGAGAAGACGGCCCAGCTGTACGGCGTGTGGGTGGGCGCCGACACGGACGGCGACGGAGTGGCGCCCCTCCAGCGCGAGATGAGCTCCGACTACGACTGGGACGAGCTGATCACGCTGGGACTCGGCCAGCTGACCCGCTCCTTCGGCACCGCGCCCGTGGATCCGGCGCTGGGCGCGCAGGCCCTGGCCCGCGCCCAGCGCCGCATCGCTGACGCGGGCCGTTTCGGCATTCCCGCCGTCGCGCACGAAGAGTGCCTCGCGGGCTTCACGGCCTGGCAGGCGACGGCCTACCCCGTGCCGCTGGCCTGGGGCGCGACCTTCGACCCGGACCTGGTCGAGGTGCTGGGCGACCGCATCGGTCACGACCTGCGCTCGGTCGGTGTCCACCAGGGCCTGGCGCCCGTCCTCGACGTGGTCCGCGATCTGCGCTGGGGCCGGGTGGAGGAGACGATCGGCGAGGACCCGTACCTCGTCGGCACGATCGCCACGGCGTATGTACGGGGCCTCGAGGGCGCCGGGATCGTCGCCACGCTGAAGCACTTCGCCGGATACGCGTCGTCGGCCGGCGCGCGGAACCTGGCGCCGGTGCGGGCGGGCGTCCGTGAGTTCGCGGACATCACGCTTCCGCCGTTCGAGATGGCGCTGCGCGAGGGCGGCGCCCGTTCCGTGATGGCGGCGTACACCGAGACGGACGGCGTCCCCGCGTCGGCCGATCCCCGGCTGCTGACCGAACTCCTGCGTGAGCAGTGGGGGTTCGACGGCACGGTCGTCGCCGACTACTTCGGCATCGGCTTCCTGGAGACGCTGCACCGGGTGGCCGGCAACCCGGCCGAGGCGGCGCACGCGGCGCTGGAGGCCGGCATCGATGTCGAGCTGCCGTCGCTGAAGTGCTACGGCAAGCCGCTCGTGGCCGCCGTACGGGAGGGGACGGTCCCCGAGTCCCTGGTGGACCGCGCCGCGCGCCGGGTCCTGCTGCAGAAGTGCGAGCTGGGCCTGCTGGACGAGGACTGGCAGCCGGAGACCGGCAGCGCTGTCGACCTGGACTCGACGGCCAACCGCGCCCTGGCGCGCCGCCTGGCCGAGGAGTCGGTGGTCCTCCTCGACAACCCGGACGGCATCCTGCCGCTCACCCCGGACACCCGCATAGCCGTGGTGGGCCCGCGGGCGGCCGACGCTCTCGCCATGCTCGGCTGCTACTCCTTCCCGTCCCACGTGCTCACGCACCACCCCGAGGTGCCGATGGGCGTCGACATCCCCACGGTCCTGGACTCCCTGCGCACCGAACTCCCGGACGCCAAGGTGACGTTCGCGGAGGGCTGCGGGGTGTCCGAGCCGGACCCGTCGGGCATCGCGGAGGCGGTGGCACGGGCGTCGGAGGCGGACGTGTGCGTGGCCGTCCTGGGCGACCGGGCCGGTCTGTTCGGCCGAGGCACCTCGGGTGAGGGCTGCGACGCGGAGGACCTGCACCTGCCCGGCATCCAGGGCGACTTGCTGGACGCGCTGCTCGGCACCGGCGTACCGGTGGTCCTGGTCCTGCTGACCGGACGCCCGTACGCGCTGGGCCGCTGGCAGGACCGGCTCGGCGCCGTCGTCCAGGCGTTCTTCCCGGGCGAGGAGGGCGGCTCCGCGGTGGCGGGCGTCCTGTCCGGCCGGGTCAACCCCTCGGGCCGCCTCCCGGTGAGCGTGCCGCGCACCCCCGGCGGCCAGCCGTGGACCTACCTCCAGCCGCCGCTGGGCCTGGCGGGCGAGGTCAGCAACCTGGACCCGACCCCGCTGTACCCCTTCGGCCACGGCCGCTCGTACACGACGTTCGAGTGGCAGGACTTCGAGGGCCCGGACGCGGAGATCACGACGGACGGTACGTACGACGTCTCGGTGACGGTCCGCAACACCGGCGACCGGGAGGGCACGGAGGTCGTTCAGCTGTACCTGCACGACCCGGTGGCCTCGGTCACCCGCCCCGACGTCCGCCTGATCGGCTACCAGCGCGTGGACCTGGCAGCGGGCGAGTCCCGCCGGGTGACGTTCCACTTCCACTCGGACCTGTCGTCCTTCACGGACCGAGCGGGCCACCGGGTGGTGGAACCGGGCGCGCTGGAACTCCGCCTGGGCACCTCGAGCGCGACCCCGCAGCACACGACCCACCTGACCCTGACGGGCCCGGTACGGGAAGTGGGCACGGACCGGCGGCTGCGCTGTGAGACCGAGGTGAGCTGAGGCTCAGCCGACGCCCACCGACCCGAACCGCCAGCGGTGCACCGCGCGGGTCACCAACTCCCCGGACGGCTCAGGCAGTTCGGGGAGTTCGGCGTCGTACGGCGCGTCCCACCACGTGATGACGAGGACCCGGTCCTCCGGGGCGCGGAAGGTCTCGCGGCGCAGCGGCTGCTCGGGGAGCCCCTGCTCACGTGCCCACGCGAGCAGCTCCTCGCCCCGGCCCTCCGCGGCACGCGCCTCCCACATCAGGGCCACCGTCACGAGTACAGGTTCTCCTTGCTGATCTCGTGCACATGGTCGTGGGTGTGGGACTCGCCCGGCACGTGTGACTCCGTCACCGGGAGTGAGGAGTCCGCCGAGAGGTCCCAGTCGGAGGCTGCTCGGCCGCGGGCCACCATTTCGGCGCCGAGTGCCGCCACCATCGCCCCGTTGTCCGTGCACAGCTTGGGGCGGGGCACGCGCAGCCGGATGCCCGCCGCCTCGCAGCGTTCCTGGGCCAGGGCCCGCAGCCGGGAGTTGGCCGCCACGCCGCCGCCGATCATCAGGTGGTCGACGCCCTCGTCCTTGCAGGCCCGCACCGCCTTGCGGGTCAGGACGTCCACCACGGCCTCCTGGAAGGAGGCGGCCACGTCCCGCACCGGCACCTCCTCGCCCGCAGCCCGCTTCGCCTCGATCCAGCGGGCCACGGCCGTCTTCAGGCCGGAGAAGGAGAAGTCGTACGCCGGATCGCGCGGCCCCGTCAGACCGCGTGGGAAGGCGATCGCCTCCGGGTCGCCCTCGCGCGCGTAACGGTCGATGACCGGCCCGCCGGGGAAGCCCAGGTTCAGCACGCGGGCGATCTTGTCGAAGGCCTCGCCCGCCGCGTCATCGATCGTCGCGCCCATGGGGCGTACGTCCGACGTGATGTCCGAGGACAGAAGCAGGGACGAGTGACCGCCGGACACCAGCAGCGCCATCGTCGGCTCCGGCAGCGCTCCGTGCTCCAGCTGGTCCACGCAGATGTGCGAGGCCAGATGGTTCACGCCGTACAGCGGCTTGCCCAGCGCGTAGGCGTACGCCTTCGCGGCCGAGACCCCGACCAGCAGCGCGCCCGCGAGACCGGGACCCGCCGTGACGGCGATCCCGTCCAGGTCCCTGGCGCCGATCCCCGCCTCCTTCAGCGCGCGGTCGATCGTCGGGACCATCGCCTCCAGGTGCGCGCGGGACGCCACCTCGGGCACGACCCCGCCGAAGCGGGCGTGCTCGTCGACGCTGGACGCGACGGCGTCCGCCAGCAGCGTGGTGCCCCGGACGATGCCGACGCCGGTCTCGTCACAGGAGGTCTCGATCCCCAGGACCAGGGGTTCGTCAGCCATTGATCTCGGTTCCTCGTACGGAATGGGAAGGGTCGGTCAGCCGCATCACCAGGGCGTCGACGTTCCCCGGCTGGTAGTAGCCGCGCCGGAAGCCGATGGGCTCGAAGCCGAAGCGCTCGTACAGCTTCTGCGCGCGGACGTTGTCCACCCGGCACTCGAGCATCACCTCGGCGCACTCGAAGGCGGTCGCGGCCCGCAGCAGCTCGGTCAGCAGCAGCGCGCCGAGCCCGGTGCCCTGGTGGTCGCGGGCGACGGCGATCGTCTGGATGTCGCCCAGCTCGCCCTGCGCCGCCAGGCCCGCGTACCCGACGAGCCGCTCGCCCTCGGCGGCCACGACATAGCGCCGGGTGGCCTCGGCGCCGCGGGCGTGGGCCAGCTCGGACCAGAACATGCCCCGGGACCAGGCGTCCTCGGGGAAGAGGTCCTTCTCCAGCTCGAGCACCGCGTCGATGTCCCACCAGCGCATCTCGCGCAGCGCGGTCTTCACGGGTTCGGTCACTTGGGGGTGACCACCTTGTAGTTCTTGGGGACCTGCGCGTCGGGCCGGCGCAGATACAGCGGCCGGGGCGCCGGCAGCTCCTCCCCCGCGGCCAGCTTCTCGGCGGCCAGGGAGGCGAGAGCGGCGGCGGAGACGTGCTCGGGCTCGTGGGCGCTCGGGAAGGTGTCCGGGTAGAGCAGCGCGCCCGCGCCGACGGCGGGCAGACCGGCCACCCGCTCGGTGATGTCGGCGGGCCGGTCGACGGCCGGGTCCGTCACCCGTGTGCGTGAATCGGCGTACATCGCCCAGTAGACCTCCTTGCGCCGGGCGTCGGTCGCCACGACGAAGGGGCCCTTCTCGATGTCGGCCGCGTACGCGAGCCCGTCGAGCGTGCACAGGCCGTACACGGGCACGCCGAGCGCGAGGCCGAAGGTGTCGGCGGTCATCAGTCCGACGCGCAGCCCGGTGTAGGGGCCGGGCCCGATGCCGACGACGATGCCGGTGACGGCGTCCAGCGTGAGCCCCGCCTCGGTGAGCACACGGTCGACGGCGGGCAGCAGCAGCTCACCGTGCCGACGCGCGTCGACCTGACTGGACGAGGCGAGGACGGCCGTACCGTCGTGCAGCGCGACGGTCACGGCGGGGGTGGCGGTATCCAGAGCGAGCAAGAGCACGCAAACAGCCTACGGCTCCCGCGCCTCATGCATCGCCGCCCGGAACAGGCGGTGACCGACTGCTACGGTCTGTACGAAGTAGGACATATGACGCGAGGCAGAGGTGGACCCACGTGGCAGGCACCAGCGCGGCAATCGTGGCCGGGCTCACCGCGGCGGCCGTCGGCACGGTCGGCGTCCTCGCCTACCAGGCCTCGGCGAACGTCCCGCCCGCCCTCGGCGGCGGCCCCACCTCCAGCGCCTCCCCCTCGGTCGCCGCCTCCAAGGCGCCCCGCGACCGGAACGACCCCACCGCCCTGCCCGCCGCCTCCGGCAGGGGTGAACGCGTCGTGTACTCGGTGGACGACGACCGGGTCTGGCTGGTCGGCGGGCGCGGCAAGGTCCAGCACACGTTCCGGGTGGCCCCGGGCAACGTCGACCCGGCCCCGGGTTCGTACGTCGTGACGTCACGCTCGAACGCGATCATCGGCACGGACGGCCGCCCCGTCGAGCACGTCGTCCGCTTCACCAGCGTCGACGGCGTGGTCGTCGGCTTCAGCGCCGCCGTGAAGGACACGGCACCGGCCCCCGGCTCCACGGACCTGAAGGTGGGCGCGATCCGCGAGACGCGCGAGGACGGCGAGGCGATGTGGCAGTTCGCAACGATCGGGGTGAAGATCGTGGTGATCCGCTGACTGCGGGTGCCCTGACGGCTAGGCCGCGTGAGGGTGCTCGCCGTGGTGGTCCGACCGGGGCGCCTTCGGTTCGGGGTCCCGTGGCGGTTTGGAGATCACGTCCGCGGCCGCGCAGGAGGCCAGCAGGTCGCGCATCGAGACCGCGGGGGCCGGGTGCGGCCGCGGCTGCGCCGGGGGCTGTGGGATGGGCATGGACGCCTCCTGACGAGCGGGGGCGGGCGTAGTTAGGCAGACCTAACTACGATCTGGATACCATGTGACCACGCTCGCCACGGCCGGCGCAATATCTTGCCGACGGCCTGTCGGAATCTTGTCGCGCAGACTCGCTCAGGCGGACAGCACTCCGAGGTCCACGCTCGCCCACCGCTCCCCCAGTCCGGTGACCGTCACGTGCCGCACCTCGTCCGCGGTGTCTCCGACGGCCCGGTGGATCACCACCTGCAACCGGTCGTCGGTCAGCTCCTCGACCTTGCCCTCGCCCCACTCGACGACGATCACCGAGTCGGACAGCGAGACGTCCAGGTCGAGGTCCTCCATCTCGCCGAGACCGCCGCCCAGCCGGTACGCGTCCACGTGGACGAGCGGCGGGCCGTCACCCAGCGACGGATGCACCCGGGCGATCACGAACGTCGGCGAGGTCACCGCACCGCGCACCCCGAGCCCCTCGCCGAGCCCGCGCGTGAGCGTCGTCTTGCCCGCGCCCAGCTCCCCGCTGAGCATCACCAGGTCGCCGGCCCGCAGCAGCTTGGCGAGCTTGCGGCCCAACTCCCGCATCTGCTCGGGGGAGTTGATGATCAATTGGGTCTCGACCGGGTCGTGCGGCGCTGCGCTTGCTTCCATCATCACTCACTTGCAGTAGTACACTGGTGACGTTCCGCAAGGAACCGGTTCGGGCTGAACCGCAGTCGGCAGACTGGAAGCCACCTCTCAGGAGGAGGCGGAGTCACAGCCACTTACCGTAGCCGCAAGTGGCACCGCACCAGTGCGGGCGAGCAGATCGGCGAGGCGGTCTATGACCACCTCCGGATGCTCCAGCATGACCAGATGCCCGGCGTCCGGCACCAGCACCAACTCGGCGCCGGGCAAACGGTCGGCGATGGCCTCGCTGTGCTCACTGGGTGTGACGAGGTCCTGCACCCCGGCCAGCACCAGCACCGGCATGTCCTCGAAGAAGGTCAGGGCCTCGGTCTTGTCGTGGTCGGTGAAGGCCGGGTAGAACTCGGCGACCACGTCGATCGGCGTGGACTCGATCATGCGCTCGGCGAACCGCTCCACCGCCGGGTCCACGTCCCGGGACGCGAACGAGTACCGCTTGATGATCCCGGCGAACAGGTCCGCCGTGGCCCGGCGCCCCTTCTCCACCAGCGCCGCCTGTGTCCCCAGCGCCTTCAGCACCCCGGGCAGCACCCGGCGCACCGCGTTGACCCCGGCGAGCGGCAACCCGAAGTTGACCTCGCCGAGCCGCCCGGACGACGTACCCACGAAGGCGGTGGCCACGACCCGGTCGCGGATCAGTTCGGGGTACTGGTCGGCCAGCGCCATCACCGTCATACCGCCCATCGAGTGGCCGACCAGCACGATGTGCCCCTCCGGCACGGCCGCGTCGAGCACGGCCTTCAGGTCCCGGCCGAGCTGGTCGATGGTGAGCGGTTCGTCGCGCTCGTGCTGGGCCACGCCCCGCCCGGACCGCCCGTGGCTGCGCTGGTCCCAGTGCACGGTCCGTACGACACCGCGCAGCGCCGCGCGCTGGAAGTGCCAGGAGTCCTGGCTGAGGCAGTAGCCGTGACTGAAGACCACGGTGACCGGGGCCGGTGCCTTGCGGCCGAAGAGCCGGCGTCTGCGGGGTGCCGAGCCTCCCTCGGGCTCGACGTCGTCGACCTCGTAGTACAGCTCGGTGCCGTCGTCGGCGTGCGCCGTGCCCGGGGTGCCGCGCAGCGTGCCGTACGGACCCGCCGAGTCCAGCACCAGCCGGGCCCTCCTGCGCATGCCGCGCCCGACGGTCATCCTCTCTATGGCGACGCCGGCGGCAGCGCCCGCGGCGAGCACCCCTATGGCGGCACCCGCGATGCCGGTCGCCCGGCGCCAGTTGCCGGCCACCCCCGCGGCGGAGACCACGGCCGCCGTGGCGGCGTCCGCGACGGCCTCCGCACTGCTCTCGCTCACGTACGCACTCCTGTCGCCGACGTCACGAACTCATGGTGATGGTGGTGCCGGGTGCGGTCGACGGGTACCCCCCGCCGTCACGACCACCCCCCTACGGGGTTTACCCGTCCTGTTCCCCGTTCACATAGACGCGGGGTACACGCGATCCGATCCGCGTCACGATTTCGTACCCGATCGTGCCCGCGGCCTGCGCCCAGTCCTCGGCGGTGGGCTCACCGCGGTCGCCGGGCCCGAACAGCACGGCCTCCGAGCCGATTTCGGGCTCGTCGCCGCCGAGGTCGACCACGAACTGGTCCATCGCGACCCGCCCGGCGACCGTCCGCCATTTGCCGCCGACGAGCACCGGACCGGTCCCTGAGGCATGGCGTGGGATGCCGTCCGCGTAGCCGACGGGCACCAGACCGAGGGTGGTCTCGCCCGGAGTGACGTAGTGGTGGCCGTAACTGACGCCGTGTCCACGCGGCGCGTGCTTCACGAGGGCCAGCGACGCCGACAGCGTCATCACCGGGCGCAGTCCGAAGTCGGCCGGGACGCCGAGCTCCGGGCTCGGCGAGATGCCGTACACCGCGCAGCCCGTGCGGACGAGGTCGAAGTGGCTCTCGGGGAGCGTGAGCGTGGCGGGCGAGTTGGCCATGTGCCGCACCTCGGGCCGTACGCCCCGCTGCTCGGCGTGTGCCACCATCTCGCGGAAGCGGGTGAGCTGTGCCGCGATGGAGGGATGCCCAGGCTCGTCGGCGCAGGCGAAGTGCGACCACAGTCCGGTGACGCGCAGCAGCCCCTCGGCCTCGGCACGCAGCGCCGCGTCGACCAGTTCCTCCCAGTCACCGCCGGGCTGGCAGCCGTTGCGCCCGAGGCCGGTGTCGGCCTTGAGATGCACGCGCGCGGGCGCGCCGGCCGCCCGGGCCGCCTCCGTCACCTCGCGCAGCGCCCACATCCCGCTGACCGAGACGTCCAGGTCGGCCTCGATGGCCTCCCGCCAGGGCCCGCCCGGGGTCCACAGCCAGCACATGATGCGCCCCGGCAGCCCGGCGGCGCGCAGCGCGAGGCCCTCCTCGGGCGTGGCGGTGCCGAGCCAGGTCGCGCCGGCCTGTACGGCGGCGCGGGCACACGGAACGGCCCCGTGACCGTACGCGTCGGACTTCACCACGGCCATCAGGGCGGCGCCCGGCGCGAGGGCACGCAGGGCACGGACGTTGGCCCGCAGGGCGGCCAGGTCGATCTCGGCGCGGGCGCGCAGGGGAGCGCTCGGCGCATGTGCTGTCGTGGTGACTGTCGTACTCATCGCGCCCCCAGTCTCTCAGAGGCCCCTCCGGGCTAGACCCCTGCGTCGCGTACGTCACGCCAGGCGGCGGGAATCGCGGCGGCGATGTCATGAGCCCCGGCCGGTGCTCCGTCCGCCGCATACCGCCCGGCGAGCCCGTGCAGATAGGCGGCCGCACTGCCCGCGTCCTTCGCCGGCAGCCCGGACGCCAGCAGCGACCCGGCCAGCCCCGACAGGACGTCCCCGCTGCCGGCGGTGGCGAGCCAGGCGGTCCCGGTCGCGTTGACGCGTACGGCACCGCCGCCCGGGTCGGCGACGAGCGTGGTCGAGCCCTTGAGCAGGACGGTCGCGTCATAACGGGCGGCCAGCTCGCGTACGGCGGACAGCCTCGCCCCCTCGACCTCCGCACGCTGCACACCGAGCAGCGCGGCGGCCTCTCCGGCGTGCGGGGTCATCAGGGTGGGCGCGGTACGGGCCCGTACGGCGTCCCGGTCGGCCAGTCGCAGCCCGTCGGCGTCGAGCAGCACGGGCACGTCCTCGGCCAGCACCTCCGCCACGGTGGCGGCGTCGTCCCCGGCGCCGGGCCCGGTGACCCAGGCCTGCACGCGACCGGCCTTGTGGGGCCCCCGGTCGGAGACGAGGGCCTCGGGGAATCGGGAGATCACGGCGGCATCGGCGGGCCCCACATACCGCACGGCCCCCGCCCCACCCCGCAGAGCACCGGCGACGGCGAGCACGGCGGCCCCGGGATACCGAGCGGACCCGGCGGCGATCCCCACCACCCCCCGCCGGTACTTGTCGCTCTCCGCACCGGGCGAGGGCAGCAGGCCGGCCACGTCGGCGTGCTGAAGGGCCTCCAACTCGGGCTCGACGGGCAGCTCGAGCCCGATCGGGACGAGCCGCACGGACCCGGCGAGTTCACGGGCGGGATCGATGAGCAGCCCGGGCTTGTGGGTCCCGAAGGTGACGGTGAGGTCGGCCCGCACGGCCTCCCCCAGCACCTCCCCACTGCCGGCCTCGACCCCGCTGGGCAGATCGACGGCGACGACGGCGGCACGGGAGCGGTGGGCGGCACCGGCAAGCCGGGCGGCATCGGGCCGCAGTCCCCCCTTCCCCCCGATCCCGACGATGCCGTCGAGAACAAGGTCGGCGTGAGAGATGCGGGAGATGACGTCGTCCCCGCTGTCTGCCTTCACGGCGAGTCCACCCGCCCGGCGGAGCGCGGCGAGGCCACCGGAGTGGGCCCGCTCGGGCGAGAGCAGGACGGCGGTCACCGCCGCCCCGCGCCGGGCGAGCCGTGCCCCGGCGTACAGGGCGTCGCCGCCGTTGTCGCCGCTGCCGACGAGCAGTACGACGCGGCGGCCGTAGACGCGCCCGAGCAGGTCGGCGCAGGCGGCGGCGAGCCCGGCGGCGGCACGTTGCATGAGGGCACCGTCCGGGAGGGTCGCCATCAACTCCCGTTCGGCCGTCCTGACTGTCTCAACGCTGTAGGCGGTACGCATGCGACCGAGTCTGCCGTCACCCTTCGGCGACGACCACTGCCGACGCGACGCCGGCGTCATGGCTGAGCGACACGTGCCAGGACCGCACACCGAGCTGCGCGGCACAGGTCGCGACGGTCCCGGTGACTCTCAGCCGGGGCTGCCCGGACTCCTCGACGTACACCTCGGCGTCCGTCCAGTGCAGCCCGGACGGCGCACCGAGCGCCTTGGCGAGGGCTTCCTTGGCGGCGAAGCGGGCGGCGAGCGATGCGATACCGCGCCGCTCACCGCTGGGCAGCAACAACTCACTCTTCAGAAACAGCCGATCGGCCAGTCCGGGCGTACGGTCCAGGGACGCCCGGAACCGATCGATCTCGGCCACATCGATACCTACGCCGATGATGCTCATGGGGGCACCTTACGGGGGTTGACGGCCCACCCCTCACGCCACCGCCAGCTCACACCACACCACCTTCCCCCGGTTCCCGTTCCTGGTCAGCGGCTGCCAACCCCACACGTCAGCACAAGCCCGCACCAGCGCCAGACCCCGCCCCTCCTCCGCCTCCCCCACCTCCTCCCAATCCAACGGCGGCCCCGGCGGCTCCGGATCCGCATCCCACGCCCCGATCCGCAACACCCCCGACCCCCACCGCACCCTGAGCGCCGCCGGCCGCTTCGTGTGCCGCACCGCATTCGACAGCAGCTCCGCCGCGAGCAGCTCCGCGACATCCACCAGACCGATCAGACCGTGCAGGGTCAGGATGAGGCGCAGGGTGTGGCGGCTCACCGTAACCGCACGGAGGTCATTCGGGATGTACAGGCAGTACTCCCACGGCTCGTTCCCGGCTTCGGGCATGCGTCAACTCCGTTCCGCAGTGTGTGCGTTACGTCACCGACGGTAGACCTGAAAGTTTCGGTGTAGCAAGCCGATCGCGTAACGTAACCCCGAACGAGTCGCATGCGCAGGCGTGTTGGACCCAGGGAGCGAGCACCATGTCGACGAGGCGCGAACCAACGGCACGTCAGTTGCGGCTGGCAGTCGAACTGCGCAGACTCCGGGACGCCGCAGGCCTGAGCGCTCGCGAGTCAGCCGCGCTGCTCGGGGTGAGTTCCGTACAGATCAGCCAGATCGAGGCCGGCCTGACGGGCGTGAGCGAGAAGCGCCTGCGCCGCCTCACCTCGAACTACGCCTGCACGGACCCCGGACTCATCGACGCCCTGGTCACCATGGCGACCGATCGCACACGCGGTTGGTGGGAGGAGTACCGAGGCCTGCTGCCCACGCCGTTCCTCGACCTCGCCGAACTGGAGCACCACGCCACGTTCCTCCGCGAGGTGCAGTTCCTGTTCATCCCGGGCCCGCTCCAGACGGAGGACTACGCACGCGCCGTCTTCGCCCACCGCGTCCCCGAACTCCCCTGCGAGGAGCTGGCGTTGCGCGTCCGCCACCGCATGCAACGCAAGGTGATCCTGGAAACCCCCACCCCCTACGAGGCGGTCGTCCACGAAGCGGCCCTGCGCATCATGGTCGGCGACCGCGCGTCCTCACGAACCCAGCTCGCCGCGCTTCTCGAACTCTCCGAGGCGGACCATGTCACGGTGCGCGTCATCCCCTTCGCCCTGGAGGGGTTCGCAGGCGCCGCGAGCACGATGACGTACGCGGGAGGTCCCGTGCCGAAGCTGGACACCGTCGTACGCGACGCACCTCAGGCGCGGCCTTCGTCGACTCCGAAGCCCAACTCGGCGCCTTTCGAACGCTCTTCCGTAAAGTGGAGGCTGATTCCCTCGACCCCGAGCGGTCGCGCGACTTCATCCACGGACTGGCGAAGGAGCTGTGAGGCACCCATGGACACCCCCGGCAACTGGCGGAAGTCGTCCTACTCCGGCCCCGGTGACGGCGACTCCTGCGTGGAGATAGCTAACTCCCCCACCCACGTCGCCATACGCGACTCAAAAACCCCAGCCCAAGCAACCCTCACCTTCCCCACCGAAGCCTTCGTCACCTTCGTCGCCGCCCTGAAGCCCGCTCACTCCACCGTCACCGACTTCGCCAGGTTCCGCGGCTGATCCACCTCGTTGCCCCGGGCGGTGGCCAGCTCGCAGGCGAAGACCTGCAACGGCACTGTCGCCACCAGCGGCTGGAGCAGTGTCGGTGTCGCCGGGATGCGGATCAGGTGGTCGGCGTACGGGGCCACCGCCTCGTCGCCCTCCTCCGCGATCACGATCGTCCGCGCACCCCTCGCCCGGATCTCCTGGATGTTGGAGACGATCTTGTCGTGGAGGATCGACCGGCCCCGGGGCGAGGGGACGACCACGACCACCGGGAGGTCCTCCTCGATCAGCGCGATCGGGCCGTGCTTCAACTCGCCCGCCGCAAAACCCTCGGCGTGCATGTACGCCAGTTCCTTCAGCTTGAGCGCGCCCTCCAGGGCCACCGGATAGCCGACGTGCCGGCCCAGGAACAGCACCGTCTTCTTGTCGGCCAGGGAGCGGGCCAGGGCCCGTACCGGCTCCATCGTCTCCAGGACCTGCTCGACCGCTCCCGAGATGCGCGACAGATCGCGGATGACCGCACCGATCTCGTCGCCCCACTTCGTCCCGCGCACCTGACCCAGGTACAGGGCGACCAGGTAGCAGGCCACCAGCTGCGTCAGGAACGCCTTCGTGGACGCGACGGCGACCTCCGGGCCCGCGTGCGTGTACAGCACCGCGTCCGACTCACGCGGGATCGTCGAGCCGTTGGTGTTGCAGATCGCCAGCACCTTGGAACCCTGCTCGCGGGCGTGGCGCAGGGCCATCAGGGTGTCCATGGTCTCGCCGGACTGGGAGATGGCGATGACCAGGGACTGGGCGTCCAGGATCGGATCGCGGTAACGGAACTCGCTCGCCAGCTCCACCTCGCAGGGGATCCGCGTCCAGTGCTCGATGGCGTACTTGGCGATCAGGCCCGCGTGGAAGGCCGTACCGCACGCGACGATGACGACCTTGTCCAGCTCGCGCAGTTCGGACGCGGAGATCCGGACCTCGTCCAGCGTCAGCGAACCGCCCGCGTCGATACGGCCCAGCAGCGTGTCGGCGACCGCCTTGGGCTGCTCGGCGATCTCCTTGAGCATGAAGTAGTCGTAGCCGCCCTTCTCCGCGGCCGACGCGTCCCAGTCGACGTGGTACGAGTGGACCTCCGCCGGGCGGCCGTCGAAGCCCGTGACCGTGACGCCGTCGCGGCGCAGCTCCACCACTTGGTCCTGGCCCAGCTCGATCGCCGACCGCGTGTGCTCGATGAACGCGGCGACGTCCGAGGCGAGGAACGCCTCGCCCTCGCCGACGCCCACCACGAGCGGGGAGTTCCGCCGGGCGCCGACCACCACGTCCGGCGCGTCCGCGTGCACCGCTACCAGCGTGAACGCGCCCTCCAGGCGGCGGCACACCAGCCGCATCGATCCCGCGAGGTCCGCCGTCGCGGAGAACTCCTCGGCCAGCAGATGCGCGACCACCTCGGTGTCGGTCTCGGACGCCAGTTCGTGGCCGCGCTCGGCCAGCTCGGCGCGCAGCGCGGCGAAGTTCTCGATGATCCCGTTGTGGACGACGGCGACCCGGCCCGCGTTGTCGAGGTGCGGATGCGCGTTGGCGTCCGTCGGGCCGCCGTGGGTGGCCCAGCGCGTGTGCCCGATGCCGGTGGAACCGGTCGGCAGCGGCCGCTCGAGCAGCTCCTTCTCCAGGTTGACCAGCTTCCCGGCCTTCTTCGCGGCGGCCAGCCCGCCGTCCGCCGGCACGGCGACGCCGGCCGAGTCGTACCCCCGGTATTCCAGCCGCTTCAGGCCGGCCATGACGACCTCTAGCGCCGACTGCGACCCCACATATCCCACGATTCCGCACATGCGCCGCAGCCTACGGGCCGAGCGGCGCGCGAAAGGGGCTTCGCGTGCCCGAAATCGGAAATTCCCACCGTCGTACGACCCCATCTGGACAGCGGTACGGTCCTGGGCGGACAGTGACCCTCGCTCCAGCCACAGCCGTACGTGACCGACCCCACCCTCCGCCCTGTTCAAACTCCGTTAACAATGGAATGTGATCTCTCCGGTCTCCTCGATGCCCCGGAGCGCCCACCGGCACAAGCCGGAGGCGACTCCCTACGTCGACCTCACCCGTGCCGAGTGGAGTGCGCTGCGCGACAAGACGCCGCTGCCGCTCACCGCGGAGGAGGTCGAGAAGCTGCGTGGCCTCGGCGACGTCATCGACCTCGACGAGGTGCGGGACGTCTACCTCCCGCTGTCCCGGCTGCTCAACCTCTACGTCGGCGCCACCGACGGGCTCCGCGGTGCCCTGAACACCTTCCTCGGCGAGAAGGGCTCCCAGTCGGGCACGCCCTTCGTCATAGGTGTCGCCGGTTCGGTGGCGGTCGGCAAGTCCACGGTGGCCCGGCTGCTGCAGGCTCTGCTCTCGCGCTGGCCCGAGCATCCGCGCGTGGAGCGGGTGACCACCGACGGCTTCCTGCTGCCCACCAAGGAACTGGAGGCCCGCGGGCTGATGTCCCGCAAGGGCTTCCCCGAGTCGTACGACCGCCGGGCGCTCACCCGCTTCGTCGCCGACATCAAGGCCGGCAAGGACGAGGTGACGGCGCCCGTCTACTCCCACCTCATCTACGACATCGTCCCCGACCAGCGGCTCACCGTACGGCGGCCCGACATCCTGATCGTGGAGGGCCTGAACGTCCTCCAGCCCGCCCTTCCCGGCAAGGACGGCCGCACCCGCGTCGGGCTCGCCGACTACTTCGACTTCAGTGTGTACGTCGACGCGAGCGGCGAGGACATCGAGCGCTGGTATCTCAGCCGGTTCAAGAAGCTGCGCCAGACCGCCTTCCAGAACCCGGCCTCGTACTTCCGCAAGTACACCCAGGTCTCCGAGGAGGAGGCTCTGGACTACGCCCGGACGCTCTGGCGGACCATCAACAAGCCCAACCTGGTGGAGAACATCGCCCCCACCCGGGGCCGCGCCACCCTGATCCTCCGCAAGGGCCCGGACCACAAGGTGCAGCGGCTGAGACTGCGCAAACTATGACCGCCACCCTGCGGGGATGCTGCATCTGCACCTGATCAGGCCGGCGGCCCCGGGCGGCATCGTCCTGGCGGTCACACTCACGCTGCCGCGCCCAGAAGTGGTTCTGGGCGTGGCAGTGCGGGCGTGCTCTTCGCCGTGCTCCCGAACTCGGTCAGCCGAGGGCCGACTTCACGGCGTCGGCCAACCGCCCCGCAACCGACCGGGCCTGCTCGATGTCCTGCGCCTCGACCATCACCCGTACCAGCGGCTCGGTCCCCGAGGGCCGGAGCAGTACCCGTCCGGTCGTCCCCAGCTCCCGCTCCGCCTCGCTCACGGCCGCCGCCAGATCCGCCGACGTCTTCACCCGCGACTTGTCCACGTCCGGCACGTTGATGAGCACCTGCGGCAGCCGCTCCATGACCGACGCGAGGTCGCGCAGCGTACGGCCGGTCTGAGCGACCCGGGCCGCCAGCAGCAGACCGGTGAGCGTGCCGTCACCCGTGGTGGCGTGGTCCAGGACGATCACGTGTCCGGACTGCTCGCCGCCGAGGGCGTAGCCGTGCTCCTTCATCTCCTCCAGGACGTACCGGTCGCCGACGGCGGTCTGCACGAGGTGGATGCCCTCGCGCTCCATGGCCAGTTTGAAGCCCAGGTTGGACATCACGGTCGCGACGACGGTGTCGGAGCGCAGTGCGGAACGCTCCCGCATCGCCAGCGCGAGCACGGCCAGGATCTGGTCGCCGTCCACCTCGACACCGGTGTGGTCGACGGCGAGGCAGCGGTCGGCGTCGCCGTCGTGCGCGATGCCGAGGCCGGCGCCGTGCTCGACGACGGCGGCCTTCAGCCGGTCCAGGTGGGTGGAGCCGCAGCCGTCGTTGATGTTGAGGCCGTCCGGCTCGGCACCGATGGTGACGACCTCGGCGCCGGCCCGCGAGAACGCCTCCGGCGAGACCCCCGAGGCCGCGCCGTGCGCCTCGTCGAGGACGATCTTCAGCCCGTCGAGCCGGTTCGGCAGGACGCCGAGGAGGTGGGTGACGTACTGCTCGAAGCCCTCGTCGTACGACCGGACACGCCCGACGCCCGCGCCCGTGGGGCGCTCCCAGGGCTCGCCGTGCCGGTGGGACTCGTACACGGCCTCGATGCGGTCCTCCAGCTCGTCGGCGAGCTTGTGGCCGCCGCGGGCGAAGAACTTGATGCCGTTGTCCGGCATGGCGTTGTGGCTGGCGGAGAGCATCACGCCGAGGTCCGCGCCGAGCGCGCCCGTGAGGTACGCCACGGCGGGCGTCGGAAGCACACCGACGCGCAGGACGTCCACGCCCGCGCTGGCGAGGCCGGCGACCATGGCGGCCTCCAGGAACTCCCCGGACGCGCGCGGGTCCCGTCCGACCACCGCCGTCGGCTTGTGGCCCTCGAAGGTGCCCGCCTCGGCCAGCACGTGGGCCGCCGCGACGGAGAGGCCGAGCGCCATCTCGGCCGTCAGGTCCGCGTTGGCGACACCGCGCACGCCGTCCGTGCCGAAGAGTCGTCCCACTTGTCCTCCTGAGGAAGCGTCAGTTGCGGCGGGCGCGTCAACCTGCGATAAACACTGGCCTTTGAGCATCTTGTGTCGTTATACGCCCTTGGACTGTGATAAACGAACGCCCCGGCGGCACTGTGGCGTGCCGCCGGGGCGTTCGGAGTACGTACAGGCAGCTGCGGATTAACGCTTGCTGTACTGCGGGGCCTTGCGGGCCTTCTTCAGACCGGCCTTCTTGCGCTCGACCGCACGGTCGTCGCGCTTGAGGAAGCCGGCCTTCTTCAGCGGGCCGCGGTTGTTGTCGACGTCCGCCTCGTTCAGCGCGCGGGCGACACCGAGACGGAGCGCACCGGCCTGCCCGGAGACACCGCCACCCGCGATGCGGGCGATGACGTCGTAGCGGCCCTCGAGCTCGAGCACCTTGAAGGGCTCGTTGACTTCCTGCTGGTGCACCTTGTTCGGGAAGTAGTCCTCGAGGGTACGACCGTTGATCTTCCACTTGCCGGAGCCCGGGACGATCCGGACGCGGGCGATGGCGTTCTTGCGGCGGCCCAGGCCGGCGGCCGGCTGGGGCTCGCCGAAGCGGGAGGCCAGGGACTCCGAGGTGTACTCGCCCTCGACGGGGACCTCGGACTCGGTGGTGTAGCTGTCGATGTCAAGCTCTTCGAGCGGCTGCTCGGCAGTGGTCTCGGCCACGATGCTCCTCAGATTCTCTTCAGTCTTAGGGGGTGGCCGGACTTACTGCGCGACCTGGGTGATCTCGAACGGCACCGGCTGCTGGGCGCCGTGCGGGTGCTGGTCACCCTTGTAGACCTTCAGCTTCGTGAGCATCTGACGGCCCAGGGAGTTCTTGGGGAGCATGCCCTTGACGGCCTTCTCGATGGCCTTCTCCGGGTTCTTGTCCAGCAGCTCGTCGTAGCGGACGGAGCGCAGACCGCCCGGGTAGCCGGAGTGGCGGTACGCCATCTTCTGGGTCCGCTTGTTGCCGGAGAGGTGCACCTTGTCGGCGTTGATGATGATGACGAAGTCACCAGCGTCGACGTGGGGGGCGTAGATCGGCTTGTGCTTGCCCCGGAGGAGGGTCGCTGCGGTGGTGGCGAGACGGCCCAGGACGACGTCCTGAGCGTCGATGACGTGCCACTGGCGCGTCACATCGCCGGGCTTGGGGCTGTACGTACGCACGGTTCGTAGCCTTCGCTTCTTCAGTGAATGGTCCTGACAAGGTCACCGAAGACGATCACGACAGCCCTGACCGCACTGCGGTGACGCAAACCGCGTGCTGGTCGCTGGTCATCGGCCCGGTGGACCGGTGTAAGGGCCGGGTCCGTGAGAAGAGCCAAGCCAATACACAACGAATAAGCAGAGTACCTGCGGCGCCACGGGCAGGTCAAAACGAGCTGCCGGGTGCCGGGATCTACCGCTTCGTACCTGCGAGTGTAGCGGTCGGGATTGGGGCGGGCTGCGCCGGTTAGGCCCCCTATCGCCCCTAGTAGGAGCGCACCGGCGGTCCTCCGGCCCCGTCTAAGATGCGCCCCATGAGCTATGGGCAGGGGGGACCCCAGTCCCAGTGGGATCCCTGGAAACCGAACTCCCAGCAGCCCTGGAACGGCGGCGGCGGGAGCCAGACCCCCGACTGGGCCGCGCTGGCCGAGGCCTCGGAGACGCGCAACAGGCGGCGCCGGCTGCTGTTCATCGGCGGCGGCGCGCTCGCCACGCTGGCGATCGGCGCGGCCGTCGCCTTCGCCGTGGTCTCGGCGAACGGCGACAACAACGCCTCGGGCGATCCGAGCAACCTGCCCGCGACCGCATCCATCCCCGGCGACTCCTCCGACCCGGTGCCGTCCTTCGAGCCGACCAGCGCGCCGCCGCCGCTGGACCCGAAGGACTTCATATCCAGTGCGACGAAGGACACGGCACCGCTCAGTGCCGAGACCCTCTTCCCGGGCACCCAGCTGACCATGGGCGAGACCGTCTACAAGAAGGGTGCGACGGCCGACACCCGTAACTGCGCCTCGGTCGCCCAGGGCACCCTCCCGAAGGTCCTCACCTCCAACGGCTGCACACGGCTGCTGCGCGTCAGCTACATCAAGGACGGAGTGGCGGTGACCGTCGGCGTCGCCGTCTTCGACACCGAGGCCAAGGCGACCGCGGCCAAGCTCAAGGCCGACAAGAAGAGCATCGTGAAGTCGCTCGCAGGCAAGGGGATCAAGGCTTTCTGCGACTCCGCGATCTGCCGCTCGACGACCAACTCCTACGGCCGCTACGCCTACTTCACCATCACGGGCTTCACCAGCGGCAAGGACGTGACGACCAAGGACACGCGGGTCTTCTCGACCGGCGACGACCTGGCGGAGTTCGCGTTCCGGCAGATCAGGCGCCGGGGCGAGGCACAGGCTTCGGCCGCCGCGAACGGCTAGGCGTACCGGCCCCCTCGAACGCCCCGGTACAGGCGTCACCGGGGCGGAATCACTGCACGGGGTGCGAGGGAGGGGACCGACGTATGCGCATGCGAGGGCGGCTTCGGCTCATCGGGGCGGGCGCGACGGCCGCGCTGCTGGGCCCGGCGGCGCTGTGGGCGCTCTGGCCCGAGGACTCCCCACAGACACCGCGGCACGTCCCCACCGACCTGCGCGAGCGGGACCCGGAAGCGACGCCCGCCGCACGCGAGGTCTACGCGCTGCTGGCCGCACTGGAGAACGACGCACGCCGGGGCCGGCCGAGCCGGACGGTGATCGGGCAGCACGTGGAGCTGCAGAACGAGCGGTACAACGCGGCGTACGGCGACTACCGCGGCACCAAGCCGCCGGGCTATTACTACCGCAAGGCCCGCGACATCACCGGGCGCCTGCCCGCCTTCGTCGAACTCGATCTGGGGCCGGGCTACGGGCAGCCGGGCTGGGCGGTGGGCGAGGCACGGTCCTACTCCCGCGCCTGGCCGAGCTGCCGGCGCATGTGGGGTTACGTCGACGACGCCGTGGACCTCGCCGTGGGCGTGTGGGCGGGGCTGCCCAGGCCGGCCGACGGCTCGTACCACCCTTCCGGCACGCACACGGACTGCGCGTCGGGCACCGAGGTCGCCCTGCCGCACAACGGCGGCGCCCCGGCCGGCTTCGTCGGGTTCTCCTTCCACCAGCCCTATCCGGGCAGCGCCGTCAAGGGCTTCGCGCAGACCCTGTGGCACAACTCACCCGCCGCGCAGGACCCCGGCTGGTTCGGCCGGGTGGTCACCGAGGGCACGGCGGAGCACGGGGCGCTACTGCACGACCTGGGGTTTCTCGCGGACCACCTGGGCTACCTGGCCGACCGGGGCGTACCGGTGCTGCTGCGGCCGTACCACGAGATGAACGCGGCGCCCGGGCACGGGTTCTGGTGGGCGGGGCAGGATCCGGCCGCGTACCGGAAGCTGTGGCGGCTGACGTACGACTTCCTGGTGGGCCGCCGGGGCTTGCACAACCTGATCTTCGTCTGGGCGCCGAACTCCTGGGAGGGCTCCTACGGACGGCCACCCTGGGACTACTACCCGGGCGACGACCGTGTCGACGTCGTGGGCGTCGACGACTACAGCGGGAGCCCGGCCCGGCCGTTCGGTGACGGCGCCTGGACCGAAGTCTGGTACCGCGGTCTGGAGCGGTACCCGAAGCCCCGGATCCTCGCCGAGTCGTACCACGTACCGCTCAACGCGCACCAGCCCCGGACGCTGACCCGCACGCCATGGGTGCTGTGGACGGTCTGGGGCCAAGCGCTGTCGTACGAGAACATCTCCGAGCCGCGCCACAGGAACACTCCGGACGACGTGAAGCAGACCTACGGATCCGACCGAGTGTTGACCGCCGATGACTGGAAGTCACCGAACAAGAACTTGCATGGTTAAAATTTGAACACGAATCCCTCTCATCACTTCCTCACCTTGCATGTACGTGTAAGGATCAGGATTCTGTTCGGCCAGTGGTTTGGGCGCCTGGGGGGGCATCTGAGCGGTGAGTGGCCGAGACGCCGATGAAGGCGTCGGGGGCAGGAACCCGAAGTGAATGCCGCGGCTCGCGGAGCGTGCCGCGACAGAGATCGCTGCTGCCTCGACGCGCCGTCCGATCTCACGGGGAGTTCCGCAGTCGTCATGGCATCGACACTGGTCGACGGGGGTGTGCCGCATTCGCGACACAACGCGAAACTGGCGAAGCGCACCTCCGCTTGGAAGCCGGGAATCCTTCCGTTCCTGATTCCGCTTGTCCTCCTGACCCTGTTCAGCCTGTGGTCGTACACACCCAGCGACTCGCCGCTGGCATGGCTGATCACCATCTGCTGGGCACTCCCAGTGCCCGGTGTACTCGTGTCAGTCCAAGGCTTCCTGCTCATCCGCCGCCGGCTACGCAAGGCTCATCTGATGATCCCGCCGGCCCCGGTCGAAGAAGACTTCATGATCGTGCTGGTGCCGACCATCGGGCGCCACGACACCTATCCGGCCCTGGAGCGCTCCGTCCTCTCCTATGTGGAGCACCTCCCCGAGTGGTTCCCGTACATGCGCGTGGACGTCCTCACCGAGGAGGGGTGCGAGGCTGCCGAGCGGATCGACGCCCTGGCGGCGACCAGCCCGCTGATCCGCGTGGTCACGGTCCCGAAGGCCTACGAGACCGAGAACGGCACCCGTTTCAAGGCCCGCGCCAACAACTACGCCCACGAGCTGCGCATCGAGGAGGGCGAGGCCCTCGACTATGTGTGGGTCCTGCACATGGACGACGACACCGGTGTCGGCCCCGACACCGCGGCATCCCTCGCCCAGTTCATCAACCGTCAGCGCCGTGCGACCCCGGAAGAGGTCAAGCACATGGCGCAGGGCATCCTGACCTACCCGCGCGAGAACGCGGTGAGCATGCTCACCTGGTTCGCCGACGCCATCCGCCCCGCCGATGACATCGCGCGGTTCCGTGCCTTCACCGGTCTCGGCACCCCGGCCGCGGGTGTGCACGGCGAACTCCTCGTCATCCGCGCCTCCATCGAAGCCGAGATCGGCTGGGACTTCGGCCCCAAGGAGATCGTCGAGGACGCCCGGCTGGCCCTCACCTTCTGCCGCCTCTACCCGGGCCGCAGCGACTGGTTCAACGGCCGCTGCTACGGCGCCTCGCCGGTCAATACCAAGGACTTCATCAAGCAGCGCGAGCGCTGGGCCTGGGGCCTGGTCGCCCTCTGCTTCAACCGCAAGGTGCCGCTGCGCTACCGCTGGTTCCTGACCATCTGTGTGACCAGCTGGATCCTCGGCCCGCTGCAGCACGTCGGCACGATCGTGTTCGTGGCCTGGTTCATCGGCGACATGAACACCTCTCCCGTGACCCAGTCCGTCGTCATCCTGTGGTCGATCAGCTTCGCCTATGTGATCTGGGCGTACTGGGAAGGACTGCGGCTCAACGCGATCGCCTCGGTGAACGGCAAGCGCAAGTGGTGGGAACCCATGGCCGTCCTCGTTCTGCTGCCCTACTTCTCCCTCATCGAGGGGATGGGCGGCATCAAGGGCCTGTGGAAGTTCATCCGCCGCGAGGAGAACAAGTTCGTCGTCATCGCCAAGCCCGCCTGACCGGAAGAGACCTCACTCCATGAAGCGCGCACGCCTGCCCATGCTCGCCGTGCTCCCCATCACCGTCATCTCCTTCGTGGTCGCGGTCCCCTTCGTGATCGGCGACCACCCGCTGCAGTGGGCCTCCGGCTCCCTCGTGCCCCACTTGGTGCTGGACGGCAAGGAGCACACCCAGCCCGACGGCTCCAAGATCGGCGGCAACGGGACTTCTGCGACACCCTCGCGGACCGCCGAGGTCGCCAGGGTGGACAAGGAATGGAAGAAGGGCATGCCCCAGTGGGGCGTACAGCTCTACTGGGAGGACAACCCCAAGCACTCTGTGGAGTACGTCGAGCAGCAGGCCCGGGTGCAGGCCAACTACCTGGTCGGGCTGCACGCCAACTCCGTGAGCCTGTCCTTCCCGTTCTTCACCGGGGACATCACCTCGACGAAGATCACCGCCGGGGACAAGACGCCGACCCCCGACCATCTCGCCCGCGTGCTGCGGATCTTCCACGAGGCGGGGCTGCGCACCACCCTGCGGCCCCTCATGGACGAGGGCACCCTGGACATCGACAACTTCGAGTGGCGCGGCACCATCAAGCCCGCCGACCGCGGTGCCTGGTTCGCCTCCTACGAGAAGTTCCTCACCCCGTATCTGAAGGCCGCCGACCAGGAGAAGGCGGCCACCTTCGTCATCGCCACCGAGCTGAACTCCCTGGAGGGCGACGCCCACTGGGACTCGCTCGTGAGCGACGCGGAGAAGCTGTTCGGCGGTGAGATCGCCTACGACGCCAACTGGGACAACTACGTCGCGGGCCCCATCACCATGCCGGTCACGCATCTCGGCATCGACGCCTACTTCCCCGTCAAGGTCGGTGACGACGCCTCGGTGAACACCCTGGTCAAGGGCTGGAACGACTGGCTGGACAAGAAGGCCACCGGCCCCCTGCCGAAGATCACCGTCGCCGAGGCCGGCATCGCCGCCATGAACGGCGCCTACCACGCCCCCGGCGACTTCTACACCAAGCGGGCCGTCAACCCGAAGGTGCAGGCCACCTGGTACACCGCGGTCTGCCAGGTCGTCCAGGAGCGCCGGATGAGCGGCGTCTACTGGTGGTCGATCTACTTCGACGACAACCCGAACAAGGCACCGGACGACAAGAAGCAGTCTCGCCTCGACTTCGCCGGGCGCCCCCAGAGCGAGAAGGCCATCAAGGCCTGTTTCACCTCCGACTACGCCGGTCCCGGGACCGCCACCACGAGCTGACCGAACGGGGCAATCATGCAGGAAGCCATTATTCTGGTGGGCGGCAAGGGAACGCGCTTGCGCCCGCTGACCAACCACACCCCGAAACCGCTCCTCGACGTCGCGGGTACCTCCTTCATCCGGCACCAGGTGGCCAAGCTGATGGACGCGGGCGTGGGGCACGTGGTGTTCGCCACCTCGTACCTCGCCGACCTCTTCGAGGAGGAGTTCAAGGACTTCGCCCAGGACCTCGACATCTCCTACGCCGTCGAGGAGGTGCCGCTCGGCACCGGCGGAGCGATCCGCAACGCCGGGCGCCTGCTGCGCGGACCGGCCGGCGCGCCGGTCCTGATCCTCAACGGCGACATCCTCTCCGGCGTCGACCTGCGCGCCGTCCTGCACCAGCACCGGGAGCGGGACGCGGACGTGACCCTCCATCTCACCCGGGTCCCCGACCCGCGTGCCTTCGGTCTGGTCCCCACCGACGGATCCGACCGGGTGCTGGCCTTCCTCGAGAAGCCCAAGACGCCCGAGGAGTGCGTCACCGACCAGATCAACGCCGGTTGCTATGTCTTCAGCCGGTCCGTCCTGGACGCCATCCCGGCCGACCGGGAGGTCTCGGTCGAGCAGGAGACCTTCCCGCAGCTCGTCGCCCAGGGGCGGCGCGTGTTCGGCCACACCACGGAGGACTACTGGCGCGACCTCGGTACGCCGCTGGCCTTCGTGCACGGCTCCGCCGACCTGGTCATCGGCAACGTGACCTCCCCCCTCGTGAAGCAGCCGGCCGAGGCCCTGATCCATCCCACGGCCGTCGTCGATACGACCGCCCGCGTCACCGGCGGCTCGACGATCGGCCCGCACGCCGTCATCGGCCCGCGTGTGGTCGTCGACCGCTCCATCGTCGGCGCGCGCGTGACCGTGGCCGAGGGCGCCGGCATCCACGAGTCCGTGGTGGACCACGACTCCTCCATCGGCGCCGACTGCCTCCTGCGCGAGGTCGTGGTCGGCTGCCACGCACACATCGGCGCGGAGAACGAGCTGCCCGCCCAGCTGCGGCTGGCGTGCGGCATCCGTATCCCCTCCCTGGGGGTGCGGGTGAGCGGCACCGCCACCGCCTGCCTGACGGTCCACTGAGAGATCCGGCCCGACCGGACAGCCACGGGAGAGACGTGACCACCCATCAAGCCACCGCGATAGGCGACCCGACGCGGCCGCCCGAGCACCGGCCGGAGCAGCACCGCCGAAAAGCCCCGAAGGAAGACCGGCTGCGCAAGTACCGGCCCGACCTTCAGGGCCTGCGCGCCGTCGCGATCACGATGGTCGTCTTCGTGCACACGGGCATCCTCGACATCCACGGCGGCGTCGACGTCAGCTTCACGCTCAGCGGCTTCCTCATCGGCAGCCAGCTCCTCGCGGAGATCGACAAGACCGGCAAGGTGTCGCTCGGCAAGTTCTGGGCCCGCCGGTTCCGGCGGCTGGCACCGGGGGCCGCCCTCACCATCGTCGTGACGGCCGTGGTGGCCTGGATCTACGCCAGCCCGTTCAAATTCCGCGGCTACATGCAGGACGGCTTCGCCGCCTCGCTCAGCTTCATCAACTGGCGCCAGGCCGAAAACGGCACCGACTACTTCGCCGACGACGGCAGCCAGTCGCCGTACCAGCACTTCTGGTCGCTGAGCATCGAGGAGCAGTTCTACGTCCTCGCGCCGATCGCGCTCGTCATCGTCGCCTGGCTCAGCCGGGCCATCTTCCGCAACCGCTTCCTGGTCGGGCTGTTCCTGGCCGCCGTGATCAGCGGCTCGCTCTATCTGTCGATCACGACGACCCAGACGAACCAGCCGCTCGCCTACTTCGGCACCCCGACCCGAGTGTGGGAACTGGCCATCGGCGTCTTCGTCGCCCTCAACGCCCGGCTCCTGTCCCGCATGTACCAGGGCCTCGCAGCCGTCCTCGGCTGGGTCGGACTCGGCACCATACTGGTCACCGCGTCCCTCATCACCGAGCAGACCCCCCTGCCCGGTTACGCCGTTGGCGGCCCCGTGCTGGGCGCCACCCTGATCATGGCGGCCGGCTGTGCCAACCCCCGCCTCGGCGCCGAGCGGCTCCTCGACAACCCCGTCTTCAACTTCGTCGGCAACGCGAGCTACGGCTGGTACCTCTGGCACTGGCCGATGCTGATCCTCTGGTCGGACATCGTCGGCCACGAAATCACCTACTCCGACCGCTTCCGCGTCGCCGCGGGCTCCTTCGTGCTGGCCGTCGCCGGGCACTATGTGATCGAACGGCGCCTGAAGGCCAACGTCAGGCTCGTGCAGATCCCGTGGCGCGGCATCCTGACCGGTCTGACCCTGACCGCCACCGCGGCCGTCGCCATGACCCTCGCCATACGGGTGGTACCGCTCAACCTGTCGGTCACCACGGCCGCCGGCGCCGCGGCGAACGGCTTCGGGGGCATCGCCTCCGTCGAGCAGGCCGTGAAGGAGCGCGACCACCCCCGGATCAGCGAGGATGCCCTGCTCAAGGCCCCGCACGACCGCGGCGACCATGGCTGCATCGACGATCTGCTCATCACCGGCTACTCACTCCAGGACAAGTGCGTCATCGGCGACACCACGTCCAAGCGGACGATGGTGCTGCTGGGCGACTCGCACGCCTACCAGTGGGGCAACGCGTTCGACAAGCTCGGCAAGAAGCTGCACGTCAAGGTCATCACCGTGATCAAGAGTGGCTGCAGCCCCGAGGTGTACAAGATCACCCGCGAGGATCTCGGACGCGACTACACCGAGTGCACGAGCTGGCGGAAGACGGCCCTCGACAAGATCGACCAGCTCCACCCGGACGTGCTCGTCGTCGCCAACCGCGCCCAGGCGACCGCCACCCGTCAGGGCGCGGACCAGACCTTCGAGCGGCTGAAGGCCACCGGCGCGAAACTGGTCTACCTCACGGACACGCCGTACCCGAACCGCTCCATACCGGACTGCCTGGCCACCAAGGGCGCCGAAATCGGTACCTGTAGCCCCAAGTCCACGGAAGTGATCGACCGCGCCGAGTACCGCCTCTTGGAACGGGAGACGGCGGAGAAGTACGGGTTCAAGGTCATCGACACGATCCCCGCCTTCTGCGCCGACGGCTACTGCCCGGCCGTGATCGGCGGACACGTCGTCTACTGGGACTACAGCCACATGACCGGCAGCTATTCCACGTCCCTGGAGCCGTACCTGGAGCCGAGGTTCAAGACGGTCCTCGCCGGCTGACCGCGCTCAGGCCGTACGCACCCGCACCCGGCGGGCCTGCCGCTGCCTCTCCAGCAGCAGCTCGTCCGCCGGGTACGCGACCTCCTCCAGCGTGAGCCCATGCGGCCGTACGACATGCACGGCACTGTCCCTCACACCGGCATCCAGCACAGCCCTGGGCCACTCCACCCCCCGGTGCCCGTCCCCCACGAACAGCAACGCTCCCACCATGGACCGCACCTGGTTGTGGCAGAACGCGTCGGCGCGGACCTCGATCTCGACGATGCCGTCCACGCTCCGGCGCACCCCGAAATCGAAGATCTCGCGGATCGTCGTCGCTCCCTCACGCTTCTTCGCGTACGCCGCGAAGTCGTGCTCCCCGACGAGGGACTTGGCGGCGGCGTCCATCAGGGCGACGTCCAACTCCCAGTCGTGCCAGAGCACATGGTTGCGCAGCAGCGGGTCGACTCCCCCGGGCTGGTCGCCGACCCGGTAGACGTAGCGTCGCCACAGGGCCGCGAACCGTGCGTTGAACCCCTCCGGCGCCTGAGTGAGCGCCCACACCCGCACGTCCTTCGGCAGCCGCCCGGCGAGGCGCTTGAGCAGCTTCTCTCCGTGCCCTGCCCACAGTTCCTCGGGCAGGTCGACGTGCGCGACCTGGCCGCGGGCGTGCACTCCGGCATCCGTCCGGCCGGCCACGGTCAGCTCGTACGTCGTGTCCCTCGTCCGCGTCACCGTGCGCAACGCGTCCTCGATCTCCCCCTGCACGGTCCGCCGGCCGCCGGCCTGCTTGGCCCAGCCGTGGAAGTCGGAGCCGTCGTAGGACAGGTCGAGGCGGACACGTACATAACCGGGCTGTGCTTCGTCACTCACAAGGAGATCCTCTCAAGTACGAGATCCTCTCGGATACGCGAAAGCGGGCCCGCCCCGAAGGGCGGACCCGCTCAGCGCGAGGTATGGCCTCAGGCGTCCTTGGACTCCTCGGCCGCCTCGACCGGAGCCGCTTCCTCGACGACCTCGTCGGCCTTGGTCTCCTCGACCTTGGCCTCCTCGGCCTCCTTGACCGCACGCTTGGTGGCGGCCTCGGCCTCACCGGTCGCCTGCTGGGCCACCGTCAGCGCCTCGACCAGCTCGATGACGGCCATGGGCGCGTTGTCGCCACGGCGGTTACCGATCTTGGTGATGCGGGTGTAGCCGCCCGGACGGTTCTCGTACCGCGGGCCGATCTCGGTGAAGAGCGTGTGGACGACGCTCTTGTCCGTGATGACCTGGAGCACCTGACGGCGGTTGTGAAGGTCGCCCTTCTTCGCCTTGGTGACCAGACGCTCGGCGTACGGCCGCAGACGGCGGGCCTTCGCCTCGGTGGTGGTGATACGGCCGTGCTCGAACAGCGACTTCGCGAGGTTCGCGAGAAGCAGCTTCTCGTGCGCGGCACTGCCGCCCAGACGGGCACCCTTGGTGGGCTTCGGCATTGTTCTTCTCCTGTGTGTCTGCCCCGGCCGTATCAGGTACCGGGGTCAGTATCCGAGCAGACGGTTGTCTGTCGGAGATCCGGACGACAGCCCCGAAGGGGCGTCGCCCGGAAGGGGCGCGGGGCGGTGTCGATGTGCGACTCCGTCGCGGGGGCGCGATCAAGCACGGCGCACCCGCACCGAGCACGGACCGTCTGGCCCGAGCTCTCAGTACTGCTCCGTCTCCACGAACCCGGCGTCCGCGTCGTCGTCGGCACCGAAGGCGTCGGCGGCGGCGGTCGGGTCGAATCCGGGCGGGCTGTCCTTCAGGGCCAGGCCCATGCCGGCCAGCTTCGCCTTGACCTCGTCGATCGACTTCGCACCGAAGTTGCGGATGTCCAGGAGGTCCGCCTCGGAGCGGGCGACGAGCTCACCCACGGAGTGGATGCCCTCGCGCTTGAGGCAGTTGTAGGAGCGGACGGTGAGTTCCAGCTCCTCGATCGGCAGGGCGAGGTCGGCGGCAAGGGCGGCGTCCGTGGGGGACGGGCCCATGTCGATGCCCTCGGCGTCGATGTTCAGCTCGCGGGCGAGACCGAACAGCTCGACCAGGGTCTTGCCGGCGGACGCCATGGCGTCGCGCGGCCGCATCGCCTGCTTGGTCTCGACGTCGACGATCAGCTTGTCGAAGTCGGTGCGCTGCTCGACACGCGTGGCCTCGACCTTGTACGTGACCTTGAGCACGGGGCTGTAGATGGAGTCGACCGGGATACGGCCGATCTCCTGGCCCACCTGCTTGTTCTGCACGGCGGAGACGTAGCCGCGACCGCGCTCGACGGTCAGCTCCATCTCGAGCTTGCCCTTGCCGTTGAGCGTGGCGAGGACCAGGTCGGGGTTGTGCACCTCGACACCGGCCGGGGGCGCGATGTCGGCGGCGGTGACCAGACCCGGGCCCTGCTTGCGCAGGTACATCACGACCGGCTCGTCGTGCTCCGAGGAGACGACCAGCTGCTTGATGTTGAGGATCAGGTCGGTGACGTCCTCCTTGACGCCCGGCACGGTGGTGAACTCGTGCAGGACGCCGTCGATGCGGATGCTGGTGACAGCAGCGCCGGGGATCGACGACAGGAGGGTGCGGCGCAGGGAGTTGCCGAGGGTGTAGCCGAAGCCCGGCTCCAGCGGCTCGATCACGAACCGGGAGCGGAACTCGTCGACGACCTCTTCGGTCAACGAGGGACGCTGAGCGATCAGCATGTGTGGATCAGATCCTTCTTTCGTGGACGCCCGCTATTTGACGTCCGACGGAACCGCGCCGCTTGCACAGCGCGGGTACTGCAAGGGTACGGGCGGTACGACCCCTTCCGGGGAGGTACCGCCCGAATACCCAGATCCGCCGTGCCTCAGACGCGGCGGCGCTTCGGCGGACGGCAGCCGTTGTGCGGGGTCGGGGTGACGTCCTGGATGGAGCCGACCTCGAGGCCCGTGGCCTGCAGGGAGCGGATCGCGGTCTCACGACCGGAACCCGGGCCCTTCACGAACACGTCGACCTTGCGCATGCCGTGCTCCTGGGCGCGGCGGGCAGCCGACTCGGCGGCCATCTGCGCGGCGAACGGCGTGGACTTCCGGGAGCCCTTGAAGCCGACGTGGCCGGCGGAGGCCCAGGAGATCACGTTGCCCGACGGGTCCGTGATGGAGACGATCGTGTTGTTGAACGTGCTCTTGATGTGCGCGTGGCCGTGAGCGACGTTCTTCTTTTCCTTGCGGCGCACCTTCTTGGCAGCGCCCTGACGACCCTTGGGGGGCATCTACTAACTCCTACGGGAGGTGGTCGGTCCTACAGCGAAGACCGTGGACAGAGGTCCGCTGCGGACTACTTCTTGCCCGGCTTCTTCTTGCCGGCAATGGCGCGACGCGGGCCCTTGCGGGTGCGAGCGTTGGTGCTGGTGCGCTGACCGCGGACGGGCAGACCACGACGGTGACGCAGACCCTGGTAGCAGCCGATCTCGACCTTGCGGCGGATGTCGGCCTGGATCTCGCGACGGAGGTCACCCTCGGTCTTGATGTTGTTGTCGACGTACTCGCGGATCGCGACGAGCTGCTCCTCGGAGAGGTCGCGAACGCGGGTGTTCGGGTCGATGCCGGTCTCGGCCAGCGTCTGCTGGGAGAGGGTTCGGCCGATGCCGAACACGTAGGTGAGGGCGACCTCCACGCGCTTTTCGCGCGGGATGTCAACACCGGAAACGCGTGCCATTCAATGGCTCCTGGTGATCTTCGGAGGTCTTCCGCAGAACCGGCTCCCAGCCGCCGTACCAGGTACGAACTGGGTCCCCGGCCTCCGAACCGGGGGTGTCGAGCCATGATCGGCTCGGGTCCTGCGTATGAACATATTCAGCTTGCGTCGCGCGAATCTCTGCGGTTGGTGCAGAGGGATCGGTCGTGCGTCAGCCCTGGCGCTGCTTGTGGCGCGGGTTCTCGCAGATGACCATGACCCGACCGTGACGGCGGATCACCCTGCACTTGTCGCAGATCTTCTTGACGCTCGGCTTGACCTTCATGGGATTGAGGTTCTCCGGGTCAGTTGCCGGCGGTCCCGCTCGCGCGGGGCCTGGGCAAGATCTACTTGTAGCGGTAGACGATCCGGCCACGCGTCAGGTCGTACGGAGACAGCTCCACCACGACCCGGTCGTCAGGGAGGATGCGGATGTAGTGCATACGCATCTTGCCGCTGATGTGTGCCAGGACCTGGTGGCCGTTCTGGAGCTCGACCTTGAACATGGCGTTCGGAAGAGACTCGACGACAGTGCCCTCGATCTCGATGGCACCTTGCTTCTTGGCCACGCTTCGCCCTTCGAATCGACTACCTTGATCGACTTCCTCGCGTCCCTTGCGGGCGCATGCGGACATGCGGGTGCACGAGAGCCGACGAGTCAGTCTACGTCAGCGCACCCGGAAAGACGAATCGAGGAATCCTGCCCAACGGGGCAGATCATTAAGCCAGCGGGTCCGGAGCGGCCGTGATGCCGTGCTCCGCAAGCTTCGCCTTGCCGCCGTCGGGTGCAGTGAGGACCAGCGGGCCCTCCTCCGTCAGAGCGACGGAGTGCTCCCAGTGCGAGGACCAGGTGCCGTCCGTCGTGATGACCGTCCACTCGTCCTGGAGGACCTCGGTCTTCGGCGTGCCCAGGGAGACCATCGGCTCGATCGCGAGGCAGAAGCCGGGCACCAGCTTGGGCCCCTTGCCGCGGCGGCGCTCGACGTAGTTCAGCAGGTGCGGGTCCATGTGCATCTCGGTGCCGATGCCGTGACCGCCGTAGTCCTCGATGATCCCGTAGCGACCTCCGCCGGGCTTCGGCTGGCGGCGGATGTACGTCTCGATGGCGTGGGAGACGTCCACGAGGCGGTTGCCCTGCTTCATCGCGGCGATACCGGCCCACATGGACTCTTCGGTCACCCGGGACAGCTCGATCAGCTCGGGAGCGTGACCGGAGCCCACGAAGGCGGTGTACGCGGCGTCGCCGTGCCAGCCGTCGACGATCGCGCCGCAGTCGATGGAGATGATGTCGCCGTTCTTCAGGACGACCTCGTCCGAGGGGATGCCGTGGACGACGACCTCGTTGACCGACGTGCAGATGGTGGCCGGGAAGCCGCCGTACCCGAGGAAGTTCGGCTTGGCGTCGTGCTCGGCGAGGACCTTGCGGGCCACCTGGTCCAGATCCTTCGTCGTGGCACCCGGCACCGCGGCCTCCCGGGTCGCCGCGTGGATGGCGGCGACGACCAGCCCCGCCTCACGCATCTTCGCGATCTGCTCGGCGGTCTTGATCTGCACCATGGGGGGCCTGCGCTCTCCGTCACTCACGTCGGTCGGACTTACACAACAGTACGGCCGCGGCGCCCCACGAGGGCACCGCGGCCGGAACGGCCCGAGAACTACTTCTCGGTATCCTCGTCGCGCTTCAGAGCTTCCAGCGCCCGCCGCGTGATCTCGTCCACCGGACCCAGGGAGGAGATCGTGACGACCAGGCCCTGCGCCTTGTAGTAGTCGATGATCGGCTCGGTCTGCGTGTGGTAGACCTCGAGCCGCTTGCGGACGGTGTCCTCGGAGTCGTCGTCACGCTGGTACAGCTCGCCGCCGCAGACGTCACAGACGCCTTCCTTCTTCGGCGGGCTGTACGTCACGTGGAAGACGTGGCTGGAGTCCTTGCGGCAGATACGGCGGCCGGCGATGCGCTTGACCACCTCGTCCTCGGGGACTTCGAGGTCCAGCACGGCGTCGAGCTTGATGCCCTCGGTCTCGAGCAGTTCATCCAGGGCCTCGGCCTGCGAGACGTTGCGCGGGAAGCCGTCCAGCAGGAAGCCGTTCTCGGCGTCCGGCTGCTCCATGCGGTCCTTGGCCATCGCGATGGTGACCTCGTCGGGGACGAGGTTGCCGGCGTCCATGTAGGACTTCGCGAGCTTCCCGAGCTCCGTCTGCTGGCTGATGTTTGCGCGGAACAGGTCGCCCGTGGAGATGTGCGGGATGTGCAGCGTCTCGGCTAGGCGCACGGCCTGCGTTCCCTTACCGGCACCTGGCGGCCCGACGAGGACGATTCGCATCAGCGGAGGAACCCTTCGTAATTGCGCTGCTGGAGCTGGCTCTCGATCTGCTTCACCGTCTCGAGACCCACACCCACGATGATCAGGATGCTGGTGCCACCGAACGGGAAGTTCTGGCTTGCCCCGAAGCCAACCAACGCCAATGTCGGTACGAGAGCGATCAGGCCCAGATACAGCGAACCCGGCCAGGTGATCCGGTTGAGTACGTACGACAGGTACTCAGCGGTCGGTCGGCCAGCCCGGATGCCCGGGATGAAGCCACCATACTTCTTCATGTTGTCGGCGACTTCCTCGGGGTTGAAGGAGATCGCCACATAGAAGAACGCGAAGAAAACAATGAGCAGGAAGTACGCGGTGATGTAGATCGGGTGGTCACCCTTGGTGAGGTTCTGCTGGACCCAGGCCTTCCAGCCCGAGTTGCCTCCGGAGAACTGGGCGATCAGTGCCGGGATGTAGAGCAGCGACGAGGCGAAGATGACGGGGATCACACCCGCCTGGTTCACCTTCAGCGGGATGTACGTCGACGTACCGCCGTAGGAACGACGGCCGATCATGCGCTTCGCGTACTGCACGGGGATACGGCGCTGGGCCTGCTCGACGAAGACGACCAGCGCGACCATGACCAGACCGACGACCAGGACGGTGCCGAACTCGATCCAGCCGCCGGCGAGGGTGCCCTGCTTCTTGATGGCCCACAGCGCGGACGGGAAGCTCGCGGCGATCGAGATGAACATCAGGATGGACATGCCGTTGCCGATACCGCGGTCGGTGATCAGCTCACCGAGCCACATGACGACGGTGGTACCGGCGGTCATGGTGACGACCATGGTGATGGTGGTGAAGATGGCCTGGTCCGGAACGATGCTCGAAGCGACCGTGCAGCCGGAGAAGAGCGCGCCGCTGCGAGCCGTGGCCACGAGGCCGGTGCCCTGCAGGATGGCCAGGGCCAGGGTCAGGTAGCGGGTGTACTGCGTGATCTTCGCCGTACCGGCCTGGCCCTCCTTCTTGAGGGCTTCCAGACGCGGGATGACGACGGTCAGCAGCTGAAGAATGATGCTCGCAGTGATGTACGGCAGGATGCCGAGCGCGAACACCGTGATCTGCAGCAGTGCGCCACCACTGAACATGTTGACGAGACCGAAGAGGCCCTGGTTCCCCGACGCCTCGTTCACGCACTGCTGGACGGCCTTGTAGTTGACGCCCGGGATCGGAATGTGCGTACCGACCCGGTACACCACGATGATGCCCAGCGTGAAGAGCAGCTTCTTGCGCAGGTCGGGCGTCCTGAACGCCCGGGCGAACGCGGTGAGCACGGTGCCTCCTGCGACCCCCACGCAACTGCGTCAAGGGTGACGGTCTTGAGGTTCGACGGATACAGAAAAGGAACAGTGGAGGCCACCTTACCGGCGACCATGCCTCCCCCGGAACGACCAACCGGGGATACCTCATTGTGAGGTATCCCCGGTCGGGATCGTCTACGCCACGGAACTCAGATGAGCTCGGTGACGGTGCCGCCGGCTGCGGTGATCTTTTCCTTGGCGGAGCCGGAGACGGCGTCGACCGTCACCTGCACCGCCACGGAGAGCTCACCCTGGCCGAGGACCTTGACGAGGCTGTTCTTGCGAACGGCACCCTTGGCCACCAGCCCCTCGACCGTGACCTCGCCACCCTCGGGGTAGAGCGCGGCCAGCTTGTCGAGGTTCACGACCTGGTACTCGGTCTTGAACGGGTTCTTGAAGCCCTTCAGCTTCGGGAGGCGCATGTGGAGCGGCATCTGGCCACCCTCGAAGCGCTCCGGAACCTGGTAACGGGCCTTGGTGCCCTTGGTACCACGACCGGCCGTCTTACCCTTCGACGCCTCACCACGACCGACACGGGTCTTGGCGGTCTTGGCGCCCGGGGCGGGACGGAGGTTGTGGATCTTCAGCGGGTTCTGCTCCGCCATGATCAGTCGACCTCCTCGACCGTCACGAGGTGGCGGACGGTGTGCACCATGCCGCGGAACTCGGGGCGGTCCTCCTTGACGACCACGGTGTTGATCCCCTTGAGACCAAGCGACCGCAGGGTGTCACGGTGGTTCTGCTTGCTGCCGATGTACGACTTCGTCTGCGTGATCTTGAGCTGCGCCATTACGCACCAGCCCCGGCACGCGCACGCAGCAGAGCCGCGGGGGCGACGTCCTCGAGCGGCAGACCGCGGCGGGCCGCGACCTCCTCGGGGCGCTGCAGACCCTTCAGGGCCTCCACGGTCGCGTGCACGATGTTGATCGCGTTGTCGGAGCCGAGCGACTTCGACAGGATGTCGTGGATACCGGCGCACTCGAGCACAGCGCGCACCGGACCACCGGCGATAACACCGGTACCGGGGGACGCGGGCTTGAGCAGCACGACGCCGGCGGCCTTCTCACCCTGGATGGGGTGAGGGATGGTGCCCTGGATCCGGGGGACCTTGAAGAAGTGCTTCTTGGCCTCCTCAACGCCCTTGGCGATGGCGGCCGGCACCTCCTTGGCCTTGCCGTATCCGACACCCACGGTGCCGTCACCGTCGCCCACCACGACCAGCGCGGTGAAGCTGAAGCGACGACCACCCTTCACAACCTTGGCGACGCGGTTGATCGCGACGACGCGCTCGACGTACGCGGTCTTCTCGGCGGCAGCAGCGCCGCCGTCACGGCCCTTCCGGTCCCGCCGCTCGCCGCCACCGGCACCGCCACCGCGGCGCTGGGGTCCAGCCATTGGATTTACCTCTCTCTTTTCCGCTAGCTACGGCGGCTCAGAACCTGAGCCCGGCCTCGCGGGCGGCGTCCGCCAGGGCGGCGATGCGCCCGGCGTACTGGTTGCCACCACGGTCGAATACGACAGCCTCGACGCCCGCGGCCTTGGCGCGCTCGGCGACCAGGGCGCCGACCTGCTTGGCCTGCGCGGACTTGTCGCCCTCGCCACCGCGGATCGAGGTGTCCAGGGTGGACGCCGACGCAAGGGTGTGACCCTTGAGGTCGTCGATCACCTGAGCCACGATGTGACGGTTCGAGCGGGTCACCACCAGGCGGGGACGCTCGGCCGTACCCGCGATCCGCTTGCGGATCCGGATGTGCCGGCGCTTGATCGCGGCGCGCTTGTAGGCGTCGCCCTTGAGGATCTTCTGTCCGTATGCCATGGCCTACTTACCCGCCTTTCCGACCTTGCGGCGGATGACTTCGCCCTCGTACTTGACGCCCTTGGCCTTGTACGGGTCGGGCTTGCGCAGCTTGCGGATGTTGGCCGCAACCTCGCCGACCTTCTGCTTGTCGATGCCCTCGACCGAGAAACGGGTCGGGGCCTCCACCTTGAAGGTGATGCCCTCGGGCGCCTCGACGGTGATCGGGTGGCTGTAGCCGAGCGCGAACTCGAGGTTCGAGCCCTTGGCGGTCACGCGGTAACCGACACCGCTGATCTCGAGCTTCTTCACGTAACCCTGGGTCACGCCGGTGATCATGTTCGCCACCAGCGTGCGGGACAGGCCGTGCAGGGCCTTGTTCTGACGCTCGTCGTTCGGGCGGGTCACGAGCAGGGTGCCGTCCTCGCCCTTGGCGACCTCGATCGGCGCCGCGACGGTGTGGGTCAGCGAACCCTTGGGGCCCTTGACCGCGACCGTACGGCCGTCGATGGTGACGTCCACGCCGGCGGGAACCGCGATGGGGAGCTTGCCGATGCGCGACATAGCTGTTTCCTCCGTTCCCTTCCGCTACCAGACGTAGGCGAGGACTTCCCCACCCACGCCCTTCTTGCCGGCCTGCTTGTCGGTGAGGAGCCCGTGGGACGTGGAGATGATCGCCACGCCGAGGCCGCCGAGCACCTTCGGCAGGTTGGTGGACTTCGCGTACACCCGGAGACCGGGCTTGGAGATCCGCTTGATGCCCGCGATGGAGCGCTCACGGTTCGGGCCGAACTTCAGCTCGAGGACGAGGTTCTTGCCGACCTCGGCGTCCTCGACCTTCCAGCCCGTGATGAAGCCCTCCTGCTGGAGGATCTCCGCGATGTGGGACTTGATCTTCGAGTGCGGCATCGCCACGGAGTCGTGGTACGCCGAGTTCGCGTTCCGCAGACGC
This sequence comes from Streptomyces brasiliensis, assembly GCF_014647875.1. Taxonomy (GTDB): domain Bacteria; phylum Actinomycetota; class Actinomycetes; order Streptomycetales; family Streptomycetaceae; genus Streptomyces; species Streptomyces brasiliensis. The sequence goes on along the minus strand of NZ_BMQA01000009.1, from coordinate 64,705 downwards.
GTCAACATGTCTGCGATCGGATCAGTCATGGTCATGAATTGGCCTGTGGCCTTTCTCGCCGGGGTTTCCTATATGCGCCATCCCTCTCCCCGTACTTCTGCAGACGGGACGGGTGCGGTGCGGGGACCTACGGCGTAGTAAGTCGATCCAGGGCGGCAGAGGCCCAACCCTCCTAGCCTAAGGCATGGATGGAGGGGCCCCTGCCGACCCGGGTTGCTTACCGAGAGACCCAGCAATCCCTGATTCGGGGATTACCAGGAGCTCTTGGTCACGCCCGGCAGCTCGCCACGGTGAGCCATCTCACGAAGGCACACGCGGCACAGGCCGAACTTGCGGTACACGGAGTGCGGACGGCCGCAGCGCTGGCAGCGGGTGTACGCGCGCACACCGAACTTGGGCTTGCGAGCAGCCTTAGCGATAAGAGCCTTCTTCGCCATCTCGCTCACGCCTCCTTGAACGGGAAGCCGAGGTGACGAAGGAGCGCGCGGCCCTCAGCGTCGTTGGTCGCCGTGGTGACCACGGTGATGTCCATACCCCGGACGCGGTCGATCTTGTCCTGGTCGATCTCGTGGAACATGACCTGCTCCGTGAGACCGAAGGTGTAGTTGCCACGGCCGTCGAACTGCTTGGGGGACAGGCCGCGGAAGTCGCGGATGCGCGGGAGCGCAAGCGACAGGGTGCGGTCCAGGAACTCCCACATGCGGTCGCCACGAAGCGTGACGTGGGCACCGATCGGCTGACCCTCACGCAGCTTGAACTGCGCGATGGACTTGCGGGCCTTGGTGATGGCCGGCTTCTGACCGGTGATGGTGGTCAGGTCACGGACGGCACCGTCCATGAGCTTCGAGTCACGGGCGGCGTCGCCGACACCCATGTTGACCACGATCTTGACGAGGCCGGGGATCTGCATGACGTTCTCGTACTTGAACTCGTCACGCAGCTTGCCCGCGATCTCCTCGCGGTACTTCTGCTTCAGACGCGGAGTCGTGGTGGTAGCCATCAGATGTCCTCACCCGTCCGCTTGGCAACGCGGATCTTGTTGCCTTCGTCGTCGAAGCGGTAACCGACACGCGTGACGACCTTGTTGCCGTCCTTCTCCACGACCAGCTGAACGTTGGACACGTGGACGGGGGCCTCGGTGGTCACGATGCCACCGGCCTGAGAACCGCTGGCGGTCGGGCCGGCCTTGGTGTGCTTCTTGACCCGGTTGACACCCTCGACCAGGACACGCTCCTCGCGCGGGTAAGCGGCAATGACCTTGCCCTGCTTGCCCTTGTCCTTGCCGGTGATGACCTGGACCAGGTCGCCCTTCTTGATCTTCATGCTTACAGCACCTCCGGCGCGAGCGAGATGATCTTCATGAACTTCTTCTCGCGCAGCTCACGGCCGACCGGGCCGAAGATGCGGGTGCCGCGAGGGTCGCCGTCGTTCTTCAGAATGACGGCGGCGTTCTCGTCGAAGCGGATGTACGAGCCGTCCGGACGGCGGCGCTCCTTGACGGTGCGAACGATGACCGCCTTGACGACGTCACCCTTCTTCACGTTGCCACCGGGGATCGCGTCCTTGACGGTGGCGACGATGACGTCACCGATGCCCGCGTAGCGGCGACCGGAGCCACCGAGCACACGGATGCAAAGGATCTCCTTCGCACCAGTGTTGTCGGCGACACGCAGTCGCGACTCCTGCTGGATCACGTCTATCTCCTGTTTGTCTGCCGGTTCCCGGCAGGGGCCGCCTCTGTCCGAGGGGAGCCCCTGCCGAGCCTGGCGGAACTGTCCTGCGAGGCAACTGCCCCGCAGGAATTGCTACTTGGCCTTCTCGAGGATCTCGACGACGCGCCAGTGCTTGCTGGCGGACAGCTTCCGGGTCTCCATCAGGAGGACGCGGTCGCCGACACCGGCAGCGTTCTGCTCGTCGTGCGCCTTGAGCTTGTTCGTACGGCGGATGACCTTGCCGTACAGGGCGTGCTTCACGCGGTCCTCGACGGCGACGACGACGGTCTTGTCCATCTTGTCGCTGACGACCAGACCCTCACGGGTCTTCCGTGCGTTGCGCTCGGTCTCAGTCACGTTCTTCTCGCTCATCAGGCGTTCTCCACCGTTTCGATGCCCAGCTCACGCTCGCGCATCAGGGTGTAGATCCGCGCGATGTCCTTGCGGACCGCCTTCAGACGGCCATGGTTCTCGAGCTGACCGGTCGCCGCCTGGAAGCGGAGGTTGAACAGCTCTTCCTTGGCCTCGCGGAGCTTCGCCAGAAGCTCCTCGTTGCCCAGCTCGCGCAGCTCGGACGCCTTGGTACCGGCCGACATCACGCTTCACCTGCCTCGCGCTTGACGATCCGGCACTTCATCGGCAGCTTGTGGGCCGCACGGGTCAGCGCCTCACGGGCGATCTTCTCGTTGGGGTACGACAGCTCGAACATGACGCGTCCGGGCTTGACGTTGGCGATCCACCACTCCGGAGAACCCTTACCGGAACCCATGCGGGTCTCGGCGGGCTTCTTGGTGAGCGGACGGTCCGGGTAGATGTTGATCCAGACCTTGCCACCACGCTTGATGTGACGCGTCATGGCGATACGAGCGGCCTCGATCTGACGGTTCGTCACATACGCCGGAGTGAGCGCCTGGATGCCGTACTCGCCGAACGCAACCGTGGTGCCACCCTTGGCAGCGCCGCTGCGTCCCGGGTGGTGCTGCTTGCGGTGCTTGACCCTACGGGGGATCAGCATGACGGTCAGGCCTCCGTTCCGGTGCTCTCAGCCGGAGCGGCAGCGGGAGCCTCGGCCTTGGGGGCCTCGGCGCCGGCAGCCTGCTGCGGCTTGCGACCGCGCCGCTCGCCACCGCGGCCACCACGGGCCGGGCGGTCGGCGCCACCGCGGGCCGGGCGGTTGCCCGCACGGGCGGCAGCGTTCTCGGCGCGGACCTCGGCGATGTTCTTGACGTCGCCCTTGTAGATCCAGACCTTCACACCGATACGGCCGAAGGTCGTCTTGGCCTCGAAGAAGCCGTAGTCCACGTTCGCGCGGAGCGTGTGCAGGGGCACACGGCCCTCGCGGTAGAACTCCGAGCGGGACATCTCGGCGCCGCCGAGGCGGCCACCGCACTGGATCTTGATGCCCTTGGCGCCGGCCTTCATGGCGGACTGCATGCTCTTGCGCATGGCCCGACGGAAGGAGACGCGGGAGGAGAGCTGCTCGGCAACGGCCTGGGCAACCAGCTGAGCGTCGGTCTCGGGGTTCTTGACCTCGAGGATGTTCAGCTGGACCTGCTTGCCCGTGAGCTTCTCGAGGTCACCGCGGATGCGGTCGGCCTCGGCGCCACGGCGGCCGATGACGATGCCCGGACGAGCGGTGTGGATGTCCACACGCACGCGGTCACGGGTGCGCTCGATCTCGACCTTGGAGATGCCGGCGCGCTCCATGCCGGACGTCATCATCCGACGGATGGCGACGTCTTCCTTGACGTAGTCCTTGTACAGCTTGTCGGCGTACCACCGGGACTTGAAGTCCGTGGTGACACCGAGCCGGAACCCGTGCGGGTTTACCTTCTGGCCCATTACCGGGTTCCTTCCTTGCTGCTGACGACCACGGTGATGTGGCTGGTCCGCTTGCGGATCCGGTAGGCACGGCCCTGGGCACGCGGACGGAACCGCTTCAGGGTCGGGCCCTCGTCGACGTAGGCCTCGGAAATGAAGAGGCTGTCGACGTCGGTGTGGTCGTAGTTGTGCGCGGCGTTGGCGATGGCGCTGTCCAGCACCTTGCCGACCGGCACGCTCGCGGCCTGCGGGGCGAAACGCAGGACCGCCTGAGCCTCCGTGGCGTCCATGCCACGGATGAGGTCCACCACACGGCGGGCCTTCATGGGCGTGACGCGGATGTACCGCGCCTGGGCCCTGGCTTCCATGGTTGTCCCTTCAGTGTTTGTCATGATCTTTCACACCCCGCTGACTAGCGGCGCTTCGACTTCCGGTCGTCCTTGACGTGACCCCGGAAGGTGCGCGTCGGCGAGAACTCGCCGAGCTTGTGGCCGACCATCGACTCGGTGACAAACACCGGGATGTGGGTCTTGCCGTTGTGCACCGCAATCGTGTGGCCGAGCATGGCCGGGATGATCATCGAGCGGCGGGACCAGGTCTTGATGACGTTCTTGGTACCGGCTTCGTTCTGCGCGTCCACCTTCTTGATCAGGTGGTCGTCGACGAAGGGTCCCTTCTTCAAGCTACGAGGCATCTCAACCCGTCCTTAGCGCTTCTTGTTCGTCTTGCGGCGGCGGACGATGTACTTGTTCGACGCCTTCTTGGGCGAACGAGTACGGCCTTCCTTCTTGCCCCACGGGGACACAGGGTGGCGACCACCGGAGGTCCGGCCCTCACCACCACCGTGCGGGTGGTCAACCGGGTTCATGACCACACCACGGACGGACGGGCGAACGCCCAGCCACCGCTTGCGACCCGCCTTGCCCCAGTTGATGTTGCTCTGCTCGGCGTTGCCGACCTCGCCGACAGTGGCGCGGCAGCGGACGTCGACCAGGCGGATCTCACCGGACGGCATGCGCAGGTGGGCGTAGGCGCCCTCCTTGGCGAGCAGCTGCACCGAGGCACCGGCCGAGCGGGCGAACTTGGCGCCGCCGCCCGGACGCAGCTCGATGGCGTGCAGCGTCGTACCGACCGGGATGTTGCGCAGGGCGAGGTTGTTGCCCGGCTTGATGTCGGCCCCGGGACCGTTCTCGACGCGGTCGCCCTGCGACAGGCCGCGCGGCGCGAGGATGTAGCGCTTCTCGCCGTCGGCGTAGTGCAGCAGCGCGATGCGCGCGGTGCGGTTGGGGTCGTACTCGATGTGCGCGACCTTCGCCGGCACGCCGTCCTTGTCGTGACGACGGAAGTCGATCACGCGGTAGGCGCGCTTGTGTCCGCCACCCTGGTGGCGAACGGTCACACGACCGGCGTTGTTACGGCCGCCCTTGCTGTGCAGGGGGCGGACCAGCGACTTCTCCGGCGTGGACCGCGTGACCTCGACGAAGTCGGCGACGCTGGCGCCACGACGGCCCGGCGTAGTCGGCTTGTACTTGCGGATTCCCATTTCTCAGTCCTCGTCCGATATCGGACGATCCGACCCGCTTACGCGGTCGGACCGCCGAAGATGTCGATACGGTCGCCCTCGGCGAGGGTCACGATCGCGCGCTTGGTCGCCGCACGCTGGCCGAAGCCGGTGCGGGTCCGCTTGCGCTTGCCCTGGCGGTTGATCGTGTTGACCCCGGTGACCTTGACCGAGAAGACCGCCTGGACGGCCTGCTTGATCTGGGTCTTGTTGGCGTTCGGGTCGACGATGAACGTGTACTTGTTCTCGTCCAGGAGCGCGTAGCTCTTCTCCGAGACGACCGGCTTCAGCAGCACGTCACGGGGGTCCGTGTACGACTTGCTCAGCGGGGTCTCGACGGTGTTCTTGCCCTCGGTGGCGTGACGCTTCGCCTTGGCGAGGCGGGCGGCCTTGGCGGCCTTCGCCGCCTTCGAGGCGATGCTCGGGTGACGGACAGCCATCAGGCCTCGCTCCCTTCGGTGTCATTGGCCTTCGGGCCGGACACGAAGGACTCGAACGCGGCCTGGGTGAAGACCACGTCGTCCGAGACGAGAACGTCGTACGTGTTCAGCTGGCCCGGCTCCAGGATGTGGACCTGGGGCAGGTTGCGGGCGGACAGCCACGCGGCCTCGTCGGCGCGCTCGACGACCAGGAGCAGGTTCTTGCGCTCGCTGATCTTGCCGAACAGGCTCTTGGCGGCCTTGGTGCTGGGGTTCTCGCCCTCGACCACGCCGGAGACGACGTGGATGCGGTTGTGACGCGCCCGGTCGGTGAGGGCGTGGCGCAGGGCCGCGGCCTTCATCTTCTTCGGGGTGCGCTGCGAGTAGTCGCGCGGCACGGGACCGTGCACGACGCCACCACCGGCGAACTGCGGCGCGCGGGTCGAACCCTGACGGGCGCGACCGGTGCCCTTCTGGCGGTACGGCTTCTTGCCGCCACCACGGACCTCGCCACGGGTCTTCGTCTTGTGCGTGCCCTGGCGGGCAGCGGCCAGCTGCGCGACGACGACCTGGTGGATCAGCGGGATGCTGATCTTCTCGACGTCGAAGATCTCCGCGGGGAGCTCGACGGAACCGGCCTTGTCGCCCAGCGGCGAAAGGATGTCAACAGTGCTCATCGGTTACCTCAGGCCCCCTTGGCCGCGGTGCGGACCAGGACGAGGCCGCCGTTCGGACCGGGAACCGCGCCCTTGATGAGCAGCAGACCCTTCTCCGCGTCAACGGCGTGGACGGTCAGGTTCTGGGTGGTGACCCGCTCGTTGCCCATGCGACCCGCCATGCGGAGGCCCTTGAACACGCGGCCCGGGGTGGCGCAGCCACCGATGGAACCGGGAGAGCGGTGCTTGCGCTGGGTGCCGTGTCCGGCGCCGAGGCCCTTGAAGTTGTGACGCTTCATGACACCGGCGAAGCCCTTGCCCTTGCTCTTGCCGGTGACGTCGACCTTCACGCCGGCCTCGAAGACCTCAGCCGTGACTTCCTGGCCGAGCGTGTACTCGGAGGCGTCAGCGGTGCGGATCTCGACGAGGTGACGACGGGGGGTGACATCGGCCTTGGCGAAGTGGCCCTTGAGGGGCTTGTTCACCTTGCGCGGGTCGATCTCGCCGAAGGCGATCTGGACCGACTCGTAGCCGTCGACGTCGTTGGTGCGAACCTGGGTCACGACGTTGGGGCCGGCCTTGACGACGGTGACCGGAACAACACGGTTGTTCTCGTCCCACACCTGCGTCATGCCGAGCTTCTCGCCCAGGATGCCCTTGATCTGCTTAGCCATTCTCAGATCACCGGCCCTCAGAGCTTGATCTCGATGTCGACACCGGCCGGGAGGTCGAGTCGCATCAGAGAGTCAACGGTCTTGGGCGTCGGGTCGAGGATGTCGATCAGGCGCTTGTGCGTGCGCATCTCGAAGTGCTCGCGCGAGTCCTTGTACTTGTGCGGCGACTTGATGACGCAGTACACGTTCTTCTCAGTGGGCAGCGGCACCGGGCCCGCGACCGACGCACCAGTGCGGGTCACCGTCTCGACGATCTTCTTCGCCGAGGAGTCGATGACCTCGTGGTCGTAGGCCTTGAGCCGGATGCGGATCTTCTGTCCCGCCATGGCTACTCCGTAGTCCTGTCTCTTCTCACGCTCCGGAACCCGGTGTTCCATGTTCTCGTTCTCCGACCCACGCGGTCGGGCGTGTCGCGCCCCCGCTGACATGAATGTCCCTTGCTCGAACATCCCTGCGGGGAATGCGCACGGCCCTGGTGGAACCGCAGGCCGGGGGCGGAAGGCCCACCGGGTGCCTGGCCGGTGCTGCGCTGACACTTCCCGGAAGATTCCCGTACGTCCGCCCCAGTGCTGCCGTGGTGGCAGTTAGGACGACGAGTACTGTGGGACTCGCTTCCGGTCCCCCCGGCGGGAGGCGCGCAGCATCAACACTCGACCGAGCAACTCGGACAGTCTGCCACAGGGGGCGGGGGGCTGGCCAATCGGGCCGTAGAGATTACCCCGGGCGTGACACAGGCCAAACACATGGCCCAAGTGACCTCGGCACGGGGCCGGCCGCCAGGGTGTCGCCACCGGCTCTGGGAAGCCGCGGACCCGGTCTTCCCGGCGCCTCGGTTCCAGGTGCCGTCCGGGTGCCGCCGGCAGCGGAAGATGCCGCCGGCCCGGTCAGGTCACATCGCACAGCTCTGTATCCGCGGACCACAATACGGTGCCCGCTTCACGAGCGCCGGCCGCGCAGGGCCCGCCAGGCACCCGCGACAGCGTCCCCGGAACGCAGCCACCAGCCCTCCGGCGTGTTCCGCACGGTGCTGAGCACCCACCTCCACTTGAACCACGGCGGCAGATCGCGGAACGGTACGAACGTCAGCGTGTCGTCGATGGCGTCCCCGGCGACACCCTCGGGGCCCTCGGCCCGCAGCGCGGCGTACAGCTCGGTGGTCGACCGGCCGTTGAGACGAGCCGCAGTACCGGCCGCTGTGAACGCGTACCCTCGCTGATCATGGTCCGGAAGCCGCATCGCCCTGACGATCCGCGGCGACGCTTCCTCCAGTGAACACTGGAACGCCAGTCCGATCACCGCCGTACCGAGATGGCCCTCGCCGCGCTCGAACGCGGAATCCCACTCTCCAGGGTCGTCGAGACCCAGCAGACCCTCGCCGCTCTCCCAGTCCCACTCCGTCGTCACGCCGCTCCCCGCTCGATCGGCACCTCCGTGCCGGCGCCCACGCGAACCTACTGGGACCGGACGGGCGACGGACACGGGCGCCAGGAGGTGCGGGTCCCCGGGCGTCGGATCCGGGACAGGCCGGGCTCAGTCCGCGAAACGGAACGTCGACGTGATCGCGTCGAAGATGTCGAAGAAGCTGTCCGCGAGGTCCAGGACCTGGCTGCTGCCCGCGACCAGCGCGACCTTGCCCTCCTGGCCGGGGACGGGGATGTACGTCTGCATCAGTACCGCGCGGATGGTGCGGCCCCGGGTGTCGTCGGGGACGGGGATGTCCTCGATGCCGTACGTCCGTGCCGCGGGCCCGACACCCGCGATGTCGACCGTCGTCACCTTCCGCCAGGAGTCACCCGCCCTCCTCGCCTCCTTCACGGCGAGCCGGCCGGCGATGGTGGCGGGGTCGTTCGGGAGAGGCTCGCCGGATCGGGTGCGGCCACCGACCAGGGAGACGGTGACGGAACCGGTGATCGGGGTGTCGCCGCCGAAGCTCTCGGCCATGCAACCGCAGTACATCGCACCGGACTTCCAGGCGTCGGCGGCGGCTTTCCGGAGGAACGTGATGTACGTGTCCCGGTACTGTGCCAGTTCCGGATGCGCCGCCACCCGCTCGCTCACCATCCGCCGGATCGAGTCGTCGCGCGACTCCGGGCGGACGTCGAACTCCCACCACGACTCAGGCACGTTGATCCGGAAACCGCCGCGCTCGATGGTGAGCGTCTCCATGTAGCGGGCCATGGTGTCGTGTTCCCCCGTTTCGCCGGTCAGTTGTCCAGGCAACATGCTGTTGTACGGTGCGGCCCAGATTACGAGGACGGGGGACGGGCACGTGGGCAAGGGCAAGAGCGACCTCTCGCTCCCGCTGACCGAGCTGGAGGACTACGGCCGCCGGCTGCGCTCGATCAAGACCCGTCTCAACCACACCAAGAAGCTCTTCGAGTCCTACAAGGACGACATCGCCGAGGGCAAGGTCAACGACGCCCTCGACGACTTCGAGTCCCACTGGGAGGACGGCCGCGAGGACATCACCCAGCAACTCGACGCTCTCGCCGACATGTCGGACACGGTGGTCCGCGAGTTCAAGAAGCTGGACGACGAACTGGCGAAGAAGGTCAACGACGCGGTGAAGACGAAGGACACCCGAAGCCCGGCACAGAAGAAGGAGTAAGGCGCGCGTGGGCCGACGAGCGCCTCCTCCGGTGCGCCGCCCAGCGGGCCGAAGACCTCTCGGGCGAGGGGCATTTCGCATTTTCCCCGGTGCTTCCGGTATGCGCCTTGATCCTTCGCCGTCGTCCACCCCTGCGGAGTCCTCACGGGTAAAGGACGAATTAATTCCAGGTGATTCGAAATGGGTGCGCAGCGAAAGGGCAGCTCAGATACGCCCTTGAGCAGGCTTTTTGGAACATTTTCAAAGCCCATAAAAATACTTAACCTCTGCTTTACGATCGCCCAATGCGTACCTCGCAGCTCGAAGAAGCAAACGCCCGCATGCTGGCCCATGCGCCATCCGTCCGGCCGGTCCCCGCGAGCGACATCATCCGTGTTCACCGAAAGAAGTTCCCCTATCGGGGCTTCGCCGAGATCGACTCCCCGTACTGTCCGCCGTTCGTCATGTTCTGCGTGAACGACGACGCGGCCGCCCTGGACACTCTGTGGAACGGGAAGTTCGGCTACGAGCCGGGCACCCTCTCCACCTGGGCCCGACTGGCCGCGAAGAGCGCGACCATCGCCGACGTCGGTGCGCACGTCGGGTACTTCTCCATGATCGCCGCACTCGCCAACCCGCAGGCGAAGATCCACTCGTTCGAGCCGGTGGACCAGATCCACGCCCGGCTCTCGGTGAACGTCCGCTCGAACGGCGTCCAGAACGTCAAGCTCTACCAGGCGGGCGTGTCCAGCAAGCCGGGATGGGCCGAGATCAGCGTGCGCTTCTCCGGGAACCTCCTCTCCACGGGCTCGACCCTGGAGGGAGCCGCCACCGACGCCGAGCCCAAGCGCATCCGGCTCCACACGCTCGACGAGGTCTTCGCCGACACGAAGCTCGACCTCGTCAAGGTCGACGTCGAGGGTCACGAGATGTCGGTCCTGCGCGGCGCCCGGCGGGTGCTGAAGCGCGACCGGCCGACCGTGATCATGGAGGCGCTGGTGAAGGTGCCCCTGGACGGGCTCGTCGCCAAGTTCGAACCGCTCGGCTACGACTGCCACTGGATCACCGAGCACGACGGCACCCTCGTGCCCTGGCACCAGCCCCGGCCGCCGCGCACCCGGAACCTGCTCTTCACCCCGCAGGCCTGAGGCCACAGACCTGAGGTCGGCGTCCCCGTCCTGCGGACGCAGGACGGGGACGCCGACCTCAGCCGGCAGCGGTGACCGCTACACGCGCTTGCTCTCCAGCGGGCCCAGATACGTCGGCTCCAGCCCACCCGCGTCGATCACCAGCCGCTGCAGCACCATCGTCGGGTCCACCACCCAGAACTTCAGCCGGTGCACCCCGGGTCCGCTCACCGTGTGCCGCGTGGACGTGCGGTTGACGTTGTCCGACGTGTTGCGGGCCCAGCCCGTGTTCATCGTGCCGTCGTCCGAGCCCGTCGCCGCGATGATGTCGACCGCCTGCGGCTCGGCGTCGTCGAACGACACCGCGTACTGCAGCCCCTGCCGCCCCAGCGCCGGGTTGCGCGGGGAGACGTACGCCCACACCGTCACCTCGCCCGAACCCGCCGACAGCAGGCTCACCTCGTACTCCAGGCGAGGCGACGACGAGCCTCCGGGCGTCAGCCGCGGCCCCGTCACCGGCCACGGCGTCATCCCCGCGCCCGTGCGGCCGATGCCGTCCAGTCGGCGCCATTCGCCCACCGTACGGTCGTAGTGCTCCGCGTCGATCGCGACGTACCCGCCCGCCTCGACGAAGCCGCGCAGCCCCCGTCGGGAGGCTCCCGCCGCCACGCACGCCACCGTCACGGACTCCCCCGCACCGCTCACCGTCAGTTCGGCCTCGGACCGGCCCGCCGGTGCCTTCGACCAGTCGACGCTCACCTCCAGCCGTATCTGCTGCTCCACGCGCCCCCGCGTCCGGGACACCCGCAGCCACGGCGCCGACACCTCCACCCGGTAGTCGAACGGCGTACGCCCCCGGTTGAAGACCTCGACATACTGCTGCGGACGCGTCTGGAACGGGCTGAACTCCGGCAGCTTCGCCGCCGCGGACGCGCCCCCGGGCCACCAGTCCCCCGTGTCCTCCGAGCCGTCCACCGACACGCCCAGCGCGGCCGCCTCCAGCACGTCGATCCGCTTCACCGCCGGGAACAGGACGTCCGGGATCGCCGCGTTGTCGATCTCCGGCTGCTGCCACGGGGCGTTGGGGCCGTACCGGTCCACGTCGCCGTAGTCGATGTGCGGCTGGGTCTGGAAGCCCGCCCACTTTCCGTCGGCCACCTCGGTGTTGAAGCGGTCGGCCAGTGCGAAGTCGGTCTTCAGGCCCGCCTCCGCCTCCGACGCGCGGTCGTTGGTGGCCGCCCGGCCCTGCGCGGCGTACCGCAGGTTGGTGAACTCGGCCTGGCGCAGGGCGTAGAGGTTCGCCGTCGCCTGCACCTCGTAGCCCACCAGCTCGTACCACGCGTCCTGCACCCGCGCCGGCAGCCCGCGCCCGATCCGCTCCGCCCGCTTGCCCAACTCCCGCCACTCGTCGGTGACCCGCTCCAGCTCGCGGTGCCCGGCGTAGTACGGCGTCTGCTGGTCGTCGTACACCACCTGGCCGTCGACCAGTGTGATGCGGCGGTTGAGCAGTTCCGGCTTGCGGCGAGCCTGCAACTGCCCGTACTCGGCGAGCAGTTCGGCGATCGCTCCCGCCGACGCCGCGCCGAAGTTCTGCCGGGCGTACCGTTCCTCCCACTCGCCCAGCGAGTCGAAGGTCCAACGGTCCGGGCTCCACGCGTAGTCGAGGAAGAACTCCGTCGGCAGCTCGTTGCCCTTCAGGTCGCCGACGTTCACCACCCACAGGCCGTGGTTGCCGTACGCGTGCGCCTGGTGGAGCTGGTCCCAGACGTTGCGGAGGTTAGCGGTGTCGACCCACTTGTAGTTGCGGCCCGCTCCGACGTAGTCGAAGTGGTAGTAGAGGCCGTAGCCGCCCGATCTCCCGGGCTCCGCCGGGTCCGGGTGCTTCCTGATGTTGCCCCAGTTGTCGTCCGTGAGGACCACCGTCACGTCCTCCGGTGCCCGCAGACCGCGGTCCCAGTAGCGCTGGACCTCCTTGTAGAGCGTCCACACCTGCGGGGTCTCGGCGGCCGGCTTTCCGGTGACCTCCTCGATGATCTGGCGCTGCGCCGCGATGATCTCCTGCATCAGCTCGATGCCGTCGCCGTCGGGCAGGCCCGTGTCGCCGTTGCCGCGCATGCCGAGGGTGACGACGCCCTCGAAGCCATCGTCGACCATCCGCTGGAGGCCGTCGCGCCAGTACTTCCTGATCGCTTCGGCGTTGCGGACGTACGACCACTCGCCCGTGCCGCCGTACGGGTCCGTGCCCCCGGTCGCGTGCCGGTTCCACTCCTCGATGCCGCGCACCATCGGGGCCTCGTGCGAGGTGCCCATGACGACGCCGTACTCCGTCGCCCGCTTGTGGTTCTCCGGGTCGTCCTCGGCGAAGGCCCGGCCCCACACGGCGGGCCAGAGGTAGTTGCCCTTCATCCGCAGCAGGACCTCGAAGAGCTTGGCGTAGAAGTCCGCGTTGAAGCCGCCGGGGTAGCCGGGGGCCTTGCCGGGGCCGAAGTACGCCGGCGCCCAGGTGCCGAGCGACGGGTTCTCGTCGTTGATGAAGAAGCCGCGGTACTTCACGGTCGGGGTGCCCTGCGTGAAGCGCCCGGGCAGGACCCACACCTTGGTGCGGCGCACCGGCGGCACGTCGTCCCACCAGTACCAGGGCGAGACGCCGATGCCGTACGAGACGTCGTACGCCCCGAAGATCGTCCCCCGCTGGTCGCTGCCCGCGATCACGAACGCCCGCTCCACGCCCGGCATCGGGTGCTCGACGACGGTCTGCAGCGACGTCTCCCACTTGCCGCGCACGCCCGCGACATCCAGCTTGCCGCTCGCGATCAGGCCGTCGATCAGCTTGCTGCGGCCGATCGTGCCGATCAGGACCGGGTAGCGGGAGATGGTGCTGCCGGGCCGTACGCCCGTGACGCGCTCGAGGTCGTCACGCAGGTCGCCCGCCACGCGGACGACGCCGGGGTGGTCGTCGGCGCTCACCACGACCGGCGCGCCCACCAGCGAGAAGGCCCCGCCGGTGAAGGAGATGTACGCACCCGGGTCCGTGACCCGCAACGCCCCGTCGCCGGCGTGACCCTCGTCTCCGGCCCAGGCGCCTTGCGACGACAGCACGGGCACTGCGGCGATCCCCGCCCCCAGTACGGCTCTCCGGCTGACGTGTCCAGACATGCCTCACCCCTCCTCGCGAATTTGATAAGCGGCATGACAAATGCTGGGGGGAGTGAAGCGAGGGGACAACGGGTCGTACGCGCCGAATAGTTTCGAACCCGCCGGACACTCCGGGCCGGGTCCGAGAACGCCGAAAGGCCCGTACGGCCGAAGTCGTACGGGCCTCTCGAAGACCTACCGGTTCAGTACCGGGGTCAGGTCAGGATCACTTGTTGATCTTGGTGACCTGGCCGGCGCCCACCGTGCGACCACCCTCACGGATGGCGAACTTCAGGCCCTCTTCCATGGCGATGGGCTGGATGAGCTCCACCTTCATCTCGGTGTTGTCACCCGGCATGACCATCTCGGTGCCCTCGGGGAGGGTCACGACGCCGGTCACGTCCGTCGTACGGAAGTAGAACTGCGGACGGTAGTTGTTGAAGAACGGCGTGTGGCGGCCACCCTCGTCCTTGGACAGGATGTAGGCCTGCGCCTCGAACTCGGTGTGCGGGGTGACCGAGCCCGGCTTGATGATGACCTGGCCGCGCTCGACGTCCTCGCGCTTGATGCCGCGGAGCAGCAGACCGACGTTCTCACCGGCCTGGCCCTCGTCGAGCAGCTTGCGGAACATCTCGATGCCGGTGACCGTGGTGGTGGTCTTCTCCTGCTTGATGCCGATGATGTCGACGGTCTCGTTGACCTTCAGGACACCACGCTCGATACGGCCGGTGACGACCGTACCGCGACCGGTGATCGTGAAGACGTCCTCGATCGGCATCAGGAACGGCTTGTCGACGTCGCGCTCCGGCTCCGGGATCGCGGTGTCGACGGCGTTCATGAGGTCCAGGACCGACTGCGTCCACTGCGCGTCGCCCTCGAGGGCCTTCAGCGCGGAGACACGCACGACCGGCAGGTCGTCGCCCGGGAACTCGTACTCGGAGAGGAGCTCACGGACCTCGAGCTCGACGAGCTCCATGATCTCCTCGTCGTCCACCATGTCGGCCTTGTTCAGGGCGACCACGATGTACGGAACGCCGACCTGGCGGGCCAGGAGCACGTGCTCCTTGGTCTGCGGCATCGGGCCGTCGGTGGCGGCGACCACCAGGATCGCGCCGTCCATCTGCGCGGCACCGGTGATCATGTTCTTGATGTAGTCCGCGTGACCCGGGCAGTCGACGTGGGCGTAGTGACGCGCCTCGGTCTGGTACTCGACGTGCGCGATGGAGATGGTGATACCGCGCTGACGCTCTTCGGGCGCCTTGTCGATGTTGTCGAACGGGGTGGCCTCGTTCAGCTCCGGGTACGCGTCGTGCAGCACCTTGGTAATGGCGGCCGTGAGGGTCGTCTTACCGTGGTCGATGTGACCGATGGTGCCGATGTTGACGTGCGGCTTAGTCCGCTCGAACTTCGCCTTCGCCACTGGGGTCCTCCTGTGGAGTGGTTCTGTACGCCTTACTTCATCGGCGCCAGGTGATCTTTGCTGTTAATGCCCGGGGCCCGGGGCAAACGCCCGCGTTTGCGGGTGTTTGCCCCTGGAGGCTCCGGAGTCAAGCCTAAAGCGTGGGAACGCGGTGCGTTACTCGCCCTTGGCCTTCGCGATGATCTCCTCGGCGACGTTCCGCGGAACCTCGGCGTAGGAGTCGAACTGCATCGAGTAGCTTGCGCGACCCGACGTCTTGCTACGGAGGTCGCCGACGTAGCCGAACATCTCCGACAGGGGCACGAGGCCCTTCACGACGCGGGCACCGGCCCGCTCCTCCATGGCCTGGATCTGACCACGGCGGGAGTTGATGTCGCCGATGACCTCACCCATGTAGTCCTCGGGCGTGGTGACCTCCACGGCCATCATCGGCTCGAGCAGCACGGGGCTGGCCTTGCGCGCGGCCTCCTTGAAGGCCTGCGAACCGGCGATCTTGAACGCGAGCTCGGAGGAGTCGACCTCGTGGTAGCCACCGTCGATCAGGGTGACGCGCACGCCGGTCATCTCGTAACCGGCGAGGATGCCGAACTGCATGGCCTCCTGCGCACCGGCGTCCACCGAAGGGATGTACTCCTTCGGGATACGTCCACCGGTCACCTTGTTCACGAACTCGTACGACGCGTCGCCGCTCTCGATCGGCTCGATCGCGATCTGCACCTTGGCGAACTGGCCGGTACCACCGGTCTGCTTCTTGTGCGTGTAGTCGACGCGCTCGACGGCCTTGCGGATCGTCTCGCGGTAGGCGACCTGCGGCTTGCCGACGTTGGCCTCGACCTTGAACTCACGGCGCATACGGTCGACCAGCACCTCGAGGTGCAGCTCGCCCATACCGCCGATGATGGTCTGGCCGGTCTCCTCGTCCGAGTGGACCTGGAAGGACGGGTCCTCCTCGGCCAGGCGCTGGATCGCGACGCCCAGCTTCTCCTGGTCGCCCTTCGACTTGGGCTCGATGGCGACCTGGATGACCGGCGCCGGGAAGTCCATGGACTCCAGGATGACCGGGTTCTTGTCGTCGGACAGCGTCTCACCGGTGGTGGTCTGCTTCAGGCCCATGACGGCGACGATGTCGCCGGCGCCCACCGAGTCGATCTCCTCACGCTTGTTGGCGTGCATGCGGTAGATCTTGCCGATGCGCTCCTTCTTGCCCTTGACGGAGTTCAGCACCGAGGTGCCGGACTCCAGGCGGCCCGAGTAGACCCGGACGAAGGTGAGCTTGCCGAGGTGCGGGTCGCTCATAATCTTGAACGCCAGCGCGGACAGCGGCTCGTCCTCGGACGGCTTGCGCTTGATGATCTCCTCCGCGTTGTTGACGGCGTGGCCCTCGATGGCCTCGACGTCGAGCGGGGAGGGGAGGTAGCGCACGACCGCGTCGAGCAGGGGCTGGACGCCCTTGTTCTTGAACGCGGTACCGCAGAACACCGGGGTGACCGTGGTGTCCTTGGACTTGCCGGACGCGATGGTGATGCGGCGGATCGCGGCGTACAGCTGCTCCACGGAGGGCTCCTCGCCCTCCAGGTACAGCTCCATGATCTCTTCGTCGTTCTCGGCCACGGCCTCGAGCAGCTTGCCGCGGTACTCCTCGGCAGCCTCGGTGTGCGTGTCCGGGATGTCGACGACGTCGTACATCTCGCCCTTGCTGGCCTCGGCGGACCACACCAGGGCCTTCATCGTCACCAGGTCGACGACGCCCCTGAAGTCCGCCTCGGCGCCGATCGGCAGCTGCATGACCAGCGGCTGAGCGCCCAGGCGGTCGGAGATCATGTCGACACAGCGGTGGAACTCGGCACCGGTGCGGTCGAGCTTGTTGACGAAGCAGATGCGCGGAACGCCGTAGCGGTCCGCCTGACGCCACACCGTCTCGGACTGTGGCTCAACGCCGGCGACGCCGTCGAACACCGTCACGGCACCGTCGAGCACGCGCAGGGAACGCTCCACCTCGACCGTGAAGTCGACGTGGCCCGGAGTGTCGATGATGTTGATGGTGTGGTCGACGTCTTCCAGCGGCCAGTGGCAGGTGGTGGCAGCAGAGGTGATCGTGATGCCACGCTCCTGCTCCTGCTCCATCCAGTCCATGGTGGCAGCGCCGTCGTGGACCTCACCGATCTTGTATGACACACCGGTGTAGAACAGGATCCGCTCGGTGGTGGTCGTCTTGCCCGCGTCGATGTGGGCCATGATCCCGATATTGCGGACCTTGGCCAGGTCAAGTGAAGTGGTAGCCATAAGGCTTCAGTCTTCTCTCGGTTCTCGATGGGGTAGCGACTACCAGCGGTAGTGCGCGAAGGCCTTGTTGGACTCGGCCATCTTGTGGGTGTCCTCGCGCTTCTTCACAGCGGCACCGAGGCCGTTGGAGGCGTCGAGAAGCTCGTTGAGCAGACGCTCGGTCATGGTCTTCTCGCGACGGGCGCGCGAGTAACCGACCAGCCAGCGCAGCGCGAGCGTGTTGGCACGACCGGGCTTGACCTCGATCGGAACCTGGTACGTCGCACCACCGACACGGCGGGACTTGACCTCGAGGGTCGGCTTGATGTTCTCCAGCGCGCGCTTCAGCGTGATGATCGGGTCGTTGCCCGTCTTCTCACGCAGGCCCTCCATGGCGCCGTAGACGATGCGCTCGGCGGTGGAGCGCTTGCCGTTCAGCAGCACCTTGTTGATGAGCGAGGTGACCAGAGGAGAACCGTAGACCGGGTCGATGATGACCGGGCGCTTCGGGGCGGGGCCCTTACGAGGCATTCTTACTTCTCCTTCTTGGCGCCGTAGCGGGAACGGGCCTGCTTGCGGTTCTTGACACCCTGGGTGTCGAGGGAGCCACGGATGATCTTGTAGCGAACACCCGGCAGGTCCTTCACACGGCCGCCGCGCACGAGCACGATGGAGTGCTCCTGCAGGTTGTGTCCCTCACCCGGAATGTAGGCCGTGACCTCGATGCCGCTGGTCAGACGCACACGCGCGACCTTACGCAGGGCCGAGTTCGGCTTCTTCGGGGTGGTCGTGAACACACGCGTGCAGACGCCACGACGCTGAGGGGAACCCTCGAGTGCGGGCGTCTTGTTCTTCTCGACCTTGTCCTGCCGGCCCTTGCGGACCAGCTGCTGGATCGTAGGCACTACTTCTCCGGTTTCTGTGTGCCGATGGGTACAGCTAACCTGGAACGTCTCCGACCCACGCGGTCGGGTGTGTCGAATCCCGCAGACCTCCGCCGCAAGGCGAAAAGGGCGCAGATTACGGTGGCCGGTCGCGGCTCGCGATGCGGTTGAAGGCACGCACGAGAGCCAGGGCACACCCCAGGCACAAGGTCTGAGCGTACCTACCTCATACGCTGCGGTCAAAACAAATGGGCGGCCCCTGCCCAGCTGCGCGAACCATGCCAAAACTCCGGCCCGCCGACGATCTTCGAATCCATGGCCGATGATCTTCGGCACTGCCGGTTCGCCCAGGTCAGCCCGGCGAGGCGGCCGCGGCCACGATGATGATCGTGAAAAACAGCGCCCAGCCGGCGATCGACAGCCAGCCCAGTATCAGCCCGGTCAGGGCGAGCGCGTCGCCGCCCTCACCCGTACGCCGGATCTCCGCGCGGGCCGAGTGGCCCAGGACGACCGCGGGGATGCCGGTGATGC
The DNA here is from genome assembly GCF_014647875.1 of Streptomyces brasiliensis. Classification (GTDB taxonomy): domain Bacteria; phylum Actinomycetota; class Actinomycetes; order Streptomycetales; family Streptomycetaceae; genus Streptomyces; species Streptomyces brasiliensis. The sequence continues at coordinate 45,916 of NZ_BMQA01000009.1, read as the reverse complement.
CGGCGGTCATGACCGTGAGGACTCCGCAGACCATGGCGCCCACGGCCTTCCCGTTGGCCGGCGGGCGCGGGGCGGGCATGAAGGCCGCCGGGACGGCCGTCGGCGCGGCAGGAAGTACAAGAGCGACCGGTACGGGCCCCTGCGGGAGGTCGGCGACCAGCAGGGCCAGCTCCCCCACCGTGCGCGCCTGGTGCGCCCGCGCGACCCGCTTGTCGAACTCGTCCCGCAGCAGCCGCCCCTCGCCGAAGCCCGCCCTGAGCACGTCCACGGCGCGCTCCCGGTCGGCGTGCGACGCGAGCATCGACGAACCGCTCTGCCCCTGCCACGGCTGCCAGGGCTGCTGCTGCCACGGTGTCGGCTGGGACATGGGCACCTCCCCCGGGACCGCTCCCGAATACCGGCCTCTGTCACATTTCAACGCCCATTGTCCGGCATGGTTTCCTTCCTTCGCCTTTCCGCGCGCGGCAATTCGCGCGCCGCGCGCCGGAATTCACACGCCGGGTACGCCGAAGGGCGGTCACCCCGAAAGGTGACCGCCCTTCAACTCAAGCTGCTCGCTTACTGGTTGTACGGACCGTAGTCGTAGTCCTCCAGCGGAACGGCCTGGCCGGAGCCCGTGCCGAACGGCGAGTAGTCGATGTCGTCGTAGCCGACGGCCGAGTACATCGCGGCCTTGGCCTCCTCGGTCGGCTCGACCCGGATGTTGCGGTAGCGGGACAGACCCGTACCGGCCGGGATGAGCTTACCGATGATGACGTTCTCCTTGAGGCCGATCAGGGAGTCGGACTTGGCGTTGATCGCCGCGTCCGTGAGGACCCTGGTCGTCTCCTGGAAGGACGCCGCCGACAGCCAGGACTCGGTCGCCAGCGAGGCCTTGGTGATACCCATGAGCTGCGGACGACCGGAGGCCGGGTGACCGCCCTCCTGGACCACACGACGGTTCTCGTGCTCGAACTTCGAGCGCTCGACCAGCTCGCCGGGCAGCAGCTCGGCGTCGCCGGACTCGATGATCGTCACACGGCGCAGCATCTGCCGGATGATGATCTCGATGTGCTTGTCGTGGATCGACACACCCTGCGAGTTGTAGACCTTCTGGACCTCGCCGACCAGGTGGACCTGAACGGCACGCTGGCCCAGGATGCGCAGCACGTCGTGCGGGTTGGTGGCACCCACGGTGAGCTTCTGGCCCACCTGGACGTGCTCGCCCTCGCTGACCAGGAGCCGGGCACGCTTCGAGATCGGGAACGCCGTCTCGTCGCTGCCGTCGTCCGGCGTGATGACGATCTTCTTGGTCTTCTCGGTCTCCTCGATCCGCACGCGGCCCTGGGCCTCGGAGATCGGGGCGACGCCCTTCGGGGTACGGGCCTCGAAGAGCTCGACGACACGCGGCAGACCCTGGGTGATGTCGTCACCGGCCACACCACCGGTGTGGAAGGTACGCATCGTCAGCTGGGTACCGGGCTCACCGATGGACTGGGCGGCGATGATGCCGACCGCCTCACCGATGTCGACCAGCTTGCCGGTGGCGAGCGAACGTCCGTAGCACATCGCGCAGGTGCCGACGGCGGACTCGCAGGTCAGGACCGAACGGGTCTTGACCTCCTCGACGCCGCGGGCCACGAGCTCCTCGATGAGGACGTCACCGAGGTCCGTGCCGGCCGGGGCCAGCACCTGACCGTCGACCACGATGTCCTCGGCGAGGCAGCGCGCGTACACGGACGTCTCGACGTTCTCCGCCTTGTGCAGCACGCCGTTCGCGTCGCGCTCCGCGATGTGGAGCTTGAGGCCGCGGTCGGTGCCGCAGTCCTCCTCGCGGATGATGACGTCCTGCGAGACGTCCACCAGACGACGGGTCAGGTAACCCGAGTCGGCGGTACGCAGAGCGGTGTCCGCCAGACCCTTACGGGCACCGTGCGTGGAGATGAAGTACTCCAGCACGGACAGACCCTCACGGAACGACGCCTTGATCGGACGCGGGATCGTCTCGTTCTTCGCGTTCGACACCAGACCACGCATACCGGCGATCTGACGCATCTGCATCATGTTGCCTCGTGCACCCGAGTTCACCATCATGAAGATCGGGTTGGTCTTCGGGAAGTTCTCGTTCATCGCCTCGGCGACCTCGTTGGTCGCCTTGGTCCAGATCGCGATGAGCTCCTGCGTGCGCTCATCCTTGGTGATCAGACCGCGCTCGTACTGCTTCTGGACCTTCTCGTCCTGCGCCTCGTAGCCCTTGACGATCTCCTTCTTCGCCTCGGGGACGACGACGTCGGAGATGGCGACGGTGACGCCGGAACGGGTCGCCCAGAAGAAGCCGGCCGCCTTCAGGTTGTCGAGCGTCGCCGCCACGATGACCTTGGGGTAGCGCTCGGCGAGGTCGTTGACGATCTCGGAGAGCTGCTTCTTGCCGACCTCGTAGTCGACGAACGGGTAGTCCTCGGGCAGCAGCTCGTTGAAGAGCGCACGGCCCAGCGTGGTCTTCAGCCGGAAGCTGTCACCCTGCTGCCACTCCGGCTCGCCCTCCTCCTGCGCCGGCGGGGTCCAGCCGCGCGGCGGGATGGTGCCCACCGGGAAGCGGATGTCCACGCGCGCCTGCAGCGAGAGGTCACCGGCGTCGAACGCCATGATCGCCTCGGCCACGGACGCGAAGGAGCGGTCCTCGCCCTTCACGTTCCGCATCTCGCCGTCGGTGGTGAGGAAGAACAGACCGAGGACCATGTCCTGGGTCGGCATCGTCACCGGACGGCCGTCGGCCGGCTTGAGGATGTTGTTCGAGGACAGCATCAGGATGCGGGCCTCGGCCTGCGCCTCCGCGGACAGCGGCAGGTGCACGGCCATCTGGTCACCGTCGAAGTCCGCGTTGAACGCGGTGCACACGAGCGGGTGGATCTGGATGGCCTTGCCCTCGACCAGCTGCGGCTCGAAGGCCTGGATGCCGAGGCGGTGCAGGGTGGGCGCACGGTTCAGCAGCACCGGGTGCTCGGCGATGACCTCTTCGAGGACGTCGTACACGACGGTGCGGCCGCGCTCCACCATGCGCTTGGCGCTCTTGATGTTCTGCGCGTGGTTCAGGTCGACCAGGCGCTTCATCACGAACGGCTTGAACAGCTCAAGGGCCATGGCCTTGGGCAGACCGCACTGGTGCAGCTTGAGCTGCGGGCCGACGACGATGACGGAACGCGCCGAGTAGTCGACTCGCTTGCCGAGCAGGTTCTGACGGAAGCGGCCCTGCTTGCCCTTGAGCATGTCGGACAGCGACTTCAGCGGACGGTTGCCGGGGCCCGTGACCGGGCGGCCGCGGCGGCCGTTGTCGAAGAGCGCGTCGACGGCCTCCTGGAGCATGCGCTTCTCGTTGTTCACGATGATCTCGGGCGCGCCGAGGTCGAGAAGCCGCTTCAGGCGGTTGTTGCGGTTGATGACACGGCGGTACAGGTCGTTCAGGTCGGAGGTCGCGAAGCGGCCACCGTCCAGCTGCACCATCGGACGCAGGTCCGGCGGGATGACCGGGACGCAGTCCAGGACCATGCCCTTGGGGCTGTTGGAGGTCTGCAGGAACGCGGAGACGACCTTCAGCCGCTTCAGGGCGCGGGTCTTCTTCTGGCCCTTGCCGGTACGGATGATCTCGCGGAGCTTCTCGGCCTCCTCCTCGAGGTCGAAGGACTCCAGGCGCTTCTGCAGCGCCGCGGCACCCATCGAGCCGTCGAAGTACGTGCCGAAGCGGTCACGCAGCTCGCGGTAGAGCAGCTCGTCGCCCTCGAGGTCCTGGACCTTGAGGTTCTTGAACCGGGTCCACACCTCGTCGAGGCGGTCGATCTCGCGCTGCGCACGGTCGCGCAGCTGCTTCATCTCGCGCTCGGCACCCTCGCGCACCTTGCGGCGCACGTCGGCCTTGGCACCCTCGGCCTCGAGCTCGGCCAGGTCGGCCTCGAGCTTCTTGGCGCGGGCCTCCAGGTCGGCGTCCCGGCGGTTCTCGATCTGCTGCCGCTCGACGGAGACGTGCGCCTCCAGGGAGGGCAGGTCACGCGTACGGCGCTCCTCGTCGACGTACGTGATCATGTACGCCGCGAAGTAGATGACCTTCTCCAGGTCCTTCGGGGCGAGGTCGAGCAGGTAGCCCAGCCGCGACGGAACGCCCTTGAAGTACCAGATGTGCGTGACGGGAGCGGCCAGCTCGATGTGGCCCATCCGCTCACGGCGCACCTTGGCACGCGTGACCTCGACGCCACAGCGCTCGCAGATGATGCCCTTGAAACGGACGCGCTTGTACTTGCCGCAGTAGCACTCCCAGTCCCGGGTGGGGCCGAAGATCTTCTCGCAGAAGAGGCCGTCCTTCTCGGGCTTGAGGGTGCGGTAGTTGATGGTCTCGGGCTTCTTGACCTCGCCGTGGCTCCACTGGCGGATGTCGTCAGCGGTGGCCAGGCCGATCCGGAGCTCGTCGAAGAAGTTGACGTCGAGCACTATGCGTCAATCCCTCTCAGGGTTGTGAGTCTTTGGGTCTGATACGGGGGTCCTGGGGCCGGAGGCCTTCACAGGGAAGGCCTCCGGACTCCCGTCAGACCTCTTCGACGCTGCTCGGCTCGCGCCGGGACAGGTCGATGCCGAGCTCCTCCGCAGCGCGGAAGACGTCCTCGTCGGTGTCACGCATCTCGATGGACATACCGTCGCTGGAGAGCACCTCCACGTTCAGGCAGAGCGACTGCATCTCCTTGATGAGGACCTTGAAGGACTCGGGGATGCCGGGCTCGGGGATGTTCTCGCCCTTGACGATGGCCTCGTAGACCTTCACGCGGCCGGTGACGTCGTCGGACTTGATGGTGAGCAGCTCCTGGAGCGCGTAGGCGGCGCCGTAGGCCTCGAGGGCCCACACCTCCATCTCGCCGAAGCGCTGGCCACCGAACTGGGCCTTACCACCCAGCGGCTGCTGGGTGATCATCGAGTACGGTCCGGTCGAACGGGCGTGCAGCTTGTCGTCGACCAGGTGGTGCAGCTTCAGGATGTACATGTAGCCGACCGAGATCGGGTCCGGGAACGGCTCACCGCTGCGGCCGTCGAACAGCCGCGCCTTGCCGGACGGGAGCACCATGCGCTCGCCGTCCCGGTTCGGGATGGTGTGCTGCAGCAGACCCGCCAGCTCGTCCTCGCGCGCGCCGTCGAAGACCGGGGTGGCGACGTTGGTGCGCGGGGCGACCTGGTCGGCACCGATGGCCTGGAGACGCTGCGCCCACTCCTCGCCGAGCCCGGAGACGTCCCAGCCGCGGCTGGCGAGCCAGCCGAGGTGGATCTCCAGGACCTGTCCCGGGTTCATTCGGGACGGCACACCCAGCGGGTTGAGGATGATGTCGACCGGGGTGCCGTCCTCCAGGAACGGCATGTCCTCGATCGGCAGGATCTTCGAGATGACACCCTTGTTGCCGTGCCGGCCGGCGAGCTTGTCACCGTCGGTGATCTTGCGCTTCTGCGCGACGTAGACGCGCACCAGCTGGTTCACACCGGGGGGAAGCTCGTCGCCCTCCTCGCGGTCGAAGACGCGCACGCCGATGATCTTGCCGATCTCACCGTGCGGCACCTTCAGCGAGGTGTCACGGACCTCACGGGCCTTCTCACCGAAGATCGCGCGCAGCAGGCGCTCCTCCGGCGTCAGCTCGGTCTCGCCCTTGGGCGTGACCTTGCCGACGAGGATGTCACCGGCGACGACCTCGGCACCGATGCGGATGATGCCGCGCTCGTCGAGGTCGGCGAGGACCTCCTCGGAGACGTTCGGGATGTCCCGGGTGATCTCCTCGGGGCCGAGCTTGGTGTCACGGGCGTCGACCTCGTGCTCCTCGATGTGGATCGAGGAGAGGACGTCGTCCTGCACGAGGCGCTGCGACAGGATGATCGCGTCCTCGTAGTTGTGACCCTCCCACGGCATGAACGCCACGAGCAGGTTCTTGCCCAGCGCCATCTCACCGTTCTGGGTGGCCGGGCCGTCGGCGAGCACCTGGCCCGTGACGACGTGGTCGCCCTCGGAGACGATGACCTTCTGGTTGACCGAGGTGCCCTGGTTGGAGCGGGAGAACTTGGCCAGGCGGTACGTGATGTACGTGCCGTCGTCGTTGGCCGTGGTGATGTAGTCCGCGGAGACCTCCTGGACCACACCGGCCTTCTCGGCCTTGACGACGTCGCCGGCGTCGACGGCGGAGCGGTACTCCATGCCGGTGCCGACGAGCGGGGACTCCGACTTAATCAGCGGGACGGCCTGGCGCATCATGTTCGCGCCCATGAGGGCACGGTTGGCGTCGTCGTGCTCGAGGAAGGGGATCATGGCGGTCGCGACCGACACCATCTGGCGCGGCGAGACGTCCATGTAGTCCACGTCCTCGCCACCGACGTAGTCGACCTCGCCGCCACGGCGACGGACGAGAACGCGGGCCTCGGCGAAGCTGAGGTCGTCGTTGAGCGTGGCGTTGGCCTGCGCGATGACGAACCGGTCCTCCTCGTCGGCGGTCAGGTAGTCCACCTCGTCGGTGACCTGGCCGTCGACGACCTTGCGGTACGGCGTCTCGACGAAACCGAACGCGTTGACCCGGCCGTACGAGGCGAGCGAGCCGATCAGGCCGATGTTCGGGCCTTCGGGCGTCTCGATCGGGCACATGCGGCCGTAGTGCGAGGGGTGCACGTCACGGACCTCGAAGCCGGCCCGCTCACGGGAGAGACCACCCGGGCCGAGCGCGGACAGACGACGCTTGTGCGTCAGCCCGGACAGCGGGTTGTTCTGGTCCATGAACTGGGACAGCTGGCTGGTGCCGAAGAACTCCTTGATGGAGGCGACGACCGGCCGGATGTTGATCAGGGTCTGCGGCGTGATCGCCTCGACGTCCTGCGTGGTCATGCGCTCGCGCACGACGCGCTCCATACGCGCCAGACCCGTACGGACCTGGTTCTGGATGAGCTCGCCGACGCTGCGCAGGCGGCGGTTGCCGAAGTGGTCGATGTCGTCGGTCTCGACGACGATCGTCTGGCCGGAGTCACCGACCGTCTCGGTCTCGCCCGCGTGCAGCTTGACCAGGTACTTGATCGTCGAGATGACGTCCTCGACGGTCAGGATGCCCGCGTCGAGCGGGGCGTCCGCACCCAGCTTCTTGTTGACCTTGTAGCGGCCGACCTTGGCGAGGTCGTAGCGCTTCGGGTTGAAATACAGGTTCTCGAGCAGCGTCTGCGCGGCCTCACGCGTGGGGGGCTCGCCCGGACGCAGCTTGCGGTAGATGTCGAGCAGCGCGTCGTCCTGGCCCTGGGTGTGGTCCTTCTCCAGGGTGGCGCGCATCGACTCGTAGTCGCCGAACTCCTCGAGGATCTGCTCGGTCGTCCAGCCGAGCGCCTTCAGGAGGACGGTGACGGACTGCTTGCGCTTGCGGTCGATGCGGACACCGACCATGTCGCGCTTGTCGATCTCCATCTCCAGCCAGGCACCCCGGGACGGGATGATCTTGGCGGAGAAGATGTCCTTGTCGGACGTCTTGTCGATGCTGGAGTCGAAGTAGACACCGGGCGAGCGGACCAGCTGCGAGACGACGACACGCTCGGTGCCGTTGATGACGAAGGTGCCCTTGTTCGTCATGAGCGGGAAGTCGCCCATGAAGACGGTCTGGGACTTGATCTCGCCGGTCTCGTTGTTGGTGAACTCAGCCGTGACGAAGAGCGGGGCGGCGTACGTGAAGTCGCGCTCCTTGCACTCGTCGATGGAGTTCTTGGGCGGCTCGAAACGGTGGTCACGGAAGGTCAGCGACATCGACCCGGAGAAGTCCTCGATCGGGGAGATCTCCTCGAAGATCTCCTCGAGGCCGGACTTGGTGGGGACGTCCTGACCACTCTCCAGAGCCTCCTCGACGCGAGCCTTCCAGGCGTCGTTGCCGAGGAGCCAGTCGAAGCTCTCGGTCTGGAGCGCGAGAAGGTTCGGAACCTCGAGGGGCTCCTTGATCTTTGCAAAGGAAATGCGCAGCGGGGCGGTGCTGGCGCCGTTGTTCGTATTCGCGGTCGAGGCGTTGCGCGAGGCGGCCAAGAGGGGGTCCTTCCGAGGGCTCGGACTCACTACGCGCGTGCCGGCCCCTCTCCCGTGCACGGAGACAGGTTGTTCCTGAACTGGCGATAAAGCCAGGTCAGGGATGATCCGGTCGTCGGTGCTCAAGCGAGGGCATGCCCCTGGTGACGGGCAGGGGACAGCTAACAGGCAGCGCAAAGGGTCAGTGTAGCCACTTGGCACACTGATGTCCAGTGCGGGTTTTTTGAGACCCTAGTTGTTGTCAACGCCCTCGGCATGCCTGCCCTCAACGCACGTTCATACTGCCCTCTTCGTCGTCGATCCATGCCTCGGATTCGGATCGTTGTGACGACGCCCTGAGAATTGCGCGCTGCGTGCGGTTCGTCAAGGCCTCCCTTGCCCAAACCGGGTGCTGCGCTCGTCACTTGCAGCCTGCCACCAGGGGCGCTCGAGGCACGACGAAGATCACCATACCCCTCGCGACCGAGGGTGCAAGGCAGCCGCCGCCGGGCCCTCGTAAACGCCGAAGAGCGACCACCCGGATGGATGATCGCTCTTCGGTGCGTTCGCGTTACAGCCCTACCGGGCCGTGGTCGTCACGCGGGAGTCGCGAGGACTCCGAAGGGTCTTACTTGACCTCGACGGAGGCGCCGGCGCCCTTGAGGGACTCGGCAGCCTTCTCCGCGGCGTCCTTGGCGACCTTCTCGAGGACCGGCTTCGGAGCGCCGTCCACGAGGTCCTTGGCCTCCTTCAGGCCCAGGGAGGTCAGCTCACGCACGACCTTGATGACCTGGATCTTCTTGTCGCCGGCGCCGGTGAGGATGACGTCGAACTCGTCCTTCTCCTCGACGGCCTCGACCGGGGCGCCCGGGGCACCCGGAGCGGCGACGGCGACCGCGGCGGCGGCGGTGACGTCGAACTTCTCCTCGAACGCCTTCACGAACTCGGAGAGCTCGATGAGGGTCATCTCCTCGAACTGCGCGAGCAGGTCTTCCTGGCTGAGCTTCGCCATGATGGGCGATCCTTCCACTAATTCGGCTGGTGCCGGATGTACATGTCTGGCGGGCGTACGGTCGGCCCGCTGCGACCGTCGCGTCAGGCGGCGGTCAATGCGCGAGCCGAGTTACTCGGCACCGCCCTGCTCGTCCTGCTTGGCGCGAAGAGCATCCACGGTGCGGACGAGCTTCGACGGGAGCGCCTGGAAGAGCTGAGCAGCCTGGGTCTGCTTGCCCTTGAAGGCGCCCGCCAGCTTGGCGAGCAGAACCTCGCGGGACTCGAGGTCCGCAAGCTTCTTGATCTCGTCGGCGGACAGCGCCTTGCCGTCAAGGACACCGCCCTTGATGACGAGGTTCGGGTTGTCCTTGGCGAAGTCACGAAGACCCTTCGCCGACTCCACCGGGTCACCGGTGACGAAGGCGACCGCCGTCGGACCGTTGAACAGGTCGTCGAGCGTCGTGATCCCGGCCTCGTTGGCCGCAATCTTGGTCAGCGTGTTCTTCACCACGGCGTACTGGGCGTTCTCACCGAGCGAACGGCGCAGCGTCTTGAGCTGCGCCACGGTGAGACCCCGGTACTCGGTCAGCACGGCGGCGTTCGAGCTGCGGAACTGCTCCGTCAGCTCGGCCACCGCGGCAGCCTTGTCGGGCCTTGCCATAGAGCGTCGGCCTCCTTCCGGGTGATGAGACCGCTCGGAAGGGGCTGGGGTAAACGAAACGCCCCGGCGCAGGCGCACGGGGCGTAGCTCGACCGGCTGCTCGCACACTACGGCGGCGGGCTCCGGGAGCACTTCCACAGTCACCTGCGCGGGTCGTCCGCGTGTCAGCGGATCCTTCGGCCACCGCACCCTCTTGCGAGAGCACGGCAACGACCAGCGGTCTTTGGCTTCTGTAGGAGAGTACGGGAACGGGGTGCGGTCGAGCAAATCCGTCCGTACGGCGCTCAGCCCTGGGCCTGGGCGTCCTTCATCATCTGGGCCAGGTCGACGGTCTGGGAGGCCGGCGGGGCCTTCACGGTGACCGGCTTGTTGTAGTCGAGGAAGGTGATGGTCATGTCGAGCGGGCCGTTGCCGGTGTCCGAGTTCATCCGGAACTGCTTGGCGTGGTCGCTGCCGTCGACCCACATGTCCATCGTGATCTTGTCGGCGCCCATCTTCTCGTACTGCTGAAGGCTCTTCTCGCGGCTCTCGCGGGTGTCCTTGTCGCCGCCCTTCATGGCCTTGCGCAGCTCGTCGAGGGTGACCGTGCCCTTGTAGTGGGTGGTCTTGACGCCGTCGACGGTCTCGGTGCCGACCTTCTTCACGTCCTTGGAGCCGGTGAGGAAGGTGGACTCCGCGGCCGGGTTCTGGCCGGCCTGGCCGGCGCCCAGCGAGTCGGTGTTCAGCCCCTTGCCGGCGGCGCCCAGCTCGGACGTGCCGAGCTTCATCCAGCTCTTGCCGTCCATCTCCTTGGCGGCCTCGGCGCCGCCGTTGATGTAGAGCGCCTGGCCGACGAGGCGGACCTCCACCGGGTCGGGCGTCTGGGACGAGGTCATCTTCATGCTCATCGCCAGCGGCTTCATGCTCATCGCCGCCTCTCCCTTGACGGAGCCCGCGCCGGGCATCGTCCCGTCCATCCGGTACCGGAGCGACGTGATGCGCTCCGTCTTCTTCGCCGCCTTGGCGACGGCAGCCGCCGGGGTCATGGCCGGCGACTGCTCGTCGGCCCCCTTGGAACAGCCGACCGCACCGGCGGCGAGGAGCAGGGCGGCCAGCGAGGCGCCTGCGACCTTGGCCCCGCCCGAAACGCGTACAGAAGCTCTCATTGATTCCCCCCAAGGAAGACATGAGCCACTCACAGCAAGACCGCGTGAGCCTATCCCACGGGTGTGACAGCGGCTCCTGAATTCTCCCGGGGTCAGGAGGTGCTACGGGGTGTCGCCCCCTGCTTCGACAGCAGGTCCCTGAAGTCCTCGGTGTCGCTCGCCGGGGGCCGGGTGGCCGAGACCTTCGCGCCGTACTCGCTGTAGTACGCGGTCTGGCTGTAGGCGCCGTTCGCCGTCCGGCCCTTCTCGACCTTCTTGACGAGCAGGTCGCGGTCGTCGATCCAGATGTCGACGGTCTCCGTGATGACGCCGGCCCGGGTGAGCTGCTTCTTCAGCTCCCCGGAGGCCAGGCCGGCGACGTCCACCGCGCCTGTGTAGTGGGTGGTGTGCTCGCCCCGGACGGTCTCCTCGCCGACCTTTCTCACGTCGCCGGAGGTCAGCAGGAGCTTCACCGAGTGGTGGGGCGCGGTGGTCTGCATCTGGTTGCCGAGGCCGGCGAGGTCGGCGTACTCGTAGCGGATCCAGTGCTTGCCGCCCGCCTGCGCGGCGAACCTCTCGCCGACCTTCGCGTAGTAGGCGTCGGGCAGATAGCGGGCCTCCATCGAGGTCGTACCGAGCTTGCGCATCAGGTCGGCCGTCGTGCCGCCGGTGTAGGCGATGGTGACGGTGCCCGTCGTGCCGTCGCTCCAGCCGAGGACGCCGTTCGCCGTCATGGACAGGTCGGAGCCCATGGTCGTGGTGGAGCGGACCCTGGCCGACTCCGCGTCGTCGGTGCGCTTCTCGGCACTGCGCAGGGCCGCGACGACGCCGGCGTGCGGCGTGCCTCTGCCGGACGTGCCGGAGGCCCCGGAGGAACCGGAGGAGGTGCAGGCGCCCGTCCCCGAGAGCGCGATCGTCACCGCGATCGTGAGGGCGCCGCGGCGCACGGTCGTGCTCTTCATACGTCCCACCCCTATGCGACTGCTGTGTTCGCACGCTAACGCAGGGCATGGACGTACACCGGAAAAGGCACGGGCCCCGCAACCTCGGAAGGTTGCGGGGCCCGTGCTCCGCATCGCGTCCCTGACGCGGCTACCGGAGTGAGCGCACGGCTCAGACGGCGGCCGGGTCCTCCTCGACGAGGAGGTTGCGGGTGCGGTTGGAGTCGACCGGAATGCCGGGGCCCATCGTGGTGCTGATGGCGGCCTTCTTGATGTAGCGACCCTTGGCGGCGGACGGCTTCAGACGGAGGATCTCCTCCAGCGCGGCGCCGTAGTTCTCCACCAGCTTGGTGTCGTCGAACGACGTCTTGCCGATGATGAAGTGCAGGTTCGAGTGCTTGTCGACGCGGAACTCGATCTTGCCGCCCTTGATGTCGTTGACGGCCTTGGCCACGTCGGGGGTGACGGTGCCGGTCTTCGGGTTCGGCATCAGACCACGCGGACCGAGGACGCGGCCGAGGCGGCCGACCTTGCCCATGAGGTCCGGGGTGGCGACGACGGCGTCGAAGTCCAGACGGCCCTTCGAGACCTCGTCGATCAGCTCGTCGGCGCCGACGATGTCGGCGCCCGCGGCACGCGCGGCCTCGGCACGGTCACCGGTCGCGAAGACCAGGACCCGGGCGGTCTTACCGGTGCCGTGCGGAAGGTTCACGGTGCCACGGACCATCTGGTCGGCCTTGCGCGGGTCGACACCCAGACGGAAGGCGACCTCGACGGTGCCGTCGAACTTGGTCGTGGAGGTCTCCTTGGCGAGACGGACGGCCTCGAGCGGGGCGTACAGCTTCTCCCGGTCGATCTTGGCGTCCGCAGCGCGGAGAGCCTTGCTGCGCTTGCTCACAACTTGCTCCTGTGTGTTCTGAAAGGAGTCGTGGTGTACGGGCCGAGCAGGCCCTGCCACGGTTCTTCTGCTTACGGGGTTGAGGTCAGCCCTCGACCGTGACGCCCATGGAGCGCGCGGTACCGGCGATGATCTTCGCGGCGGCGTCCAGGTCGTTGGCGTTGAGGTCGGGCAGCTTGGTCTGGGCGATCTCGCGGACCTGCGCCTCGGTGATCTTGGCGACCTTGGTCTTGTGCGGCTCGCCCGAGCCCTTCTCGATGCCCGCGGCCTTGAGGATCATCTTGGCGGCCGGCGGCGTCTTGGTGATGAAGGTGAAGGAACGGTCCTCGTAGACCGTGATCTCCACCGGGATGACCCAACCGCGCTGCGACTCGGTCGCGGCGTTGTAGGCCTTGCAGAACTCCATGATGTTGACGCCGTGCTGACCCAGCGCGGGGCCGACCGGCGGAGCCGGGTTGGCGGCACCGGCCTGGATCTGGAGCTTGATGAGCCCCGTGACCTTCTTCTTCTTGGGAGGCATAGCTCTCCGGGTCCTTTCGATCGAAGTGTGCCCCCGCCCGGGTCGCGTCCCGGATGAAGGCATACCGCACAACGATAACGGGTATAGATGCGCGGCCAAAAACCGAGCAGGTCAGACTGGCTACGAGAGCCCGTCTGACCTGCTCGGAAGAGGTGGTTCCAGAAGAAGCCGGTGCCGGCTAGTTCTTCTGGATCTGGTCGAAGGAGAGTTCCACCGGCGTCTCGCGGCCGAAGATCTCCACCAGGCCCTTGACCTTCTTGGAATCGGGGTTGATCTCGTTGATCGTGGCCTGGAGCGTGGCGAACGGGCCGTCCGTGACGGTGACCGAGTCGCCGACCTCGAAGTCCAGCACCTGGACCTCGACCTTGCGCTGCGGCGCGGGCTTGCCCTCGGCCTCGGCGGCCTCGCGGGCGGCCTTCTCCTCCGCCTCCGGGGCGAGCATCTTGACGATCTCGTCCAGGGTCAGCGGGTAGGGATCGTAGGCGTTGCCGACGAAGCCGGTGACGCCGGGGGTGTTGCGGACGACGCCCCAGGACTCGTTGGTCAGGTCCATGCGGACCAGGACGTAACCCGGCAGCTTGTTCTGCTTGATCGTCTTGCGGTCGCCGTTCTTGATCTGGACGACCTCTTCCTGCGGCACCTCGGCCTGGAAGATGTAGTCCTCGACGTTCAGCGAGACGGCGCGCTGCTCCAGGTTGGTCTTCACGCGGTTCTCGTAGCCGGCGTACGTGTGGATGACGTACCACTCGCCGGGCAGCGAGCGCAGCTCCTCGCGCAGGGCCTGGACGGGGTCGACGGGCTCCGCAGGCTCGGCCGGCTCTTCCTCGGCCGCCTCGATCTCGTCGTCGGTCACGACCTGGAGAGCAGCCTCCTCGGCCGGCTCCCCCGCCTGAGCGTCCTCAGCCTCGAGTTCGTCCTGCTCGTCCGCGCCCTCGACGATGTCGAGCTCGTCATGCACGGACTCGGCTGCGTCCTCGCGACGCTCGACGGCGTCGTTCAGGTTCGGGTCAGACACGTCAGACACGATGGCTGCTTCTTCCTGGATACATAGGGGTGGAACATGCGAAAACGGGCGCCGGTACCACGGCGCCCTTCGCTCTTGGCTCAGCCGAAGACGTACTTGGCCGCGTGGTTGAGCCCATAGTCAATCACGGTCACCAGCGCGATCATGATGGCGACGAAGAAGATCACCACGGTGGTGTACGACGTCAGCTGATTGCGAGCCGGCCAGACGACCTTGCGGAGTTCCGCGATGATCTGGCGATAGAAGATCGCAAGACGCTTCAGCGGGCCCTTCTTGGCGCGCTTACCACCCTTACGGGTCCTCTTCTTGGACTCCGCCACCTCGTCCTGCGCATCAGGCGTGTCGATGGAGCCCACGGCGTCCGTCATGCGTCCTCACCTGATCCCGGGTCGTGGCCGTGCCGCGCCCGGTTTGAGCCGCACGGCAGTGCAATGCTGTACGTACATGCGCACACATCCTGGCGGTGTGTGTAGCAGGGCCGGAGGGACTTGAACCCCCAACCGCTGGTTTTGGAGACCAGTGCTCTACCAATTGAGCTACGACCCTTTGTGTGTACCCCAACGTACCGCATCCGACCGGGTGCTCGGTGTGCACCGGCCTAAGACGGCGGCTGGAGGCCAACGAGGTGAGAGTGTACGTGGTCCGCGGCTCGGCGTCGAACAGAAAGTGCCCGCACAGGCTCTCCGTAGGGAAGATCGTCCTGGCCGGTGGCCGGTTCCGGACGCTTGTTCACGGACCGACCCATTGCTGTTCAGTCTGTGAAACCCGCGTGCCGGGGAGATTTCCAGTCTGAAACGATGGGCTCATGAGCGCTGCAACCCCTCCCACCGAGCGCCGGGTCTCCGCCCGAGTCGGCGCGATCTCCGAGTCCGCCACCCTCGCCGTGGACGCCAAGGCCAAGGCCCTCAAGGCCGCCGGGCGTCCGGTGATCGGCTTCGGCGCCGGTGAGCCCGACTTCCCGACCCCGGACTACATCGTCGAAGCCGCGATCGAGGCCTGCAAGAACCCGAAGTACCACCGCTACACGCCGGCCGGCGGTCTGCCGGAGCTGAAGGCCGCGATCGCCGCGAAGACGCTGCGCGACTCGGGCTACGAGGTCGACGCGTCGCAGGTCCTGGTCACCAACGGCGGCAAGCAGGCCATCTACGAGGCCTTCGCCGCGATCCTGGACCCGGGCGACGAGGTGATCGTCCCGGCGCCGTACTGGACGACGTACCCGGAGTCGATCCGGCTGGCCGGCGGTGTCCCGGTGGCGGTCGTCGCCGACGAGACCACCGGCTACCGGGTGAGCGTGGAGCAGCTGGAGGCCGCGCGCACGGAGAAGACGAAGGTCGTGCTGTTCGTCTCCCCCTCGAACCCGACCGGCGCCGTCTACTCCGAGCAGGAGGCCGAGGCGATCGGCCGCTGGGCCGTCGAGCACGGCCTGTGGGTCCTGACGGACGAGATCTACGAGCACCTCGTCTACGGCGACGCGAAGTTCACCTCGCTGCCGGCGCTCCTGCCCGCGCTGCGCGACAAGTGCATCGTGGTCAACGGTGTGGCGAAGACGTACGCCATGACCGGCTGGCGTGTGGGCTGGCTCATCGGCCCGAAGGACGTCGTCAAGGCCGCGACGAACCTCCAGTCGCACGCCACGTCGAACGTCTCGAACGTCGCCCAGGTCGCCGCCCTGGCCGCCGTCTCCGGCGACCTGGACGCGGTCGCGAAGATGCGCGAGGCCTTCGACCGGCGCCGCCGGACGATCGTGCGGATGCTCAACGAGATCGACGGCGTGATCTGCCCGGAGCCCGAGGGCGCGTTCTACGCGTACCCGTCGGTGAAGGCACTGCTCGGCAAGGAGATCCGCGGCAAGCGCCCGCAGAACTCGGTCGAGCTGGCCGCGCTGATCCTGGAGGAGGCCGAGGTCGCGGTCGTCCCGGGCGAGGCCTTCGGCACCCCGGGCTATCTGCGGCTGTCGTACGCGCTCGGTGACGAGGACCTCGTCGAGGGCGTGAGCCGGATCCAGAAGCTGCTCGCGGAGGCGCGGGACTGACGTCCGCCTCCGGCACGGGGGTCACCTACGGATTGGCGTAGGTGACCCCGTCCCTTTGTGCGAGCAAGACCACGTTCGGGGAATCCGCTTCCGGGTCGGCGGGGACGTGCGGCAGGATCCTGGGATGGAGCGTGTACGTGATGTCTCTGAGCTGCCGAAAGCCCATCTCCACCTGCACTTCACCGGGTCGATGCGACCCACCACCCTGCTGGAGCTGGCCGACAAGTACGGCGTGCGTCTGCCCGAGGTCCTGACGGACGCGCTGACCAGCGGGGAGCCTCCGAAGCTGCGGGCCACGGACGAGCGGGGCTGGTTCCGCTTCCAGCGGCTGTACGACGCGGCGCGCTCCTGCCTCCGGGCCCCGGAGGACATCCAGCGGCTGGTCAGGGAGGCCGCGGAGGAGGATCTGCGGGACGGATCGCGCTGGCTGGAGATCCAGGTGGACCCGACTTCGTACGCGTCCAGGCTGGGCGGGCTCATCCCGGCCCTCGAGATCATCCTGGACGCGGTGGAGACGGCCTCGCGGGACACCGGGCTCGGGATGCGGGTCCTGGTGGCGGCCAACCGCATGAAGCACCCGCTGGACGCCCGCACGCTGGCCCGCCTCGCGGTGCGGTACGCGGACCGGGGTGTGGTCGGCTTCGGGCTGTCCAACGACGAACGCCGCGGCATGGCGCGGGACTTCGACCGGGCGTTCGCCATCGCCCGGGACGGCGGCCTGCTCGCGGCCCCGCACGGCGGCGAGCTGACCGGTCCGGCGTCGGTGCGCGACTGCCTGGACGACCTGCACGCCTCGCGGATCGGGCACGGGGTGCGCGCGGCCGAGGACCCGCGGCTGCTGAAGCGGCTGGCGGACCGGGGCGTGACGTGCGAGGTGTGCCCGGCGTCGAACGTGGCGCTGGGCGTGTACGAGAAGCCGGAGGACGTGCCGCTGCGGACTCTGTTCGAGGCGGGTGTCCCGATGGCCCTCGGCGCCGACGACCCGCTCCTGTTCGGCTCCCGGCTGGCCGCGCAGTACGAACTCGCCCGCCGCCACCACGACTTCACGGACGCGGAGCTGGCCGAGCTGGCCCGGCAGTCGGTCAGGGGGTCGGCGGCGCCGGAGGACGTACGGGCGGAACTGCTGGCCGGCGTCGACGACTGGCTCGTTCACCCGGTGGTCTGAGACCGGCCCGTTCGCCCGGCCGCCTGAAGTGCGCGTAGGGCGGATACGGCTTGAAGCAGACCAGCACCTCGACAGGGTGTCCGCCGCCGGGCGCGTCGGCCAGCGGAAGGCCTGTCATGTACGCCAGGCGTCCCTCGGCGACCCGCTTCTGGCGCGGCCCCCAGCCCGCCGCGTACGCGAAGGACATCGCGGCCTCAGCGAAGACCTCCCGGCCCCCCAGGAGGACCAGCGTGCGGGCGTGCGTCGTGTGCCGCAGGTCGTCCCGGCGGTCCGAGCGCGGCCCGCGCTCGCGCCAGGCCGCCGCGTCCCGCGCGGTGCGGGCCTCGTCGGTGCGGACGGTGAGCGGGGTACCCGGGCCGCCGAGCGTGCGGCGCAGCGCGGGCCACTTGCTGGGGCGCAGGCCGTAGGAGCGGTGGGCCAGGACGAGATCGACCAGTTCGCCGGTGCCTTCGTCCGGCGGGACGCCGTCGCGCAGCGGCACGTGGACGATCGTGTGCCGTGAGTAGGCGGCGAACGAGAACAGGCCCGCGAGCCGGTTCAGCCCGTCGTGGTCGCCGAAGAGCAGGCCGATGGGTTCCGGGGAGCGCAGTGAGGTGTGGCGCAGCGGCTGCCACGGCTGGACGACGCGGTGCTCGTGGGGACCGGTCCTGGGCCTGAACTCGCGCAGTCTCAGGCGCATGCGGGACGCCTCATGCGCTCAGGGTCACGGTGTGGCGTGGTCCGCGGCAACGGAGATTCCGCCCAGCAGGGTCCGGGCGATACGGCGGGCGAAGTCGTCGACCGGGGGGCGCTGCCCGGTGTCCGCTGCATCGTAGGCGAACGCGCGCTGGGCGCAGGCGCCGAGCAGGAGGGAGGCGGCGGCGAAGGTGTCGGCATCTGGGCGGACACGGCCGGCCTTCTGCTCGGCGCGGAGGTAGGCGTCCAGGCCCCGGATCGGCATGTGCGGTCCCGAGCCCATCTGCCGCATCGCCTCGTCGTGACGCCGCTTCAGCTGGGTCTCGGCGTACAGGGAGGCCCCGATCGGGAAACTCTGCTCGTAGAACAGGGCGGCCTGGCGGGCGATCTCGGTGAGGTTGTCCTCCAGCGTGCCCTGCCCGGGTTCGGCCGCGAGGCTGCTGAGCAGGGGGGTCAGACGGGGCAGCCGCTCGGCGAGCACCCGGACGAACAGTTCCTCCTTGCTCGGGAAGTACTTGTAGAGCGCGGCCTCGGAGCAGCCGGCCGCCTTGGCGATCTCCTTGGTGGTGGCGCGGGCGAGGCCGATGGTGAGCATCAGCTCGTGGGCGGCGTCGAGGATGCGGACACGGGCCGGTTTCTGCTCCATGGCGTCCAAGGATTTCATGGCTGCCCCGACCGGGCTTGACGAGTGGGTGAGTGCTTACCCACTCTGGGAGCCAGAGGGGTGAGTGAACGCTCACCCACCCATGGGAGCTCGGGAGTACGCCATGCACCTCACCGTCTTCGGCGCCACCGGCGGCATCGGCCAGGAGATCGTCCGGCAGGGGCTCGCCGCGGGCCACAGGGTCACGGCGGTCGTCCGGGACCCGGCCCGGCTGACCGTGACCGGCACCGGCCTGGAGGTCTTCCGCGCCGACCTGACCGACCCGGCGGCCGTCCGCCCCGCCGTCGCGGGCCGGGACGCGGTGCTGTCCGGGCTGGGGGCGCGCAGCCGCAAGGACGCGGGTGTCGCGGCCCGGCTGACCCGTACGGTCCTGGCGGCCATGGAGGCGGAGGGTGTACGGCGGCTGCTCGTGGTGAGCGCCGGTCCGGTCGGCCCCGAGCCGGAGAACGACGGCTTCCTCGACCGCACCGCGCGGGGTGTCGTCTCGGCGCTGCTCAAGGACGTGTACGCGGACCTGCGGGAGATGGAGGCCGAGCTGGCGCGCAGCGGCACGGACTGGACGTCCGTACGGCCGCCGCGCCTGCAGGACAAGCCCGTCACCGGCAGGTACCGCACGGTCGTCGAGGGCTTTCCGCCCAAGGGCCGTTTCATCGCCCGCGCGGACGTGGCCCACGCGATGCTGGCGATGATCGACGATCGGGGGACGGTCGGCCGGGGGGTGGGGGTGGCGTACTAGGGGGTCGCGTTTCCGGGGGTTCCCTCGGGCTCGCGCTCCTGGTGGCCGGCGTATGCGGAAGCCGGGCCTCCTAGAGGCTGACGCCAACCGTCACGGGCTCGTTGACCAGGGTGATCCCGAAGGCCTCACGGACACCGGCGACGACCTCGCGGGCCAGCGCGAGCAGGTCCTCGGTCGTGGCCCGGCCGCGGTTGGTGAGGGCGAGGGTGTGCTTGGTGGAGATACGGGCGGGACCGGCGCCGTACCCCTTGGTGAAGCCCGCCTTGTCGATCAGCCAGGCCGCCGAGGTCTTGGTGTGCCCGTCGCCCGCGGGATAGGCGGGCGGTTCCACCCCGTCGCCCAGGCGCTCGCGCACGCGCGCGTGGAAGGCGGCGAACTCCTCGTGCGTGAGGATCGGGTTGGTGAAGAACGACCCGGCCGACCAGGTGTCGTGGTCCTCGGGGTCCAGCACCATGCCCTTCCCGCCCCGCAGCTTCAGGACGGCCTCACGGGCGGCGGCGAGCGGCACCCGGTCGCCCGGCTCGACGCCCAGCGCGCGGGCGGCCTCGGCGTACTTCACCGGCGCCGACAGCCCGCCCGCGTCCTCCAGCTCGAAGCGGACGCGCAGGACGACGTAGCGCTGCGGGTCGGCCTTGAAGCGGCTGTGGCGGTACGAGAACGCGCACTCGGCGTTCGTCAGCATGACGGTGTCGCGCGCGGTGCGGTCGTAGGCGACGACCTCGGTGATGGTGGCGGAGACCTCCTGGCCGTAGGCCCCGACGTTCTGGATCGGTGTCGCGCCCGCGGAGCCCGGGATGCCGGCGAGGCACTCGATGCCCGCGAGTCCGGCCTCCACCGTGCGCGCGACGATGTCGGTCCACACCTCGCCGGCGGCCAGCTCGAGCCGGGTGCCGTCCAGCTCGAACCCGCGCGTGGCGATGCGCAGGGCTGTGCCGTCGAAGCCCTTGTCCCCGATGACGAGGTTCGATCCGCCGCCGATGACCAGCAGCGGCGTACCGCTGTCGTCGGCCTCGCGGACGGCGGCGATCACCTCGGCGTCGGTGGCGGCGGTGACCAGCCGGGTCGCGGGACCGCCCAGCCGGAAGGTGGTCAGCGGGGCGAGGGGAGCGTCGTGGAGTTCCAGCACGCGCCCAAGACTACGAGACACCACGGACACCGCCGGCGGGGCGGCGCGGGTCCTGTGGAAACACGGGCCCGGCAGCGGTGGGGCCGCGGGCCCCCTCATGTGCACGCGTGCGTGCGGCTGCCGCGGGGCCCCGGCGGAGACACGGCCCACGCGCGCGTACGGCCCCGCCGGGAGAGCGGGGCCGTACGCGCGCGTGCCATTGCTCGAGGAGCCGGTGGTGCTCAGTGAGCGGCGGCCTCCAGAACCGGTTCCTGCTCGACCGAGCCCGACGCCACCAGCGTGGCGGCCCGGCGCCGGGTCGAGATCGCCAGGGTCGCGAGCGCGCCGAGGGCGACCACCGCGGCGCCGGTGACGAGCGCGGGCCGCAGGCCGTCGACGAAGGACTGCGCGGACTCGTACCCGCCCTGTGCCGAGAAGATCGACGCCATGACCGCGATGCCGAGCGCGCCGCCGACCTCGCGCAGGGCGTTGTTGGCGCCGGAGGCGATGCCCTGCTCCGTCGGGCGGACGCTGGACATCACCAGGTTGGCCGCCGGGGCGAAGTACAGGGCCATGCCGATGCCGCTGCCGATCAGGCCGGGCAGCTGGGCGGCGTAGGAGACGTCGGCCGTGGCGACGGAGGCCAGGTAGGCGAGTCCGGCGGCCTGCAGGAACAGGCCGGCGGCGACGACCGGGCGGCCGCCGATGCGGTCGGAGAGGATCCCCGCGATCGGCGCGACGAGCATCGGCATGCCGGTCCACGGCAGCATCCTGAGACCCGCCTCGGTGGGCGAGTAGCCGAGCACGCCCTGCATGTACTGGCTGAGCAGGAAGATCGAGCCGAACATCCCGAGGTACATCAGCAGGCTGGCCGCGTTGATCCCGGAGAAGGCGCGGGAGCGGAAGAGGCGCATGGGGAGCATGGGGTTCTTGGCGCGGGTGCTGTAGAGGACGAAGCCGACGAGCAGGGATCCGCCCGCGATCAGCCCGGTCAGCACGAGGGAGCCGGTCCAGCCGTCGGCCGGTCCGCGCACCAGGCCGTAGACGATGCCGAAGAGGCCGCCGCTGGCGAGGAGGGTGCCGGGGACGTCGAGCGGCGCGCCGGTGCCGTACGACTCGGCGAGGCGAAGACGGGCCAGGGGCAGCACGGCCAGGCCGAGCGGGACGTTCAGCCAGAAGATCCAGTGCCAGGAGACGTGCTCGGTGAGGCTGCCGCCGATGAGGGGCCCGGAGGCGACCGCGAGGCCGTTGACGGCGCCCCAGATGCCGTACGCCATCCCGCGCTTGGCGACCGGCACGGCGGCCGTCAGGAGGGTGAGCGTCAGTGGCATCATCACCGCCGCGCCGACGCCCTGGACCGCGCGGGCGGCGATCAGGGAGTCGATGCCGGGTGCCATGGCCGCTGCGGCCGAGGCGCCGGTGAAGACGGTGAGACCGGCGAGGAAGAGCCGGCGGCGGCCGAAGCGGTCGCCGAGGGCGGCACCGAACATCAGCAGGACGGCAAAGGTGAGCGTGTAGGCGCTCACGGTCCATTCGAGGTCGTCCAGCGCTCCGCCGAGGTCCTCGCGGATGGACGGCAGTGCGGTGGTGACGACGAGGTTGTCGAGAGCCGCCATGAATCCGGCGACGCCGGTGATGACGAGGGCCCAGACGGCTCCCCCGCGGCGTTCTGTGGTCGGTGCGGTTTCCTGTGACATCGCTCCCCCAGAGCGTGATGCACGAGCAGTGATTAGTTATCGATTACTAACTTCTGCGGGCACAGAAAGGCGGCAGGCAGCCTCCCCGTGACCCCCTACTTCTCCAGCCGCCCCGTGACGCGGGCGGACGGATACATGCCCTGCCAGACCTGGTGCCCCGGCGGGAACCCCATGGCCGCGAGGGTGTTGACGAGCATGCCGTACGCCAGGAAGGTCGTCGTCTCGTTCACGTCCGCCCCCAGCGGCAGATGCACGGTCTCCCAGAGCTTCATCCAGCCGGCCCGTACGGCCTCGCCGAACTCGTGGTCGCCTTCCGCCTCTGCGGCCGCGACCGCGATGTACGTCTGCATCTGCATCCGGAGCCGCTCCGGCTCCACCTGGATCAGACTGACGTACGCCTGCGCCATGGCGTGGAGCGCCTCCTCGCCCTCCAGGCCGTCGGCCGCCTCGGCGAAGACACGGCGGACGTCCTCGATGCAGCGCAGCGAAGCCGCTGCGAAGATCGCCTTCTTGCCCGGGAAGAGCCGGAAGAGATACGGCTGCGAGACACCGACCCGCTTGGCGATCACCTCGGTCGAGGTGCCGTAGTAGCCCCTCTGTGCGAACTCGGCGATCGCCGCACTGATGACGCTCTCGCGCCGCTCTTCCGCGCTCATCCTGACCATGCGACTAAGTTAGTACTCAATCACTAACTTGGTCAAGCCCCGGCGGGAGGGGATGTCCGCACCGGGCATTCCCGCACGGAGACGGGCCGCGTGAAGACGGCTCCGACCGGCGTGAATACGGATCTGACCGCTCCTCTCGTGAAGCCTTCCACCGACCGCGTAGCGCCGGTTCCTCGTCTGTGGTCATGACGGGTCGGCGGCCGGGCCCCACCGGGCGGGCCGGCGGGGCCCAACCTTGTCCATGCCTGGTCCGTCACTTCACGAAGCGGTATTTCAGGTGGGTTGCGAGGGGCGTGTCGGCCACCCTGACCGGTTCGAGGGACCGCCGCCCGGCGCCCAGTCCTTCGAAGAGCCGCAGCCCCCCTCCGAGGAGCGCGGGCACCACGTGCAGCTGCAGCTCATCGATGAGCCCCTCCCTGAGGTACTGCTGCACCGTGCTCGCACCGCCCGCGATGTCGACGTTCCTGTTGCCGGCGGCGGCCTTCGCCTGGTCGAGGGCGCTGTGGATGCCGTCGGTGACGAAGGTGAAGCTGGTACCGCCCTCCTTGACAAGGGTCGGCCGGGGGCGGTGGGTGAGTACGAAGACCGGGGCCCGGAACGGCGGGTTGTCGCCCCAGAACTCCTCACCCGTGTCGTACATCATCCGGCCCATGACCACCGCTCCGGTGGCGTCGAACCATTCACGCATCAGCTCGGAGTCGCGGTTTTCCTTCCCGCCGGTCATGCCCTGGCGCTCGCGCCAGCTCGCCAGATCGTGGATCCACTCGAAGAGCGGCTCGGCGCCGTCGCCTCCCGGGTTGTCGATGGCGACGTCGGTGCCGGCGATGTAGCCGTCGAGGGAGATGGCCATGTCCGCGGTCACGGTCACGATGGGTGCTCCTGAGTCCTGGGATGTGCTGCTTTCACTCTCACGTCGATCGAGAACCGGCGCATTCGACATCCTTCTGGCCGCGTCTCCGTGACGGATCGGCTCGACGAGGCAGGCCGACGGCGCATCCGCAGTCACACGCAAGCGCGGCCAGGATCAGATTCGGACAACCCCGTCAGCCCCTGGGGCCGCTCTTGCCCGTACGGGGACCACACAAGTCAGGGGGACCACACACAAGTAAGGGGCGCCCCGCAATGGAGAACGCCCCTTACCGATCCGCCACCTGCCGCTCAGGCCAGCCGAACGACCGCCCGGGACATGCCCAGCACCTTCTTGTCGTCGCTCGTGGCGGTGATGTCCACGCGGACCGTGTTGTCTTCGAGCTTGGCCGCGACCTTGGCGGCGACCTCGATCAGGGCACCCTTGTCGTCGTTCGGGACGACGACCGGCTTGGTGAAGCGGACGCCGTACTCGACCACCACGCCGGGGTCGCCGGCCCAGTCGGTGACCACCCGGATCGCCTCGGCCATGGTGAACATGCCGTGCGCGATGACGTCCGGCAGGCCCACCTCCTTGGCGAACTTCTCGTTCCAGTGGATCGGGTTGAAATCCCCGGAGGCGCCCGCGTAGCGCACCAGCGTCGCGCGGGTCACCGGGAAGGTCTGCGCCGGGAGTTCGGTGCCGACCTCGACATCGTCGTACGCGATCTTCGCCGTCATCGCTGCCTCACGCCTCCTCGGCCGCACGGGCCACCAGCTTGGTCCAGGCGGTCACCACGTGCTCGCCCGCCTCGTCGCGGACCTCGCCACGGATGTCCAGGACGTCGTTTCCCGCAAGGGACTTGATCGACTCGATGGTCGAGACGACCGTGAGCCGGTCGCCGGCGCGGACCGGACGGGCGTACACGAACCGCTGGTCGCCGTGGACAACGCGGCTGTAGTCGAGACCGAGTTGCGGGTCCTCGACGACCTGTCCCGCGGCCCGGAAGGTGATCGAGAACACGAAGGTCGGCGGGGCGATCACATCGGGGTGGCCGAGCGCCTTTGCGGCCTCCGTGTCGGTGTACACCGGGTTGGTGTCCCCCACCGCCTCGGCGAACTCACGGATCTTCTCCCGGCCCACCTCGTAGGGCTCGGTGGGCGGATAGGTCCGCCCGACGAAGGACTGGTCGAGCGCCATGGCCCGGTACCTCCTGAATTTGCTGTGAATGCCCACAACTTAGCTGGAACCAGCGGGTGAAACGCCGCGAGGCCGCCCCCGGATTGCAGGGGGCGGCCTCGCGGTACGAGCCTGTTGTTATCGCGTCTCGCGGTGCACCGTGTGCCTGTTGTCACGCGGGCAGTACTTCGTCAGTTCGAGACGGTCCGGGTTGTTACGCCGGTTCTTCTTCGTGATGTAGTTCCGCTCCTTGCACTCCACGCAGGCCAGCGTGATCTTCGGGCGGACGTCGGTGGCAGCCACGTGAGTGCTCCTAAGACGAACGGATAGACTTGTTCAACGCAAGAAAGAGTAGCCGATCGAAGGACCGACCCCACAATCGGCTACTGTCAGTAGCGGTGACCGGACTTGAACCGGTGACACAGCGATTATGAGCCGCTTGCTCTACCGACTGAGCTACACCGCTTTGATGAGATCGGTCCCGCCTCGCGGCGGGTACCTCTCACACCAGAGCCCCAAAACGGAATCGAACCGTTGACCTTCTCCTTACCATGGAGACGCTCTGCCGACTGAGCTATTGGGGCGAGCGATGAAGACATTACACGCTCGGCCGCCGTTCACCCAAATCCGTTTCGCACCGCCCGTCCGGGCTCGTTCCGCGCCCGTCCCCGGCAGCCCCGCGGGCCCCTCCCGCACGCCTCACCACCGGGCGGGACCACGCCGGTACGACTATTGCGCTCCTCCGCGACGCACGTGTCCGGCCACCCTAGGCTCGACTCACTCTGCGTGATCTTGCGTCCCCGTGCACGGTCCCCGAGCCCTCCCTCCCCCCCGCGGCCCGCCGGACCCCCGATCCCCTGGAGCGCGATGCCCGACAGCCAGCCGCAGCCGCCCCCTCCGTCGTCGAACCCCCCGGGTTCCTCGGGGCAGTCGGACGCGGCCGCCCTCCTGCTGTGCGGGGCCCGGCTGACCGACGGACGGATCGTGGACGTACGGCTCGCTGGCGCGCGCATCGAGGCGGTCGGCACCGCCGGCAGCCTGGC
Source organism: Streptomyces brasiliensis (assembly GCF_014647875.1). Lineage (GTDB taxonomy): Bacteria > Actinomycetota > Actinomycetes > Streptomycetales > Streptomycetaceae > Streptomyces > Streptomyces brasiliensis. Next base: position 19,930 of record NZ_BMQA01000009.1, on the reverse strand, counting down.
ACCGGGCCCGTCCCGTTGCGGCGGCACACGCGTGGACCTCACCGGCTATCTGCTCCTGCCTGCCCCGGCCGAACCGCACGCCCACGCCGACACCGCCCTCTCCGCCGCGAGCGAGGGACCGGTCTCGTACGACCCCGAGGACGTCCAGCGCCGCGCGACGGAGGCCGCCCTGCTGCAACTCGGGCACGGCACCACCGCACTGCGCGCGCACGTGCGCGTGGGCGACGTCCAGGGGCTGAGCGCGCTGTCCGCCGTACTGCGGGCACGGCGGTCGCTGCGCGAGCTCGCCGAGCTGACGACGGTGGCGATGCCGCGGGTGCTGACCGGCGTTGCCGGGGCCGACGGCCTCGCGATGCTGCGGGACGCGGTGAAGATGGGCGCCTCGGTGGTGGGTGGCTGTCCCGACCTGGACCCGGATCCCACGGGCTATGTGGAGGCGGTCCTGGAGGTGGCCTCCGAGCACGGGTGTCCCGTCGACCTGCACACGGACGCCACCGATCCGGCCCGGCTGTCCCGGCTCGCCGCGATGGCGGGCGGCCTGCGCCCCGGCGTGACCCTCGGCCCGTGCGCCGGCCTGGCCCGCCTCCGTACGGACGCGGCTTCACGCGTCGCCGACCAGCTCGCGGCGGCCGGCGTGACGGTGGTGTGCCTGCCCCAGGGCGGCTGCGGGTGCGCGGACCGGCGGGGCACGGCTCCGGTACGGCTGCTGCGGGCGGCCGGCGTCCGCGTCGCGGCTGGAAGCGGTGCGCTGCGGGACGTCTCCAACCCGGTCGGCCGCGGCGACCCTCTCGAGGCCGCCTACCTGCTGGCCTCCCGCCACGGCCTGCGCCCCGAGGACGCGTACGGCGCGGTGAGCACGGCGGCCCGAGCGGCGCTGGGCCTCCCCGAAGTACGCGTGGAGGCCGGCTTCCCCGCCGAACTCCTCGCCGTACGCGGCGACCACCTGGCGGGCGCGCTGTCCCTCGCGTACAGCCGGGTCGTGGTCCACCGGGGGCGGATCGTGGCCCGGACGAGCGCGGTACGGGAGTACTGCAAATCGGCAGCGACGGCGGAGCTGGGGTTGCCGCGGCAGGGACGTAAGGAGTTGTCCTAGGGGGTGTGAGGGGGTCGGGCGCGGGCGGGAGACAGGGGGGAGGCGGGTGCGGAGCGGCGCGCGAGGGGGCGTCTTCCTGGGGCTTGCGAGCCGTGGAGTACATGCCGTGGCGTGTGCGCTGTGGAGTGCGCTGTGCACCGTGGGTGTGCAGCCTCGGCTGGTGCGCCGTGGGGTGCGCGCCGCGTGGTGTGGTTGGCGGCGTGCGCGCCACGCACCGAGTGCGCGTCTCGTGGTGCGGTGAGGGGCGCGTGCGCCCCGGTAGGCGCGCCTGACTCGTGCGCCGGGGGGGTCGCACGCCGGGCGCGTGCATGTGGTGCGCACGCGGGGCGAAGTGCGCGCGGAGGGTGGTGCGCGCTGGGCGTGCGCGCTTGCGCCTGCCGTGCGCGCCCGCGGAGTCACGAAAGCCGCTCCCGGAGCGTACGCCTGGGGCGCGCAACCGCGTTCGAGCGCCGCTGAAACACCACTCCCTGGTCGAACCTCCGCGGCCACTCCCAAGCCGTACGGCGACGGCGGTCCTTCGGGCGTACGGTCGGAGACATGCGCATTGTCATCGCTGGTGGTCATGGTCAGATCGCGCTGCGGCTGGAGCGGCTGCTCTCCGCGCGCGGGGACGAGGTCGCGGGGATCATCCGCAAGGCCGAACAGGGCGACGATCTACGGGAGGCCGGTGCCGAACCGGTCCTGCTCGACCTTGAGTCGGCCTCGGTGGAGGAGGTGGCGGCGTATCTGCAGGGCGCGGACGCGGCGGTGTTCGCGGCGGGCGCCGGCCCGGGCAGTGGCGCGGCCCGCAAGGACACCGTGGACAAGGGCGCGGCGGTGCTGTTCGCGGACGCGGCCGTACGCGCCGGCGTACGCCGTTTCGTGGTCGTCTCCTCGATGGGCGCGGATCCCGCGCACAAGGGAGACGACGTCTTCGACGTGTACCTGCGTGCCAAGGGCGAGGCCGACGCGTACGTCAGCGGCCTGGACGCCCTGGACTGGACGATCCTGCGCCCCGGCTCCCTGACGAACGACCCCGGCACCGGCCTCGTACGCCTGGAAGCCCACACGGGTCGTGGCTCGGTCCCGCGCGAGGACGTGGCCGCCGTGCTCACGGAACTGGTGGACAGCTCGGCGACGACCGGTCTGACGCTGGAGCTGATCGGCGGTTCGACGCCGGTGTCGGTGGCGGTGAAGTCGGTGGCGGGGAACTGAGGTTGGTCACCGACCGTTAGAAGAGAGGCAGCTGTCCGGGGAATTCCGGCACGGCGTACCCGTCCAACGACGGCTGGACTGCCCCGAGTTGCGCCTGCCTTCGCGAACCGGAGCAAGACACGAGTTCCCCGCTCTCCCGCGCCCCGGGCGGATCGTGCCGCGCGAACCGCCCCGCGACGACGGCGATCTCACGACGACACACAGGACAGGTTCTACGGCGGGACGACATGGGGTCAGTGTGCCCCGGAGCGTATGAGGACGTGCCGAGCCCTGCGCGCCTGGATGCCTGGGCCGCGGCAGTGGACCCCGCTCCCTCCGAGAACACGAAAAGACCCCCTCCAGTCTGCGTCTCCGCAGATGAAAGGGGGTCTTCCCCAATGTGGCGGCGCCAGGACCCGAACCTGGGAAGGCTGAGCGGGCAGACGCGCGAGTCGTCCGGCCTGAGCCGGGCCTTCTCCAGGGACCTCCAGCAGGGCGTCGCGCCACCAATGAACGATCGCCATTATCGCTCCCTCTTCATTTACCCAAAGGCGGGAGGGCAATTCATGAGGGATTTTTTGCTCTTTCCCACAGCCTTCTTACTGAATTGTCAGGTGACTTGAAACGATGTGGACACGCCCCTCGTGCCACTCTCGATCTACACCAGCGGCGCGCCCTGTCCCATGTGCATGAGCGCTATCTACTGGGCGCGAATCGACGCCGTCCACTTCAGCTGTGGCTGGAAAGCCACCGAGGAGATCAGGTTCAGCGACGACTTCCAGTACGAGGACTTCCAGCGGCCTCCGGACCAACGGAGCATCAGCATCAGCAGATGTTCCCCGAGCTGGGCGCCGAGGCCTACCAGGCGTGGCAGGACAAGCCGAACCACCATCCCTGCTGACGGTCGATCAGGGCGGTCGTCGCATCGCCGCTGACCACGCTCGCCGTGTTCACGGTTGCCAGGATCTCCGCCGCCGATCCCAGGACTCCCGCGCCCGCCCGTGATCCACTGGCGGAGACGGCCTGTTGTCACATACCGGCCATACCCGCACCGGTGAGGCCCGGAGCCAGCGCCGGGACCCAGAAGACGGCGACGGCCAGGGCGATCGAGGCGATCCCCACGACACGGGCCACCAGACGGCCGACCGGAGCGAGCTTCTCAGTGGTGATCACAAAGGCCAGGACCACCATGGCCCACAGGTTCATCACACCGAACGCCGCCAGCAGCACCATCAGCGACCAGCAGCAGCCCAGGCAGAAGGCCCCGTGGTGGGCTCCGGCACGCAGATCGCGCGAGGGCCCCGGATACGAGGCGTAGCGCAGCATCAGCCCGATCGGCGAGCGGCACCTCGCCAGGCAGCGGTCCTTTACGGGCGTGAGTTGGTAGACGCCGCTGACCGCGAACACAGCCGCGGCCACTGCGGTCCCCGCCGCGGCGGGGAGGCTCGCCGCCCGGTCCAGGCCAACGGCCAGCGCGTACCCCGGCAGCCCGGCCGCAGCCCAGACGAGCAGGTAGGCGACGGTGAAGACGACCATGCGCGATGCCCGATGCGCGGTGATGGTGCGCGCGTACAGCGCGGCGACGAGCGACGTGGCGGGCAGCATCATCGCAGCCATCATCAGCGTCCACACGGCCAGGAAAGCGGGCAGGCCCAAGCCCATGGTGCCGGGCATCGCCTGCATGCCGCCCCAGCGCGTTACCACCCAGACCCAGGCGGCAGCTGCCGCGACCAGCAGCAACCCGGCGGGGCCCGCCTTCCCGCGGACGGCGGCCGGCCCACCGGTCACGCGGACCACGTGAACGGCGCCGAGTGTCCGTTGCCGCCGGTGAAGTCCCAGGATCGGCCGTACACGCCGTCGCCCGTGGCCCGGGTGGACCGGGCGATCGTCAGCGTGCTGTTCGCCGGGTGGAACATGCCGGTCAGGCCCATGACCGGACCGTCCTCGCCGAACTGCGGGGCGACCTGGTCCTCGATTTCGATGTCGATGGCGTCGCCCACCCGCACGGCGTGGCGGCGGCCGTCGTCGCGGTAGTCGATGGGGGCGCGCTCCACGCCGAGGACCTCGCCGATGAGCGGAGTGAGCGCCGCCATCGGCCCGCCGGCCTGGCCGGAGAAGACCTTGCCCAGCGCGTCCGCCTGGCCGTCGTCGGCCGAAGCGTCGATGTACAGCGCCACCTGCCAGCCGCCCTCGGCCATCACCCGGGGCGCGTCGATGAAGACGGCGACGCTGCGGTCGGAGACGTCCGCGCCGTCCACGTTCCCGCTGTCCACGTGGAAGGCGAAGGTCACCTGGCAGCGCTCGTGGTCGGCCGGTGCGGTGAGGCCCGAGGTGGTGCAGGGGCACACCACGTCACAGTTGCAGCTCTCCAGGTACGTGCCGTTGAGATTCCAGGGCATGGCTTTATCTCCCTGTTTCGCGTCCCGCGCGGCGAAGGGAATTCCAGGCTATTCCTGACACCTCCGTCGCGCAGATCCGCCGGGGCGCAGCTCACCGTCCTGGTGGAGGGTCACTTTCATCCGCGACCACGCCTGCCGGGCACGGTGGCCCCGCCTGAGCCTGCGATTCTCCGTCTTCCGGCCTTGGTTGGGAGGACGCCTGCGGGACCAGAGCACGGCCTCGTTGTCAGTGCCCTGATCTACGGTGTCGCTCATGGCCCCTTCCGAGATCACGCGCGCGGGGATCCTGAGGGCTGAGCCGGCAGATGTGCATCGGGCTCCGTTCGCTCTCCGTTACCAGCGGGTTCCCTTGAACTTGACGCTGTCAGGGGACGCCTGGAGGAACAGCGTCTGCGTCCCTAGCGCGTTGCCACGCCTCAGTCGTCAACAAGGTGCGGGCGCTCCCCGACGACCTTCGCTCCAGCGAGGGCGAGCCCATCGCGGTCAAGGCACTGCGTGACCTGGGGGTGCCCGCGCTGCGAGGCGCCATCAAGGAGATGGGCGAGGCAGGCGCCTCCACTCTCGGCCCGATCCGCATCGCCGAATGCGGCGTGGAAGTCGACGTGGACCTGTCTTCGGGGTCACCACGAACGAGGTACAGAAGCGGCGCCGCGAGCTGGCGGAGAACCTGACCCGGCATGAGGCACGAGGTGTTCATCACGATCCCCGAGGCCGCACGCAAGCTCCGCCTGTGGATCACCGATTGGGAGCATCGAACAGGGAGAGCCAACGAGAGACCCCCTCTGACCAGACAAATAACCTGGTCAGAGGGGGTCTCCCTCAACGTGGCGGCGCCAGGATTCGAACCTGGGAAGGCTGAGCCGGCAGATTTACAGACCGCGCGCGTAATACGCCGTGACTAGCGCTTACGTGTGGACACCACTGCTTTCGCCCCGCCCTTGCCCCACAGGGCTCTCTGGAGGGTATGACGGCTTGATCGATCAGTCCCCGCCTCAGCGGCTTTCACGCGCGCGCGGGGATCCTCCAAGCAATTGCGGAGTACGACCGGGTCGGGCATGAGACGTTCCTCGCTAGGTACGGCGAGGCCCTCGAGCCACCGGCCGAGCCACCCACGTGCGCATCGATCCCGGTGCGCGGCCCCGGGCTCGCCCGCGACTCCGCTCCGCCCGGCAGTGCTACCGGGCGGAGCGGAGGTGTCTCAGGTCAGCGGGAGCAGAGAGTGAGGTCGATCGCGACACCCCGATGCACGGCCGTCGGGCTGTGCGGGCTCACGCCGACCACCGTTCCCGGGGTGCAGCCCTTGCGGGCCGCATTGGCGACCGTGCCCGGCTTGAACCCCTCCTTCAGGATCCGCTGCTCGGCCGCCGACCGGCTCAGGCCGGAGAAGTCGATGGGGATCTTCACCCCCTTCTCGGCGACCAGCACGGTGGTCGCGTCATGGCCCGTGGGCGCGTGGCCGATGGTGGGCTTGGGGGCGACGCTGGTCGTGGCGGGCCTGGGCACGACGCGGATCGTGGCGGGCTTGGACGCGACGCCCGTCGCGGCGGGCCGTGCGGTGTGCGTCGTGCTGCCGCTCATCGCCGCGAGTGCGCTGCCGCCCCCCGCCGTGACCAGAGCCACGGCTACGGCGGCGATGACTGTGGTCCGCCTGCGGCGCGACCGGCGGACCATACTGGGCGCGTCGAAGTCCGGCGTTTCGGTGGAGTTCGCGAAGGCGTTCATGGCGTTCACCAGTTCCTCTTCGAAGGATGTGCGACCGGCGCCGTCGAAGGGTCGTGAGTCGTGGGAAGTCATCGGACTCCTTCCGTGGGCTGCCGTGATGAGGGGCTGGAGAGCGCGGGGATCTGGCTTCTGAGCTTGTCGATGCCACGGGCGAGCTGCGAGCGCACGGTGCTCGGCGAGATGTCGAGGTCGGCCGCGATCTCGGCGTCGGAGAGGTCGTGGAAGTAGCGCAGCACCACCACCGTCCGCATTCTCATGGGCAGTTGCTGCAAGGCGCGCACCAACTGGTCGCGGCTGTCGACCTGTCCGTACTCGTCCCCCGGGGCGACCCGGTCGCCACGGTCGGGAACGGTCCTGCGGAACCTGCGCCAGCGGTCGTTGGCAAGGTTCACCATGATCCGCCGTACGTAGGCGTCCGGAGCGTCCGCCACGGCGATCCTCCGCCACTTGCGGCAAGCCCGCTCCAGCGTCTCCTGGACCAGGTCCTCGGCTGCCTCCCGGTTCCCGGTCAGCACCAGTGCCCCACGGAACAAGGCGCCGGCCCGAGCGGCGACAAAGCCTTCGAAGTCCGTCTCCACACGCTCTCCTCCCTTCCTGTCACCCGTCCTCGACGTGCACACGCCCACGCCTGCTGCACGGCCGGGATGAGACATGGGTCACAGTGACCCCGAGACCGGCGCCGTTCGACTGCGCCTCGGCCGGCAGCGTTCGTTCGGCTGATCGGCGCGACTCCTGAGCGCAGCGTCCCGGTGGGCGGGAAACATCGCCGTCCGCAGTGGTGCCCTGTTGGATATGAGCGGATACCGCATCAAGCACGACGGCGAAGTACAGGTTCCCGTCGACGTCAAGTGGCGGACCCAGGCACTGCGCGCCATGGACACACACCATGCCCCTTGCACTGGGCACACACCACGAGACGCGGCAAACCGCCGCGCCTCGTGATCGTTGTCGAGGCAGCCCCCGTCTCGGTCATCCCGGGACGACTGAACTCGGGAGCAGGTTTACAGTCCCCCCAAAATCACGCAGCAATGTAGGCGCTGACCTGGTGAAACTGCTGTATTCACCTAGAGACGGCTCGCGATCGTCCACACGTCGTCCACGGTGGGCGGAAAGGGCACCGACCGACCGAGCGCGGTCGGTCAGCGGCGCCGTACGGCGCCGTCGGCGAACCAACGGACCAGAGACACGGCGAGGTCGACGGCCATGCGTGCCTCGGCCGGGGTCTCTTCGCGGGTGGTCTGGAGGTTGCCGTGGCGGCTGGTCTGCCCGGTCCACAGCAGGGACATCATCGCCTCGACGGTCGCCGCTCCCTCAGTGCCAGTCTTGCCCGCGAGCGTGACGTCCCACTGCCTCGGGTGCTGCCGCAGTTCGCGCAGCATCGTGCCCAGCGTGGCCTTCGTGTTATTCGGCTCCAGGGTGCGGCGGACTCGACCGCCTTGACCGCCTCGCTGTAGGCGCGTACCGGGTCTTGGTGCAGCGCGTACGCCGCGGCGTACGCGTGCTGTAGATGAGTGCTGGAGGAGCCCCGGTCGGGCTGTTCGCCAGCGCGCTTGGCGGCGTCGAGCAGCGCGGTCGTTGTCGGGTCGACCCGGTGGACGAGGGCGCGGCCGTCCGGGCGGATGGTGTAGGCGGACCGGCTGTCGTCGAGCAGCCGCTGCAGCGGCTTGCGGTGCTCGAAGAAGGAGATGCTCGCGAAGCTGAGGGCTACAGCCTCCAGAACGCGGCCGCCGCCGGCGCCGGTGCGGTCGTCATCTACAGCGACGTACCGGGCGAGTGGGGGACCAAGGTCGACGCGAGGACGGAGACCGCGATCCCGGCGCTGACGCTGTCCGGTGAGCAGGGCGCGAAGCTGGCGGCACTCGCCGCGCAGGGCAACGTCAAGCTGCAGTTCCAGGGCAAGGCGATGCCGGCGTACAGCTACGAGGTAATGAAGACCGAACAGGGCATCTCGGCCGACCAGCAGTACCGGACCGACCCGAGCGAGCTGGCGACGGTCAACGACAGGTTCTACGCCTCGACGCCGGCCACCGAGGGTGGCTTCGCACGGGTCATGAGGTCGGACAAGCAGGCGTTCGTCTACCCGACGATCGTCCGGACGACGATGCCGCGGACGCTGACGGAGTACGTCACGGCCGGCGTGCAGACCTATGAGCTTGTCGCCGGTGCCCCGCTCTGGCAGCCGGGCAATGGGGCCGTCCAGACCTCTGCGGAGCGGCTGCAGGCTGGCCAGGTGTACTCCATGGACTGGAACAAGGGCGTGTACAGGTCGGCCATCGTCGCGGGCAACGCGCACGGCACCCGCAGGCTGGGCGAGCTCGGCACCGTCGACATCGCCCCGCTGCTGGCCGAGGAGCCTCGCCAGCAGTCCAACTTTGTCAGCCTCTTGGAGACGAAGAAGCTCACGGTGTACCGGGACGGTCAGCTGGTCGGGACGGCGCCCTCGCTGTCGGTGGACTTCCCGATGGTTCCGGAGCCGGCGACGTACACGCTGGTCGGCGAGGTGGTCAGGGACCAGCCGTGGTGGACGACCTCGACGAAGGTCCAGAGCGCCTGGACGTTCCGCTCCGAGCACGCGGACAACGGTGCACTGGGGGTCATGTCGATCGACTACGACCTGGACCTGGCACTCGACAACAGCGTTCGGAAGGGGAGCACCAGTACGCTCGGCCTCGGCTTCCGGTACCCGAAGGGGCTGGCCGCGCCGAACCTGAAGGACGTCAAGGTGTCGGCGTCGTACGACGACGGCGCGACCTGGACGCAGGCCCAGGTACGCCTGACCGGTGACGCCGGAGCCACCGCCGTCCTGCTGAACCCGAAGACCGCCGGGTTCGTGACGCTGAAGGTGCAGGCCACGGACGTCGACGGGACCGCCGTCGAGCAGACCGTGACCCGCGCGTACCAGGTCCGCTGACTCGTAGCGTGGCCCCGCCTCGAGCAAGGGGTGGGGCCACGCTCACGGGGCGATCAGGCCGGAGCGGGCTGCGTACCAGGCCAGCTGCATCCGGCTGTCGGTGCCGGACAGCTCCATCAGCCGTTTGATCCGGCGCTGCACCGTCCGTTCGCTGGTCCCGAGCCGCGCCGCGGACCGTGCCGAAGCTGGAGCCGCTGGCCGAGGCCACCGGTCTGGCGGCCCTCAAGGAGGAGGTCGCACGCCGCTGGGGTGTCCTGGACCTCCTGGACGTGCTGAAGAACGCCGACTTTCTCACCGGCTTCACCGAGGAGTTCTCCTCGGTGGCCGCGTACGAGCGCATCGAGCGTGACGTTCTCCAGCGCCGCCTGCTACTGGCCCTCTTCGCTCTGGGCACGAACATGGGCATCCGGGCGATCGTGGCGACCGGCGAGCACGGCGAGAGCGAGGCCGCGCTGCGGCACGTCCGCCGGCACTTCATCACCGTCGACAACCTTCGGGCCGCCGTCACCAGGCTGGTGAACGCCACCTTCGCCGCCCGCGACACCGCATGGTGGGGTCACGGCACCGCGTGCGCGTCGGACTCGAAGAAGTTCGGGTCCTGGTCCTCGAACTTCATGACCGAGTACCACGCCCGGTACGGCGGCAACGGCGTGATGATCTACTGGCACGTCGAGCGGAAGAACGTCTGCATCTACTCCCAGCTCAAGAGTTGTTCGTCGTCCGAGGTCGCGGCGATGATCGAGGGCCTGTTGCGGCACTGTACGGACGCCGAGATCGAGTCGAACTACGTCGATACGCACGGCGCCTCGGTGGTCGGGTTCGCGTTCACCGAACTGCTCAACTTCCGCCTCCTGCCGCGGTTGAAGAACATCGGCAGCATCCGCCTGTACCGCCCGGACGACACCCCGCCTGGCTGGCCGTCGCTCGGCGCCTCGCTGACGCGGCCGATCCGTTGGGAGCTGATCGAGCAGCAGTACGACCAGATGGTGAAGTACGCGACCGCGCTCCGGCTCGGAACGGCGGAGGCGGAGCAGGTGCTGCGGCGCTTCACCCGGGGTGGCCCCAAGCACCCCACCTACCAGGCCCTCGAAGAACTCGGCCGCGCCGTGCGTACGATCTTCGCGTGCGACTACCTCGCCAGCCCCGATCTACGCCGCGAGATCCACGGCGGGCTCCAGGTCGTGGAGAACTGGAACAGCGCGAACACCGTGCTCCACTACGGCAAGGACGGCGCCCTGACCGGCCCGGACAAGGAGCACGCCGAGACGTCGATGCTCGCCCTGCACCTGCTTCAGTCCGCACTCGTGCACGTCAACACGCTTCTGGTTCAGCACGTCCTGGCCGAACCAGCGTGGGCGAAGAAGCTCAACCACGAGGACCGGCGCGGCCTGACCGCGCTGTTCTGGTCGAACGTCAACCCGTACGGCACCTTCCGCCTCGACATGGACAAGCGCCTCAACTTCGCCCCGGCATCCGTCGTACCCCGCCCCCGAGCGGACACCGCCGATCAGCCTCCCGCAGCAAGAGAGACGCTTTGACCTATTCGCTCCGCAACCGAATGCGACGGGTCTTGAAGTCGCGGTAGCAGTACGCCGTGACGCTCAGGAAGATCGTTATGCAGTACAGCGGCAGGTTGTGGGCGAGCGAGGGTCCCGGACCCAGGGTTACGCCCAGGATGAAGCCCACAGCATTGCAGGACGCAAACAGGTAGCCGACCGTACGCGTCACATTCTCAGAACGCGGTGTCAGCACTGCCGTAAGCACGAGCAGACCCACCTCAAGGAAACGCACAAGCCAGATGGCAAGGGCCCAATCCTCGCCTTCTCCAGCCAAGTCGATGCGCCAGAGGTCAGAAGACAGGCTCAGAAGCACGAACACGATCACCGGAGGGCCGAACCGCTCCCACTGTGCGCGGTGCCCAGGGCTCTCCGCGTTCGGCCGCGGCATGGTGGGCTCTCCGGGCACTGGGTGACCAGGGGGCGATGGCTGGGCCAGTTGCATTCGGCATTCGGCCGCGCTGGGGCGCTCGGCTGGGTCGAGAGCGGTCATGCGGTCGAGCAGCATGCGGAGGTGGGGAGTGAGGGTGTTCCGGTCGGTGGCGGGGAGCTGTGCGGCCGGGCCACGTTTGCCGGTGAGCTTCTCGATCAGGACAAGACCGAGCGCGTACACATCGGAAGCAGCGGTGGCAGGCTCCCCGGCGAGCTGTTCAGGGGCCATATAGGCCAGGGTCCCCGGGGAAGCGGCTGCGGTGACCGTGGTCAGGGCGGCGAAGTCCCGGGCTATGCCGAGGTCCATCAGCACGGCACTCCCATCCGCGCCGATCATGACGTTCGCAGGCTTGATATCCCGGTGCACGATCCCCTTCTCGTGCATGTGCGCGAGTGCGTCGGCAAGGCTCGCCCCCGTCCGTACGATCGATTCCATGGAGGTGCTCTGCTGCCAGGTTGTACCGTCCAGGAGCTCCATCACTAGGTACGGGATCTGATGGCCACTATCGGCGACGACGGTTCCGGCATCGTGAACGGTGACGATCCCGCGGTGACGTAGCCTGGCGAGTTTGCGGGCTTCAGCCGTGAAACGGGCGACCGCCTGCGGATCATCAGCGATGGCGATAGCGAACTTGACCGCTACCTCACGTTCAAGAGTTTGGTCCGTCGCCTTCCAGACCTGCCCGAAGCCTCCCGCACCCAGCAGGTGCTGCAACTGGTAGCGGTCTTGGATAGTCATGTCTGCGCGCACAGTCACCCCGGAACTCTCCATGTCCTGTTGTGTTCTCAGATCATGTCGGCTTTGGCAGCCCCGGACGGCCCCTTTCGCTGTTTCATAGGTGGTCGCTCATGAAACACCCAGCCGGGTCGTCGGCCACCTGCGGCGATCATGTTTCATGAGTTGTTGCAAACGACTGGACATCTGAAACACCCTCATGAAACAGTCCGGGGTCGTGAGCGACGACTTCAAGCGTGTGGAATCGCACGACTGCCCGATGTCCACCTGCGCCGCCCCGGCGGGTTCCCCGTGCCGGACCGGCAAGGGCAAGGTGGCCATCCAGTACCACACCGCCCGCTTCCGCCTGGTGCCCCAACTCGCCAAGGCGTTGAGCGTGCCGACCCCCGCCGTACGTAAGCCGGGCTCGGCATGGACCGAACTGCCCCGGCCCGTGCGCGCCGGCGCCGAGCTGGTCGGACACGTCCGCCTCGGCTATGCCCGCGCCTCGACCGCCCGGCAGTCCCTCGACGCACAACTCGACTCCCTCGCCGAGGCCGGGGTCACCCGGGTCTTCTCGGAGAAGATCTCCACCCGCGCCACCCGGCGTCCCGAGCTGGAGGCCGCTGTGAAGCTGGCCGGGGAGATCCGCTCCTCCGGTGTCGCCGTCACCCTCGTCGTGCACGAGCACAAGCGCCTCGGCCGCGGCATCGAACTCGCCATGCTCGCCGAGGAGCTGAAGGCGAGCGACGTCGGCCTGGAGTTCCTCACCGGAGAGCTGAAGGGCTCGCACGACCCGTCCGGCATCGTCTTCACCGTACTCGCGGCCATGTCCGGCATGGAGCGCGAGTACATCCGCGACCGCACCCTCGAAGGCCACGAGAGCGCGCGGAAGCGCGGCAAGACCATCGGCGGCGCCGGGGTCACCGACGGCGACATGCTTTCCATGGCCCTCCACCTGCGCGACCAGGAGATGAGCCTGCGCGACATCGCCAAGCGGCTCGTCATCACCACCGGCGCGAAGAAGGGGCAACACCCCTCGCCTGCGACCGTGATGCGGATGCTGCGCGAGCACGACGAGCAGGCGGCCGAGACGGCGGTGAACACCTAAAAGCTACCGGCCGGTTACTTGTTCCCCGGTGTCTGGGCTAGGACTCCAGGGCCTGCTCGGCGGACTCGTCGCCTTCGCCGCCGCATCCGGCCTGTACGTCGTCGCGGACAGCCCCGGCTGGCTGTGGGCCGCCCGCCTAGGCCAAGGCGCCGCGGCCTCCGCCTTCTCCCCGTCGGCCTCCGCCCTAGTCGCCCGCCTCAACCCGGCAGCCAAGCACGGCCGGGCCTTTGGCAGCTACGGCTTCTACAAGTCGATCGGCTACACCCTCGGCCCGCTGCTCGGCGGGGTTCTGGTGTGGGCTGGGGGCCTGCGCCTGCTGTTTGCCGTCCTGGCCGTGCTCGGGGCGGCAGTCGCCGTGTGGGCCGCACTCGCCGTCCCGGTCGTACCACCGCTGCCCAAGGCCCGGCAGACGGTACTCGACCTGGCCCGGCGGCTGTCCGACCCGGCGTTCCTCGCCCCGACATCGGCCCTGGCCGCGGCGACCGCCGCCTTGTCGGTCGGGGTGGGATTCCTGCCGGTCTCGGGCCGGGCAGCAGGTCTGGGCACGGTGGCCACCGGTGCCGCCGTGTCGGTGCTGGCCGCCTGCGCGGCGGTGATCCAGCCGCGCGCTGGACGGGCACTGGACGATGGCCGCCTGACGGCCCGGTCCGGCATCGCGGCGGGACTGCTGCTGACCGCCGCCGGGCTGGGGTGCGCGATGCTGCCGGGCCTGACCGGCGTCCTCGTCGGCGCCACCCTGATCGGCGTGGGGACCGGTCTGATCACCCCGCTCGGCTTCGCCGCCCTGGCCGCCGCCACCCAGGCCGAGCGTCTCGGCCAGACCATGGGCGCTGCCGAACTGGGCCGCGAACTCGGCGATGCGGGCGGCCCGTTGCTGGTCGCAGCGGTCGCCGCCCTCACCACCCTGAGCCACGGCTACGCCGTTCTCGGCGTCATCCTTGCGCTCGGCCCGGTACTTACCGTCGTACGGCGCGGTCACCGCAGGGTGAAGCCGGCACAGTAGACGGCGCACAGCACGACGGCGGGTCTCAGCGCCTGCTGACGGCGAGTTCGTAGTCGCCGATCAGGTTACCGAGGAGGGTGCCGGCGGTGAGGTCGCTGGTCACGTGCCCCGCCATGTAGAGGCGGGAGTAGAGGACCTCGGCCTGCATCCACTCGTAGTCTGCGACGCGGTGCGGGGAGAGGGCGCTGAGGTAGGTGACTGCGGCGGCAGAGCGGGTGGCGTGCCGGGAGGGGTAGGAGTACGGGCCCTTGGTACCGGGCTTGATGTGCTTGTCCGGGCGCAAGGTGGGATCCAGGACGTAGGGGGCCGGCTGCTTGTCCTTGGCCGCCACCTGGTCGCAGATCGTTTTGGCCAGCTTCAGTGCCGCCTTGAGTTGTGCCTTCTCAGCCGTGCCCTGCTGGGCGGGGATCAGTTCGCGCTGGTCGTGGAGGTAGAGCTTCCAGATGTCCTTCTTGCCGTGGAGCTCCAGCCAGGTGGCGGCCTTTTTCCCGGCTGCAGTGCGGGACTTGGCGAGTTGCTGGTCCTGATGGAGTTCGGCGGTGCGCTGTGCCGCCGTGGGCGGGGCGGGTACCTGCTGGGCAGCCCAGGCAGCGAATGCCTTGTCGTCGCGGGTGGTGCCGTGCGCCTTCTCCCACTGGGCGAAGAGGGCGTCGGCCTTCTTGCGCTGGGCGTCTGCCTTCTTACCGATCGTGGCGATCTCTGCGTCGGTGAAGAGCGTGGGCGGCGGGTCTTGCTTGATTCTTTCCGTCGCGCCGGGCTTTTTCTTCGCGGAGGTGGGGGTGGCGGCCGTGACCAGCTGCGGTCGCAGCACGCCGACGGCGACGGCCGCAACCGCGAGTACCGCGATCAGGGCGTAGGGCCATTTGATGCCGCGCAGGACGTTCATGCGGCGGGGATCCTTTCGTGGAGCGGTGCCGGGTTCGCCTCGGTGGTGAAGTGGGTGCGGGCGAGGCGGCGTACGTCGTTGTCGGGCAGGCCCGGGGTGAGCAGGGACTGGCCGACGATGTATTTGCTGAGCGAGACCGGCCGGGCGCCCATGCCGAGCAGCCGGCGGTCGGCGGGTGCGAGTTGTGCGCCGCCCTTGGTCTCGATCAGGACATGTCCGGGGTCGAGCGCGGCGGTGCGGTCGTCGCGATGACAGCTGAGGGTTCCGTCGAGGGTGACGCGGCTGCCGTGGTCGAGGTCGGCAAGGGCTGCGCGGACGTAACGGACCTCGGCGGCGGCAGACAGTTCCTTGGCCCTGACGGGGATGCCGGCCCCGTCCAGCACCTCGTCGACGAACTGCTCTGCCCGCGTGGTCAGTTCGCCGTACTGGCTGGCCGGGACCCTCAGGGCGTGCTTGACCGTGGCGCCGCGGCCGTCCTTCGTCTTCACCTCCACCCGGCACAGACCGTCCTCCGCGTACAGGCGGGTGCGGACCTTCCAGCGGCGGCGGCGCCTTTGGACGTGGGCGCGCCAGGCACCCAGCTCCGGGGTGTCGAAGTAGGTGCTGAGGTAGCGCGTCGTACGCCGGCCGCCGAGGTCGAGGACGTGGTGGCTGTCGGTGAGGCAGGCGATGAGGCGGCGAGCACGGTCGAGCGGGACCAGGTACTTGCGGTCGACACGGTGCTGGAGAGCTGCGGCTGCGTCCACCTCGGCGAGCGTTGCGCCGCGCAGCTCTCCCAGCCCCAGCCCGGCCGCGAGGGAGAAGCCAAGGCTCATCACACCACCGCCGGCTCACGCGGCTCGGGGTCCGAAGCGATGGCGGGCTCCTGGGGCTGGGCGGGGTAGCGGGCGGAGACCCGGGTGGTCTCGCGGACATAGTCGACCTCGTCCACGACCACGGACAGCGGTGCCTGACCGAAGCGGAAGGCCACATCCTGGGCGATCGCGGAGGGGTCCGGGTAGATCCGGTCGAGGGTGAGCTTCACCGTCCGGGTCGGCGGCTCGTACGACTTGGGGTCGTCGACCACGAGCACCGCCACCAGGACCACCACGTCCAGCGCGACGACGAGCCAGGTCTGGCGCTGCGGCAGACCCGTGCACAGGGCGATCACCAGGGTGACGAAGGTGTAGGCGACATCCCGGAGGGTGAAGGCCGCGCTGCGCAACCGGACCAGGGAGAGGATTCCGAACAGGCCGAACCCGACCCCGGCGGGGAACTTGCCGGCGCTGATCGTGCTCATCGCGGCAAACAGGCCGATGTTCAGTGCGGCCAGCACCAGCAGCATCGCCGGTGGGCTGGGGCGGCGACGGTAGAACCAACCGACCAGGATTAGCAGAGCGATGACGTCGAGACCGCCGCGGGTTATCAGGTCGGTGACCGCAATGTGGTCGGTGATGCCCTTGGCGGCGAGCATCCATGTGTGCATGGCTGTCCCTTCCGTCACGGCACATCGGACGGCGGACCGGTCGCGGTCCGCGGAGCACCGCGACCGGAAGGACGGTAGGGATGTCACATGAACAGACCATGAAGCTTTCCCGCCGGCTGACCGCAGCCGGCGGACGGCTAGTCTGCCCGGCATGCACTGCCTGGTCATCGATGACGAGACCCGCCTGAGCGATCTGGTCGTCCGCTACCTGACCGAATCGGGACACACCGCCGAGGGCCGCTACGACGGACCCTCCGGGCTCGCTGCCGCTCGTGATCCCCGGCTGGAGGCCGTACTTCTGGACGTGATGCTGCCCGGCATGGACGGCGTGGAGGTGTGCCGGACGCTGCGCGGCGAGGGCATCGACGTGCCCGTGATCCTGCTCACCGCGCGCGGCGCGATCAACGAGCGGGTCGCCGGACTGGATGCCGGTGCCGACGACTACGTGGTCAAGCCGTTCGCCATGGAGGAGCTGCTGGCAAGGTTGCGTGCGATATCCCGGCGCCGCCCCGATCCGGCCGGCCGGCTCCAGGTCGGCGACCTCGTCCTCGACCCCGAGCAGCAGCGCGCCTGGCGCGCGGACAGCGAACTCGAACTGTCCCGACGGGAGTTCGCCGTGCTGCGGGTGCTGATGGAGAACGCGGGATGCGTGGTGTCCCGCCTGCGGCTGCTGGAGGAGGTGTGGGATGGCGAGGCCGACCTGCGCAGCAACGCCATCGACGTGCACGTCTCCAAGGTGCGTGCCAAGGTCGACCGGGCCTTCGGCCGTACGACGATCACCACGCTGCGCGGACGCGGGTATCGGCTGGAGCCCGCCCAGTGAGCCTGCACGGCCGGCTGATGCCGCGGTTTCAGCGGCTGCCCGTGGTCACGCGCCTCGTGCTGGCCGTGGCCATCACCATGTCGCTGGTCCTGGCGGGCGCAGCGGGGCTGGTCTACTGGCGGGTCAGAACCGCGCTGGACCAGCAACTGAACGACGACCTGACCACCTGCCAGCGCAGTCTCGACCGTGCCGTACGCAACCAAGCGCAACTGCCTCCCGGCCCCCGCTGCAGTCTGCAGCAGGTCCTCGACGCGCACGGCCGGGTTCTGAACTCCAGCGACTCCCTCCGCCACCAGGTGCTGCTCACTGCGGCCGAAGTGGACTCCGTCGCACGCGGAGCCACGATCCGGCGTGACGTCGGCTCCCTGCTGCCGATCACCTCCTATCCCTTGCGTCTGCAGGCCACGCGTGTCACGGCCGGCGGCCACAGGCGGATCGTGATCACCGCCGTCCGACGCGGCCACCGCGACGAAGCATTGCGCGAACTCCTCGCCCAGCTGGCTATCGCCTCCGGCCTGACCCTCATCGCCGCCTCCTACGTCGGCTACCGCACCGCCCGCGCCGCCCTGCGTCCCGTCGAGCGTTACCGCAGCGGAGCCGCCACCCTCGCCGACGGCACCCAGCACCTACGCCTGGACGTGCCCGCCGACCGCGACGACGAGATCACCCGCCTCGGCCACACCCTCAACCACATGCTCGATCGCCTGGAAGCGTCTGCCGAACGCGAACGCCGCTTCGTCGCGGACGCCAGCCACGAACTACGCACCCCGCTCACCCTGATGCGCGCCGAACTCGACGTCGCCCTGCACCGCCCCCGCTCGGCGGGGGAACTCACCGAGACCCTGCGCTCCGTGGACGCCGAGGTCCAGCGCCTGATCGACCTCGCCAACGCGCTGCTGGACCTGGAAGAACTCGGCAGCACAGGCCACATCACCCGCGCTCCCGCGCACCTCGCCGACCTCCTCGACGCCGCTGTCGCCCCTCACCTACGCACTGCGGAGCAGACCGGGCGTGCTGTGACCGTCGACACCGACCGTGTGATCGTCGACGTCGACGTCCGGTGGCTGCAACCCGCCATCCGCAATCTTGTCGACAACGCCCTGCGGCACGGACACGGCACAGTTCGCGTAACGGCGACCGTCCACGAGAGCGTGCTGAGCATGTGCGTCACGGACGAGGGCCCCGGCTTCCCGCCGGAGTTCCTGCCGCGGGCGTTCAACCGCTTCGCCCGCGCCGAGCCCAGCCGCACCAGCGACGGATCCGGCCTGGGACTCGCCTTCGTATACGCGGTGGCCACCGCCCACGGCGGCACCGCCCACGCCCACAACGCGACGCAGGGGGCGGCCGTCACCCTCCGCCTGCTCTGCTGATCAGCTGTCGCCTAGCGGTGCACCGGACCGCAGTGGGTCGGCAGCCGAAGGTGGTGGCGGTGGGCGACGCGCAGGCGGTCCTCGACGCGTTCGGGCACCATGGGGCACGTGGCACTGGATGGTGCCGCACTTCATGAAATGAGGCACCACCCCCGCGACGGCTCACGACGACAGCAGCCTTCCCTTCAGCGAGGTCCGATCGTGCCGGTAAGGACTGTTCGTGCTGGTCAGAGCATGATCCGGAGTCGTCGGCGCCTGTATA
This sequence comes from Streptomyces brasiliensis, assembly GCF_014647875.1. Lineage (GTDB taxonomy): Bacteria > Actinomycetota > Actinomycetes > Streptomycetales > Streptomycetaceae > Streptomyces > Streptomyces brasiliensis. The sequence goes on along the minus strand of NZ_BMQA01000009.1, from coordinate 1,009 downwards.
TCCGTACGGCGAAGGTGGGTCGAGTGCGGCCGTGAACGGGCACGTACGGCCATGAATGAGACGGAAACTGACACGGCGCGCCCATCGCGTACCGTCGCTCCGTGTTGGCGCTTTTCGACCTAGACAACACCCTGATAGACCGACGCGGGGGCCTGGAGGACTGGGCACGGGTTTTCGTGCGCTCAAGGCGTCTGCTCCCAGAGGCGGAGTCTCTCATCTGCGAGCGACTCCGGGAGCGGGCCTACCCCTCGGACTTCGTGGACCTGCGGGAAGCATTCGGGCTCAGTGATGATCCGGGCGACCTCTGGCACGGGTACGTCGAAGGTATCGCTCGGTCAGTGCGCTTTCCGGGGGTTCGGGAGAGTCTCGAAGATCTGCGCCGCGGTGGGTGGACACTCGGCATTGCAACGAACGGAGCAGGGGATGTCCAGCGGGCCAAGCTCACTGCGACCGGGCTCGCGTTCCTCTTCGATGGCATCTGCGTCTCGGAGGAGATCGGCTCCCGGAAGCCGGCGTACGAACACTTTGAGGCTGCCGCCGCCCTGTGCGGTGCCCGACTGGACGCTGGAGGGTGGATGGTCGGGGACGGTCCCGAGACGGACGTGCATGGGGGCAGCGTGGCGGGGCTCCGCACGGCTTGGGTGTCCAACGGCCGTACCTGGCTCGATGGCCTCCACCGGCCCGACATCGTGGTGTCGGGCGTCCCAGAGGCCATCGAGGTAATGCGAGCGACGGCAGCCTAGGTGGGATCGCCGTTTGGCATGCCGTGCAGATAGCGCTTCGGGGATTTCCGGAGGAGAGTCCTTAGAGGTCGTTTTCTCCCGATGTTTCATCCTGGAATAGGTGTTTAATCCCGGGGTGTCGGGTCGCGCCAGGAGATGGTGGCTTCGTTGGTCAGGCGGCGGGCCATCAGGTCGGTCATGGCGAGGTGGATCATGGCTTCGGAGCAGGCGGGCAGGGTTTCGTAGTCACGGGCCAGGCGGCGGTGGAACATCAGCCACCCGTAGGT